>NZ_BAABWG010000003.1:0-771738 GCF_040372165.1 Hydrogenophaga sp. 5NK40-0174 | reverse complement strand
GCAAATTTCCTCTAAAAGAACAAAGCCCGTGTTTGTTTAACGTCTCCGGCAAAGGTTCGTCACGGGCAACAAACCAACCCCGCAGGGCTGCCGAAGACAAATGGAGAGGAGCCACGCCCGAAGGCGCGGCTCCTGGTGATCACTTGGCGCGCGCTGCGACGATGGCTTCCTGCACGTTGCGAGGAGCTTCGCTGTAGTGCTTGAATTCCATCGTGTAGGTAGCACGACCTTGCGACATGGAGCGCAGCGTGGTGGAGTAACCGAACATCTCGGACAGTGGCACCTCGGCCTTGATGGCCTTGCCGCCGCCAACCATGTCTTCCATGCCCTGGACCATGCCACGGCGGGAAGAGAGGTCACCCATCACGTTACCTGCGTACTCTTCAGGCGTTTCGACTTCCACGGCCATCATGGGCTCGAGGATGACGGGCTGAGCCTTGCGGCAGCCTTCCTTGAAGCCGAAGATGGCAGCCATCTTGAAGGCCTGCTCGGAAGAGTCCACGTCGTGGTACGAACCGAAGTGCAGCGTGACTTTGACGTCCACAACCGGGTAGCCAGCCAGAACACCGGTGTTCAGTGCTTCTTCCACACCCTTGCCAACGGCAGGGATGTATTCGCGAGGCACCACACCACCCTTGATGGCGTCGACAAACTCGAAGCCCTTGCCGGCTTCCTGTGGCTCGATCTTGAAGACCACGTGGCCGTATTGGCCCTTACCACCGGACTGGCGAACGAACTTGCCTTCGGCTTCTTCCACGGTGCCACGAATGGTTTCGCGGTAGGCCACCTGTGGCTTGCCGATGTTGGCCTCGACGTTGAACTCGCGCTTCATGCGGTCAACGATGATCTCGAGGTGCAGCTCGCCCATGCCGGAGATGATGGTCTGGCCGGATTCTTCGTCGGTCTGAACGCGGAAAGAAGGATCTTCTGCAGCCAGACGGCCCAGTGCCAGACCCATTTTTTCCTGGTCGGCCTTGGACTTTGGCTCCACCGCCTGGGAAATCACAGGCTCAGGGAAGACCATCTTCTCGAGCGTGATGATGGCGGACGGATCGCACAGGGTTTCACCGGTGGTCACTTCCTTCAGGCCCACGCAGGCGGCGATGTCGCCAGCGCGAATTTCTTCGACTTCCTGACGGGTGTTGGCGTGCATCTGAACGATACGGCCGATACGCTCTTTCTTGCCCTTGATCGGGTTGTAGACGGTATCGCCCTTCTTGAGGACGCCGGAATACACACGGACAAAGGTCAGCTGACCCACGAACGGATCGGTCATCAGCTTGAATGCCAGAGCGGAAACCTTCTCGCCGTCGTCGGCCTTGCGGGTCACTTCCTTTTCGTCTTCGTCGGTGCCACCCACTGGAGGGATGTCCACCGGGGAAGGCAGGAAGTCGATCACGGCGTCCAGCATGCGCTGCACACCCTTGTTCTTGAAAGCGGTGCCGCACAGCATTGGCTGGATTTCAACAGCGATGGTGCGGGTGCGGATGCCCAGCTTGATGTCGTCCTCGGAGAGATCACCCTCTTCCAGGTACTTGTTCATCAACTCTTCGTTGGCTTCAGCAGCGGCTTCCACCATTTTCTCGCGCCACTCGGCAGCCTGGTCGGCCAGCTCGGCAGGAATGTCGACGTAGTCGAACTTGGTGCCGTGGGTTTCCTCGTCCCAGATGATGGCTTTCATCTTGATGAGGTCGACCACGCCCTTGAAGTTCTCTTCTGCGCCGATTGGAATGACCACGGGCACAGGGTTGCCCTTCAGGCGCAGTTTGATCTGGTCAACGACCTTGAAGAAGTTGGCACCGGTACGGTCCATCTTGTTCACGAAGGCCAGACGTGGCACCTTGTACTTGTTGGCTTGACGCCAGACAGTTTCGGACTGAGGCTGAACACCGCCCACTGCGCAGTAGACCATGCAGGCGCCGTCGAGCACGCGCATGGAACGCTCCACCTCGATGGTGAAGTCCACGTGGCCGGGGGTGTCAATGATGTTGAAGCGGTGCTCAGGGTAGTTGAGCTCCATGCCTTTCCAGAAGCAGGTGGTGGCAGCGGAGGTAATCGTGATGCCACGCTCCTGTTCCTGCTCCATCCAGTCCATGGTGGCGGCGCCGTCGTGCACTTCACCGATCTTGTGGTTCACACCCGTGTAGAACAGGATGCGCTCGGTGGTCGTGGTCTTGCCGGCGTCGATGTGCGCCGAGATACCGATGTTGCGGTAGCGCTCAAGAGGCGTGGTACGTGCCATGGTGATTCCTTGGTAGATGTACGGCACGCCCGGTGCAGGATGTAACGGCCAAACGGCCAAGCCCCGCCGAGGCGGGGCACACCCAACAACAGGCGTTGAGACGAAAAATTAGAAACGGAAGTGGCTGAAGGCGCGGTTGGCTTCGGCCATGCGGTGCACTTCGTCGCGGCGCTTCATGGCGCCGCCACGACCTTCGGTGGCCTCCATCAGCTCGTTGGCCAGGCGCTGGGCCATGGACTTCTCGCTGCGCTTCTTGGCCGCTTCCTTGATCCAGCGCATGGACAGAGCCAGACGACGGATGGGACGAACCTCAACTGGCACCTGGTAGTTGGCACCACCGACGCGGCGGGACTTGACCTCGACCATCGGCTTGACGTTGTTGATGGCGGTGGTGAACACCTCGAGCGGGTCCTTGCCGGACTTTTGCTCGATCTGGTCGAGGGCACCGTACACGATGCGCTCGGCTACTGCTTTCTTGCCGCCGAACATGATCACGTTCATGAATTTGGCGAGCTCGACATTGCCGAACTTTGGATCCGGCAGGATTTCACGTTTAGGGACTTCGCGACGACGTGGCATTGTTTACCTCTATTTGCTTCAGTTGGCGTCTTTCGACACCTCGAGGGACATTGGGAACCCTCACTTACTCGACCCGTCCGACTGACGGAACCTGGGTCACTTCGTTTGCACCGCCAGCCAGACGGCAACAAACCCCGAATGTGTTGATGAAAATTAGGCTTTCTTGGGACGCTTGGCACCGTACTTGGAGCGCGCCTGCTTGCGGTCTTTCACGCCTTGCAGGTCCAGCGAACCACGGACGATGTGGTAGCGAACACCGGGAAGGTCTTTCACACGGCCGCCACGAACCAGCACAACGCTGTGTTCCTGGAGGTTGTGGCCTTCACCGCCGATGTAGGAGATGACTTCGAATCCGTTGGTCAGGCGAACCTTGGCGACCTTACGCAGAGCGGAGTTTGGCTTCTTGGGCGTCGTGGTGTACACACGGGTGCACACGCCACGACGCTGCGGGCAGTTTTCCATGGCCGGGCTCTTCGAAGCGATCTTTTCGACCGCACGACCCTGGCGCACGAGTTGGTTGATGGTTGGCATAAAAACCTCTTTGCTTAACGTCCCTAAACGTTAGAAAAAATGCGAAAAAAGAAATCCCTTCGGAAAATTCCGAAAAGCCCTCTACTGTATCACTTGTGCTGCAGCCGCACAATAGCTGCGAATGCACGGCGACGAATGGCAGAAAAGTGAGTAAACGCTGTCAGCCAGACGCCCGCGTTCAAATGGTTGCCGCACCTGAACTTACTGAATCCAGAGGCGCAGTGCGTCCCAGGCGCGGCCAAAGACGCCCGACTCTTCGACGGTCTCGAGCACTTGCAGTGGAATCTCTGTCACTGGCGTACCGTCACCCAGCTTGACGCGCAGGGTTCCCAGCATCTGCCCCTTTTGCAAGGGCGCCACCAGGGGATCCGGACGCGCCACCTCGGTCTTGAGACTGGCCCCCTCGCCCGCCGGGACGCTGACCACCACCCCTTCGGTCAACCCCAGGTTGACGGTATCGGACTTGCCTTTCCAGACACGCGGCGTCGATGCCGGCTGCCCCGGGCCAAACAGGCGCACGGCGTCATAAGCGGTGTAGCCCCAGTTCAGCAGTTTCTGACTCTCAGCCGCCCGGGCATTTTCGCTGGCTGCGCCCAGCAGCACGCTCAGCAAGCGGCGCTTGTTTTCGGCCCCTGCGCCCAGTGAAGGCACCTCCCGTGCGGCCGTGGCCACCAGGCAGTAGCCCGCCGCGCTGGTGTGGCCCGTCTTGAGGCCATCGACCGTGGGGTCGCGAAACAACAGCATGTTGCGGTTGGTGTCGTTGGCTGCCGGCGTGCCGGGGTAGCGGTAGCGCTGAATGGCGTAGAAGCCGACGTACTCCGGAAAGTCCTTCATGAGCCTGAGCGAGAGCTTGACCAGATCCCGGGCAGAGGTGATGTGTCCCGGAGCTGTCAGGCCTTCCGGGTTCTTGTAGCTGGTGTCGCTCATGCCAAGCACTTTGGCCTGCTCGTTCATCAGGCCCACAAAGCGCTCGACACTGCCGCCAACCCCTTCGGCCAGCGCCACCGTGGCGTCGTTTCCGGACTGGACGATCATGCCCTTGAGCAGGTCTTCCACCGGAATCTGCATCTTGGGCTCGATGAACATGCGGGAGCCCGGCATCTTCCAGGCCCGCTCGCTGACCTCGAAGGTCTGGTCGAGCTTGATCTTGCCCGATCGCAGCGCATCGAACACGATGTACGCGGTCATCAGCTTGGTCAGGGAGGCGGGCTCGACCAGCTTGTCCGGGTCACGGGAGGCCAGAACCTGACCCGAGGTGACATCGATCAGCATGTAGGCCTTGGCCGCCACTTCCGGCGGCTGCGGCACCACGGCATGGACCTGCAGACTGACGAACAAGGTTGCCAATGCAACCGCTAACCATTTCTTGAACAAGACGGTTCCTTTTGAACGGATGAAATTGTTTGAAAAGCGCCAGACACGCCGACTGGCCTCATGAAAAGCCAGGGCTGACCGGCATGCTCATGCCCTCAGGTGACGAGCGACCACTGCCTTGAGCAGGTTCAGCTGACCGTGAAAGAAATGACCGACATCGGGCACCACCAGCACGGGCAATGACTGCGAACGGGCCCAGTCCATGGTACTGGAGAGTTCGACCACGTCGTCGCGCTCGCCGTGAATGATCAGCGTGCGCTCGTGGAGTTCCTCGGGAATGTCCGCCACATCGAAGCGGCTGGTCGCCGGCCCCACCAGTACCACCTGGCCGATCGCGCGATGTGTGTGCAGTCGCTCGATGACATGACTGGTGACGAAAGCCCCGAAAGAGAAGCCCGCCAGGACGAGGGGACCTTCGGCGGCGCAGGCATTGATCACGGCCAGCATGTCGTCGATCTCGCCACGCCCCTCATCGTACTCGCCAGCGCTGGCGCCCACACCCCGGAAATTGAAACGAACTGCTTTCAATCCCTCTGCAACAGCGGCCCTGGCGATCGTCTGGACGACCTTGTTGTCCATGGTGCCGCCATACACCGGGTGCGGGTGAGCGATCACGGCGGTGGCGCGGGCGGCTCCGTCCGGCGAATCCAAAGCAACTTCAATGCTGCCTGCCGGGCCTGCGACCGTGCGCTTCTCCGTATGGGCTCTCATCGGCCCACGTCTGGTGGCGTGACCAGACGATCGACTACTTTGCCGTCTCGAAGATGGGAGGTGACGATTTCGTCGATATCGGACTCGTCGACAAAGGTGTACCAGACCGCTTCCGGGTAGACCACGGCGATCGGGCCTCCGGCACAGCGATCGAGGCATCCCGCCTTGTTGACACGCACCTTCCCTTTGCCAAGCAGGCCCATGGATTTGGCCTGGGATTTGCAGCGGTCAAACGCCTCCTGGGCGCGGTGATCCGCACAACAGGCTTCGCCATTGGCGCGCTGATTGAGGCAAAAGAAGATATGACGCTCGTAATACGAGGCGTTTTGCGGATGGGTGTCTTTGTCAGCCATGTGCCGATTGTAGGAGTTCAGGCTCGCGGCGCCCCCGGACGCCCCAGCAAGAACACACCAAAGACAAGGGCAACGAACGGCCAGAGCGCGCCCAGCCACTGGGAGAGACCGTAGAACCGGATGAAGCGGCCTTGCTCCCAGACTTCCACGCTCTGCGCCAGGTAAGGGCTGAATCCTGCCTGGTTGATGAGGCTGAGCGTGACAGCCAGCGCCAGCAACATGAAGACAATAGCCAGACGACGCCCGGCAGCCAACGCCCCCATGGACAACAGCCAGGCCATGGCAAAACCCAGCAACGCAGGCGGCGACAGCCAGGACCATGCATGCTCCGGACCAAGACTCAATGCCGTGGACAGGCTCACCGCTGCCAGCCCGAGGGCCAGCACCACGTGCGCGAACACCAGCCGGCGCCAGACGCTGGGAATGTCGGCATATCCCAGGCACACGGGGACCCACAGCCCCAGGCCGACGCAGATGGATTCGGTCATCTGGCTCATCTGCGCGCCCACCGGCGCAGCCGGCAGCCACGCCAGAAACGGCGTTCCCGCCAGCATGTCGGCCAACCCCGCTTCGATGCGTCGCGCCACCTGCCCGAGCGCGAACGGAATCGAGGTCGGATAGAGCAAGGCAACGGGCCACAAGGCGAGCAGGATCAGCGATGCGCGGGCCGTTGGATGGAACCAGGCTGCACGAAACGCAGACCAGCGCTGCAAGCCTCCCATGCGCTCGAGCAGCATGGCAGTGAATGCCCCCATGGTGCCGCCAGCTGCATTCAGGCCCAGATCCACATTGGACGGAACCCGCATGGGGAGAAAGTTCTGCGTGGTCTCAATCAGAAGCGAATAGACCGCCGGCGCCAGCAGTGCCAGCGCCACACCCCCACGGCCGACGCGATCTCGCATGGCGCCCAACGCCAGCAAAAAGCCCAGCGGGGCATAGCCCAGGAGGTTGGCGACGAGATCGAAGCCCGTCCAGTAGCGCGGCCAAGGCAGCCAAAGGTAGGACAAGGGGTCCAGCTGCGGATGCAGGCGCCAGCCACTGAACGGATACAGGCTGGCGTAGGCGATCAGCAAGGCGAACAATGCCGCCAGTGCCCATGAGGAAGTTCGCTGCACCATGACGACGGTGATGCCGCTGCCCCGCAGCCTCAGAAAGGCTTGATGACCACCAGCAGGACCGCCACCACCATGAGGATCACCGGGGCTTCATTGAACCAGCGAAACCAGACGTGGGACCGGCGGTTTTCGCTGCGCTCAAATTTCTTGAGCAGCAGCCAGCAGGCGTGGTGGTAGCCAAGGAGCAGGACCACCACCAGCAGTTTGGCGTGCATCCAGCCATTGCCGGAGCCCGTGCCGATGCCATATCCCAGCCACAGCCAAAGGCCCAGTCCCAGGGCCGGCACTGCCAGCATGGTCATGAAGCGAAAGAGCTTCTTCGACATGAGCAGCAGGCGCTGACGCTCGGCTTCGCTCCCCGGCGGAACCATGGCCAGATTGACGAAGATGCGCGGCAAATAGAACAGGCCAGCGAACCAGCTGGCAATGAAGACGATGTGAAAGGCTTTGACCCAGAGCATGCGGGCAGTGTAGCGGCAGTCTGGGCCTGCTCAAGGGAAAGTGTGTGCGTGAAGCGGTGCCGTGCATCCCGGCGATACGAGGAAGTACCAAATGCGCAGGCAAAAAAAGACCCGACCCCAGGGGGGTCGGGTTTCAAGCCTTTTTGCTGTCACACACTAAGGCACCCGCTCAGGGAGGAAAAGCGGGGAGCGTCTCCAAACGGATAGCTCAGGACGGATGTTACAGCATATTTTGTGATCTGTGCACACCCAACCTGTCAGATCTGACAGGGTGTAAAACCAGTGTTTTCATTTTCCGTGTTATTGGGAAATATTTCACATCACTTTGGCTAGCTCGAACATCACGGCTGTGCCCAAAGCCTCGCGGATATTGCCTCTCCCGACTTTTGCCATCGAGAATTCGCCAAATCCGGACATATCGAACGAGCTGTCGTCCGGTGAAATTTCTACAAACGGAAACTCGAAAACTTCCTTCAACAGCTCATCACGGAAGCGATTGAAGGCGTCACCCTTGAGTTCGGCATCCAGAACAATAAGATTAGGCATTCGTGAATGGATGGCATCGCGTGCCTGCTCGAAGTCCATGACGCTGTCCGAGGTGATACCGATTTCGCGCAGGGCTTCACGCACATCGGAGCGGATCTGCAGGCTCGGTGAAATGGTCAGCACATAGTTGCCGGCCAGCGACTTGAACATGGAAGACTGGTCATCCCCCAGGTCAATGGCAGAAATGCCATCCACCGCCTGCACGGTGCGCTGGAACATGGCGGTCACCACCATGAAGTCACCCTTGATCTCGCGCTTGAGTTCGATGCCCCCACCCGTCTGGGCGATCTGGCGCAGCAGCATCCAGCTGAGATTGTCGTAGTTGTGGTCGGACGACGGTGGCGTGCCGTCGTTGGAGACGCGCACCATGAAGCGGGCATGCTGAGGCCAGTCGTTGAGGTCGATGCGCACGTCGACCCGGTCTCCATATGGCAGCGCCCAGTCGAGCAGCGTGTTGACAAACGTGTGTGCCACGGTCGGGTCGATCAGCACTTCGATCGGTTTGAGCTTGCGCCGCAGGGCAATGCCCAGAATGGCGAGCTCGCGCTTGCGATCCTGCAACACACCCTCGACCAGGTCGGCCATGTTCACTTTCTCGTGCGACTGGCGGATCTTGCCGCTGTAGAAACGGACCACCTGCTGGGCACTGACGCCCGCGAGCTTGAGGCGCTCGGCAGTCACCGTCAGCGAGCGATGCTCGTTTCGGCCGAGTTTTCCTTTTTGCACCAGTTGGTCGAGCTGGTGTTGCAAGAAGCTGATGCTCTCGGTGACCTGTTCGGAAAAGCCGGAAACGAGCTCGGGCCAATGCTGGTCCAGCGTCCAGTTGTCCGCGTCAGAGGTGGAGGTTTTGTTCTGTTGTGTAGGCATGTCGTATCTCGCGGTTTGTCAGAAGCGGCTGTGTGACTACAGACAGCCGGCTGCCTTTGCAGTGGAAGCTCTCAAAGTGGCGCAAGCGCAGGTTTGCTCCGACTCGGACTGCGCAAACAAATACCATCGTCTTACTGCCACGGGGTTGAGTTCAACACATTCCGGGCGCATTTTCAATCTGTTGCATATCATCACACCCAGCCGTGGGCATGACAATCGACCGTACGTCCAACCATGCCTGCAATTGAGGACATTCACACGAGCTCCCTGTCAGCCCTGACAAAATACGACCATGCAAACGCCTGCCCCGTTCCCCCTCTCCCGCCCCCGCCGCCTTCGGCGTGACACTTTCACACGCGATCTGGTCCGCGAACACCGGCTGTCACCAGCGGACTTTATTTACCCGGTCTTTGTGCTGGATGGAGAAAAGCGCCAGGAAGCGGTGGCATCCATGCCGGGCGTGGAGCGCCTGAGCCTGGACTTGCTGCTACCCGTGGCAGAAGACTGCGTGAAGCTGGGCATTCCAGTCATGGCCCTGTTTCCTGTGATCGACCAGTCGCTGAAGACTCCGGACGGACAGGAGGCGACCAACCCGGACGGTTTGGTGCCACGGGTGGTACGTGCGTTGAAACAACGTTTTCCGCAGCTGGGAGTGATGACCGACGTGGCGCTGGATCCCTACACCAGCCACGGCCAGGATGGCGTACTCGACGAGTCCAACTACATCCTGAATGACCCGACGGTAGAGATTCTGGTGCGCCAAGCCCAGACGCAAGCCGAGGCTGGCGTGGACATTGTGGCGCCGAGCGACATGATGGATGGCCGCATCGGCGCCATCCGGCAGGCACTGGAAGCCAGCGGCCAAGTCAACACCCGCATCATGGGCTACAGCGCCAAGTACGCCAGCGCCTTCTACGGCCCGTTCCGCGATGCGGTGGGCTCGGCAGCCAACCTGGGCAAGGCCGACAAGAAGGTCTACCAGATGGACCCGGGCAACAGCGACGAAGCCCTGCGCGAAGTGGCGCTGGACATCGCCGAGGGCGCCGACATGGTGATGGTCAAGCCTGGCATGCCGTATCTGGATATCGTGCGGCGCGTGAAAGATGAGTTCCGCATGCCGACCTTTGCCTACCAGGTCAGTGGCGAATACGCGATGCTCAAGGCGGCGGCGCAAAACGGCTGGCTCGACCATGACGCCGTGATGATGGAGAGCCTGCTGGCTTTCAAGCGGGCAGGCGCCGATGGCATCCTGACCTATTTTTCCCGTGACGCAGCCCGGCTGCTGCGCGACGCCTGACAACGCACACGGTCAACCAACATGCGGGTGTTCAAACTCGGCGGAGGCCAGATCCAGGAATCGGCAGATTTGCCTGAAGCCGTGCCGGACAATGGCTTTGTGTGGGTGGCGTGCGGACGCCGGGAACTGGAGGTGGAGCTTGAGGCGCTGCAGCAGTTCCTGCTTCGCAGTTGCGGCACCACACTGCTGGAGCCCCATGTAGCGGACTTGCTCAACGGGCATCTGCCATCCACCTTCGACTACACATCCGAGTACGACGTGCTGGTGTTCAGACGGCTGGCCGCCAGCGATGGCGATACGGATCAGGTACTGGCCCCCCGGGACCCTTCCGAGCTCCAGCGGCGTGGCGGCCCTCCGGTGCTTCGGCGCATCGACACCAGCCCGGTGGGTTTTGCGGTGTTCGACCGCGTGCTCATCAGCGTGCATCCCGCTGGCAGTGCGGTGCTCAACCAGTATGCCAATCGATTGCTCAACGCAGCCAACCACCCGACACGGGGCAACATCAACCAGATACCAACCAGCCCGGCGGACCTGATGCTGCGGCTGGTCAACCTGATGGTGGACGGCTATCTGGAGTTGCGGCGCGAGCTGACCAAGCAGCTCGACCATTGGCAATCGGAATTGCTCAAGGCCAACTCGCGTTTCAACAACTGGAAATCATTGCTGGATGCCCGCATCATTCTTCACCAGCTGATCGAGATCGGCGAAGACCAGCGTGCGGCCGTGCAGGACTGGATTGAATCGCTGGCCGGCTGGGAGGTGGTCGAGGGGCACAGCGAACACTTTGGTGGACACCGGGGGCTGGAACTGCTCAAGGTGCGCAGCCGTGATGTGCTGGAACACATCGAGCGCGTGATTCACCATGTGCACCGGCTGGAGCAAAGCGCCGAGACGGCGGTCCAGATGCACTTCTCGGCACAGAGCAACCGCACCAACGACATCATGCGAACGCTCACGTCCATCACAGCCATCTTCTTGCCGCTGAACCTGATTGCGGCTGTGTTCGGCATGAACTTCGATTTCCTGCCCTGGATTCACCAGCCCGAAGGGTTCTGGTGGGCTTTGGCCATCATGGGAATGATCAGCCTGATGCTCGGCGGCCTGTTCTGGCGCAAGCGGCTGCTCGCCAGAACCGGACGTTGACCGGCCTGGCTCTACAGATCAGATCAAGCGAGATGCTTTGCCCAGAAGGCCAGGGTGCGCTCGCGGGCCAGCTTGGCTGCTTCCGCGTTGTAGGCGCCGCGCTGGTCGCAATTGAAGCCGTGGTTGGCCTTGTAGACATGCACTTCCACGTCGGGGTGGCCCTGCCGGAAGGCTTCGACGGTGTCAAGCGTGATCCAGTGATCCTGATCGCCGAAATGTGACAGCACGGGCACCTGGGCCTGCATGGACAACTGTGGATCGACCGTCATGCCACCGCCGTAGTACGTGACCGCGGCAGCAAGCCCCTTGAGCTGACAGGCTGAACGCCAGGACAGCAAGCCGCCCCAGCAATAACCAACGATGCCCACCTTGCCGGCTGACGCCGCATGGTTGATGGCGGCCTGGATGTCCACCATCACCCCGGGTGGGGGAAGCTCTTCAACCGCCGTCTTGAGCCCGAAGCCGGTCTTCATGTCGTCTTCGCTGTAGCCCAGCTCGACGCCCTGCTTGGCACGATGAAAGGTCGAAGGGGCCACCACCAAGTAGCCATCGGCGGCATATCCATCGGCGACAGCGCGGATGTGCGAATTGACGCCAAAAATCTCCTGCAACACCACCAGGCCGCTTTTGGCAGGGCCAGATGGTTCCGCCACATAGGCCGGAAATGTGAAACCGTCGCTCGACGTCAGATCGACAAACTTGCCCATGCCTGTGACTCCTCTTGGCTGAAATGAAAAAGAACACACTGGGGAAATGACCCTGTGGCAGCAAGAGACTTTCCCTTGGCCAGGACGGGGGCGTCCAGTGCGCGACCCACCAACCGGCCGCGAATGCGATACCGTCGATGAAACAGTCCGAGAAACCATACATGATGTGGCCGGTCATTGACAGGCCAGCGCACAATCTCAACCGAATCATGGGGGTGACATGAACAAGGTCTTGCTCATCACCGGTGCCAGCCGGGGCATTGGGGCTGCCACTGCTTCCCTGGCAGCCAGGCACGGCTGGCGCGTGGCCGTGAACTACGCCGGGCGCGCTGACGCGGCTGCCGAGGTGGTCGCTGCCATCCGGGCAGCCGGTGGCGAAGCCGAAGGATTTCAGGCGAATGTAGCGGATGAAGCGCAGGTGCTGGCCATGTTTGAAGCCATCGACACCCGGTTCGGGCGCCTGGACGGCCTGGTCAACAACGCCGGTGTGGTGGATGTGTCTGCCCGGCTGGAAGACATGAGCGTTGAGCGCTGGCGAAGGATGTTCGACATCAACGTGATCGGCTCCATGCTGTGCGCCCGCGAAACGATCAAGCGCATGCGCCCTGCCCTGGGTGGGCACGGCGGTGCCATCGTGAACATATCGAGCGCAGCTTCGCGGCTGGGCTCGGGCGGGCAATATGTGGATTACGCAGCCTCCAAGGGAGCGATCGATTCGCTGACGATTGGCCTGGCGCGCGAACTGGCAGAGGACAACATCCGCGTCAATGCCGTTCGCCCAGGTCTGATCGAAACCGAGATTCATGCGTCGGGCGGATTGCCAGACCGGGTGAATGACCTGAAGCACCTGGTGCCCATGAAGCGCGGCGGTACTGCCGATGAAGTGGCCGAGGCGATTGTGTGGTTGCTCTCGGATGCCGCGAGTTATACGACGATGTCGTTGCTGGATGTGAGTGGTGGACGGTAGGGATGTTGGCCCCCACGCTAGTAAAGTTGGCCCCCACGCTAGGCCCCCACGCTCCGCCGTTTCACGGGTCGCTGCCCCCCAAGGGGGCTGATCCGGCTTGGGGCGGCCCGGCGCCGGATCGTGCGCATCTGCAAATGCCTCAGCAATAGACCAATCCAACAAGGAATTTCATGACAGCCACCACTCCTGAACAAAGCCCACACATCAAGATCTGGTGGGAAGACTTGGACGTTGGGCAGAAGCGCGACCTGGGCAGCATGTCGCCGACCAAGGAGGAGATCATTGCCTTTGCCAGTCAGTTCGACCCGCAGCCGTTTCACCTGGACGAGGAAGCGGGCAAGGCGTCGGTGTTTGGCGGGCTGAGTGCCAGCGGCTGGCACACTTGCGCGATGGCGATGCGGCTGATGGTGACGAACTTTCTGCACGAGACTTCGAGCCTGGGATCTCCGGGGCTGGAGGCGCTGAAATGGACCAAGCCGGTTTACCCGGGCGACGTGCTGCGTCTGCAGCACACCATCACGGAAAAGCGGCCCATGAGCAAACGACCGGATGTGGGGCTGGTACGCACCGTCTGGGAGATGTTCAACCAGAGGGACGAGAAGGTGCTGCACATGGAAGGCTATGGCATGTTCCGGCGGCGCGAGCCGGGCGCGAAACCGGGCGACCAGGCCTGAGACCGTGGTCTGACCGCCCGCCTGGCCTGGCAATGGCTCAACCGAAATTCAGGAACAGCTTGCTGTAGGGCTTCTTCAGGCCCTTGATGGCGTCTTTGATCGCCGCCCGGTCACCACTGGCGCTGGCCTGCCCCATATCGGCAACCGACTTCTGTACCGCGGCCAGGGCTTGCTCAAATGCCGCGTCCGATGAGAGCGCAGCAGGCGCCTTGGCTGCCAGTTGCGCAGCCAGGTAGGCGAGCACACCTGTCTGCGACTGTACCCGGGACAAGCCGTCCTCCGACTTGAGCCAGACGGGGCCCTCGACGATCATGTGCTCCATTTCGGCGTGGTATGCGTTCATGTGGTCGCTGAAGACGATCACCTGGTTGCGCTCGCGCAGTCCCGCCAGAAGGTCACGAATCCGCTCGAGTGTCTCGTGCGCCTGCCCCAGCTTTCCTTCCTGCACTTCGGCTTTGGCCTTGGCGTAAACACCCGAGACCGCCTTGAACGTACTGTCCACTTCGGGGTCTTTGTCATAGGGGGCCACCGGTTTGGCGCCGAAACGCTTGACCACCTTTGCCCATTGGGCCTGCCCCTGCTCTACCGCTTTGCCGGCCTCGGCTGCGGAGCCGCTGTTGGTGGCGAACAATGCAGCCCTGTAGGGCGCATAAGCGACTTGCATCGCATCGGTCATGGGATCGGCCGACCACACGGAGGGCGACGCCATCAGCAGCGCCATCGTGAATGACTTCCATTTCTTCATCTTTTTCACCTCAAGCCCGGGATGGGCGGCGGGACTGACGGCCGACGCCCCTGCGGCACGGCTTGCCTCCATCGTGGCGATCATACGCGCGGGAAGCGACAGCCCTCTGGCCGGCCGGCCCTCTTGGCCTCACAATGGCGGACATGGATTTCAAGCCTCTTGTGACTCTGCTGGCCGTGGTCAACCCGCTAGCCATCGTCCCCTTCTTCATTCACTACACCCAGGGCTTTTCGGTCGCTCAGCGACGCCGGACTGTAGTGGTCTCTGCCTTTTCGGCCTTTGTGGTGATTGCGACCAGCGCCTTGCTGGGTTTGCAGATTCTGTCTTTCTTCGGTATTTCGCTGGCCAGCTTTCAGGTCGGTGGCGGCATGTTGCTGCTGTCGTCGGCGCTGGCCATGCTGAGTTCCCGGCCGGCCGAGGTCAAGACCAATTCGAACGAGAACCTTGAGAACGTCGACGACTCGGACTCGCGCGTGTCGATTGCCGTGGTCCCGCTCACCATTCCGCTGCTCACCGGCCCGGCGACGATGTCGACCGTGGTGATCTTTGCCAACCAGGCCAAGACGGTGCTGCAGGAGGTCACTCTGGTCGGCTATGGGGTGGTGGTTGGCCTGGCGACAGCCTTGTGTTTTTCCATGGCCCGGCCCATCTCCCAGGCGCTGGGTCAGACGGGGATCAACGTGATGACGCGACTGATGGGGTTGATCCTGGCGGCCTTGGCAGTGGAGGTGATGGCCGGCGGCCTGACCAAGCTGTTCCCGGTTCTGGCTGGCGGGCGCTGACGCTGCGCGGGGCAGGCCGCTTCATCAGATACGAGAGGGCAGGTCGTTGCGCTGGTCGAAGCGCTGGGCGTGCTCCATCAGCAATTCACAGGTCAGGCGGATATGTGACTCCAGCGCCAGAGCGGCGCGGGCTTCCTGTCGCGCAACAGCTGCCTTGTAGATGTTGACGTGCTCGACATGCACGTCGCGGTGCAGTTTGGAGACGGCCCCCAGGCGAATGGCCACATGACGATAGCGCTCACCGTGCCGATACAGCACGCCGAGCAGGTGGTGCGTCCAGGCAGAGCCGCAGTTGGCGATAAGGGCGTGATGGAACCTCTGGTTGGCCTGCTCCCACAGGACGGGGTCGAGTCCGTTGTCATCGCATTCGATGACCCTGAGCTGCTCGAAGGCGGCGACCAGCTGTGCCTCCCAGCGGTCATCGCCATGGCGGATGCTCTGGCGCAAGGCATGCGTCTCGAGCATGACGCGGGTATCGGTCAGGTCGCGCAGGTCTTGCAGTGATATGCGGGCCACCCGATAGCCGCGCTGCCCCTCCATCGTGACCAGTGCATCAGAGAGCAGCAAGGCCAGCGCCTCGCGCAGTGTGCCGGCACCCACGCCATATTCCTGACGAAGATGCTCCACCTTCAGGCGTTCACCTGGCAGCCGTCCACCATGGATGATGTCGTGGCGCAGCGAACGGTAAGCGCGTTCGACCTGTGTGCGCGGGGTTTCTTCGTCTGCAGCCGGCGAGCTGCTGGCGCCTTGATCTGCCACAGGCAGATAGGCATTGAGGGTGGCGTCATCCGCACTCATGTGGCACCCTCCTGAGCGGGGTCAACACCAGCCGCAGCGCGCTTGAGGCGATAGGCCAGTTGTGCCCGCGTCAAACCCAGATGGCGTGCGGCGGCCGAGAGATTGCCGCCATGTCTGTCCACCGCAAGAGCAAGCACTCTGGATTCAAGCTCGGCGATGGGGGTGCCGCTCTCGATGATCTGCTCACACAGACTGTCATCGCCCGTTGGCTCGTGACGCGCCAGGCGACCTTGGGCATCGATCTCGTCATGGGCCGTGTCCGGGTGGTTGGGGAACAGGTGCTCCACCTCCACCATGCCACCTTGCGACGCCAGGATCACGCCACGTTCAATCAGATTCTCCAGTTCACGCACGTTGCCAGGCCATGGATGGTGGACGAGCGCCTGAATGGCACGGTCGCCGAAGCCGGCGACGCGCTTGTGGTGCACCGCTGCAAAGCGGGCGAGCAGGTGACGCGCCAGGGGCTCGATGTCGGCCGGTCGGTCGCGAAGCGGCGGAATGCAAATGGGGTACACATTGAGGCGGTAGAGCAGATCCTTGCGGAACGTGCCGCGCTCCACTGCCTTTTCCAGATCCACATTGGTGGCCGCCACCAGCCGCACATTCACCTTGCGGTGGGACTCTGCGCCCAGCCGCTCGATCTCGCCTTCCTGCAGCACACGCAGCAGTTTGGCCTGTGCAGGCAATGGCAGCTCGCCCACCTCGTCCAGAAACAGGGTGCCGCCATCGGCGCGCTCAAAGCGCCCGGAGCGCGTGGCGTGGGCGCCGGTGAACGCGCCTTTTTCCACACCAAAGAGTTCGGCCTCGATCAGCTCGGCCGGCAGAGCCGCGCAGTTCACCGCCACAAACGGTTTCTCGGCCCGATCCGACAACTCATGCAAGGCATGGGCAAAGCGCTCCTTGCCCACGCCGGTCTCGCCAGTGAGCAAAACCGTCACCTGTGTGGCCGCCGCACGCCGCAGCAAATCGTGGGCGCGCGCAAACGACGGCGATTGTCCCACCAGCATGCCACCGGACACGCGCGGTGCCAGCGATGTCTTGAGCGCCTCGACCTGCTGGTTCAAGGCCTCCATCTTTTCCAGCAAGGAGTCGTCTTCAAAATAGTGACGGTGGGCATCACCGTCCGGCCATTGGTCGATGGGCCGTCCAACGATATGGCAATGGCTGTCGCCACAAGCGGCGCAGCGGGTTTCCTTGAAAAGAATGAGCCGCCCCATGAACGCGCTGGTGTACCCACTGGCATAGCCCAGCAGCGTCCAGCAAGCTGGCTCTTCGGCAATGCCGAAGGCGAGCCGGTGCGCGTGCGCTTCCCACGAGTCGTCCCAGCGGAATTCGCCCAGGAACTCGCCGGCGTCCGCGTCGATCTCCATGCGCACGGGCGTCACACGTGCAGCGCCTTCGAGCATGTGCAGCTGTGGGCCCACCATGAACATGTCGTCCAGGCCTTTGCTGCCACGCGTCTTGGCCGCAAACCCGGCGTCATGAAAACCGCAGGCATAGCCCATGCGCGTGAGCAAGCGTCGCGCATGTTCCTTGCCCACGGAGTGGATCAAGTCCTGCCGCAATGCCGCCAGAGCTGCCGTGTGCAGCAGCACCATGCGCCGCTCACCCAGCCAGATGGCGCCGCTGTCGGGCTCAAACCGCAGCAGACGGCGCAAATCGCTGTCGCTGGGGTAGGTCAAGGATGCCCCCAATGTTGTCTCCGTGCTTGTCTCTGTATCGATGGACCGAGGCGGCCGCGAAGCTGCGTTGCGCGTCGCTGACGGGGAAGTGCCGCACCGGATTCTCGACATTCTGAAGACAGGTGACGTGCTTCGCAAGCGGAATTCTCCGCGGCTTGATCATTTCATCAAGCCCGTTCCGCACAGTTCACCAAATGAACATGTGCTCGATTCACCTCAGCGGTGACAACGGCTCACAAAGCGCGCCGATCCTCTGGAAAACCCTGAGACACACCGTCTCGCCTGGCGCTCATTTATCAGGGGAATCCCTGAAATATCGAGATTTTTTGCCCTCACGCCAGGTTCTGGCACGCCACCTGCGATGGGAAAGGGCCTGTTCGCACTATCTGTCCATGTGCTGAAGGCATGCGAACAGGCCCAATTTCACCGACAGGAGACACACCATGACATCCCCTTCAACTGAACCCTTCATGCCGCCCTGCGATGCATCGAAGCGTTTCGTGAAGGTGCTCGAACACATGCCGGACGGCCTGGTGAGCTTCGAGTTCGCCATTGGCTGGCCCGAGCTGTCGGTGGAACTGCTTCTGCCGCCACAAGCGTTTGAAGAGTTCTGCCGCGTCAACCGCGTTCAACGCCTGGACGACGAGCAGCTTCCACAGAATCACCAGCCGCAGCAACAACCGGCACAAGGCTGACCACACCGGGCTCACGCCTGGCATCACCCAGAGGAGACAGAGCGAATGAACATTGATTTGCAATCGCGCGAGATCACCCCCTTGCGCAACACCTATGCGCACGTGGCCGAGCACATCGGTGGCGACAAGGTGGCTTCACGCTACCAGGAAGCCACTTACGGCGCACAACCGTCGGCCAACTTTCAGTACCGGCCAACCTGGGACCCGAAGCACGAGCTGTTCGACCCCGCACGCAGCAAGGTGGTGCTGAAAGACTGGTATGCGCTCAAGGACCCGCGCCAGTTTTACTACGCCACCTGGACCATGACGCGTGCGCGCCAGCAGGACGGTGTCGAGTCCAACTTCGCCTTCGTGGAGAAGAAAGGTCTGGCCAGCATGATGAGCGACGAGCTGCGCGAGCAAGTGCTCAAGGTGCTGGTGCCGCTGCGTCACGCGGCCTGGGGCGCCAACATGAACAACGCGTCCATCTGCGCCTATGGCTATGGCACCGTGTTCACCGCACCGGCGATGTTCCACGCCATGGACAACCTGGGCGTCGCGCAATACCTCACCAAGCTCGGCCTCACGCTGGCGGAACCGTCTGTGCTGGACGACGCCAAGGCCGATTGGCTCGAAGCACCTGAATGGCAAGGTTTGCGCCGCCTGGTGGAAGACAGCCTGGTGGTGCAAGACCCGTTCGAGCTGTTCGTGGCACAAAACTTCGCGCTCGATGGTCAGCTCTACCCGCTGATCTACACCAGCTTCGTGGACGACCACGTGGCGCTGCAAGGCGGCACGGCGGTGGCCATGCTGACGTCCTTCATGCCCGAGTGGGCGGCCGAGACCTCCCGCTGGATCGATGCCGTGATCAAGACGGCTGCCGCAGAGTCAGACGAGAACCGCGCGCTGATTTCCGGCTGGGTTCGCGACTGGGGCGAGCGTGCAGAAGCGGCCCTCACGCCAGTGGCACAGCTCGCACTGGGCGACAAGGCCAAGGACGCCATTGGCGAAGCACGGCAGGCGCTGCAGGAGCGAGCCAAAAAAGCCGGGCTGGACATCGGCGCCTGAACGCCAACGCTCCTCCTGCCCCCACGCCCACACAGCAACAAACACATCGGAAGCACACGCACCACCATGTCCAACGTATTCATTGCCTTTCAGGCCAACGAAGAAGCCCGCCCTGTGGTGGACGCCATCGTGGCCGACAACCCCAACGCCGTGGTCTCCCACCCGACCGGTCTGGTGAAGATCGACGCGCCCAACAGTCTGACCATCAAGCGCGAAACCATTGAAGAGCAAACCGGCCAGCCGTATGACCTGCAGCAGATCCACGTGAACCTGGTGACGCTCTCGGGGCATATCGACGAGGACGACGATCAGCTCACGTTGAGCTGGAAGCACTAGGGAAACACCCCCTGCGGCACTGGATTCGGCTACACCCCCTGCGGCGCTTTGCGCCTTCCCCCTCTCTGGCCTTCGGCCGGAAGGGGACGCTCCCTTGGACCGGCAAAGCCGGATCTTCGGGAGCCTGGAGGTTGGCGTGTTTGGCCCGCAGCCGAAACCACAGGTAACGACAGATTTTTCCGGGTTCTTTGAACCGCACACAGGAGAGAAATTCATGGATACACGAGTCAGCAAGAAGAAGCTTGGCCTCAAGGAACGCTATGCGGCAATGACGCGCGGCCTGGGCTGGGAAACGACGTATCAACCCATGGACAAGGTGTTCCCGTACGACACCTACGAGGGCATCAAGATTCACGACTGGGATCAGTGGCAGGACCCGTTCCGCCTGACCATGGACGCCTACTGGAAGTACCAGGGTGAAAAGGAGAAGAAGCTCTACGCCGTGATCGATGCCTTCGCGCAGAACAATGGCCAGCTGGGCATTTCCGACGCACGCTATGTGAACGCGCTCAAGCTGTTCATCCAGGGCGTGACCCCGCTGGAGTACTACGCGCACCGCGGTTTTGCCCACGTGGGCCGGCAGTTCACCGGTGAAGGTGCCCGCGTGGCCGCGCAGATGCAGTCGATCGACGAGCTGCGCCACTACCAGACCGAAACCCACGCCATCAGCCATTACAACAAGTACTTCAACGGCATGCACCATTCGAACCACTGGTTCGACCGCGTGTGGTACCTGTCTGTGCCCAAGAGCTTTTTTGAAGATGCTGTGACGGCTGGCCCGTTCGAGTTCCTCACCTCGGTGAGCTTCTCGTTCGAGTACGTGCTGACCAACCTGCTGTTCGTGCCGTTCATGAGCGGCGCTGCCCACAACGGCGACATGAGCACGGTGACCTTTGGCTTCTCGGCACAGTCCGACGAATCGCGCCACATGACGCTGGGCATCGAGTGCATCAAGTTCATGCTGGAGCAGGACGAGGCCAACGTGCCGATCGTGCAGAAGTGGATCGATAAATGGTTCTGGCGCGGCTATCGCCTGCTGACCATCGTGGCCATGATGCAGGACTACATGTTGCCCAAGCGCGTGATGAGCTGGAAGGAAGCCTGGGAGATGTATGCCGAGCAAAACGGCGGCGCCTTGTTCAAGGACCTGGCCCGCTACGGCATCCGCGAGCCCGCCGGCTGGAAAGACGCCTGCGAAGGCAAGGATCACATCAGCCACCAGGCGTGGAACACCTTCTACAACTACAACGCCGCTGCCCCCATCCACACCTGGATGCCGAGCGATGACGAGATGGCCTGGCTTTCGGAGAAGTACCCACAAAGCTTCGACAAGCACTACCGCCCGCTGTTCGAGTTCTACCGCGAGCAGCAGCAAGCCGACAACCGCTTCTACAACAAGACGTTGCCGATGCTGTGCACCACCTGCCAGATCCCGATGATCTTCACCGAGCCCGGCGATGCCACCAAGATCGCCTATCGGGAAAGCGACTACCTGGGCAACAAGTACCACTTCTGCTCTGACCACTGCCAGCACATCTTCGACGACGAGCCGGAGAAATACGTGCAGAGCTGGCTGCCGGTGCACCAGATCTACCAGGGCAACTGTTTCAAGCCGGGCACCGACCCAACCGCAGAAGGTTTCGACCCGCTGATGGCCGTGCTCGACTACTACGAGATGAACGTGGGCCGGGACAACTTCGATTTCGAAGGCTCTGAAGACCAGAAGAACTTTGCGATGTGGAAAGGAGATGCCAAATGAGCGTTGTTGCCAACACCCTTGAAGCCCCGTACGACTTCCCGATGAAAGACGTACGGGAGAACTTTCCTGCACCGCTGCTCTACATCGGCTGGGAAGACCACCTGATGTTCTGCGCACCGTTTTGCCTGCCTCTGCCACCGGACACGCCTTTCGGGGCGCTGTCTGCGGCAGTGCTGCCTGGCATTTACGGCTACCACCCGGACTTCGCCAAGATCGATTGGGACAAGGCCGAGTGGTTCAAGTCCGGCAAGCCCTGGAAGCCGGACCCGACCAAGTCGCTCGCCGAAAACGGTCTGCAGCACAAGGACGTGATCCGCTTCCGTACGCCTGGTCTCACGGGCATCAACAACTCGCATCACTGATCACCGGGTTGTCTCTTTCGGTCTGCCTTCGGTCACATGCGTGGCCGTCGGCAGCCCGCTTTTTCCCGAACTTCTTCTCTTGCTTCATGCCTTTCATGCCCCCGGTCTGCCGCGGGTTGGGGCTTTGTTCGCCTACGCCATGTACCAGCTCACCATCGAACCACTCGGCACCACCATCGAGGTGGAAGACAACCAGACCCTGCTGGATGCCGCACTGCGACAAGGCATTTATCTGCCCCACGCGTGTGGCCACGGCATGTGCGGCTCGTGCAAGGTGGATGTGGCCGACGGCGAAGTGGACCATGGCGCCGCCAACCCGTTTGCGCTGATGGACGTTGAGCGCGAAGAAGGCAAGACGCTGGCCTGCTGCGCCACCTTGCTCAGCGACGCCACCATCGAAGCAGACATTGAAGAAGATCCGGACGCCGAATCGATTCCGGTCGAAGACTTTTCAGGGGTGGTGCAAGAAAGCACCGACCTCACCCCCACCATCAAACGCTTGCGCCTCAAGCTCGACCGGCCCATGCAGTTCCAGGCCGGCCAGTATGTGCAGCTGACCATTCCTGGCCTGGAGGGCACGCGCGCATTTTCCATTGCCAACCCACCGCAAGAGGTGAACGACACTGCCGTGATCGAACTTCACGTTCGACGCGTGCCCGGCGGGCAAGGTACAGCCTGGCTGCACGATGAACTGAAGACCGGCGACGAGGTCCAGCTCAGCGGACCCTATGGCCGCTTCTTTGTGCGCAAGTCTGCCGACATGCCCATGATCTTCATGGCCGGCGGTTCGGGCCTGTCCAGCCCAAGGTCCATGATTCTGGATTTGCTGGCCGAAGGCTGCCAGCAATCCATCACCCTTGTCTATGGCCAGCGGTCGCTCGAAGAGCTGTACGACCACGACGAGTTCCTGGCGCTGGCAGAGGCGCACCCGAACTTCACCTATGTGCCCGCCCTCTCAGACGAGCCCGCCGAATCCGGCTGGCAGGGCTTGCGCGGCTTCGTGCACGAGGCTGCCAGTGCGCACTTCACCAATGGTTTTGCCGGCCACAAGGCCTACCTGTGCGGGCCGCCGCCCATGATCGAAGCCGGGATCGGTGCATTGATGCAAGGCCGCCTGTTCGAGCGCGACATCTACACCGAGCGATTTCTCTCAGCCGCCGACGCGCAGCAAGCCCGCAGCCCTCTGTTCAAACGGGTGTGAAGTGCCCGCCATGCCGATTCGCCTCACGTGCAAACTCATGCACCACCTCCAGAAAGGTCTGGAGCACTGGCGACGGGTCGCCCGTGCGGTAGAGGCAACTGAGCTCCAGTTCGCGCAGGGTTTTGCTGGTCAGGGGCCTGAACACCACCCCCGGCAAGCGCAGATTGGCCGCCGATTGCGTGGTGATGGCCACACCAAAGCCGGTAGCCACCAGCGCCACGGCCGTCACCACGTCTTCCACCTCCTGTTCCACCTTCAGCCGCACGTTTTCGGCTTCAAAGGCGTCGGCCACGGCTTGTGCCAGGCCGCGCATGGGCACGTTCGGGTAGGTGATGAGCGGCACATTGTCCAGATCTTTCAAGCTGATGCTGGGCCGGACCGAGAGCGGATTCGTCGCCGGAATCGCCACCACCGGCCGCTCACGAAACACCGGCTCCACCGTGATGCCCTCCTCTTCAGGCACCAGCCGGTTGAAGCCAATGGAGATGCGTCGCTCACGCAAGGCATTGAGCTGCGCGTCCTTGGTCAGGTTGTGCAGCACGATCTTCACCTTGGGCCTGGCCTTGTGAAAACGCGCCAGCATGCGCGGGATCACATCCAGCACGCCCGAGCCGAACAGGCCCACATCGAGCTGACCGATCAGACCCTGCCCCGCCAGCTGCGTGCGCTCCGTCGCCCGTTTGGCCAGGGTGAGCAGGTTGGGCACCTCTTCCAGCAGAGTCTGCCCCGCTTCGGTCAGCGTCACGCCCTTGGGTGTGCGGACGAACAGGGCCGTGCCCAGGCGCTCTTCCAGCCCATGGATGTAGCGCGTCAGGGGCGGCTGCGTCATGTGAAGCCGCTGCGCAGCTCGCCCGAAATTGCCTTCCTCGGCCAGGGCCAGGAAGTAGCGCATGTCCTTGAGATCCACCACAGCTCAGACCTTCCACATTCTGACCGCACAACTTGTCCGATACCAAAACGGTATTGCGTTTCCAAAAATTGGTATTGGACAGTATCACACCCCATGCCTATCGTGACAAGACGTTCGGGAAACACACGCAACAAAGACGGTGTACCCCGAGCGGGTAGCGAAAGGGCAGTGATAGCCCTGGGCAGACGGGTCTGCCCTGACTGGAGACAAGCCGAGTGACCACCAAACACAACGTCCTGATCGAAGACACAGGAGAGCAATACCTCTGCCGCGAAGACCGCTCCTTGCTCGAGGGCATGGAGTCGCTCCAGCGCAAAGGCATTCCTGTGGGCTGCCGCAATGGCGGCTGCGGTGTGTGCAAGGTGCAGGTGCTCGAAGGCAGCTATGTGAGCCGCGTCATGAGTCGCGACCACGTGAGCGTCGAAGACGAAGCCAAAGGCCGGGTACTGGCCTGCCGCGTCAAGCCCACCAGCGCCATCCGTCTCGAAGTCATTGGAAAGATGAAGAAAAGTGTCAGCCGCATCAGGGTTGAGCCGGCCAAGGCACTGTGATTGTTGAAACAACGCGCTCAACCCGATTTCCCCTATCGCTACCGCCAAACCAACCACCAGAGAAGGAGACTGAAATGGCAATGACAGGCGTACTTCGTCCCGGCCACGCTGTTGTGCGTGTGCTGGACCTCGACGAATCCGTGCAGTTCTACACCAACGTGATGGGCCTGAAGGAGACAGGCCGCGACAAAAGCGGGCGTGTGTACTTCAAGTGCAATGACGAATTCGATCACAGCAGCTTTGTGATCCGCAAAGCCGATCGGGCCGGCCTCGATGCCTTTGCGTACAAGGTGGACAGCAAGGCCACGCTGGACAAGCTCGACTCAGACCTCAAGAACGCTGGCCTGACCACCGAGCGCGTGCCAGCTGGCGAAATGCTGGAAACCGGCGAGCGCGTGCGCTTCAAGATCCCTACCGGCCACACCATCGAGCTGTACGCCGAGAAAAAGGGCGTGGGCAACGGTCTGGGCTATGACAGCCCCGAAGCCTGGCTGGAAAACCAGAAGGGCATCAACCCCGTGCGCATGGACCACGCCCTGATCTACGGCGGCGACATCGACGGCAACCGCAAGATCTTTGAAGACGTGCTGGGCTTCTCGCTCGTCGAGCGCGTCAAGCTCGAAGACGGCGAAACCGATCTGGGCACCTGGCTGACCTGCTCGACCAAGGCGCACGACATCGCCATGGTTCGCCATGCCGAAGACGACAAGCTGCACCACGTGAGCTTCATGCTCGAGAGCTGGGAGCAGGTGCTGCGTGCGGCCGACATCATGTCCATGCACCGCGTGTCCATCGACATCGGCCCGACCCGCCACGGCATCACCCGCGGCACCACCATCTACTTCTTCGACCCATCGGGCAACCGCATGGAAACCTTCTGCGGTGGCTACCAGTGGTACCCCGACATGCCAGCGACAACGTGGAGCTGGGAAGAAGTGGGTCGCGGCATTTTCTATCACGACCGGAAACTCAATGATGCGTTCCTGAGCGTGGTGACTTGACCACCCCCGCGAAGCGCGAAGGCGCTTCACCCCCTCAAGGGGGCGGTGCGTACGGACCGGAGGACCCGGATCCGTCGCACCCTCGGGTTGAGGTGACTTCGCTCGGACCTGGTCTGGCGTTTGAGGTTTGGAGTTTTTGTTTATGAATGAATCGATGGCTGTTTCTTCTTATGTGATTTCTGCCAAGGCGGCTTCGTTGGCTTGTGAAGCGGCTGTGGCGAAGGCGGAGGCATTGGGGATTCGCATCAATGTGGCAGTGACCGATGCGTCGGGCACCTTGGCTGCATTCCTGCGCATGCCCAATGCGTTTTTGCATTCGATTGATATCGCGATCGACAAGGCGTACACCGCTGCCAGTTTTGGCTTCCCCACCGCCGACTGGCCCAAGGTGCTGGAGAGCGACGAGGCACTGCGCATTGGCATGCCGCACCGCCCGCGCCTGGTGGTGTTTGGCGGTGGTTTGCCTGTGCGTGTCGGCGACGCCTTGATTGGCGGCATTGGCGTCTCGGGTGGCTCTGCCGAGCAAGACGCTGAATGCGCCCAGGCTGGCATCGATGCCTTGCTGAAGCTGGGCTGATCGTCTGCGGCAACGCGACCTGAACCTTTGTCGCTTCACTCTTTGCATTTCTCTCTTTTTGCTTTCTTGTCTTTTTTGTCTTTACGTCATCCCGAAGAACTTCCATGAAACAGTTTCTGAACTTCATCAACGGTGAGTTTGTTGCCACCAGCAAGACGTTTGAAAACCGCGCGCCGGCCGACAACCGTGTGATCGGCATGGTCCACGAAGCCGGTCAGGCTGAAGTGGACGCCGCTGTGACCGCTGCCCGTGCTGCCCTCAAAGGCGAGTGGGGCCAGATGAGCGTGGTCAAGCGCGTGGAAATGCTCTACGCCGTGGCCGACGAAATCAACAACCGCTTTGACGACTTCCTCGCCGCCGAGATTGCCGACACCGGCAAGCCCAAGTCGCTGGCCTCACACATCGACATTCCCCGCGGAGCGGCCAACTTCAAGGTCTTTGCCGACATCATCAAGAACGTTCCCACCGAGAGCTTCCAGATGACCACGCCAGACGGCGGCACCGCCCTGTCTTACGCGGTGCGTTCACCGGTGGGCGTGGTCGGCGTTGTCTGCCCCTGGAACCTGCCACTGTTGTTGATGACATGGAAAGTGGGCCAGGCGCTGGCCTGCGGCAACACCGTCATCGTCAAGCCTTCGGAAGAAACCCCTGCCACCGCGACCCTGCTGGGCGAAGTGATGGACAAGGTCGGCGTGCCCAAGGGCGTGTACAACGTGGTGCACGGTTTCGGCCCCGGCTCTGCCGGCGAATTCCTCACCCGCAACCCTGGCGTCAACGCCATCACCTTCACGGGCGAGACCCGCACAGGTGAAGCCATCATGGCCGCCGCCGCCAAGGGCGTGCGCCCCGTGTCCTTCGAGCTGGGCGGCAAGAACGCCGGCATCGTGTTTGCCGACGCCGATTTCGACAAGGCCGTGGCCGGCATCACCCGCTCCGCGTTTGAAAACTGCGGCCAGGTTTGCCTGGGCACCGAGCGCGTGTACGTGCAGCGCCCCATCTTTGACAAGTTCGTCGCAGCCCTCAAGGCCAAGGCCGAAGCCCTCAAGGTGGGCCCGAGCGAAATGGACGGCGTGAACCTCGGCCCATTGATTTCCGCTGAACACAAGCAAAAGGTCATGGGCTACTACGAGAAGGCCAAGGCCGAAGGCGCCACCGTGGTGACCGGCGGCGGTTCGCCCGAGCTGCCTGACCAGTACAAGGATGGTCATTACGTGCAGCCCACCATCTGGACCGGACTGCCCGAGACCAGCCCCATCATCCGCGAAGAAATCTTCGGCCCTTGCTGCCACATCGCTCCCTTCGACACGGTGGAAGAAGCGATTGAGCTGGCCAACGACACCGACTACGGCCTGGCCACCACGGTGTGGACGCAAAACCTGGAAACCGCACACCGCATGGCAGCGTCCATCGAAGTGGGCCTGTGCTGGATCAACAGCTGGTTCCTGCGCGACCTGCGTACCGCCTTTGGTGGCTCCAAGTCCAGCGGCATTGGCCGCGAGGGTGGTGTGCATTCGCTGGAGTTTTATACCGAACTTCGAAACGTCATGGTGAAGCTTTGACGCCCCCCGCGACGCGCCGCAGGCGCGTCACCCCCCACTGGGGGGCGCTGCGTACGGACCGGGGGACCCGGATCCGTCGCAGCCTCGGTTGAAGGCACTTCACTCGAACGCTATCTGACTGACCTCTTTCTTTATGAGCACTTCTTCATCCTCCAATCCTGAGATTGCGAATTCCGTTCGCACTGGGGCGTTCAACACGAACGTGCATGACGTCGGCTCTTCGAAGCCGGGTCAGCCGCCGGTGTTGTTCATCCACGGGTCGGGGCCGGGGGTGAGTGCGTGGGCGAACTGGCGGCTGGTGTTGCCGGTGGTGTCGCAGGAGCGGCGGGTGGTTGCGCCGGACATGGTGGGATTTGGCTATTCGGATCGGCCTGAAGGAATCGCCTACAACATGAACACCTGGGTGCAGCAGGCGCTGGACCTGATGGATGCCATGGGCATCGAGAAAGCCGATGTGGTGGGCAACTCGTTTGGGGGTGCGTTGTCGCTGGCTTTGGCCATTCGCGCGCCTGAACGTGTGCGCCGCTTGGTGCTGATGGGGTCGGTGGGCGTGAAGTTTCCCATCACCCAAGGGCTGGACGACGTCTGGGGCTATGAGCCTTCGCTCGAGGAAATGCGCAAGATGCTCGACATCTTTGCGCACAGCCGCGCGCTCGTCACCGACGAGCTGGCCAGGCTGCGCTACGAGGCCAGCATTCGCCCCGGCTTTCAGGAGTCGTTCTCGGCCATGTTCCCTGCCCCGCGCCAGCGCTGGGTGGACGCCATGGCCAGCGATGAAGCTGCCATCCGCGCCCTGCCCCACGAGACGCTGATCATTCATGGCCGTGAAGACCAGGTCATCCCGCTGCAGAACTCGCTCACGCTGTCGCAGTGGATTCCAAACAGCCAGCTGCATGTCTTTGGTCATTGCGGCCACTGGACGCAGATCGAACACACGGCGCGCTTCAACCATCTGGTCAGCCAGTTCCTGACCGAAGCAGACGAGGCGCCATAAAGCCGACCGGGCTCTGAATCCGAGTACGAATCTGAAGCCGAATCCGAGTTTTTCAATACCTGCCCAAACACAACAACACATACACCAACACACGCGAGCAAGCACCATGGACGCAAAAAAGATTGAACACTACGGCGACGAGCTGTACCAGGCACTGTTGGACCGCAAGGCCGTCGCACCACTGACCGACCGCGAATCCGACATCACCATTGAAGACGCGTACCAGATCCAGCTGCGCATGATCCAGCGCCGCATCGACGCGGGCGAACACGTGGTGGGCAAGAAGATCGGTGTGACCAGCAAGGTCGTCATGGACATGCTGGGCGTGAACCAGCCCGACTTCGGCCACCTGCTCTCCGGCATGGTGTTCAACGAAGGCCAGGCCATTTCCGTGGGCGAGATGATCGCCCCCAAGGCCGAAGCCGAAGTGGCCTTCATCCTCGCCAAAGACCTGGAGGGCCCTGGCGTGACCGCCGCTGACGTGCTGCGCGCAACCGACTGCGTGATGCCTTGCTTCGAGATCGTCGACTCGCGCATCAAGGACTGGAAGATCAAGATCCAGGACACCGTGGCCGACAACGCTTCCTGCGGCGTGCTCACCCTGGGCGGTGTGCGCAAGAGCCCGCGCGATCTTGACCTGTCGTTGGCCGGCATGGTGCTGGAGAAGAACGGCGAAATCATCAGCACCTCCACCGGCGCGTCGGTGCAAGGCTCTCCCGTGAACGCCGTGGCATGGCTGGCGAACACGCTGGGCCGTCTGGGCATCGGCCTCAAGGCCGGCGACATCATCCTCTCCGGCTCGCAATCGCCGCTGGTGCCCGTGGTCGCTGGAGACAGTCTGCACAGCAGCGTGGGCGGACTGGGCAGCACGTCCGTCCGGTTTGTCGCATGAACCTAAGAACCACCCCCGCCGCGCTTTGCGCGTCCCCCTCAAGGGGGCGGCGCGTTGCGGACCGGGAGACCCGGATCCGCCGCGCCCTCGGCTAAAGCCATCGCATCTCCGATCCGTATTGGTGAGACACAAAGATCACTCAGGAACCCAACATGAATCTCGACAAGAACACCATTGACAAGCTGGCCGAGCATCTCGAGAACGCCGAGCTGCAGGCTTTTGATGTCACCAAGATCACCGACGACCACCCTGACATGGACTGGGAAGACGCCTATGCCATTCAGGACGTCATCCGCCATCGCAAGGAAGGCCGTGGCAACAAGACGGTGGGTCTCAAGTGCGGCCTGACCTCTTTCGCCAAGATGAAGCAGATGGGCGTGGAAGTGCCTTGCTTCGGCTTCGTAAGCGACTACATGTCGTGCGCCGAAGGCAGCGAGATCAAGACCAGCGAACTGATCCACCCCAAGGTTGAAGCGGAAATCTGCATCGTCACCAAGGCACCGCTAAAAGGTCCCGGCTGCCATGTGGGCGCTGTGATGGCCGCCATCGATTTCGTGATTCCCGGCGTGGAGATCATCGACAGCCGCTACCGCGACTTCAAGTTCGACCTCAAGAGCGTGATCGCCGACAACACCTCCGCTTCGCGCTTTGTGGTGGGCGGCCGCCCACGCAACGTGGAAGAGCTGGACCTGCGCACGCTGGGCGTGGTGCTGGAGAAGAACGGTCAGATCATGGACATGGCCACCGGCGCTGCCGTGATGGGCCACCCCGCCGCTGCCGTGGCCGAGCTGGCCAACCACCTGGGCAAGCGTGGTCAGGAAATCCCGGCCGGCACTTTCATCATGACCGGCGGCGTGACCGCAGCCATCGCGGTGGAAGCGGGTGACAGCGTCAACGTGCGCTTCCAGGACCTGGGTTCGGTGAGCATGCGTTTCGTCTGATTCATCTGAGCAGATCGAACGGACCCAACGGATCAAGAACATGAGCCCCCCTTCCGCCGCACCCGCCACGCCATCCCGCGCCGTCACCGTGTTGATCACACGGCGTGTGGCGCCGGCCGATGCCGAGAACTTTGAAACGGCCATGGCCGGCATGATGCTGGCGGCCAAAGGCTTTGCCGGCCATCTCGGTGGTCAGCTGGTTCGCCCTGGTGAGCCGGGCAGCGGCAATGAGCCCATGCTCTTCCATGTGGTCTTCGCTTTTGACAACGAAGAGCACCTCACCGCCTGGCAGCAATCACCCGAGCGCGCCGAATGGCTGGCTCGCGTGGGCCGCCACACCATTGGCGATCAGGAAATGCGCGTGGTCAGCGGCCTGGACTACTGGTTCGCGCCCGCAGGCTCCACCACCAAGCTGCCACCGCCCAAGTGGAAAGTGGCTTGTGTGACCTGGATGGGCATCTTCCCCACCGTGCTGCTGCTTTTCGTCACCGTGGCGCCCTACTTGCAAAGCTGGCCACTGGTGCCTCGCACGCTGGTCATCACCGGCCTGGTGGTGCTGATCATGACCTGGGTCGTGGCCCCGCGCCTGACGCGCCTGATGGCCGGCTGGCTGCATGCCTCGCCCAAGTCCAAAGACTAGATCCAGAGACCAGAACACCTGATATCCACGTTCATATGAATCTCACCTTCAAAGGCCAAAAAGCTTTCGTCTCCGGCTCCACCGCCGGCATCGGTTTTGCCATTGCACAAGCCTTGGCTGAAGGTGGCGCGCGCGTCACCGTCAACGGTCGAACGCAAGATGCTGTGGACAAGGCCATGGCACGCATCCGGGCAAGCGTCCCCGGTGCACAGCTGCAGGGTGCTGCGGTGGATCTGGGCAGCGCCGATGGCTGCGCCGCCGTGAGTGAGGCCATGGGTGAGATGGACATTCTGGTGAACAACCTGGGCATCTTCGAGCCCACGCCTTTTGCCGAGATTGACGATGCGGCCTGGCAGAACATGTTCGACACCAACGTCATGAGTGGCGTGCGGCTGGCCCGTGCGGCGCTGCCCGGCATGCTCGAGCGCAATCACGGCCGCATCGTGTTTGTGTCCAGCGAGTCCGGCATCTGCCCGCCCGCCGAGATGGTGCACTACGGCATGAGCAAATCGGCGCAGCTGTCGGTGGCACGTGGCCTGGCCGAATGCTGCGCAGGCACCGGCGTCACCGTCAACAGCGTGCTACCCGGCCCTACCTTGACCGAAGGCGCGAAAGCGTTTTTCGACAAGCTCGCCGCCAGCCAAGGCATCAGCTTCGACGAAGCGGCAGAACGCTTCTTCAAGGAAGCCCGCCCCACCTCGCTGCTGCGCCGGTTCATTCGCCCCGACGAAGTCGCCGCCATGGTGGCCTACGCCTGCAGCCCGCAAGCCAGCGCCACCACGGGCGCCGCGCTGCGTGTGGACGGCGGCGTGGTCAGAACACTGACCTGACAGGCCATCGAGCAGAAGAACCGATTCACCACCTTATTTCGATATCTGGAGTTCATCGCATCATGAGTGACAAGAAAATCAAATGCGCATTGATCGGGCCGGGCAACATCGGCACCGACTTGCTAGCCAAACTCAAGCGCAGCCCCGTGCTGGAGCCGGTGTGGATGGTGGGCATCGACCCCCAGTCCGACGGACTCAAGCGCGCCAAGGAAATGGGCATCAAGACCACCGCCGACGGTGTGGACGGTCTGGTTCCCCACATGAAGGCCGACGGTGTGCAAATCGTCTTTGACGCCACCAGCGCCTACGTGCACGCCGAGAACAGCCGCAAGGTCATTGAGCAAGGCGCGATGATGATCGACCTCACGCCTGCGGCCATCGGCACCTACTGCGTGCCGCCCGTGAACCTGAAACAGCTCATGAGCGAGCCGGCGCAGGGCCGCTCCCAAGGCGGCTCAGCCCCCTCGGGGGGCAGCGCACCTCGCGCAGCGGGGGAGCGTGGGGGCCAGGTTTTCAATGTGAACATGGTGACGTGCGGTGGCCAGGCCACCATTCCGATGGTGGCTGCCATCTCCCGTGTGCAACCTGTGGCCTACGGCGAGATTGTGGCCACGGTGTCCAGCCGCTCGGTTGGCCCCGGCACCCGCAAGAACATCGACGAGTTCACCCGCACCACTGCCGGTGCTGTGGAGAAGGTCGGCGGCGCCAAGGAAGGCAAGGCGATCATCATCATCAACCCTGCCGATCCACCACTGATCATGCGCGACACCGTGCACTGCCTGGTGGACGAGTCTGCCGGCAAACCCAATGAGGCGGCCATCACCAAGAGCATCCACGACATGATCGCCGAGGTGCAGAAGTATGTGCCGGGCTACAAGCTGGTCAACGGCCCTGTGTTCGATGGTCAGCGTGTGTCTGTCTTCCTGGAAGTCGAAGGCCTGGGCGACTACCTGCCCAAGTACGCCGGCAACCTGGACATCATGACCGCCGCCGCTGCTCGTACCGCAGAAATGTTCGCTGAAGAAATCCTCGCTGGAACGATAAAGCTGTAAGGATGAAACACCCCCTGCGCCGCTTCGCGTCCTCCCCCCTCTCTCGCCTTCGGCGGGAGGGGGACGCAGCCCGGTGGCCCGGCAAAGCCGGTTCCACGGCTGCCACGCATTGGCGCTTCTTCAGTCCACCGTTCTTTCGACTTTGAGCAGGACTGAGTTCAGACACTGGAGAAATGAATCATGAGCATTGAAGGCAAGAAAATCACTTTGCATGACATGACGCTGCGCGATGGCATGCACCCCAAGCGTCACCTGATGACCCTCGATCAGATGAAGAGCATTGCCAGCGGCCTGGACGCTGCCGGCGTGCCGCTGATCGAAGTGACCCATGGCGATGGCCTGGGTGGGTCTTCGGTCAACTACGGCTTTCCGGCTCACACCGATGAGGAATACCTCTCGGCCGTGATCCCGCTGATGAAGCAGGCCAAGGTTTCTGCTTTGCTGTTGCCCGGCATCGGCACCGTTGACCACCTCAAGATGGCCCACGGTCTGGGCGTGAACACCATTCGCGTCGCCACCCACTGCACCGAGGCCGATGTGTCGGAGCAGCACATCACCATGGCCCGCAAGCTGGAGATGGACACCGTTGGTTTTCTGATGATGGCCCACATGGCCAGTGCCGAGAAGCTGGTGGAGCAAGCCCTGCTGATGGAGAGCTACGGCGCCAACTGCATCTACGTCACGGACTCGGCTGGCTACCTGCTGCCCGATGGCGTGAAGGAGCGCCTGACCGCTGTGCGTGCAGCGCTCAAGCCGGAGACGGAGCTGGGCTTTCACGGCCACCACAACCTGGCCATGGGTGTGGCCAACAGCATTGCCGCCATCGAGTGTGGCGCCACCCGCATCGACGCGGCAGCCGCTGGCCTGGGTGCTGGCGCGGGCAACACGCCGATGGAAGTTCTGGTGGCGGTGCTCGACCGCATGAGGGTCATCACCGGTGTGGACGTCTGGAAGATCCAGGACGTGGCCGAAGACCTGGTCTTCCCGATCATGGACTTCCCCATTCGCATTGATCGCGATGCGCTCACGCTGGGTTATGCCGGTGTGTACGGCTCCTTCCTGCTGTTCGCCAAGCGCGCAGCGGCCAAGTACAAGCTCTCGGCCCGCGACATCCTGGTCGAGCTCGGCCGCAAGAAGATGGTCGGTGGCCAGGAAGACATGATCGAAGACACCGCCATGACGATGGCGAAAGAGCGCGATCAGCGGTCCGGCCAGCAGCGCGCCGCCTGAGCCCGATCGCACTGCGGATCTGAACAAGACACCCACCAGAGCAAAGAGGGAACGAGGGAAAGAGAAAGAAGAGCGAAAGGCAGAAGAAAACAGAGGCAAGAGACAAAAGCCCATGTCAGACATCGCGATCTGAAACCCGGTCAGACCTTCGGACACACGAAGGCTGGCCACCACACACAGGAGACAGGCAATGACCAAATCAAGCTCCCCCGCAAGGGGACTGGGGCGGCGTGCGCTCGTCGCATCCGCATTGGCCGCAGTGAGTGCCGCCAGGTGGGCCCCGGTTTACGCCGCTGCACCAGCCATGAAGGTGGCCTGGATCAGCCCGCAGACCGGTTTTCTTTCTTCCTTTGGCGTGACAGACCGCTACGTGTTCGAGACACTCGGTCCACGCTTTCGCAGCGGCCTCCAGACAGCCTCGGGCGATACGCGCCAGGTGGAGATCAGCCTGCACGATGCAGCCTCCTCTCCCGAGAAGGCCGCCAAGCTTGCCACCGAGCTCATTGCCTCGGGCGTGCACCTCATCCTCACCACCGCCACACCGGAGATCTGCAACCCCGTCTCCGACGCGTGCGAAGCGGCAGGTGTGCCCTGCGTGAGCAGCATCGTGCCCTGGCAGGCCTGGTACTACGGCCGGGGCGCCACCGCGACCAAAGGCTTTGAATGGACTTATCACTTCTTTGCCGGTCTGGAAGACTTTGCCGACATCTACAGCGCCTTGCAGGCCAGCGCCAACCTGGGCACCAAGACCGGTGGCCTGTTCGGTGACGACATCGATGCCGAAGCCTTCCTCAAGGCTTTTCCGCCAGCGTTCGCCAAACGCGGCATCGAGCTCGTCGTGCCGCAGCGGGTGCAGTTTGCCAACCCCGACTGGGAGAGCGTGGCCATCCAGCTGCGCGACGCCAACATCCGCATGGTCACTGGCGTATTGCCTCCCCCCATCGCGGCAGCCTTCTTCCAGGCGGCGGACAAGGTGGGCTACAAGCCGGTGATGGCGTCCATCGCCAAGGCTTTCGCCTTCAACGACACGGTGGCACAGATTCAGCGCCCCGGCCTCACGCTCACCAACGAGGTTTGGTGGTCGCCGGCCTGGCCGTTCAAGTCGTCCTTCACCGGGCAGACCGCAGCCAAGGTGGTGGCGACCTACGAAGAGAGCACCGGCGCACCCTGGGTGCAAACGCTGGGCTTCTCCCACGCCTTGATGGAAGTGGCGGCCCATGTGTGTCAGAACACGCCCAGCACCAAGGCCGCCGACGTGCGCGACACGCTCAAGCGCGCACGCGTCAACACGCTGGCCGGCCCCATCAACTGGCGCGACAGCCACCCCAACCGCAACGTCTGCACCACGCCGGCCGTGGGCGGGCAATGGATTCGCAACGCCAAGGGTCGCTGGATTCTGGAGGTCGTGGACAACACCCGCTCTCCCGTCATCCCGACCACAGCCCAACTGACCACCGGGTGACCCAGCGTCACCCGATCCCACTGACACGGAGAAAACACACATGCCATTCGCACAGATTTACATGATCGAAGGTCGCACCGAAGACCAGAAACGGGCCGTGATCGAGAAGGTCACCTCCGCCCTGCAAGAGGCCGTGGGCGCCCCCCGGGAGACGGTGCGTGTCTGGATTCACGAGATGCCCAAGGAGAACTGGGGCATCGCCGGCCAGACCGCCAAGGACCTGGGGCGATAGCGGTACGCACGCCCACAAAGGCAAACGCATACGCATACGCATACGCACACGCCAACACCCACAAGAGGAAGCAAGGAAACGAGGAAACGAGGGAAGGCCTTCGCGCCATCCCGCCACACTGCCCGGGGCGATCGTGCCGCAACGGTCAGTGTTCAACACAAAAGCACGCGCAGGAGACAGATACATGCAAATCACCGGCAAGAAAACGTCCGGCGGCACCTTCACGTCCGCCCTCGACCGCCGCCAGGCCCTCAAGTCCATTGGTGGCATCGCTGCGGCCAGCGCCACCGCCCTGCACGCCCCTTGGGTGCATGCAGCGCAAACCTTCAAGATCGGCTACGTGAGCCCACAAACCGGCCCGCTGGCCGTGTTTGCCGAGCCCGATGCGTTCGTGATCGAGGCCATCCGCAAGCACTACGCCAAAGGCATCCAGGTCGGCGGCAAGACCTATGCGGTGGAGATCATCGTCAAGGACTCGCAGTCCAGCTCCAGCCGCGCTGCTGAAGTCACCAACGATCTGATCCTCAACGACGAGGTCGATCTGGTGGTGGCCGGCTCCACGCCCGAGACCACCAACCCCGTGGCCGACACCTGCGAGCTCAACGGCACGCCCTGCATCACCAACGACACCCCCTGGCAACCGCACTTCTTCGGCCGTGGTGGTGATCCGAAGAAGGGCTTCAACTGGACCTACCACTTCTTCTGGGGTCTGGAAGACTGCATCTCCGTTTACACCGGCATCTGGGACAAGCTCAAGACCAACCGCGTGGTCGGCGGCCTGTGGCCCAACGACCCGGACGGCAACGCCTGGGCCGACCCCAAGATCGGCTTCCCGGCCACCGGCAAGGCCAAGAACCTCAAGTACATCGACACCGGCCGCTTCCCTTCGCCTGCCGACAACTTCTCGGCGCAGATCATCGAGTTCAAGAAGCAAGGCGTGGAGATCGTCACCGGCGTGCTGCCACCGCCCGACTTCGGCAACTTCTGGGGCCAGGCCGCGCAGCAAGGCTTCAAGCCCAAGATCGTGACCGTGGGCAAGGCCACCGAATTCCCCGCTGCCATCAACGCCTTTGGCGAGCGCTCTGACGGCTTGTCGGTGGAAGTGTGGTGGTCGCCTCAGCACCCGTTCAAGTCCAGCATGACAGGCCAATCCTCTGCCGAACTGGCCGCTGCCTACACCAAGGCCACCGGCCGCCAGTGGTCCATGCCGCTGGGCTTCAAGCACTCGCTGTTCGAAGTGGCCGTGGCTGCCTTCGTGAAGGCGGGTGGCAAAGGTGGCGAAGCGCTGCGCGACGCCATCAAGGCCACCAACATGACCACCATTGTTGGCCCGGTGAACTTCGCCACCGGCCCAGTGCCCAACGTCAGCAAGACACCGCTGGTGGGTGGTCAATGGCAGAAGCAAGGCAAAGGCTTTGAGCTGATCATCGTCGAGAACGGCATCGCCAAGATGGTGCCAATCGGTGGTGAACTCAAGCCGATCGCTTAAAGCATCAGAGACCCCATTACTGCCATGCAACGACCTCCCTTGCTGGCGGTCGAGACGGTGAGCAAGCGCTTCGGCGCGCTCACCGTCACGGACGCGCTCACCCTGAACGTCCCCGAAGGCCAGGCCCTCGGGATCATTGGCCCCAACGGGGCAGGCAAAACCACTTTGCTCAACCTGATCAGCGGGGACATCACCCCCGATGAAGGGCGCATCGTGCTCGACGGACAAGACGTGACCGGCCTTCGGCCATCACTGCGTTGCCGCGCGGGCATTGGCCGCTCGTATCAGATTCCGCACCCGTTCGCGGGCATGACGGTTTACGAGAACGTGCTCGTGGGCGCCACCTTTGGTGCCAACCACAACGAGCGCCAGGCCGAAGAACGGGTGCTCGCCATTCTGGACAAAACCGGTTTGATGCAACACGCCAACCTGCTCGCGGGCAGCTTGCGCCTGCTCGACCGCAAACGCCTGGAGCTGGCGCGCGCACTGGCCACCGAGCCACGCCTGCTGCTGCTCGACGAAATCGGTGGCGGCCTGACCGAGCACGAAGTGCACGAACTGATCGAGACCATCAAGAGCATTCACCAAAGCGGCGTGACGATTGTGTGGATTGAGCACATTGTTCATGCATTGCTGGCGGTGGTCGACCGGCTCATCGTCATCGACTTCGGCAAGCTGCTGGCCGACGGAGAACCGCATGCGGTCATGGATGACCCCGCGGTCAAGGAAATTTATCTGGGAATTGACGCCGATGAGCCAGCCCACTGACACCACCACGCAAGACGTGCTGCTGCAAACCCGCGCCATGGACGCCTACTACGGCGACTTCCAGGCGCTGTACGGCGTGGACTTTCACCTCAACCGCGGCGAGGCGGTGGCCATCATCGGTGCCAACGGCGCCGGCAAAACCACCTTCCTGCGCGCCATCTGCGGCCTGCTGCCCTCGCCTGCCGAAACCGTCACTTTTGACGGCCAGGCCATTGGCAACATGGAGGCCTACCGCATTGTTCAGGCGGGCATTGCCATGGTGCCCGAAGGGCGCCGGCTGTTCCCCAGCCTGAGCGTGGAAGAAAACTTGGCTGTAGGCGGGCACACCCAACGCAAAGGCCCGTGGTCGCTCGACGCCATCTATTCGCTGTTTCCCATTCTGGGTGAGCGCCGGCACCAGCCCGGCACGCAGCTCTCGGGCGGGCAGCAGCAAATGGTGGCCATTGGCCGCGCGCTGATGTCCAACCCCACACTGCTGCTGTGCGACGAACTGTCGCTTGGTCTGGCGCCCATCATCGTGCGCGAGATCTACCAGATGCTGCCGCGCGTGCGCGAGCAAGGCACCTCGGTGCTGGTGGTGGAGCAAGACATTCGCCAGGCGCTCGACGCTGCCGACCGTGTGTACTGTTTTCAGGAAGGCCGTGTGTCGCTGGAGGGCGCACCCAACACGCTCACCCGCGAACAGATCACCCAAGCCTATTTCGGTGTGTAAGCCATAAGCCAGGCCAAGGTACCTCTCCCATGCGGAACCCTTGCACCTTGCATTCCCCGCAATCTCTACACACCACCCCTCTCCTGTGAGTTCCCCATCATGATCACCGACTGGATCAACACCCTCATGCAAGGCCTGCTGCTCGGCGGGCTCTATGCATTGTTTGCCACCGGACTTTCCTTGTCCTTCGGCATCATGCGCATGGTCAACATCGCCCATGGCGATTTGATCGTGCTGGCCGGCTTTGGCTCCGTGGCCGCTGTGGCCCCGCTCATCAACAGCGGCGGCAGCGCCTGGTGGGCCTGGGCCAGCCTGCTGCTCGTGGTGCCAGCCATGGCCATGCTCGCTTATGCGCTGCAACGCCTGGTGCTCAACCGCACGCTCGGCCACGACATTCTCTCGCCCCTGCTGGTGACGTTTGGCCTGTCCATCATCGTGCAAAACCTGATGCTCGAAGTCTTCAGCGCCGACGTGCGCCGCCTGGACACGGGCGACGTCGCCACCATGAGCTGGTCGCTGGGCGACGGTGTGGCCATTGGCGTGCTGCCGCTCATCACCGCCGTGTGTGCCGTGGGCGTGATCGTGGGCCTGCAGTGGCTGTTCCGCGCCACCGCCATTGGCCGCGCCTTCCGCGCCGCGTCGGACGACCCGGTCACCGCGCAGCTCATGGGCATTCACCACAAGCACTTGTACGGCCTGGCCATGGCCATTGCCGGCGCCATCATCGCGCTGGCCGGCACCTTTCTCATCATGCGCTCCACGCTGGGCCCCATGGACGGCCCGGCGCGCCTGCTCTACGCGTTTGAGGCCGTCATCATCGGCGGCCTGGGCTCGCTCTGGGGCACGCTGGCCGGCGGCATTCTGCTCGGCATTGCTCAAGCCATTGGCGCCGCGTTCGACCCCGGCTGGGGCATCTTGGCCGGCCACCTGATGTTTCTGGTGGTGCTGGTGCTCAAGCCCAACGGCTTGTTCCCCAAGACGCGCGACCGCTGATCTGAACAGCCAGCCAGACAAGCAGGCAGATACAGAGACAGAGACAGACAGGCAAATCGACAGACAGATAAGAACAGGCAGTCCTCATCATGAGTACCGAGACATTGAATCCTTCATCATCACCTTCTTCATCGTCATCCCCGCCGGACACGGCTGCGACAGCCACGGCAGCGGGTTCCTACCGCGTCACCCGCGCCACGCCGCTGGGCTTTGCGGCGGCCATTGGCGGCCTCATCCTGGTGGCCGCCATTGCCTCCATGCCCTGGTGGGGCTCCAAAGGCGACATCCGGCTGGTGACCGAATTTTTGTGCATCCTGGCACTGGCGCAAATGTGGAACCTGCTCGCCGGCTACGGCGGCCTGGCGTCCATGGGCCAGCAGGCTTTTATCGGCATTGGCGCGTATTGCCTGGTCATCTTTGGCTTGCACGGCGGCGTGCCGGTGTTCTGGGTGATCCCGGCCGCCGGCATCACCGGCGCACTGCTGGCCATTCCCGCCGCCATGATCGCCTTCCGCCTGCGCGGCGCCTACTTCGCCATTGGCACCTGGGTCATGGCCGAAGCCATCCGCCTGATTGTGACCAACCTGCCGCAAGTCAGCGGCGGCTCGGGCGTGAGCATTGCGCCCTTGCTGAAGGGCATGTCGGTCGACACACGGTTTTCCATCACGCTGTGGCTGGCCCTTGCATTGGGCGTGGGCGGCACGCTGGCGCTGTACGCCTTGCTGCGCACCCGCTGGGGCCTAGCCTTGACGGCCGTGCGCGACAGCGAAGTGGCCTCTGAAACCCTGGGCGTGAGCGTGCCGCGCATCAAGTGGGCGGTGTACATCGCCGCCGGCGGCGCCGCCGCCATGGCCGGTGCGCTGCTGTTCATCACCAAGCTGCGTGTGTCGCCTGATGCAGCCTTCTCCATGAACTGGACCGCGTTGATGTTCTTCGCCGTCGTCATCGGCGGCATCGGCACCATCGAAGGCCCAATTTTGGGCGCGCTGGTCTACTTCTTTTTGAGGGAGTGGTTAAGCGACTTCGGCAGCTGGTACCTGATCGCACTGGGCGTGCTAACGGTGGTGATTGTGCTGTGGGCACCGGGCGGTGTGTGGGGGTCCATCACCAAGCGGTGGGACTGGCATTTGTTCCCGGTGAGGCGGCGGGTGGTGGGGAAGTAGGGTTCAGTTCTTCTCGGTTGATTGACAAGAAGAAATGGGAAGCGGCAGGTCTTTGGGGGCTTGCCGCCTTTCTTTTGTCCTGATTCCCTCTCGCCTCGCCTTCTCTCCTCTTCCCTTCGGCTCGGATGGCCTACCTGCCTACGTGCCTGCGAACTGGCTGTCACTCTTTATCTGACGACCAGTCTTCCACAAAGTAGTCCGGCGGCAACGGGTGTTCAAATCGGCTGGTGTCGTTCATGGCATCGTCGATGTCTGCAGGAATCATGTCCCGCATGCGCTCGTAGTACGCCTCGAACAGCACTTCTGTTCCACCTCCCGTATCCCGCCCACCCATGAAGCGCTGAACAGCATCCAGGTTTGGCCAATGCGTGGGCTGGCGAAAGAACTGCACAAACTCACCCAGCATTTGATGGACAAACATCAGGTCGCGAAGCGACACCTCCACCGTGCGGTCAACGGGGATGGTGTCCAAGCCTTGTAGGACGCGGTCTTTCGGGGTGCTGTGGTTGTTGGGGGGCATGGGGGCAAGTCAGATTGGCTGCTGCGTTTGGCGACGATGACAAGCTCACTCAAAAAGTTGTGCAGCCCGGCCTGGAAAACTACACCTCCTATTCTTCGCTAACAGGCGGGACGTACAGCGGGGAGTCTGACCTATAAGGCACGCGACCCGAGGGAACGTGCTGTGCCGCAAGCTCGAGATGAAGATCTTGATCATCAAAGAAGATATGTGCACGAAAAGCCTTCACAACTTTCGTCTTTTCAACGCCGCCAAGGAAAAATATCTCGTTCACATAGACACCCCATGAACGAAGGGTCTTAATTACTCGCATTTCTGCCGGGGCGTTTCTTGCGGTGACGATCGCAATACGAACAGGAGAAAACTCTACACTGAAAGGCAGTCTTTCCTGCAATTGAGACAACTTACCAACTAGAGTGGCGTATGGGCCATGCTGCATCGGGACATCTTGCTGGGCATCTTCGCTTTCATGAAAATCAGTTAGACCTTTTGTCTTGTAGACGATCTCACTGCTGTCATCAAAGAGCACCGCATCACCATCAAAGGCTATCCTCACTTGGTTTTCCGGCGGCATTAGTCTATCGCTCGGCGGGGCTTTCAGGACTGCCGCCGCGCAGGTTCCGCCGTCTATGACCCGCTGCGCATCCTCTGCATTCGTCGTTAGAAAGAGATCAACATCAAAGGCTTCTAGGTAGTCGACGACCGACTCACCTCCCGTGAAGGCATGCCTGCTGATAGGGAGGTCGCGAGTCCGAATATTATTAAATACCCTCACGCCTGTTTCTGGGCTGTTGCGAGACATCACGACCACTTCTACAAGTGGACTCGTTTCTCCCTGCTTTTGGTATTTGTTTAGCGCCAAAAGAGCCCTCACGAGGAGCATGCCCGTGCCATCTTCTAGAGGTTCGCTTTCTCGTTCCAACATGTAGGCGCGATATTCGGCGACAGCCGTTTCTTTGTCCTCGCGAAACTTAGCTCTAAACATAGCATCCGCCTCTTTGAGGTCAAAGAGCGCGGTTGCAGAAATACCAACAACAAGTGTTTTGGAGAGATCAAGTGGCACGAGGAGTTCCTTTTCTGGGTTCTTGCGCAGCCACTCACACAAAATCCGCCATCTTGGACATCCGAAGACGATCGAAGATTACGCGAGCTGCTCAAACTCTCCGCTAGGCTGCGTCATGAGCTTTCCATAAACCTCTGAAGAATCGCTGCTGATGGATAGCTTGACATAGAAGCAATACCATTTGCGAGCTCAACTGGATAGAGTGCCCCTTCAAACTTGTGACTCACAAGTGCGGGAAGCGTGGCGAGTATGCGATCGAGCCCAATTAGATCCCCGGCGAGAGGCCTATCGTCAGCCGGAAAGTAGTTTCCCGTCGGGACGTTCAGAACCATATAAGCACCCGGATCGACTTTGACGTAAAGTTTTTCTCCCCAGTTGGTCTTGAGACCGTAGGGGTTTGCCGCGGCAGGGGTTCGATAGACCTCCTTGTGCACATAGCCGTGCGGCAGGGGCGAGTAGGTCATCGGTTCACCGCGGCTATGTGGTGCTGCGAATCGAACGATTGAGCCAAGGTGATCGGCGAATGTTCCGGTCTTTTCCTGGCCAATAACATGAACAGGCCGACCAACATCTTTGGCGAACTGTAGGAATTCTCGGACGCTTGGAACCATTTTGGAATATTGACTCCGCAACGTCAGCGGTCCATCCTTAATGAAAAGCGTGTTTGAAACCAGCGCGCGATCGCTGTGGGCCCACATCAGCCGTATTGCGGTGAAGAGCATTAGATGCTCCATCACCAGCATATAAGAAGATGCTATCGATTCCGGCGCGCTATCCTCTCCCATCTCCATGTGGAAGCCCCAGATATCAGACAGGTAGACTTGGCCTCCGCACTGAGGGCAACTCCCGTCGTCACAGTCGTGCGCTAGGCCACCCAGAATGTCTACCCGACAATGGGGACACTGAAAGGCTGGAGAACTCGCTTGCCCCTCAGGTTCCCACTTTTTGTAGGCCAACCACTTCATGGTCTCATGAAAGCAGCCCCCTTGGTCAGCGCGAATAGAGTCGCGGACGATGTTACGAACCGCCTCGAAGTTCGTCCCCATGCTGGTTCGCACGTTTTTAAGCGGAAAAACTGTGGCATGTTGTACGCCTGAGTCTTTAAGAGCGTCACGCAAAAGCAGGGGATGTGGCAGGTCATTGTCGATAGCATCAAGCTTGACCCGATCAAGCATTAAGAGTGCCGTTTTGACGAAAGCAACTTCCCGTGGAGGCATCTGCTCAGAGCGGACAGGAACAAACGAACCGTCCACAGCCCAAATGTTCCTCAACGGCTCGATGCCAGTCGGGCTGAAGTTATGCCACTGCGTGTTTGAGGGGTCACCATCAACAGGTGTAGCTCCCTCGAAGTCATCGACCAGTGAGCGCACCCAAGGGCTCTCGATAACAGCCAAGTGGCCCAGCTTAGACGCCGACTCTCCAGGCAAGCGCGTTCCTTGTGCGTAGGGCATTGCCGAATCCCCTTTTTAACCCTGCACGGGCGTAGCCGAAGGTTGCGCTTCAAACTTGAAGGCCTGAGTCGGGATGATGAACCGATGAGACATAGTCAGCATCCGCATGTAGCCAGGCGTCTTCGCACGCAAAATGTCTTCCTCGGCGCCTGAATAGGCAATCTGCACGCGAGCCAAAGCTCTCACTTCGTCTTGGCTTGAAAGATGTCCAACGAAAAAATTCTCCGTTTGGGCCAGCAACTCCTTGTTGATCGTCGAAGGTGACTGTGTCGAATAGACCATGCCGATGTGAAACTTGGCTCCTTCTTTGGCAAAACGCGCGTAGACCCCTGTCAGGTCCTTACTTTCTGGCGGGAAAAGATTATGGGCTTCCTCGAAGTAGAGCTGTACGTAGTGATTACCGAGGGTGTTGGATACAAACTTCGTTTCTTGTGCTCGAAAGACTGCCGTTGAAAGCAAATTCGAAAAATACCTTCTAGTACTATCCGTCGCGTTGCCCAGATCGAGTATGACCGTTTTACCTTCGTCAAGAAGCTCGAGGATTTCGGTTTGAAAGTCGCCAGCATCTGGAGCGTGATACTGCTGGTAGGTCCGAAGTAACGATGGTCCCGACCCAGTGGCTGGATTGAGGAAGTCAAGCAAGGCTGCCATCTCTGCGTCGAAAACCGGACGACCATTGCTCCTCAATAGACTGTTGTCGGCGTCTTCCCTCCTCCACCTTGCCAACACCTCCAGCTCCGCCTGCAATTCGTCTAGGTTGGTGGGGTTGCCAGGAGGTTGCTCATTGGGACGCACTGAGGCATACGCAGCTGTACGAATTGGGTCTTTGTAGTGGCAGTCAAAGCCTTTGACATGTTGAGTTGCGCGCAGTCGCAGACCTCTGAGCCTACTCTCATCTACGCGAAATCCAGCCTTATTCAAGCAGGCCCAATAGGCCTGGATCTTGCGGACGGCCCTACTTCCATCACTTTGATCCATTGCGGCTATCTCACCAATTTCGGGTAGTTGAACTGCTGCAAATGCCCGGATGTAGTTAGATCGCTGATTATCTTGCTCTAGAAGAGAAGCAAGAACTTCTAAGCACGCAGCCGGCTGCTCATAAAAGTTCAATCGAAGCGGTCGCGATGGGGTTCCTGGGCGATCAGTCAGTGCATAGACTTGGCATCTTGCCTCGTTTGCAGAGCGAAGCGAACGATTGCCATCCTGCGGGTTGTCGTTGGCGTACTCGCCGTTGATATCAAAGATGAGTTGGCCGACTGAGCTATCCCCCTCGGTGGTGTCAAGCATCGCCTGAGAAAGCAGTTTGACTACGTTGGATTTGCCCAAGCGAGTCTTGCCAAACATAGCTGTTCGACACCCCTTGAAGTCCTTCATGGAGATCGAGACCTCTATGCCTGCTACAGCCCCGTGACTGAAAAGCCCACACTCCATCGTGCGTAGAGTGCCTATGGTTGCCTGCTGCTCGCGTTTGACCATACCGTTGACAATTAGTCCGAGCAGGGCCTCATCAGGAGCAAAGACCTTATAGCGATGTGCACTAACCACGTTATTGACATCACCGGAGAAATTTAGCTCAGACATGTTTTCCGGATTCGCGTAGAACATGCCAAGCACATCACAATCCAGAGCCCCCCATTGAAGCTCACTCTGGGTCCACACATCCAGCTCAGGCATGGACTTCTTATGCAACTCAAAGTAAGTCTGCTGCACTTGATTGGACAGCGGAGTGGGCGACACGCCAGTAACTCTGAGGAGCGTGAAGTGTGGTGGCGCAGGCTGGGCACCGCCGCTGGTGGCAGTCGGCGTCATGATGAGGAAAGAGCCTCGAGGAATCCCACCAACCGCGACCTTGTAAGGGTCGCTCGTAATGATCTTCGCAACTTCAAAGCCCAACTCCAATACATAGCCGACAAAGCGCATATCGCTAGTACGACGCGCCGCTTCCATCTGCTCTTCGCGTTCCATAAATGAACGAAGCGCATCGATAGGATTGCTTTGTGTTGCCGCAACGTTGATAAGACTGCCAAGATCAGGCATAGAACCTCCCTATATTTTCTAGACGTTGGCTCGGATGACGAGCTCCTCAAAGTAGCTTCTCCCAGCGTTGCCAGCCGAGATATGCGAGTATCGCGACACAACCCTTTGCTCAAAAATTTTGCTTTGGTAGAGTTCACGGACCGACTGATGATTCGCGTTAGTGCAGACCACCTTCACCCCACGCAAAGCCGCACGAGCTAGCGCTTGTGCTAAACGCACTTGGTCCGCCCAAGAAAACAGCACTTCGTTATATTTCCGGAATCCGTTGTAGTTATGCCGGACGGTGTAGGGCGGATCACAAAAGACAAAATCCCCACCCTTAGATCTGTCGATGAGCGACTCGAAATCACCGGCAACCAACTCCGCACCCGCAAGGACTTTGGACATTGACTCGAAGTTGTCAGACTCAATCACCACCTTGTCTTTGGAGCCCCTTGGAACATTGAACTGGCCTTGTTGGTTTACTCGGTAGATCCCGTTGAAGCATGTCCGGTTGAGATAGATAAGTCTCGATGCCCGCTGTACTAAATTGGTTGGCACCTTGGCACGAAGCCAATAGTAGTAATAGTCTGGATCCTCGCGATGCCGACGATGACGATAGTGCAAACTGGCGTCGAGCCCTTGCCAGTTGTCTTTAATTACGCGATACGCATCTACGAGTTCAGCGTTCACGTCGCCGAGCAGTGCAATCGTTGGCTTTAGGTAGAAATAGACAGCTCCAGCACCCAAGAACGGTTCTACGTATGTACCGTACTCTGTTGGTAGTAGCTCAGCGTGGTTGCAGACGAACCACCGCTTACCGCCCGGCCATTTAAGAAAAGGTACAAGAGCCAGATCTGACTCATTCGACGAGCGGGGCAATGACGACGCGGGCTCAGCAATTTGGCGAACCCGCTTCCCGACTACTTCCAACAAACCAGCAGCCTCGTTATTCATGTCCAAGCCCAAGCCAAATACACGCCTCATAGGCGGTCGAAAACCGGAGCTCTGATCGAATCGCTGAAAAACTCACATGAGTTACATGCGCTTCCCGCGAGACGCTTTTCAACGCCAGACTCGCCAAGTGCCTCTCCCTTCGATCTATCCTCATATTCAACTCGTCTGCATCATGTTACTGCACGAACCAACTTTCTGAATGTTGTGCCTACCGATTCATTTCGGCTGCTTGTTGGCTAAGTAGACTGCAACCTAGGTACGAATTGGGACCATCTGACCAGTACCGAGGGTCAGATACCGTCTTGCGAGGGGTGCCGAGGGTCAGATACCGTCTTGAATGTCAAGCTTTCCAACTAGGAATCGGGCGTCAAATGCCCGACCTGACTTGAGTACCCCGTAGATCATTCGAACCAGCTTGTGCATGCAGGCCAGGATGACGGCCTTGGGCCTGAGGCCTTCAGCGGCCAACCGGTCCCCAAAGGTCTTGAGCAATGGGTTGTGACGGCGGGCCACCATTGAAGGCATGAACAAAGCATGGCGCACGGCGGCATGCCCGCTTCTGGCGATCACGCTTCTTCCTCGCACCGACGTACCCGACTCTTTGAGCTTGGGCGTGACACCGACAAACGCTGCCAGGGCCTTGGCGTTCTTGAAGCGTTGCACGTCCCCCAAATAGGCCAGTACCTTGGCTGCCGTGATGCTGCCCATGCCGGGAATGCTGGCAATGAGTTCAGCGTCGCGCTTGAGATCAGGATGGCGGTCGATGTGGTCATCGATCTTGGATTCCAGCTCCGCAATGCTGCGCTTGAGCCAATCGATATGGCTGAGCAGTGACTCGCGCATGGCGTCTTGCTCACCCACGGCCTCCAGGCGGTTTCTCTCTTGCTGCAGCATGTCCTTGAGGGCCTGCAAGCGGTCGATCAAGGAGCGCAGCTCTCGCACTTCAACAGGTGCTGGCTGCCAGGCCTCGGGCTGCATGAGCAGTGCAAAGCGTGCGAGCAAGCTCGCGTCTGCTTTGTCGGTCTTGTTGCGTTGCATGGTGCCTTGGGCAAAGCCTTTGACTCGAGCAGGGTTGACCACGCTCACGCTCCAGCCCTGGTCGCACAGGTACGTCGCCACGCCTTCGCAGTAAGGGCCGGTGGCCTCCATGCAGACATGCAACTGGTCTGCGCTGCAGTCACGGTCGATCAACCATTGGTGAAGCTGCTCGAAGCCCTGGGGCGAGTTCTTGAACACGCGGGACTTCACTTTGCCCGAGGCGCTGCTGAGCAGCGCCACATCAAGCTTGGCTTTGGACACGTCGATTCCCAGCACATGAGAGACATGGGCGCCGGGGTGAAAGTGTTCGTCAGATTTGCCGTTCATCGCATCGGACCTTCCTCGTATGCGGGTATGCTGCCAGCAAAGCAACAAGGCATTGCCGGGCATCCCAAGTTACCGTTCCGTCTTGTTGAAACGAAGAAACGGCAGGGAGCACCTATCTGACCCACGGGCTTGGGGTTCACCACCCTCATGAAGGGAAGGCGAAGAACCCTGGCCCCAAGTCTTGCCAGCATCATCCCGACCGGCCAGCTCAACATCGGTTGTTTTAACCTCTATTGGGTCGACAGGGGGAAGATACGAGGTCTTGCCTTTTGCCCTCTCTGGCGCTGCTTCAGGCCTCGCCAACCCTCAACAAAACAGGAGAGCAACGGGCATCGGTACCAAGTCTGCCTGAAGGCACATTGAACTATCGGCGCCAGTCGATAGTCCGACTGGGAAGGCTGGCGACGCAATTCCATTGGACCTTTCGTCGCCCTCCTCTAAGGTCGATCCGGGAGGGGAAGACAAAGTCTCCTCCACTGGTTGTTTTCTACGAAGGAGCTATGTATGAGGCGTTGCGAATGGGCAAACTCCAACCCATTGGAGCTTGAACACCACGACTTGGAATGGGGCGTTCCCCTGCACGATGATCGGAAGCTTTTTGAGATGCTGATTCTGGAAGGGGCTCAGTCCGGCCTGAGCTGGGCAACCATTCTTCAGAAGCGTGCAGGTTATTCCAGGGCGTTTGATCAATTCGACGCAAAGAAGATCGCAAAATACTCACAGGCGAAGGTCGAGTCCCTGCTCAACGATTCGGGCATCGTCAGACACAGACTCAAGATCAACGCTGCGATCGAAAACGCCAAGCGTTTTCTGGAGGTCCAGGCTGAGTACGGAAGCTTCGACCACTACATCTGGTCGTTTGTGGACGGTAAAACGATCCAGAACGCCTGGAAAACATCGTCGGAAGTACCTTCGAGCTCACCGGAGTCGGAGAAGATGAGCAAGAGCCTCAAGAAGAAGGGCTTCAAATTTGTGGGGCCGACAACATGCTATGCGTTCATGCAAGCTGTCGGCATGGTCAATGACCACCTGGTTTCTTGCTTCAGGCACAAGGAAGTCAAAGCCCTGTGACCTGGCGCCCCCCACAACACGGCGGCAGGGCAAACCCACGCCTGGTCGTGAGCGCGAACAGTGCAACAGCACGCCACGACGGCGATGCTATCGGCGCACGGCGTTTTACGGGGGGCGGGCCCATTTGAGACCACTTCGGCAACCTGATCCAATCGGTGGCCAACAACCCTTGCAAACGGCGGCTCTGAATCAAGAGGTACCGATTCATTGCCAGCTGAGCGCTCGCCTTTCCGGGATCCCTCGCAGCTTCGCAAGGTCCTCGTATGAGCGTTTTGGAGAAGACGCTCGTGCGGCTGGAAATAACGAACGCGAACCGCTTAGGCGACACCAGGCCTGCGCGCTTCGGGCGCGCAAAAAATCATGCTTCGAAGAAGCCCGCCCCTGGGCGCCACGGAATATCCGTCGATCCATATTCGACGCCCATGGCGTGAAGAGCGCTGGTCACCTGGCTTCGATGGTGGGTTTGGTGGTTGAAGAGCTGTACGACCATGATCCAGCGCGGAATTGCGGGCAGGTCGGGCGCGTTCGGGTCGTTCTTGAACGTTTTTTCCTCCAGCCAAGCATCCGTCCATTTTCTGGCGCCGAGCGCCAGCGCATTGTCTTGGGCAAGCCTGACAGATTTCAGCTCCTCCCAGCTTGTCCAGGCGACATGGCCGGGCGGGTTCTGACTGGGCACCGCGCCATCCAGAAAAGTCAGGATCGCTCGATTGACCACGCAGATATGGTCCAACGTGTTGTGGATGGAGCCGAAGAACATCCCGCGGTCCCGCCCGCGCTCTTCCGACCCGATGTCTTCGCAACACTGGTAGATGCCGTCGTTTTGCCAGCGCGAGTACTTCGCCATTTCATCGACATAGCGGGTAGAGATCATGTTTTGCTCCCTTGTTCTTTGCTATTTGAACGCCGTTCGAACGGTGCGCATTCAGCGCGGCGCTTTACGGTGCACTACGCTGCTGTCCCAGCCAACACCGCGAAGGTCTCATACGCTATGGCTGCGATACACAGGTTTCCGACAAACCAGACCACCGTTCGCACATAGGGGACGTTGCAAAGGTAGAACCCGGCAAAGGCAATGCGCGCGCCGATGAAGGCCTTCGCTGCCAACACCGCGACGGCCGTTTCGGCGCCAAGGGTCAGGGCCGCGACGGTCACGGGCACAAACGCGATCATGCTTTCCGTATTGTTTGTGACCGTTCTTTCAAATCGCCGATCAAGGTCGCCCCGCACAGGCGTGACTGTGCGCCGCCCCGTGCCCCATGACACTCCGTGGCTCAACGCGATCTGGGTGCCATGACCGATCAAGAGGACCAGGTGCAAGAGGCCCGAGACCATCAAGATAACTGACATGCTCATCAACGCGTCCTTTCTTTTCTTTGACTTTTTTATCACGGCACCTTTGATGCAAGAATAGAAACACGCGGACAAAGAAGGTGCAAAAATGGACATACTCAACGGTCTGAACTGGTCTGATCTGCGCGTACTGTTGATGCTGCGCACCTGTGGCGGTGCGATCGCAGCTGGGCGTGCACTGGGGCTCAGCCATCAAACGGTGTCGCGGCGCATCACTGCACTAGAGCGTGCTTTAGGGCTGCGCCTGGTCAATCGGGAGCGCCATCCCTGGACCCTGACCGAGAAGGGAAAGGTCATCTGCGATCACGCGGACAAGATGAACGCTGTGGTGGGCGATATGGCCGCGTTTGCGCGCCGCGAGCATCCGGATGCCATCGACCGCATATCCATCGCCTGCAACCCCTGGGGGTTCGACCTGCTGGTTCTCCCGGCTTTGGCCACTGTTCGCCGCCGGTTTCCGGCTTTGTCGTTCGATTTGATCTCTGGCGACGACCCGGTGGACGTTCAAAGCGGCAAGGCGGATATGGCCCTGCGCTTTACGGAAGCACCGCCGGCGGATCTCTTGGGCCGAAGGCTTGGCGCCCTGTCCATGGGGGTCTTCGGTCATCCGGGCCTTATCGCCGCTTTGGATCGGGGCGCGTATGACACGCTTTGCCTCGTTCGTATGAAGGCGGATCGTCACGGGCAGATATGGCCGGTGGCCCCTGACAAGTTTCAATCGGTCGTTGTTGTCGATGATTTCTCGAACCTGGCAAGTGCCGTCAATCATGGGATAGGGGTAGCGGCTTTGCCAAGAGTGGTGGGTAGTCGTTTGGGTGGCGCGGTATGTAGCAAGACGACCCCACTGAGCGCGGCACGCTCTGTCTGGCTGCTGCGCAACCAGGACAGTCGCGGGTCGAAAGTGATCGCGGCAGTAGCCACGGATATCCGTGATCACGTGGGCAAGATCTTGAAGGCGATCTGAGGGTCGATTTCATTTCATTGGACCCGAGGCAAACATTCTTGTCACACATTGCCTCGCGCCAGTGTCTAACGAAGTAACAACACGACGAAAGGCGCAACCCCACCCATGAACGACATTCAGACAACGGACATCGAGGCTGCAAAGCAAGGCGACGCCAAAGCCCTTGAAACACTGGTGCGCGGCGTGCAGGGCCGGATATACAGGTTGGCGTTGCGCATGTTGGTCAACCCCGCTGCCGCGCAGGATGCCACACAGGAAATTCTCATTCGGATCGTGACGAAACTCTCGACTTTCCGAGAGGACAGCCGGTTTGAGACCTGGGTGTATCGGGTTGCGACAAACTACCTGCTGACCGCCCGCAAGATCATTGCCAATGATCCCGACCTCTCGTTTCAGGCTTTTGGCGAAGACTTGCTGGGTGGCTTGGTTGACGAGGCGCAGGCTTCACCAGAAGACCACATCATGCTCAACGAACTTCGGCTGCGCTGCACGATGGCTATGCTGCTCTGTCTCGATCCGCCGCATCGCGCAGCCTATGTTCTTGGCGAAATCATCGAGTTCGATCACGCCGAGGCGGCTGAGGCGCTCGACATATCCCCGGGGAGCTTTCGCAAGCGCCTGTCGCGCGCGCGTTCCATGGTGCAAGCTTTTACTGTCGAGTATTGCGGCCTGGCTGACACCAAAGCGCGCTGCACGTGCCGAAAGCGCCTGCCCGCGGCAGTGGCGATGGGGCGTGTCGGTACCGCGCCGTCTGCCGAGTTTGCGCAAGCGCCCACTTTTGCTGAAGTCGAAGCGCAGGCTTTGCACACGCAGGCAAGCCTGGTTGCGGCCAAACTGCAGCGGGCCACGGGCCCTTTGACGCCGCTGCACGACTACGCTGCCGAGGTTCTCGAGGTCGTGAACCCACCTGGCCAGAGCCTATACCACCCCAACCCAGCAACGGAGAAAAAATGAAACACGCAATAACGTGGCTGGTAGCGCTTGCCGTCACGTTCCCCATCATCTCAACCGCGCAAGGACAACACATGACACAGGACCAACAAGACGTACTCACCGCCATCGAAACCATGACAGCCGGATTTCAAGCCGGCGATATGACCAAGGTCATGCAAAGTTATGAACCGGAGGCTACCGTGGTTTTCGGGCCGGAGACTCCGGTCTCAGATGCAGTTCAGCTAAAGCGTATGTTCGCAGGAATGGCAGCGATGAGCCCTGAGTTCACCTACCCTGCCGGGCACGAAGTTGTCGTGAGTGGCGATATCGCGGTACATATCGCGCCGTGGAAGATGAAGGCTCATGGCCCTGACGGCCAGGCTGTCGAACAATCGGGACTTTCCATAGCGGTTCTGCGCAGGCAACCCGACGGGGGATGGAAGATGGTGATCGACAATCCGCACGGTGGACATCTACTGGCACAAGACAAATGATGCGATCAAGCCTAGCGGTCTCGCTCTCTGCCTCGTGCGAGTTGCCGAGGGTCAAGTCTTGTCTTTTGCCCCAATCATGCAAACTTTGGGCAAGTCTGAAACCGCGCTGGCATCTTCATGTAGCCGGGCGCTCAGCTTCCACCTTCAGCAGAGTCCGGCGTCGGCACCAACCTTCGCAACGAACGGATTTTTTGCCACACCACGGCCTGCGGCAAGGTCATGGACATGACCTGCATGCAACGTTCCAGCCAACCATGGCGGTCTTGAATGCGGGCAATGGCCTTGGCCAGGTCGCGTGCGACGGATGCGCCATAGGCTTGCTCTGCTTTGGCCAAGGCTTTGCGCAAGACGGGTAGCCTGAGGTTCATCATGGCCAGGTCGATGACGTCGCGGTTGAAGCTTCCGTCGTCGCCCAGGCGGTCGGCATTGGCCAGCAGCTTGCTGGCGGCCAGATCGACTGGCGTGAGGGTAGCGATACCGCAGACGTCATCGTCTTTGCCTGGCGCGTCGAATGCAATTCGCGCCTCCCGCACGATTTCGAATTTGATGTCCATATGGTCCATGCGCACGACGGTGCGCAGCCCGTATTGGTCTGCCCGGATGTCACGTGTTGTCTCGAGTGGCATGGCACCCGGCCGAACGATGGCCTGGATACCTTGTTGCCCGGTGAGCCGTTGGCGCAACTCCCGGTAGCCGTTGGTGTCGGAGACGAGAAAGTCGATATCGACAGACTCCCGGTATTCGCCGTACCGAAGGGCAATGCAGGTGCCACCACCAAACAGGCAGCCGTGCGCCTTGAGCAACTCGGCATCGAGTGCTTGCAAGACATGTGCAATGCGTTGGTGATGGGGGCGCTGGAACAAAACTTTCTCTTTTTCTTGTCTTCTTGTCTTCTTGGCTTCGCCAGGCACTAGCGCCGGGCAGGCGGCTCGCCCAGCCCTTCTCGCAAGGCAGCGAGCAAAGCCGCTTCATCGGGCGTCATGGCCGCGAGATCGAGGTGGCGTGCATTGCGCTCATAAATGTCCAGGGCTTCGCGGGGCTTGAGGCTTTCAGAGGCGTTGACCTGCCAGGCCAAGGCGCGCAGTTGCGGATAGTCCGCCAGGCGAATGCGCACGGGCATCCATTGATCAAGGCCCTGTTCTGTGCCTTCTGCACCATCCTCACCACCGCCTGCGGTGAAAGGTGGGTAGCGGTTGGCCCGCTTTCGCTCAAGCGCCGCTTCAGCGGGCAATGCATCCAACACCAGGTTGAGGACCGCTGCCACGCTCGCCCAAGCGCCAGCCGCGACACTGGGCTCGCCCTTTTCAATGCGATGCAAGGTCACGCGCGAGATCCCGGCGGCCTCTGCGGTGGCGGTGCTGCTGACCTTCATCGCTTTGCGCCGCGCGCGTATTTGCTCACCCAGAAGCTTCAGTTGCTGGGCGGCTTTGTCGGTAGGCGTTGGGATTTTTGCAGACATTTGATTCTCATTATGAACATTTGGCCATTAATGTCAATAATGAGAAACACTTTTACTGGCGACAGATCGGCAATGTTGACGGGTAGGTGCGACCTTTAAGCCGAAAGGGTGCCGGGCGGTTGGCGAAGGGCCTGGGTGCCAAAGCTATCTGTTCGCACGTCTGTTTGCACAATAGGGGCCCGACAACCGAACAACCCACGCCATGCGCCTCACCAAAGCCCTGCTGCTCCTCGTCTCCCACATCGCCTTTGCTGCCGTTGGATTTGCCGGTGGCATTTATGCGCTGCCCATACTGACTGCACCGCCCTCGCCCACTGCGAGCGAGGTGAACACCGTGATGGCGCAAGCGCAGTTCAAAGCCAAGTTTGACCGCAACAGGAAAGACAGTGACGCGCTGCATTGGGGTGAAGGCACGGTGTCGGTCGGGCCTGGCGCGATTGCGCTGATGGGCGAAATAGCGCCGGGGCCGAACTACAAGCTCTACCTCTCGCCCGAGTTTGTGGAGACCGAGGCCGATTTCAAACGCCTGAAAGCGCAAAGCGTGATGGTGCAGGTGGGCGATGTGCAAACGTTCAAGAACTTTGTGGTACCGGTGCCAGCGGGGATTGACCCAGCGAAGTACGCCACCGTGATTGTTTGGTGCGAGAGCTTTGAAGAGTTCATCACCTCGGCGCGGTATCAGCCGTAGACGTACAGCGGAGCCAAGGAACCGGTCAGACGAGCTGGACGAGTTGGACGAACTGAACACCGGTACGTGTCATTGCGTGTCAGGCGTTGCAGCGTATTTCGGCTCCATTGGCACTTCGATTCAGGCTATAACTCCGTAAGGCAAGCGCAGGGACGCGCGTACGCGTGGTTCTGTTTTTCTTGTCTAGTTTTGATTTGTCATGTCTTGTTTTGTTTTGTCTTGGCCGCACCGACACACACCCGCATCAGGAGCCGACCGCCATGAATTCAGCTTTCCCTCTTGATCTCGACCTGGACAACAGCCTTGTGCTGGACGGGAGCTGCGAGTTTTCAGTGAACGCTGACCGTGTGGTGGTGCGTGTGGGGGCCATCCGGAACCTGCGCGGCATTGAAAACCTCAGCGGCTCTCTGGCGGTGGAGCTGTGGGCGCTGCACCATCCACTGGACCGAGTGGAGCCAGAGGGGCAGCCGGGTGCCAAACGCGTGGCGGCCACCACCATTGGCGAAATCAGTGGCCAGCACTTCGTGCCTGATTGCCGCTACGACCTGCTGTTCGAGCAGCCATTGCCGGGCGCGTGGCAGATGTCGCTGCTGCTCAGGGAGTGGAACGGCCACGGCTACACCACGCGCAGTGTTGTGTATTTCCCGGTGCCTTTTCAGGTGGACGTGGGTTTGCCCGAGACCAAAGCGACAGAAGCGGACACCAAGGCGAAGGTAGAAGCAAAGGCAAAGCCCGGTGTTCCGCCCACAGTGCCTGCCGCCAAAGCCTCAAGCCCCGCCGAATCCGCCGAACTCGCTGAAAGCGCAGCGAAGACAGCTGGCAAGAAGAGCAAGGCAAGCGTTGTGCCGGGCGCTCCGGTGAATCTCAACACCGCGACTGTGGATGAGATTGCATCCCTCAAAGGCGTTTCACCCAAGCTGGCCAAGGAAATCGTGGCCACCCGCCCCCACAAGGACATCAAGCGTCTGGTGGAAGTGAAGGGGATTGGCGAGAAGCTGCTCAGAGCCATTCGTCCGCTGATCACGCTGGACTGAGCCGATCCGGCGCTGCGGCTGGCTGACTGCTCCACCAGTCTTCCCCTGCGCACGAAGGCGCCCCCACCCAACTCAGGCGTTCATGGCCATTGCATATGAGGGTTCGTCTCGGTCCTGCGCCAGCGCAGTATCGCGCTGCGCCTGCTCCACCGCGGCCAGGCGTTCCACGTCATTCAAGCCACGCATGGATTCCTCGACCGTGGTGTTGGCTGCCGTTTGGGCTGGGATACTTTCGGTCTTCAGACCATAGCCATCGTCTTGGCAAATGAGGATGTTGCCGTCACGCACTGTCAGATGGTCAATTCCAGTCATGCCCCCCTCGCCCGCGCGGCATGCCAGCGCAGCCACCGAGTTCTCCATGCCCTGATCCCAGGGCAGACCATTTGCTTCGCAGAACTGGCGAACGTGTCTCTCGGCGTCCGTCAACAGGGTCTGCGCCAAGGGCGACAAGTCACTGGCATGGGTATTGGCTGAGGCGTGCTGGACGCCCTGCGCACCTGGTGCTTGCAGCTCTGGCTCCAGTGCAGCGAACTTGGTAGAAACCACTTGGGGTGTGGGCAGGTTCGGGCCAATGACATCATTGGGTGAGAGGCCGTGTTCGCCCACGCGGACGCGATCACTCCACTCCAGGTTTCCACTGCCGTCCATCACAACGCTCTTGCCCTGCGTCACGGCTTCGCGAACAAGCGCAGCCAGCTCACTGGGTGAGGCATCTGGGTGCTGAGCGCCGATCTCGATTCCCACCGAGTTGTTGTACAGGTCCATTGCTTCGCGATTGGCAATGTTGCCCGGCAACCCCTCGTGCGCGGTGGTGAATGCCCGTGCCCACTCGGGGCCGTATTCCTGGCTCAGACGAGCGCTCCAGTAGGTGTGGCGAAACGCGTCGCGGTGTCCGTCGTTGCCTTGCCACTCCCACTCGCGGTCTGCAGGCACGCCCGCGGGCACGGTGTTGTCGGGATACTCCGATTCGGCCTGCCGAAAGGCTTCCTTGGAAATACCTTCAAATTCGCGCAGGCCCAGCAAGCCCCGATCGAAGGTCAACTGATCCAGCAGCTGCGCTTCCGTCTTCGTGACGCTCACCTCGTAGTCTTCAGTGAAAGGCAAATCCACTGCCCCGAAGACCCGTGGCCGGTATTGGACCACCTCGTCGGCCGGCACCTGGTACTCCGTGCGAACCGTGCTCAGGTCGGGGCGCGCGGATGCCGGTGCGCCAGTTGTTTCTTGCGTTTCGTCTGCCATGGTCTTCTGATGCCTCCCTCTTGGTCAATCTGCTCAACCCGCCCTTTCGACGAGCGCAGTTCAGAATTGCCCCAGTGCCGCCGACTTGACCACATCGGCCTCGTAGCGGATCTCGTAAAACTGCTCGTCAGGCCCCATGGCCAGGCCCAGGCGGTACTTGTCTGCGCCAGACGCCGCATCGCTTGAGTCCGGCTCGCCAAGCAATGCAATGACTTCCGAACGTTTCATGCCCACCTGAACAGCCGACTGAAGCGCCGAGACCATTTGCACGCGCTTGTTGTCCACAGGGCTCACGCCGCGCTGTGCTTTCCAGGCAGCGGAATCGAATGCGGATGGTGTTGGTTGTTCCTGTTGTTGTTGCATGTTGCACGCCGAGAGCACGAATGAAAAAGAAAGCGAGACCAGGCCGAGCGCGATCAGGTGGCGAGACCGCTGGAGCCAGCCCCCACCAGTGGTGACGTGTGAGCAAGTATGGATAGGCATATGGATGGTCGATCTGCACCCCGACGCTTCATCATGGCCAGGGCGCAGGTGAATACGGAAAAGCGTCAGTTTAGATGATTTCGTACTACACCGCGGTCGACACCTACCTCATTCGTGTATCGGAGAGAAACAGCGTCAACGTGCGGCCACGTCCCGCGCCCGAGACCCGGGATTCCCCCACTGCTTCCCATTGAAGCGGCTCGCAAAATGGTTTCAACATGCCAGTCGCCCCACGAGCCAACCCCGAAGCTTTTTTCCCGCCTGCGCAATGGCGGGCCTTGAGCGAGCGTTCGCGCTGGCGCGGACTGTGGCTGGTGGCGCATTGCTGGGGGGTGATCGGCATCACCATGGCAGTGGGCGCCACCTGGCCGGTGCTGATTCCACTGTGCGTGATGGTCATCGGTACGCGGCAGCTGGGCTTGTTCATTCTGATGCACGATGCCGCCCATGCGCTGCTGCACCCGAACCGCAAGGTCAACGATTGGGTGGGCCGCTGGCTGTGTTCGTATGCGCTCGATGTCTACCGCCCGTATCACCTCAAGCACCACCGTTTTGTGCAGCAGCCGGAGGACCCGGATCTGGTGCTGTCCAAACCGTTCCCGATCACACGGGCCTCGCTCAAGCGAAAGCTGTGGCGCGACCTGTCTGGCCAGACATTTTTCAAGCAGCGGGTGCTGCCTTCGGTGGCGGAGCTCAAGCGCTGGGTGTTGAGCTGGCGCTCCGATTCACCGGCCAGGCATGACAACGCAGACGCCAGGGTCAACGCGCAAGGCCACCTCAAGGAACAGGAAGTGGCACCGAGCAGCCTGCGCTTCTGGGTGGGCAATGCCATCGGGATGGCCGCCTTCACAGCGGCGGGCTGGGGCTGGGTGTGGTGGGCGATGTGGGCCCTGCCCATGGTGTGCTGGCTGCCGCTGGTCACGCGCATTCGCAACATCGCCGAGCACGCCATGGTGGGCGCACCGCAGCCGGACCCGTTGCGTCAGGCACGCACCACACACGCCAACTGGCTGGAGCGCGCCTTCCTGGCGCCCTATTGGGTGAACTTTCACCTTGAGCACCACTTGTTCACCAGTCTGCCTTGCTGGCAACTGCCGAAGGCACATGCGCTGCTGCAGGCCAACGGCACGGCCGAGCGCATGGAGGTGCAGCCAGGCTATCGGCGGGTGCTGGTGTTGGCGACGGGGGGTGGTGCGGCGGCCTCGCACACGTAATCACAATTCATTATTCTGCTCCGGGCATTTGGTATGCTCGATGGTTTTGGGAGCGGATAGTGAAAAAACTACTCACAGGGGTTGTGGTCGTTGTGGCCGGCGCGTTGCTGATCTTGCCCAAGGTCATCGGTTCGCGTGGGGCCAAGGCCTATGACGAAGCGATCCGGCAGCAGGTGGCAGCCACCTTGCCAGGCGCGGTGGTGGAGACAGAAAAGCTGGACGAAGGCTGGTTCAGCTCGGAGGGAAGGCACCACATCAGGATCAGCGAGGAGGTGCTGAGCGAGCGGATGCCTCACGTACCCAACGATGGGCCGGGCACTGCGACCGATGGAGAGGTGGACCTGATCATCAACTCCAAAATTCACCATGGCCCCATCGCCTTCTCGGCGCTGGGTTCGCGCGGCGGCTCTTTCCTGCCCCTGGCAGCGGTGAGCGAGTCCACTTTTGAGCTCAAGTCTGGCCAGGACACCGTCGAGATTCCCGGCACCCTCTTCTCGCAAGTGGGCCTGGGCGGTGGCAGCGGCAAGGCCATCTATGTGGTCGACAAATTCCAGAAGGACATCAAGGGCACGCTGCTGGGGCTGCATGCCGTGGACATCGAGTTCGACATCGACGATGACGGCAACGCCGTCAAGGCCCAGGGCGAAATGGGCACCTTGAGCCTCAAGGGTGCCAAGGGCGACTCGGTGCAGTTCAAGGACGCCCGGATCGAGGCCGACATGAACAAGGCGCATGGCCTCTGGTTTGGCACCAGCGGCATGGACATGGAGCAACTCAGCATCACGGGGCCACAGGGCCAGCAGTTCTCCTTCAAGGATATGTCTTTCAGGGCCGACGTTGACGGCAACGACACCGCGTTCACGGCGGCCCAGGTGGTCAAGGTGAGCGAAGTCACCGGGCCGGATGTGGCGCTGGAAGACTTCGTGCTCGAATACACGTTCGAGAACGTGGACACGCAAGCCGTGCTGCGCATCCAGAAGACAAACACTGAAGATCCGGCAGCCGTACCGGAAGCCATGCTCAACGAGTTCAAGGCGATTGTCGAGCGCTCTCCCAAGTTCAACATCAATGAGCTCAGCTTCAAGATGCCGGAAGGCAAAGTGGCTGCCGACCTGCATTTCGGCCTGCCCGAGCAGGTGGACATGAACGCATTCCCGTATTCGCTGATGCAGCAGCTGCAGGGCAACGGCACAGTGCGCATTGCCGAAGGCGTCATGCCCAGGCTTGAGAAGCTGAGCTCTGGCATGAGCGCCCAGCTGGAGCAGCAAGGCTTTCTGGCCAAGAATGGCAGTGACTATGTGGCCGAGCTGAAGCTGCAGAACGGCCAGTTCACCGTGAACGACAAACCGCTGCGGTGAGACATGCTGCGCCAGCGACTGATCGCGTTCTGATGAGCATTCAATTGACAGGAATTGAATTGGTCTGAACGAAGCTGGCAACACAAAGGGCCGACTCGACAGGAGTCGGCCTTTTTTTTGTTTGGCATTTTTGTTTGAGCCATCACCCGGGCATGCAAGACATGGCGTGAGAAGTGTTGTCTGCGGTTCCGGGCGTTCATACCTCTGAGGTATTTTGGCAGGCCCCAACAGTATTGGACACACTTTTGCAGAGCCGGGATGATTTGCACCGTGCCAGTGTTGTCTGGCGATGCGGCGCCCGATGCCGCAGACAAACCCCATACCAAAGGAGACAAAAAAGATGGCAATTTGCGGCGTGATGCGACCTGGCCACTGCCAGCTGCGCGTGCTGGACCTGGAAGAGTCCGAGAAGTTCTACACCAATGTGATGGGGCTGCAGGCCATGGGGCGAGATGCCTCGGGCCGTTCCTACTTCAAGGCACTGGACGAATTTGATCACCACAGCGTGGTGCTGCGCCAGGCCGACCGTGCGGGCATGGACTTCTATGGCTTCAAGGTGCGCGACGCCAAGACGCTGGACCAGCTCGAAGCCGACCTCAAGGCCTATGGTGTGAGCACCGAGCGCATTCCGGCGGGCGAGCTGCTGGAAACCGGCGAGCGCGTGCGTTTCAAGGCACCTACGGGCCATACCTTCGAGCTCTATGCCGAAAAGACCAAGGTGGGCAACGGCCTGGGCAACCTGAACCCGGAAGCCATCATCGACGGCCGCAAAGGCATCTCGCCTGTGCGTCTGGACCACTGGCAGATCCACGGCAGCGATCTGGATGGCAGCCGCGATTTGTTCATCAATGTGCTGGGCTTCTCGCTGGTGGAGCGCATCTTGATGGAAGACGGCAAGACCGACATGGCCGTGTGGCTCTCCTGCTCGAACAAGGCGCACGACATTGCCTTCGTGCGCGACGAGCGCGACGACACCTTGCACCATGCCTCCTACTATCTGGAGACCTGGGAGCAGGTGCTCAAGGCGGCAGACATCCTCACCATTCACCGCGCGTCGCTCGACATCGGCCCGCTGCGCCATGGCATCACGCGCGGCACCACCATCTACGCCTTCGACCCATCGGGCAACCGATTCGAAACCTTCTGCGGCGGCTACGACTACTACCCGGACATGGACACGGTGGTCTGGACCTGGGACGAAATCGGACGCGGCATCTTCTATCACACCCGTGAACTCAACGAACGATTCCTCACGGTGGTGACCTGATCTCCCGCCCCCTCTCGCGCGCGTGACCGAGTGACCGCGTGCGAGAGAAGGCAAAAGCAAAGCAAAGCAAAAGAAAAGGAAAGCATTTCAATGGCCAACCTCGACGCGCTGGGCGATGCGCTCTACCAGGCACTGCGCAACAACCAGCCGCTGGACCCGCTGACGGACCAGCACCCTGACCTGAGCATCGAGCAGGCGTACCAGATTCAGGCGCGCCTGATGATGCGGCGTCAGCAAGACGGTGAACGCATCATCGGCAAGAAGATTGGCGTGACCTCTCGCGCCGTGATGAACATGCTCGGCGTGCACCAACCAGACTTCGGCTACCTGACCGATGCCATGGTGGTCAACCAGGGTGAGTCCATTGATGCCAGCCGCATGATCCAGCCCAAGGCGGAAGGGGAGATTGCCTTCCTGCTCAAGCGCGACCTGGCCGGCCCGGGTGTGGGAGTGGCCGACGTTCTGGCCGCGACCGAATGCGTGATGCCGTGTTTTGAGATTGTGGATTCACGCATTCGCGACTGGAGGATCAAGATCGCTGACACCGTGGCCGACAACGCTTCGTGCGGCTTGTTTGTGCTCGGAGGCCAGGCGGTCAGCCCCATGGACATTGACCTGCAAACCTGCGGCATGGTGCTGGAAAAGAACGGCGAAGTGCTTTACACCGGCGCAGGTGCTGCTGCGCTGGGCTCTCCGCTGAATGCAGTGGCCTGGCTGGCCAACACACTGGGCTCGCTGGGCGGTGGCCTCAAGGCTGGAGAAGTGGTGCTCTCGGGTGCGCTGGCCGCCATGGCCCCTGCTGCCAAGGGCGACAGTTTCCGGGTGAGCATTGGCGGGCTGGGCGATTGCTCGGTTCGCTTTCACTGATTGCCTGGAGACCGATCACCCATGGATCTTCAGATTTCAGGACGCCGCGCCGTCGTCACCGGCTCCACAGCCGGCATTGGATTTGCCACTGCACAACGCCTGCTGCAAGAAGGCGCGCACGTCACCATTTGCGGCCATCATGCCGAGCGCTTGCGCACTGCAGAGGAAGCGCTGGTCGCGCAAGGTGGTGCAGACAAGGTCTCGGCCGTGCTGGCTGACCTGGGCACGGCAGAAGGTTGTGCCGCATTGGCGGAAGCCAACGCCCAGGCCGACATTCTGGTCAACAACCTGGGCATTTACGAGCCCGGTGAGTTCGACGACACAGAAGACGCCGTGTGGCAGCGTTTCTTTGATGTGAACGTGATGAGCGGCGTTCGCCTTTCACGCCAGGCGCTCTCGGCCATGAAGAGTCGCGGCTTTGGCCGCATTGTTTTCATCTCCAGCGAATCGGCACTCAACCCGCCGACGGAGATGCTGCACTACGGCATGACCAAGACGGCGCAGTTGTCTGTGTCGCGCGGCCTGGCCGAGCTGACCACGGGAACGGGCGTGACGGTCAATGCGGTGTTGCCGGGCCCGACACGCACCGACGGATCGGTGGCGTTTCTCAACCGGCTGGCCAACGAGCAGCAAATCACGGTGGCAGAGGTGGAGCGCCGCTACTTTGCCGACGACCGGCCTTCATCGCTGCTGCGACGCTTCATCGAGCCGGCCGAAGTGGCCGCCACGGTTGCCTTTCTGTGCAGCCCGTTCGCTGCGGCCACCAATGGCGCTGCCGTGCGCGTGGATGGCGGTGTGGTTCGCTCGATTGCCTGACGCTGCCGAACCCGCTGAACCTCATCCGACCTGATCTGACCTGATCTGATCTGATCTGAACCGAATATGACCACACTTGATTCCAACATCCTCGATGCGCTCGCTGAACGGCTGGAGACTTGCCAGCTTGAAGCCAAGGACACCGAGAAGATCACCAACGACCACCCGGACATGGACTGGGACGATGCCTATGCGATTCAGGAGCGCATCCTCAAGCGCAAACTCGGCCGTGGCCGACGGCTGGCCGGGCTAAAGGCTGGCCTGACCTCATTTGCCAAGATGAAGCAAATGGACGTGGAGTCGCCCGTGTTCGGTTTCATGACGGACGACTACATCGTCCCCGACGGTGGCGAGTGCGACACGCGTTCGCTCATTCATCCCAAAGTGGAGCCCGAGATAGCGTTCGTGACCAGGAAGTCGCTGAGCGGACCGGGCTGCCACATCGGCACCGTGCTCGAAGCCACCGACTTTGTGATTCCCGGCATCGAGGTGATTGACAGCCGCTACCGCGATTTCAAGTTCGACCTCAAGAGCGTGATCGCCGACAACACCTCGGCTTCGCGTTTCGTCATCGGCGGCACGCCGACGCGCCTGGACGGACTGGACCTGCGCACGGTGGGCATCGTGATGGAAAAGAACGGCGAGCCCGTTTCCTTCGGCGCGGGCGCTGCCGTGCTGGGCCACCCTGCCACCGCGATTGCGATGCTGGCCAACCACCTGGGCGCAAGGGGCCAGGCCATTCCGGCCGGCACCCTGATCCTCTCCGGCGGCATCACAGAAGCCGTGCCCGTCCAGGCGGGCGACAACGTCACCTTGCGCGTGCAGGGCATGGGCAGCACCAGTCTCCGTTTCGTCTGAGCACATCACTCCATTCAACCCAGGCCAGCACAGCCCCATAGACACAACATTCAAGGAGTCAATCAAACATGCCATTCGCACAGATTTACATGATGGAAGGCCGCACGGAAGAACAAAAGCGCGCCGTGATTGAGAAGGTCAGCACCGCTCTGGTGGAAGCCACTGGTGCGCCGCAAGAGGCGATCCGCGTCTGGATTGACGAGGTGCCCAAAACCAACTGGGGCATTGCGGGGAAGACGGCGAAAGACTTGGGGCGCTGAAAGCGCCACCCCCCGCGCCACTGCGCGGCCCCCCCTCTTTGGTCCGCCTTCGGCGGGAGGGGGGCGGCACCGTTGGACCGGCGAAGCCGGATCTTCGGTGCCCTGGAGGTTGGGCGCTTCTTCGCCGGTTGCGCTGACTGCCACTTGTATGCGTTTTCCTCGCCTTACCTTCAATTCATTCCTTCTCGACATCATCGTTCAAGAGTTCATCGCATCATGAGTGACAAGAAAATCAAATGCGCATTGATCGGGCCGGGCAACATCGGCACCGACTTGCTGGCCAAACTCAAGCGCAGCCCCGTGCTGGAGCCGGTGTGGATGGTGGGCATCGACCCGCAGTCCGACGGCCTCAAGCGCGCCAAGGAAATGGGGATCAAGACCACCGCCGACGGTGTGGACGGTCTGGTGCCCCACATGAAGGCCGACGGCGTGCAGATTGTCTTTGACGCCACCAGCGCCTACGTGCACGCCGAGAACAGCCGCAAGGTCATCGAGCAAGGCGCGATGATGATCGACCTCACGCCCGCGGCCATCGGCCCCTACTGCGTGCCGCCCGTGAACCTGAAACAGCTCATGAGCGAGCCGGCGCAGGGCCGCTCCCAAGGCGGCTCAGCCCCCTCGGGGGGCAGCGCACCTCGCGCAGCGGGGGAGCGTGGGGGCCAGGCTTTCAACGTCAATATGGTGACGTGCGGAGGTCAGGCCACGATTCCGATGGTGGCTGCGATTTCTCGCGTGCAACCTGTGGCCTACGGCGAGATTGTGGCCACGGTGTCCAGCCGATCGGTTGGCCCCGGCACCCGCAAGAACATCGACGAGTTCACCCGCACCACTGCCGGTGCTGTGGAGAAAGTCGGCGGCGCCAAGGAAGGCAAAGCGATCATCATCATCAACCCTGCCGATCCACCACTGATCATGCGCGACACCGTGCACTGCCTGGTGGACGAGTCTGCTGGCAAGCCCAATGAGGCGGCCATCACCAAGAGCATCCACGACATGATCGCCGAGGTGCAGAAGTACGTGCCGGGCTACAAGCTGGTCAACGGCCCTGTGTTTGATGGTCAGCGTGTGTCTGTCTTCCTGGAAGTGGAAGGCCTGGGCGACTACCTGCCCAAGTACGCCGGCAACCTGGACATCATGACCGCCGCCGCTGCCAGAACAGCCGAAATGTTCGCTGAAGAAATCCTCGCTGGAACGATAAAGCTGTGAGGATGAAACACCCCCTGCGCCGCTTCGCGTCTTCCCCCTCTCTTTCTCGCCTTCGGCGGGAGGGGGACGCTCCCTTGGACCGGCAAAGCCGGTTCCACGGCTGCCACGCATTGGCGCTTCTTCAGTCCACCGTTCTTTCGACATTGAGCAGGACTGAGTTCAGACACTGGAGAAATGAATCATGAGCATTGAAGGCAAGAAAATCACTTTGCATGACATGACGCTGCGCGATGGCATGCACCCCAAGCGTCATCTGATGACCCTGGACCAGATGAAGAGCATTGCCAGCGGCCTGGACGCTGCCGGCGTGCCGCTGATCGAAGTGACCCACGGCGATGGGCTGGGTGGGTCTTCGGTCAACTACGGCTTCCCGGCCCACACCGATGAGGAATACCTCTCGGCCGTGATCCCGCTGATGAAGCAGGCCAAGGTGTCTGCGCTGCTGTTGCCCGGCATTGGCACCGTTGACCACCTCAAGATGGCCCACGGTCTGGGCGTGAACACCATTCGCGTCGCCACCCACTGCACCGAGGCCGATGTGTCGGAGCAGCACATCACCATGGCCCGCAAGCTGGAGATGGACACCGTTGGCTTTTTGATGATGGCCCACATGGCCAGTGCCGAGAAGCTGGTGGAGCAAGCCCTGCTGATGGAGAGCTACGGCGCCAACTGCATCTACGTGACGGACTCGGCTGGCTACCTGCTGCCAGAAGGCGTGAAAGAGCGCCTGGCCGCTGTGCGCGCGGCTCTCAAGCCGGAGACGGAGCTGGGCTTTCACGGCCATCACAACCTGGCCATGGGTGTGGCCAACAGCATTGCCGCCATCGAGTGTGGCGCCACCCGCATCGACGCGGCAGCCGCTGGCCTGGGCGCTGGCGCGGGCAACACGCCGATGGAAGTGCTGGTGGCGGTGCTCGACCGCATGAACGTCATCACCGGTGTGGACGTCTGGAAGATCCAGGACGTGGCCGAAGACCTGGTCTTCCCGATCATGGACTTCCCCATTCGCATTGATCGCGATGCGCTCACGCTGGGTTATGCCGGTGTGTACGGCTCCTTCCTGCTGTTCGCCAAGCGCGCAGCGGCCAAGTACAAGCTCTCGGCCCGCGACATCCTGGTCGAGCTCGGCCGCAAGAAGATGGTCGGTGGCCAGGAAGACATGATCGAAGACACCGCCATGACGATGGCCAAAGAGCGCGATGCCCTGCTGGAGCGTCGTGCCGCTTGAAGCGATAGCTGCGGCAATGACATAGAAACAGCAGCAGAACACCACTGCTGCCGGGAGGGAGGGGTCCTTTCCATCGGTCTGGCCGGACACCTGGAGACACGGGTGCCGACCACAAACATCAGGAGACAAACATGACCGACCAAACTCAGCCCCCAGGGTGGACGCGCCGTCACGCCCTGATCAGTGCCGCCGCGACTGGTGCAGCCGCCGCTTGCCCGACTTTGTCTGCCGCGGCAGAGATCGACGTCATCAAAGTCACCTGGGTGAGTCCGCAAACCGGTCCACTGGCCCCGTTCGGCGTCAGTGACCGATACGTCAGCCAGGCATTGGCGCCGATGCTCTCGGCAGGCGTGCCGGCACCCGACGGCCGCCAGCGTCGCATCGAATTGACGCTGGTGGACGCAGCGTCTTCACCGCCACGCGCCGCACAACTCGCGCAGGAAGCGATTGCCGCTGGCGCTCACCTGGTGGTGGCCACGGCCACGCCGGAAATGTGCAATCCGGTGGCAGACGTGTGCGAAGCCGCCGCCATGCCATGCGTGACAGCCAACGCGCCCTGGCAGGCCTGGTACTACGGACGGGGTGCCACGCCCACCAAAGGATTCGACTGGACCTTCCACTTTTTCTGTGGCCTGGAGGATTTCGCGGACGTGTACTCCAGCTTGCTGGCCAAAGCTCGCCTGGGCAAGACCGTCGGCGGTTTGTACGGCAACGATCTGGATGCAGACGCCTTTCTGAAAGCTTTTCCGGGCGCATTCGACAAGAAGGGGCTGTCGCTGTCCGTGCCGTACCGCGTGGACCTGGCGCAACCAGACTGGTCTGCACTGGCACTGCAGTTCAAACGCGACGGCGTGCGCATGGTCACTGGCGTGCTGCCGCCGCCGGCGGCCATCGCCTTCTTTGACGCAGCGCGCAAGGTGGACTACCAGCCCGCCATGGCCTCCATCGCCAAGGCCTTTGTATTCCCGGAGACGGCAGCGCAAGTGCACCGCCCCGGCCTGACGCTGACCAACGAAGTGTGGTGGTCCCCTGCATGGCCGTTCCGCTCCACCCTTACCGGCCAGAAGGCCGAGCAGGTGGCACAGGAATACGAGGAGAAGACCGGCAAGCCATGGGTGCAGGCACTGGGCTTCTCCCACGCACTGGTAGACGTGGCGGCAGCCATTTTCCGGGAGACGCCATCGACTTCGCGCGAAGACGTTCGCCAAACCATCGAGCGCCTGAGGGTCCACACCGTGGTGGGGCCGGTGAACTGGCGCGACCGGCACCCCAACCGCAATGTCTGCACCACACCTGCCGTGGGTGGTCAATGGCAACGCAACGACAAGGGGCGCTGGATTCTGGAAGTGGTGGACAATTCACGCTACCTTATGATCCCGGTGACCTCGCCATTGCAAGTGGCCACCTGAACACTGCCATGCCAAAAAGTCGGCGCCTGTCCAGTTCACCCGGGATTGAGAAGACACCTCGGGTTCATTGCCTCAAGCGTTCGTGCGGCACACGTTCTTCTTCATCAGGCCAATCACACTCAGGCGCACATCGCTGAGCGGATAAGCCCGACACGCCAGCACGGTGCCGGCCTGCTCTTCTTCAGCAGTCACATGCGCGCGGCTCATGACGCGGGTGCGAAATTCACCCGACTCGATGTGCACCTTGCAAATGCCGCAGCCACCGTTGCGGCACCCCACGGGGACGCCCTTTTTGCCCAGGCGTTCCATGCCTTTGAGCAAATCGCGCTCATCTGCGCAAGGATAGGTTTCCCGGGTGTCTTCAATGGTGATGTTGTACGAGGGCATGCTTGTCTCCCACCGGCGTCTGATGCACCGTGCGGGCCATGTTCGTTGATAAAAAACACCCTGAAGGTCTAGGGACCGACAGGGTGGATAAGGAGACATGAAGTCAATTGCTGGAAGGCAATTGCAGCCGTCGCTGCGTCGGGAACAGGTTCAGACCGGTGCGACTTTGCAGCGCCCCCCACAAGCCGCGCTTGAAGGTCAACGTCACCACAATGGCCAGAGCGCCAAGGCCCAGCTGATACCAGGTGCCGTAGTCGACAAAGAACTTGTTGAGCAGCCAGAAGATCACGGAACCGAGCATGGGCCCTTCGATGCGGCCGATGCCACCAATGACCACAATGAAGATGGCAAACGCGGTCCAGTTGACACCAAAGGCGGCATCCGGGCTGATGCGGATGTTGCTGACAAAGTAGAGTGCCCCCGCCAGCGCGCAGCCCATCGCGGCCACCACATAGACCGCCAGCTTCATGCGGCCCACCGCAATGCCTTGGCTTTCGGCGGCCACTTCGTTGTCCCGGATGGCCTGCAAAGCCAAGCCTTCCTTGCTGCGAAGGAACAGGTAGACGCCACCGATGCACAGAACCACGCAGGCCAACGCCATCCAGTAGGTGGTGTTCTCGCGCGTCATGCGGCTGATGCCTCGAAGCGCCTGCAAGCTGGTGCCCGATCCGCCACCGATGGCCGAGACGTTGGCCACGCTGAGGCGAAACACTTCGGCAATCACCCAGGTACCCACTGCAAAGTAGCCGCCCTGCAAACGGAAGGCCACCCACGACACCGGCACAGCGGCCACCGCCACCACCAGCGCGGCCAGCACGATGGAGACAAAGGGGTTGATGCCCGCAAAGTCGGCCAGCACCAGCATGGCGTAGCCGCCCAGTCCAAAGAAGGCCTGCTGACCCACCGACACCATGCCGCCATAGCCGGCCAGCAGGTTCCACATCATCGCGAAGATGAAGTAGCAGGAGAATTCAACGAACTCGCGCTTCCATGCGGAAGAGCCCCACAGCGGCAAAGACGCCGCGAACACCAGCCACACCAGTGCCAGCACCAATGCAACCGTGCTGGCCCGTGAGCCACGAACAACCTTGAAATCCATTTGCTTTCAGCCTCGCGTCTTGGGAAAGAGACCCTGCGGACGCACCACGAGGACCAACAAAAACACCAGGTGACCCAGCCACAGGCCCCAGCCCGGATCCAGGCGGAAGCCGATCTGCTGCGTCACGCCCAGCACCATGGCGCCAACCAGCGTTCCCCAGAACGAACCCATGCCGCCGATGATCACGGCCTCGAAGGCGAACAAAAGCAACATGGGGCCATCCGTTGGCGCGACCGTGGTGCGCAATGACTGGAACCAGCCGGCGATGGCGATCAGCACGAAGGCAATGCCGGTGGCCAGCGCGTAGATGCGCTTGGCATGCAAGCCCATGATCTCGGAAATCTCCCGGTCATCCGACACTGCACGAAACGCACGGCCGAGCTTGGTGCTGGAGAACAGCCATTGCAAGAAACCGGTACACATCAGCGCCGCCACAAAAATCAGAACGGGCAGCACGCCAATGTACATGCCAGCCAACTCAAAGCTCTGGGTGTTGAGCCCGTCGGACGGTAGCGAGCGCGGGTCGGCCGAGAAGATTTCCTGCAAGCCGTTCTGGATGACGATGGACAAACCAAAGGTCACCACCAGTGATGGCAACGGATCTTTGCCCATGGTGGGATTGAGCACGCGGGCCTGCAACTGGTGACCAATGACAAAACTCACGGGCAACAGCGCCAACAAGGCGAGCATGAAGCCGCCACCGAACTGGGCGGCCAGCGCCACGCCGACAAATGCTGCCAGCACGATGAAATCGCCCTGTGCAATATTGGTCAGCCGCATGACCCCGAACATCACGGACAATCCTTGCGCGAACAGACAGTACAGACCGCCGAGCAAGATGCCCTGAACCAAAACTTCCATCATGTTCAGACACCAAAATAGGCTTCGCTGATCTGCTCGCGGGTCAGCGATTGGCTCGCTCCCTCCAGCGACACGCGGCCTTCCTGATAGCAATACACACGTTGCGAGACTTGCTGTGCAAGGCTCACATCCTGTTCGACCACGACCACGCTCATGCCATCACCGATGATGGATGGCAGCGCGTCGTAGATTTCCTTGATGACAATGGGGGCGAGGCCGAGCGAGAGCTCGTCGCACAGCAGCACGTCGGGGTTGCTCATCAGCGCGCGGCCAATGGCGACCATTTGCTGCTGGCCACCAGACAACGCACCCGAAGGCAGTGCCCGCTTTTCCTTGAGGATGGGGAACATGGCGAACAGGCGCTCCAGGTTCCAGCTGCCTTTGCGTCCGGCGAAAGCCCCCATCAACAGGTTTTCTTCCACGGTGAGGCTGGGGAACAGACGACGCCCTTCGGGCACCATGGCGATGCCTTTCTTGACAATCTCGCCCGGCGGGATGCCACCGATACCCTCCTTGGCATAGCGAATGGCATCGCGTTCAGCCTTGACCAATCCTGTGAGGCATTTGAGGAATGTGCTCTTGCCAGCACCATTGGCGCCGATGATGGCCACCACTTCGCCGCGACGCAGCTCGAAGTCGATACCGAACAAGGCTTGCGCGTCGCCATAAAAGGCTTGCAGGCCATGGGTCGTGAGGACGACTGGGTTGTTCATTGCAGTTGGCACATCGCCCGTCATGCTTCCATCCCCATGTAGACACGGCGAACGTCCTCGTCGTTCATCACTGCTTGCGGTTCACCTTCAGCAAGCTTGGAGCCGAAATTGATGACGAACAAGCGATCGGCAATCGAGAGGAGCGCATGCACCACGTGCTCGATCCAGACCATGGTCACGCCTTCGGCCTTGATGCGCTTGAGCTCATCGACCAGCTCGCGTGCTTCGTGCTCCGTGAGGCCACCCGCGATCTCGTCCAGCAGCAAAAGCTTGGGACGAGTCGACAAGGCACGCGCCAATTCAAGGCGTTTGCGATTGAGCAAGGTCAGGCCGCCGGCGGGCTGGTTGGCCTGATCGCTCAGGCCGGTCTTCTCCAGCACCTCGACGGCCGTGGCCCAGGCCTGCTTCTCGCTTTGGTCGCCGCCAAAGCAGGCTGCCGTCACCAGGTTCTCGAAAACACTCATGTGACCAAACGGCTGGGGCACCTGGTAGCTCCGCCCAATCCCCGCGCGGCAGCGCTGGTGGGGTTTGAGGTCACTGATGTCCTTCCCATCGAACTCGATGCGCCCCCCATCGGCGGCGACGTCGCCCGAGATCAGGTTGAACAGCGTGGTCTTGCCCGCACCGTTCGGCCCCAGAATCCCTAGCGTTTCACCTTCCCTGACTGACAGGCTGACATCGTTGGTGACGGTCACGGCGCCAAAGCGCTTGCTGACCGCCGCCAACTTCAGTAGCGGAGTAGCACTCACAACAAACCGCTTTCTTTCTTGTGCTGGATATTCCGTTCGACCGATCAGGCGTACTTGATCGGAAGCAGGTCGGCTTGCTTGGGAATCTCAGGCGCCAGCGTGTTGTCCACCACGACGAGTTCCAGACCCTTGCCACGCTTTTGCCATTGGCCGCAAACCAGCGGCGTCTTGGCCACGTTGGGCACAGGACCCTTCTTGAAGTTGACCTTGCCCACGGTGGTGGTCATATCGGTGGCGGCAATGGCGTCGCGAATCGCCTCCGGGCTGCGCTCGGCAGCGCGCTTGAGCACATCGAGTGCCACTTCGAACAAAGCCTGTTTGAAGCCCAGCGTGACCAGCCACTGACGACCCGTGGCCTTCATGTAGGCGTCGGCCAACTCCCTGGAGGTTTGGCCGGTCATAGTGGACTTGAACGGATGGCCTGGTGTCCACATGGCTTCGACCGTCAGGCCTTCAGCGCGATCGCCAAAGGCAGAAATGGCAGCAGGAAACTCGGTGGCCTTGGCCACGGTGACCATCTTGGGCTTGAAGCCTTGCTGGCCGGCCTGGTTCCAGAAATTGGCAAAGTCCGGTGGCGGCACCACCCCAGTGACAATGTCCACGCCTTGCGATTTGAATTCCGAGATAAAGGAAGAGAAGTCGTTGATGGGGGACTGGAAACGACCACGGTCCACGACCTTGAAGCCCTTCTTGGCCAGCACAGGCGGGAAGCCCAGCTTGGCATCGCCCCAGGCGTTGCCGTCTTCGTCGTTGGGCCACAGCGCGTCAACCACTTTGTTGGCACCGCTCTTGTCCCATACGCCGGTGAAGGCACCGATCACGTCCTCCAGACCCCAGAAGAAGTGGTAGGTCCACTCGAAGCCCTGCTTCGGATCACCCTTGCGGCCGAAGAAGTAGGGCTGCCAGGGTGCATCGTTGGTGATGCAAGGCACGCCGTTGAGTTCGCACTGGTCGGCCACCGGGTTGGTGGTGGCTGGCGTGGCGGAGGCGACCACCAGGTCCACCTCGTCGCGCAAGATCAGTTCTGCGGCGGCCGTACCGGCCTTGTTGGGGCTGGACTGTGAATCCTTATAGATGATCTCGACTGCATACTTCTTGCCGCCGACCATGATGCCGCCGGCAACCGCCTTGCGCACTTGCGCCAGCGTGAAGTCATCGGGTTCGGCAAAGGCGGCCAGTGGCCCGGTCTTGGGGCTCACGTAACCAATCTTGATGGTGCCGGCTGTTTGCGCACGGGCCAGGCTGGTGGCGCCGAGAGTGGCCACAGCCGCGGTGGCCGACGCTGATTTCAGCAGCGTGCGGCGGGAAATCTCACCTTGCATGTTTGTGTCTCCTAGAATCTTTGTCGTGCATGAAAGTGGATGCACTTGATGCCGGCAGAAATGATCACATGCAGGTAAAAGGGTGTCCAATATCGAATGGCTCTCTATTTATACCTGTGAGGTATTGTGGAACTCAGACATCTCCGCTACTTCGAAGTTCTGGCCAATACGCTGAACTTCACACGCGCCGCCGAGCAGCTGCACATCGCGCAGCCACCCCTGTCGCGGCAGATTCAACAGCTGGAAGACGAGCTGGGCGTAATGCTCATCGACCGGTCTTCACGCCCGCTGGCACTCACGCGTGCAGGCTCATTTTTCTTTGAGCAGTCCACCCAGGTATTGGCACGCATCGAAGAGATGTGCGAAGCCACACGACGCCTGGGCGCGGGCCGACGGCGATGGCTGGGGGTGGGCTTTGTACCGTCGATGCTGTACGGCGCCCTGCCCAAGGTGGTGCAAGCCTTCATGGCACAAAATCCCGACATCGATGTGGTGCTCAAGGAACTCACCTCGGTGCAACAGGCCGAAGCATTGCAGGCGGGCCGCATTGACGTGGGCTTTGGACGACTCGCTGTCAACGCCGATGGCCTGCTCAACACCATGATTTTTGAAGAGACCATGGTGGCTGCTCTGCCAGCGAGCAGTCCGCTCGCCCGCTACAAGTCACTCTCGCTCAAACAGCTTTCAGAGACGACCATCATCCTGTACCCGGCCACACCGCGTCCCAGCTTTGCAGACCAGGTGGCCACGCAGTTCCGCGCCCATGGCTTCCCCATACTCCACAGCTATGAAACCAACGGACTGCAAACGGCCATCGGTCTGGTCGCCGCAGGTATGGGTGCATCGGTGGTGCCGCAATCGGTGCAGCGCCTCACGCGCGACGACATCACCTATCGCCCCATCAGCAACCTGGGCGTGGTCTCGCCCGTGCTGATGACGACGCGCGTGGGCGATACCTCTCAGGATCTGAGCACGCTCTGTGCTGCAGTGGTCAAGGCATGCCGCGCCAGTGCCAATGCCACCGCCTCACCGTCTTCAGCTGGAAAGAAGACAAAGGCGCCGGCAGGAGCGAAGAGCAACGGCAAGGCTGAAACCAGACGCAAGCCCCGGCGCTGAACTGCGCTCCGAGTGTGCAGTGAAACCAGGCAGCGCCGTTATGCCGGCTTGACCTGGTCAGCAGGCACGGGTGCGTTCCGACGGCGCGTGAGCAGTCGCATGGTCAAGGGAACCACCAGCATGATGATCGCCGCCACCCAAAGGCCGATGGCGATCGGACTTTCGATCAGGATGGCCGGATCTCCGTTACTGATCGACAGTGCCCTGCGCAGGTTCTGCTCCATCATGTCGCCGAGCACAAAGCCCAGGATCAATGGCGCCATGGGGATGCCTTGCTGGCGCAGGAGGTAGGCAGCAAAGCCCAGGCCCGTCATCAGCATCAGATCGAACGTGGTGGCATGCACGGCATACACCCCGACACTGCTCACCGCCACAATGCCCGGCACCAACAGCCAGTTGGGCACACTCAACACCTTGGTGAACACGCCGACCAGGGGAATGTTCAGGGCAACCAGAATGACATTGGCCAGAAACAGTGATGCGATCAGTCCCCACACCAGGCCTGGCTGTTGACTGAACAGTGCTGGCCCCGGGGTGATGTTGTACAGGGAGAGCGCCCCCACCATGACAGCCGTGGTACCCGAGCCGGGAACGCCCAGCGTGAGCATGGGCACAAACGATCCCGTGGCCGATGCGTTGTTGGCGGCTTCGGGCGCTGCGACACCCCGGATGTCGCCCTTGCCAAAGGTGCCTTCGGTGTCTGTCAGCCTGCGCTCCATGGAGTAGGTCATGGCACTGGCGATGGTGGCACCTGCGCCGGGCAGGACGCCGACCACAAAGCCCACCACACTGGAACGAACCGTCCCCCACCAGGTGTGGGTCAGTTCCTTCAGGTTGAACAGCATGCGCCCGGTCTGCGTGATGGGCCCTGTGTTCTTGTGTTGCTCCTGCAGCATGAGCAGCAGCTCGCTGATGGAGAACACACCAATGACCACCACCACGAACTGGATGCCATCGGAGAGGTGCACGTCACCACCGGTGAACCGGTAGACCCCGGAGTTGGAATCCAGGCCGATGCAGGACATGGACAAACCGATGATGGCTGCCAGGCCCGCCTTGACGGGCGCCTCTCCCATGAGCCCAGCGATGCAGGCGAAGGCAAAACACATGAGCGCGAAGTACTCGGCCGGGCCGAAGGACAGCGCCCAGCTCGCCAGCCAGGGCGCGAACAGCACAATGCCTGCCGTGGCGATCAGCGACCCGACGAACGAGCTCCAGGCAGAGATGGACAAGGCGACCCCGCCAAGACCATTGCGGGCCATGGGGTTGCCGTCAATGGCCGTCATGATCGCTCCCGCATCGCCCGGCACGTTGAGCAGAATCGAAGAAATGCGTCCGCCGTACTCGCAGCCGATGTAGACCGCAGCGAGCAGGATGAGCGAAGTCTCTGCCGGCAAGCGCATGGCAAAGGCCAGCGGCATGAGAATCGCAACGCCATTGATGGGGCCAAGCCCAGGCAACAGGCCCACAACCGTTCCCACAAAACAGCCAAAGGCGGCAATGAGCAGATTGGTGGGCGTGAGCGCGACAGCGAATCCGTCGATCAGGTGTTGAAGGACTTCCATGTCAGCCTCCTCCCAACAGGGTGGCCAGTGGACCGGCGGGAAGCACCACATCCAGCAGCTTGTCGAACAAGAGATAGAGCACGCCACCCAGGGCTGCACCACCGATCAGTGACTGCTTCCAGCTGCCGCCGAAGGCCATGCCCACGGGCAAGGCCATCATGGCAGTGGCCAGCGGAAAGCCCAGCCACTGGAACAGCATGGCGTAGCCGAGCACGGCCGCAGCGCACAGGACTGTGGCCCTCCAGGGAACAGACTGAAAGGCCTGGGCGCCGGCGCTGGGTCTCAGCACCAGCCAGAGACCCGAGAGGCCAAGGCCGCAGGCCAGCAGCAGCGGGAATGCCCGGGGGCCAACCGGTTCGTAGGATATGGCAGCGGCATAGTCTTGCGCGGCCCACGCCATGGCGGCGGACGCGACAACACACACCGCGCCGAGGACGCGGTCACTCATGGTGATGAAACTCCTGGGAGAGAAGCAGTGCTTACTTGGCCGGCACCACGTTCAGGCCAAACTCTTCGGCCAGCTTGCGATACTCGCCCACCTGCTTCTTGACGTAGGCATCCAGTGGTGCGCCGGTCATGGCCAGAGGGAACAGCCCACGGTCGCTTCGCAATTTGTCGTAGGCAGGGGTTGCCATCATCTTGGCGAAGGTGTCTGCCCACACCTTGTAGTCGGCGTCGCTGACCTTGGGACCCACATAAAAGCCACGGATAATGGCCCACTGCACGTCAAAGCCTTGCTCGACAGCCGTTGGAACATCGGCCATGTCGCCCGGCAGGCGCTTGTCGTTCATCACAGCCAGGATACGCACCTTGGCGCCAGCCTTGATCTGCTGCATGGCTTCGGCCGCATCGCCGCTGTACACGTGGATATGGCCACCTTGCAAGGCTGTCAACGCTTCGCCGCCGCCTTCGAAGGCAACGTATCGCATGGTCTTGGGATTGACGCCGCCAGCGCGGGCCACGAGTGCGGCCTTCATCCAGTCCTGGCTGCCCACGGTGCCACCTGCGCCGAGCACCACCTTGGTGGGATCGGCCTTCATGGCGGCCAGCACATCATTGAGGGACTTGTACGGCGAACTGTCAGCAACGACCACCGCGCCGTAGTCTGCGCCGATGGCAGCGAGCCAGCGCACATCGTTTTCCGAGTAACGCCCGAACTTGCCTTGCGCCAGATTCAACAGGGAGCCGCCGGAGAAGGCCACGATGGCGTGGGCATCGTCGGGTCGCTGGGCAATGACCGTGTTGTAGGCCACTGCGCCGATACCACCGGGCATGTAGGTCACGCGCATCGGGTTGTCGATGTACTTGCCGTCTTGCAGCGCACTTTGTGCCAGTTTGCAGGTGAGGTCAAAACCGCCACCGGGCTTGGCCGGTGCAATGCACTCGGTCTTTTCCAGCGGATTGGCCGCCACACTGGTGACGGCCACCATGGCGGTGGCCGATACGGCGGCGGCGATGAACTTGGCAGCAATGCTCATGAAAGTGTCTCCTCGTGGGTGTGTTTGTCTTTCGCCCGAAACGGTGCGACGAGGGCACTGTAGGGAATCGGTACTTTCAATGGGCTTTCAGAAAAACGGCCAAAAGATACGGGTTAACCCGAGACCGCTGTGGGAAGCTACCGAGCTGGCAGATGCAACACCACCGCCAGACCTCGCCCCGCCACACCGGCGCTCACCCGCATTTGCCCTCCGTGGCGTTCGGCCACGGTACGCACGATCGCCAGGCCCAGCCCGGAGCCCGGCACCGCGTTTGACCGCCCTCTGAAAAACCGCTCACCAGCCCGGGGCAGCTCGTCGGCCGGCAAGCCCGGTCCGTCATCTGTCACGCTGATGACCACGCTGGCGTCCGGCTCGGCACGCACCATCAATGTCACATGGCAGCCGGCACCACCATGTCGAATGGCGTTGTGCAGCAAGTTGGACAACGCCTCTGCGAGCAGGCCCGCGTCACCTCTGACGGGCAATGGCTGACCGGGAACATCCAGCCCCAGATCCACACCATGCTCACGCGCCGTCCTCCACCACTTGCGCATCAGTGATTCAGCCAGATCGACAGCATCAAACTCCTGGTGTTGTGGCGGCGCGCTGTCAGCTCGGGCCAGCGACAGCATCTGGTTGGTCTGACGGATGGTTTCGTCCAGCTGCTCCCTGATGGTGTCCAGCGTTTCACGCACGGCTCCAGGGTCGGTCTCCCGCTGGGCATAGGACACCTGGGTGGCCAGCGTGGTCAGTGGGGTGCGCAACTGGTGCGAGGCGTCGTCGATGAAGCGGCGACGCGCTTCGGTCTGTTCACGGTGGCGGGCCACATGGTGATTGATGGCCTGCACCAGCGGCTGCACTTCGGCTGGCGCGCCCGCATCGTTCATTGGCGTCAGGTCTTGTGGATCACGCGCTGCGACTTCCTCACGCAGCCGATCCAATGGCCTCATCGCCCAGGTGATCGCCAGCGCGAGTGACCCCGTGGCCGCCAGCATCAGCAGCACATCGCGCGCCAGAGATTGCAGCACAAGGGCACGACGAAACTCGTTGCGCACCTCCATGGTTTCCGCCACCTGTATCACCACGCGTTGCGTACCAGACTGACCTGCCAGAGGCGGGCTCAACTCTCTGGCATAGCTGCCCACGCGCACCGCCTGGCCAAAGTACTCGGCCTCATGAAACTGCGGAACGCCGGTCACCAGCTTGCGCTTCGGTGCAGGCAGGTCGGTGCTGCCAATCTCCACCAGGCCGTCCTCAGTGGCCACCCGGTAGAACACCTGCCCTTGCGCCGTCAGTTCGAAAAACTCCAGCATGCGATAAGGCAACTCGACGCCAAGCCCGCCACTGGCGGTGGAAATACTGGAGTCGATGGACTTGACAGCTCCCAGCAACGAACGGTCATAGGCAGCATCAGCGGCGTCTGTGGCGGTACGCCAGCTCAGCCACAGTTCACTGGCCGTTACGGCGACCAGTCCCGGCAGGAGCAGAACCAGCAGAAACCGGCGGATGCTGGCCCGGGCCCAGGCGCCTGCCGTCATGGCAAGGCTTCGAGCTGGTAGCCCAGCCCCCGCAAAGTGGCGATGCGAACCGGCGAGCCATCCAGGCGTTTGCGCAAACGGTGGATCAGCACTTCAATGGCTTCCGGATTCACGTCCTGCTCGTCCGAAAACACGCGATCGAGCAACTCCCGCTTGGACAGTGGCTCGCCCGGGTGCTGAATCAGCGCGCGCAGCACCGCTTGCTCGCGGGGTGTGAGCACAAGCGCTTCGTGTCTGAGGCGAAACTGTCTGGATGCGCTGTCGTACACCAGGGGTCCGCACGCAAAACGCGGGTGGTCCTGGCCGCGCGAACGGCGAATCAGGGCAATCAACCTCGCCTCCAGCTCGGCCATGTCGAAAGGCTTGGCCAGAAAATCATCTGCCCCGCCGTGCAGGCAACTCACGCGCTCCATCAGGGAATCGCGCGCGGTGAGGATGAGGACAGGCAGCCGTTCGTCCGCTTCTCTGAGATCTGTCAGCACATCCTGCCCACTCAAACCCGGCAGCCCCAGATCCAGAATGAGCGCGTCGTATCGGGTGGATTTGAGGCTGCGACGCACCATCCGGCCATCGTTCACCCAGTCGACCTGAAAGTCGGACTTGCCCAGGGCCTTGACCAGCCATGTGCCCAGTTCGGTTTCATCTTCGGCGAGCAGGATGCGCAAGTGACCAGTCTCCATAGGGCGCGGACGGGGTGCCTGGCGCAAGTCGTTCACATGGCTGGACGACGCCTTGTCTCTCTCACGCCCAGGCTCGATCGCTTGCAACTGTACATCAGGACCCAGACCTTCCGGACAGGGACCGGCGCTCAGTACCCGCCAGAAGCGCGAGGTGCGGCAGCGGCATCTTCCGCCGTCTGGACAAACTGCTGGCGCAACGCCGTTGCAGCCTTGACGAGCATGGTGGTGTCCACGCCCACCGCCACGAAGAGCGCACCGGCATCCAGGTATTCGCGCGCCAGCTTGGGGTCGGCCGCCAGAATGCCCGGCGCCTTGCCCGCCGCACGCACCGTGGCAATGCCATCCAATATGGCTTTCTTGACCTCGGGATGGCTGGGTTGCCCCCGGTATCCCATGCTGGCCGACAAGTCTGCAGGTCCAAAGAAAACGCCGTCAACACCATCGACCTCGGCAATGGCCTTGAGGTTGCCCATGGCTTCGACGGTTTCGGCCTGCACCAGCAGGCACATCTCGTTGTTGGCCTGGTTGAGATAGTCGTCCACCTGGTTCCAGCGCGACGCACGTGCCAGCGCGGAGCCCATGCCGCGAATGCCTTCGGGCGGGTAGCGCATGGCTTGCACCATGAGCGCAGCCTGCTCGGGCGTATCCACCATCGGAACCAGCAATGTCTGCGCGCCGATGTCGAGGTAGCGTTTCACCAGCGCGACATTGGCCTCGACGATGCGCACCACGGGGTGGGTGGCGTAAGGTGCCACGGCACGCAACTGTTCCAGCGTCACATTCAGATCATTGGGTGCGTGCTCGCCATCGATCAGCAGCCAGTGATAGCCGCAGCCAGCCATGGCTTCGGCCACGTTGGCACTGGCAAAACCCAACCAGTAGCCGATCTGCGCTTCGCCGTTGCGCATGGCATTGCGAAAGACATTGGGAGCGATTTTCATGGTTCAGAGAAGCGTGAATGAAGTGGAATGGCGAGGACTTCGCGAGTGATCAATCAGTGTACGCCCTGCATCAAGACATCATGCCTGTGGCTGCGGCTGTGGATAGAGGCCGCGTTCCTGCGCCATCAAACGTGTCAGGCCCATGAGTGCGTCCATGGATGGGGTGGGCACACCCAGACGTTGACCGATTTCGCGCACGGAAGCCACCAGTGCATCGAGTTCGATGGAGCGCCCTGCTTCCACGTCTTGCAACATGGAGGTTTTGAAAGAGCCGAGCTTGCGCGTCAGGGCATGGCGCTCTTCCGGGTCTTGGTCAATGGGCAGACCAATGCGCGCGCCGATGGCCTGGGCTTCGCGCATCACTGCACTGCAAAAGCCGCGCACCAGCTCGTCGTCCAGAATGCGGTCGCACGGGGCTCCGGTGATGGCAGAGACAGGGTTCATGGTCATGTTGCCCCAGAGCTTGAACCAGATGTCGCGCTGGATGCGGTCTGATACCTTGACGTCAAAACCCGAGGCGCTGAGCAACTCCGCCACGGCGCTCACACGATCAGACGCCCCTCCCGCAGGTTCGCCAATGATGAGCTGGTTGTTCTTGACGCGAGCCACATGACCAGGCGCTGGCGCCTGCGCACTGGCGTGCACGACGCAGCCGAGCACCTGGCTGGCCGGAATGGCGGCTGCCGTGCGACTGCCCGGATCAACGGCATCGAGCAGCCAGCCGTCGGCTTCGCCCCCGAGCCCTTGAAAGAACCACCACGGCACGCCGTTCATCGCCACCAGCACCACCGTATGCGGGCCCATCAGCTGACGCACTTGCGCGGCCACGCCTGGCATGGCCTGGCCTTTGACTGAGACGATGACGAGGTCTTGCTGCCCCAAAACCGCTGCATCGTCCGATGCGTTCACCGGCGCACTGTGGTCTTGCCCTGCGTCGTCGGTCCAGACAATGCCCCGGGACTTGATGGCGTCCAGCGTTTGTCCTCTGGCCAAGGCCGACAGCGCAATCTGTCCTGCGGGCAATCGTGTGCCCATCCATGCGCCAAACAATCCACCGATGGCGCCCACGCCAACAATGGCGACGCGTTGCAGCCCAGGCGCAGCGGAGCAAGAGGATGAGGAAGGGATGGTCATGCGCGGTACCCCGGGTCGATGCGGTCAATGAGTCGTTGCAAGGCGGCGAAGGAATCTTCACCCGCGCCGAACTTGGGGTTGAAGTTGAGCGAGTCGCGCACACAGCTCTCCAGCACTGGCACGGAAATCTGCCGCAAGGCGCCCAGAGCTGAGGACGCCAGCTGGATCTCACAGGCACGCTGCACCAGCCACATGAGATTGAACGCATGGGCCAGCGATTGCCCGATGACCACCGGGCCATGGTTGCGCAAGAGCAGCACTCGCTTGTCGCCGGCAGAGGCCAGAATGCGATCGCGCTCTTCGGGGTGGACTGTGATGCCTTCAAAGTCGTGATAGGCCACCTGGTTCCACAACTGCGCCGCATAGAAATTGGTATAGCTCAACCCCTCTTCGCTGCAACACACGGCCATGGTGGGCGTGGTGTGTACATGCATCACGCAATGCGCATCCGGCAAGGCCGCATGGATACCGCCGTGGAAAGTGATGCCCGCCGGGTTGATGGGCCAGTCGTCGTTGCCAATGATGTTGCCATCGGCATCGACCTTCACCAGATTCGACGCTGTGACCTCGGTGTAGTGCAAGCCAAAGGGGTTGATGAGGAAGTGACACTCACCAGGTTTTTCTGTCGGCACCCGCAGCGAGATATGGTTGTAGATCAGCTCTTCCCAGCCCAGGTGCGCGAAGATGCGGTAGCAGGCCGCGAGTTGCACACGGGCTTGCCATTCTTCATCGCTGAAGCGGGCGGGTTTGAGAAATGCGTCTGCCATGGTTCTGTCTCCTGTCGTTTCTTCGGGCTACCGTCCAGGGTTGACTGGAACGCCCCCACCAAATCATTCGCCATTGGACCTGCGAGGGCCAAAAGCACTCAACCCAAACACACCGATGATCCGGCTTCGCCGGTCCAAGGTGTGCCCCCCTTCCGGGGGGAAGCCGCAAAGCGGCGCAGGGGGTCAGCTCTCTACACGAAGCGGAACTGCAACACCCCCAACGGCCCGTAATCGGCTTCAAACACATCGCCCTGCGCTGCCGCCACCGGGCGGGTGAACGAACCGGCCAGCACCACTTCGCCAGCAGACAGGGATTCACCCCAGGGGGCCAGCTTGTTGGCCAGCCATGCGATGCCGATGGCGGGGTCACCTTGCACGCCTGCAGCCAGACCCGTCTCTTCCACCACATCGTTCTGTCGCAGAATGGCGCCGCACCAGGGTCGATCCAGCACATCGGGCGAGACCTTCTCTCCACCCAGCACGATGGCGGCATTGGCCGCGTTGTCGCTGATGGTGTCGAACACCTTGCGCATGGCCTTGGTGTCGCGGTCAAATTGCTCGATGCGCGAATCGATGATTTCAATGGCGGGCGTGATGTACGAGGTGGCGTCGATCACTTGCTCCACAGTGACATGAGGGCCGCGCAGCGGCTTCTTGAGCACGAACGCCAACTCCACCTCGACGCGCGGCTTGATGAAGCGCTCCATGGGAATGTCCAGCACCTGCCCCGGCTGACAGGCATAGAACATGTCGTCGAGCAAGGTGCCGTAGTCGGGCTCGTCGATCTGGCTGGAGATCTGCATGGCGCGTGAGGTCAGTCCGATTTTGTGGCCGATGATCTTGCGGCCATTGGCTACCTGCAGTGCGACCCACGCCCGACCCACGCGGTAGCCGTCTTCGATGGTCATCTCGGGAAAGCGCTTGGAGAAGTGCTCTACCTGCGTGCGGGTGATTTGCGCCTGCTGCAGCTCGGCGGCCAGTTGTTCAATGAGTGCGTTGTCCAGCATGGGTCACTTGGGTAAGGGAAAACCGTTTCGGGATAGCCCGGGGCCTCAGTCGCGATGAAACAGCGGGTGCAGGGAGCTGTTCTTGGCATCGAAGACTTCCGCGCCTTCATCGATCTGCAAGGTCACGCCAATCGGCCGGCGCTCAAACTGCTCGGCAAAATGCGCCTTCACACAGGCTTCCAGCGCGCGACCTGCCTGCTCATGCACCCAGGCGCTTCGCCCTCGCGCCATGCGCAGATTCATGTACACAAAGGCATAGTCGCCGCCCTTGCCCACTGCCAGGCCGGCTGCGCCACCGTCCGAAATGGCCCAGTGTGCTGCGGGGTAGGCCAGCACGCGTGTGCCGCCCGGCGGGAAGACCAGCATGCCGTCTTCGTCGCGCTGGGCCAGCATGGTGTCGGCCAGCGAGCGGCACAGCGCGCCCATGTCGGTGCCGCCTTCTTGTGCCGGCTTGTCCAGGTTGCCAGAGTAGAGAATGACCAGATGAGGCATGGCGGATTCCTCGTTGTCTATGCGAGTGCGTGGGTCAAAGGCGTGTGCTGACGGCGGTGTAGCCATCTGCCGACGAAGCTTGCGCCTTCGGAATGGCATTGCCCGTCACCGGCGTGACCGGGAACAACGCATTCATCTGGCCCGTGCCGGACGCACCAAAGTACGGCGTGATGATCTCGGCCTGGCCCTGGTACTCGCTCCAGCCCAACACGCCCAGCATCATGGCGGTGTCGTGCATGAAGCCTTCGCCATGGCCCTTGCTGGCGTACTCGGGCAGCATCTCGCAGAAAGCCTTCCACTCACCTGCCAGCCACATCCGGATGACTTCCTGATCCAGGTGCTCCAGGAACGGGCTCCAGATCTTGAAGGCGTACTCGGGCGCCAGACCGTTTTGGGCAAAGCGATGGCTGAGCGAACCACTGGCGAGGAACGCCACATTGCCGTCGTAGTGGTCCTCCACTGCGCGCCGCATGGCCCAGCCCAGGCGCGCACTGTCGTTCAGGTAGTGCGAGGTGCACAGGGCAGAGACCGAGATCGCCTTGAAATGCTCGTCCTCATTCATGTAGCGCATGGGCACCAGCGTGCCGTACTCAGGCGCCAGCGTGGTGGCGTCGTGCGCCAGCGTTTCCACCCCGAACTCGTTCGCCACCTTGGCCAGCAATTTCCCCAGCTCAGGGTTGCCCGGAATGGCGTAGCCCATGTTGCTGATGAAGTGCGGCAGCTCGTTGCTGGTGTACGTGCCAGACCAATGCCTGGCGCAGTTGATGTGGTAGTTCGCGTTGACCAGCCAATGCGTGTCAAACACCACGATGGTGTCCACGTTCAACTCGCGACAACGCTGGGCAATGATCTTGTGCCCGTCAATCGCATCCTTGCGTGTGCCCTTGCGCGGTCCGTCCAGCTCGCTCAGGTACATCGAAGGCACGTGGGTGATCTTTCCCACCAGTGCAACCTTGCCCATATCAGTCTCCTTTATTCATCGACCAGCTCATGCCCAAGCCAACAACCGGCGAACACGCCAACTGCTATCGCACGCCAACCCGCCAATCCGAGGGCACGGCAGATCCGGGTTTCCCGGTCCGCACGTGCCGCCCCCTTGAGGGGGTGACGCCGCAGGCGGCGCGGGGGTGTCACCATTTCGGGATGTGGTGTGAACCCATCGACACCGCCACGTTCTTGGGCTCCAGAAACACTTCGTAGCTCCAGGTGCCGCCCTCACGGCCAGTGCCCGATGCCTTGGTGCCGCCAAAGGGCTGGCGCAGGTCGCGCACGTTCTGGCTGTTCACAAAACACATGCCGGCTTCGATCGAAGCGGCCACGCGATGCGCCTTGCCCAGGTTCTCCGTCCACACGTAGCTCGACAAGCCGTACTGGATGTCATTGGCCAGTTCGATGGCGTGCGCTTCGTCCTTGAACGGAATCAGGCAGGCCACCGGGCCAAAGATCTCTTCCTGTGCAATGCGCATGCGGTTGTCCACGTCAGCGAAGACGGTGGGCCAGACGTAGTTGCCATTCTTCACACGGTCGGGCAGCTCTGCGGCGTAGGACGGGCGATCAATGCCGCCGCAAACCATGGTGGCGCCTTCCTTGGGGCCGAGCTCGATGTAGCTGCGGACCTTGGCCAGGTGGTTCTGGCTGACCATGGGGCCGATGATGGTTTTTTCATTCTGGGGGTCACCCACGGCGATGCCTCGGGCGCGCTCGGCGAACTTCTCGACGAAGTCGGCGTAAATGCTTTGCTGCACCAGGATACGGCTGCCTGCTGTGCAACGCTCGCCGTTGTTGGAGAAGATCATGAACACGGCGGCATCCAGTGCTCGGTCCAGATCGGCGTCGTCAAAGATCACAAACGGGCTCTTGCCGCCGAGCTCCATGCTGAACTTCTTCAGTCCAGCGCTTTGCACGATGCGGTTGCCGGTGGCGGTGGAGCCGGTGAAGGAGATGGCGCGCACGTCCGGGTGGGCACACAGCGGCTCGCCCGCTTCCTTGCCGTAGCCGTGCACGATGTTGAGCACGCCCGCGGGGATGCCGGCCTCCAGTGCCAGCTCACCCAGACGCGCCGCCGTCATGGGCGAGAGCTCGCTCATCTTGAGCACGGCCGTGTTGCCAAAGGCCAGGCAGGGCGCCACCTTCCAGGTCGCGGTCATGAAGGGCACATTCCATGGGCTGATGAGCGCACACACACCCACCGGATGGAACAGCGTGTAGTTCAGATGCGTGGGCGTGGGATAGGTGTGGCCATCCACGCGGGTGCACATCTCGGCAAAGTAGTAGAAGTTGTCGGCCGCGCGAGGCACCAGCGCCTTGCCGGTCTGGCCGATCACCTGCCCGGTGTCATCGGTCTCGGTGCGCGCGATTTCTGGCACGTGCTTGGCGATCAGGTCGCCCAGGGCACGGATTTTCTTTGCACGTTCAGGTGCGGCCAAGCCGGCCCATTTCGGAAACGCGTCCTTGGCAGCCGCCACGGCAGCGTTCACCTCCGCTTCGCCGCCGGAGGCGACTTCAGCCAGCACGCCCTGGGTGGCGGGGTTGGTGGTTTCGAAGTAGGTGTTGCCAGCCACGGTCTGGCCGTTGATGAGGTGGTCGATGCGTTGGGTCATGTCAGTCAATGTCCGGGAAGAATCTGTGATCTGTGTTCACTGCGCGGGGGAGACGATGAAGTTCACCAGGCGGCCGATACCTTCGATTTCCGTCACCACCTCAGAGCCGGCGGGGCAATCCACCACGCCATCGGGCGTGCCGGTGAGGATCAGGTCGCCCGGTTGCAAGGTCATGAAGGCGCTGAAATATTCGATGAGCGTGGGCACATCGAAGATCAGGGCGGCGGTCGTGCCCTCTTGCGTGACCTTGCCGTCTACCGTGGTGCGCAAGCGCAAATTTCCAGGGCCGCCGAGTTGTTCGTGGACGTGAGCCGCATCCACCAACCAGGGGCCGATGGGCGTGCAGGTGTCGCGGTTCTTCACACGCAGGTTCGGGCGGTACCAGTTTTCCAGGTAGTCACGAATCGCGTAGTCGTTGGCCACGGTGTAGCCGCCCACATAGTCCAGTGCGTCAGCCTTGGACACGCGCCGGGCCTTGCGGCCAATCACCACGGCGAGCTCGCATTCGTAGTGCATGTTCTTCACACCAGCGGGGCGCACGGTGGTGGCACGGTGGCCAATCAGCGACGCCTCGCCTTTGACAAAAGCCAGTGGCTCGGTTGGCGCCTTGAATGCCAGTTCCTTGGCGTGGTCGGCGTAGTTCAGGCCGAGCGCGAGGACGGTCCGCGGCCGGTGTGCCGGCATGGGCGCCAGCGGCGGCAACCAGACCACCTCTGCCATGGGTACCCGGGTGCCGCGCAAGGCAGGCGTGAGCAGTTCGAGCTGGTCAGGGGCATCAGCGACTTCAATGGCGTCATGAACGGCGCCGGCCCAGGCAATGCGTGCGCGCTTCATGCCGTCACCTCCTCTTCAGCCACAAAGTGGGTCACCACAGGCTTGAAGCCTGCCGCGCTCACCTCCACGGTGTCGCCCACTTTGGCGCGAGGGCGCGAGCCATCCGCCAGGCAATCGCTGCCCAGCAGCAGCACATCGCCGCGCTGCAGCGTCATGAATTCGGCCACGTCAGCGAGCAAGACACTGGCTTCACGCACCATGTCGCCGAGTTGGACCGTCTGGCGAAGGACGCCATCGACGCGCACTTCCAACAGGTGTTTCTGCAAACCTTCCAGCCCACCCACAGCGGCCAGCGCGATGGCATCTCGACCAACACCCAGGAAGCCGTCGCGGCAACGGAACTTCACCGGTGGGCGGAAATAGCTCTCGTGCGGAACGGCCAAGTCGCTGAACAGCGCGCAGGCCACCGGCCCTTGGCCGGGCTCGCCCATGATCAGGCCCACGGCGGCCCCCACTTCCACTTCTGGCACGTCGGCCGCCAGCGGCACATCGTGCCCGCTGGGCGTGAAGGTGTTCGCCGTTTTCACGTAGAGGACCGGCGCCTTGGGTGGTGCCTTGTAGGGGTCTTGGTTCATGCGGTCTGCCCACAGGGCCGTTTCCCGCTGGAAGTTGAGCAACACGCCGTACACGGTGCCTTCAGGCAGGTAGTGCGGCAACCAGGTCATCGTCATGATCGGTGTCTCCGAAAAAATCTTGTTGGCCAAACGCTTGGGTCAGGCCGCGTCTTCGTGTTCGTCTGCCCCTTGAGCGCTCTCACCCGTCGCATCAGGGATTTCCAGTGCAATCACATCGTCCAGCAGGGCGTAGAGCTGCGCGAGGCGGGCCTTGCCCAGGCGCTCTTCCATCCAGGCGTAGTGGGTCTCAATCGTGGCCGAGAGGGAGCGCACCAGGCGCAAGCCCTCTGGCGTGGCCCGCACCACCGTGCGGCGGCCGTCATCTGCACAGCGGCTGCGAACGATCAAGCCATCGCGCTCCATGCGGGCCAGCACTCCGGTGAGGCTGGGACCGAGCAAAAAGGCCTCGCGGGCAATGCGCCCTGTCTCCACGCCGCCGGGTTCCCGGGCATGCTCGCCCAGCACACGCAGCACACGCCATTGCTGATCGGACAGGCCATGCTCGCGCAGGCTGGGGCGGGTGTGCTGCATCACCGCCTCGCGCGCTTCCAGCAGCAGGCGGGGCAGGTTGCGGTGAACAAATGGCGGGGAAGGTGAACGGCTCATGTCTCTGTTTTCTGATTTATTTAATATATTAAATGTTTTCAGAAGGAAACGCCAGACCCACCTGCTCGCGTTGGCAAAACACATCTTCCAAGCCCAAGACGGCATGGCATGATGGATTCACCATGAACGAGCACGCTCTTCACCATCTGTTCGAAAAACCCCGCATCTTTCAGGCCCCGATGGCTGGCGCGCAGGACACGCGATTGGCTTTGGCGGTATGCAAGGCCGGTGGCGTGGGCGGCGTGCCCGCCGGCATGCTGGGGCTGCCCGCCCTGGCCACCACGCTGGAGACCATGCGGCAAAAAGCGAAGCTGCAGGATTGGTGGGCAGTCAATTTCTTCTGCCATACCACGCCCTCGCCCGATGAAGCGGCAATGGGTCAGTGGCAGTCCGCCTTGGCGCCTTATTACAAGGAGGCGGGCATCGACCTGGCCAAATTCGATGGCGACGCTTCCCGCGTACCGTTCGGCCACGACGCCTGCGTGCTGGTGGAGCGCTACGTGCCGCCCATCGTCAGTTTTCACTTTGGCCTGCCCCACCCTGATTTGCTCGAACGGGTCAAGCTGTGCGGCTGCCTGGTCGTGTCCACCGCCACCACGGTGGCCGAAGCCCTGTGGCTGGAACAAAACGGGGCCGATGCCATCATTGCTCAAGGAAATGAGGCCGGCGGCCACCGCGGCAGTTTTTTGCGCCCCCACGCTCCGCCGTTGCACGGGTCGCTGCCCCCCGAGGGGGCTGATCTGCCTTGGGGCGGCCCAGCGGCAGATCTCTACTTCTCGTCGGACACGTACTTGTCATCGCAAATCGGCACGCTGGCCCTGGTCCCGCAAATCGTGGCGGCGGTTGACGTTCCCGTGATTGCCGCGGGCGGCATTGCCGATGCGGCGGGCGTGCGGGCCGCCCTTGCCCTGGGCGCTTCAGCCGTGCAGGTGGGCACTGCCTATTTGTGCAGCAAGGAAGCCACCACCAGTGCAGTGCACCGCGCCGCCTTGCAAAGCGACGCCGCACGGCACACGGCTTTGACCCGGCTGTTCTCCGGCCGCCCTGCGCGCGGCATTGTCAACCGGGTCATGCGCGAGCTCGGCCCCATGAGCGAGGCTGCCCCGGCATTTCCACTGGCCAGCGCTGGCATGACACCACTGCGCAGCCATTGGGAAGCCAAAGGCAGTGGCGACTTTTCGCCGCTTTGGGCCGGCCAGAACGTCAGCGCCTGCCGGGAAGCGACGGCGGCTGCCATTACCCAAAGCCTGGCACAGGGGCTGCGATAGACCCTGCTCGGCAGTGGTAGGCTCGCAGGATGGCCAAAGAAAAAACGCTTTACAGCTGCACTGATTGCGGTGGCACCAGCCCCAAATGGCTGGGCAAGTGCCCGGCTTGCGGTGCCTGGAACACGCTGGTGGAAACCGTGGCGGAAACGGGGTCTGCCAGCGCGTCCAAGAACCGTTTCGCCGCCCTGGCGCCTGCCAGTGCCGTGACCACGCTGGCCGACATTGAGGCGACCGACGTGCAACGCACGCCCACCGGCATTGGCGAACTCGACCGTGTGCTGGGCGGCGGCATTGTCGAAGGCGGTGTGGTGCTGATCGGCGGCGACCCGGGGATTGGCAAATCGACTTTGCTGTTGCAGGCGGTGGATGCCTTAGAGCGCAACGGCTTTGGAAGATCAACAAGCGATCTTCCGCCGGGCCGCCCCAAGGCAGATCAGCCCCCTAGGGGGGCAGCGACCCGCGCAGCGGCGGAGCGTGGGGGCACGTTGTACGTCACAGGTGAAGAAAGCGGCGCCCAGGTCGCTCTTCGATCCAGGCGCTTGGGCCTCGACGGCTCGCAGGTCAAGGTGCTGGCCGAAACCCAGCTGGAGAAAATTCTCGCCACGCTGGACGCGCAAAAGCCGGCGATCGCCATCATCGATTCGATCCAGACGGTCTATTCAGAACAACTCACCAGCGCCCCAGGCTCGGTGGCCCAGGTGCGCGAATGTGCGGCCCACCTGACGCGCGCCGCCAAAAGCAGCGGCGTGGCGATTGTGCTGGTTGGTCATGTGACCAAGGAAGGCGCGCTGGCCGGGCCGCGCGTGCTGGAGCACATGGTCGACACCGTGCTGTATTTCGAAGGCGACACGCATAGCAGCTTCCGCCTGGTGCGTGCCATCAAGAACCGCTTTGGTGCGGTGAACGAGATTGGCGTGTTTGCCATGACCGAAAAAGGCCTCAAGGGTGTGAGCAACCCGAGTGCCATCTTCCTTTCGCAACATAGCGAGCCGGTGCCCGGCAGCTGCGTGCTGGTGACGCTGGAAGGCACCCGCCCGATGCTGGTGGAGATTCAGGCACTGGTCGACAGCGGCGGACCATCGCCTCGGCGCCTGTCGGTCGGTCTGGAGCGCGATCGCCTGGCCATGTTGCTGGCGGTGCTGCACCGGCACGCGGGCGTGGCCTGCATGGACCAGGATGTGTTCGTCAATGCTGTGGGCGGTGTGCGCATCAGCGAACCGGCGGCCGACCTGGCGGTGATGCTGGCCATCACCAGCAGTTTGCGCGGCAAGCCTTTGCCCAAAGGCTTTCTGGCGTTTGGCGAGGTCGGTCTGGCCGGCGAAGTGCGTCCGGCGCCCCGCGGGCAAGAGCGCCTGAAAGAAGCCGCCAAGCTCGGCTTTTCGGTGGCGGTGGTGCCCAAGGCCAACGCGCCCAAGAAAAATGACAAGGCCTTCGAGGGCTTGACCATTCACGCGGTAGACCGCATCGAAGAAGCCATGGAACTGGCTCGCAGCCTGGACTGAGCGGGGCTGGCGGGCAATGAACTTTGTTCCTGTTCTCCATGGCCTCAGGGGCCTGGCAGCGCTGGCTGTCTTGCTGTTTCACTGGGAAGCGACCTACCCGGCACTGTCCAAAGCGATGGCGGACATCAGCCTCCCCCTGATCGGGCAGGTCGACCTCTTTTTGCCGCTGCGGTATGGCTGGCTGGGTGTCTCCTGGTTTTTTGTGCTCTCGGGCTATCTGCTGGCCGCCACGCTATGGGAGAAGCCACTGGCTCCCCGCCTGCTTGCCGGCTTCTGGTGGCGACGTGCCTTGCGCATCTACCCGGCCGTCTGGGTGCAGGTGATCATCTTGCTGGCCGTGGTTTTGGGCTTTGGCATCATGAAGGACTTCCAGCTCTCCAATGCCATTGGCAACGCCATGCTGTGGCTCAGCCCTCTGCCGGGCGGCGCCCGGATCTACAACGGCGTCTACTGGACACTGCCGATCGAGCTGTCGTTCTACCTGTTCCTGCCGGTGATGCTCTGGTGGTACCGGCGCACCAGCATCTGGGTATTTGTGCTCTCCTGCCTCGCCATCACGGTCGGATGGCGTGCCGGACTCGCCGGCTTGCACCTGATGCAGAGCCCTCACGCCATCTCGCTGCTGTTCATTCGGGGCGTGCTGCCCGGCATGCTGTTCCTGTTTGCCTGCGGCATGGCGCTCAATCACTGGCAGCCACCCCAGACTGAAGCGTCCCGCAACCAATGGCTTGTGATCGCCATGGTCAGCGGCGTGGTCCTGACGGCCATTCATTACCAGTTGAGAGCGTTCCAGATCCAGGATCACCTCTACATGCTGATGTTCGAGGTCGCTCTCGCGGTGCCCATTGCGCTGATGACGGCCTGCATGCTCAAGCCGAGCCGGCTGACCGCCTGGGTCAGTGCAGCGCCACTGGTGTGGCTCGGAGAAATCAGCTTTGGCCTGTATCTGTGGCACTTTCCGATTCAGCGCATGCTGCCCCGGCTGATCACCCATGAATGGGACACGCCAATGGGCAGCCTGCAGGCCCTGGCGATCAGTCTGGTCGGGAGCCTGGTGCTGGCCAGCATCAGTTATTACTGGCTGGAACGCCCGGTTTTGACCCGACTCTCCGGCAGACGCCTCAAAGCCGGTCGCTAGATCGCGCGCAAACCTGCTCTGCCAGCATAGAATGAGAGGTTGGACAGGCGCATAACCAGCCGTCCCCCCTTGCAACAGAGTGGCGCCACGCCAGCGCCCATGGCCTGAAAGTGAAAGCATGAGCCCCGTAATTCCCTCAATGTCCGACCGTGACGGCAAGATCTGGATGGACGGCCAGATGATCGACTGGCGCGATGCCAAGATCCACGTCCTGACCCACACACTGCACTACGGCTGTGGTGCGTTTGAGGGTGTTCGCGCTTACCAGACCGAGAAGGGCACCGCCATCTTCCGCCTGCCAGAGCACACGGACCGCCTGTTCAACAGCGCCAAGATCCTGCGCATGGCCGTCCCCTTCTCCAAGGACGAGCTCAACGAAGCCCAGCGTGCCGTGGTGCGCGAGAACAAGCTGGAGAGCGCCTACATCCGCCCACTGGTCTGGGTCGGTGACAAGAAACTGGGTGTCTCCACCAAGGGCAACACCATCCATGTAATGATCGCTGCATGGTCCTGGGGCGCCTATCTGGGCGAAGAAGGCCTCAAGCGCGGCATCCGGGTCAAGACCAGCAGCTACACCCGCCACCACGTCAACATCACCATGACGCAGGCCAAGGCGGTGAGCAACTACACCAACTCCATCCTGGCCAACATGGAAGCCACCGACGATGGCTACGACGAAGCCCTGCTGCTCGACTCAGCCGGCTTTGTCTCCGAAGGCGCGGGCGAGAACATTTTCGTCATCAAGAACGGCGTCATCTACACACCCGACCTGTCGGCTGGCGCCCTCAACGGCATCACCCGCAACACGGTATTCCACATCGCCAAGGATCTGGGCCTGGAGATCGTGCAAAAGCGCATCACCCGCGACGAGATCTACATCGCCGACGAAGCCTTCTTCACCGGCACCGCTGCGGAAGTGACTCCGATTCGCGAACTCGACCGCATCCAGCTGGGCGAGGGCCAGCGTGGCCCGATCACGGAGAAGATCCAGTCGGCCTTCTTCGACATCGTTGGTGGCCGCAATCCGAAATACGCCGACTGGCTCACTACCGTCTGAGCTTCTGCGCGACACCTGGACCTCTGGAACAACCTCTCATGAGCGATACAAACACCTCCGTTGTGGTCGGCGCAGCCGATCTCAACCCCAATGGCGGCGTTTTCTGCCCCAACCCCAAAGCCGACATGAAGCTGTGGAACAGCCACCCCAAGGTGTATCTGGACCTGTCCCACACCGGTCAGGCCCGCTGCCCCTACTGCGGCACCGTTTACCAGCTCGACCCCAGTGTCAAACTCGCGGCAGGTCACTGACCACCCCGGCGGTCAGCGAGCGACCGCCTCATCACCGATCAGGCGCCTCAGGGTCGGAAGCGCTTGATGTGAGCGCACACAAACCCGCAAGCCTTCAATCTTGCGGGTTTTTCTTTGCCTGAGCCTCATCCGGACGGCTCTCAGGTCATGCTGCGCCGCACACATTCCGGCCATCGCCCGTGACACGTCGACCGTGGCAACTGGAAACTGGTCATACACCTTCCGTTTTGTGGTGATCACCGGAATGTGAATGACCATCTTCGCATGACTCCCCGCGGCAGAGCGAAAACGCGGCGGAAATAAATACATACAAATCAACGGCTTGGAAACCACCCCCCGTGGTTTCCCTGATGAGCCATCAAGTGGCCTGCCTATTGCAATTGGAAGGATGGATGACTGCCCGTGGGCGGTCTGGATCCCATGCCCCGCATGTGATTGATCGTCCGCCCTGATAACGCACTGGAGACTCCCTGATGGAAACCTTTTACGAGGTATTGCGCCGCAAAGGCATCTCGCGCCGCAGCTTCATGAAGTACTGCTCGCTCACGGCCACGTCGCTTGGACTGGCCCCTTCGTTTGTGCCGCAGATTGCGCATGCCATGGAAAACAAGCCCCGCACCCCGGTGCTGTGGCTGCATGGTCTTGAGTGCACGTGCTGTACCGAGTCGTTCATCCGCTCGGCACACCCACTGGCCAAAGATGTCGTGCTCTCCATGATTTCGCTGGACTATGACGACACCCTGATGGCCGCTGCCGGTCACCAGGCTGAAGCCATCCTCGAAGAGATCATGACCAAGTACAAGGGTCAGTACATCCTCGCCGTCGAGGGCAACCCGCCGCTCAACGAAGACGGCATGTTCTGCATCCAGTCGGGCAAGCCCTTCGTCGAGAAGCTCAAGCATGTTGCCAAGGACGCCAAGGCCATCATCGCCTGGGGTTCCTGCGCTTCATGGGGTTGCGTTCAGGCCGCCAAGCCCAACCCGACGCAAGCCACGCCAATCCACAAGGTCATCACCGACAAGCCGATCATCAAGGTGCCAGGCTGCCCGCCGATCGCCGAGGTCATGACGGGCGTGATCACCTACATGCTCACGTTTGACCGCATCCCCGAGCTGGATCGCCAGGGTCGTCCGAAGATGTTCTACAGCCAGCGCATCCACGACAAGTGCTATCGCCGCCCCCACTTCGACGCCGGCCAGTTCGTCGAAGCCTTCGATGACGAGTCCGCGCGCAAGGGCTATTGCCTCTACAAGGTCGGCTGCAAGGGCCCAACCACCTACAACGCCTGCTCCACGACCATGTGGAACGAAGGCACGAGCTTCCCGATCAAGGCCGGCCACGGTTGTATCGGCTGCTCGGAAGACGGGTTCTGGGACAAGGGCTCCTTCTACGACCGCCTGACCAATATCCACCAATTCGGCATTGAAGAGAACGCCGACAAGGTGGGTACTGCCGCCGTCACCGCCGTCGGTGCTGCTGTCGCCGCCCATGCTGCCCTCTCGGTGGTCAAGCGTGTGACCGACACCAAGCTCAAGAGCAACGACAAGACCCCCGCCTGATAGCGGATCAGACGAGCACAAGGAATTTACAAAATGGGTGCATACGAAACTCAGGGCTTCAAGCTCGATGACTCCGGCCGCCGCGTGGTGGTCGATCCCGTGACCCGAATTGAGGGACACATGCGCTGCGAGGTCAACCTCGACAGCGACAACGTGATTCGCAACGCTGTGTCCACCGGCACGATGTGGCGTGGTCTTGAGGTGATCCTCAAAGGCCGCGACCCCCGTGACGCATGGGCCTTCGTTGAACGGATCTGCGGCGTCTGCACGGGCTGCCACGCCCTGACCAGCGTCCGTGCAGTGGAAGATGCCCTGGGCATCAAGGTGCCAAAGAACGCCTACCTCATCCGCGAGATGATGGCCAAGACGCTCCAGGTGCACGACCACGCCGTTCACTTCTATCACCTGCACGCCCTGGACTGGGTGGACGTCGTCTCGGCCCTCAACGCCGACCCGAAGCAGACCTCGGCACTGCAGCAGCTGGTTTCCCCGGCGCATCCGCTGTCCTCGCCCGGCTACTTCCGCGACATCCAGAACCGTCTGAAGAAGTTCGTGGACAGCGGCCAGCTCGGCCCGTTCTCCAACGGCTATTGGGGCTCCAAAGCCTATGTGCTGCCGGCAGAAGCCAACCTGATGGCCGTGGCTCACTACCTGGAAGCGCTGGATCTGCAGAAGGAGTGGGTCAAGGTCCACACCATCTTCGGCGGCAAGAATCCGCACCCGAACTACATGGTCGGCGGTGTGCCTTGCGCGATCAATCTCGACGGCGACGGCGCTGCCGGCGCACCGATCACCATGGAGCGCCTGAACTTTGTTGAAGCGCGCATCAAGGAGATGATCGAGTTCAACAACAACGTCTACATCCCGGACGTTCTGGCCATCGGCACGATCTACAAGCAAGCTGGCTGGCTCTACGGTGGCGGCCTGTCTGCCACCAACGTGGCCGACTACGGTACCTACGAGAAGGTGCCGTACGACTTCAGCACCCACCAGCTGCCAGGCGGCGTCATTCTCAATGGCGACTGGAACAACATCTACGAGATCGATCCGCGCGATCCCGAGCAAGTGCAAGAGTTCGTCACGCACAGCTGGTACCGCTATGGCGACGAAACCAAGGGTCTGCACCCATGGGATGGCGTCACCGAGCCCAACTTCGACATCGGCTCTGCCAAAGGTACCCGCACCAACATCGAGCAGCTCGACGAGTCAGCCAAATACTCCTGGATCAAGGCGCCACGCTGGCGTGGCCACGCTGTGGAAGTGGGCCCGCTCTCGCGCTACATCCTCGGCTATGCACACGCCATGCAAGGCAACAAATGGTGCCAGCGCGTCAAGGAGCAAGTGGACAGCTCGGCGGTCGCCATCAACAGCGCCATTCCAAAGGCACTGGGCCTGCCAGAGACCAGCTACAGCGCCAAGCAGCTGCTGCCGACCACCATCGGCCGCACGCTGGCACGTGCACTGGAGAGCCAGTACGCAGCCGAGATGATGTACGACGATTTCAAGGAAATGATCGAGAACATCAAGGCGGGCGACACCTCCACGGCTGACACGTCCAAGTGGGATCCTTCCACCTGGCCCAAGGAAGCCAAGGGCGTCGGCACCGTTGCCGCTCCCCGCGGCATGCTGGGCCACTGGATCAAGATCAAGGACGGCAAGATCGAAAACTACCAGTGCGTGGTGCCCACCACCTGGAACGGCTCGCCTCGCGACGCCAAAGGCCAGATCGGTGCTTTCGAGGCGTCTTTGATGAACACCCCGATGGTCAACCCGGAACAGCCAGTGGAGATCCTGCGCACGCTGCACAGCTTCGACCCTTGCCTCGCCTGCTCCACTCACGTGATGAGCGAAGACGGCCAGGAAATGAGCCGCGTCAAGGTGAGGTGAGATGCCCCTGCGTTGCTTCGCTTCTTCCCCCACGGGCACCCAGGACCGAAGCACGCAGGACGCCTCCCCCGTCTGAACAGAAGTGAACCTATACACGGAGATACACATGCAATCGAAACACATCCGCCGCTTGGCAGCCACCGCGCTGCTGGCCGGCCTGACCGGTGCAGCACAAGCGCACACCGGCCATGGTGTGGCCACCCTGAGCCAGGGCCTGGCTCACCCGTTTGGCCTGGATCACCTGCTGGCCATGGTGGCTGTGGGCGTCTGGTCCACCGCCGCCCTGCCCCAGCGCAAAGCCTGGATGGGTCCTGCCACTTTCATGGCGGCTCTCGTCGGTGCAGCCATGCTGGGTGCCCAAGGCCTCGCCATGCCATTCGGTGAGCAAGCCATCGCACTGAGCGTTGTGCTTTTTGGTCTGTTGCTGGTGGTTTCACGCCAGCAGATGCCCGCGGGCGCCGGTCTTGCACTGGTGGCTGCGTCGGCCTCCCTGCACGGCCTGGCTCACGGCGCTGAAGCTCCTGTCACGGGTTTTGCCACCTATGCCATTGGCTTCATGCTGACCACGGCCGCACTGCACCTGAGTGGTGTCGGCATCGGCCTGGCGGTCCGCCGCTGGCTCGGCGAGCGCCGTCAGACCGCCATGGCGGCTCTGGGCGGTGGCCTCGGCGCAGCCGGTCTTTACCTGTTCGGCCAATTGGCAGCCTGATCCGGCAGCCTGAGAATCGGCCGGTGCACACTCTCGGCGCACCGGCCACTTAACTGGAGACAAGTTATGGCGGCCCTGACTCCCCAACAAAAGCTGGCTCAGCAAAGGCTGGCCGACATCACCGGCGTCGATGAAACTGCTGTTCAACACGGCAACACCATCAAGTCGGTCTATGTCTACGAAGCACCGGTGCGCCTCTGGCACTGGATCAATGCTGCAGCCATCACCGTTCTGGCCCTGACCGGGTACTTCATCGGTCAACCACTGCCCACCATGCCTGGCGAAGCCAGCGCGAACTATCTGATGGGCTACATCCGGTTCGCACACTTCGCTGCCGGCTATATCCTGGCCGTCGGCCTGATGGGTCGCATCTACTGGGCGATCGTGGGCAACCACCACGCCCGCGAGCTGTTCTGGCTGCCCATCTTCCAGAAGGCCTACTGGCAGGAAGTGTTCAGCATGCTCAAGTGGTACGGCTTCGTGTCTGCCAGGCCCGGCCGTTTCGTCGGTCACAACCCGCTGGCCCGCGCAGCGATGTTCTTCGGCTTCTTCCTGATCACGCTGTTCATGATCGTGACCGGCTTCGCACTGTACGGCGAGGGCGCCCAGATGGGTTCCTGGCAAGAGCAGATGTTTGGCTGGGTGATCCCGCTGTTCGGTCAAAGCCAGGACGTTCACACCTGGCACCGCCTGGGCATGTGGGCCATGATCTGCTTCGTCATGCTGCACATCTACGCAGCGATTCGTGAAGACATCATGGGCCGCCAGAGCGTGGTGAGCACGATGGTCTCCGGCCGTCGCACGTTCAAAGACTGACCTCCGCGCCGCCTTCGGCGTCACCCCATCCAGGGGCGGTGCGTGAGGCCCGGCAAAGCCGGTTCCTCCGCACCCTGACGCTGAAGGCCCCCTCACTCAACGCCCGTCTGTTATTCCATCGACCTTTTCGTCGACAACCTGGTCCTCCACCATGTCTGCCCAGTCTTTGTATCGCAAACCAGCCACGCCATCGGTGCTGCCACCGAAGGGCGTCCCCCTGCGCGCGCCAAAGCACCCGGGCAAACTGCTGGCACAGCTGTGCCTCAAGCCCCTCTCGCTCAACCAGAGCGAGGCGGCTCGACAGCTGGGTCTTTCGCGTCGCCGCCTGCACGAGCTCGTGCATGGTCAGCGGGCCATGTCACCCGATACCGCTATCCGCTGCGCACGCCAGTTCGGCATCGATGCCGGGTTCCTGCTTCGCCAGCAAGCCGCCTGGGACAGCTTCCAGGCCTGGAAGCGCCTTGAGGCAGCCGAGCAGGCTGCCGCCAACGACTCGACTGAAGCCTCCGCGTCCGACAACACCACAGTTGTCCGTTCCGCGCTGGTGGCTCCCTCACTGAACGCCTGATTTTTCCGGAGACATCCGACGATGAGCACTATTGCCACTCCAACCGACTGTCACCCCAAGGGTGGCAATTCCGACGTCCAGGATTTCAAGCACATTGTTGTTCTGGGCATTGGCAACATCCTGTGGGCAGATGAGGGCTTTGGCGTCCGCTGCGTTGAAGCGCTGCAACAGCGTTACGCATTTGCCGAGCACGTCGATCTGATCGATGGCGGGACCCAGGGCCTGTATCTGGTGCAGCATGTTCAATCCGCCGATGCCCTGCTGATCTTCGACGCCATCGACTACGGTCTTGAGCCGGGCACCATCAAGGTGGTCCGCGATGACGACGTGCCGCGCTTCATGGGCGCCAAGAAAATGAGCCTGCACCAGACCGGCTTTCAGGAAGTGCTGTCGCTCGCTCAGCTGACCGACAAATTTCCCAGACGCGTTCTGCTCGTCGGCTGCCAGCCCGAAGAACTGGAAGACTACGGCGGCAGTCTGCGCCCTGTGGTGAAGGCCGCCATGGAAGACGCGCTCAAGCTGGGCCTGGAAGAGCTGCATGCCTGGGGTGCGGTGCCCGTGGAACGCCAGGAGCCTCTGGGCGTGCGCGAATCCGTCACCGTGGACGAGCTGGCCCTCACGGCCTATGAAGCTCAGCGCCCTGCCGCAGAAGAAGCCTGCCGCATCGGTGACGACCGTTTCATGCCCAAGAAAGAGAGCGTCTGAGATGTGCATCGGCACCCCCATGCAAGTGCGCTCGATCGAAGGCAGCAGACATGCCGTCTGCGAAGGCCGCGGTCAGCAGCGCAAGGTCAACACGGCGCTCGTTGGCGAGGTCCGTCCCGGTGACTGGCTGCTGATCTTCATGGACGACGCACGCGAAGCCATCACCGCTGACCGCGCGGCAGAAGTCAACGCCGCACTGGACCTGGTGGAAGGCGCCATGAGTGGGCTGCTGTCCCCCGCAAATGCTCAGGACGACACCGGCTTCGCGCTGCCTTCACAGATGAGCGCCGAGCAGATGAAAGCACTGACCAGCCCCCACGCTCCGCCGTTGCACGTGTCGCTGCCCCCCGAGGGGGCTGAGTCGCCTTAGGGCGGCCTGGCGGCGAATCGACTTGTGTCGTCGCTGCCAAACCTCGCCCCGAACGGAACACCTGTCAAACACCTTCGCCAAACAAACACCCTCGCTGGAGACACCATGACCACTTTGTTCGACCCCAACACCGCCACCCCAGGCAAAGCGCCGCCTTTGATCATGCGCCTGGCCGATGATTTCGCTGCCGACTGGGTCACACCCGAGACCGTGGCCGACTGGAGCGCGGAAGGCGGCGACCGTGTCGTCCTGCTCGCCGGTGATCCGGTGCGCTTTCCCGAAGGCCAGGACGTGGCCGCTGTGCTGCCAGAGCTGATGAGCGCCTTCAAGGGCCGCTTCAAGGTGGCCGTGGTGGCTCGCGATGACGAGGACACCGTGGCGCGCAAGTACGGCTCCCAGCGCTGGCCCACCCTGCTGTTCTTCCGCGACGGCGGTTACGTGACCGCTCTCGCCGGCATGCAGGACTGGGATGTCTACCTCAATGGCGTCGAAGCCGCGCTGAACATGCCTGTCTCGCGCGCGCCCACCATCGGCATTCCCGTCGTGAGCCAGAGCGGCGAAGCGCAAGGCTGCCGTTGAACCACACACCTCAGGAGAGAAGACACATGAAACCCTTCCCGATTCCCGTCATTGGCCTCGGCCCTGGCGCCCAGACTGAAGATGAGACGCTGGACTATCTGCCCATGCCCAAGGACATGGACACCTACCAGCCTCCGGTCCTTCCCGAACCCGAGCAAATGGCGGCCAGCGTGAAGGCACGTCTGGCCTTGCAGGAAGTGCTCGCCATGCTTGAGCAGGCAGGTACCGGCGACGGCTCGGCCGCCGGATCCCAGGTATCGCTGGCAGGCCTGTCCCCCGCAGACCGCCAGCTGGTGAACCAGGTACTGGGCGAAGGCGAAGCCAGCGCACTGGTCCAGGACGAACCCAATCAGCTTGAGATCCGTGTACAGGAAGCCATTTTTGCAGGCGTATGGCGCATCATGACCTGGCGATCCGGTGAGCTGGTCGACGACGTGATTGAAGTAGGCCCCGTGCCCCAGTTGCTGCGGGCACTCGCCAAGGAAGATGCCCAGACTTCGCCGCCCGCATGGAAAGGCGCCGTGCCACTGAACGTGCAGAACGCCCCGCTGCTGGTTGACGAAGTGCGCGACCAGGTCAGACGCTGGCAGCCGGGCAAGGCACCCCATGTGGTGAACCTGACGCTGCTGCCCGTCACGCCCGAGGACATTGCCTTCCTCGATCATCAGCTGGGCACGGGTCGCGTGTTGCTTCTCTCTCGCGGCTACGGCAATTGCCGCATCACCAACACGCTGCTGCCCAATTGCTGGCGTGTCGTGTACTACAACTCCATGGACAAGGTGATTCTCAATACCGTGGAGGTGGTGGACATGCCCGAAGTGGCCTTGGCGGCGCCAGAGGATCTTCGCGATTCGCACGAGCGCATGGCCGATGTTCTCAACTGGCTGGAGGTGGCCTGAGATGGACGGGCAGAACCCGACCGGAGGCTTCGAGGGCTTTGAGGGCTCTTACCTCGGCAAGCGAGGTGTCCTCAAGCCGGCCTCCCGCCTGGAATGCAAAATCTGCTGGTGGGTATACGACCCGGCCGAGGGCGACCCTGTCTGGCAGATTCCGTCCGGCACGCCCTTCTCGGAGCTCCCTCCACATTGGCGCTGCCCCAATTGCGACTGCGATCCGGACCAGTTCCTGTTGCTGCCGGAAGAAAGTGCCTGAGCCACCGGGTCAACAGCCACCACCCGCCAAACGCCCTCCATCCATGACCACTGCCACACCCTTTCACCAGGACGCCAGCCTGCAGGCACGTGTCGACCATCTCGTGGCGCACTACGAGATGGTTCACCGCGAGCGCATGACCGGCTTGCCAGTGGTCAACCCCGTCCTTCGCGTCGAAGCTGTCGGTTTCATCTGGGTAGTGCCCGAAGGTGAGGGTGAGGGTGAGGGTGAGGATGAGGATGAGGATGAGGATGAGGGAGAAGCCTACCCAAGTCGCCAGCCCATTGAACCCATGGCGGAAGGCGTGCTGGTCACCCCGTGGTTCATGAGTCTGGTCAGGCTGCCTGCCAACGTACAGGCGCACAAGGGTCGCGTCGGCAAGCGCTTTCGCAGACTCTGGGGCACAGATGCCTATGACTTTCTCGGCTCGCATGATGAAGGCATTGGCTACCACGAGACGTGCAGCCTGTTCTCGCCCATGAACGATTTCGATCAGCATGCCGTGGCAATTGAAACCGCCATGCAGGTGGTCCAGCTGGCAAGGCCTGCGGCAAAGCCCGCCGAACGCGCTCAGGCGTCAGCAGAGCCCGTGCCTTCCCGACGCTCTTTCTTCCTGGCCAGGCGGCCTGGCGGAGGTGCTGCGTGACCGCCGCCACGGGAAGCTCCACACTGGCCGGCGCGCTCTGGTTGCGCCCGGGCGCTGCGGCGCCCCAAGCCTTGCGCAGTTCGCGCCAGAACCTGGCCGCGCGCATCGCTGCGGGCCAGGTCGCCGACCGCCTGCCCGTGCTGCTTTCCAGCGTCTTCAGTCTCTGCGGCAACTCACACCGTTTGTGCAGCGAAATGGCCATCTCGGCCGCCCGCCAAGGCGCCGATCCTGCCCTGGGTGAAGCCAGCGCTGCCGAGGCGCTACGGCGCGAGACTGCGACCGAGCATGTGCGCCGTATCGGACTCGACTGGCCCCGCCAGCTTGACCTGCTGGGCAGTCAGACCGGTGATCAGGCCAGCGCCCTGACCAGCCTCAAGGCCTGCCCGTTGCTCAGGACGGCCCAGGGTCAGGGCATCGACTGGGGGCAGGTACAGCAGTGGTTGCAGAGTCACTGGTTGAACGTGTCGCCTGCCGCCTGGCTGGAGCAGTGGCGTTTGCATAGCCTTGCATGGCTGAAAGAATGGTCCGCCTCCACAACCAACTGGCTCACGCGGCTGCTGCGCACCGTGGCCGCTCACGACGTCCCTCTGAATACCAGCGGGACGGCGGCGCTCCAGCCTCACCGTCAGGAGCGCCACATGCAGACCCTGGCCGCTGCCATGGCCATCAAGCCGGACTTCACGCTGCATCCGCAATGGCACGGCCAGTGCGCTCACAGTGGCAGCTGGAGCAGGCTGCACGACCAGGCAGCCCCCCCCGGGACCGCACTGGGCCTGCTGGGAAGTCGGCTGGCAGAACTGGCCTGCCTGTGCCTTGAATCCGCCGCCGAATCGGGCAAGACCGGGAGACAATGGCTAAGCTGGGGTCAAATGCCAACTGGCGCGCAGCAAGGCGTAGCATGGGTCGAAATGGCCAGAGGTCTGTTGATCCACCAGGTCTCGCTCGATCCGGCCCGGCCTGATCATGTTCTGGCGTGCCAGGTGCTGGCGCCGACCGAATGGAATTTTCACACCGAAGGCATTGCGGCACAGGCCATTGAGAGGCTGTCGCCCCAAGCCAGCGAAACCGCCGGACAGATTGCCCTGATCATGGCAGCGCTCGATCCTTGCGTTCCCTATCAGGTCAATTCCGGCGAGGAGACTCAACATGCATGAAGCCAGCCTCGCAGCCGGCGTGCTGCAACTGGTGGAAGACACGGCGCGCCGGGAGGCCTTTTCCCGCCTGCTGTCCTTGCGACTGGAAGCCGGTCAACTTGCCGGCGTTGACATCCGCGCATTGCGATTCGCGCTGGAATCGATTGCACCCGGCACATTGCTCGATGGCGCCAAAATCGACATTGAGGAACCGCCGGGCCAGGCCTGGTGTCTGGGCTGCAGCCAGTCGGTGGAGATTGCCCAACGGGGCGACGCCTGCCCCAGTTGCGGCAGCTACCAGTTGCAACCCACCGGCGGCACCGAGTTGCGGGTGGTGGACATGCAGGTCAGCGATGTGCCGGCATGACGCGCGTTGGCCCCATTGCTTGAACAACCGGATAGCCGATCAGGACAACCCCGGCATCGACGCCCCTCCGGCACCGATGCCAACGACAGGAGAAACACATGTGTGTAGTTTGTGGATGCAGTGACAATGGCGCCCCCCAAGGCGCGCACGACCATGACCATGATCATGGTCAGGTTCATGACCACCACCATGGCCACACCCACAGCCATGCCGGCGGCGAGAACCATCTGGCGGTGAACCCCGCCAATGGCGACCTGCACTATGGCGCTGGCTCTGCCAAGGTATCGGTTCCCGGCATGAGCCAGGCGCGCGCAGTCAAGATCGAAACCGACATCCTCGGAGCCAACAACCGCATCGCGCAGCAAAACCGCGCGCACTTTGCTTCACACGGCGTAACGGCGCTGAACTTCGTCTCCAGTCCCGGCTCCGGCAAGACCACGCTGCTGTGCGAGACCATCACCGCCATGCGCGAGCGACATCCTGATCTGCCAGTTTCCGTGATCGAGGGCGACCAGCAGACCAGCTTTGATGCCGACCGTATCCGGGCCACCGGTGCACCTGCCATCCAGGTCAATACCGGCAAGGGCTGCCACCTGGATGCACCCATGGTGGCCGAGGCGTTCTCTCGTCTGCACAGCCATGACCATGATCACGGCCATCACCACCATCAGGCACGCAGTCTGTTGCTGATCGAGAACGTGGGCAATCTGGTCTGCCCCGCCATGTGGGACCTGGGCGAGAAGGCCAAGGTATCCATCCTGTCCGTGACCGAAGGTGAAGACAAGCCCCTGAAGTACCCCGACATGTTTGCGGCTTCCGAACTCATGATCCTGAACAAGATCGACCTGCTCCCGCACGTCAAGTTCAATGTGGACCGCTGTATCGAACTCGCGCGCCGCGTGAACCCTTCCATCCGGATCATCCAGCTCTCTGCCACCACTGGCGAAGGCATGGACGACTGGCTGCACTGGATCGAGCATCGCATGGACATGGCCCACGGTCATGCCCACCACGAACCATCCGCGGTGGAAAAAGCCTTGCAAGACCGGGTGGCGCAACTGGAAGCCGAGTTGGCCAAGGCGCGTGAGGCACTGGGCAACAACGCAACCGCCTGATCCGAAGCCAACGGCCACCATGAACACAGTGCCTCCCACCATCCTGGCTTTCGGCGCCTGGCTGAAAAACGCGGCCTGCCTCTGGCAGCCAGGCCAGCCAGCGCACTGGTCGGCCATCCATGGTGATCTGAGCGACCCTCAGGCCTGCGAGGCCCTGCGTCATTCGGTGGCGCACATGGTCGGCGACCTCATGGCCAAAGGCCGTCGACCCGACGCCATCGCCCACGATCTGCATCCCGATTTCTTCAGCACCCGCCTGGCACTGGAAACCGCCGATCAGCTCGGGGTTCCGGCCATTGGCGTACAACACCACCATGCCCATATCGGTGCGGCCATGGCCACCCACCGGCTCAACGAGCCCGTGATCGGTCTGGCACTCGACGGCGTTGGCCTGGGTACCGACGGCACGGCCTGGGGCGGCGAAATGCTGTATGTCGACGGCCACCGGTGGGAGCGCCTGGGCCACCTGAGCCACCTGGCTTTGCCCGGTGGCGACAAGGCAGCGCGCGAACCCTGGCGCGTGGCAGCCTCCGCACTCCACGCTCTGGGCCGTGGCGACGAGATCGCAGAGCGCTTGGCCACGGTCTCCAGCCCGGCAGCCGCACGCACGGTCAGCCAGATGCTGGACAAAGGGCTCAACTGCCCGCCAACCAGCAGCGCCGGCCGCTGGTTCGACGCCGCCGCATCTGCACTGCGAATTTGCCAGCATCAGCAAGACGAGGCCGAAGCCGCCATTGCGCTGGAGAAGGCTGCTGCGATGGCCCTGGAAGAAGACCCGGACATTCTGGCCATCGACGGCGTCACGACAGCCCAGGACGGCGTGCTCGACCTTCGCCATATGTGGGCGCAACTGCTCGATGCCCCCACCCGGGACATTGGCCGACTGGCCGCAGGCTTTCATCTGGCACTCGCCGAAGGACTGGCGGACTGGGCCATTCAGGCAGCACGTATGCGCCAGGTCAAAGCCGTTGCGCTGGCCGGGGGATGCTTCTTCAATCGCATCCTGCGCGAACGCCTGCACGCACAGCTGAGCTCATGCGGCCTGCGCGTCTATCTTCAAACCGAACAGGGATTCGGCGATGCAGGTCTGGCCATCGGCCAGGCCTGGGTGGCCGCCCAACAGATGACCGGCCAGCCTGATGCAGTCGTCACCACAAGAAAGGAACCCCACTCATGTGTCTAGCCATCCCTACCGAGGTGATCGAGCGCCTTGACGGTGACGAAGCCATCGTCAATCTTGGCGGCATTCGCAAAACCATTTCGCTGGCGCTCGTGCCCGAGGCGCGGGCAGGCGACTACGTGATTGTTCACGTGGGCCATGCCATCGGTCTTCTTGATCCGGAAGAAGCCCAGAAAACCCTGGCCATGTTTGCCGAGCTGGAGCAAACGCAATCTCAACCACAGACGGGTGAGCAAGGAGCAGCGGCATGAAGTACATCGACGAATTCCGCAACGGCGAAACCGCCAGACACATTGCCGAACGCATTGCAGCAGAAGTTCGCCCCGACCATCAGTACCGGTTCATGGAGTTTTGTGGCGGCCACACCCATGCAATTTCCCGCTACGGCGTGCTGGAGTTGCTGCCGAAAAACCTGCGCATGATCCACGGCCCGGGCTGCCCGGTGTGCGTGTTGCCCATTGGCCGAGTGGACCTGGCCATTGAACTGGCGCTCAAGCACGAAGTCATTCTTTGCACCTACGGCGACACCATGCGCGTGCCTGCCTCGGACAACCTCTCGCTCATCAAGGCCAAGGCCCAGGGCGCAGACATTCGCATGGTGTACTCGGCGGCCGACGCACTCAAGCTGGCGCAGGAGAATCCTGACCGCGAAGTGGTGTTTTTCGCCATCGGATTTGAAACCACCACGCCACCGACGGCACTGGTGATCAAGGAAGCGGCCACCCGGCACATCAAGAATTTCAGCGTCATGTGCAGCCACGTGCTCACGCCCCCTGCCATTCGCGCCATTCTCGACGGCGCCAGCGAGGAAGAGCTCAAGACTGCCGAGATCGAAGGCTTTGTCGGACCTGCCCATGTGAGCGTGGTCATCGGCTCCGACCCTTACGCCCGCTTTGCCGAGGAATACAAAAAGCCTGTGGTGATTGCAGGGTTCGAGCCGCTCGACGTGCTGCAAGCCATTCTCATGCTGGTGCGCCAGGTCAACGAAGGTCGCGCTGAAGTAGAGAACGAGTTCATTCGCGCGGTGACGCCAGCAGGCAACCAGCGCGCCCAGGCACTCATGGACGAGATCTTCGAATTGCGCGACAGCTTCGAATGGCGTGGCCTGGGCAGCATGCCCAAATCTGCCTTGCAGATTCGCGAGGCCTACCGGGAGTTCGATGCCGAGCACCGCTTTGACCTGCGCTACAAGGCAGTGCAGGACAACAAGGCCTGTGAATGCGGTGCCATTCTGCGCGGCGTGAAAGAGCCGCGCGACTGCAAGATCTTCGGCACCGTCTGCACACCGGAGAATCCGATCGGCTCCTGCATGGTCTCGAGCGAAGGCGCTTGCGCAGCACACTACACCTACGGGCGCTTCCGCGACATTCCCGTTGTCGCAGAGAACACGGGCAACACCGCTGAGGCATCGGAGGCCGCCGCATGAAGATTGACCAAGACACTGCCAGCGGCAACACGCCGAAATCGTCCGTGAAGAAGAAGAGTTACACCCGCCCACTCGACATCAAGCGTGGGCGCATCGACATGGGCCATGGCGCCGGCGGCAAGGCCGCAGCGCAATTGATCGAAGAGCTTTTTCTCGCAGAACTCGACAACGCGTTTCTCCGGCAAGGCGACGACGGAGCAGTCTTGCCGCTGCCGTCGTTCAACCCGGGCGAAGAGCAACTGGTCATGGCCACCGACGGCCATGTGGTCTCACCCATCTTTTTCCCGGGTGGCGATCTGGGTTGCCTCAGTGTTCACGGCACCATCAACGACGTGGCCATGTCCGGTGCCAGGGTGCTCTACCTGAGTGCCAGCTTCATCATCGAAGAAGGCTATCCGCTGGCAGACCTCAAACGCATCGTTGCCTCCATGGCTGCAGCCTCTCGCGAAGCCGGGGTCCCCATCGTGACCGGCGACACCAAAGTGGTGGAAAAAGGAAAAGGCGATGGTGTCTTCATATCGACCACAGGTGTAGGCCTGTTGCCCAAGGGCGTCACGATCAGCGGATCAATGGCGAAAAAAGGTGACACGGTACTCGTGTCAGGTACCATTGGTGATCATGGAGTGGCTGTGCTGTCACAGCGCGAGTCACTGGCCTTCGAAACCACGATTGAAAGTGACACGGCAGCCTTGCACACGCTGGTTGCAGACATCATGGCCGCCGCGCCTGGCGCCATTCATGTATTGCGAGACCCGACCCGTGGCGGACTGGCCACCACACTCAACGAGATCGCCAGTCAGTCCGCAGTGGGCATCCAGCTGCAAGAAGCTGACATCCCGGTCAAGCCAGAGGTGGATGCGGCCTGTGAGTTGCTCGGACTCGATCCACTCTATGTAGCCAATGAAGGCAAGCTGGTCGTCATCTGTGCGCCAGAGGCGGCCGAAAAAGTCCTTGCCACCATGCGAGCGCATTCGCTGGGCAAGGAGGCTTCCGTCATTGGCTGCGTGACGCAGGATGAACATCATTTCGTCCAGATGCGTACCCGCTTTGGAGGGAGGCGCGTAGTGGATTGGCTCAGTGGCGAGCAGCTACCGAGAATCTGCTAGGCAATCGACGCGAGCATTCACGACTGGAGGTTCTCATGCCCGCACCTGTGTTCAAGAAGACCCAAGCAGGGCGAGACGAAGTTTCCGGAAGAAAAGCGGGCCTGACACCGGCAGAGCGTCAGGTCCTGATCGTTGTCAATGGTGCCGGCAGCACCTCGGCACTGGCCGGACTGGCCGACGCCAGCCGGCATTTGCAAAAGCTGCTCGACCTCGGACTGATCGAGGTGGTCAGTGGCAGCGCGCCGGCGCCCATGCTGGCCAAGGCCACCAACACGCCGGCGGCGCCAGCGCCAGCCGCCACCCCGGCCAAAACCTCGGGCATCGAGAACGAAGAAGCCATTGTTCGCGCACTGCAGCGGCAGGCAGGCACCAAACTGGTTCATCATTTCGGACCTGACACGGCCACCATTGCCGAGAAGGTGTTGCTGGCCGACACCCTGGTCGACTTCAATGCCGCACTCGACGAGGTGGAAGCCAAACTGGCCATCTATCTGGGCCGCAAGAAGGCAGCCGAGCAGATTGCCGAACTCAAGGCCAAGATCTGAACGGCACTTCCAGATCGACTGTCCGCACTCGACCCGGGAACCCTTCGCTGCACTGGGATAAACCGCACAGCCCACTTGCGCCTCCTACAATCCGGGCAATGGACCACCCGGCTTCGCCATTGAGGAAGACGCCCGTTTGACCCCTCCAGCCTACATCGACGCCCTGCCCACCATACTCGTGGTTGACGATGAAGTGCGCTCGCAGGATGCCATGCGCCGCACACTGGACGAGGACTTCGAGGTCTTCACCGCCAGCGGTGCGGACGAGGCCCGGCAGTTGCTCGAGCGGCAGACGATCAGCGTCATTCTTTGCGATCAACGCATGCCTGGCATGACCGGCGTGAATTTCCTCAAAGAGGTTCGGGACCGCTGGCCCGACACGGTGCGAATCGTCATCTCTGGCTACACCGACAGCGAGGACATCATTGCTGGCATCAATGACGCCGGCATCTATCAGTACATCCTCAAGCCCTGGGCGCCCGATCACCTGCTCGGTTCGGTCAAGGACGCCGTGGAAGCTCAGCAACTTCAGCAGCAGACCAGCCGACTGGATCTGGAGCTGCGCACCAGCAACACGGTATTGCGGCAGCGCACGGCAACGCAGGTACAGAAAGCCCGCTCAGAATTCGACTTCGGGCGCATTGTTCGGGCAGAGGGAAGTCCGCTCAATGCCGTGTGCGATCTGGCCGCGCGTGCCGCCCGCTACGACCTCTCGGTGCTGATCCTGGGCGAGTCGGGCACTGGCAAGGAACTGCTCGCCCGCGCCATCCACTATGCATCGCCCCGCATGAGTGGCCCTTTCGTGGTGGAAAACTGCGCAGCCATCGCAGACACCTTGCTGGAATCCGAGCTCTTTGGCCACAAGCGAGGCGCCTTCACCGGTGCGTACGAAGATCACACAGGCCTTTTTCAGCGCGCCAACGGCGGCACCATATTCCTTGACGAGATCGGCGAAACCTCGGCCGCCTTCCAGGTCAAGCTCTTGCGTGTGCTGCAAGAGGGCGAAGTGCGGCCCGTCGGCGCGACGAGACCCATACCGGTGGATGTGCGCGTCATCGCGGCCACGCACCGGAATCTGGAGACCCGTGTTCGCGAGGGACTGTTCCGTGAAGACCTTTACTACCGGATCGCCGGCATCACTTTCACGGTGCCGCCCTTGCGCGAACGTCTGGCGGACATTCCTCCCATAGCCAGGCACATTGTCACTGACGTGGCCCGCGAACTGGGCCGCCCTGGCGCCAGCCTCAGCGAAGACACACTGGCCTGCCTGACGGCTTACCCATGGCCCGGCAACATACGTGAGCTGCGCAACGAAATCGCGCGTGCCCTGGCGCTCAGTGACAGCAACAGTCTGCAGCCAGACGGCTTCTCACCGCGCGTGCTTCAGGGTCGCTCCACCGGCGGTGCCGATTCGGAAGACTTGTCCGCTGCCGTGCCCAAGACCGGCACCCTGGCAGAACGGCTGGACGTGATCGAGGCCATGCTGCTCAAGGAGACGCTCTTGCGCCACCGCTGGAACAAGACCCGGGCAGCTGCCGAACTGGGCCTTTCACGCGTCGGCTTGCGCAGCAAGATGCAACGCTTCGGGCTTGAAGGAGCAAGCAAGTCATGACAGCCTCGTCGGCTCCGGCTCAACATCTGGCCGCCGCCGATCAGGCCCTGGCTGCCTGGCACCATTCGCCCCACGCATTGCTTCAGGTCCTGCGAGAAACCCAGGCATCAGCCGGGTGGCTGCCCACGCCGGTGCTGATGCACATCGCGCAATCCCTGGCCATCCCCCTCTCGCAGGTGCGGGGCGTCGCCAGCTTCTACCGCTTCCTGCACCTCGAGCCTGCCGGGCGCACCCGCATTCTCTTCAGCGACAACATCACTGACCGCATGCTGGGCAACGCAGCCCTGCTGCGCCAGCTGTGCGATCGGCTGGACGTTCCGGGTCCGGGCGGCGTCTCGACCGATGGACGCTTTGGCATCGACTTTGCCTCGTGCACTGGCTTGTGCGACCAGGGGCCAGCCTTGCTGGTCAACCACCGGACGGTGATTACCCGCCTGACCCCGGAGCGGGTGCATGCCCTGGCAGAGCGTTTGCTGGCCGACGACGAGCCCGGTCAATGGCCAGCCGAATGGTCCCGCGTGGATGAGACCGTTCACCGCGCCGATGTGCTGCTTGGCCGCCCGGTGGACAGCGCAGCGCTCATGCGCGCACTCACTGAACGCCCGCCTGCACACTGGATGGACGAGCTGCAACGCTCAGGGCTCAGGGGCAGAGGCGGCGCAGGCTTTCCGGCCGCGCGCAAGTGGACACTCTGCCGCGACACCGCTGGCCTGGATCGCTGCGTCGTGTGCAACGCGGACGAAGGCGAGCCCGGCACCTTCAAGGACCGCCTGCTGCTGCGCCGACACGCTCACCTGATGCTCGACGGCATGACCGTCGCTGCCCGCACCGTCGGCGCGTCCGTGGGCATGATCTACCTGCGCGGCGAATACGACTTCCTCCTGCCCGAGCTGCAGGCTGCCATCAACCAACGTCGCAAGTCCGGATGGCTGGGCCAGCAGATCGGCAGACGCTGGCAGGCCAGTCCCGAGAACGTTTTTGATTTCGACGTCCAGATTCACCTTGGCGCCGGCGCCTACGTGTGCGGCGAAGAATCGGCGCTGCTCGAATCGCTGGAAGGCAAACGTGGCACGCCTCGCATCCGGCCGCCCTACCCGGTGCAAAGCGGCTACCTGGGTATGCCCACCATCGTCAACAACGTCGAGACGTTTTGCGCCGCCGCGCAGATCGCCGCTCATGGAGGTGAGGCATGGGCACGCATTGGCACCGATGCCTCCACGGGCACCAAGCTGCACTCCATCTCGGGCGACTGCGCGCGTCCTGGCATTTACGAGTACCCGTTTGGCACATCGATCCGCACCATGCTGCAGGACTGCGGCGCCAAAAGCGCCAAAGCCGTGCAAGTGGGCGGTCCGTCCGGCCGCTGCATCGGTGCTGACGAATTCGATCGCACCATCGCGTTCGAAGATTTGCCCAGCGCCGGCGCCTTCATGGTGTTCGACCAGACACGCGACCTGTTCGAGGTGGCGCGCCACTTCGCCCACTTTTTCGCTCACGAGAGCTGTGGCCTGTGCACGCCCTGTCGTGTGGGCACGCGGCTGGTGGTGCGGCGCATGGACAAGCTGGCGCAAGAGACCCAGGGCGCCAGCCGCGGATCGGCCGATGACATTGCGCGCCTGCAGGAATTGAGTGATCTGCTGCATGCCGGCACCCACTGCGGGCTTGGGGTCTCCTCATGCAATCCGCTGCGTGATACGCTGAAACACTTCGGTCACGACTATGCCTTGCATGTCCAGGCGCCCCGCTTCGAGCCCGACTTCGATCTCGATGCCGAGCTGTCCATGGCCCGCCAGGCCACTGGTCGCGATGACCCACTGGCCCACTTGTCAAACCAGGACGAACGCCCGTGAATGCCCCATCAGATGCCCCTTCTGCAGAGGCCACGCTCACCTTCGACGGAGAGTGCATTCCGTTTGCGCCGGGCGAAACCATCATGACGGCTGCCATGCGGGCCGGGCACACCGTGCCTCGCCTGTGCTGGCACGAGGGCATCCGGCCGGTAGCCGCCTGCCGCCTGTGCACGGTACATGTCAACGGACGCCCTGTGGCCGCGTGCAGCACGCCAGCCGAAGCAGGAACCCAGGTCGAGTGCCACACGCCGGCATTGCAGGCCCAGCGCCTGCGGCTCTTGCAAATGCTGTTTGTCGAGGGCAACCACTTCTGTCCAGGCTGCGAGAAGAGCGGCCATTGCCAGCTGCAACACCAGGCAGCCGAGGCGGGCATGCTCGATCTGCACTACGAAGCCCTGACCCCGCAACGGCCTGTGGACGCTTCGCACCCCGATGTACTGCTCGACACCAACCGCTGCATCCTGTGCCAACTGTGCGTTCATGCCAGTGGAGATATCGACGGCAAGCATGTGTTTGCCATTGGCGGTCATGGCAGCGAAACGCGCCTCATGATCAACAGCCCCACCGGCAAGCTCGGCGACAGCCACCTGGACATCCAAGACAAGGCGGCACAGGTATGCCCCGTGGGTGCGTTGCTGCCCAAGCGCCGCGGGTTTTCCGTCCCGATCGGCGAGCGCAGCTTTGACAGCGAGGACACGCCGTCATGACGCGCAAACCCCGCATTGCCACCGTGTCGCTGGCGGGTTGCTTTGGCTGCCACATGTCGTTTCTTGACATTGACGAACGCCTGCTTGAACTGGTCGAACGCGTCGAGTTCGACCGCTCACCCCTGACCGACATCAAGGGTGTCGGTCCCTGCGACATTGGCCTGATCGAGGGTGGCTTGTGCAATGCCGAGAACATCGAGGTACTCAGAGCCTTTCGCGCGCAATGCAAGATTCTGGTCGCCGTCGGCGCGTGCGCCATCACGGGAGGACTGCCCGCCATGCGCAACCATCTGGACACCGCGCAACTGCTCAGCGACGTCTACCACGGCGATGTCCCCAATGACCCGGAGTTGCCGCTGGTGCTCAACCAGGTGCACCCCATCCACGAAGTGGTCAAGGTGGACTTTTCGCTGCCGGGCTGCCCGCCGCCAGCCGACGCGTTCTGGCAATTGATCACCGCCGTGCTGGACGGACGCGAACCACAGCTTTCACCGGGGGCCATCCGCTATGACTGAGCACAACAGCCCTGCAGCGCCAGACGGACTGCGACGCATCGCCATCGATCCGGTCTCGCGCGTCGAAGGTCATGGCAAGGTGACCTTGCTGGTGGACGAACACCACAAGGTGCAGCAAGCACGACTGCACATCGTCGAATTCCGTGGCTTCGAGAAATTCATCGAAGGCCGGCCATATTGGGAGGTGCCTGTGCTGGTGCAGCGCCTGTGCGGCATCTGCCCGGTCTCGCATCACCTCGCCGCCGTCAAGGCGCTTGATCGTGCGCTGGGCGTTCACGCGCCCACCCCCACGGCTGACAAGATCCGGCGCCTCATGCACTACGGGCAGGTGCTGCAAAGCCACGCACTGCACTTTTTTCACCTCGCCTCACCCGACCTGCTGCTCGGCTTTGGCGCAGACCCGGCGGCGCGCAACATCGTCGGCGTCATCGACGCCTTTCCCGATGTCGCCCGGCAAGGCGTGATGCTGCGCAAGTTCGGGCAAGAGATCATTGCAGCGACAGCTGGCAAACGCATACACGGCACCGGCGCAGTGCCGGGCGGCGTCAACCGGCACGTTGAAGTTGGCCAGCAAAAGCAGTTGCTTGCCCAATGGTCGACCATGCTGGAATGGGCGCAGGCTGCGGTTGACCTGATCGCCCGCCTGCATGAAGCGCAGCGCCCCATGTACGAAGCCTTCGGCGCCACCCCGGCCGCCATGCTCAGCCTGGTCGCTCCGGACGGTGCGATGGAGCTCTACGACGGCGCTTTGCGCGTGCGCGATGCCGAAGGCCGCATCATGGTCGACCAGCATGAAGATCAGGCCTACAGCGCGCTCATCGAAGAAGCCGTCAAGCCGTGGAGCTACATGAAGTTCCCCTACCTGCGTGACTATGGAGAAGCCGATGGCTGGTATCGCGTCGGGCCGCTGGCGCGCCTGCAAAACTGCGACCACATCTCTACCCCGCTGGCAGAGGCCGCACGACAACGGTTTGTCGACTGGCATGGTGGGCAGGTAGTTCATGCCTCTCTCGCATTTCACTGGGCCCGCATGATCGAGATGCTGCATGCCACCGAAATGGCCGGGCTCCTCCTGCAGGACCCGGACATTCTCAGTGGCGAGCGAATGGCAGAGGGCCAGCGCGGCACCCGCGGTGTCGGCATCATCGAGGCTCCGCGAGGCACCTTGATTCACGAGTACGAAGTGGGCAACGACGACCTGATCAGCTACTGCAACCTCATCGTCGCCACCACCCATAACAACACGGCCATGAACGAAGCGGTCCGGAAAGTCGCCGAGCAGTTCCTCGATGGCCACGAAATCACCGAGCCTCTGCTCAATCACATCGAGATTGCGATCCGGGCCTACGATCCCTGCCTGTCCTGCGCCACGCATGCCTTGGGACAGATGCCGTTGACGGTTTCACTTCGAACCATGCAAGGTGATCTGCTTGACCACGTCGGCCGCGGCAGCGATGGACGCCTGTTGCGCGGTCTGACCGCCAACGCCGCCGACACCGCATGAGCACCCCGCCCGTGCTCATCCTCGGCTGGGGCAACGACAGCCGCGGCGACGATGCCATCGGTCCCTTACTGGTGCGACGCATCGCAGCACATGTCCAGGCACAAGCCTGGCACGATCAGGTTGAATGTCTGGAGGATTACCAGCTGCAGATCGAACACTGCATGGATCTGCAGCACCGCAAACATGTGCTGTTCATCGATGCCAGCACGGCAGCGCACGCGCCATTCGTCACCTCAGACGTCACAGCGGCCGAAGATTTCACGCCCAGCAGCCATGCACTGTCACCAGCAGGGTTACTCGCCGTGTATCAGCGCGTACACGATGCATCGCCACCCGCTTGCACAGTGCTGGCCGTGCAGGGTAAAAGCTATGAACTTGGTGCTGCAATGAGTCTCCAAGCCCAAGACAATCTGAACCTGGCCGAGCAATGGGTACACCAATGGCTGCCCGCTGTGCTGGGGCTCGCTGTGGAGTCGCATACATGAATCTTCTCTGGCTGCAATCGGGCGGATGCGGCGGATGCAGCATGTCGCTGCTCAATGCCGACACGCACGACTTTCATGCCCATCTGCGCGATGCCGGCATCGACCTGCTGTGGCACCCTTCGCTCTCGCTCGAGAGTGGGCGGGACACCATCGATTTGCTCGAACGCATCCTCAGCGGCGAGCAAGCACTCGATATCCTGTGCGTGGAAGGTGCTCTGCTGCGCGGCCCCAATGGCACCGGACGTTTTCATGTGCTCGCCGGCACCGGCGTGCCGATGATCGACTGGGTGGAAAAGCTCGCCCGCGTCAGCCACCATGTGGTGGCCGTGGGAAGCTGTGCGGCCTGGGGCGGCATCACCGCTGGTGGCGACAACCCCACCGATGCCTGCGGCATGCAGTACGACGATGATCGCGCCGGTGGCCTGCTCGGTGAAGGATTCACCTCCCGCTCTGGCCTGCCGGTGATCAATATTGCCGGCTGCCCCACGCACCCCAACTGGGTGCTCGACGCCCTCATGGCCTTGGCCGCAGGGCAGTTCGACGCCGATGCACTGGACGCGCTCGGTCGCCCACGTGCCTATGCCGATCAGCTGGTGCACCATGGCTGCACCCGCAACGAATACTACGAGTTCAAGGCCAGTGCAGAAAAGCCATCCGACCTTGGCTGCATGATGGAGCACATGGGATGCAAGGGCACCCAGGTGCACGCAGACTGCAACATCCGGCTCTGGAATGGCGAGGGCAGTTGCACACGCGGCGGCTACGCCTGCATCGCCTGCACCGAGCCAGGCTTTCAGGAGCCCGGGCATCCATTCCATGAAACACCCAAACTCGCCGGCATTCCCATCGGTCTGCCCACTGACATGCCCAAGGCCTGGTTCGTGGCGCTGGCCTCGCTGTCCAAGAGCGCCACGCCCAAGCGCGTCAAACAAAACGCTGTGGCCGACCACCTCGTGGTCAAACCTGCCATTCGCAAGACCCGTCTGAAATGAGCCAAGCCAAGCCTCTTCCCACGCGTCTGCTCGTCGGGCCGTTCAACCGTGTCGAAGGCGACCTCGAAGTCTCGCTCGACATACAGCAAGGCGCAGTGCAGTCTGCACACGTCAACGCGCCCATGTACCGAGGCTTCGAGCAAATCCTCACCGGCAAGGCACCTCACGATTCGCTCGTCTTCGTGCCCCGCATCTGCGGCATCTGCTCGGTCTCGCAATCGGTGGCCGCCGCCCGCGCCTTGAGCGACCTGGCCGGCATCACCCCGCCCGCCAATGGCCTGCACGCGACCAACCTGATGCTGGCGGTGGAGAACATGGCCGACCACCTCACGCATTTCTACGTCTTCTTCATGCCCGACTTCACCCGCGAGGTCTATGCCGACCGCCCCTGGCATGCAGAAGCCACGCGCCGCTTTCGGTCGGAGTATGGCGAGCAGGTTCGTGCATCGCTGGCCGCCCGGCAACGCTGGTTCAACCTGCTGGGCACCCTTGGCGGCAAATGGCCGCACACCCAGTCCATCGAGCCCGGCGGCAGCACCCGCGCCATCGACGTCGCCGAGCGCACCCGCCTGCTCTCCCGCGTCCGCGAGTTCCGAGCCTTCCTCGAGCGCGAACTGTTCGCGGCTCCTCTGGAAGTGGTCACGTCACTCGCCAGCGAAGAAGCGTTGTGGGCATGGCACGACGAAGCGCCAAACCGTGGCGACCTGCGCCTGTTCCTCTCCATCGTGCGCGACCAGCAGCTGCAGCGCATGGGCCCCGGCCCTGGCCGCTACCTCAGCTATGGCGCCTACCTCCAGCCGGACGGGAGCTCTGCCCTGGGCAACGGACTCTGGCTGGCCGGCAGCGATGCACCTGCCCGGGTCAACACCCACCAGATCCGCGAAGACGCCACCTGCACATGGCTGGCACAGGCGCGCGAGCCGCTACACCCCTACCAGGGTCTGACCCGACCCGAAATGGACAAGGCAGAGGCCTATACCTGGAACAAGGCGCCGCGTCTGGACGGCCAGGTGGTGGAGACAGGTGCCATCGCCCGGCAGCTGGTCAGCGGCCAGCCGCTCATCCGCGATCTGGTCGGTCGCCATGGCGGATCTGTCTACTCCCGCGTGGTCGCCCGCGTGCTGGAGCTGGCTGTGGTCGTACCCATGATGGAGCAATGGCTGGCAGCCATCGTGCCCGGCGAGAGCTTTTGCGAGTCCTTGAGACTCCCTGACGAAGGCTCTGGTCAGGGGCTTTCGGAGGCCGCGCGCGGTGCACTGGGCCACTGGCTGGTGGTGCACGATGGCCGTATCGCCAACTACCAGATCATTGCCCCGACCAGCTGGAACTTTTCACCACGCGACGCGCAAGGGCAGCCGGGTGCCCTGGAGCAGGCGCTGGTCGGCGCTCCCGTGCGCGAGGGCGAAACCACGCCGGTCGCTGTTCAGCACATCGTTCGCTCCTTCGATCCGTGTATGGTCTGTACTGTCCACTGACCTGTCCACCGAAGATCACCGTGTCCACCAAACGCAGTCCTTCCCAACGTCCGCCTTTGCTCAGCGATGTGCCCGCCGAAACACCAGCCACGGGCGGTGGGCTCGAGGGCATGGATGAGAACGCCTGGCTGGACGTGATTCACAAGATGGACGAGGTCTACTCCCAGCTCATCGATGACGAGATCGAGCTGGAGAAGAAAAACGCCCAGCTCGAGCAGTCGCAGCAGTTCATTGTGAGTGTCCTCAGCTCCATGTCCGACGTGCTGCTGGTCTGCGACGACAGCGGCCAGATCGAGCAGGCCAATGCCGCCCTGTGCGAGCTGCTCGGACAGGACGAGGCGCACTTGCGCACGCAGCGCCTGCAAGACATTCTCACCGACGGAGACAGCATTGACCGTGCCGAGGCCGCCCTGCAAGGCGCCGGCAACAGCGGAGACCGTTCCTCGGAATCCATCGAGCTCAACCTGCTGGGCCCTGACGGCCAGCCCGTGCCGGTCGACGCCAGTTGCACTCCCCGCCTCGGCAGCAACGGCAAACGACTGGGCACCGTATGGGTCGGCCGGCCCATGGGCGAAATCAAGCGCGCCTACCGTGAGCTTCAGACCGCGCACGACGCCCTCAAGCGCACGCAGCAGCAACTGCTGCACTCCGAGAAGATGGCCTCACTCGGCCAGCTCACGGCCGGCGTGGCCCATGAGCTCAACAACCCCATCAGTTTTGTACTGGGCAATGTCCATGCCCTGCGCAGATACTGCGATCGTTTGCAGACCTACATGGGCGCGCTGGCCGGACAGGCGCCCGACCAGGAAATTGCACACCTCAAGGGCAAGCTGCGCATCGATCACCTGATGGCAGACCTGCCCTCACTGATCGACGGCACGCTTGAAGGCGCCCAGCGCACTGCCGACATCGTGCATGGCCTCAAGCGTTTCTCGGCCATGGACGCGGAAGAGCACGATGCGGTGGCGCTGGCATCAGTGGTGGAGCGGTCCATCCACTGGGTTCAGAAGGGTCGCACCCATGGAGTACAGGTGCACTGGGAGCCGGACCAGGCCTGCACCACGCGCGGCAACGCCGGTCAGTTGCAGCAGGTCATGATGAACCTGCTGCAGAACGCCTTCGACGCCGTCACGGCCAACAACGAGAAAAACCGGCATGTGTGGGTCACCATGCACTGCGACGGGAAGCATGTGGCGGTCAAAGTTCGTGACAACGGGCCCGGCATTCCTGCCGAGCACCTGATGCGCCTGTTCGACCCGTTCTTCACCACCAAGCCTGTCGGCAAGGGCACCGGCCTGGGATTGTCCATCAGCTATGGCATTGCAGAGCAACACGGCGGTACACTCAGTGCCCAGAACGTCAAGGACCCTTTGGGCGCCGAGTTCACCCTGACGCTGCCCGTCTTTCCTGCGGCCTGACCATCACGGCCTGCGCGACCGCCTCGCAGCCCTCCCACCTGCTGCCTTGCCTCCGTCGCTGCCTTCATGGAACTGGTCCTCGTCACCCTGTCGTCACTGTTGGCCGGCTTTGTCGATGCTGTGGTCGGCGGAGGCGGTCTCATCCTCGTGCCAGCCCTGTTCGCCGTGTTTCCCGGCACGCCTCCCGCAACCCTGTTCGGGGTGAACAAGAGCGCATCGATCTGGGGCACGGCAGCCGCCACTGTGCAGTTTGCTCGCCGTGTGCAAATGCCTTGGCGAGCCCTTTTGCCTTCAGCCGTCGTGACCTGCATCGGCTCTTTTGCCGGCGCCTGGCTGGTCACCCAGATATCGCCCGACTTCTTGCGCAAGCTCCTCCCCGTGATCCTCCTGGGCGTGCTCGGCTACACGCTCTGGCGCAAGCAGCTGGGCCATGAGCATCAGCCCCGCTTCAGCGGGCGCAGCGAAACGGTGGCCATGTCGGCAGTGGGTCTCGTCATCGGGGCATACGACGGCTTCTTCGGGCCAGGCACCGGCAGCTTCTTCGTGTTCCTGTTCGTGCGCTGGTTGGGTTACGACTTCCTGCATGCCAGCGCCAGCGCGAAGCTGCTGAATGTTTCATCGAACTTTGCTGCGCTGGTGCTGTTCGTGAGCACCGGGCACATCTGGTGGCACATGGTCCTGCCCATCGCCGTGGCCAATGTGATTGGCAGCGCCATCGGCTCACGCATGGCCATCAAGCACGGTGCAGGCTTCATCCGCATCATGTTCATCCTGGTGGTCAGTGCGCTGATTCTCAAGACAGGCTCAGACGCCTGGCTTTGACGGAAGCGTTCGACGGCTGGGAAAAGTTCGGCCGCAGGAGCGAAGTCAGGCCGGGTTGTCCTCTTCTTCCCTGACAGTTGGCGGTGGCCAGGGCTGGTCTTCCGCCTTGAGCGGTTCACCAATGGGTGCCGAAGCCTTGCCTTCCTGAACGGCCTTCATGTCTTCCGGATTGGGGTACTGGCCCAGCAGGATGTAATCGAACACCCGACGCGCGATCGGGGCTGCATGCGCCGCTCCGAAGCCGGCGTTCTCGACCACCACCGCCAGCGCCACACGAGGCGCCTCCAGCGGCGCAAAAGCGACGTAAAGAGAATGGTCCCGCTGGTGTTCTTCGAGCTTGCGCGCATCGTAGCGGTCCTTCTGCCCGATGGTCACTGCTTGCGCCGTCCCGGTCTTGCCACCGCTGAGGTATGGGGCCCCCTTGAACACGTAGCGCGACGTCCCCTCAAGTGTCACGTCTCGCATCGCTTCCAGCACGGTGCGAACATTCTCCGGACGGTAGCCCATCGAAACAGGCGGCTCATTGGCTGTGGCGATGCGCTGTCCCGTCGTCGTGTCCTCCGTGGCCAGCAACAGCCGGGGCTGATACTTGGTGCCCCCGTTGGCCAGGGTAGACATGGCATGGGCCAGCTGCAACATGGTGAAGTTGTTGTAGCCCTGACCGATGCCCAGCGAAATCGTCTCGCCCGGATACCAGCGCTGATGCTCCGGCCGCCGGTACGCCTTGAGCTTCCAGTCCCGGCTTGGCAACACGCCGCGCAACTCCCCGCGCAAGTCGATGCCCGTGATCTGCCCGAAACCCAGCGGCGCCATGAAATCGTGCATGGCATCCACACCCATGTCGTTGGCCAGGGCGTAGTAGTAAACGTTGCTGGACTTGATGATGCTCTTGCGCAGGTCCACCGGCCCCAGGGCGTGATCGCCATGGCTGCGAAACCGGTGATTGCCCAGCATCCAGTATCCCGGATCATTGGTCACCGACGAAGGTGTGCGAAGGCCCAGCTCCAGCGCGGCCAGGCCCATGAATGGCTTGTAGGTGGAGCCTGGCGGATAAGTCCCTCGCAGCGCCCGGTTGAGCAACGGCTTGTCCACGGATTCGTTCAGCGCCGTCCAGCTCTCGACGTCAATGCCTTCGACGAAAAGGTTGGGATCGAACGTGGGCTTGCTGACAAAAGCCAGCACCTCGCCATTGCGAGGATCGATGGCCACCAGCGCCCCGCGCCGCTCGCCGAACATGTCTTCGATCAGGCGCTGCAGCTTGATATCGATCGACAGCACCGTCCGGTCACCGGGCTGCGCAGGCGTATGCGCCAGAGAGCGCACGGCGCGGCCACCCGCGGATGTCTCGATGCGCTCGAAACCGGTATTTCCATGCAGGGTACTCTCAAAGCTCTGCTCTGCGCCGAGCTTGCCGATGTACTCCGTGCCCCGGTAGTTGCCTTGATCTTCATCCGGCCAGTCTTCGATGATCTCCTTCTCGCGCTGATTGATGCGGCCGATGTAGCCGATCACGTGGCTGGCGGTATCACCATTGGGGTAATGCCGGAAGAGTCGCGCCCTCACTTCCACACCCGGGAACTGGTAGCGGCGCACCGTGAATCGCGCCACCTCTTCGTCCGTCAGACGCGTGCGGATAGGCAGAGAGTAAAACTGTTTGGACTCGCGCAGTTGCTTGAAGAAGCGGCGCTTGTCGCGCTTGCCGATCTTCACCACCTCGCCCAGACGCTCGATCGTCTCGTCCAGATCGCCCACTTCAGAGGGTGAGATCTCCAGTGTGTATGCGGAGTAATTCGACGCCAGCACCTGGCCATTGCGATCGACGATCTGGCCGCGAATCGGCACGATGGGCAGCACCGCTGTCCGGTTGCTCTCTGCCTGGGCCAGCAAGGCCTCATGGCGCATGACCTGCAGATACACCATGCGCGCAGCAATGAGACAAAAGGCAAACACCACGGCAACGCCCGCCACCAGCACCCTGGTGCGAAACTGGGCCAGGTCGGCGTCGGCGTTGCGAATCTCAGTCACGGTGAATCACCCGTTCACAGCGGACGGTCGTTGTCCGGGTCCGGGGCTCGGCGTTGCGGTGCCAGCAGCATCAGGCTCGCCACGGGCCAGATGACCGATTCGATCACGGGTGAGAGCATGGACACCCACCCGGGGAATCCGTCCCCAGCCAGAAAACGCACCAGCAAATCGAGCAACTGGGCCACCACGAACAAGGGCAGGATCTGCACAGCCTGGTTGAACACATCGAAGAAAACCAGACGCCGATGCATGGTGATGCTCAGAAACGAAAGCACCGAATAGGACAGCGCATGCTGTCCGAGAAGCGCTCCCTGGTGAACATCCATGAACAGCCCGAAGATGAACGCCACGCCAACGCCAATGCGCAGCGACTGGTGCACGCTCCAGAACACCAGCACCACGGCGAGCAGGTCGGGTACCCACGCCGCACGACCGAAGGGGCCGATGTTCATCAGCATGTTGAGCATCAATGCCACCACCAGGCTGGTCCAGATGAACACCGGGTTGGCGGGCAGCAGCAGCTGCTGACCAGGGCGCATGATCATGGCGTGCCTCCCGTGGTAGCGCCATCGATGCCCAGCTCTCTGGCCACCGCCGGCTCTGTCAGCACTTCCGGATTCACCGGCTTGAGGATCATGACATGCAGTGTGCCTTGCAAGGCCGCCTCAGGCTTGCAGACGATGCGGGAAAAAGGCGACTGTGGCGTGCGCTCCACCGTCGTCACCCGGGCAACAGGCAAGCCGGGCGGATACACCCCGTCAACGCCGCTGGTGGTCAGCAAATCCCCCACCGCCACGTCGGCCGTGGCCAGCGAATACCTCAGCTCCAGGTGATCTCCCGCCACGCCTGAGCTGCCATACAACACATCGCGGACACCGGTGCGGACATTGACCACGGGAATGGCCTGCTCACGATCTGTCAGCAACGTGATTTCGGAGACCAAAGGGTAGACACGCGTCACCTGCCCCAGTACGCCAGCCTCGTCCACCACAGGGGAGCCAGCGAACACACCGTCTTTCTGCCCCCGGTCGACCACCACCCGTCGGGCGTATGGATCGGCGGAGTCGTAGAGCACCTGTGCGCCGCGTGTGGGCGTCTGGATGCGTTCACGCATGCCCAGCAATGCGCGCAGGCGCCTGTTTTCCTCCGAAAGCTGTTCGACTTGCTGAGCCCTGTCTGCCTGCCGCGCCAGACGCTCCAGAGCTTCTGACTCGTTGCGCTGGGCGCTGTGCAATGACGTGACGTAATCGGCTGCGCCTGTCACCGCCTGCACGGGCTTGAGCACGACCCACTGCAGGGGGTAGAGCACGGTGGCCAGCGCGCTGCGAATCGGGGTGGCCACCTTGAGGCGCTGGTCAGCCACCATCAGAAACAGGGCCAACGCGCTGAAAACCACCAGTTTGGACAGCGCCGACGGACCCTGCTTGAAGAAGGGGGGTGGCGTTCGGTCCAGGGTGCCCAGTGGCATGTTTCGTTGGTGTATCCGTCGATCGCGTCTGATTGATCTGCTGGCTGTGCGGCTGGACAGGCTGGCGGCGTCAGGAGCACGCCGCCATGGAACATTACTCGTTGGTGAAGATGGTGCCCAGGCGCTCCATGCGCTCCAGGGCCATGCCGCAACCACGCACCACACAGGTCAGGGGTTCTTCAGCCACCAGCACCGGCAGGCCGGTTTCCTCGGCCAGCAGGCGGTCCAGGTCACGCAGCAATGCACCACCACCGGTGAGCATCATGCCGCGCTCGGCAATGTCGGCACCCAGCTCGGGCGGGGTGTGCTCCAGCGCGTCCTTGACGGCCGAGACGATGTTGTTGAGCGGATCGGTCAGGGCTTCGAGAATTTCGTTGCTGGAAATGGTGAAGCTGCGTGGCACACCTTCAGACAGGTTGCGACCCTTGACTTCGATTTCCTTGACTTCGCTGCCCGGGAAAGCAGAGCCGATTTCCTTCTTGATGGCTTCAGCCGTCGGGTCACCGATGAGCATGCCGTAGTTGCGGCGGATGTAGGCAATGATGGCTTCGTCGAAACGGTCACCCCCAACGCGCACACTGCCCTTGTAGACCATGCCGCCCAGGGAAATCACGCCCACCTCGGTGGTGCCACCACCGATGTCGACCACCATGGAGCCGGACGCGTCGGAGACGGGCAGGCCGGCACCGATGGCCGCAGCCATGGGTTCCTCGATCAGGTAGACCTCAGAAGCGCCGGCACCCAGCGCCGATTCGCGAATGGCGCGTCGCTCGACCTGAGTGGAGCCACAAGGCACACAAATGATGATCCGGGGGCTCGGCTTGAACATCGAGCGGGGGTGGACCATCTTGATGAACTGCTTGAGCATCTGCTCGGTGACGGTGAAGTCGGCGATCACGCCGTCTTTCATCGGGCGAATGGCCTCGATGTTGCCCGGCACCTTGCCCAGCATGGCCTTGGCCTCATGGCCAACTGCCTGAATGGTTTTCTTGCCTTGCGGGCCACCCTCGTGACGAATGGACACCACCGATGGCTCGTCCAGCACAATGCCCTTGCCGCGGACGTAGATCAGGGTATTGGCCGTACCGAGGTCGATGGCCAGGTCGGACGAAAACTGCCGACGGAACGCTTCAAACATGTCGAGAATCCGAAAATGGACACACTGGCCTCAAAGGGCCAGCAGGGGTCCAGAGCAAGACAAAATTGTTCTGATTTGGACGAAGATCCAATGGCGCATGGCTGCCCCTTGGCAGACTCGGCCATGAAACCTTGGATAATAACGTATCACTTGTGCACCAATGAGGGGATTGGCGTCGGAAACCGCGGGTTTACACACGGTTTCAGCCCGATCAGGCCTGCCGCCGCACCACCCCCATCCCAACGGAGCCTTTTCTCCCCATGTCCCTGACGTCCTCCGACATCGGGCGGATCGCCCATCTGGCCCGCCTCGAACTCACCGAAGAGCACAGCGAGCGCATGCTCAGCCAGCTCAACGGCTTCTTTGACATCGTTGAACAGATGAAAGCGGTCGACACCACCGATGTCGCCCCTCTGGCCCACCCCACAGCGGTCATCGACCATGTGACGCTGCGCCTGCGGCCGGACTTGGCCAGCGAGCCCGACAACCGCGAGGCCAACCAGAAAAGCGCGCCGTCCGTCGAGCGCGGCCTGTTCCTGGTGCCCAAGGTCATCGAGTAAGCACCATTCCTGCTGAATCGATCCCGTTTCACGTCTCCCCCATGCCTGGCCTGTCCAACACCGCCCGGCACAAGGAAACCCGTCAATGAGCGACAAACAACTGCATGACATGGGAGTGGCCGAACTGGCCGCCGCCATCGCCGCCAAGCAAACCTCCGCCACCGAAGCGGCCGAGCATTTCCTGGCCCGCGCCAAAGCCCACGAACCCCTGGGTGCTTTTCTGCACCTCAATCCGGAGGTGACCCTGGCCCAGGCCAAAGCCGCCGACGCCCGCCGCGACGCCGGCGAAACCGCCCCCTTGCTGGGCGTGCCCCTCGCGCACAAGGACATCTTCGTCACCAAGGATTTCCCCACCACTGCCGGCTCAAAGATGCTGGAGGGCTACCAGAGCCCGTTCGATGCCACCGTGGTGGACAAGCTGGCCGGGGCTGGCGCCGTGAGCCTGGGCAAACTCAACTGCGACGAGTTCGCCATGGGTTCGGGCAACGACAACTCGGCCTACGCGCCGGCCCACAACCCCTGGGACACGAGCCGCGTGCCCGGCGGCTCCTCTGGTGGCTCAGCCGTGGCCGTGGCCGCAGGACTGGCACCGGCCGTGACCGGCACCGACACCGGCGGCTCGATTCGTCAGCCAGCTGCATTCTGTGGCATCACCGGCATCAAGCCCACCTACGGTCGTTGCTCACGTTACGGCATGGTGGCCTTCGCCTCCAGCCTCGACCAGGCCGGCCCCATGGCCCGCTCGGCCGCTGACTGTGCCCTGCTGCTCTCGGCCATGGCCGGCCCCGACCTCGACCGCGATTCCACCAGCCTGGACCACCCCGCCGAGGACTACAGCCGCCTGCTGGGACAGCCACGGGAAGGCGCCGACGCCGCACAACCGCTCAAGGGCCTGCGCATCGGTCTGCCCAAAGAGTTCTTCGGTGAAGGCCTCAAGGCCGACGTCGACACTGCCGTGCGTGCAGCCCTGGCCGAATACGAAAAGCTGGGCGCCACCCTGGTGGACATCTCCCTGCCCCGCACCGAGCTGTCGATTCCCGTGTACTACATCATTGCCCCGGCCGAGGCCAGCTCCAACCTCAGCCGCTTTGACGGCGTGAAGTTCGGCCACCGCGCCAAGGACTACGACGACCTGCTCGACATGTACAAAAAGTCCCGCAGCGAAGCGTTTGGTGAGGAAGTTCAGCGCCGCATCATGATCGGCACCTATGTGCTCTCACACGGCTACTACGACGCCTACTACATCAAGGCCCAGCAGATCCGCCGCCTGATCGCCCAGGATTTCCAGCAAGCCTTCACCCAGTGCGACGTCATCGCCGGCCCCGTGGCGCCTTCGGTGGCCTGGAAAATTGGTGAGAACAGCGACGACCCGGTGGCCAACTACCTGGCCGACATCTTCACCCTGCCAACCTCTCTGGCCGGCCTGCCCGGCATGAGCGTGCCCGCCGGTTTCGGCGAAGGCAACATGCCCGTAGGCCTTCAACTGGTGGGCAATTACTTCCAGGAAGCCTCTTTGCTGCAGACGGCCCATGCCTTCCAGCAGGCAACCGACTGGCATCTGAAAACGCCAGCAGGGTATTGAGAGGAATCAAGATGAACCAGAAAGTCAAAAAAGAAGCCACGCTGCTGGTCCAGGGTTATGAAGTCGTGATCGGCTTTGAGACCCATGCGCAGCTGGCCACCCAGAGCAAGATCTTCAGCCGCGCGTCCACCGCCTTCGGCGCCGAGCCCAACACCCAGGCCTGTGCGGTTGACCTGGCCTTGCCCGGCACGCTGCCGGTGATGAACCGTGAAGCCGTGGCCTGTGCCATCCGATTCGGTCTGGCCGTGGGCTCGCACGTGGCCGAAGAAAGCGTGTTTGCCCGCAAGAACTACTTTTACCCCGATCTGCCCAAGGGCTACCAGATCAGCCAGTTCGAAATTCCGGTGGTCCAAGGCGGCGAGGTATCGTTCTACCTCGGCGAAGAAAAGAAGACCGTGCGCCTGGTGCGCGCCCACCTGGAGGAAGACGCCGGCAAATCGCTGCACGAAGACTTCCATGGTCTGTCAGGCATCGACCTGAACCGCGCCGGCACACCGCTGCTGGAAATCGTGACCGAGCCGGACATCCGCTCGAGTGCCGAAGCGGTGGCTTATGCCAAAGAACTGCACAAAATCGTCACCTGGATCGGCATCTGCGACGGCAACATGCAGGAAGGCTCGTTCCGTTGCGACGCCAACGTCTCGGTGCGCAAACCGGGCGACCCGCTGGGCACCCGCCGCGAAATCAAGAACCTGAACTCGTTCAAGTTCATGCAGCAGGCGATCGACTTCGAAATCCGCTGGCAGATCGACCGTATCGAGGACGGCTACGAGATCGAGCAGGCCACGGTGCTGTTCGACCCGGACACCGGCGAGACCCGCGCCATGCGCACCAAGGAAGACGCGGCCGACTACCGCTACTTCCCCGACCCGGATCTGCCCCCCCTGGCCATCGAGCGCAGCTGGGTGGACGAGGTCAAGGCCGCCATGCCTGAGCTGCCCCGCGCCATGGCCGAACGCCTGGTGGCCGACTACGGGCTGCCCGAGTACGACGCCACCACCCTGACCCAGAGCCCTGCCATGGCCAGCTACTTCGAAGAAGCGGCCAAGACCAGTGGGCAGGCCAAACTGGTGAGCAACTGGATCATGGGCGAGGTCTCACGCCGCCTGAACATCGACGAGATCGCGATGGAAGCGGTGCCGGTCAAGGCCGCGAAGCTGGCCACCATGGTGGGACGTATCGCCGACGGCACCATTTCCAACAACGCGGGCAAGCAGGTGTTTGATGCGCTGTGGAAGGGTGAAGGCGACGACGTGGACGCCTTGATCGAAGCCAAGGGCCTCAAGCAGATGAACGACAGCGGCGAGCTCGAGAAGATCATCGAGGAAGTCATGGCCGCCAACGCCCCGATGGTCGAGCAGTTCCGCGCCGGCAAGGACAAGGCGTTCAACGCACTGGTCGGGCAGGTGATGAAGGCCAGTCGAGGCAAGGCCAACCCGCAGGCCGTCAATGAGACCTTGCGCCAAAAGCTCGAACAGGGCTGAGGAAGCCGCTGCGCCGCCGACTCAGCAGGCAACAAAAACAAGGTGAAAATGAAAAAGGGGCGCTTGAGGCGCCCCTTTTTGCGTTTGTGTTTGTGTTCGTGGATCTCGGCTGAACCGGCCTTCAGTTGGCCGAAGCGGTGCCTGCCCCGTTCTTTTCCGGCTGGGCAACGGTACTCTCCGCGTTCTTGTAGCCGTACTGGATCCACAACTTGCGCAGGCGCGCCAGCTCTTCGTCAAACCGGACATTGATGCGCGACTTCTCCGCCACCTGGTCCATCATGAACTGCTGCTGGATCTTCTGCTGCTGCAAATTGTCTTCCAGCTTGCGTTGCAGCCATGGCGGCGCCTTGGTGGCGTCCCCCTGGTAGAACTCCAGCTCAGTCTTGATTTCTTTGTGCTCGCCCTCCAGATCCGTGCCGCGCTTGACCACGGCGCCGATCACCTCATCGATCTGGACGAGTGCGTCGCTGCGCGCCTTGTCGTGAAGCGCCTTGTTGGGGTAACGGGAAAGCAGGGCCCTGTTCTGGCGTTTTTCTTCTTCCAGTCGGGCGCGTTCTTCACGCAGCGCCCGCTTCTCTGCCTTGATCGCGTCCCGCTCGGCGCCTGTGTAGCTCGGAGGCACCACGCGAATCACGGCGCCATTGCTGCCCAGAACCTTTTGCTCCCTGTCCAGACAGGCCCTGATCGGACGGTCAGAGGTCAGGCGCCGGCCGCTGTCATCCACACAGGTGTAGATGCCTCCGTTGAGGGTCGACTTCTGAGCCCATGCATCCGCTGCAGGCACCACCAGCCAGGCAGCCATGAGCCCCGTCAATGGCAGGCCACGCAGTCGGTGTTCCCAGAAGGATGTCGAGAGCAAAGACAGAACAAACTCCTTTAGCTGACGCCGTAGCGCTCCCGATAGGCAAGCACGCGAGCACGATGCTCCGCAAGCGCAGGTACGTCTTTTGATTCCAGATACTGCAACAAATCGGCCAAGGTCGCAATGGTGCAGACCTTCAGGCCCAGCTCGTCGCGTACATACTGCACTGCACTGTGGTTCAAATCACGAATATCGCCATCTGCCCCCACTTCGGTGGCTTTCTCCTGCCGATCCAGCGCGATGGCCATGGCGTAAGGGGTAGCGCCCGCTGCCTTGATCAAGGCAATGGACTCCCGCGCTGCCGTGCCAGCACTCATCACGTCATCGACGATCAGTACACGGCCAGCGAGCTTGGCGCCCACCATGGTTCCGCCTTCGCCATGGTCTTTCGCTTCTTTTCTGTTGTAGGCAAAAGGTTTGTTGTGCCCCACCCTGGCCAGCTCGACAGACACGGCTGCGGCCAGCGGAATGCCCTTGTAGGCCGGGCCGAAGATCATGTCGAATTCGATGCCACTGGCGAGCAAGGCTTGTGCATAAAATTGGGCAAGACGCCCGAGCTTGGCCCCGTCATCGAACAGGCCGGCATTGAAGAAATAGGGCGACATCCGACCAGCCTTGGTCTTGAACTCACCAAACCGCAGGACACCTGCGTCCACACAAAACTGGACGAAATCCTGCGCCAATGCGCCATCCTGACTCTGCGCTGCTTGCGAAACCATGGGGAAATCCTTGTTCAAACTTACCAGCCTCAACCTCAACGGCATCCGTTCGGCCACCAACAAGGGGCTCGTCCCCTGGCTGGAAAAACACCAACCTGATTGTATTTGCGTGCAGGAAGTCAAGGCACAGGCGCCCGACGTGGAGGGCAAGTTCGAAGAACTGGCCGGCCTCAAGGGGTATTTCCAGTTTGCCCAGACGCGCAAGGGTTACTCGGGGGTGGGTGTCTACTCCCGTCTGGAACCCAGCGATGTCCGCATCGGCTTTGACCAGGGCGAGTTCGATGCCGAAGGCCGTTACGTCGAGCTGCGTTTCGACACCCCTGCGCGAAAGCTTTCCATCATCAGCTCCTACTTTCCCAGTGGCTCCTCTGGCGAAGAGCGCCAGGAGGCGAAATACCGCTTCCTCGATCTGGTCTACCCCCACCTGCAGAAGCTCAAGAAGCAGCGCGAATTCGTGCTCTGTGGCGACATCAACATCGCCCACCAGAACATGGACCTGAAAAACTGGAAATCCAACCAGAAGAACAGCGGTTTCCTGCCGGAAGAGCGCGAGTGGATGACCAAGCTGCTGACCAAAGGTGGCTTGCACGATGTCTATCGACGCCTCAAGCCCGAGGCCACAGACGAGTGCTACACGTGGTGGAGCAACCGTGGACAGGCCTATGCGAAGAACGTGGGCTGGCGGCTGGACTATCACCTGGCCACCGCGGGCATGGCGGACCTGGCGCGCACAGAAGCCATCTACAAAGGCGAGAAGTTCAGCGACCACGCCCCGCTGACCATTGAGTACGACACGCAGCTGTAAACCGCGCCCAGCAAGCGGGAATCGAAAAGGGGCTTGTCCATGCCAGAGCCAATGACAACTTCCCACACCTCCGGCCCACTCTCCGGCCTCAAAGTCGTCGAGATGGGCCAGCTTATCGCAGGCCCTTTCGCGGCCAAGACCCTGGGCGACTTTGGCGCCGAGGTCATCAAGATCGAACCACCCGGCAAGGGCGACCCATTGCGCCAATGGCGGCTGATCAAGGACGGCACGTCTGTGTGGTGGCAAGTCCAGTCGCGCAACAAGCAGTCGATTGCGCTGGATTTGCGACAAGCTGAAGGTCAGGCCATCGCACGCGAACTGATCGACCAGGCCGACATTCTGGTGGAGAACTTTCGCCCCGGCACGCTGGAAAACTGGGGCATGGACTACGACAGTCTGTCGGCCGCCAACCCTGGCCTGATCATGCTGCGCGTCTCGGGCTACGGGCAGACCGGCCCTTACCGCGACAAGCCGGGCTTTGGCGTGGTGGGTGAAGCCATGGGCGGACTGCGCCACCTCAGCGGCGAACCCGGGCGTGTGCCGGTGCGATGCGGTATTTCCATTGGCGACACGCTCGCCTCGCTGCACGGCGTCATCGGCGTGCTGGCCGCCTTGCAGCACCGCCATGTGAGCGGAAAGGGCCAGGTCATCGACGTCGCCTTGCATGAGGCGGTGTTCAACGTGATGGAAAGTCTGCTGCCCGAATACAGCGCCTTTGGCGAAGTGCGCCAACCGGCTGGCAGCGCCCTGCCGGGCATCGCGCCATCGAACGCTTACCGCTGCACCGACGGACAGGTGCTGGTGGCTGGCAACGGCGACAGCATCTTCAAGCGCCTGATGGTGGCGATTGACCGGCCCGACATGGCCGAACGCGAAGACCTGGCCACCAACACCGGCCGTGTGGCCAACATCGTGGAGGTGGACGGTGCCATCGGCGAATGGACATCGGCGCGGACGGTGGATGAGGTGTTGCAGGTGTTGTCGGCAGCCGAGGTGCCAGTGGGTCGCATCTATACGGCCAAGGACATCGCCGAAGACCCGCACTATCGTGCCCGCGACATGATCCTCACCCAGCAAACGCGCGACGGCTACGAGGTGGAAGTGCCCGGCATCGTCCCCAAGCTGTCAGGGACTCCCGGCAGCGTTCGGCGCGCAGCCCCCCATCTGGGCGAAAATACCGACGAGATCCTGCGTGCCCTGGGCCGCAGCGAAGACGACATTGCCCAATTGCGCGAGCGCAAGCTGGTGGGTTGAATCCCGACACGGCACACCGCGCCGCCCTGACTCCAGACGACATTCCCCATGCTTGAATACCGTACCGTTCCCGTCACACCCTTTGCCCAGAACTGCTCCATCGTCTGGTGTGACGAAACCATGGACGCAGCCGTCATCGATCCCGGTGGCGAGCTGGACCACCTCGAAGAGGTGGCCCGTGAACTGGGCGTGACCATCAAGGCCATCTGGCTCACGCACGCCCACATCGACCACGCCGGCGGCACGGCCGAGCTTGCCAGGCGCCTGTCGCTGCCCATCATTGGCCCGCATCCGGGCGACCAGTTCTGGATTGACGGCCTGGCAGAGCAAAGCCAGCGCTTCGGCTTCCCGCCATCCGAGCCTTTCACGCCCACGCAGTGGCTCAAGGACGGCGATACGGTCAAGATTGGCAACGCCACACTGAACGTGCGCCATTGCCCCGGCCACACCCCCGGCCATGTGGTGTTCCATTCGCCCGACATCAAACGCGCCTTCGTGGGGGATGTGCTGTTTGCCGGCAGCATTGGTCGCACAGATTTTCCGCAGGGCAACCACCAGCAACTGCTCGACAGCATTCGCGAGCGCCTGTGGCCCATGGGTGACGACACCGTGTTCATTCCAGGCCACGGCCCGGAGAGCACGTTTGGCGAAGAGCGCCGCTTCAACCCGTATGTGGGCGAAGGCGCTTGATGCTGCACTAGCCTCGGCCAGCCGTCGCCCTCTCGTAAAGCCCTTGAACCTTGGGCGCGTTGCGCTCAAGCGTGCGGATGCGGTTTGAACCGCTTGGATGCGTGGATAGAAACGCCAGCGACGCGCCTTCTTTGGCTTTTTCCATCTTCTGCCACAGGCTGACGCCTGCATCCGGCCGGTAACCCGCGCGCGCGGCCAGCTCAAGGCCCACCAGATCCGCTTCGGTTTCGTTGTCCCGGCTGAATTTGAGCGTGAGCAGGTCCGAGCCGATGTCGGCAGCCACACCACCCCAGTCGCCCAGGCCGATCAGCTCAGCTCCGATGCGCAGGGTCAGGCTGGTGGCCATGCCCTTGGCGATCTGCTCCCGGCTGTGCTCGCGCAGGGCATGGGCCATTTCATGCCCCATGATCATGGCAACCTCGTCCTCGGTCAGGTCCAGCTTTTCCAAGATGCCGGTGAAGAAAACGATTTTTCCACCCGGCATGCAAAAGGCATTGATGTCCTCGCTCTGAATGGCACTCACCTGCCATTGCCACTGGCTGGCTCTCTCGTTCCACGGAGGCGTGAACGGGATCAGGCGGTCAGCAATCGTTCTCAGGCGCTGCACCCGTGCGTCCGTCGCCGGCAGCAGCGCGCGATCGACCTGAGCCGCCATCAAGGTGGCGTCGTATTGCTTGGCTGCCGCCTCTTCGAGCAAATCTGCTGGCACCAGCTTGCGCATGGTCGAAGGCTCACCCACTTGCACCTGGGCAAGTGCCGGCGCAGCCACCAGGGCGGCAAAGGAGGCTCCGGCGCCGAGAAAGGCACGCCGGGACGACGGCGCTGCCTCAGGGGCAGCCACCGGTTGCGTTTTGAGATCGCACAGAAAGCACATGCGTCAATAATAGGGATGCTGCGCACATTGCGTGGCCAAGCTGTTCAATGCCCACACCCTCGACTTCCTCTCCTTCCTCCGCATCCCCCCGCGCGTCCTGGTCCACGTCACTGAGGGCCATCTGGGACCGTCGCGTGGCCGTCATGCTGGCACTGGGTTTTTCTTCCGGCCTGCCCTATTTGCTCATCTTTTCCTCCCTTTCACTTTGGCTGGTGGAAGCGGGCGTAGAGCGAAAGGCCGTGACCTATTTCAGCTGGGCGGCTTTGGGCTACTCATTCAAGTTCATCTGGGCACCGCTGGTGGACCGGCTGCCATTGCCGGGCCTGACCCGTTGGCTGGGCCGTCGCCGCTCTTATCTCTTGCTGGCCCAGGCAGGGGTGGTTTGCGCCATCATCGGCATGGCCATGACCGACCCGGCGCAGGGTCAGTCCAGCCTCACGATGATGGCGGTGTTTGCCGTCATGCTGGGATTTACTGGGGCCACCCAGGACATCGTTATTGACGCCTATCGCATCGAAATCTCGCCGCCAGAGCAACAGGCCATTCTCGCTTCGGCCTATACCACTGGCTACCGGATCGGCCTGATTTTGGCTGGTGCCGGAGCATTGTATTGGGCAGAGCTCTGGGGGTCATCAAGTGGCGCCTATAGCCACAGTGCGTGGCAATCGGCCTACTTTGTGATGGCCGCTGCCATGTCGATTGGCATTTTCACTACCCTTCTAATGCGCGAACCCCAACACGATGGAGGTCCACAACGATCCAATGACCACGCCCGAATGGTGCTGGTGTTTGTTGGCGGGGTGGCGGCTTTCGTGGCCGCATTTTCCTACTGGTCAACCTTGGTGGACAGCAGCAGTTTTGGCCCGTTGTTATCACTTTTCGCCGCTACCGCGCGCCTCGGAACTTCACTGTCTGCAGCATTCGTGACCGGCTGGCTACTGCTGAAACTGGGCGTGGCCGATACCGCACAAACGCGCGAGACTTGGATTGTTCCGATTCAAGACTTCTTCACTCGCTACGGAGTGCGCACTGCATGGCTGCTGCTGGCCCTGATCGGTCTCTACCGCATCTCCGACATTGTGCTGGGCGCCATTTCCAATATCTTCTACGAGAATCTTGGCTTCAGCAAATCCGAAATCGCCTTTGCCGTCAAAAGCTTTGGCGTCATCGTCGGCATCGCCGGAGGATTCCTCGGCGGCATTCTGGCCACGCGGCTGGGCGTGATGCGCTCCTTGTTCTGGGGCGCCCTGCTGTCGTCGCTGACCAACGTCGCTTTCATCGGTCTGGCCATGGCCGGCCACAATGTGCCCTTGATGTATGGCATCGTCGCGGCAGACAATCTGGCCGCCGGATTTGCCAGCGCCGCATTTGTGGCCTTTCTCTCCAGCCTGACCAATGTGTCGTTCACGGCGGTGCAGTACGCCATTTTCAGCTCGCTCATGACACTGTTGCCCAAAACACTGGGGGGGTATTCAGGTGGCATGGTCGACACACTGGGCTACCCCGGTTTCTTCCTCCTGACCGCCTGCCTGGGCATCCCGGTGCTGGTGCTGGTGGTGCTGGCTGGGCGGCATCTGGGCATCGCACCGCAAAATGCGAGTACGCCGCCCGGTGATTGACCCGCCACAGACGCCTAGGCAAAACAAGACAAGACAGGACACGGCCAGAGTGAGTCAGGACACTTTTCTTTACACGGCTTTCAATATCGGTTGACGTGACCGATGCACCATGAGCCTCCGGACCATTCCGTTTTCAACCGATCAGTCCGCCATCCAAACACCCAGCCGAAGAGCACAAGCGCATGAGTCAAACCCAATTGCTGATGATCGATGACGACGACCGACTGGCCCAGATGGTGTCCGAGTACCTGGGTCAGTCAGGCTTTGCCGTGGCGCACGCCGCCGACGGTGAATCGGGGCTCGAGCAGTTGCCTTTGCTCCACCCGTCACTGGTCATTCTGGACCTGATGATGCCCGGCATCGACGGCCTGGAGGTGTGCCGCCGCATTCGCTCGATGTCGGACGAACTGGCCCAGACACCGGTGCTGATGCTCACCGCCAAGGGCGACCCGATGGACCGCATCATCGGGCTGGAACTGGGCGCCGATGACTACCTGCCCAAGCCGTTTGAACCCCGCGAGTTGCTGGCCCGGGTACGAGCCGTCATGCGCCGCAAAGGCAAGTCGGCTTCAGCACCCACCGAGCGGGCCACGCCGCTGCTGCGCTTTGGCAGCCTGGAGATCGACCGCGATGCCCGCACCCTGGCCGTCAACGGTGAACTCGCCGACCTGACCTCCTACCAGTTTGACCTGCTGGTGGCCATGGCCGAACGGGCGGGCCGCGTGCTCTCGCGCGACCAGATCATGGAAGCCGTGCGCGGCCGCGAACTGGAAGCTTTCGATCGCTCCATCGACGTGCACATTGGCCGCATCCGCAACGCCATCGAGGCTGACAGCAAGAACCCCAAGCGCATCCTCACCGTTCGTGGCGTGGGCTACGTCTTTGCCAAGGAGCAGGACTGAGGCTGCAGATGCCCCTCTCCTGCGCTGAAAATCGCTGAGCAACATGGCCCTTCGATCACTCTTCGGACAACGCCTCTACGTGCGCATCTGGGTCGCCGTGGTGGCGGCCGTGGCCTTGCTCACGGTGGTCGTCGGCAGCCTGTGGCAGATCGCGCTCGACAATGAGCGCGACCGTTTGAGCAACCGCACCGAACGCGAGATCATCATTCGCAACAGCGCCGGCGACATCGTCGGGCAGTCGCCCGCCATGGCGATCAGGGTGCCCGGCCAGGGTCTGGAGTTTCAGGTCGAGACCAAGGAAGGCGACACCCTGTACGTACAGCTGCCCCGCCGTGAACGCAGCCGCACACCCCGCCCAGGTCGCCGCACGCAGGCCTGGCTGCAGTCGCCTTCCGGATTTGCATGGGTTCTGGGGTCCGTGGCCGTGGCCGTTGCCCTGGGTGCCTACCCGATCGTGCGCCGGCTGACCAAACGGCTGGAGGGCCTGCAAAAAGGTGTTGAACGCTGGGGCCAGGGCGATCTCAGCGCCCGCATGCCTGAAGACGGCCAGGACGAGGTGGCTTTTCTCGCCCAGCGTTTCAACGTGGCCGCCGAGCGCGTGGAGACCCTGCTGGCATCGCACAAAACCATGCTGGCCAACGCGTCTCACGAACTGCGGTCTCCGCTGACGCGCATTCGCATGGGCCTGGAGCTCAGTGGTGACCGGGCCCTGAGCCCTGCCCAGCGGACCGAGATTCGGCGCAACATCGAAGAGCTCGACCAGCTGATCGATGAGATCCTGCTGGCCAGCCGGCTGGACGCCAAAGCCGCCGACGATGCCAGCGCACTGGGCGCCCGGGAAGATGTCGACATGGTCGGGCTGGTGGCTGAAGAATGCGCACGCGTCTCCGCCGAGCTGGATATCCTCAGTGGCACCGACCCCGCCATCGTCAATGGCAGCGCCAAGCTTCTGCGCCGCGTCGTGCGCAACCTGCTGGAGAATGCGCGCCGCTATGGCCGCTCTGCCAAAGGAGACGGCAGCAGCGCTGCAGACGGCATTCTGTTGAGCCTGGACGTCATCGAGCCCCAGGCGAGCAAGGGTGCAGGCACCGCGAACCGGCAGGTTCAGATCAGTGTCGAAGACCGCGGACCTGGTGTCCCGGTCGCATTGCGCGAAAAGATCTTCGAGCCGTTTTACCGGCTGCCCGGCGCGAGCGAGAGCGTCGGCGGCGTGGGTCTGGGCCTGTCCTTGGTCAAACGACTCGTGGAACGCCATGGGGGCCAGGTGCAGTGCGAGGACAGAAACGGTGGTGGCGCCCGGTTTGTCGTGCTGCTCCCCGCAGTGCCCCCTGCATAAGCCCCTTCTCAGGGCATGGAAAAACCTCGCTCGAGTGCTATCAAACTTGGAAAATTGATTCTTTGGTTTTCATTTTTGTCGGGTTTGGTTTGCAAGCATCAGCTTTTTAGGTGACAATTCGACACATTGCTGTCACATCGCAAATCTTTGCATTCACTGGCGACGCGGCGGCTCCGGCACAGACCTGTTGCCGATGAACCCGCTACCGCCAGCATTCACCGCCACTGACCCCTGGGTCGCTCAAGGTGCGCGGACCAAGGGCCACTCTTCACCGGTGGCCCTTTTTTTTGGGGCTCATGTCCCCCAGTCGCTGGCGGCCGCGGCGAAGCTGACCGCAGCCCCCACATGACAACGAAACAAAAAAAAACCGACCCATCCGGGTCGGTTGTCTCATTCCATGGCACCTCTGATGGGCGCTCATTGATATGTGTCTGTTGTTCTGATTCTGTCGGACGGGTGTCTCCTCGGTCCCCCCGCGGTCGCGAGACCTGGGGCCCCGTCAGCGAGTGAAGAGAATGTAACCGCTCAAACCACGATCGTGTATCCGGGGTTTCCCTTGGAAACGGCAACGCTGCGCGGCGCATGCCTCAGATGGCCACCGTCAGCGCAGCTGTCATGCCTGCAGACACAGAGCCCGACACAGATGCCATTTGCATGGAGGCACCATCGTCGGCAAAGACGTTGTCGCTCGAGAGGGAGATCCGTCCCAGGTTGGAAGCGCTGCCGTTGTAAAGACTGGTGCCATAAACCTCGCTGCAAGCCCAGTACGGCAGTGCCAGCTGCGTGACCTTCACATAGTCGCCCGTGGCCGAGTTGCCCGTGGCCTCCTCGAGACTGCCGTATATCTCGAAATGGATGTGTGGCCACCGGCCGTCATAGCAGCCGGGGAAAATGCTGTTGAATTGCACCTGGCCGTTGCTGTCACTGACCTGCACGCCCCGCAGGTAGTTCTGCCCTGTCACACCACTGCTGTAGAGGGAGTACCGCCCTTGCGCATCACAATGCCACAGATAGACAGCCAGTCCCGAGAGGGTGCCACATGAAGCACTGGCGTCCACCAGGGTCAGGGTAATGCTCAGGGGCACGCCGGAGGCGGTTCCACTGGCCCCGGCAATGCTGCTGCGAATGTCTCGTCGCACGATGCCGGAGAGTGCCAGCGCGTTGAGGCTGCGGTTCTGCCCATTGGCTCCGTCGGCCGGATAGGGGCCAGCTGTCTCGGTGGGGATGACGCTGCAACTACCGCTTGCGCTGGAGCTGCTGGCGTAGGTGGTGCTGTCATCCTCCTCCGTGCCACCACAGGCGAACAAGCCCAGAGGCGTTGCGGCGGCCAGCGCCCCCGCGCCCATCCAGCGCATGGCCTGCCGGCGTTGGCTGGCCTGTTCGGACAATGCATGCAGGTCATGGTGCAGTGCGCCTGTCCATCGCCTGGAAGATGGAGGGAATTCAGAATGTTCAGAGGGTTTCGTCATCGGGATTTCCTTTCAAGGCTTTCCTGGTCTTCCTGGTTTTCTTTTCTTCACACTTGCCGGGCTTGCGCGCCGGCAGGATGGGTGTGCTCATCTGAATCAGGGCATGCGTCTGTATTTGCGCCTTGTCCAGATCCAGGTTGAGACGATCGAGCTGATGCACAGGCAAGCCCAGATCGGGCAACGGCTTGCACTCGGTCGCCTCGGCAGGTTCAGCGCGGGTGCATACCGGCAGCATGTGCTCTGGCGTCAGGTCCTGGGACAGGCGCAGCAGTCCATGCCCGTAGGCCACCAGATGTTGACCCCATGGCCAGTAGGCGCGCACGTATATGCGAGGTGAGGTGGCGTCGCGGGCGGCAGGGTATGGCATCACGAACTGCACACGGCCGGTCGCGTCCGTGACCTGGACGCCATGCATGAAGCAAACAGCGGAGCGTGCATCCATTTGTGCAGGCACACTCCAGCCACTGGGGTCGTCGTGCCAGATGTACACCCATGCACCGGCGACAGGCGACTGTCTTTCGTCAACCAGCTGCATGGACAGCGATAGCGACACACCGGGTCGTCCGCCGCAAATGTTGAGCTGCACCGCAGGAGACGATCGCAGCAGATCGGCAGTGGCCACGGGCATCGACAGCCGATGGGACACCAGTTGCAGCACGGGTGAGCGCACATGGGAAGCTGAAACAGAGGCCGGCGCACCAAGATACTCGGCCATGCTGTTTGCAGCGCGGGGTGTACGGGTCTGGTTCAGCGAGGGATGGGGAGATCGGGTCAGCATGTCCCCGATCTTCATCACCTCAGGTGAAGCCTGTGTCGCGGCTTTGTATCAAAGCCGACAAACTGGGAGAAACGGGGAGGGAAGCGAAACGAGGAAGAGAAGCGAGAACGCGAATGCTGCGGCTCATGCCACCGGCAGCCGCAGGGTGACCCGCAGGCCGCCTTCTTCGCGGTTGAGCAGATCGAGTGAGCCACCTTCGCGCTCTGCCAGGTCGCGCGCAATGGCCAGACCCAGACCACTGCCACTGGTGGCACTCTGGTCGCCACCTTCGCCCAACCGCACCCAGGGCTGAAACGCCTGCTCGCGCAAGGCTGGCGCGATGCCTGGCCCATCGTCGTCAATGCTCAGTTCGGCCCAGTGCTCCGTCTGGTGCAGGTGCAGCCGGGCGCGGTGTCCATAACGAAGCGCGTTGCTCACCAGATTGTCGATGATCCGGCGCACGGACGCTGCGTGAACGCGCACCGGCAAGCACAGGTCTTCGGGCGCCGTCTCACATTCCACGTCCTGCCCTTGCTCGACTCTGTCATCCACCATGGAGATCACCAGCGCAGCCAGGTCCAGGCGTTGCGACTCCACGTTCCCGGCTTGCTCGCGCATGACTGCCAGCGACGCGTCGATGAGCTCGTCCATTTCGGCAATATCGCGAGAAGCCGCCTGCGCCGCCTCGTCTGGCAGCTGTTCGATGCGCAGCCGCAGGCGCGTCAGCGGTGTGCGCAAGTCGTGGGAAACAGCTGCCATGTGGAGGCTGCGCTGATTGAACTGGTGCTGCAGGCCTTTGGCCATCTGGTTGAACGCGCCAGCCGCTTCACGCACTTCCACCGTTCCCGCAGCCTCGTCCATGGAGGGCATGGGTTTGCCCTGGGCCAACGCCTGATTGAGTTCAACCGAGGCTTTGCCCAGGCGACGAATCGGTCCGGAGAGCCAGCGCGCTGCGATGTAGGCACCCATTGCCATGATCGAGAAACGCAAGGCGTAATCCAGCCAGAGCGCACGTGCTGGCAGGCCTCGCCGACGCCCGGGCGGCGGCTCGTCGCCGTTCGCCGGATCTGGCCGACCGGCGCCTGGCCCCGGCAACAAGCCACCCAGCGGCAATGACGGCACCGGGACCTTGTCGATGTCCTGAAGACGGCGCGCCGCGTCGTCCCGCCCCGTGGCCCATGGCACCGCCAAAGAGAAAGCGGTGAGGTGGCTGACGAACAGCACCACCCACATGATCAGGAAGATTCGCAGGAAAAGGCTGTCCCATGCACGCCGGGCACCTCTGGCTTTGACCTGCGGGGCGTCCGTTGAGTGCTCGCTGGCTGCCGGCCGCATCATGCCTGCACCTTGCCCGTGAAGATATACCCGGCGCCACGAAGCGTGCGAATGAGCTCGCCCTGTGACTGGTGCCGGCGATCTCCCAGTTTGGCGCGCAGCCGTGAGACGGACAGATCCACACTGCGCTCACTCACTTCCACACCAGGCGCACGCGTCAGGTCCAGCAGGCGGTCGCGACTGAGGACCTGCTGAGGATGATCCACCATGGCGCACAACAGCCGGTACTCGGCTGCCGAGAGCGCCATCATCATGCCGTCCGGGGTTTTGAGCTGGCGTGCCACCCGATCAAAGGTCCAGCCATTGAACCTGACCTGGGCCGGGGGCCAGCCTGCCGTGGGCCCGGCCACTGGCTCGCCCGAACGCCGGAGCACCGCCTTCATTCGAGCCACCAGTTCGCGTGGCTCGAACGGCTTGGGCAGATAGTCATCAGCCCCCAGCTCCAGCCCCAGTACCCTGGACGGCGTATCGCCTTGCGCGGTGAGCATGATCACCGGCAGGCCCGGCCATTCAAGCTTGAGCCACTGACAAAGATCCAGCCCGCTTTCGTCCGGCAACATCAGATCGAGCAACACCAGCTCGGGCATCCGGTCACCACGCATGGCCGAGCGCAACGCCGCACCATCGGCCACCGCTTCCACCTCATAGCCGAAAGGCGCCAGATAACCCAGCAGCAGTTGCCGGATCTCCGGGTCGTCGTCGACCAGCAGGCAGTGCACTGGCCCGGCCGTTGGCGGACTGTCGAGTTGATTGGTTGCGGAAGAAAAAGCGTTGGGTGCGGGCGATGACATCGTGCACATCAGTTTACGCACCGTTATGGGTACTGTCTCACGCGACATGAATCTTTACCGTGCATGCACAGGACCCGCTCGCACAGCGGCCATGCGCATTTGCACGCTTTGGTTTTAAGCGAACGGACACACCCTGCCTGGCACGCCGATTGCACTCAGGCTGCTCACCCCAGCCTACGCTGGCCACCCATGTGCGCACCATTCAGGCCGCGCCATCCAGCACCAGGAGAGCCGGAGAAATATGTCGCAAAACGATCGCATGGCGGCTGCCGCCCACCTGCACGTGGCCCTGCGCCGCAAGACAGGCCGCATCATCGACACCGAGTGGATGGTTTGCAACGACGAATACGCGCGTGCCATGGTTGACTACGCCCGCAGCAAAGCGCATGAGGAAGGAGATGAAGACCTGTTGGCGCTGGCCAACCGACTCGATGCACAACTCAGACACAGCCGCCCGGTCACAAGCCGCACCGCCCCCGCTCCTGCATCTGCCTCGATGGCGGCGCAGGCCAGGGATTCGCTCAGCCACCGCTACGTCGGTCGCCTGCGTTGAGTTGCAACCTGCGGCCGACTCGCGTGACCTGCCGCCGCCTCGCTACTGCCCGGCGTTGATCCAGCGCGCCGCCTTCTCCGCGATCATGAGTGTCGGACTGTTGGTATTGCCACTGGTGATGGTGGGCATGACGCCTGCATCCACCACACGCAGGCCATCCACCCCGCGCACGCGAAGGTGACTGTCGACCACCGCCATCGGATCGTCCGCCTTGCCCATACGCGTGGTGCCCACCGGATGAAAGATGGTGCTGGCGATGTCACCGGCCAGGCGTGCGAGTTCCTCGTCGGTCTGGAACTGGGCGCCCGGTTTGTACTCCTGCGGTGCATAACGCGCCATGGCCGGCTGCGCCAGGATGTTTCGCGTCACGCGCAAGCTGTCGGCCGCGACCTGCCTGTCTGCTTCGGTGCTCAGGTAGTGCGGCGCAATGGCCGGCGCATCTTCTGCGCTCGCCGTCCTGATGCGCACATGACCCCGACTGGTGGGATTGAGGTTGCACACGCTGGCCGTGATGGCCGGGAAAGTATGCAGCGGCTCGCCAAAGGCATCGAGCGAGAGCGGCTGCACGTGGTACTCGAGATTGGGCCACTTCTGCGACGGATCGCTGCGCGTGAACGCACCCATCTGACTGGGCGACATGGACAGTGGCCCACTGCGGCGCAGCGCATATTCCAGCCCCATCATGGCTTTGCCCCACATCGATGACGCCAGCTGATTGAGGGTTCGCGCACCCCTGACCTTGAACACCGTCCGGATCTGCAAATGGTCTTGCAGGTTCTCGCCGACGCCGGGCAGGTCATGCTGCACTGCCACCCCCAGGGACTGCAGATAGGCCGCCGGCCCGATGCCTGAGAGCTGCAGAATCTGAACGGAGCCAATGCTGCCTGAGCTGAGCACCACCTCGCGGTTGGCGTTGACGGTCACGCGCTGCCCGCCACGCAGCAACTCAATGCCCGTGCATCGGGGGCGGGCGCCGTCCGTGCCGGCGGAGAGAAGCAGGCGCTGCACTTGCGACTCGGTCCAGACTTCCAGGTTCGGCCGTTGCAGCACAGGCCGCAAGAATGCCTTGGACGCGTTCCATCGCCAACCCGCTTTCTGGTTGACTTCGAAATAACCCACACCTTCGTTGTTGCCCGTGTTGAAGTCGTCCGTGGCCGGAATGCCGGCTTCTTGCGCTGCCCGTGCAAAGGCATCCAGCACATCCCACTGCAGACGCTGCTTGTCCACCCGCCATTCACCGGTACTGCCCTGCTGGCCATTGCCATGCAAAGCCGCAAAGGCCGGATCGCTCATGCCCTGCTGGGTCGCATCGAGCTTGTAATGGTCTTCATGCGCGCGAAAGTCCGGGAGACAGTTGTCCCAGCGCCAGGCGTCATCGCCCGTGGTTTCTGCCCACTGGTCGTAGTCACGGCTCTGTCCACGCATGTAGATCATGCCGTTGATGCTCGAGCATCCGCCCAGCGTCTTGCCCCGCGGATAACGCAAGGTCCGGCCATTGAGTCCGGCATCCGGCTCGGTCTGGTACAGCCAGTCAGTTCGCGGATTGCCAATGCAATACAGGTAACCGACCGGAATATGGATCCAGTGATAGTCATCCTTGCGCCCTGCTTCAATGAGCAGCACACGCTTGGATGCATCCGCACTCAGCCGATTCGCCAGCAAACAACCGGCCGTGCCTGCCCCAACGACGACATAGTCAAACGCGATGTTCTCGTTCATTGTTCTGGCTCCTCTACCCATGTGCAATTGGTGGGCTCGTTCGCCGAACGGTCTGCCAAGTCGCAGACCCAGGGGCGCACCCAAAGCCACCTCCAGTGAGGTGGCGAGCAAAAACCAAGGGCGCGGCAGGTCCGGGTTTCCCGGCCTGCATCGCGCCGTCCCCCCTCCGGGGGGAAGCGCCGAAGGCGCGCAGGGGGGGTTACGACCGCCGCGACGGGCCGCCCCGAGCAAGGTCCGCCCCCTTGGGGGGCAGCGATCCGCGCAGCGGCGGAGCGTGGGGGCATCGTTACTTCGCCGTAGGCATCACAAACTCAGCCCCCTTGCCAATGCTCTCGGGCCAGCGCTGCATGATGGACTTCTGCTTGGTGTAGAAGCGCACGCCTTCCTCGCCATACGCATGCATGTCGCCAAACAGGCTCTTCTTCCAGCCGCCAAAACCTTGCCAGGCCATAGGGACAGGAATGGGAACATTGATGCCGACCATGCCCACCTGAATGCGGCGTGCAAACTCCCGAGCAACATTGCCATCACGGGTGAAGCAGGAGGTACCGTTGCCGAATTCATGGTCGTTGATCAACTGCACGGCAGTGGAAAAATCCGGCACGCGCACGCAGGACAGCACAGGGCCAAAAATCTCTTCCTTGTAGATCTTCATCTCGGGCGTCACGTGGTCGAACAGCGTGCCGCCCAGCCAGAAGCCATCGTTGCAGCCCTCGCCAGCGGCCTTGCCGTCAAACCCACGGCCATCGACCAGCAACTGTGCGCCTTCGGCAGCACCCGACTCGATGTAGCCGGTGATGCGCGAACGGGCGGCTTCGGTGACGATGGGACCCATTTCGGCAGCCAGGTTCAGGCCGTCAAGCACCTTGAGCGCCTTGGTGCGCTCGATCAGCTTGGGCATGATCTTCTCGCCCACGCCGCCCACCAGCACGGCCACCGAGATGGCCATGCAGCGCTCACCGGCCGAGCCGTAGGCGGAGCCGATCAGGGCATCGACCGCCTGATCCAGATCGGCATCGGGCATGACCACCATGTGGTTCTTGGCGCCACCCAGAGCCTGCACACGCTTGCCGTGGTGGGCGCCGGTCTCGTAGATGTAGTTGGCGATCGGAGTGGAGCCCACAAAGCTGATGGCCTTCACATCCGGGTGCAACAGCAGCGCATCCACCGCCTCCTTGTCGCCCTGGACCACGTTGAATACGCCATCGGGCAGGCCAGCCTGCTTGAGCAGGTCGGCGATCAGCAGGCTGGGGGTCGGGTCGATGGGGCTGGGCTTGAGGATGAAGGTATTGCCGGCGGCAATGGCCAGCGGGAACATCCACATGGGCACCATGACCGGAAAATTGAACGGCGTGATGCCGGCCACCACACCCAGCGGCTGGCGGATCGTCCAGTTGTCCATGCCGGTGGACACCTGATCGGTGAAGTCGCCTTTGAGGAGCTGGGGAATGCCGCAGGCGAATTCGATGATGTCGATGCCACGGGCCACTTCGCCCTGCGCATCGGTGAACACCTTGCCATGCTCGACGGTGATGGCCCGGGCCAGATCGTCCTTGTGCTGATTGACCAGCTCCAGGAACTTGAACATCACGCGAGCGCGGCGAATGGGCGGCGTCTCGGCCCAATCCGGAAACGCAGCCTGCGCAGCTGCAACAGCAGCGCCCACATCTGCTGCCGTCGCCAGCGAAACCTGACCGGTCACTTCGCCGGTGGCGGGATTGGTCACCTTCTGGTGGCGGCTGCTGTCACCCGCGGTGCGCTGACCGCCGATCCAGTGATCGATATTTGCAATACTCATGCGATTGACTCCAGTGAATCGCATGAGTTTGCGCAGTTCGGGTTGAAAAATCCAATGAAATCGGCAAACATCTGATATAAGACTTTCAAATATCTGTCTCGCTGCTCAACTGCTTTTCCATGCGTCATAGTGCGCCCCAACCCACCCCGCGGCCCAGCCACTTCGATCCGGTCATGCTCCGGGCATTTGTGGCCGTGGCCCGGGAGGGCAACGTCTCGCGCGCGGCCGAGCGCCTGCACCTGAGCCAGCCCGCTGTGAGCCTGCAACTCAAGGCGCTGGCGGAGCAGACCGGCCTGCAGTTGTTCTCGCGCACCCCGAGAGGCATGGCACTGACCCAGGATGGCGCCGCGCTGCTGTCACTGGCAGACCGCGCCCTGGCCGCCCTGAACGATTTCGGTCAGGCCGCTGCTGCCATGCAGGACACCTTGCGTGGCAGCTTGCGCATTGGCACCATCCTCGACCCCGAGTTCATCCGGCTCGGCGCGTTTCTGAAACAGCTCGCCGAAACCAGCCCGCAGGTAGGCACCGAGCTGAGCCAGGGCATGAGTGGTGATGTGATGGCGCGGCTTGAGCGCGGCGACGTTGATGTGGGCTTCTTCCTCGATCTGCCGCAAGACCCGGTGGGCGCGCCCTGGCAAGTGCGGCAGCTGACCCGGTTCACCTATCGCGTCCTGGCACCTGCCGGCTGGGGCCCTCAGGTGCGCGGCAAGGACTGGAAAGCCCTGGCCGCCCTGCCCTGGCTGGCCACCCCGCCAGCCAGTGCACACCACCGCCTGCAAAAGCGCCTGTTCGGCCCCGGTTCTCTGACCGGTCTGGAGCCACGCCGTGTGGCGTTGGTCGATCAGGAGGCCTCCATGCTCGACCTCGTGCGAAGCGGTGTCGGCCTCAGCCTCGCGCGTGACGCCATTGCCATCCGCGAAGCTCAGGCCCGCGGCCTCGTCATTGCCGAAGCCGTTTCACTCGAATGCGACCTGTGTTTCATCTGCCTGCAGGAGCGCGCAGGCGACCCGGTCGTGGAGAGCGCCTGGCGAGCGCTGGATGCGGTCTGGCGATAGTGCCCTTTAGCGACCGCTCAGACTGCTTCCAGCACCTCGGCAGGAAAGTCGTAATCCGGGTCAATCGACCTGGCGGCCATGACCGGCAACCAGTGGGTAATGAACACCTCGCCAACCCAACGCCGCGTCGACGGGTCCGGTGGGTTGTTGTCCCAGTGCAGGGTCACGCCGCAGAAGGAGCCGATGCCGGCATCGACTGACAGACCCAGCGGCACGTGCGGCGCCACACCACCGGCCGGCTGTGCTTCCATGCGCCAGGCACAGAGCATGCGGTCGAAATAGCCGACCGTGCCGCGGTCCCAGATATCGGCCACATACACATCCCAGGTCCCCGGCGTCTCGACAATGAATCCCCATTCAAACTCGAACACTTTTTCCGGCAGGTCCTGAGGGTCGAGCATGCCAATGGCGGAGACGTCTTCGCGGGCCAGATACTGGCCCATGAGCTCGCCGGGCCCGGTGGCCTGCCCCTTGACGAAACGGTCCACCTCGTCCCGCCTGGCCACAAACAGCGGCGCGGGTTCTGACCATGAGCGTTTGGCGCGCTTGAGCAGGCGAGACGTCGCATCCACACTCTTCTGCGCATTGATGACCCACTCCTGAAACTGCTTGCGCCCCTCAGGGGTGGAGATCTGCGTGAGGGTTTCCTCAAAGGCCTTGTCATCCTTGAGGTAGCCGTCTTCGCGCAGCCGCAGAACGATGTCCAGCGTAGAGTCGCGCATGATGCACTCGAGGGTGTAGGCCATCTCGCCACCCTCGAAATCCTTCATGGTGCGCTGGACCCAGGCCATGTGCTCCGCAGGCGAAAGCCCCTGCGGCGGCCTCGGCATGTCGTTGTAGAGCGCGCGCATCACGCGCACCGTATCCAGATCACTCGCCATGTCAGTCCATCAAAAGTTTGGTGTTCACTGCGTCTCGGTCGCCCCAAACGCAAAAATCCAGCTTAGTGCGAAACCCTTGGTACGCCAAGCGCCCGATGCAATCACTGGCCGTGGCCGCGACACAGGTCACACCGGAGGCGGCATGCGGCAGCACCAGCTGGCGAGTACTGGGTATAAAGTGTTATCGACCCGCGGCCCGGACTCTTGAGGCATTCTTCACGCGACAATCCACCGCCAATCGGAATCAGCCCCACGATCAGCCATGGAACTCAATCTTTACCAGGCCCTCTTCATCGGCTTTGTCAGTCTCGTGTGTCTCGGTCTCCTGGTCGACGCGTGCCGCACTGGCGGCATCTGGGCCAAAGGCGGTCGGGAAGGCGAGCCAGGTGCTGCATGGAATGCACACAAAATCACGCGCCAGGAATCACCCGCCGAATACTGGTTTCATGCGGTGTTCTATGCATTTGGTGCGCTGCTGCCACTGGTCGTGTTCCTCTTCTGAGGACTGCACCGAAGCCACCCGAGCCACATCCAGCCGAAAGACAGACATGAACAACCCGGTCGTTTCACTCATCTCCGCTGCCAGTCAACTCACGGACACCTGGTCGCCACGCGTGGTGGGCGCCGTCGATGACGCCTATGTCAAAGTGGCCAAAGTCCATGGCACGCTGGCCTGGCACGCCCATGACGACGAAGACGAGCTGTTCCTCGTCCTCAAGGGGCATTTGCGGATCGAACTCGAAGGCATGGACGCGGTCGAGCTGAACGCTGGTGACATGTACGTCGTGCCCAAAGGGGTGCGGCACAACCCGGTGGCGGAAAACGAATGCCTGATCATGCTGTTCGAGCGCAAATCCACTTTGCACACCGGCCGCGAGTCCACGGACAAGACCCGATCCATCGAAGAGCAGCTTCAGCGAGACTGAGCCGTCAGCAGACGGATCGCGTGCAGGCGCACCTGGAAGAACGGGAAGTAGTCGTCGGTCATGAAGAAGTTGCCGGCCTCGGCAGCAAACGGCAGCCGGTAGCCGTCCACCTCCCGAAAATCCGAAACAAAGCCGCCAAACGGCTGCAACTGGTACACCTTCTGCGGGTTGGCGTTCGTCCAGCGCTGGATCCGCACCCATTGTGGTTGCCCATCCTCGTCGACATGGATATCCACGGCCTGCGTCATGCCGCGGTGTGTGACATGCGCACGCGCCGTGTCGTTGTCAACCCGCTCCCAGCGGACCCCTGCTTGCGGCAGCAAGGCAGCAGGCGTCCAGATGGCGGCTTCTACCACCACACGGCCAAACGCGGCACGAAGGTGGTCAGGGTCCGGACCGACGCGCGCAACCGGCACCAATGCGCCCAGCCAGAAACGCGTCCAGGAGCCTTCGTCGCCCATTCCGTCAGAGCCAGAAATGCTCATGGCCCCGTCGCCTCCGCGCAGCTGCCAGACCAAGCCGTGCGGACACGACAGGACCTGTGTGGCGGTCATGGACAGGGGCTTCGGGTTCCGCTTGTCGCCCAGATCCAAAGTGCCCTCCATCGTGAGCAATGCCGTCGAAGTCAGGCGTGCACCCGGCTGGATCACGTATTGGAAGTACCGCCGCGCCGGCGCCGGCAACCCGTCCACCATGGAGGGCTCATAGACTTCGCCTGCACGCCACAGGCCCGAACGACCTGTCAGCCCTGTCCAGGTTCGTGTGGCCAGACGCTGGTCTGCCCAGCGCCGCCATGTCAGTCCCGCGGCGACCAGGGCCACCACCACCAGAATCAGCAAGAACCAGCGCATTCGAGGCTCCTTGCGGCCGGGGTTTTCACCCGCCCGCCATTGCGAAGTGGCTCGCCACCGAACCACCGCCTATTCTCTACCCAAATGCTGAGTATGGCCGATGTCAGCCCGCCGCCACAGGCCGTATCTGTCAAGGCAAAACAGGCCTACACTTGCGCCCATGATGAAGGTGCTTCTTGCGGAAGACGACCAGCTCCTCGGATCTGGCGTAGAGCGCGCACTCCAGCAGGCCGGCATGCGTATCGACTGGGTCCGCAATGGCGAGTCTGCAGAGACGGCGCTGTCCACGCACACCTACGATCTGCTCCTGCTCGACCTCGGCCTGCCGCGCCAGAACGGGCTCAAGTTGCTGCAGCGCATGCGGCAGGCAGAGAACCCTTTGCCCGTTCTGGTGGTTTCCGCGCGAGACGCCATCAAAGACCGTGTAGGCGCGCTGAACCTGGGCGCCGACGACTACCTGACCAAACCCTTCGACCTGGATGAACTGATTGCCCGCATGCACGCGCTGGTCCGTCGGCGAGGGGGCCGTGCCACCCCGGACCTCAAGGCCGGCAGCCTGACGATGCAGCCGCAGTCCCGCGATGTCACCCTCGACGGCGAGCCCCTGCAACTCTCCCAAAAGGAATTTGACCTGCTGCACATTCTGATGGAGACGCCAGGCACCGTGCGTTCCCGGGAGGAGATGGAGGAACGCATGTACAGCTGGGAAAAGGACATCGGCAGCAACGCGGTGGAAGTTCATCTTCACAACCTCCGGCGAAAGCTCGGCGGCAACTGGATCCGAAACGTTCGCGGCGTCGGCTACAAACTCGTACCGCCGGATTCGGCATGACAGCGCCCAAGGTCCGGTCCATCCGCTCCAGGCTGCTTCGGTGGCAGTTCGGCGCCTTGCTGGTCACAGCTGCCATCGCCGCTGGCGTGGCCTACTTCGCAGCCTGGAAAGGCTTCAACCGGGTGCGCGATCACGGGCTTGAGGAGATTGCCCAGTCGGTTGCCCGTCATGGCACCATTGAAGCACCGCGTCTGGACAACGAAAACCGCCCGGACCTCGGCGAGTTCGTCAGTCAGGTCTGGCGGCTGGACGGGCAACTCAGCTACTCATCCCTGGCCGACATCGGCCCCCCGTTGCAGACGCCAGGCATCCACCACGTCATTTGGCGCAACGAAGAATGGCGTGTCTTCACGCTGCGGGAAAAGCAGGAGCTGGTCCAGGTCGCGATGGCCGAGGGCAAGCGCCGGGAAGACTTCGTGGAATTGCTGCCCAGCCTCTTTCTGCCCATTGGCATCGTGCTGGTGCTGGCGCTGATGCTGCGCTCTGCCGTCGTCAACGCACTGGTCCCTCTCAACGACATGCGGGCCGAGATCGCCGCACGGGAAGTCAACGACCTGATGCCCCTGCGTACCGACAGGCTTCCTGACGAAGTGGCGCCAGTGGGCCAGGCGTTCAACGAACTGATGCGCAAAGTCGAACGCACACTGACCAGCCAACGACAGTTCGTCGCCGACGCTGCCCACGAACTCAACACACCATTGGCGGCCATCAAACTGCACGCACAGCTGGCCAGACGTGCGCGGGACGAGGCAGACCGGCTCGACGCCCTTGTTCAGCTTGAGCACGGCATCGACCGCGTTTCACACCTTGCACGCCAGTTGCTCCTGCTGGCCCGGCTGGAGCCCGACATGGCAGCGCCCGACATGGAGCCGGTTGCCTTGGCCAGGCTGGCAGGCCAATGCGTGGCGCAGTTCTCCGCACAGGCCGAGCAGCAAGGTGTGGATCTGGGCCTGCAAGTGCAGGCTGACTATTCAGTCCTGGCAGACCCCCATGGCTTGCAGGTACTCATCGACAACCTGATCGGCAATGCACTGCGCTATGCGCCGCGCGGCAGCCGAATTGACGTACTGATGCGACGCGATGAAGAGGGGCCACCCGAACTGTGCGTCATCGATGAAGGTCCAGGTATTTCGCCAGCCGACCGGCCACGGGTGCTGCAGCGCTTTGCACGCCTGGAGCCGGAAGACTCTTCGGGCAGCGGACTGGGCCTGGCGATCGTGGACTCTATCGTGAAGCAGATTGGCGGCGCCCTTTCTCTCGAAGACACGCCCGGCGGCGGCCTCACGGTTCGGATTCGCTTCGCGGGGGACCAGACCGCTTCCAAGCCCTGAGCCGTGCACAGCCCATGGCACTCAAATGGGCTTTGTCAGTGGCAGACAATTCAAACATGAATCTCACGCGCCGCCACCTGCTCACCAGCTCTGTCACGCTCGCGGCAGGCACCCGGTTTCCCCGGGCCTTCGCCGCAGACCGCTGCCCTGCGCTGCTCTCGCATCGTTTCCCGCGTCTGCAAGACGACGCGCCGCAGGACCTCTGCCAATACACGGGCAAGGTCATTCTGGTGGTGAACACGGCCAGCTATTGCGGCTTCACACCACAGTACAAGGGACTGGAAGCGCTACACGCCCAGTACGAAGCGCAAGGCCTGGTGATCCTGGGGTTTCCGTCCAACGACTTCGGCAAGCAGGAGCCTGGCAATGCCGAGCAGATTGCCGATCTTTGCTTCAACACCTATGGCGTCAAGTTCCCCATGTTCGACAAAAGCGTTGTCAAAGGGCCTGGCCGCAACCCCCTGTACGCACAGCTCGCCGAGGCCACCGGCGTGGCGCCTGGCTGGAATTTTCACAAGTACCTCATTGCCCGGGACGGCAAGAGCGTCATAAGCTACGCCAGCCAGGTCGAACCCATGAGCCTCGAGCTGACCCGGGCGATCGAGGCCGCGCTGAAGCAAACGCCATAGCGCCAGCCCTTGCGCACACTGGCTCGAACGCGCAGGCTTTGGCGGCACGCCGGAGACCATCGCGGCGTTTGTCGGACTGACACACGGCAACTGGTCGAGTGCGACGCCAAGTTCAAGGGAGCCGTCCCACCCCAGCTCGTGATCGCCTAGAGCGCCCCGCCCTCTTCGCACAAGGCCTTGAGCGCACTCAATGCCATGGGGTACTTCTCCAGGACAAACCCTTCGAAATTGGGCGAGACATCCACCTCGGCCGTCAGCTGGCAGCCGCCCGGCACATCCGCGTAGTGCCAGTTTTCGTAGGCACCGGCCCAGTCACGCGCCATGTCGCTGCTGGTATCCGGCACACCGTTGTCCACCATGCCCAGATGGTGCAGAGAAATTCGCTCGGCCGGCAGGTGCTCTGCCACTTCCGAGAGCATGCCCATGTTGTCGGGCCCCAGAAACCGGATGCGATCGCCCGGCTCCCACGATCCCTCAAAGCGGGACCCATCGCAAAAAGGCGCCGTCCAGACCTGGTAGGTTTCGGGACCGATCATGGCAGCCCATACCGCCTGGCGAGATGCAGCGATGGTGATTTCGAAGGTGAGTCGTTTCATGAAAATAGCTCCCGGCCTGAAGGTGTACACGTGATGTCGACGAAGCAGCTGCACCGGAATCGACAAGCATGCACAAGACCTTCCCCCCCTGGTCACAAGGTGGTTTTGCCCAAACGCCCAAGGTGCGTGAACCCGAATCCGCGCGTGTATTTCAACCCGTAGCCGAACAGACGGTCAACACCGATGTGGGCCAGCCAGATCAGGGCAGCGCACATCAGCACCGGTGCCGACAGCCACACACTGGCAGCCAGACACAACACCGGCCCGACATAGGAATGGGCCAGGTTGTAGCTCAGCGCGCCAATGCGGGGACCGGCCAGATAGCCCAGGAAGGACACATCCGGCAGCAGGACGAACCAGGCGAACGTGCTCCAGGCAAAACCGGCGTGCTGGTATGCCACCAGAGCAGCCACCAGAATGGCCAGACCTTCGAGCCGAAGCACCAGTTTGACGCCACCGGAGGCTGCGCCCGTGGACGGAGGGGTTTTCAATGACGTGTCAGACATGGAACAGGAACAGGAACAGGACAGCGAGGACAGGAACTACGCTCGCATCCTAGATGCAACAGCCGATCTTCGGGCAGCGCCTGCGCATCGATTCTTCTCGAAACGTTTCAGCCGAAGCTTGCGGGCAGCTCGCCGGCTCAGGTGAGCGATCCGCCATACCTGGGCAGGCCATCATCCTCAATCGGCCACCACGAAGCGGCGTTGTCGACGTGGAAATGAAAATCCACTTTCAATTCCAACGGCTCTTCCAGCAACCCGGCTCGAAGACGCACCACGTCCGGTCTGGACGTCCGTCTGCTCAGCACCGGCGATCCGCACCGGCTGCAAAACACCCGTTCCTTGCCCGGCGACGATTCAAAACTGCGCAGCAGGTCTTCGCCACAGAGAAACTCCAGGTCACGCTTGGCCACCGGGATGTTCGTGGCAAACGCGCTCCCCTGTGCCCGCCTGCATTGTGCGCAATGGCAAACCTGAACGGCTGCAAGCGCGCCCAGCACCCGATAGCGCACCCCGCCGCAAAGGCAAGCGCCCAGATGATGTTCCGTCGTCGCTTTCGATGTCATGTCGCCCCCAAGGACCGGTGATGGAAAAGCCTCTGTGAATGCCACGCTCACAGTTCGTTGGCGCCCTTGCCTGCCAGAATGCGGTCGCGAAACTTGCCCATCCGTGCCAGGCGGGTCTCCGGCTTCTTCGCAGTGGACAAGTTGATCACATAGCTTCGCTGCCGGCCAGGCGTGAGGCGGTGAAACGCTTGCGCCATGTCCGGGTCCGCATCCAGGGCATCCGTCAGCTCTACAGGCCACTGCATCTCGGGCTCAGACTTCGGCGGCTTCAAGCCTGCCTCGGCGTAGCCCATGGCTTCGGCCAGGTAGGCCCGGATGGTCGCCGCCATCGCCCTGGCTTCATCTGCCGAGGCAAATGACAACATGCTCGCATGCTGCGAGTTCTCGCCCTGCTTGCGCAGCACGGCTTTCGGGTCCTTCAGCAGTGCCGCATCCATGAAGTTCAGGCGAAAGTCCGCGCGGAACGCGCCAAGAATCGCAATGTTGCGCCCTGCATGCACATAAGTGGGGTGCCCCCATTTGGCCGTCTCTTCCAGCCCCGCATCGAGGCACAGCTGCCTCAGCACAGCGAGCCCGCTTTCCCATTGCCGGGCGGAGCAGTCCGACGTGTCAAAACGCTCGCACCGCCCGCAGCCCCGGGCAAAGAATTCATCCACACGCTTGATCATTGCCATGCCACAGCTCCCGCGCACCACGCGCCTCAAGACTATGGCGGCGAAAGACAGCAAAAGCAAGTCGGTGGTGTCCCACCTGCCAAGATGGAGGCTCCCAACAAAAAGCGCCCCGGTCATGCCGGGGCGCTTGCTTGCGCCGCACCGGGTCGCGGATCGTTCAGGCTCAGGCCCCCACGACGCCACCATCTTTTCGCGTGATCACAATGGTGGCCGAGCGTGGCCTCTGTCCTGCGCCATAGCCGGCGTTGGCCGGCCATTGGCTCTGATATTTGGCAGGGTCGCCAACATCGGCCATCCTGGTTTTTTCACCCGGATGCTGAATATTGATGAACAAGGCCCTGCCATCGGGCGTCTCGGTGATGCCCGTGATCTCCGAGCCTTTTGGCCCGACCAGGAATCGACGGAATGTCGCCGTCGTCTGCGCCTTGCCTACATGGGTACGCACCTGCCTGTCGCCATGGGTCAGCACTTTCTCCGCACCGTCACCAACTTGTCCGGGCAGCGCCGCCAGCAGCATGCAGTTGGTCTTGTCGGTGTACGCACCGTCATCGGTTTCGATCCAGCAAATGCCGCTGGCCTTGCTGAACACCAGCCCGTCCGGTGAAGAAAGGTCGTTCTCTTCCGTCAGACCCGACAGGTTGACGCTGCCGCGATCGGCCCCGGCTTCGGACGCAAACAGGAAGATGTCCCAGCGGAACGCACTGTCATGCGGCTGCGCCTCGGCCAGGCGAATGATGTGTCCATTGACGTTGCCCTGCTGTTCCTTGCCGCCCTTCATGTCGGTGTAAAAGCGGGGATTGGCGCTGTCCGTGGCTTCGGCGGTGCGCTTGCTGTTGTTGGTCAGCGTGATGTAGACCTCTCCATTCTTCGGGTTCACGCCCGCCCACTCCGGCCGGTCCATCTTGGTGGCCCCGACGGCATCAGCGGCCAATCGCGTGAACACGGCAATATCGGCGTCGCTCTTGAACCCGAACGACTGATCGCCTGCGACGGCTGGGTTCTTCAGTGACAGCTCTACCCAGGCACCCGTGCCGTCATCGTTGAACCGCGCGACGTAGAGCACTCCCTTGTTCAGATACTTGTCTCCCGCCGCCAGGCGGTTGGCGCCGCTGGCATCGGCCGGGTTCCACCTGGCGTCGGAGACGAATTTGTAGATGTACTCACCACGGGCGTCATCACCCATGTACGCAACGACCGGCTTGCCAGCACTGGGGCGGGCGAAGGTGATGTTCTCATGCCCCAGTCGGCCGAGGCTGGTGCGCTTGCGCAGCGCTGCCTTGCTGTCGTAAGGATCAATTTCCACCACATAGCCGAACGTGTTCATCTCGTTGCGGTAGTCTTCCCTGGCACTCGCGCCGCTGGCACTGTTGTTCCAGCGGGCAAAGCGGTCTTCTTTTCCGGCGCTCTCCCAGCCATGGCGGCTGGCCTTTCCAGCCTTGCGCCCATAGCGGTTCAGTCCGGTGACCTGCTTGTCGTTGCTGCGGGCAGCGTCGTCCTTTTCGTCTCGGTGAAAATAGCCGAACCAGTTCTCTTCACCACTGACGAAGGTGCCCCAGGGCGTGCGCCCTGCGCCGCAATTGTTGAGCGTGCCGCGGGCCTTTGTGCCGGTGGTGTCATAACGGGTGACCAGGTGTTCGCTGCCACGGGCTGCGCCATGGATCTCCGCCTCGGACATGGTCGTGATGCGGCGGTTGAATGGCGAGGCCTGCTGGTATGCCCAGCGCTGGCCATCGGTCTGCATCTCCACCACGCTCAGGCCATGGATCATGAGTTCCTTGTCCACCTCGGCGGGCGGTCGGGGCAGCTTGGCCGTGCCGCCATCGCTGTGCAGGAAGAATGAGGTCAGTTCTTCGTCGGTGGTCGCCTCATGGTTCATGGCAATCAGGCCGCGGGCCACAGCGGCATCCGAAGGTCGCCCTTGTGCGTCCAGACCAAACCATTCCATGCCGTCATGGTGATCGCCTGCGCGTTGCTCGAAAGCGGTATCGGTGCCATCGTTCTTGAACGCCGCAGTGGAGGCCGTCAGCGGATCGCCCAGCGCGTACACGACCTCGGCGGTATAGCCTTCCGGCACCACCACCGCATCGGCCAGACTCTTGGCAACAGGATTGAATCCCAGCTTGTCCGCGGGAGCCATTGGTCCGCTGCCTTGCGTGGCGCAACCTGCCAGCCCTGTGGCGGCCAGCGAGCCAAGGCCCGCCGCGCCCACAGCGCTGCGCAGGAGACCGCGCCGGCTCAGGCGGGCTTGCAGTACCTCGGCAATGCTGGGGTTGTCAGTGGGGTTGGAATTTTCAATGTTGAAATCGACTTCGGACGTCTGGTGCGATGGCTTCATGGGTGCTTTGAAAAGGTTGAACAGTCATAAACAGTTGCAACCCCCGATCATGCGGAGCCTTCATGACGGTTCCATGAAGTCGTCATGACGGGTTCATGACAACCATCCAGCCGGAAGCCCACACCTTTATTCGATCACCAGTTGCCTGATCCAGCGCGCATCGGCCGGCATCTCGTGCCTGAGATCCTCACTGTAAGGCGGCACCGTCAAGTCCTCAGGCGGTGCGGAAATCTCGTTCAAGTCGACCGCGGCCGGTGCGCCCACCAGCGCGTTGCCGTCGGCCTTGAATTCAAAGTAAAGGCCGTTCCAGAGGTTGGCACCGAACTCGGCCGGCGTCTTGTAGAAGAACAGCAAGCTGTGCTCCAGCCAGCGCAGGTCATCTGCCCGCACCGTGCCCGGCTGCTCATAGGGATAGGGCACGTAGCAGGTGATTTCCTTGTCATTGGGCAGGCACTTGAATTCGCGCATGGAGAGGAAGAAGTCGGTGAACTTCTCAACCTCCAGGTCCAGCTTGAACGTCGCTTGTCCTGCCTGGCCGGTTTTCTCAAAATGGAGCGCCGCCACTGGCGTTCGGGTGCCATCGGCAGCGACGGCATACACCGTCTTCCTGCCTTCGAACTCGAAGGCAGCGTACGCTGGCATGACCCACAATCCGGCCGTTGCCGCCACCAGCGCCAGCGTCACGCCGCGCCACTGACCACCCAAGCCTGCCCACCACGGCTTGTCTCCTTGCCCCATATCACTCGCTCCTGATCGGCGGCCCGTTGCATCCTGCATCCTGATACCAGTCACGAGAGCTTCCTGGGCCGAGGTTGTCGTTTGCCCAGCCTACACCCGTGTGCACGTTCAGCGAAAGAGGGCAAGACTCTACGCGCACCCTGCCGCCAGCCCTCGTGCTCGGAATAACTCGGCGTAGCCCGGCAGATACTTCGAATTTATTGGATTAATCATCATATTTATTCATGTTTTTTCGATATCTCAAGTTTGTTAACCTCTCCCCCCTGCCCTGGGTCCCTGGCTTTCGCCTGGTTCCCGGCGCCATGAATGCACCTGGAGATTCCAAAGAATGAAGAAACTGTTGTCAGTGTTGATGATCGCCCTGTCCGTGGGTTTGACGGCCGTACCCTTTGATGCCGAAGCCAAACGCCTGGGCGGCAGCCGCTCGCTGGGCATGAAGCGTCAGGCCACACCACCGCCGACCACTCCCAAGCAGACGCCTCCGACGACCAACGCCAACAGCCCGGCCACCGGCGCAGCGGCGGCCGCATCCAGCAAGAGTCGATGGCTCGGCCCTCTGGCGGGCCTGGCAGCAGGCCTTGGCCTGGCGGCCCTGGCGTCCTCGCTCGGCCTGGGTGAAGGATTTGGCTCTGTGCTGCTGATCATGCTTCTGGTTGGCGGCGCCATCATGCTGTTCCGCATGTTTGCCCGCCAACGCAGCGGCATGGCCATGGCCGGCCAAGGCGCAGGCCAGGGAATGGGCCAGGGCTTTGGCGGCCAGTCAGCCGGCTCACCACTGGACGCCTTCCGCCAGTCGGCCACACCTGGCCAGGCACCTTCCGGCACCGGCAGCACTGGCGCAGCGGGCGGGTTTCAAGGTATCGGATCGGGGCTGACCGGCTCAGCCGCAGCAGCGTCCACAGGAACGGCGGTCAACATTCCCGCCGACTTTGACACGGCTGCCTTTGAACGCCAGGCCAAGGTCAACTTCATCCGCCTGCAAGCCGCCAACGATGCTGGCAACCTGCAGGACCTCAAGGCCTTCACCACGCCCGAGATGTACGCCGAATTCGAAATGGACATCCGAGACCGCCAGGGCGTCACGCAATCGACCGAAGTACTCGACCTCAATGCCCAGGTATTCGAAGTCGTCGAAGAAGGTGCCTTGTACATCGCCAGCGTCCGCTTCACCGGCCAGTTGCGTGAAGACGGTGCCACCGCCGGCATTGACGAGATTTGGCACCTGACCAAGCCTGTGAGTGGTGCCGCCGGATGGATGCTGGCCGGGATTCAGCAGCCAAACTGATCCCCGAAAGCTCGAACCATTTCCATCAACAAGGGGCGTCTCCAGCAGGCGCCCCTTGTTCGTTTGGGTCGCGTCACATGGCATGCACCGTAACGCACTGCAATGTCACCTTGCGACACTCATGCGCCCGAAAGGCGTCGCCGCTGTTTCTGTTGCCAAATGACCGTCGCGACCCCGATCGCCGAAAACAGCAGATACACCGCCACGTAGCACCAGCCAGCGGGTCCGGAGTGCCCCACCGATTCGATGCCGGCGCTCGCTTCCAGCCACGACCAGGCCGGCATCAGCGCGATGGTGGTGACCAGCGCCAGCGGCAAGGCCAGCACCAGTACCAGCAAGGCCAACAGAGCTGTTCGCAACATGTTCAAGCGTCCTCCGGCAGTGCTTCGAACTCGGCCTTGCGTTGTTCAAACCACGCTTGCATGGCGGCAGGGTCTTTCATGAGCGACTGCATCTCACCCATGGCCTGCAGGTGTGCAGCGTCCTGTTGCTTGAGCATGGCGATGCCGTGCTGCTTGCTCAGCTCGGCCATCTCGTCAAAGGTATTGGCCTGAAACGCTTCGTCGCATGCGCCGCCAAGCTGTCTGCATGTCATGGTTTTCATGTTCGGTGCTCCGTCATCTGCCTTGCGCGGTGATCGAGGCCTTCAGCTTCGTTCACCGGCAAGGACATTCTGCAAGCGAATCAACGACAGATCAACGCGGTCACAGTCGCACGTTCATTCCGACGCCTGGGCCAGCCGGCACTGGATATTGAACATCAGCGCACTGAACCCGCTGGAGACGGAGAACCCTGACGTCAGTGTCTTGCCATCGCGTTGCCAGATGACTTTCAACACCCGACTTCTGGCGCCCCACTGGCCGGCATGCCAGCGGTCCTCCTCAACCCCAACGACTTCGTCAAACCGGATGCGGACTGGCTCGCGCGTGAGCAGGCGGTGAAAGCAGATCGATTCATCGTCGATGCTGAGTTTTCCATTGCCACGGGCCAGAAGGCCGTGGCGGGTACAGCGCTTCCACCATTTGCCTTCGACTTCCGTGCCGAAGTACTTGCCGTTGAATTCTGTTGCGATCAAGAAGGCTCTCCGCTTGAGAAGGGAAATGTCCGCGCCGAATCAGGCGCCCTCAGAAAAGACTGTACTTGGGGTGAGCCAGCAAAGGCATGGGTGGCGACGCCCCGTTCTTCACAGCGTCCAGGAACGGCCCCAGCTCGTTGCGGCACCAGTCATTGCGCTCCCGCATCCGGGGCGTGACCTTTTCTTCTATCCATTGGAGATAGTGCTCGGCCTGAGCCGGCTGCTTCTTGTCCAGCGCGTCGAAATAGAACACCAGGCCATAGGAAAAGGAGCTTTGGAAGATGATGTGGTCGGGAATGGCACCGTCCGTGTCCAGCGCATCCAGAATGGCATCGAAGCCTCGCGCGAGTGTGGCCCGGGGAAACTCGCCATGGACTAACGCCTTCAAGGCCGCCACGCCTTCGGGCAGGACACTGACCACTTCCTTGAGCCGCTGGGTCCAGACTTTCTGGCTGGCGCCCGGCTTCAGGTCCCAGGTACACAGGCCATTGATGCTCTTGTTGGCATCCACCCAATCGGTGTCGAGCAGCATGGGCAGCTGGCTGTAGAAATGCACGCCTTTCATGCTCGTGTCGGGCGAGCGTTGCTGCCATTTCAAGATCTTCGCATGCTGCACAGCCAATGTGATGTCCAGCCATTTGTCCCGCTTGCTGTAGGACGCCAGCGCCAGGTAGCGATGCTGCGCCCCGCCGCCTGGCGCGCCGTCATCAGTGGCTTCATCAGCGGCTTCATCTGTGAACCACAGCCAGCGCGATTCGTCGCCTTCGGCATCCACCTCCGCCCAGGCCAGCTGCCAGTCTTCTGCCTTGAAGTGGTCACCCAGGATGTCACTCACGCTCTGCAGCCGGTCGACCAGCGCGCTTTCTTTCTTCAGCTCTTTTTCATAGGCCTGTCGCAAGTCGTCTGGCGACCGGCCAGATTCCAGGACGAGTCTCGCCTTGAAGGCCTGCTCGAGAGAGTTGGCGTAGCGCAGCTCGCTGGACAGCGCCGGTACGGGAAACGACTTGTTTTTGCGCGCCGCTTTGGGCCAGTCATGCGCCGTCATGCGCTCACGTATGGCCAGAAGATCCCCGTCGTTCAGCCACGCCGACAACGCCGGCTTGACCCCTTGCTCGGCACCCAGATCGCCCTCCAGCACCTGGACCGCGAAAGCCGAGCACCACGTCAGCAGCAACGACGTCTCACCAAGGCTTTCAGACAAGGCTGTCATCTGCCGCACCAGTTGTGGCACCGTCATGGGCATCGGCGCAGGCACATCGCCGGTCTGACCCGCCGCCTTCAGGCGCCTCCAGCACGTATCTCCCGCTTCGCAATAGACAAACACCTGCCCGGACTCTCTTTGCGCGTACACGCCGCCTGCATCTGGCGCTTCCATGCTCGCGGGAATCCAGTCGCCTTCCTCTTCGCCTTCCATCAAGGCTTCGAGTTCAGCCGCATGCGTGGAGTAGTCAGGATGGTCGGCCAGCGCCATGCGTTTGACATAGCCGGACGCCAGCAACATGTCCATCACCCTGAAATGGGTGTAACTGGTATCGAACAACTCCTGGTAGCGGTACAAGGCGTTGAGCAGGGAGATCTTGTCCTGACGGCTCAGATCCGAACGATCCACCAGCCGTACCGAGTCCTCCACCAAATCCTCTATCTCGTGCATCGACATGCGTCTTCGACTCCCCTGTGCATTCTGATGACAGCTTCCCAACGAGCCAAGCTGCTCGTGCGCAAGCGCGAATCACCATATTACCGTCTGCACAGCGGTGACGCGGCCACTGTCCGTGGCTCCAACACCACCACCACCACCACCATCGCTCACAGTTTGTTCAGCAACGTCCGTTTCTTGCTTCGGATCGATTTGCGGTAGCGCGAGATGTCCACCCGATGCGTCTCGACAGCGGCGAGCACCTCATCTCGTGACATGGTGCCGGACAGCAAATGGGAGGAATACGATCGCAGCAGATCAGCGATGTCCCGCAGGTCGTCCAGCACCACGCTTTCGCCATTCTTCAGCTCGTTGATGAGCCGCGGCACTTCGGCGTAGTGGGTGATCGACACACTGAAGCGCGTGGGATCAAACACCTGGTCGAATTTGTCCGCCAACTGATAGAGGCCGGCACAGATGTGGTGCTCGTGGTAGCTGCCCATCAGCTTGCCATCGACGTCGGCCAGGTACTTGGCCAGCTCTCCATCGTTCTCCGAGAACTTGGCGCCGACCAGGTAGGAATCGGTGAGGACCAGGGCACGGTCCAGCTCGTCGCCCAGCTTGCCTACCACTTCGCGTATCTCATGCCGCGCGGCGGCATTGGTGGAGGCACCCAGCGAGATGATGGCTTTGGCGGCGTCGAGAAAGGCTTTGAAGCTCATGGCAGTCTCCTGTCGATTCCGGCAACCGGACCATTCTGATGCAATCTGGCCGGTGCGTATGCCCCTTCTTTGGGGGCATGGCTTCCGTGCGACGCCGCGATGCGCATCGTTTGCCGCTCGCCGGCGATCACATGGAAATGTCTAAGCACCCAAACAAAAAAAAGCCCCAGCACATCGTGCGGGGGCCTGACGCATCGCTCTGAGGCGATATGTTCTTTATTCAGGGTACGCCTGCTTGCGGTCCCATGCGGGCAAGATTTGCTTTTGCACCTCTGCCTTTTCCAGTGACGGGTAAACCATCACGAATTTGTTGCGTACGGTATCCCAGTCGTCCGAAACTTCCACGTCAAACGCACCACCACTGGCACCTGTCACCGCCTGGTCCAGCACCGGAATCACGCCACCGGCACGCGGCTCGTCATCCTTGCGTTCGCGCACAGCCGCATTGACGTGACCGATGTAGAACACGCCAGGCGACTTGAAGGACAAGGTTTGCATGATTGGCGTGTGGAAATGCCCGATGAAAGGGAAAGCTTGCGCCATGGACGACATGCCACCAAACAGATATTCGCCCGGGTCCAGCTCCATGGATAGGAAGTACTGGTGAGGCATGACTTTCTCATCATCGGTCTCGGGAGGAATCTGTGTGGCTGCCTCATCGGGCTGGAAGTTGAAGCGCTGCTCCTTGGAATCCGCGTTCGGCACTTCGAAATGGGCCACGATCAACTTCGGTTGGTAACGGGTTTTGTAGTTGTTGGCCAGAGACACGTGCATCAGCACGGTCACTTTGTCTTCTTTGGGGGCTTTGCCTTCCGACAAAGCCATGGGCAGGCGCGTCGCGCAACCGGCGAGCAAGGCACTGGCGGCCACGGTCAACAGCGCGCCCAGACGGAACAGACGGTTCATGGAATTCCCCCTTTGTTTATCCGTGTGTTGTTAGTAGATGAGTGTGATGTAGCAAATTGCTACCGCCGAGAAGTTTAGGTGCACGGCGGCCCATTGGGCAGTCACTGCACTGCCAGACTTGCCAGGGGACAAGCATTTCGTGGTCTTTCACCAACGAAGCCGTTTGCAGGTGTGTGACGCCTGTCACGCCCGCGCACCCCGGCACTGTCGCCGCGGCCTGCTCAGTCACTCTGGGCGCCCTCATCATGCCGCTTTCAAATCACAGTGGCGGCGCATAAGGCGACATCCAGTAGACCCCCTGCCCCACCAGGTACAGCAGTACCAGGCCGAGCCACAACAGATTGCGCCAGGCCGATGCCGATACTGATATGCCTACAAACCCCAAAGCGGCCGCCATCCACAACCACCCGGAGATCACAGCGCTCAAGCCTTCTTGGGTTTTGATGCCACCCCTCCCGCCGGTGGTGAGATGCTGGTCGACGATGCCGATCCAGCCCAGGCTCGCGCAAATGGCGGCCATGACCAGGACGGCAAAGGTCAGCAGGTGCCGGGGCTTCATGTGTGTTGCCGGTGCTTCGGACACCGCTGTCAACGATGCGGTTCGTCAGCGTTCGTGGAAGCACCGCTGCAGACGTCGTGCAAGCCGGCCCAGAAAGTCTGCACCTGCACCGCCTGAGGTGACGCGTAAGCGAGTTTGGATTTGCATATGAATGATCGAACTGCACGGCAGCCGTCAAGACCGGCGCGCAGGTGGTGCACAAAGGCGTCAGTCTAGATGATCTCGTACTACATGATGGCCAAGGCTTGCCCCATTCGTGTATCCGCGCGCAACCGCGTCGGCGCGCCGCGACACCATCACGTCGCCCGTGCAACCGCAGCAGCCCGGAAACCATCCAGCACATTGACCACATTGACGCCGAAATCTTCAACCGCATACCCACCTTCCAGTGTGAACACTGTTGGCAGCTTCATGGCCTCCAGCCTGCGGCCGATGGCCAGGTAGTCGTCGCTGGCCAGCGTGAAGCTCGATATCGGGTCTCCTTCGAAGGTGTCCACGCCAAGGGCCACCACCAGCGCCTCCGCACCGTGCGAGCGAATGTGCTGCACGCCTGCCTCGAGTGCATGCATCCAGTCTGCCGTGCCGGTCCCCACGGGCAGGGGCAGATTGATGTTGCACCCCACCCCGTCGCCCTCTCCGGTTTCGTCGGCATGACCGAGAAAAAACGGGTATTCGGTCACCGGGTCTCCGTGGATGGAAACGGTGAGCACATCGCTGCGTCCATAAAAGATGCTCTGGGTGCCGTTGCCGTGGTGGTAGTCGACATCGAGCACCGCCACCCGTTTTGCGCCAAGCTCGCGCAGTGTTTGCGCCGCCACTGCAGCGTTGTTGATGAAGCAATAGCCCCCAAAGAAATCGTGGCCTGCGTGATGCCCGGGCGGCCGGGTCAGGGCCACACCTGCACGCGCCGCATCACCGCCGGTGCCAACGGCCCTGGCGGCGGCCATGGCACAGCCGGCACCCTCCCAGGCCGCCTGCCAAGTGCCTGCCGTCAGCGGGGTTCCGGTGTCGAAGGAGTACAAGCCCATGCGTGCAGCGAAGTTCAGCGGCTCCCGGTCATGGCGAAACCCGCGCACCGGCCAGACCGATGGAAAGGCATCTCTGGCCTGGTTGGCCGGGTCCAGCGCCAACCATTCGGCCCAGGCCGATTCAAGAAACCGCAGATACGCCGGACTGTGCACCTTCTCGAGCACCGCCCGCGATGGCGGAGGCGCAGCTTCCAGCGCCGCCAGAGGCCGCCGCTCCAGTTCTGCCAGCACGTGGTCGAGCCGCTGCGGCACCTCGTGGCATGGCACCAGCCGCCCCCGGTACATCTCCTGCTGGCCAGCATGCACCGCATGCGTCCCGTTGACAAAGATACGCATGGTGTCAATCGTCCTTACCGACGCCAATATCAAAATGCAGCACATCCTCCCGCACACCCAGCTTGGTGTACAGGGCAATGGCAGGCTCGTCTTCAGGCTGAGTGTCGGCCTGGACAAACATCACCCATGCGCCGCGCTCGGCGGCGATCGCACCAAGACGACCGATCAGGGCCGTCGCCACGCCCTGCCTCCGGTGCGAAGACCTGACGGCCAGATCGTAGATGTAGACCTCGCTGCGCTCCTGCTCGAACTTCTTCAGCTCATAGGCAGCAAGCCCCCCCACCACCGCTTCGCCATCCATGGCCACCAGGGCCATGAACGAGTCCCCGCTGAGCAGTTGGCGAAGATAGGCCTGACCGGGACGCCTGGCGGTGTAGGTCTGCTCATCGTCGAACACCTCGCCAAACATCTGCAGCAAGGCATTCATCAGGTCGACATCGTCGGGCTGAAGAAGGTGAATGTCAGTCATGAGAGGATGCGGCGTCTTGCCGTCTTCAGGTATCAGTCGTCATCCGGGTGCGAATCAGGCTGGCGTGCATCCGGCCGGCGCCTTCGCCTCGCCGGAAGCAGACCCCAGTACCCGAACAATGCCATGAACGGAAGCGCCAGTACACCAAAGACGATCAGCCTCCCGATGACGGTCCCCAGAAAATCCTGAAACAGCTCCAGCATTCAATTGCTTTCGTTCATCTGATGAATGAAGAGCAGCGCCTCAGGCATCACTCATGCTGCGTGCTCTCCCGCCAATTCACCACGGCAAAGTAGAAGATGAAATTATCCCCGCCGCGTCGCACCACCTGAAAGGTGTTGGTGCCCTGCACCAGCGTACCAGGATTGATGCGAGCCATCTGGGTGACCGGCTTGTCGTCTGCGTCCATGATGGGCAGGAACGGCAGCTCCGTATCGTTGATGAGAATGGTGTGGCTCAGCGAGTTCACCTGCGTGTGGTTGAACAGCACATACGCATCATCGACCGGCCGCCCTTCGATCCGAAACCGCTTCTTGGTGCTGTGGCTGCCCATAAAGGGAAAATCAGTGTTCAGGTCGGCCTCGTTGTCCCCCAGATGCTCGTTGATCATGATGAGGTTGAAGTCTGATCTGGCAATGCCCATGGTCTTCTCCTTCGAGTCAATGGTGAAAAGAAGTGGATGCGATCACGTCGCGTGCCGCCCGGAGACGACCCTCGACTTCTACCCCTTTTCCTTTCTGGCCAACAGGGACAGGCGGCTGTTTGCGCGAAGACACGTCCACCCCATTGAGTAGCCAAACCGGTGTCATCCTTCTCCCGCCCAACACACCGGCATACCGGCGCATCGGCACATTGCCCCGTCACGCCATGACCCCATCACCGCACAAAATGTCAAAACGGCTGACGCATCCTGTCGCACAGTCGGACTCCATCAATGAACCCGAATGGAGTCCATCTCATGTCCCAGACACTCGTCGTACGCTACACACCTCGCGAGCACTCAAACACCGCCAAGCTCTTGAGCGCCGTCATGGCCAGGCTGGGCAGCCAGCACCAGCCGGATGTACTCGATCTGGTGGCCACACCCGTGCAGCAACACTCATCGGCGACCATCAACGCCTTGCTCAAGCGCAATTTCGGCGGCCAGACACTGAGCGCTGCCGAACAAGCCGTCGTCAACGCACCGGACAGCGTCATGCAGCGCCTGCTCCATGCAGACCGGATCGTGCTCGCATTTCCCTTCTACAACTTCTCTGTCCCGGCGGCGGTCAAGGCCTGGCTGGATGCGGTGATCCAAAAGGGCAAGACGTTTGACATCTCCGGGAACGGACAGTTTGAAGGTCTTTGCCACGGCAAAAAAGCCTTGATCCTCATGACCAGCGGCGGCGACTATGGACAACCCGCGACAGAGGCCATGAACCTGGCCACACCGCTGGTACAGAACTGCTTTTCGCTTCTGGGTGTGGAGAGCCGGGCTGTGTCGGCGATGGGCATGGATGTCTACCCGGGACAATCCGGGACAATCCTTGAGAAAGCCGTGACAGACGCCGCCGATGCCCTGGACTGGATGGCGTAACCTGCACCGCCGCTCATATCGACACTCGACGCCCCACTCCCGACTCCCGACATGCCAACCTGACCAGACATGCACTACCTGGACCAAGTTCAAGCGGCCATCGACTACATCGAGCGCCACATCGAAGAAGAGCTGGCGCTGGAGCCGGGCCTGGTTGCCCGGCAGGCTGGCCTGAGCCAGTGGCATTTTCAGCGCATCTTCAGGGCCTTGAGCAATGAGACGCTCAAGTCCTACATTCGCTCGCGGCGCCTCTCCAATGCCATGCACAAGCTTGTTTCCAGCAACGAGCGAGTGCTGGAGATCGCGCTGGCCGCCGGGTTCGAGAGCCAGGAAAGCTTCTCGCGCGCCTTCAAGAAGGCGTTTGACATGACGCCGGGTGAAGCCCGCAAGCGCGATGCCCGAACCTTTCTCTACCGCAAGCTGCGCATCGATGCCGACTACCTGCAACACCTGCATCGGCACATTGCTTCGCACGAGCCTCAAATCATCGCCATGCCAGCCCGTTGTTTCGTGGGCATGGAGACCACCTTCTTCAGCATCGACTCCGAGCGGGACAACATCGCAGAGAAACTCCCGCCACTCTGGGATGCTTTCGTCCCGCGCATGGGAGAGATTGAAGGCGCCGTGCCGCAATGGGCCTTTGGAATCATTGCGCAATCGGAGGCCAAAACCGACAAGCTCCGCTACCTGGCGGCATGCGAGGTTCCAGAGGACAGCGTCAAAGCGCTGCCACCGGGGATGCAGCTGTGGCGCCTGCCCGCCAGGCGGTACGCCCGCTTCGAGCACAGGGGCGAGACCACCTTGCTCAACAACACCGTCAACTACATCTATTCCAGCTGGCTGCTGAGCGCGCCCTTCCGGCACAGCCTCGATGCCGACGTCGAAGAGTACGGCCCCGACTTCCAGCCCGGCTCGCCGGAATCAAGGATCACTTACACCATTCCGCTGGCGGATGATGCGCCGGCGATCTGAGCCGCCGGCCGGGTGCGTCAACCCTTCTTGCCCAGCTCCCACTGGCCGCCGCCTCTTTCGCACGTCTTCTTCATGAACGCCATGTCGTTCTCGTAGAGGTACGAGACGTATGGCATCGGGCCGCCCGATGGGGTTTTCAGTCCACGACAAACAGCCTTGAAATCCGCCGGGCAGGCAGCAACGTACTCCGTGCTGGCTTTCAGCATGTCGTCTGCCGGTGGTTCGCACACCTCTTTGAAAGCTGATGCAGACAGGCTCTTGTTCTCGATGCAGGTCTTGGTGTTTCCATACTCGGATTGGGTCACCACCACACACTTGTCGCCTGCAGCGCTTGCCAGGCTGCAAGACAGTCCCACTGCAATGGTCAAAGTCCAACGCACCACATCACAACGATTCATTTGTCTGCCTTTCAAGAGTAGAGGTTTAAGTTTCGCAGCATCGAAGCTCCTGAGCGACCGTAGCACACCCTCGTGACGGGTGCTGTATTCGAGTGCAGCTTCTGACAGTCAGGGATGTGCGGAGTGCGCCGTCATGTGCCACCGAACACCGCTTGCTTTCCGCAGCCGACTGGCTCGTTTTGCGAATACTGCACCTGGTGCGGCCTGATGCTGCTTCGCGGACAGTGCAGTTCCGTTATCTTGTGGCTCAGGCCAACACCGAGCCACAGGAGTCGCCGTGGACAGCACCACACCAACCACCCCCACCCCCTCATCATCATCATCATCAGACAACATCTCCGCCACCGATCCGTTCAACGTGGAGGGACCCGATGCTGGCCTGCACCAGGTCGTCATCGTTGGAGGGGGCGCAGGCGGACTGGAACTGGCGACCCGCGCAGGTGACAAGCTCGGCAAGAAGCGCAAGGCAGCCATCACGCTGATCGAAAAATCCCAAAGTCATTTCTGGAAGCCGCACCTGCATGAGATCGCGGCCGGCAGCATGGACCTGGGCACTTACGAGATCAACCACCTGGCCCAGTCGTTCTGGCATGGCTACCGCTACCGCTACGGCGAAGTCGTCGCCATCGACCGCGAGAAGCAAACCGTCACCACCGCGCCCTACATCGACGAGAGCGGCGAGCAAGTGATTGCCCCGCGCGTTTTCCGATACGACACGCTCATCATCGGCATCGGCAGCCTGACCAATGATTTCGGTACACCTGGCGTCAAAGAACACGCCATTGCACTGGAAACGCCCAAGCAGGCTGCGCGTTTTCACCGCCGCCTGGTCAACGCCTGCATTCGCGCCCATGCGCAAGATGCGCCGCTGCGGCCCGGTCAGCTCACTGTGGCGATCATCGGTGCCGGCGCCACCGGTGTGGAGCTGGCCGCCGAACTGCACAAGACTACACGCACGCTGGTGTCCTACGGCCTGGACCGCATCGACCCCGGGCAAGACATCCGGATCGTGCTCATCGAAGCCGCGCCGCGCATCCTGCCCGCCGTGCCCGAGCGGGTGTCTGACTCCGCCATGCGCCTGCTCGGCGACATTGGTGTGGAAGTGCGCTGTGGTGCACCGGTGGCTGAGGTCTTGCCTGACGGCCTGCGCTTTGCCAGCGGCGAGGTCATGCCGGCAGAGCTGGTGGTCTGGGCAGCCGGCGTGAAGGCGCCGGAAATGCTCAAGGACTTTGGCGGGCTGGAATCCAACCGCATCAACCAGCTGGTGGTGGAGCCTACGCTGCAAACCACGCGCGACCCGAACGTTTTTGCCTTGGGCGATTGCGCGGCCTGCGCCTGGTTGGGCAAAGACAAAGGCGTGAATGTGCCACCCCGCGCCCAGGCCGCCCACCAGCAGGCCTCGCACATGTACCGCCAGATCGTTGCCCGCCTGGAAGGCAAGCCGCTCAAGCCCTGGCACTACCGGGATTTCGGCTCACTGGTTTCGCTGGGCAAGTACTCCACCGTGGGCAATCTGATGGGTGGCGTGGTCGGTGGCAATCTGTGGGTAGAAGGCCTGTTCGCGCGCCTGATGTATGTCTCTCTCTACAAGATGCACGAACTGGCGCTGCACGGCTTCACCAAGGTCGCACTCGACACCCTGGCCCGCCTGATCACAAGGCGAACCGAGCCGCATGTGAAGCTGCACTGAATGCCGGGTTAAAGCCCTTCACTCTTCACCCTTCACCCTTTGACGCTGGGTCAGGGCGCGTCACCCGGTGGGGCCATCACTGGGCTGGCGAGCCCTTCTTCGTGCATGGGCACAGCGTCGATGTCACCCAGCCAGGGCATGGCCGAATGCCCCCAAATCTGCACCTTTGGCGAGAGCTGCACGCGCTCATTGATACACCCAACCCGCAGGTTCAACACCTCGGGCGCATCATTGGCATCAGCCGCATACAGCTGGGTGCCACAAGTGCTGCAAAAGGTCTGCGCGCGCCGCGTACCGCTCGCCGCCGTCTTGACGTAAGTGCTGTACTCGCCTGTGATGTCCACGTTCTCCGAAGGCGTGGGCAACACCGCCCGGTACGGCGCCCCGGAGAACACCTGGCAGTCCGCGCAGTGGCAAGCGATCACGCGCGCCGGATCGATCAGCGCAGTGAAAGACACCGCACCGCAATGGCATTGACCTGTCACTTTCATGTTGTCTCCTGAAGTTTGAATCTGCGATGGCAAGGAACAAGGGGCGACGTCTGTACCTCAGTGCCGAGTCGTTCAGTAGCCGTGCCCCTTCGGCGGAATAGCCACCACCTGCCAATCATCTTCATAGAGAACGGTACCCAAATGGGTGGACTTGAGTACCTCGACGTGCAGACCATGCAGTTCCAGAATGCGCTTGAGGCCCCACATCTTGGAAATAGCATCGACCGCATTCGGTTTGAACCAACTGATCGCCCTGCGGCTCTCCGCCTTCTTCAACACCTGGGGAATTGCCAAATTCTCATTGAACCACACCAGGCAAGTACGCAGTTCCTCATGCTCTTCAACTGACAAATCGCCTTCGTCGCGAAGCTGATGAGCCGCGACCAAAATTCCCGTTCTGGACCCGGAATCCGTGTCTCTCGCCAGAATGCTGAACCGTATGAACATGGCCGCGCTCAGGCTCGCGCCTCACTGCTCATCTTCTGGGCGCAGCGGCGTGCGTATCCACTCAAATGCATCCAGAACAGACTTGGCTTGCGTGTCGAACTCGCTGCGGTATTCATGCACATGGGTGCCCAGCGCGGGCAATAGCCCCTCGGAGAAGCCCCTGGAGAGGAACACAGCCTCGAAGCGTTCCAGCGGCCCGTAGGCAAAAAGTTGGTTGTGGCGGTCCCAGACGATCGTGGCCTGAGACGACGGTGAGTGCACCCAAAAATCGAATCGCGCATCCGCGCCCAGGTAGTCTCCGAACCGGGACACGAAGTCTTCCGCAACCTCTGCCGACACTGATGGGCTCTGATACCGGCCTGGCTCGCCCTCACCTCGCGGCGTGTGCAAGATGTAGAGCAGGAAAAACGGCGGCTCCAACACCTTCATCAGTGCCAGCAACAGACCCACATCGCCACCGGGAACACACGACGTCAGTCGTTCGGTACTCGCAGCGGTGGTCTCGCGGCAGAACACAGCGGGCGTTTCCAATGGCACCGCTTTTCCGTCAACAAGACGAGCGACTTTCAGCAAGTCAAACCTCCTAAGTGTGGAACCGAAGTTCCGGAATCTACTGGCCAGCGAGGAACCAGATGGCATGCCCGATCCAGGCCAGAAAGGCATCGGATCTGGGAGGGCTCAAAGCACAAGCTCGACCCTTTTTCAGGGGATGCTCTCATTGCTTTCTCCCAGCGCCTTTCCTATGGCCAGCCTCATGCACTCCTGGAAGGTAAAGGGCGGACTCCGACCATCATGATCTTCAATGGAAATGACGCGAACACTGTATTGCCCGTCCTTGCCGAAGGCGTCCAATGCAGACCTCGCCCCTATCTCCAGACAAACACGAGTGCGTGCCTCATCTCCGTTGACATGGGCGCCGTCCCAGATGACGAGTTCACCCATTGCGGGGACCAATTCGATCTCCAGGGACCCGTTGGCTTGACCACGACAGGAGAACCTCTTAAAGCCTGCAGCTGCTACTTTCATGAACATCATCCTCCGGCGCCTCGAAGCAGGGAAAGAACTTCTTCATCGCAATGCATGGCCTTCGCAATGTTGTCCTGGCGCAACCACTCAGCCATACGCTGATCCGGATCCAGAAAGCTGAGCCGAACCAGCTGAATCAAAACACCCTTGTCGGGTTCTTGCCGCAGCCAGTAATGAAATGCGCCGTTTCTATAGTGCTCGGAGGCTGCCTCGCTCCCAGGCTCATACTCGCCCATCTGAACATGTATCACCTCTTCAGGCAGCATGCCCCAGAGCACCCACTCTTCGGGGTACCGCATGAGTTGCACAAACTCCTCCTCGGTCATGCACTTTCTTTCTCGCTCACTACATTCTGGCATCAGGAAATCACTCTATTTCTTGAGCACGAAGTGAAGCCGGCGACGCCCTGCACTTCACAAGCGCATTCCCAACCAAATGACAGTCTCTGTCGACGCCTCAACCACGGGCGAGAGAATGCGATCCAAGAGCCGTCCCTTCCGCACATGCGCCGCTGAAAGGTCATGGTGCTGCTGTTCATCGTCGACAATCGCCATCACAGCACGCGCTGCCGCCTCATCAGTGGGGTGCAACTCTTTGAGCTGGTGCTCCAAGTGCCTGAGCATCACCCGCTCCACCGCGACAGTTGTGACTGCAATGGCACTGCGACCGAGCAGCGCACTGATGAATCCGAGCGCAAACCCTCCGATTCCGCATAAGTGAAAGCTACGGCACCTGCGCACTCCGCGTCGAAGGAGCTCCGACTCAAATATCGACCGGTGACGGCGTTCGTGCGACTGGAATTCGGTCAACTCCGGGATCAGGTCCCGCGCGATGAGTCTGGCCACCAGAAGTTGCCCAGCGTAGATGTTCACTGCGCCATGTTCGCCAGCGTGGTTGACCTTGAGGACTCTTTCGGCAAATCCCTCGGCCTTTCGACAGGTGTGCAACGGGTTCATTCGCTTGAACATCTCTTAGAGCCCTGCTGAAGAAAGTGAGCACGTAGAGTTCCTCCAAACAGCAAGAAGACGCAAGACGCTGGCAAAGAGAATGCGTCAAGCATCACGATAATCACCCACATTGGAGCGCACCAGCTTCTGTGCAACCTCAAGCGTTGTTGGCTCAAGGGCCGCCGAATCTGGCAGCCAGTTGAACATACCCGGGCCTTGGAAGAGAAGCACGCCGTCACGAAAGCGACGGGCTTTTGTGAAAGCTGACCATGCGATCTGTGAATCGCTGCTTCTTCCAACGATGCGCACGCCACCATCCGAAAGCGAGAGAACAATGTTGTCGCCGTGATACGGGGAATTTCGAAATCGCCTGCGAATGAGCCAAGCGTCAATTGGCCAACCAAGCACAAGGGCGAACAGCACTGCTCCGAAGAGTCCTGCAAGGGCCGGAACACCCATATAGATCGCAACGAGCATTGGGATGGCAAAAGCTGCCGCCAATACCCACTTCAGCGCGAGAAAGAGACGACGCCACCAAATCTGCTGCCGATAGCGGAGAAGAGAGGTGAGCAGATGATCCTCAGAGAACTCGAATCTGTATTCAGCTTGCATAGAAGAGGCCAGCCTGTGGCATTTGAGATCTAACCCTCATGATCTTCATGACACTCTGACCGGGTCCGCTGTGTTGTGCGCAAGCCCACTAGCCATGAAAGCGAAGCCCGGGAAAAAACAAACCGACAAGAAACCAGATGGCGTGACCGATCCAGCAAAACAGCACGTAGAACTTGATTTGCTCGGCAGTCCATTCAATGGACATCAACCAGTCAATGAAAAACAGGGAGCGCCATCCTTCCATCCACTCGGCCCCGCCCCAGCGAAGCACCCAGAGACAGAACAGACAGTCCGCCGCGAACAGAAGAATCCAGGCTGGATACCCCATGGCTTCAGTCCCTGTGCTGCACGGCGTGCGTCAGTGGTGCGCCACGGTCACCGCACGTGCGTGCAAACCGTGGTGTGGTTTCAGTTGTGCTGCTCATCCATCGCTCCCGTCTTGTCTTGTCTTGATATGCCGATATCAGTGATGCCATCGCGCTTTTTGAGAAGCCAGCTGGACTCGCAACGTCACCCTCACATCCCCACTGTTCAAACGTGAGAACACCCATTTTGCACAGGTGCCGCAATGGCAGGTATGCCAGCAAGCCGGCAGCCACCAGCAAGATCGTCAGAAACAGCATGAAATAGAGCGCGCCGACAAGCTCGGTGCCGAAAGCGGAAATCGGGCTATCTGACTTGACCATGCTGTACACGAGCGCCAGTGGCAAGGCGACCAGCGAAGCGGCAACTCGAGTCATTCCCAATAGTTTGATGTAGACAAGAAATGGCGGCATGTTGTTCTCCCTCTGTGTCTTCAGAAACAGGTCGTGCTCTTTTCTCAGTGGGTTTGAGGTTGAGGCTTCGACAAACGACAAGACGTGGCTCTCAGAACTCTTTGATGGGGGCGCTTTGAAGCTCAAGGGTCATGAAGACGCTATAGGGATCAAGCCTGTATTCTCCGAAGGGTCCGCACTCTTGGAACCCCGCGCTCTCATAGAGCCGGTGGGCTGCCTGGAATGTCTGCGCGGGGCCCGTCTCAAGGCTGACGCGCTTGTACCCCCGGCTGCGGGCTTCTTCCAGAATGCACTCCAGCAACGCGCGTCCAGCGCCTCTTCCGCGCAATGCTGCCGGTGTGCGCATGGACTTGATCTCGCCGTGATCAGGGCCAATCGCCTTGAGCGCACCGCATCCGATCAGCACGCCCTCTTCCCGGGCTGACCAGAAGGTGATGCCGGGCGCTTTCAGTGCCCCTACATCGAGCGCGTGCACGCTCTCTGGCGGCGAGAGTTCATGCATATGTCGCATGTGCTCATCCAGCAGCCCAAGCACATCAGCCCGGGCGGGGTCATCCTTTTCAATCTGAATTGTCCGCACGGCCGCGGCGGTTCCTGTCGTTGTCATTTTCTTCTCCCTTGGGGTCCCTACCGTTCACTGCAAGTTGGTCAGTTTGCCGGAACATTGCCCTAGACATCGTGACAACCGGCAAAGGACGTTGGGCCTTCTGGGATTCTTGGGGTCAGATCCAAACAGCACACAACATCAGTTTGCAACTGTGGATATTGCGTCCTCGCCCTCAAAGCTCACTCCTTCTTCTTTCGGGCGGATTCCCACACCGCCATTACCAACGATTCCAGGCTTTCGTGCTCCACGGATCGATCATCAGCGTCGTGCCAGTAGGCGATGAGTCTGCCACGGTCAGCTTCCGCGGTTTCGTACATCAGGTAGTCTCCGGCGCCGTTGTAGAAGATGGGCAGCCATGTCGGCGAGATCGGAGGCTTGACATCCTCCTCCGGGTCATTGAGGAAATCCCAGGCGTCCAACACTTCCTCAACCGAGAGGAAGCTTCGGTTGTCGTTCTGATTGAGCGAGTAGCCGCCGCCCTGCCCGTCATGCCACCGGTAGAGCATCGCCAGGTCTTCGGGCAAGGCCTGGCATTCGAGCAGCGACTCAAGCGCCTGAAGCCGCTCCTCCGTTACTGACGGCTGCAAGGAAGCGTGCACCTCGGGGAAGTGGACTTGCAGTTCTGCATCCACTTTTTCGAGCAGATCTTTCATGGGTTCCGACATGATTTCCTCCCTTATCGACGGCCCAGCCCAAGCGATCACTTCACGCAAAGAAGGCTCAGGGGGCCGGCACTTGTCATTCGACACGCTCTTGCAGGCAACAGTGAACCGCCCCGGGAATCGTGGGGGCCAGTTTTGTGCTTTGCCTCTTGACGTTGGGTCTGGGGCCGAAGCAAAAGACAAGACCTGACCCTCACGACGAAGACCAGCGAAGCCGTGAAAAAATGTCGCCTTGACGCTCGGCGGTGCAACTGCAACCATGACAGCTCCGCACAGTGCGGCGAGGCATGCGATCAGAATACGAGCAGTGAGCGACATAAAGGTCCTGCAGAATTCAGGATCCGGTCTTGTGTTTTTCCACTTGACGTTGGTGCTGAGGCAAAAGACAAGACCTGACCCTCACGCCCATCTGCAAGCTCTGGCCTCAGCGTTCGCCTCTTGCTGCGTCACGTTGCGGCAGAAGCAAAAGACACGACCTGGCCCTCATGACTTCTCATGGTTTCTCATGACTTTCGGTGGCAGCTTATACGTCGTCCTTCTCTGGTGCCCCCAGATAATCTTGGTTAGACATAGCTTCTTTCAACTCTCTCAACTTCTGAGGAATTCCTTGTGCATAGCGCTTCGCTGCGATAAACAACAGATTCATTCGATCGAAGTCTGAGTCGCCTGCATCGACATACCAAGAGTCAATTGTGGTCCCCGTCATGTCATTTAAAGCAAAGGCCACAAAGGCTTCATCCGTATGCTCGTCAGTCCCGCTCCAAAGTTTGAATCCGCTTTTATCAACTTGAACTTCAATGCCGAAGCGCGTCCTCTTCCAATGAACACGTCCACTGTTGGTTTTCTCTAGCAATGTGGTGACTATGTCTTTGTAGTCGTTAGGAATTGGCATTGTTGGCTCCGCTGGCAGCAGCTTTCGCTGCCAAAGATGTGAATTCAGTATGCAAGCGAGCGACAGAATGTAAAAGTGCGGCTCGCTCTTCAGAAGCAATTCTGTTCACCAGGGCGGCGGTTTCAAGTCGCTCATGGACCTCTCTTGCTTCACGATGAGCTTGTTCCCAAGCCACCGTACTAGCTATGGCTTGGCTATGCGGGTCATGTCCGTACCGCGCCATAGCATCTCGAAGCTCAAAAGCTGCATGCGCCGCTGGAGCGAGAGTTCTTCCATGAAGTACTCGCAACAGCTCTCGAGATCTGGAACAAACCTCGTGCATCTTGGTTGCAGCTTCAAAGCGCTGGATTGAAGATACCGCCTGCGAGGCGGCATCTTTGGCGGCTTCGGCGGCTTCTCTCGTTTTATGCAGCTGCCGCAAGGTTATGACCAAGCCAACTACCCCTAGCAGCAAACCGATTGCGTCTACCGTTTCCATTTGCTGAGCATATCTGAGTGTGATCTAGGAGGCTCAACGGCCTAACGCCAAACTTCTCCCGCATACCTGCCGGAGCGAAGCGGAGGCGGGCACGTCGCCTGGAAGGTGTGGTTCAGCATCATGTGACAACTAGACTTCGACCGAGTAGGCGGGTAAGGCTGGGTAGATTGGAAATGGCTTTGCAATGTGACTTACTCGATTCATATCTGCCAGTGCGTGACTGAGTATGTGCATGTAGCGCTGTCTTGAGACGTCTTGAATCTCCTTTCTTGAAATCTCAGACATGCCATCAAGATTAGGAAGTTGCATCTTCATGACGTGAGCCCGCACCTCCGGACTCTCGAATGTGAGACCAGCGAGAAGCTTGTGCGCAAAGGTGTTGCGAACTCTAAGGATTAGGCGAATATTCGAAGCTGTGGGGTCGGTTACTAAGCCAAGGGCAATAGCGCTTTCGAGTCCTTGGCGCAGCCGACCAGGTGGCATGAAGTGGCGGGCGCTTACATCCTTAGTCGGTACCACCTTTTCAAACAAGGCCCCTAAGGTTTCTTCGATCAGGCATACGGTGAGCACCGCGCAGCCGCGATCAGACTCAGCTAGGAATTCTTTGTGGAGCTTTTTGCTAAGCTCGCTGCCCACTGATACGTCCTTCATGGTGCCCAACTAGAAAGACATGGCACCCAAGTGCCCGATAACATGGGCGCGGCTGGATAACATGGTCATCGCTTCCTCCCTAAACGCTGACAATTCGACCAAGGCCTAGGCCCGAGTAGCGCAGCCATCCGACGGCGCCAATCAAATGTACAAGTCGGCAATCCCAATACACCGCCAACTTGAGTGGTGTGACTCCCCCACTCTAAGCCACTTCACCCCAATACCCCCGCGTACCGCTTCAGATTCACGCCATGTGAGCCTCCTACGCAACAGCAGATCGCACCAGAGCGGGCCCCAACACACCCTCACCCCACCTCCACCGTCAACATCCGCTGTACCAACGGATGCTGCACCCGCCTTGCCGTGCCAATCGCAAAGAAGTGCTCTTCCACCCCGTCGCACTCGCCCACCCACACCAGCCCATAAGACTGTTTGATCTGCTCGCGCATGCGCACGGGCGCGGGCAGCAGGCCCATGCCGGACGCGGCAAAGGTGGTGAGCAAGGCGCTGTCTTCGAACTCACCCGCCAGATTCGGGTTCACGCCATGGCGTTCGAACCATTGGTCCAGCCGCAGGCGGATGGTGGAGTGGCTGGTGGGGAGCAGCACGGGCACTTCGCTCAGTGAATGCGGAAAATTCTTGCGGGCCGCCTTGGCCAGTGCCGCGGGTGCGAACCAGCCCATGGCCCATGAGCCCAGGGCGTGACTGTACAGGCGCAGATTGGGGTTGGCCGGGGCGGGCCTGTCGGCCAGCACGACGTCCATGCGGTGCAGGGCCAGGTCGGCCAGCAAGTCGTCGAACTCGCCTTCCTGGCATTGAAGCCGCAAGCCCGGCTCGGCCACCACGGGGGCGAGCAGGTCGCGCACGGCGAGCTTGGGCAGGCCGTCGGAAATGCCCACCGTCAGGCGCATGAGGCCGCCCTGGCTGGCGGCGTCGCGCACGGCGGAGGGCAACTGCTCGCCGATCTGAAAGATTTGCTCGGCCAGTTGCAGCGCGGCTTCACCGGCTTCGGTCAGTGCCAGGCCACGGCCCACGGGTTTGAACAAGGCGTGGCCGAGGTCGTGCTCGAGCTGGCGCACCTGTGCGCTGATGGTTTGCACCGCCATGTCGAGCCGGGCGGCAGCGTGCGACATACCGCCTTCCTTGGCGGCCACCCAGAAGTAATAGAGGTGCTTGTAGTTGAAGGGTGTGTTCATGGCGGTGGGCGGGATGTAGAAGTTCCCTGGTTTTCTCTGAAGATGATTTCGTCATTCTCTGCTTTTTCCGATTGGAGTGCAGACCTAAGGTGAAACCGTGTTGGACGCTTTGATGGACCGAAGAAGGCTCTCTTTGCATTTCTTCTCCACCATGAAAGCCTTCAGCGGTTTTGGTTTTGTTTTGAACGAAGCAAGAAGGAGATCACCACCATGCAAGTTCGCATTGAGTCCCGCAGCCCCCAGCAGTCCGAGCAATGGCGCACCCATGTGGAGCAGCGCGTGCGTTTTGCCTTGCGCCGTTTGCGCGGCCAGGTGCAGCGGGTGCATGTCCGGCTGGATGACATCAACGGCCCGCGCGGTGGGCGCGACATGCGTTGCCAGGTTTCGGTGCTGACGGACGGGCACGGCACGCTGGTGGGCCAGGCCACGCGGCTGAGCTTTGGGCCGGCGCTGGAAGCCGCACTCAAGCGGGTGACGGATTCGCTGGTGAAGCAGTGGCAGAAGCAGAAGCGCTACGGGCGCGAGACTTTGCGGCTGTCGTTTGACGATGCTGCGCCGGCATGAATGAGGTTTAATCTGCCGAATTCAATTCGGTTTTTTAGGATGAATGCTTCTTTATTTTCTGCTTTTTCCTCACACCTTTGACCGGTAGATTCAACATTCAGGTGACGCTTCTTCTCTCGCCAACCCGTCCGGATTGACCCGCAGCAGAGGCGTCACAGTTTTTTAGCTCTCTCTTTTTCACTTTCTCTCTTTCTTTTTCTCTGTTTCAACAGGCTTCCCTCAGGAGAACTCGACATGGCACAAACCGATCGCATTTATCCCGTCGGTGACCGGCAGCCAAGCCGGGGCGCCGGTGGCTATTCCTCTCTGGCCGTGGACCGGCCGGAAGCAGCGCGCGTGCTGCGCAACACGTACGCTCTGCTCTCGCTCACCTTGTTGTTCGCAGCAGCGACGGCCAGTGCGGCTGTGGCGTTTGCGCTGCCTGCGCCGGGCCTGATCATCACCCTGGTGGGCTACTTTGGCTTGCTGTTTGCAGTGACCAAACTGCGCAACTCGGGCTGGGCGATTCCAGCGGTGTTTGCGCTGACAGGCTTCATGGGCTACACGCTCGGCCCCATCCTGAGCTACACGCTGGCCCTCCCCGGCGGCGCCGGCACCATTGCCGCTGCGCTGGGCGCCACGGGCGCGACCTTCCTGGCGCTGTCAGGCTATGTGCTGGTGACGCGCAAGGACATGAGCTTCATGGGCGGCTTTCTGTTCGCCGGCATGATCGTGGCGATCATCATGGGCATCGTGGCCTATGTGTTCTCCATGCCGGCGCTGGCCCTGGGTGTCTCGGCCGTGGTGGCACTGCTCTCGGTGGGTTTGATCCTGTTCGAGACCAGCCGCATCGTCAACGGCGGTGAGACCAACTACGTGATGGCCACGGTGGGCCTGTTTGTCTCGCTGTTCAATCTGTTCACGAGCCTGCTGCACCTGTTTGGCTTTGCCTCTTCGGACTGACGGCCAGAAGCATTCACACTCTCACTGGCCTTCATGGGGTAGGGGGTGCCCCGAATCACCCCCACCATACACATTGGACGGACATTCACCAGGAACCTTGGCCTGCATCGGTGGTCTCACTTGATGAAAGCAAGGTCTTCTGGCTTACCGGGTTTTGGGCCGGCAACGCGCGTCGGGGGCAAGTCACCCATCTCCTCCGCGTTTCCGGCGAGCTTGCCGGCCCAGACACCAACTTGAGCGGCTGACCTTCATGCCAGCGGCTCAGGTTCTTCGAAAGTCATCGAAGACGCCTCTTGTGGGCACGCTACCGGTCAGGAGGCGTGCCCTTTTTTTTGTACCTGTGGCTGGCGTTCAGGCCGACGCATCCGATGCGGTACCGCTGTCCTGTCGCGTGGCGGCAAAGCGCTCCTCCATTTCGCGCCGCATCGATTTGCGCACCTGCGCGGCCGCATGTCGCCGGCGCTCGTCGGGCGTGAAGGGACGCAGCGGTGGCACGGGCGTGGTGGCGCCGTTTTCATCGATGGCGACCATGGTGAAGAAGCAGCTGTTGACGTGGCGCTTTTCCTGGGTGCGGATGTTCTCGGCAATGACCTTGATGCCCACCTCCATGGAAGAGGTGCCGGTGGCGTTGACCGAGGCCAGAAAGGTGACCAGCTCGCCCACGTGGATGGGCTGGCGAAACATGACCTGGTCGACGCTGAGCGTGACGGCGTAGGTGCCGGCATAACGGCTGGCGCAGGCGTAGGCCACCTGGTCGAGCAGCTTGAGCAGGTTGCCGCCGTGGACGTTGCCGGAGAAGTTGGCGGTGTCTGGCGTCATGAGCACGGTCATGCTCAGTTGGTGGGCGGGCAGTTCCATGATGGGCGTCCTGTTCCTTTCTTTTCGTCGCTTGTCTTTGGCGTCTCTTTGTCTTTTCTGCTGGCGGGCAGACAGGCTCAAGCAGGGTCCGTGCCACACCCGGGGCGCGGGCAGGGGTTCAAGCTTTGGGACTGGCTGCCGATAACACCGGATAAGGACTGCTTTCCCGGTTCTTTTCTTGGCTCTTGTCTGGCGAACCACTGGTTCACCCGTCTACCCAAGCACCTGTCCACCCATTCCTCACTTCACCAGCCAACACACAAAGGTGCGCCCATGATTCTGGCTTCTTCTGCGACCCGTATCGGCCTCAGTGGCATGCAGGCGGCCCAGACGCGCCTGAATGTGACGGCGCACAATGTGGCCAATGTCCAGACCGAGGGCTTTCAGCGCCAACGTGTGGAGCAGACGGCGAACGCCGAGACCGGCGGCGTCACCGCGCGCGTGACACAGCCCGAATCTGCCACGGGCCAGAACGTGGATGCGTTGGTGGAGGACATGGTGGAGCAGAAGATGGCCAAGAACACCTACCTGGCCAACCTGCAGACGGTGAAGACCGAGCAGGAGATGATGGGCAATCTGCTCGACATTCAGGCCTGAAGACCTGAAGGACTGCGTCCCCTGAACGTCAGGGGGTTTCCAACGCCTCAGCGGCGCGCGAAGAACACCACCGTCATCACCACGCCGGTGATGATGACCACCGCCCGCACGGCAACCACCGGCAGGCGGCGCGACCATTTGGCGCCGAAGTACCCGCCCGCCGTGGCACCCACCATCATGAGCAGGCCGGGCGCCCAGGCCACCGCCCCCGCCACGACAAATGCCGCCACCGACAGCCAGGACAAGACCAGTGAGTTCAGGTTCTTGAGTGCGTTGACGGTGGTGATGCGCGACTCACCTGCCAGGGTGTAGAGCGCCATGAGCAAGATGCCGAGCCCACCGTTGAAGTAGCCGCCGTAGACCGCCACGATGAAGAGGCCAGCGTCACGCAGCCAATGAGAAGCTTGGCCTTCGCCGGCAGGCTTTTGCACCGCCGCCTTGCGCGCCAGCCAGGGCCCCACGGCGAACAGCACGGTGGCCAGCAAGAGCAGCCAGGGCACGATGCCGGCAAACAGCGGCGCCGGTGTGAGCAAGAGCAGGAGCGCACCGCCCACGCCGCCGATGGCGGCGATGATGGCTTCGCGAATGAGACGCCGGCTGGGCAGCGCACGCAGCTCGGGCCTGAAGCCGAGGGTGCTGCCCAGGTAGCCAGGGCTGACGGCGAGCGCGCTGGTGGCATTGGCCACGATGGGCGGCACGCCAGCGTAGACGAGTGCGGGAAAAGTGAGAAAGCTGCCGCCGCCGGCGACGGCGTTGAGGACGCCCGCGGCGAAGGCAGCAATCAGGAGCAATGGCCAGGCGGCCGGCCAGTCCATGGAAAGGCGGGAAAAGTCAGCGCCGTCAGATCAGGCAGACCGACGGCACTGACCAGTCATCAGGTCGATCAGATTTCGTCCTGGTTGGCCAGCAAGCGATAGCCCTTGCCGCGCATGCAGTGGGCAATCAGCAGGTCGGCTTCGTCGCCGTCGATGCCACGCAGACCCACTTCGTAACGGCATTGGGACAGCTCGTTGTACGTGGTGTCAGAGCTCACGCCAGGCTTGGCCCAGTAGGGCTTGGAGGATGCGCAAGCGGTGAGCGCCAGTGCGGCACACAGGGCAAGAACGAATTTCATGGGCAGTGCTCTTCTAACGGTGAACGAATAGTGTGTGAGACCTCAGCATACCAAAGCCCTGATCGCCTCGCGGCCTCAGAGGTTTTTCGAAGTGCAACAGCGCCAGGCGGTTCGACCGGCGGATGAGCGCCAGCTTCAGGCGCCGCGGCCAAGCCGCTTCTGCAGGCGGTCGAGCACGCCATCGAGCCCTGTCGTGGTGGCATCCACTCCCTGGCGGGCCAGCTCCTGCTCGGCAACTGACAGATTCAGTTTCACATAGGTGCTGTCGAGCGCACGCCGCACGGCGAGCAACTGCTGTGCAATCTTGGTGCAGTCGGCGCCGTCCTCCAGCAGCTTCTGCAAACCACGCACCTGGCCTTCGGCGCGGCGCAGTCGATGCAGCAGCTCTTTCTTGCGTTCACCCTGCACTGAAGAAGGCGTGTCGGCCAGGACCGGCGGTGGCGCCGTCTCTGGAGCGGGGACAGGCGCTGACAAATGTGCTGACTCAGATGCTGGCGGTGGTACAGCCGCTTGTGCCGCTTGTGCCGGTGCGTTCGGGGAAGTCGATGCCACGGGGGTGCTCCTTCCTGGATCCAGTCTGGCGTCGCCTGGTGTGGGCAGTGCGCTCAAGCCGCTGCCGGGACAATATTGGCCACCGGCTCGGGTGCGAGCAGGCTGCCATCGCGCAGACCGCGCACGGTGGCAAAGCACAACCAGAGGATGACGACGGATGCGGCAGCGAGCATGAGCACAGCCAGCGTCTGCGTCCAGTTGCCGGCGACGCTTCCGCGCAAGGAGCCGGAGAGGTTGAGCGTGAACGATGCCAGCGCGGCCAGCGGGAAGGACATGGCCCAGAAGGGCACGCCAAAAGGCTGGGCGGCCACGCGGCGCGCCACCGGAATCAGCCACAGCAGGAAGAACAGCGCGATGCCCCACACGGCTTGCACCATGAGCATGGGCGCTTTCATCTGCATGAGCACCAGGCCAATGACGGCGGGCGGCGCAATGGTAATGAACCAGGAGGCAACAATGCGCTCAGGCACCGGACTGTGCGCCATGCGGCGAACCAGAATCAGCGCAAAGACGATGGGCCAGAAGAACACGCCTATGCCGAACTGCATGGACGACCATGTGCCATGGCCAAGCGGCAGGCCGGCCAGCGGCGCCACCACATTGCCCACCACGGGGATGAGCAGCACAGGCGTGACCGCCGGCCACAAGCCAGCGGGCGCCGGCATGCCGGGGGTGGCCGTAGCAGGCGATGCAGGGGCATGGGCGATCCAGCGGCTGAGCACCCAGATGGTGACGGCCACCTGGCCAATGCTGCCGGCCCACCACATCAGGTCCCACACGAAGCGCAGCGGGCCTTCTGCACCCGCCAGCGCCACGCCCACCGTGGCCAGCAAAAGCAGGGACACAGGCAGCGCCGCCACAAAGGCGTGGCGGATGGGGTGGCGCAAGTCTTCGGCCAAGGCAGCCGGGTAGCGCATGGCGCGCACCACCGAGCCCGCCAGCACGGCCAGAAAAGCCACGGCTGCCACCACGCCCACGACCAGGGCGATGCCATTGGCCATGTCACCGAGCACTGGGGCGGCCCGGTGCCAGGCCAGCGCCAGCCCGCTCAGGCCCATGACGGGCGCGAACCAGCCGGGCATCAGGAACTTCAAAGGCGTTGGACTGCTCATGGGTGTGTCTCCCTTGTCCTTGTGGTGGGAATGGGCTGGGGCGCTTGCCCCATCTCAGGCTGCCCGGTCAATCAGTTGGCTTTGGCTTTCTTGGCTGGAACGCTGCACGCACCGTTGCCGTCCGGCACACCCAGCGCCCTGAAAAGGAAGGCAGGTGGGCAGAAGCCGGTGATGCCGGACTGGAACAGGTTGAAGCCGGCAAAAGCGGTCAACGCCAGGAACCATTCACTGACGAAGATGGGGCTGCCATCGTAGCCGAGGGCAAGCGAGAGCATGACAACAAAGCCGGCCATGATGCGGATATAGCGTTCAACGGTCATAACGTTCTCCTTGGAACAAGGGCCAGGGGCCCGAAAAAGAAATCAAAAACAAAAAGGCAAAAATCAGAACTCAGATGTCAAAGGTCAGATCGGCACCACGGGCATCCGATAGAAACACCAGCACTTCCCGGTCGCCACACATGCAGAACCAAGCACACACCGTGGAACCGGCTTTGCCGGGCCACTGGTGCGGTCCCCCCTCTTGATGGGGGAAGACGCGAAGCGGCGCAAGGGGGTCATGCGTTCAATCCCTCATGGCTTTTTCTGTACATCGCGTAGTACAGAACCGGAATGACCACCAGGGTCAGCATCGTGGACACCGCGATACCGAAGATCAGCGAGATGGCCAGACCGTTGAAGATGGGGTCGTCCAGAATGAAGAAGGCACCCATCATGGCGGCCAGACCGGTCAGCGCGATCGGCTGGGCACGGACCGACGCGGACTGCACCACGGCTTGTGCGAACGGCACGCCTCGGCGAGTCTCCAGCTCGATGAAGTCCACCAGCAGGATGGAGTTGCGCACGATGATGCCAGCCAGCGCGATCATGCCGATCATGGAGGTGGCCGTGAATTGCGAACCGAGCAATGCATGACCGGGCATCACGCCGATGATGGTCAGCGGGATGGGCGCCATGATGATCAGCGGCGTGAGGTAGCTGCGGAACTGTGCCACCACCAGCAGGTAGATCAGGATGAGGCCCACGCCATAGGCAGCGCCCATGTCGCGGAAGGTTTCATAGGTGATCTGCCATTCGCCGTCCCATTTGATGGCGTATTCGCGGTAGGGGTCGGATGGCTGATTGATCCAGTACTCACCCAGTTCTCCAGCGTTGGGCAGGGCAGCCTCCTTGAGCCCACCGCGGATGCCGAACAGGCCGTACAAGGGCGAATCGAGCTCACCGGCCATGTCGCCAAACACATAGGAGACGGGCATCAGGTCTTTGGTGTAGCGGGGCTGGTCGATCACGCCCTGCTCCACCGTGACCAGCTCGGACAGCGGCACCATGGTGCCGTTGGCAGCCTGCACCGGCATGGCGAGCAAGCCTTCGAGACCGACCTGCCGGTCCAGCGGCAGGCGCAGCTTCACCGGCACAGGGTAGCGCGAATGGCCGTCGTGCAGGTAGGCGGCATCAGATCCGGACAGCGCGGTGTAGACGGTTTGCGCCACCACCTGCGTCGGGATGCCCAGCGATTCAGCGCGCTGGCGTTGCAGGCGCAAGAACACTTTGGGTGCGTTCTCTTCCACCGTGGTGTCCACGCCCACGATGTCCGGCGTGCCGGCAAAGGCCTTCGCAATGCGCTGGGCCAGCTCGGAGCGACCGGCCAGATCCGGGCCATAGACTTCGGCCACGATGGGCGACATCACGGGCGGGCCCGGAGGCACTTCCACGACTTTGATGTTGGCGCCATGGCGTGCCGCAATCTCTTCCAGTGCCGGGCGGTGACGCTGGGCAATGGCGTGGCTCTTTTCGCTGCGGTGATGCGAGTCCACCAGATTGATCTGCAGATCCCCCTGCTCGGCATCGGCGCGAAGATAGTACTGGCGCACCAGGCCGTTGAAGGTGATGGGGCTGGCGGTGCCGGCATAGCCCTGGATGTTGGCCACTTCAGGCTGCGCCGACAGCCATGCGGTCAGGTCTTGCAGCGTGGCAGCCGTGTCTTCCAGCGGCGTGCCGGCGGGCATGTCAATGACGACCTGGTATTCGCTCTTGTTGTCGAAGGGCAGCATTTTCAGCACCACCCACTGCACCAGGGCCAGACCCACGGACAGCACGAGCGCCGCCAGGATGCCAAACAGCAGCAGCCAGCGTTTGCGAGCGCTTTCCAGGAAAGGCGTGAGGATGCGCGTGAAGGTGGTTTGCAGTACCGAGGTGAGCCTGGACGGGCCGTGATCGGCGTGGCCGTCGGTCTTGGTGAGCTTGAGGGCCAGCCAGGGCGTGACCGTGAAAGCGATGGCCAGAGAGATGGCCATGCCCATGGAGGCGTTGATCGGGATCGGGCTCATGTAAGGGCCCATCAGGCCGCTGACGAACGCCATGGGCAGCAAGGCTGCGATCACGGTGAAGGTAGCGAGGATGGTGGGGCCACCCACTTCGTCCACGGCGCGAGGGATGATGACGGACAGCGGCTCGCCCGGTGTGAGCTGGCGGTGACGGTGGATGTTCTCCACCACCACGATGGCGTCGTCCACCAGAATGCCGATGGAGAAGATCAGGGCGAACAGGGACACGCGGTTGAGCGTGAAGCCCCACGCCCATGATGCGAACAGCGTGGCAGTGAGCGTGAGGATCACGGCGGCACCGACGATGACGGCTTCACGACGGCCCAGGGCCAGGCCCACCAGAATGATCACGCTACCGGTGGCGAAGATGAGCTTCTGGATGAGCTTGTTGGCCTTGGCGGCAGCGGTGTCGCCGTAGTCCCGCGTGATGGAGACCTGCACGTCGGCGGGAATGACGGTGTTGTGCAGCTGCTCCAGGCGCAGGCGCGCGCCTTCGGCCACGTCGACCGCGTTCTCGCCGGGCTTTTTGGTGACGGTGATGGTGACAGCCGGGTGGTTCTGGCCCTGCTGCTCGGCATGGTCGGCGTCGGCAGCGCCTGGCGTGTACCAGACATAGCGTGCAGGCTGCTGTGCACCGACTTCGACCCTGGCGACTTCGCTCAGGTAGATGGGATGGCCATTGCTGACGCCCACCACAATCTGGCCGACGTCTTCGGCACTGCGCATGAACTCCCCAGTCTCCACGGTGAGCATGGCAGGCTCGTCCGCAGCCGGGGACGGGTTGATGACTTTGCCGGATGGCAGGGCCTGGTTGGCAGCGTTGATGGCGCCATAGAGCGCTTGCACACTGATATTGCGCTCGCGCAGGCGGGCGGGATCAAGCCACACGTGAACGGCGCGGCCAGGTCCGCCAATGGTTTCGACTTCGCGGGTGCCGGGCACGCGTTTGAGTTCGCTCTCGACTGAATGGGCCACGCGCTCCAGGGTTGCCGCGCTGGTGGCATCCTTGGTCCACAGTGTGGCGGCGAGCACCGGCACATCGTCAATGCCTTTGGGTTTGACGATGGGGGTGAGCACGCCCAGGCCGTCAGGCAACCAGTCCTGGTTGGCGTTGAGCACGTCGTACAGTCGGACCAGTGCTTCGGTGCGCGGCACGCCGACCTTGAACTGAACCGTGAGGACGGCCACGCCCGGGCGGGCCACTGAGTAAGTGTGCTCGATGCCCTGGATTTGTGACAGCACGTGCTCTGCAGGCAAGGCCACCATGCTTTCCACGTCGGCGCTGGAGGCGCCCGGGAAGGGAATGATGACGTTGGCCATGGTGACGTTGATCTGCGGCTCTTCCTCTCGCGGCGTCACCAGGACGGCGAACAGGCCAAGCAGCATGGCCACCAATGCCAGCAACGGAGTGATGGCGTTGCCCTGGAACATGCGGGCGATGGCGCCCGAGAAGCCGAGTTTTTCTTCGGCTCCTGCGGTGGCATCGACTGGATGGGTGTGGTTCTCGCTCATGGCGTCCTCTGGGCTGGTGTTGCTTGCGCGGTTTGCTTTGTCAGTGTTGTTCGTGCAGTGCTGTCCGGGTCAGGGTTGCAAGACGGGTCAGTTCCGGCCTGCGGGTTTAGCGCCGCTGAGGCCGGCGCGGACGGGGTCCAGCGCGACTTCATCACCGGCTTTGAGACCGGCCAGCACTTCCACCATCTCACCATCGTGCTCGGCGCCAAGGCGGACGGTGCGCAGAGCAAAGGCTTTCTGGTCGCCGCGCTGAACCACGGCATACACAGCCGTGAGCTCGCCACGATGAACGACGGCGGCGGCAGGCACGACCATTCGCTTGGCGGGTCCGCCGATGAAACGGACCTGTACCTGACGGCCGGGGACTTGCCCGGTGGCATCGTCTGCCGCGAGGTTCAGGCGCCACTCCAGGGTCTGGGAGACCGGGTCGGCTGCGGGCACGCTGCTCACGCTGGCGGGCTTCACCCACTTGGCCTCTGCCCCTGGGAGCTTCACTTCAATGCGGGTGGCACTTTCGGCAGCCGCTTGCTGGGAAGCGGGCACATGAACAACGGCGCGCATCGGCTCAGGCGCATAGACCGTGACCAACGGGGTGCCTGGCATGGCGAGGGTGCCGGCTTCGATGTGGGTCTGCAGTACCCAGCCGTCGTATGGTGCGGTGACCTGCGTGAAACCTTGTGCCAGGCCCGACTGGGTCTGACCCGCTCGTGCGGCTTGCAGACCCGCCTCTGCAGCGCGCAGCTGTGCCACGGCTGAGTCCAGCGCTGCCTGAGCGACGAATCCCTGAGATTTGAGCTCTTTGGTGCGGTCGTGGCTGGCTTTGGCATTGGCGTAGTTGGCCTGTGCCTGTGCGACGCCGGCTGTGGCCTGGGCCATGCCTGCGCGGGTGGTGCGGTCGTCGATGGTGGCCAGCAGCTGGCCTGTCTTGACCTTGTCTCCGGCTTTGACTTTCAGCTCTGTGACCCGGCCACTGGCCTGAGCAGATACCACGGTCTGCTGAACCGCCTGCAGGGCGCCGTCAATGCTGAAGGCTGCGCCCACATCCTGGCCCCCGACGGACATCACATTGACGGCCGGGACGGCTGCGCTGGCATCGGCGGTCTGGGCATGTGCATGGGTCGTGACCAGCCACAGCGCGGAGATGGCTGAAGCTGCCAGCACGGCCATGCGGGCCTGCGAGACGGCTGTCTGAACTGCGGGGGAGGAAAGGCGTTGGGTCATGATGTTTCTCCTATACCTGCCACAGTATATCTTTATACCCCCAGGGGTACAAGATTTTTCTTTGCGGGACAGTTTTTGGGTGAATGTTTCCCGCATTTTGTTGGCGCCGAACTGACACTCAGCCCTGCCGCAATCCATACCTAATTGCGGGCGGAAAGGTACGCTGCGGTTTTCAGCCTGGGCTTCGTAATAGAAGTTGTTACAGGTTGGCTTGCGGATTTTTCTGGCAGGGAGCTGTGCCAAATAGTTCACGGTCTGCGCCTGGTGGAGTACTTGCTGATACTCCCGGAGGCCGCGTAAATACTGGTATTGAGGCATTTTTTCGCGGTTTTCGACAAAGGGGTATTGGTGTTTCAAAAACAACGCGATACCATTTGCTCTCACCAAAGCTATTCACGGCCTTGGGTACAAAAAGGTCAGTTTGGTAGTAAGAAGATGTAACTGACGTAACAAAGAGATGGAGCGATTCACATCTCAGGAGACGTCTAAGCGGGAGGGGCAGTACGCAAAGAGGTGAACACCAACCTCGCGGGCTGTCCCTTTTCTGTTCAGGAAGCAATTGCACGAACGTTCGTGCCTTTTGCACGTATTGATTCGTATTCAACGAGGAAGTGAGAGGTCACATGGAACGAGGATTGGGCCGCGCAGCGGCAGGCAAGGGCCGGCAACGGCAATCGGGCTTCACGCTGGTGGAGCTGTCCGTGGTGTTGGCAGTGATCGGTCTGATCATCGGCGCCATGGCCATCGGCAAGGATGTCCAGCGAAACGCCGAGTACACCAAGATCAAGAACAAGTTCGTTGATCAATGGGAGCAGTCGTACAACCAGTACTACCAGCGCACCGGCGTGGTGGTGGGTGACAACCAGGTCGCTCCCCGGTTGATGGTCAATGGCGCGGCCTACGCTGTGCCGGCAGGTGGCCTTATTTCCGGCGGCAACATGACTGGCGTCGTCGGCCCCAGCCGCGTGTGCGACAAAGCCGATGGCCTCGGCATGGCCGCTCGCGGTGCCGCCGCCATCAACCTGCGCACGCAAATGACCCAGGCCGGTGTGCGCATGCCCCCAGGCCGTGCCGAAGGTTTTGAAGACCGCTACGTCTACCTCGACTCCAACGGCAACCCGCAAGAAGTGCAGGTGTGCTTCCAGTGGAACAACCCCGGTGCTGCAGACGGTTCGGGCAACGTGATGATCCTCTCCGGCCTGACGCCTGACCTGGCCCGCATGCTGGACCAGATGGTCGACGGCAAGCCCGACGCGCAGGAAGGCCGCTTCCGCCTGCAAGGCATCGGCAATGGCGTGGCCAACGGCCCCGGCGTGCAGTGGAACCGAACGAACGACGACTCCATTAACGGCGGTGCCGGTGCCGCGGGCGACAACCTGCAGCTCGACGAGCAGCAGGTCGCCACTGTTGTCGCCATCTACAAGATGAACCAGTAAGGCCTGTATCAGCGCCCTTTTTGGAATGGAAGACATGAAAAAGACCACCCAACTGCGCCGCGCCAGCCAGGCCGGCTTCACCCTGATTGAACTGACTCTGGTGCTGGCCGTGATCGGCCTGATCATCGGCGCGATCGCCATCGGCAAGGATGTCCAGCGAAACGCCGAGTACACCAAGATCTCCAACAAGTTCCTCGACCAGTGGAAGATGGCTTACGACCAGTACTACCAGCGCACGGGTACGGTGGTGGGCGACTGCCAGCAGGCGCCGACCTTCATGGTCAACGGCCTGGAGACCTCCATCGGTGGCGCGGCGTCCTGCCAGCGAGCCGGTGGCCAGGCGGTGGCTGGCATTCCGGAGAACTTCAACAACACCGGGTTCAAGATCTGCTCGGGCCAGGGCTATGCCGCCGGTCAGACCGGTGGTGGTGATGCGCAGCTGGCCAACCAGGGACTGCGCGACCTGATGACCCGCCATGGCGTGCGCATGCCGCCCGGACGTGGTGAGGGCCATGAGGACCGCTACGTCTACCAGGACACCAACGGCAACTCGACCGAAATCCAGGTGTGCTTCCAGTGGAACCCTGCTGGCACCACCAGCGGCGCTGGCAATGTGATGGTGGTCCGCGGCCTGACACCCGACCTGGCACGCTACCTGGACCAGGTGGTCGATGGCAAGGCCGACTCCCGCGAGGGGCGCTTCCGCATCCAGGACCGCGCCGCCCACACACAGGTGACGGACGCCAACGGCCCCGGCACCGCATGGGAAGCGAACAACACCATCGCCAGCAACATTGGCGGAAATGGTCAGAGCGGCAACGACGCGACCGCCATCGGTGCTGACAACCCCAACGGCGCCACCGCCACCGGCCGTCAGTACGACGAAGACCGCGTGACCCTGCTGACCGCCCATTGGGTGATGGACCAGTAAATGAACAGCGCCCGCCGCAACCGACTGGTGATGCTGGGCGTGGCCACTGCCTGCATGGTGGTGGCCTCCTGGTACGCCTTTCACTCGGTCACTCAGCTCAAGAATGCTCGGGCCAGCCATGCGGCTGCGCGTTCCGAGCTTTCCAATTTGCGTGCCCTGATGCCAACCGTGGAACAGCACGAGCGTTACGCGCAGGAGCAAGCCAAGATTGCCCAGATGGTGGAGCAATCCGGGTTCGACCCGGCCAGCTGGACCAACCGCAAGGTGCAGCGTCCGGCCTCCATCGTGCCTCGCGCCGAAGCTGAAGCCTTGCTGCAACAGCAAATCGGCGTCAGCGCCTACCAGTGGTTTGCTGCCGATCATTTCGACGTGGCGGTCATCACCCCCACGGCCGGGCTGTTCTCTCCCGCACAGAAAGACGATCGCGGATTCAGCCTTGAGATGACCGGCGTCGTGTATTTCCCCATGGTGAGCCGATGAAGCCTGACCAAATTTTCCTGATCACTGCCCAGGGCTGGTTTGACCTGAGCAACGGCCAGTGCCGGCCGGTAGAGCCCTGGAGCGAGACCCGCGGCACGGCCATGGCCGTGGTGGACTTTGCCGACTCCCAGACGGGCGTGCAACCCAGCCAGGGCAAAGCCGAGTACGCTTCAGCGCTGATCGAGAAATCGGTTCGAGACGAAGGCTCTGTCGAAGGGCCGCTGCAAGTGTTCGTGCACGCGCAGGAAAAGCTCGCCGACAGCACCCAGACGTTCTATACCGCGGTTCCTCTGGACCAGTGGCAGGAGATCGAAGCCTGGTCGGGCCGCCAGGAGGACCACTGTCTGGTCGTACCGGTGGCTGCCTTGCTGGACAGCAACACCCTGCCAGAGCATGTGCAAGTGCTGCGCGTCGGTGGGCAGCTCCATGCATTCACGCGCGACGAAGGCCGCATGCTGTACGCCAATGCGATGGCGCTGGGTCAGGACGAGCACGACCTGCAGGCCCAGTTGCGCAACCTGATCTCGCAACTGAAGGCAGCCGGGTGGAAAGGCAACGCCATCGGGTTCCGGTGGGGCTGCGCCCTAACCGATTCGCTCGATCGCGAGCGCACGCTGCTCGGCCTGGGTGACAAGTCCCAGGGGGGAGACCTCAATGCCCGCCTGCTGCCGCATGAGAGCTTGCGCAACACCGCCGGCAACACCGTCTCGAGCGCGCTGCCTTCTCTGCTTGAGAACATCAAGACCCAGGCATTGGCAGCGTCCACGCCGGCCCGACTGGCCTGGCTGAGTGAGCGCTATGTGGTGCCGCTGGCCGCAACCATCGGGGTGGTGGCGCTGGGTCTGGCCGGATTTGCCATGCTGTCACAGCAATCCATTTCCAGCGAGCGACAGGCAGCGCAAAGCCTGCAGGGCGAGATAGAACAACTGCGTGAACGCGCGAACCGCGCGGCATCGCTCAACGCCAACGCCAGCCTCGACAACCAGCCTGTCGAGTTCGCCCGGCAGCTGGGCTATGCCGCCATCTACGACCCGGTTCGCATGCTCGGTTCTGTGCGCCAGGCCGCTGGCCGGTCCATCCGCATCCAGCGCCTTCAGCTGTTCAAGGCCAACCACTTGTCCAAGCCGCAGTTCCGCGTCGATGGCGTGGTCGCCGGTGGCTCCAATCAGGAGCTCAGCCGCTTCTTGGGCGCGCTTCGCTCCCACGGCTGGTCGGCAGAGTCGATCGCACCGAACGACAGCTCGATCGGCGCATTTGCCTACATTCTTCAACCCCTTCCTGCGAACGGACAACAAGGCAGCTGACCGATTGGTCCCGCTGTCTTCCGAGGAGCACACGTTTTCATGAAATACGTCGCTTTGACCCTCAGCGCCGCAGCCACGGTCCTGCTCGTGCTGGCACTGATCGGGATTGCACAAGGTATCAGCAAGCCTGGCCGTTCCATGCTGCCGCTGCAAACCAGCCTGAGCCCGATCAGCCCGCAACAGCTCAACGATCAGGCAGACGTCAAGCAGGCCCTGCAGGCCTTGCTCACGGCGTCGGCCGAACGCAGCGCCACCCTGGGCAGCAGCGGTGCGCGCGGGCTGGCCGACTGGCAGGCTTCCGGCAGCAGCCTGGAAGGCCCGTTCAGCAGCATCTTTGCCATTGCCGGGCCACTGCCCGAGCTTGAGCCCACGGCTGGCTTCGACAATCTGCCCAAGCCCCGTCCTCAGGCGCTGCCACGGGTCAGCGTGGTCGTCGCCGATGGTGACAGCGCCAGCGCCATGGTCGACGGCCGCATGCGCAAGGTCGGCGACACGGTTCGGCGCGGTCTGCGCATCAAGGCCATTGCACTCGATACCGTGACCTTCACCAATGGCCGCGAGGACATGCTGGTGTCGGTTCCGCTTGAGCGTCTGCGTGTCATGGGGGCCTACCCTGCGGCGAAAGGCGCGCAGTGATGAACAAGGGCGTTCTTGTCGGCGCCGGCGCCGGCCTGCTCGTGCTCGCCTTTCTGGGCGGCTACTGGCTGGCGACGACGGACGACATGAGCCATGCGCCATCCGTGGTGCCAGCCCCTGCGCCCGCCAGCAGTGCGGGCACCTCCGCAGCCGAACCGGCCTTGCCTGCAAGCTCTCCGCCCGCGCCAGCTCCGGAGAGCAACGCGAGCGCCACCGACGAAACAGACGTCGCCCCGGTCACGGTGCAAGGACGCAATGAAGAACTCTCAGACGAAGAGCGCAAGAAGATCCGCTCGACCATCCGGGCCAAGCTCAGAGAGCTGATGGCCCGCAAGTCGGACATGTCGATTGAAGACCTGCGCAAGCTAGTCAAGGATCTGGAGGCGATCTCCCAGGGTGAGCTCGAGCCCGAATTTCTCAAACGCATGGGACAGATGTTCGAGCGAACCGAGCAGGTCAACCAGCTGAGCAAGCAGCTGCAGTCTCTCGCGGACAGCCAGGCACCGGAAGACAAGAAACGCCAGCGCGAAATCCTCAGGGAAATCGATGCGCTCTCCGAGCAGATTCGCCTCGACACGGTGGCCATGCAGGCCATCAGCCGCCAGCGCCTGGCTTCACGCCGAGCCGAAATTGCCGAGCGACGTGCCAAGCGCGAGGCCGCGCAAGCCGAAGCGGCCAAAGCCGCACAGGAGGCCACGCAGTGATGCGTGCAGTCCAGCGCAAACGCCATGCGACGCTCGGCTTTTCCATGGTGGAAGTCGCCGTGGTGGTGGCCATCGTCAGCCTGATGTCGTGGGCCACCTTCAGTGCGTTTGAGACCGCTTCACGCGGGCAGGACCGCCAGCAGGCCAAGGCCGTTGCCTACAGCCTCCAGTCCAGCTTGCGCGCCTTTGCGATGCGCCAGGGACGCCTGCCCTGCCCCGACAGCGATGCAGCGGCCGACGGCTATGAGAACCTGGCCGCCGGCACATGCCCTGCCGGCACCACACTCGGCTGGTTCCCCTACACCAGCGTTGGCCTGCCCCTGCCTGAAGAATCCGTGCGCGCCCGCTACGCCGTCTACCGCCAGGCCAATGCCACGGCCAGGCTCGACGCCGATCTGGCGGTCAGCACCGAACGCACAGCCGACACCACGGGAGAAGGCCGACAGGCCGACGTGTCCGACCTGATCACCGCTTTGCGCAATGCCTCCGGTCAAGCCACCTCCAATGCCCGCGCTTACGTCACAGGAGACGCAGGCGCTGCCGGCGCTCTCGACTGTGCCGGCAATGTGGTGATGAACGTCGCTTACTGGGTGGTAGTCCCGGGGCTCGACCTCGATGGCAACGGGAATCGTCTGGACGCCCCGCACGCCACGGCAAGCCTGTGTGCCACCAGCCCGGCCGCACCCTCACGAAACGTCTCGGACGATGTCGTCCTGGCCGAAACATCCACCGAACTGGCGGGCTGGCTGAGAAGCCAGCTGCCCTGAATTCATGTCCCAACCTTCACTGCCCTCCACCGCATCGAGCAAAGCCATGCATCAGAAAAACAGAATTTCGCGACTGTCGGGTCTGTCCGGCCTGACCGGTACTGCCCTTGTGGCGACGACCTTGCTGGCCGGCTGCGTCGCGCCTCCACACCAGAGCGCCAAGAACCTGCAGGACCCGGAGACGGCCAAGCTCCAGCGCATGCAGGAAGTGGCCGCGGCAGAGTCGGCCAAGCTGCTGGCCCAGCAGAAAGCCCTGCTGGAGGCCGTGCGTCAGCGTGGTGAGGTCAAGGCCCTGGCACCGGCTGCGCCAGCCTACGACCCGCTCGAAGGCAAGACGATCAGCATGGCCATCTCCAACGGCACCATCAGCCAGATCCTGACCGCGTTTGCCGACTCGGCCAAGATGAACCTGATCGTCGATCCCGAGGTGAGCCGCCGCGACGAACTGACCAACATGTACCTCAAGGACGTGTCCTTGCGCGAAGCCTTCAACGAACTGATGCAGACGTTTGACGTCTCGGGCGAGATCCGCAACCAGACCATCCGGATCAAGGCCAATGAAGAAAAGTTCTTCTCGCTGAATTTCCTGAACATCAACGCGCAGATGTCGCTCAACTCCGGTGGCAACGTCTTCGGCTCCAACTCCGATGGTGGCAACTCCGCCATCGCAGGCAGCCTGTCGATGAACGCATCGGCAGCACAGCGCTCGGACCCGTACACCGAGATGGAGAACAACCTCAAGTCCATGCTGGGCGATGGTGCAGGTGTTGCCCCCAAATCGGGCGCTGCAGCCAACGAAGAGGAAAGCGCACGTCTGACGCGATCCTTCACGCTCAACCGCACTTCGGGCACCTTGTTTGTCCGCGCCCGCCCTTCGCAGATGCGTGCGGTGGAGAGCATGATCAAGCGCACGCAGGACATGCTGACCAAGCAGGTCTACATCGAGGCGCAGCTGATCGATGTCCAGCTGGCCGACGGCTACAAGTGGGGCATCAACTGGAGCCAGTTGCGCAGCCGTCTGGCGCTCAACTTCGGTTCTGAAGCGATGCAGCTGCTGGGCAACCAGGTCACCCTGCCGGAGTCCGGCCGCCCCTACCCTGCTTCGAGCCTGACCATTCCCGCACGCGCCGTCGGCACGAGCGACGGGCTGGTTGGTGGCGGTCTGGCCTACCAGGACAGCCGCGGCTCCACCATCATCAACGCACTGCGCAGTTTTGGTGACCTGCGCGTACTGTCCAACCCCAACATCCAGGTGCGCAACGGCACGCCGGCGATGCTCTCGGTCGGTACCAGCCAACGCTATGTGGCGCGCTCCAGCTCTGCCGAGAACAACGTGGGCGGCGGTGCCACCACCACCTCTTCCGAAGTGCAAACCGATTCGGTGTTCTCAGGCGTGATGGTCGGTGTGCTGCCCATGATGCGCGACGACGGCCGCATCGAGCTGCTGATCAACCCGGTGCAAAGTGAAGTGGACCCGGAGAGCCTGGCACTGGTCAACGTAAATGAAACCAACAGCGTCACGCTGCCCAAGGTGGACTACAAGGGTCTGACCACCACACTCAACGTCAACAACGGTGACGTGGTGGTGATCGGTGGCCTGATCGACCAGACCAGCAGCCGCAACAACAGCGGCGTGCCTTACCTGGCTGACATCCCCTTCTTCGGCAAGCTGGTCGACCATGAAGGCCAGAGCAGCCTGTCCCGTGAACTGATCATCGTGCTGCGCGTGCACCTGCTATGAGCCTCGTCTACCAGGCGCTCAAGCAGACACAGGAGCAACAGCGCGCCCCTGCCGCCGCTGCGCCTGCCCGTACTGCAGACCCTGTTCGCCCCACCGCCCACACCAACACGGTTCCTGGCGCCTCCGCCCCTCGGCGCTGGGGGCTGGTGTGGGCGGGCGTGGCCCTTGCCGGCGTTGGCGTAGCCAGTGGGGTCGTCATCGCCCAATGGGGGCAGGACACGAGCGCCGAGGCGACGGCCGCCAACACTGCAACGTCAACATCGCCCGCGCCCGCTGTGGCCACGCCCGCAGCTGCCACGCCTGCTGCTCCGGCTCCGGCGACACCTCCTACCCCGGCAGCGCAAGCGCTGCCAAAAGCCAGTGCGCCAGTGCAGCTGCCTGCCGCACAGCGCAAACCATTGCCGGCCTCGCCAACGGAAAGCGACAACACCACCCGCACGGCACCGCCGAGCACTGTAGCCTCGCCGGCCGCCGAGAAGCCCACGGCCACACTGGCACCAGTGCCGGCAGAATCACCTGCACCGCAAGTCGCGGTCAAGTCCGCTGCGCCGGTGGCACAGCCATCACCAGCACCGGCGCCGGCAGTGACTCCCACGCCAACGCTGAAGATGTCCACCAGCTTGCCGCAAGTGAAGGCGGCTGCGGACGCCGATCCATCGGTGCGGCCAGCGGCTGACCTGGCCACTGTCTTCCGTGACCTGAACAATGCCCTGGCACTGAACAACGCCAAGCATGCTGGCGAGGCACTGGCGACCATTCGCGCCAGCCTGCCTGCGACGTCGGTGGCACGCTTGCGTGCCGAGGCCTGGTATGCGTTCCAGACCAATGACCTGCCGACCGCTCGCGACCACTACCAAAGCCTGCTGGAGAAGCTGCCAGGCGATGAGCAGGCCAGCCTCAACCTGGCGGCACTGGAGCGTCAGGCACAGCGTCCGCAGCAGGCGCAGGAAGTGCTGCAACAAGCGCTGCGACACAATCCGAACGCCGAGACCATCCGCACCGCCCTGAGCCAGATCAAGGGCACGGGAGGCTTGCGATGAGTACGCGCAACAGCCAACTGGATGCGCTGGGCCTCTCGCGCAACCCCTTCCCATACACACCCGACGCCCAGTGCTATTACTGGACGCCACACCTGGAAGAGCAGGTCACCGAGCTCGTGCACTGCATCGAGTCGCGCAAGGGCTTCCTGCTGCTCACGGCCGAGGTGGGCATGGGCAAGAGCACGCTGGTGCGCCGCCTCATGGCCAACCTTGAGAGCGCCAACGTGGTCTCCGCCATGGTGTTCAACACCTTCCTGCAGGGACCGGAGCTGCTGGCCGCCGTGCTGCAGGATTTCGGGCTGGAGAGCACCGGCACCATGGCGACCGACATCGGGACGCTCAACGAGTTCCTGCTGGCCAACCACCGCGACGGCAAGACCTGCCTGTTGATCATCGACGACGCACAAAATCTCTCGGACGACTCTCTCGAGCTCATCCGCTTGCTGTGCAACCTGGAAACCGATGTAGAGAAGCTGCTGCAGATTCTGCTGGTGGGTCAGCCGGAACTGGAGGATTCCCTGGCCAAGCACAGCTTGCGCCAGTTGCGCAGCCGCCTGGTGATGCATTCTCGGCTGCAGGTGCTGGGCAGCACAGAGTTGGCCGACTATGTGCGTTTCCGGCTCTCTTCTGCCGGCGACGACAACACCATTGCCGTCAACACCGACGCGTGCCAACGCCTGTGGCGGGAGACACAAGGTGTGCCGCGGCGTGTGCACCAGATCATGGACCGCTGCCTTTACGGGCTGGTCGCCCGCAACACCCGTGTCATCGACGACACGCTGATGCAGGCCGCCATCGAGGACAGCCGGGTCACGCTCACGGGGCCCGCACCGGTCGACACCCCGCCCGTCACGAATGCCGGCAAGCCTGCAGCCAACGGCTCGCCATGGGCATGGGTGGCCGCGGGTGCCTTTCTGGCCATGACCGGTTTCGCTGTCTGGCAAAAGCTCAACCTGCCGGGCCAGGCCCATGCAGCGGCGGTGGCGCCACCGGCCAAAGTACAGACGAACGGACAGGCCACAGCGCCCAGCGCCCCCGACAACGCACAAGAGAGCAGCAGCGGCGCAGCAGCAGCCGAAGGTGCTGACAGCGCGACAGCAACAACAGCGACCGAAGCGCCTGCCCGCATGGACTCGTGCGACGACGCCAGCCACGTGTGGCCTGAGGGGCACATGGTCGTGAGCCAACCTCTGGGCGAGACCACGTTGTCCCTCATGGGCGAACGACTGGCCCAGCTCGACGACGCTTGCATGAGCGAGCGCAACGGACAGACCTGGATGACCTGGAGCACACCCACTGCCGGCTATGCGCTGACTGACCGCATCACGGCCGCCCGCCTCCAGATTGCACTGACACATTACGGCAGCCTGTTGCCCTCCGACGTTGATGGCGTCTGGGGCAGCCGAAGCCGTGCCGGATTGATGCAGTTCCAGTCCAGCCTTGGCATCGCGCCCACGGGCGAGATGGACCCGATCAGCGGACTGTTGCTTGAGAAGTTTTATGTCAACACAAAACAGCCTTGAAGACATGGACGCCACCGCCGGCGCCAACGCACCCAAAGCCAGTTTCAGCGAGATGCTGATTCAAAGTGGTCTGGTCAGTCAGGTGGTGATCGACTATGCGCGACAAAAGCAGCAGGTCGAGGGACAAAAGCTGGGCCGGATGCTGGTCGAGTTGGGTTTCATCAGCGCCAAGGATCTGGCACGCCAGCTCGCCGTTCAGCGCGGCATCGAGTTTCGCGAAGTGCCTGCGGTGGACCCCGCCGTCGCTGCAGCCTTCAATCGCAGTCTTTGCCTGACGCACAATTTTCTGCCCGTCGGCCGGGAAGGCGACAAGATTCGCGTCCTGCTCGGTGACGCAGAGCCCGAAGCCGTCGCGGCGGTCGTGCAGCGGCGTGTCGGCCAGGCGGTGGTGTTCTGGCAAGGCGAGTTTTTCGCAGTGGTGGATGCCATCCACCAGCACTACTACTTCCAGGAAAACCCTGTCGAGTCGCTGATCGATTCGGAAGTGAGGCGCCTGAGCGATGACCGCGATCACGCCTACAGCCCGGACAGGCTGATGAACCTGATCCTGCACACCGCAGTGCGCGAGCGCGCCACGGATGTGCACCTGGCGCCCACAGCCCACAGCCGCACCGTGCTGATGCGCGTCGATGGCGTGCTGCGCCCGATGTTTGCCATGCCACCGTCTCTGGACCGCCTGGTGGCCTACATCAAGCTCAAGGCCGACATGGATGCCAGCGAGCAGCGCCTGCCTCAGGACGGCAGCTTCACCATCGACCTGATGAACGCAGCCTATACGGTGCGTGTCTCGACCGTGATCACCGAGTTCGGCGAGCGGATGGCCTTGCGCCTGCTGGCCGAACGCAGCGATCTGGATCGCCTGCAAGACCTGGGCTTTCTGCCCGAAGACGTGGCCGAGATGGAGCAGGCCTTTGCCCGCCCGCACGGCATGATTCTCATCACCGGTCCGACCGGTTCCGGCAAGAGCACCACTTTGCATGCTGCCCTGCGTGTGCAGCCACTGGTGGAGCGCAACGTGCTGACCGTGGAAGACCCGGTGGAATACCGCGTGCCTGTGGCCGGACAGACAGAAGTGAACCGCCGCGCCGGCTACGACTTCGCCAGCGCCATGCGCCATTTCCTGCGGCATGACCCCGACATCATCCTGCTGGGCGAGATTCGCGACTCGGAGACCGCGCGCGCGGCACTGGATGCGGCTTCCACCGGTCACCTGGTGCTCTCCACGCTGCACGTGGGCGGCATCTTTGGCGTGGTGCCACGCCTGCGCCTTCTGGGAGTGGACTCGGAGACCGTGGCAGAAAACCTGGTCGCCATCATCAACCAGCGACTGGTGCGCTGCATCTGCCCGCACTGCAAGACCGAACACGCCGCCACTGACGCAGAGCGCGCGTGGCTGGGCGAGAGCGTGGCCACGCTCTGGCACGGAGCGGGCTGCACACATTGCCGCGGCACCGGCTACCGTGGCCGGATTCCGGTCTACGAGATGCTGACCATCCAGCGCGAGCTGGCCGACGCCATCGTCAGCGACGCGCCGCGCGCGCGGTTGCGCGAGCTGGCCACTGCCAGCGGCCTCAAGCCCTTGTCCCGCATGTCCAGACACCGCGTGCTCAACGGCGAGACCACGATGGAAGAAATCCAGCGTGCCACAGGACTGGACTGACGCATGAGCGCCGAATTTCGCACCTATTACTACCGGGTCCTGCTGCCTCACGGCAAGGTCAAGTCCGGCTTCATCCGACAGCTGGTGGAGCGTGACCATTCGGTCAGGCTCCGCCTGGAAGCCCAGTTTGATGGCACGGTCCTCACACTCAAGCGCATGCCGCGCTGGGTGGCGGCTTTGTCCGACCTGCGCTCCGGTATCGCACGGCACCAGGTGCGGCCACACGACCTGGCCGGATTTTTGCGCGACATGGGCATCATGCTCGAAGCAGGCGTGCCCATGATGGAGGCGCTCAAGACACTGGTCGAAGATGAAGCCGGAGACCGCGGCGTGGCCGAGATCGCCCGTCGTGTGCAAAGCGACCTCACCGCCGGCATGCGCATGCCGCAGTCCTTCGAGCGACATCCGGACATCTTTCCCGAGACCGTGCGCAACCTCGCCGAGATCGGTGACCAGTCCGGTACGCTGGCCAAGATGCTGCTGGAGTCGGCCTCGCACGTCGAGCGCCTGATCGACATCAAGCGCGACATCCGCACCGCCATGATCTACCCGGCCATGGTGTTCGCCACCGTGATCGCCGTGGGCTTCTTCTGGCTGTACTACGTGGTGCCCAATCTGGCCCAGCTGTTCAAGCAGCTGCACGCCAAACTGCCACCGTTGACGCAATGGGTGATCGCCGTCTCCGATGCGCTGGTGCATTACCTGATCATCTTTGTCGTGGTGGTGGTGCTGCTCATCATCTTCCTGATCTGGCTCTACCGTTCCTGGGGCAGGTTCCGCAGCAAGACACACCACTGGATGCACCGCCTGCCGATTCTGCGCACGCTCTCCACTTCGTCTGGCATGGCCTTCATCAGCGAGCACCTGGCACTGCTGGTGCGTGCCGGCCTGGACTTCATGACCAGCCTGGATGTGCTGGCCCGCGCCACCACAGACCACTACTACCGCGAACGCCTGATCAAGGTGCGCGAAGGCGTGGCACGCGGCGAGGGCATCGGTGCCTCCATGCGACGTGTGGGCGGTTTCCCGGCCATGGCAGTGCGCATGATCTCCGTGGGTGAGGAATCGGGCTCACTGGGCGACCAGCTGGACCGGCTCGCCGCCGAGTTCCGCAAGCGGCTCGACGTGGTGGTCAAGTCACTGGGCGAGATCATCAAACCCGCCCTGATCCTCGTGGCCGGCGGTTTGTTCATCTTCCTGATCGTGGCACTGCTGCTGCCGATCTACGACCTGGTTCGCCAGTCGGTCAGTCACTCGCTCGGAGGGGGTTGAGCATGACACACCAGAACAGCACCATCCTGAAGCACAGGCCTCGTCATCGGCCACCGGCGGCACTGCGCCGTGGTGAGCTTGGCCTCAGCCTGCTTCAGGTCATGCTGTTCGTCATGGTGCTCGCTGGCCTGGCGGCGGTGGGCTACATGCAGTGGCTCACCCGTCAGGCCGAGCAGACCTCGACGCAGGAAGTGCGCTCGCTCACACAGGCCGATACAGCCATCAAGACCTTTGCCACGGTGATGCACCGTCTGCCCTGCCCGGATGTGAACCGTGACGGACTCGAAGACTGCGCCGCGACCGACCAGAAGGGCTGGCTGCCCAGCGTGAGCCTGCGCCTGGCCGGTGCCGATTCGGGCGTGGGCATCGGGCAGTTGCGCTACCTCGTGCAACGCGGCGGCGGCGCATTTGACCTGACGGTGCTCACTGACAGCTGGCGCCCGGTGGAATACAACGGCACCACCGGCACGTTTGACAACATGCTGTCCACCACGGCCGGTGGCGGCACTTATCAGGCCAACATCCTCACCCTGACCGATCTGTGTCAGCGCCTGCGCACGGGCGAAAGCCAGGTCGCGACCGCAGCCATGGCCAGCGTGCTCTCTGCACCGGTTCGGCCCGTGGCCTATGCGCTGGCACACCCGGGCGTGGAGGACGACGATGGCAACGGCGACCTCTTCGACGGCACCAATGGCAATGTCAATGCCCGCTTCGAAGACCCGCAACGAAGCCACACGCTGGCCAGCTACGACGACATAGTTTTCGAGCGCTCCTACGCCAGCCTGCGCAGCCACTTCCGCTGCGACACCTTGACCAACTCCATCGACACCGTGGCCCTGGGCCTCGATGTGGTCAGCCAGGTGGACGACATTCGCGAGCGCCACATCGGCGACGCGGAGCAAGCCATCATCTTCGCAGCCATCGGTGCGGCCATCACAGCCATGGAGCTGGCCGCCGCCATTGCCGAGGCGGCGTCCGACAGCGGCAATGCCGCCGCCGAGTTCGCCACCTGTGCAGCCTCGCTGGGCCTGGCCGTCAACGCCTGTGCCGCGGCCCCTCAGCACGTCGCCACGGCCATCGCCGCTGGTGCCTCCGCCTATCTTCAGATCGCCTCGATCGCGCTGAACATCACGGCGGCGATCAAGGCCGGAGAAGCGCTGGCGCTGGCCAACAACAGTGTCACGCCAGGCGAGATACCGTGCGACCCGGCTGACGTCACCGACGCCATGAACGCGGCAAAGGAAGACTGGGACAAACAGATTGCCAACGTGGCCAAAGTGGAGGGCGAACTGGCCGCGCTGATCACCCAGTACAACAACGCCAACGCCCGACGCACCAGCAACATCAACTCCATCTACGCCGCAGCGCGCCTGGGTGGCACCTCGTCGGCCATTGATGGCTACGTGACGGCGGTGATCGCCGCCGCAGGTGGATACAGCGATGCATCGGCCGCCTACGAAGCCGCCCGGCTGGAGACACAATACAACTCCGAGTCGCTTCAGAACTGGCGCGACACGGTCTCCGACTACGAATACAAGATCGCCAACCGCGAGGCGACGCTGGCGGCCAAAGAGGCCCGCCTGGCCCAGGTCAACGCTCTGCTCGACCCCTTCGTCTGTACCCTTCCGCTGGGCCTCGGCTGCGACGACCTCCAGGATGATCTCGAGCAAGAGCAATTCATCCTCGAAGGCGAAATCCAGGAGCTGCAGGACGTTGAAACGCTCGAAGCCGGTCTGGCTGAGGCCGAGAAGAAAGTGACCGAGTTTGAGGCGGGCCTGGCCGCCGCCCAGACCGCTGAAGCCGCAGCGCTCACGGCCAACAACAATGCCCGGACCGGCTACGCGACTGCGTATTCGACGCTGATCGCCCAGAGCTACGGCCCGTACAACACCACCCACAGCAGCGGCACCATCGTGGCCTGCACACCGGTCATTGGTCAGCCCGCATGCCCCACTGGCAGCGCGCAGAGTTCGGGCAACGTGGCCTATTGGCTGGCCGAGCTGTTCGGCACTCGCCAGGACTTTCCGCCCTTCGTCTTCTACCAGCGCGTCGACAACGGCGCCGGCCAGCCTGGCACCGACAGCGTCTACCTCTTCCCGGAGAAGATCCAGCAGCAGATCGACGCCAAGGAAGAAGAGCTGGAAGAGGCCAGGGAGCTGCGCGACAAGGCCAAGCTCAACTATGACCGGCTCAAGGAGAAAAACGACAGCCCCGACCCTTGCAACATCACGGGCAGCGGCGTCGATCCGCTCTCGCCCACGACGATCAACTCCCTGCTGATCAACACGGACCTCAAGGGAGGTACCCGATGAGCATGCGCTGGTTCAAGCGCTCGCCACACGCAAGGCATCCAGGCCGGCAGTCCGGCTTTTCGCTGATCGAACTCGGCATTTCGCTGATCATCGTCGGCATCATCGGCGTGCTGGTCTGGCGCTGGGTAGCCGCTTCACAGGCTCCGCTGGTGGTGGAAGACATGCAGCGTGAGCTCAACGAAGCACAGTCGGCACTGGAAGGCTTTGTGCTGGCGAACGGCCGCATGCCTTGCCCGGCAGCAGACACCGGCGGCAACGAGGCGTGCGGCAATGCCGCAGCAGTCCAGTTCCCCTGGCGCACCTTGCGCGCACGCAGTGACCTCGGCCAGCTCCGCTACGGCGTGAACCGTGGCGGTGGAGCAGACCTGGCAGTGGCACCGGCAGCCACCATCGCACCGGACCTGAACATCGACTTCTCCGGTGTGGCCAATCCGGCGCAAGACGCGGCCACGGCACCCACCGCCAATACCGCCGCCACGCGTGTCAACAACCTGATCGCGGAAGCACAGGCGCGGCGCGCCACGGCCAACGGGCTGGACTGGTGCCGGGTGCTGCGCCGCTTCGGCAACAATCCGATGGCAGCCAACACCTTGCGTGTCGGCAACCCAGCCAACAACATGTCGGTGGCGTTCATCCTCGTGCATCCGGGCCTGAACGGTCAGTACGACGGCAGCAATCAAGCCGGCGGCGTTGGTGCGTACCGGTATGACTTTCCCGGCCGCGCACAGGATGCCACCTTCGACGACCTGAGCCTGGCCGCCGGCCCGACCGATCTGGCCAGCCGCATCGGCTGCACCCGTGCACTGAGTGCCGCGCAGGCCGCCGCCCAGGGCGCGTACGCCCAGTACGACAACGCGCGCGTCATCCAGGAGTACTGGGCTTTCCGTGTCATCGATGTCCAAGCCTCCGAGTCCGACGTGCAAAGTGCCCAGTTCGGCAAGGACATGGCTGATCTGGAAGTCCTGATTGCCATCGCGAGTCAGGCCGTTTCGCTGGCTTCGGCCGCCAATACCGAAGGCATCACCGCCCCCATGGTGATCATCGCCGCGGCCAACCTGGCGTCGTCCATCGCCGCCGCCGCACTCGCAGCAGAGTCGCTGGCCGACGCCGAAGACCGCCTGGATTTTGCCGAAGCCAAGCTCGGCGCCATGGACGCCTACGCTGCGCGTGTGTACACGGAGTTCGGTGACAGCCTGCGCCGCGCCATCGACCTGGACATCAAGGGGCTGAACCCATGAACACGAACATGAACATGGCGATGTCCATGCGCAACACCTCTCGCCCGCTCGCAGGTTCGCGCGGCTTCACCCTGGTGGAAATTGCCATCACGCTGGTGGCGCTGGGCATCATCCTGCTGGGCGCAGTGGTGTTCTGGCAGCAGTCCGCACGCGAGCGCGTATCGGCCCAGCAGCAGGACGTGCAGCTGCAGGCGCGCGAAGCCGTGGTCGGGTTTGCCTACGCGCAGTACCGGCTGCCCTGCCCGGCAGCGGATGCCAACGGCGTGGAGTCATGCGCGGCCGGAGGCGGCCTGCGGCAGGTGGGCTTTGTGCCATGGCGCACGCTCGGCCTGCCCCGGCCCGAAGCCGGCCGCCTGCGCTATGGCGTCTATCGCGAGGCGAACGTCTCCACGCCACAGGACCGCGATCTGGCGGTGGCGACCGACCGCATGAACCCTCTGTGGCGGCCCACGCCCAGCCCCACGCCGAGCAACAATGATGCCCCCAACCCCAATGCGCCCACATTGGTGGCGCCTTCTGCGGGCCTGCTGGGCGCTACCCAGTCGGGCAACGATGCCAACCCCCTGAATGCCGCCTGCGATGCCACCGCTTCGCAGCCTTGTCCGCTCGGTGGAGCGCAATCTGTCAATGTGGTGGACCTGTGTCTGGCGCTCAACACTTCATCGTTTGCGGTCACTTCACCTGCTGCGCAGCTGGGTCTGACCGATGCCGGCAACCGCCGCTCAGTGGCCTTTGCCATCGTGGCGCCCGGGCTGCTCGACGCGGACGGCAACGGGAATTTCTTCGATGGCGCCAACGCGACCGCCACGGACGCTAACCCCACCTTCGAAGGCCGGGAAGTCCCCCAAACGGTCGCTTATGACGACAAAGTGCTGGCCGTGAGCCACACCGAGCTGTTCGCCGAGTTGAGCTGCGGCGCCGGCCTGTCGACCGCACTGCACAGTCACTTCGCGACCGCCACCGGCGCCTTCGTGCTCGAACGCGCGTTCTACGACTACCGCGACCAGCTGGATGTGGCTGTGGCCCTGGCGATTGCCGATGAGTTTGCGGCCATTGCCAGCGTCGCCTCTGCAGCGGCGGGTGTGGTCGACGCTGCGCAGGCGCTCGGATCTGCCATCGCCGACACCACCATGAGCGTAGGCGCACGGGCATTCCAGATTGGTCTGGCCGCCGTCGGTGTCGCCGCGGCCGCGGTGGCGACAGCGGCATCGGTGACCACTCTTATCGACGCCGTGGCCTCGCGCGAGTCGGCCGAGCAAGACCACTCGGACTTTGCTGCCAACACCACCGCCATGACCACGCTGGCGGCATCGATCAACGAAAACACTCTGCGAGCCGACGCCATCGGCTTCTGAGCACTCAAGCCTCTGAGCGAAACCATGAACGCACGACCTCTCCAACACCCATCGTCTTCACGACGCCGCCAGCACGGCTTCTCGCTGCTGGAACTGGGCGTGGTGCTGCTCGTCATCGGTTTGCTGCTGGGCGCCGTGGCCATCGGTCGCGACCTGCAACGCTCGGCGGCCAATCAGCGCCTCTCCACCGACTTTGTCCAGGGATGGCAGCTGGCCTACGAGGGCTATGTCAACGGCGTGGGCTACCCGCCGGGCGACAACCCGGCCGCACCCACCGGCCGCGTCAATGGCAATGTGGCACCAGCCGGCACCGTGTTGTGTGGCAACGGCATGATCAACACCTTCCTCGCTGCCGGCATTCGCCTGCCGGAAGGTCGGACGGAAGGCCAGCCTGACCGCTATGTCTACCTCGACAGCAACGGCAACCCGCAGGAGGTGCAAGTGTGCTTCCAGAGCGTGAACTGGGCCGAAGCCGGCGCAGCGGTGGGGGCATACGTCACGCGTCCGCGCAACGTCATGGTCATGCGCAACGTCACCGGCTCGCTGGCCGGCATGCTGGACCAGCAGATCGATGGCAAGAGCGATGCCCGGTTCGGGCGCTTTCGGGACATCGCGCAAGCCAACGCCGTGGCCGTGGTGGCCGGGCAGATCTGGCCTGTGGACGACCGCATGACCTTTGGCACCGTGGTGGCCAACACCCGCGATGAAGACCAGGTGGCCGTCACCACGGCCTACTTCCAGATGTTCCGCTGAGCACGGAGGCATGCGTTCCCGGCCAGCATGGCCAGGGTGCGCACCACATGTGAGCCAAAAGCCAACAGCTGGCCGCGCCAGAGCGGAAATTTGGGGCCTTTTGCACTGGTACCCGTTGGTTCTTCCGTACAATAGTTTCAGTCTGTCACATATTGACTGGAAGCCGGTCTGTGCCGCAAAGCCGGCAGACCGATTGTTTTTGACTCAAGGGAGAAGAAGCCATGAATGCACCAGTGCGCGTGCTCAAAGCCATTGTTTTGTCTGCAGCAGTTGTCGCTCTTGCGGCGTGCGGCGACGGGGGGGATGACGGAGACTCCGGAAAGACCCACTCCTTCGCCGGCAAATACAACCTGTCCATGTCCAAGACGACTGACACCTGCGGCATCACCCAATCGGCGCTGGTGGGTCAGCAAACCGTTGAGCAAAACGGCGAAGAAATCACGGTCCGCGAAGACGGCCTGAACATGGTGGGTAAGGTGTCCGCCGAAGGCAACGGCTTCGACGCCTTGGGGCAGATGGTTGAAAGCGGGGTTCTGATCGATACCACCATGCGCTACGTCACCACCGATACCAAGGGCAAGTACTCCACCATGCTGAAGCTGGTGGCCAACTACAAGGGCGTGAGCTGCGAGGTCATTTACCAGGGCACCGCGACCCGCCTGTAAGCCCTGACTGCCTGCACCCGTCCGAAAAAGCCTGCGCGAAAGCTGCAGGCTTTTTTGCGTCCTCCTGCATCAGCGACCCTTCACCAAAACAGAGTAGCAATTGATCAACTGCCACGGAAAGCGGGTGTCAGCCTCCATACACTGACGGTCGAAAAATACAGACATGGCAGCACGACGGGCAGTGCTTTTGACACACCCGGCTTTGCACATTCAAGGGAGGAAACGCGATGCTCGACTTGGGCAAAACATGCCGCTTGGCATTGACTGTGGCAGCCACCGCAAGCTTGGTGGCTTGTGGTGGTGGCGCCGACGAGGGAGCCGATGCCAACACAGGTGACGGCGCAACGTCCGGGCGGTCCTATGCCGGGAAGTACTCACTGGAGATGGTCTACACGCAAGACACGTGCTACTCCCGGGTCTCGGAAGAAACTGACGGTTTGGACGTCGTGACACAGTACGGAAACAAGGTTGTCCTTCAGGAAGGTGACAAGCTTGAGTTGACAGGCACCACATTTGCCGACGGCAAGGGCTTCTCTGTTTCTTTTCAGGGCGGCAAGAACGACTTCTACAAGAGCATTGAAGTGGTCTATTCCGCCACCGCCAAGGAAAAGGTGTTCAACGTGAAGTACACACTCGTTGCCGACGAAGACCGACGACTGTGCACCTACGTCGCCGAAGGCACTGCCACGCGCATGTACTGACCGGTCTCAACCCTCTCAGGCCCGGTCCTTGACGCCAAACCCCACCCGCTGCGCCACCGCGCACAGTAGCTCATAGGAGATGGTGCCGGCAGCAAAGGCCACTTCATCCACGGGCAACACAGCCCCCGGCTTCTCCTGGCTTTCGCCCCACAGCACCACTTCGCTGCCGATGCCAGCACTCACACCTGCGTCATCGAGTGGTGACAGGTCAACGGTGATCATGTCCATGCTCACGCGCCCCACCGTGCGCGTGCGTTGGCCGGCCACCAACATCGGGGTACCGGTGCCTGCGTGTCGTGGATAACCGTCGGCATAGCCGCAGGCAACCACGCCGATGCGCATGGACTTGTCGGCCACGAAGGTGGAGCCATAGCCCACTGAATCGCCCGGCTGCAGGCGCTGCTCGCCAATGATGCGGCTGGTCAGGTGCATGGTGGGGCGCAAATCCCAGCCGGCTGCCGTGTGCCCGGGATAGTCTGGCGCACTGCCATACAGCGCAATGCCTTCACGCACCCAGTCGGCGGCCAGGTTGTTCACTCCCAGGCCTTGCAATGGGTCGCCAGCATGGCGAAGAATACCGGCGCTGTTGCATAGGGTGCGCTCCCCCGGCAGGTCGGCCGTCGCGGCTTCAAACGCCTTGACCTGGTGGGCCACGCCGTTTTGCCCGAATCGCTCGCCGTCAGCGTCGCTGAAATGGGTCATCAGCGATATTTCGTCCACTTGCGGCAAGGCGTTCAGGCGTGCCCATGCGGCGCGAAATGCAGTGGGCGCAAAGCCCAGTCGATTCATGCCGGAGTTGAGCTTGAGAAACACGCGGTGTGGATGCAGGGTCTTGTGCGCCGCCAGCCAGTCGATCTGCTCGTTGCAGTGCACCGCATGCCACAAGTGCAGACGCGAGCACAGTTCCAGATCGCGCGCTTCAAAGACACCTTCCAGTAGCAGGATGGGGCCACGCCAGTCGAGCGCGCGAAGTCGCTCGGCCTCTGCCAGATCCACCACCGCAAAACCATCTGCCGCTCGCAAGGATTCGAACACCCGCTCGATGCCGTGGCCATAGGCATTGGCTTTCACCACCGCCCAGACGCGCGCATCGGGCGCTCTCAGGCGGGCCTGTTCCAGGTTATGGCGAAGAGCCGGGAGGTCAACGGTGGCAACTATGGGGCGTGGCATCTTGCCCCATAGTGTGCCCGAAAAGGCGCGTCTCCCACGGCCCAAATGCGCAGAAGACGCCTGTTCCCTCAGCGTCAGATCGTCTCGAGCGAGACGTAGACCATGGTCTGGTTGAGCAACTGATAGGCGATTTCGCCAAACGTCATCGGGCCGGTGACGGTGCCGGTCCGCTTGCCTTCGAGCTCACCGTAGAGGTAGTTGAGAATGCAGTTGCAGGCCCAGCCCGCGTTCTGGGCATCTTGTGGCATGGCGCCGGCAAATGCCTTGGCATAGTCCGGCACAGGGCGTGCAATGCGGTAGTCAATGTCGTCAAACACCGGCGCGTAGAAGTCCACCACACCATTGGCTTCGTCCACCGCCTTGAAAGACACGTTGATCATGGCGCCCGAGTAATCGGCGACCAGCGGTAGCCGCGTATCGATCTTGTTCTCGGTGAGGTACTGCGCCAGGTTGGCCATGCGCCCGTTGACGGTGCACTCCTTGGCGGAGAAGCCGGTGGACGGGAAGCGGATGACATCGCCATCGCCCTGTTCAAACAGGTTGAGTATTTCGATGCGGGGGTAGATGGACTCTGGCAAGGGCACATGCATGGCCAGTGCCTTGGTGGTGGAGAATTCCAGGGTCTGGCCATTGGCCAGCACTGGCGCTGCCGAGCCGAGGTCGTCCAGGTGGATGCCGGCGATCCAGCCCACCAGTGGCTTGAGATACATGTCTTCGTAGGATGGCGCCTCACGTGCAAACGAGGAATGCACGTCAGAGAAGGCGGGCACGATGAGCACGCTCAGACCGTTGGACGGCCCGTCAAGTGCAACGTTCCTGAGCGTATTGACGTCGTACCAGCGCAGCGTCGGTGCTGTGTCCATGACCGGCATCTGGGAAACAAACAGGCGGTCGCGCGATGTGGCGCCACCGGTTTGTCCCATGAAGTAGGGAATGCTGCCGGCCATCCAGTTGCCGGCCGGCAGTTGGCGCAGCAGCGATTCGTCTGCAGCGATCGAAAGGTACAGACCGGAGCCGATGGCCATTTTGGCCTCGTCCAGCGTCATCAAGGTACCGCTGCCGGGAATCTGGGCAGGTGCGGTTCTGGCGTTCATGCGTTGGTTCTCCCTGTGTATCACGCGGCCGAGCGGATCTGCGACAACTCGTGGCCCAGCACGCGCTGGTTCTTCACGAAGTAGCGGTGCAGGTCGCGCATCTTGAGCATGCGCACCTCGTCATCGGTGATCAGCTCCATTTGCGAGCGGGTTCGCGTGAGCATGAGCTTGAGACTGAGCACCTTGATGTCGAGCGAGACATCGCCTTCGAGCAGACGCTGCCATACCGGATTGGTCACATCTGGCACATCGGTGGCAGCGTTGCCTGCCGCCGCGGCGCCAGCGGCCTGCGGTTTGGCTGCGACCGGCTCGGCCTGCATTTCCTTGGGAGCAGCTGCCTCGGCCTCCGCTGCACTGACCGTGGTGCGGCCGTTGTCCAGTGCATAGCGGTAGCGCCAGACATCTTGCAGCGTGAGTTCGAGCAACTTGCACACAACAGCCAGGGACAGGCCTTCGTTGAACAGGGTGAACACGCGGTTGGCCAGTGCCCGTGTGAACGGCATGCCGATATCACCTGTCCAGGCCAGGTTGCGGGTGTCCATTCCGTGCGGCACCGACACATGCAATTGCAGTTTCAGTGGTCCGAACGATACGTGCTGCCAATGGTGTTCCGTGGACGGCCGTGCGGGCTTTTTCTCGCGTCCGAACCAGCCGCGCTCCACTTCTTCGCCGATCCAGATGTCGATGCGACGCTTGCGCAGGTCGAGGTGGTATTCACGCACTTCCCACGGCCGCTCGATCATGAGCAATTGGCGCAGCAGCGCCTTGTCGATACTGATCATTTGCCTGTCTCCGTTTTATATGTCTTGGATGGCGCACCGCATCGTGGGGGGACACGCCTGACAAAAGACTGGCAAGCACCGTACCAACCCGTGACAAGATAACAATGTCACACTCCAACTGCCCCAGAAATACGGTCTGCTGCAAGTCGGCACAACTCCTGCCGATACAGAAGGGAACGGTGTTTCATGTCGCAACACCAGCGTCTATCGAATTCGCAGCACTTGGTCTGCCTGACTGCGTACTTTCGCCCTACGTCTTTTCCCTAGGATGCCCGTGCTATAACCTTCAACGCGGACACGCACCCGATGCCACCACTTTTTAGCGTTCCGTTGACTGAACAGCAAAGCCAAGCGCTCAGAAGAAATCTAATCCATCGCCCATGAAGCGCGGCTTCTACACCATCATGACGGCGCAGTTTTTCAGCTCTCTGGCTGACAACGCGCTGTTTGTCACAGCCATCGAGCTGCTGCGGGGCATGGGTGCGCCCGAATGGCAGAGTGCCGCACTGGTGCCCCTGTTTGCACTGTTCTATGTTGCACTGGCTCCCTTTGTGGGCGCGATTGCCGACGCTCACCCCAAAGGCAGGGTCATGTTCGTCAGCAATGCAATCAAGGTGGTGGGCTGTGTGCTGATGCTCACAGGCGTGCACCCGCTGCTCGCCTACACCCTGGTGGGCCTGGGTGCTGCTGCTTACTCGCCAGCCAAATACGGCATCCTGACCGAGTTGCTGCCGCCATCCCAGCTGGTCAAGGCCAACGGCTGGATCGAGGGCCTGACCATCGCGTCCATCATTCTCGGTGTGCTGCTCGGCGGACAACTGGTGAGCCCGCACCTGGTCGACAAGGTCTCGGCTGTCGAGTTTCTGCGCGTGGACCAGTGGGCCACCTACCCGGCAGAGATTGGTGTTGCCCTGCTGGTGCTGGTGTACGCCGTGGCGGCTGCCTTCAATCTGCGCATTCCACGCACAGGTGTGGCTGCGCGCCCCATGCCCAAGAATCCGTTGAGCCTGCTGCCCGATTTCTGGCGCTGCAACTCGCGCCTGTGGAAGGACCGGCTGGGCCAGATTTCGCTGGCCACCACCACCCTGTTCTGGGGCGTCTCGGGCAACCTGCGCTACATCGTGCTCGCCTGGGCTGCCGTGGCACTGGGCTACGACACCACCAAGGCCTCGGCACTGGTCGGTGTGGTCGCGCTTGGCACTGCCGTGGGCGCAGTGGTCGCTTCGGTGCGCATGCGGCTGGACCAGGCCACCAGCGTGATGCCACTGGGCATTGCGATGGGTGTGCTGGTCATGCTGATGAATGTGATCGACAACCTCTGGATGGCCGCTCCGTTCCTGGTGGTGCTCGGCGGCATTGGCGGTTATCTGGTGGTCCCCATGAACGCCTTGCTCCAGCACCGCGGACACAACCTGATGGGTGCTGGTCGCTCCATTGCGGTACAGAACTTCAACGAGCAGGCCTGCATTCTCGGCCTGGGCGGCCTCTACAGTTTCTCCACCGGTGCCGGTCTTTCAGCTTACGGTGCCATCACGATCTTCGGCCTGATGGTGGCCGGCTTCATGTGGTGGATCATGCGCTGGCACAAGCACAATGAACGCGAGCACCCGCACGAGCTCGAGCGCCTGCTGGAGATTGCGCGCCGCGACGATCTGCACGGCTGAGAGCCCGACGCTGATCGTGCACTGCCGGAGTGCCGTCAGAGCACGCCGCCTGTGGTCTCGAAGCCTTCTTCTTCCAGTACGTTGTTGCGGGTGAGTGCGCGATAAAAATCGGCTTCGTCGACCGCCCGGGGCAAGAACGCATCACAACCGGCCAAGCCTGCCTTGATCCGGTCCATGCCACCGCCATTGCCCGACATGAGAAACACCACGGGTGCATCTCCGGCCGTCGTCTTGCGCCCCTTGGCCGTGCGACAAAGCGAGAAAGCGTCTGGCTGACCCGTGACCCGCTCGACAATCACCAGACGGTAATGGTGCGCCTTGAGCATGACCAGCGCCTGCGATCCCTGGCGCGACCAGTCTGCGCGCAAGCCATATCGGCCAAGGCGCTGGTGCAGCACGCGGCCTTCGGCGAGGTTCTCGCTGATGATCAGCACATCACCACGCTGCACACCGGCGAGCCTGGCGGACTTGACGGGTGGCCTGGTGAGCCGCCCCAACCCGCTTGAAGGGGGCCCGCTGCGATCCAGCGGGCGCAGTGCAGGCGCATCGTCCAGCCCCATCAAGCCTGACATGCTCATCATGTCCGATGGCTCGTCGTCTTGCTGCACGGCTTGCAAATGCCGCCCGCCTGGCAGCTGATCGACAGACATCGGTTCAGTCAGTGCAAAGTCGCGACGCGGCACACGGTCTGCGCCGGGTTGCGCGCTCAGGGCCGGCGGAGGCGCCTTCGCAGGGTTGGCCGGCCGCATGCTGTCGTTGAGCGCCTGAAACTGCGAGCGCGTGAACGGCTGCGTCGGAGCGAATGCCGGAGGCTTGGACGCCGCCGGCCTGGGCGCTGGCGTTGCCGCCTTGTCGCTGCCGCGCGAGAAACCCATCAGTTTGTCCAGCGCGTTGAGCACACCGACCAGCTTGACCGGTTTGTTCTGTAGCGGCCAGCCGGTGCCACCATCGCTGTAGCCGACGAGCAGCACTTTGGCAGGAAGGGCCGCCTCGCGCACCAGACGCAGGGCGTCAGCATTGTCAGCGTTGACGATCAGGGCTTGCGCGTCCATCACTTCGTCCTGAACCGCATAGGCAGGCGCACGCCGCGCTGCCAAGCGAAAAAAAGACTCCAGCGTGGCGGCTTCTGCAGGCAAAAAGCCCACCAGCGCGAGTGAGTACGCGTTCTCCATCCTCTCAGGCCTCAGTGACTAATTCTTTTTAGTTCAATTCGATGTGCCGAAGTATCCCACGGCAGGTCATGGATTACGCCATACCCGCAGGTTGAATGCCGTTTTTCGTGATACTTTTTTCGATTCACGCCACCAGGAGCCATCGATGAGCCACGTTCACGACTTTGAAGCCCTCTCGATCGAGGGTAATCCCGTAAAGCTTGACCAGTACCGTGGTCAGGTCATGCTCATTGTCAACACGGCAAGCGCCTGTGGCTTCACGCCCCAGTTTGGTGGGCTGGAAGAACTGCACAAAGAGTATGGCGACCGGGGACTGGTGGTGCTGGGTTTTCCATGCAACCAGTTCGGGCATCAGGACCCGGGGAGCAATCAGGAGATCGGCGCCTTTTGCCAGCGCAACTACGGCGTGAGCTTTCCCATGATGAGCAAGATCGATGTCAACGGTGGTGAGGCTCACCCCTTGTTCAAATGGCTGACCGAGCAAGCCCCAGGCATTCTTGGCAGCAAGGCCATCAAATGGAACTTCACCAAGTTCCTGATCGGCCGCGACGGTGAGGTGATCAAGCGCTATGCACCCACCGACGCACCCGCCAAGCTGGCCAAAGACATCGAAGCAGCGCTGGCCGGCTGATTCGCATCTCGGGCCCGGCTCCGCCCGTCGGCGAGCCGGTACCGTTCATGCCTGACGGCCCATTCACATGCCCACAAGAGCAGTCGGGTCTATGTCCATGTGCGCGTGCCCTGTGGCCTTTTTGCAGCGGAACTAATGAGTACCAAAGACTCAGAATCAGTGCACTGAAAACCGCTATCGAGAACCCTAGCGTTAAACCGACGAATTGCCGTTGCGCAAACGCGCAATTCAAAGCATGAGCGTGAAATATGTAGGGCTATTCTGAAACCTTGTTGGTCCCTGGCGTGGATGATTTCACGCCGCCAGATCGCGAGGTACGCCGTGCAAACCACCGTTCAAGCCAATTACAGCGCCACGACGCAGCTGGGCATTCATTACAGCGTTGTCAGGCTCTACTCATGGCCCGACATGCCAAAACTGGATCCCGAACTCGTTCCGGATGTGGCACGTGTCTGCGCGCTTCTGGCCGTGCGGACCACCAGCACGCAGCTGATTCCGCGACTGCTCGACATGCCCAGGCAGCGGGTCGCCCACATTGTCGAGATGCTCCACATGCACGGCCACTTGCAGGACGGGGGAAGCGACAGCGCCACTGCGGCCATCGATGCCATGGACACCTTGCCCCTGCAAAACAACACGAGCGACGAGGCACCACCTGCGCAAGCCAGCCTCATGACGCGCCTCTGGTCCCGCTTGCGCGCTTCACGGAGGCACTGACATGGACTGGTCCATACTTTTCATGGGTCCGGTGGGTGCCGGCAAGACGCAAGCCGTGCAGACTCTCTCGGAGATTGCCGTCGTCGACACAGACGTCGCAGCGACCGACAGCACTGCCATCATCAAGGACACCACCACCGTGTCCATGGACGCCGGTGTGCTGGACCTCGGCGAAGGCGATCGCATCCACCTGATTGGCGCACCCGGTCAGGACCGTTTCGACTTCATGTGGGACATCCTGCTGGAGCAGGCCAAGGCGGTGGCGCTGCTCATCGACCATCGGCGCGACTCGCGGCTGAGCGATCTGGACCACTACCTCGACAACATTGGCGAACGCTTGCGGGGACGCCATTTGCCTCTGGCCATCGGAGCCACCCACATGGACATGCGCCACACCGTTCCGCTGAGCATCTACAAGGACCACCTGAGCGATCACATGCCTGACTTTGTTTCCGGGGTGCCGGCCGTCATGGGCGTGGATGCGCGTGATGCCGACGATGTGCGTGCCATGGTGGTCAGCCTGGCAGCCATGGTCGAGATGCACGAACGCCACGTGCGTCACTGATCTCCAGCGCCCCCAGACACACCCAACCGGCAAGCAGTGAAAGCCTTTTGCGCTTTGACTGCTTCGACCCCGATCAACACCGATTCACACCGATGGTGAGACAGGTAGCCAGCGCGTTCATCCAAGGCCAGAGAACACGGCCTGGCCGGCTCCTCAGGGACGCTCACCCCCCATTCTTCTGAACCCATGGCCAGCGATGGCTGGCCGCCGTCACCCACTGGAGGAAACGATGTCAGACAGCAGCGACAAAGACCCACGCGCCAGCAAAGTGCGAAGCTGCCTTCGCATGCTGCATGCGACTTTGTCAGAGGTAGAGGCGTCTGCCGTGGTGACCCGCGACGGCATCACCATTGCATCGCTTCTGGGGGACGCGGCCGACAAGGACCGCTTTGGTGCCATGTGCGCCTCCTTGCTGGCGCTGGCAGACCGCGCCGGCAAGGAAGTGGAGCGCGGCCGTTTGCGGCAGGTGATTCTGGATGGAACCAAGGGGCCGATGCTGCTGACACAGGCGAGCGACGCCACCGTTCTGGCCGTTGCGGCCGACCCCAACGCCAACCTCGGGCGGCTGATTCTGGAGACACGCAAGATTGCCGCCGAACTCAAGAAACGGCTGGACAGTGTTGACGAGTAAAGCCTGCCGAAGCAGCCAGGGTTCGCCTGGGTACCACTCCATCAAGGGCGCACCTCGGTGCGTCTCTCATGTCGGCCCTCGCTACTTTTTCTGCCAGGAGCGTGTCGGAGAAGCCTCACGTGGATCGTGCAAGTCATCACGCAATCCGGTTGAAAGATCGAACAACGGCACAAAAACATCCCCTATTCGGGTTACCCATTTCCATAATCCCTCCAGTATTTGAGTACTTGCCCATTCATTAGAAGAACAGCGCCTGCGGCGCCCGCCCCATGTCCAGATCCATCGCCACCACCGTGAACGCCACCACCCAGCTCGGGGTGCAGTACAGCGTGGTTCGCCTTTACTCATGGCCTGAGCTGCCGGAGATACAGGCCGAACTCGTTCCGGATGTGGCGCGGGTATGCGCGCTGCTGGCGATTAGGCCGACGGGTGCAACGCTGATTCCACGGCTGCTGAACATTCCGCGCGAACGCGTCAACCACATCATCGAGCTGTTGTATCTGCACGGACATCTCGCTGACGGCGCTCCACGCACCCGGGAAGAAATGGAAAAGGCGTCAGCCGCCCTGGCGGAGATCGCCAACACCAATCCGCAACCCCTGATGGAGTTGCCAGACGGCTTCGATGCACATGAAACCGCGCAGCCGGCCAGGTCCCTGATCGGGCGCTTGTGGGGCAGGCTCACCGGTGGGAGGGCCTGAGCCGTGGAATGGGGCATTCTGTTCATGGGCCCGGTCGGGGCAGGCAAGACACAGGCGGTCAACACCTTGTCGGACATCGCTACGGCGGATACCGAAGTGGCGGCCACTGATGCCACGGCAGAACTCAAGGAGTTCACCACTGTCTCCATGGACGCTGGCGTCCTGGACCTGGGTTCCGGCGACAAGGTGCGCCTCATCGGTGCGCCTGGACAGAGCCGGTTCGATTTCATGTGGGACATTCTGCTGGAGCAGGCCAAGGCGGTGGTGATCCTCATCGATCACAGCCGCGAATCGCGATACGAGGACCTGTCCGCCTACCTCGATCACGTCGCCCAGCGCAGTCAGGGCCGCAAATTCCCCCTGGCGATCGGTGTCACACATGCCGACCTGATCCCTGACTTGTCCACTTCGGTCTATCGCGACTACCTGGCGGACCGGATGCCGGCGTTCGTGCGCGGCGTGCCGCCGATTTTCAAGGTCGATGCACGGCAGGCCGATGACATGCGCGCGCTCGTCATCGGCGTTGCCGCCATGCTGGAAATGGAAAGCCGCTTCGCTGCCAAGGCCTGAAGCGAGCTCGTTACAGCGCGACCATTTCAACCCAATCCATGATCAGGCCAATCACCCCATCATCGCTTTCCCTGCATGGGTTTGGCCTTGGCTTTCATGAACGCACAGTACTCAGGTCGCTGACACTGGACATTCCGGCAGAAGGCTGCACCGTGCTGCTGGGTCCATCGGGCACTGGCAAGTCCTCTCTGGTGCGAACGCTGGCAGGCTTCAATGACAACCACCCCGGCATGCAACGCTGGGGCGAGGCCTTGTACGCAGGCCAGGCGCTGACCCCGGACCACCATCCGGCGCTGGTGATGCAGAAAGCGCAGCTGCTCGTCTCTACCGTGCTGGACAACCTGCAGGCCGGCATGCCCGACCGTTCCAGGTTCACTGTGGCGCAACAGGTTGAGCGCATCCGGGCGTTGACGGACGAACTCGGACAGCAGTGGATCAACGACAAGCTCAGCACACCGGTCATCGACCTGAGCCTGTCTCAGCAGCGCGCCGTCGCGATTGTTCGCGAACTGCTGGGCAAGCCTGCCCTGCTGATGGTGGATGAACCCACCACCGGCATGTCGGACGCCGATGCAGCCCCGCTGATTGAACTCATTCAGGTGGTGGCGCGCCACCAGGCAATCCTGGTGGTGCTGCATCACCAGGGGCAAGCACGCGCTGTCGCCAACCATGTGGTGCTGATCGCCAGTGGCCAGGTGCAGGAATCAGCGGCAGCAGACGACTTTTTCCAGCGCCCTGCCTCAGAAGCGGCCAGACAGTTTCTGCGCACCGGCTCCTGTCCCGAATACCCCGTAGAAGCAGACAGTGCAGCCGCAGAGCAAGTCTCCGTGCCCGACCTGCCCGTGGTGCAAGCTGTGGATCGCATGCTTGAGTCGGCCGTCCTGACCAGCTTCGCCGACACCGGGGCACAACAGCCATCTGAAGGCGGTCACCCCACATCCGCGATGGAGCCGTCATCGGCGTTTGACCGGCTGCCGCCGCTCGATATCGGTGGCCCGTCCATGGTCAGGAGCGCTGCCTGCGGTCCAAGAGGATTTGTCTGGTTGCTGCCGGGCCAGCTCGCGGGCACACCCTGGCCGGGCATCATGCGTCAGACCCACGAAGACCTCGACGATTTGCGCCATGTCGGTGTCACTCGTCTGGTCAACCTGACCGAGCAGGACTTCGATGCAGGTGCCGCCAGATCGTTCGGCATCGCCTGTACCAACCTGGTGATTCAGGACATGCATGCCCCCACCGTGGTCGAAGCCGCCAAACTGTGCAGCGATATCGATGCCTGGCTGGCCAAAGGCGAAGTGGTGGCACTGCATTGCCGCGCTGGTCTGGGCCGGACCGGCACATTGCTCGCCTGCTACTGGCTCTGGCGAGGCGATGGAGAGCGCAATGCGGTAGAGAGCATCGAGAAGATCCGCCGACTCAACCATCTGATGATTCAGTCGCAAGAGCAGGTGGGCTTTCTCGCCGTGTTTGCCGAGCGCCTGAACCGGGCACGACTTTCGCGGCTTGCCGCAACACCCCCCCTGTGACCTTGGGTCAATGGTCCAACCTCTCTCTTCTTTCATTCACTTTTCCAACCCACCCTGCACGTCACACAAAGGAAAACAACCATGAGCAAACTCGACGACACCCTCCAGCGTTCCATGACCTCCATCCCTGACTGCGTGGCAGCAGGTTTTGTGGATCTGGCTTCCGGCATGGTGCTGTCCATCAAGACAGTCGACTCACATCCCAGCGAAGTGTTCGACATGCTGGCCGCTGCCACCGCCGACCTGTTTCAGGGCCCGAACGTGGTGGCCATCGAGAAGGTGTTCAAGAAGTCGCGTGGCCTGCCCGACGGCGAAGACCACCACTACTTCCAGGAGATCATCGTCAACAGCGACAACCTGATTCACGTCTTCCTGCGCGGCAAGCGCCAGCAACAGGTGGTGTGCTTCGTCTGCCGCAAGGGCGCCAACCTGGGCATGGTGCTGACCAAGGCTCGCTTGGCCATGCCTGAAGTCGAAGCGGCCCTCTGACCCGATAGCGCGCGATACTGTCACCGACGAAAACACAAAAGGGAACCCAGCCATGTCCGCCCCCCAGAACAACGACCCCAGGGCCAGCAAGATGCGCGCTTTGCTGCGCGGCCTGCACACGGCCCTGGCAGAGGTGGAAGCCTCAGCGGTGGTTTCACGGGACGGGATCACCATGGCTTCCCTGCTGGACGCGTCGTCGGACAAGGATCGCTTCGGTGCCATGTGCGCCTCTTTGCTGGCCCTGGCCGACAGGGCTGGCAAAGAGGTCGACCGGGGACGCTTGCGCCAGGTCATCCTGGACGGGTCCAAAGGCCCCATGCTGCTGACCCAGGCAGGCGACCACGCGGTGTTGGCCGTGGCAGCCGACCCCAAGGCCAACCTCGGCCGCATGATTCTCGAGACGCGCAAGGTGGCGGTGGAACTGGCCAAGCTGCTGGACGAGACTGCCTGAGTGCGACTGCCAAGATGAGCCATCTTCACTACCAGGGCCACAGCGTGGAAAGCCGAGACGGCGAAACCGTGCTGGACGCTTTTCTGCGCGCCGGGTTTGACATCGCTTTCTCCTGCAAGAGTGGCGTGTGCCGCCGCTGCATGATGCGCAGCATTGAGGGCGAAGTCCCGGATGCAGCGGCCGCCAAACTGCCCCAACGTCTGCGTGATGCAGGCTATCTGCTGGCGTGTCAGTGCAAGCCTGTGAGCGACATGGTGCTGACACCCCGATCGCTCGAAGACATGGTCACCACCTGCATGCTGATGCAAGTTGACGAGCAGGAAGACGGCAACCCCATACTGAATTTTGAAGCCTGCACGGAACTGGACTTTCATGCAGGTCAACCGGCTCGCCTCGTCGGCGAGTCACGCGAGAGCGAACCGGAGATGGTTCTGCTCGGCCATCACGAGCGCGAAGGCTGGATCCAGGCGCGGCTGATGCTGCAGGGTCGCCCCCGCCCGCCATGGATGTCCGACCCGGACGCAGCTTTTGGCGCCGAGTTCGAACTGCGAGGCCCGTTTCCCTCCGAGCCCGCCAGTGAAATGCCAGGCCTCGCGCCCGATCCATCGCTATGGGCGGCACTGGACGACGGCAAGCGCGTGCGAGCCGTGCTGGAGACCTTCTACCGCAAGGTCTACGCAGACCCGCTGCTGCAGCCCTATTTCGAGCGCGTGACCATGGACCGCGTCATTGGCAAGCAGTATGCTTTCCTGATGCAGAGCATGACCGGCGAAGCGGTTTATCTGGGCGAGCGCCCGCGCAATTCGCACCACTGGATGGTGATCCCCGACAGCATTTTCGATCACCGGCAGAAGCTCATGCTTGACGCTCAGCGAGAGCACGGCCTGAGTGACGACCTGATTGAACGGTGGTCGGCCTTCGAAGAACACTTCAGGCCGGACATCGTGAAATACTCACCCTGGCCCAGACGCATTGGCGATCAGGTGGTGGACACCGAGCGCTACGACACCGTCAGGCTTGACGAGGCCACGGTTTGCGACCATTGCGGTGCAGAGATCGATGCGGGTACAGTGGTTCGCTACCACATGCGGCTGGGCAAAGTCAGTTGCGCCGCATGCTCGGGTGCCCTGAACGTGACCAGCTGACCAGAGCCGCGATTTCACATGGCCTCAGAAACACCGCCAGACGCCAAAGCCTCTCAGGTATCGGAGCGCTATCTGCGACCGCTGCCAGAGGGGGTGATCCGCTGGGTGGCCGGCGTACAGGCGGCTGAACAGCTCCATGCCAATGAGCGGCAAGTCTTTCAGTACATTCTGCTCGGCCCCAGTCAGCAACGCGTTGACCCCGACGCATTGGCACAAGCGACCGGCCTGGCTCGCGCCAGCGTGGGCAAGGCCTTGTTTGCCTTGAATCGGGACGGCAGCATCCAGGTGGACGCTCGCGCCGAAGACATCGAGACGGAAGAGCGCATCTGGAACACACTGGACCAGCACATCAAGGCCATGTCCTCGCGGCATGCAGACAACGCGATTGTTGTGGCCGACCCCGACGGGCTGTGCGTGGCCAGTGCGAATGCTGATCCCGAGCTGTCACAGCGCCTGGCCAGCGGCCATGCGTTGCAGGACATTCGCGATACGATTTATCGGGTGGCCCTGTATCTGGGCGAGCGGCCGTTCTGGCTGGCCAGCGTGGGGCCGCTCAAGGCCCAGGATACCGGCTGGGTCATGATTGCACGTTGCCTGGAAGCACTGCGTCCCCGGCAACACCTGCCGAGCGCTGCTGCGGAGCAGGCCTGAGACGAGAAGACCATGAGCGCAACCACTCCTGATCCTTTGCAACGCATCGAAGCCGCGTTGAAACGCATGGCCGAGAGCCCGGGCTTCGAGGGCGCGGTGCTGGCCACTGCAGATGGCCTGGTGCTGGCCACCCATGGCCGCCTGCAAGGTGATGCCGTCGCCGCGTGCGCCGCCAGTCTGGCCCTGGACTCCAAGGCCTCCTTGTCGACCATTGGGGAGAATGCGCCGACCGAGCTCATGGTGTGGAACGACACCCAGGTCTGGTACCAGACCCGCATGCCCTCCACCCATCTGGTGCTGGCCGTCTCCAGCGATCACAACCATGCTGGCGCCCTGCGCCTGGCCGTGCGCCGCGAGCTGGTCGAACTGCGCGATGCGTTGACGACGCTTTGAGCGTCGAGGGGCAGCGTCATCTGACCGACGGGTCAAGCTGATATATTGAACCCGGACATCAACATCAGCCAAGGGGGAGATCGCCTGCTCGAACCAGGATTCGAATGGCGCGCGTCCTCCTGCCAACGCGCCCATGCAAGAGAAAGACCTCTCCGCCCTCGTCAGCAAGACGGCCGCCCTGATGGAGCAGCTTCAGCGCCGCAGCCAGGCTCTTGAGCAGAAGCAGGCTGAAGCAGCGCAAGCCTTGCAACAGCTCACCCAGCAGGTTCCCGGCCTGGTCAGTCATGCGGCCACGCAGCAGCTGCAGCGTCTGCCCGAAGCCGTGGCGGCAAAGGTGGAGGCAGGCGTGGATGCACCAGTGGAACAGTATGAGCAACGGCTTCAGGCGGCAGGCGTTCAGGTGCAACAGTCGGCCGATACCATCACGGCGCAACTGCAATCGCTGCAACGCATCCACCACGGTATCGCCTGGAAACTCAGCGCACTGCTGCTGGGCACCCTGGGCGTGCTACTGGCCGGCGGTGGGTGGTTGTCCTGGCAGTATCGGCAAGACATCCGGAACAATCAAATCAGCGCCAGATTGCTGGAGGCCTACAACCGCTCGGACGTGGTCATCTGCGGCGACAGCCTGTGTGCCAACGTCGAGCGCAACGGCCGCAAGTTTGGCGACAAAGGTCAGTACTTGCCGGTCAAGCCCCGGTAGTTGAGTTTCTCCAGCACTTCCTTCGGTGGCTGTAGCTGGGCCAGAAAGTCCTTGAGCGTTTTGCCCGGCTCGTGGGGAAAGCGGCGCTCGAGCAGGCTCAGCTTCCTGACCCGGTCAATGCGAAAGGTCCGGAACGCTGCCCGGTGTTCGCACCAGGCGGTCAGCGTCCAGACCTTGCCCCAGAAAAAACAGCCCAGCGGCCGGATGACGCGCGTGGTGACTTTGTCGTTGGCATCGCCGTAGTGCATCTTCACGGCCCTGCACTGCTCGGCCGCTTCTCTGAGCTGTTGCAGGTGCCGGCCCATTTCGGGCGTGTAGCGGTCGAATGAATAGCTCCACAAGGCCATGGCCTCCACGGCCGTCTTCGCGTCCGAAGGCAGTACCGACATCACCCGTGACATGGCGTCTTCGGCGGCGAGTGCCAACCCGGGATCCAGCCAGGGCAAGGCCATGCGCATGGCCGCTGCCAGTGCCTTGGCTTCCTCTGTGCTGAACATGAGCGGTGGCAAGTCGTAGCCCGCGCCCAGGCGATAGCCCACGCCCGCTTCGCCTTCGATGGGCACACCTTGCATCTGCAGGTCTGCCACATCGCGGTAGACGGTTCGCACCGACACTTCAAGCCGGTCGGCCAGCCACTGCGCCTTGGTCAGACGGCGCCCTCGAATGAGCTGGACGATCTTGAAGAGTCGGTCAGCGCGGCGCATGAGAATCTACCGGATCGACGACGTCTTCGCCAGCGTCACCACATCGGCAATGGCTTGCCTGGCCAGCGGGCTGTTGGCCCAGCAAGTGGCCCCCAGCATGCTGGCCACCTGCCGGTTCACATCCGTTGGCTCCACCTCGGCCAGCTCCGCCAAGCTCGAGAATCCGATTTCTTCCAGTCGCTGGATCACGGTCGGCCCGACGCCCTTGAGTGCCAGCATGCGCGCCCGCTCTTCGTCACTGAAACGGGGCCGCGTGGTCGCTGAATCTGTATTTGCCATGGACCGCATCTTACGCAATGCCGGCCTTCTCACGGGCTGACAACAGCGCCTGCGGCGTCAACAGATGCGGCTTGGCCACGGGAGCGCCATCGGGGGAGAAGAACGGTGTGATTCGGTAGCGACCATTGAGCCGGCTGCCCAGGATCATGCGCAACACGTTGAACATGACGCGGGGCAAACCGCTGTTGCGCTTTGGCGAGTTGGGGCCATGTGCGCTATCGGTGAACGCCCGCGCCTGCACGGGGCCAAACGCCTCTTGCGCGTCCATGCCCTGTACATTGGTCGTCAGCACCCCCACAAAAGAGGTGAACGGCCTGGCCATGGTATTGCACAGCGGGGTGCGACAGCAGCGCGCATACCATCGCAACAGGCCTTTGGGCCGCAGCTGCAGGCAGGCAAGCTGCTCGACTCCCTGGTCGAAGCTCAGCCGGTCGGGCGTCATTTGCACGAGATCGGTGCCGGCGTTCCGGTCCAGCGCATGCCCACTCGCGCCCAGCCATCCGGCAAAGGTCTGGCAGTCGCCACAGTAGCAAACCAGATGCGTCTGAAGAGCCCGTCGAGCCTGACCGGACTGGCTAGCCGCGATGCGGCCTTGCACCTGACCACAGCGGCAAGCGAGGCGAAGGAAATCATGGTTCTTCTCTGTCATCTGTCATCCTCCTTTGATGGCCCACGAGGGGGTTTTCACCCCCCGCCAGCCCTTGATCAGACCCGATTCAGGCCAGTGCGTGAAGACCGACGCGATTGCCTTCACTGTCCTGGATATGGGCGAAGTAGCCCATGCCGTCGGGCAAAGTCACCTTGGGAATCAATACCTTGCCGCCCGCCGCATCAACCCGGCCAATCCAGGCGTCGATGGCTGGCGCCGCATTGAGGTATACCACCGAGCCCGCCTCGGATGGCTGCATCATGGGCGCCTTGAACAGCGCGCCTTTGATGGCGTCGGCGCCGTCGCGGTCAAAGACGCACATTTCGTTGCCCGGTCCGCCAAACGGCTCACGCTTGAGCCGGGTGCCGGTCAGGGTTTCGTAGAAGCGCTGGGCGCGGTCCATGTCGGTCACGGGAATCTCGAACCAGTTGATGGCGTGTGTCATTTCTCTCTCCTTCAAAACAGTGGTTGACTGAACACGTTTTGAAGTGTGAGCGCCCCCTACTGACAGCGTCGTGTCAGTAGCTTGTCATGAGTGGTGCAGGCGCAAGAGCTGGCATCCAGGCCCTGCCAGAGCCGGTTCAGTTCAGCGCCGCGTCGAGCAGCTCGATCCAGTGCTGAACTGGCACATCGGTGCCGCTTTGCAGGTGCGTGATGCAGCCGATGTTGGCGCTGGTGATCACCTCTGGCTTGAGGGCCTTGAGATGACCAAGCTTGCGGTCGCGCAGCTGATAGGCCAGCTCGGGGTTGAGCACCGAGTAGGTGCCTGCCGAGCCACAACACAGATGGGATTCGTTGGCGGGCACCATGACGGTGAAGCCCAGCGCTCCCAGATGCTTTTCCACCCCGCCTTTGAGCTGCTGTCCGTGCTGCAGCGTACAGGGTGGGTGAAATGCCACCACCCTGGCGCTGTCGGGTGCGGTACGCAGCTTCTCGCGCAAGGCCGGCACCAGCGCGGGCAAGAGTTCGCTCAGGTCCCTGGTCAGCTCACTGACGCGTGCTGCCTTGTCCGCATAGACCGGGTCGTCGCGCAATACATGGCCGTACTCCTTGACCGTGACACCGCAGCCGGAGGCATTCATCACGATGGCCTCGACCGCGCCTGAGGCGATGTGCGGCCACCAGGCGTCGATGTTTCGCCGCATGTGGGCGAGTCCGCCGGACTGGTCGTTGAGGTGGTACTTCACGGCGCCACAACAACCGGCTTCGCTGGCCACCATGGTCTCAATGCCTGCCGCATCAAGCACGCGCGCCGTCGCCGTGTTGATGTTGGGCATCATGGCCGGCTGAACACAGCCAGCGAGCATGAGCACTTTGCGGTCATGCTTGCGCGTGGGCCAGGCACCAGCTTTTTGCGGCGCGGGCACCTTGGCCTTGAGTGTTTCGGGCATGAGGCCGCGCACGAGCTGCCCCATTTTCATGGCAGGGCCAAAGGCCGGGGAAGTCAGACCTTCCTTGAGCAACCATCGCACCACCTTCTCGCGAGCAGGGCGCTCCACCTTGGACTCGACCACATGTCGACCAATGTCCACCAGATGACCGTACTGCACGCCGCTGGGGCAAGTGCTCTCGCAATTGCGGCAGGTCAGGCAGCGGTCAAGGTGCTCCTGGGTTTTGCGGGTCGGCGTCTGCCCCTCCAGTACCTGCTTGATGAGGTAGATGCGGCCACGCGGCCCATCCAGTTCGTCTCCCAGCAGCTGATAGGTGGGGCAAGTGGCGGTGCAAAAGCCGCAATGCACGCACTTGCGCAGAATGGATTCAGCTTCCTGGCCGAGCGCGGTGTTGTCGAATTCGGGGGCGAGATGGGTTTGCATGAACGGTGTGGCCGGCTCGGTATTCAGTCTTGCATGGGGGCGAAGATGCCATGGGGATCAAAGGCCTCACGCAGTCGGCGCGTGATGGCAGCCACTGCGGGTGGCACAGCGTCTTCGCGCGGCACGCCCTGGTCACCACCGACACCGGCACGAAACAGCTGCGCATGACCACGCACCGCGTGGGTCGCCGACCGGATCGCCTCCGATGACGCAGCAGGCGCCCACAACCAGCGCTGCGCACCCTGCCACTCGATCAGCTGGGCGTAAGGCAGATCCATGGCGGCAGCGGTTTGGGGCACCGACAGGCGCCACAGGCTCATCTCGGGGCCTGCAGTCCGGAAAAATGCCAGCTGGTGATCGCGACACTGAGCCCAGTCACGCTGAGCCGCTTCGTTCGCCACGACCTGGCCGGCTGCGTCACCGCACATGCGCTGGGTGGCCGCCTCCACGGCTGCGACCGCCCCCCGAAGCCGCACATGCAGGCGCGGCACTTCGCCGCCCTCCCAGCGACTGGCATTGATGGGCAAGGGCTGACCGCCCCAGACATGCAGCTGCTGCAGCGCCCTGGCCTGATCGAGTTCAAACACCAGAGTGGTTTCGGCAGGCGGCAGTGGCAGCACCTTGAGGGAAATGTCGGTGATCAGGCCGAGCTGCCCGCGCGAGCCGACCAGCGCCCGGCTGACGTCGTATCCGGCCACGTTTTTCATGACCTGGCCCCCAAACGTCATCCACTGGCCACGCCCGTCGATGAACTGTGCACCCAGCACATAGTCGCGCGCACCGCCCACACTCGCCCTGGCTGGCCCGGCCAGGCCGGCAGCGACGCCCCCCCCCACAGTGCCTCCCTCGGCATACCGGGGTGGGTCGAACGGCAGATATTGCTGATGCGCAGACAAAGCCGCGTCCAGCTCGTGCAAAGGCGTTCCCGCCTTCACCGTCACCACCAGCTCAGTGGGTTCGTGGCTGACAATACCGGACCAGGCACGGGCATCGAGCACCGGCCGGTCGTCGGCTTGCGAAGGGAAGAGAAACGCCTTGGTACCGGCGCCTGCAATGCGGCGGCGCTGTCGCGCCGTCGCGGCAGAGCGAACCGTTTCGATCAGTTCGTCCGGGGATGCGCTGAAAGAAGAAGCGTCTTGGGGGGCCGAAGGTTGCATGGACGCCATGTTAGCGGCCAGACCCCTTGAGGTGATTGAATTTTTTGCGTGCCTGCCTGTGAAGGCAGCCACATGCGGGTACTTTTTGCCCCATTCGGGACGCTATCCGGCGACTGCCTGTCGGTCTGTCAATCCGTCATTCCCAGGCATGCACCCGCGTTGGGACGCCCCTTGCATTCGCGCTTGAGGCGCTTGGTGCGCTGCGCCTTGGTCTCCTCTGAGCTGCTGCGAATGAACCGGACACTGCCCACCCGTGGTTTGCCCTCGGACTTCTTTGACTCCACTTTCCTGGAAGCGACTGCTTCGCCGCGCTGGTGGCCCTGACTGTCAGGGTTGCCCGCATGCGCCGGCATCTGGTGAATGGCATAGGCGGACATGGCCATCCACAGAATAGCGCGGATTCGAAGCGTGGCTGGCCATCGACTGGGCCGGGAAACGGGTCTGGGCATGGTGCAAATCTCCTTGAACGGGACAAATGCTAGAAGGCGGTGCCCCGCCCTGCCATCCCAACCGAATGAGTCAAACGGATTGAGTCAATTTGTGGGACGCCATGCCTGGGCACGCGGAAGCCTTCCAGATACCCCGCCCCTCGGCTCCGCCTGCGTACAGAGGACCGCCCAACAAAAAACCCCGCGTGCCTTGCGGCGACGCGGGGAACATCCAAAGGAGTCTTTCAAACGAAATCTTTGGCGGATGAACCGGGCGTCCGGGACACCTGGTTCATCCTGCCCGGCAGAGATCAGCGGTTGTACGCTGCCTCGCCGTGAGACGTGATGTCCAGACCTTCACGCTCGGCTTCTTCCGAGACGCGCAAGCCGATGACCACATCCACAATCTTGTAGCAGATGAAGGCCACGACGCTGGACCACACCATGGTGATCAGCACGCCTTCAGCCTGAATCACCAGCTGCGAGCCGATAGAGAAGTCTTCGCCGCCAGTGCCGCCCAGACCAGGGGCACCAAAGACGCCCACCAGCAGCGCACCGACGATACCGCCGATGCCGTGCACGCCGAAGACGTCAAGCGAATCGTCGGCACCGAGCATCTTCTTCAGGCCGGTCACGCCCCACAGGCAGAGGAAACCAGCGATCAGGCCGATGATGATGGCACCCATGGGGCCAACGGAGCCGCAGGCAGGGGTAATGGCCACCAGACCTGCAACGGCACCGGAAGCACCGCCGAGCATCGAAGCCTTGCCCTTGAAGAGCGCTTCACCCACAGACCAGGCCAGCACAGCGGCCGCAGTGGCGAGCAGCGTGTTGATGAATGGCAGACCCACGAAGGTGTTGGCTTCCAGGTTGGAGCCGGCGTTGAAGCCGAACCAGCCCACCCACAGCAGGGATGCACCGACCATGGTCAGCGTCAGGCTGTGAGGTGCCATGGATTCGCGGCCATAGCCAATGCGCTTGCCCAGCAGGTAGGCACCGACCAGACCAGCCATCGCTGCGTTGATGTGCACAACCGTACCGCCAGCGAAGTCGAGTGCGCCCTTGTCGAGCAGGTAGCCACCGGCGCCCCACACCATGTGCGCAACAGGCAGGTAGCTGAAGGTGAACCACAGTGCACTGAACAGCAGGACGGCGCTGAACTTGATCCGCTCGGCGAAGGAGCCAACGATCAGGGCACAGGTGATGCCGGCAAAAGTGGCCTGGAACGCGATGAAGACAAACTCGGGGATCTTCACACCGTCAGTGAAGGTGTCGGCCAGTGATTCAGGTGTCACACCCATCAGGAACAACTTGTCCAGACCGGCAATGATCAGGCCTTCGCCGCCGAACGCCAGGCTGTAGCCATAGACGGCCCACAGCACGGTGATCAGGGAGAACACCATCAGCACCTGCATCAGGACAGAGAGCATGTTCTTGCTGCGGACCAGACCGCCATAGAACAGGGCCAGACCCGGCACCACCATCAGGATAACCAGGATGGTACAGACCATCATCCAGGCGGTATCGCCCTTGTCCACCGTCGGCGCCGGTGCGGCTTCTTCGGCAGCTGCAGGTGCTTCTGCAGCAACTTCAACGGCCACTTCGGTCGTTGCCGCTGGTGCGGCTTCTTCCGTGGCTTGAGCATAGGCGTTCAGGCCACCGAGTGACAGCCCCAGGCCCAGAAAGAGGGTAGCTAGAAACTTTTTCATGTTCGTGATCTTTCTCGTCGTTGGTGACAAAGGGTCAGAGGGCTTCCTTGCCGGTTTCACCGGTGCGGATGCGGACCACTTGCTCAAGATCGGCAACGAAGATCTTGCCGTCGCCGATCTTGCCGGTGCGGGCAGCGCCTTCAATGGCTTCGATCACGCGCTCGACCAGCTCGTCGGAGACGGCGGCCTCGATCTTGACCTTGGGGAGAAAGTCGACCACGTACTCGGCGCCCCGGTAGAGCTCGGTGTGGCCTTTCTGACGACCAAAGCCTTTGACTTCGGTCACCGTGATACCTTGCACGCCCATGGTGGACAGTGCTTCACGCACCTCGTCCAGCTTGAACGGCTTGATGATGGCGGATACCAGTTTCATGCTGTGTTTCCTCTTGTGGAAGGGAAGCTCGTCTGACCTCAGGGTCAGCGGCGGTTCTTGAACGCTTGGTGTCGGCCCGGGAGCCTTCACCACTTTGGATGACAACTTCTGCGCGGAGGATGAGCCACGCGTCGAATCAATCGCTTACACCCTTTAGCACGGACCGTGCCACAACCCTTTTTGATAGCAACATCCTCAAATTTGGCGAGGAAACATGCCGACATGCCGTGTTTTGAGGAGGCCTGATCGGCTGACGCATGCCAGCATCGGGCATCGGTATTCGCATCATCCGAACTCGTCAAACCGATGAATCGCACCAAGTTCGTGCAAGCGCACAGAACGGTGCATCAGAACAAATCGGTGCCGCGCGCACCAAAACAGGGAGAAGTCACCATGAGCCTGGCGCTTGTGCGCAGCCGCGCCTTGCAGGGCCTGCAAGCACGCCCCGTCCGGGTGGAGGTCCACCTGGCCAATGGTCTGCCCAGCTTCACGCTGGTGGGTCTGGCAGACACCGAGGTCAAGGAAGCCCGTGAGCGGGTGCGTTCAGCCATCGCCAACGCTGGCCTGAGCTTTCCCAGCAACAAACGCATCACGGTCAACCTGGCACCGGCCGACCTGCCCAAGGACTCTGGCCGCTTCGACCTGCCCATCGCACTGGGCATTCTGGCCGCCAGCGACCAGATTGCTGCCGCCAAACTGGAAGGCTGGGAGTTTGCTGGCGAACTCTCACTCAGTGGTGAGCTACGCCCCATTCGCGGCGCCCTCGCCATGAGTCTGGCACTGCACCAACAACAGCTTCAGCACACGGCCGATCGCACCAAGGACAACGCTGACAACGCGTGCGAGCCTGGCAGCCCGGTTCGGCTGGTCTTGCCGCCCGAGAGCGCAGCAGAAGCCGCGCTGGTCCCGGACGCCCATATTTACCGGGCACGCCACCTGCTCGACGCCGTGGCGCCATTTCTGCATACACCACAAGACGCCACGGACGGTCCCTGCGATGACCAACCGCAAGTCTCGGCGTCAGCGGACGGCTGGGGACGGTTGAGCACCCCGTCCAACCTCGGCAACCAGACTCGCTACCCCGATCTGGCCGACGTCAAAGGTCAGGCCGCCGCTCGTCGCGCCCTGGAAGTGGCCGCGGCTGGCGGCCACAGCCTGCTGATGGTCGGCCCGCCCGGTTCGGGCAAGTCCATGCTGGCTCACCGGTTTGCCGGCCTGCTGCCGCCCATGGACACTACCGAAGCCCTGGAGAGTGCAGCCGTGGCGTCTCTGGCGGGTCGCTTTGACCTGGAGTGCTGGGGACAACGCCCCACATCTGCGCCGCACCACAGTGCCTCGGCAGTGGCGCTGGTGGGTGGCGGCTCTCCTCCCCGGCCCGGCGAGATCTCCCTGGCCCATCACGGCGTGCTGTTTCTGGACGAAATGCCGGAGTTTCCCCGTGTCGCCCTCGAAGCCTTGCGCGAGCCACTGGAGACGGGACAGATCCGCATATCACGTGCTGCCTTTCAAAGCGAGTTTCCGGCAAAGTTCCAGCTGATTGCCGCCATGAATCCCTGCCCTTGCGGCTATCTCGGCCATCCGCGACGGGCCTGCCGCTGCTCGCCCGAGCAGGTGGCCCGCTATCAGGGCAAGCTCAGCGGACCGCTGCTGGATCGCATCGATCTGCATGTCGAAGTGCCCGCCCTACCACCCGAGGAGTTGCTCGAGCGCGAGGCCCCGGCGAGCGAGAGCAGTGACGATGTCAGAAGCCGCGTCCTCGCCGCACGCGAACGCGCCGACGCACGACAGGGCAAACCCAACCAGTCACTCAGCGGGCGTGAGCTTGACCAGGCCGCCGCCATCGATGACAGTGCCATCGCATTTCTGAACAAGGCGGCCACCCGGATGGGCTGGAGTGCCCGCAGCACCCACCGCAGCCTGCGCGTCGCACGCACCATCGCAGATCTGGCTGGCTGCACACAGGTGAGCGCCGAGCATGTGGCCGAAGCCATTCAGTACCGGCGAGCGCTGAAGCAGGCGCATTGATGCCTGGTGCACCGCTTGGCGCTTGCCAGACTCAGTTGCTGGCCAGTGCCTTCAGCCGTTGCTTGATGATATCGTTGGCTTCGCCCATGATGCGGGTCATCAACTCCTGCACGGTGGGCACATCCTTGATCAGGCCGGCCACCATGCCACATGACCAGGCCCCTGCGTCCATGGCGCCGGTCTGCATGATCTTCGGGTAGACACCAGCCACTTCGGGCAGGATGTCCTCGAACCTGATGCTGGCGCCCAGTTCCTTTTCCTTGGCCAGCAGGCGCTCGACCGCTGCGTTGGTGAGCACACGCTCGGTGTTGCGCAGCGGGCGCATCACCAGGCGGGTGTCGAGCTCGCTGGCGGCCACGATGGCGGCTTTCACGTTCTCATGCACCGGCGCCTCTTTCGTCGCGATGAAACGCGTGCCCATGTTCATGCCTTCTGCGCCAAGTGCCATGGCGGCCACGAGCGAGCGGCCATCGGCCATGCCGCCCGAGGCCACGAACGGGATCTTGAGTTCTTCGGCTGCACGCGGCAGCAAAATGAAGTTGGGCACATCGTCTTCACCGGGGTGACCACCACATTCGAAACCGTCGACGCTCACCGCATCGCAGCCTATCGCTTCGGCCTTGAGTGCGTGGCGCACCGAGGTGCATTTGTGGATCACCTTCACGCCCGCCTCCTTGAGCGCAGGCAGGTACTTCTGCGGGTTGTTGCCCGCCGTCTCCACCACTTTCACGCCGCCTTCGATGATGGCTTTGACGTAGCCGGGGTAGTCCGGTGGTGTGACTGATGGCAGGAAGGTCAGGTTCACGCCGAAAGGCTTGTCCGTCATCTCGCGGCAGCGCGCGATCTCGGCCGCCAGCTTCTCGGGTGAGGGCTGGGTGAGGCCGGTGATGATGCCCAGGCCGCCGGCGTTGGAAACCGCCGAAGCGAGTTCGGCCAGGCCGACGTGGTGCATGCCGCCCTGGATGATGGGGTGCTCGATGCCGAGCAGTTCGGTGATGCGGGTCTTCATGAAGGGGTTCTCCTCGAATCTTGTTGGGGGGTCGGCCTGGCCAAAGGAATAACCGTCAGATCAGGCCGAGTTCGCGGGCTTCTTGTTCGTAAGCCGCGTAGGAATGTTTGAGCGTGGCGCTGTTGAGAATCATCTCTGCCGCCAACGCCTTGGTGTCGCCATGGATCACGCGGGTGCGCACCCAGCACGACTCTGTGCGTGCGCTCTCGCTCAAGGCGATGATCTCGCGCTCCAGTTCGTAAGCCTGACCAACGAACAGCGGCCCGTTGACCAGGCGAATCTGCTGACCGGCAAACAGGCCCACGGCCGGGCCGCGACCACTGAAGCCCGCGCGCTTGATGGTGCTGCCCAGCAGCACGCTGATCATCTCCATCGGAATGATGGCTTTGCCCCAGGGGCTGCTGGCAGCGCCTTCGGGGGTGTACCAGGGCGATGGCTCGGTGATGGCCTTGAGTTTTTGTGACAGCGTGAACGGATAGTAGTCGCCCATGTGCTGATCAAAGCCCATGGTGATGGTCTCGGCTTCGGCCCCTTTCTGGCCCACCGTCAAATCGCGGTTGATGACCAGGCCTTTGTTCGGCCGCAGCTTGGCAATGCGTTGTGGAATTTCGTGCTGATCGTCACATGCGTCGCTGCCCACCGAGGCGGTGCCCTTGAGCACCGGCGTGCCGTCACGCTTCTCGGCCCAGATGTGCACGATGCGCTCGCTGCCCTTGGGTGGCTGCACGAAGGCTCGCACTTCTTCACCTTCGACCACCATGTTTTGATAGTGCGCGCTGATGCAACCGGTCTGGAACCATTCATTGCCGAACAATTGCACCATGAGCGGGTCGAACTGGCTGAAGTGGGTCGGGCCTTCGATGGGGCCGGCTTTCAGGCCCAGGTCGCCTGCCGTCTTGTCATCGTGAATGGACAGGTGGCCGTCGTAGGTCTGGTCCGCCAGCATCTGGCGCGGCTGACGCAATGGCCCGCACAAGGCTGCGGCAGGAAAATCAGGAAATGCGGTGACAGCAGATGTGGAAGTGTTCATGGGCATGTGCTTGGATTGGCGATGCAGTGCTTTTCTTCAGGTCTTCCGGCACGGCGGCGCGGGCAAGGGAAGACCTGACGGTGGCGATAGCAGGCCAGCATAGGCGGCAAGAAGCGACTGGCGCAGTCGCCTGGGAGTCAGTCGCGAGCGTGACGACGCGCCGGTTTCCAGCCCACGCAATCGCTGCGACACTCTGCATGACGAACACCACGCGTCCGCTGATCGCAGCCGAGCGTCGCAACATCACGGAGACAACCTACCATGTCACTGAACCTCACCACCACCGATCCGCTGCCACCAGAGGGCTGCATTGAAACGCAAGTGGAAGGCCATGTGCTGCTCATCGGCATCAACCGGCCGGCCAAGCGCAACGGCTGGACGCCGCAGATGTTCCGGCAACTCGGCGAAGCCTACACACGGCTCGAAGACGATCCCGAATTGCGAGTGGGTGTGCTGCACGCGTTTGGAGATCATTTCACGGCGGGCCTGGACATGCCGTCGGTGCAGGCCGCACTTGAAAAGGGCGAAAAGATCATTCCCGAAGGCATGGTCGAACCGCACGACTTTGGCAAACCGGGCTACCGTCGGCGCAGCAAACCTGTGGTGGCCGCCGTCAAGGGCATTTGCTTCACCGTCGGCATTGAACTCATGTTGGGCGCCGACATTGTGGTGGCTGGCGAGGTGTGTCGCTTCAGTCAGAAGGAAGTGGCGCGCGGCCTCATGCCCGGCGGCGGCGCCACGCTTCGCATGGCTGAACGCGCCGGCCTGGGCAACGCGATGCTGTACCTGCTCACAGGCGACGAATTCGATGCCCCCACGGCCTATCGCCTGAACTTCGTGCAGAAGCTGGTGCCCAACGACCAGGTGCTGGGTGAGGCACTGGCCATCGCCGGCCGCATTGCCGAGCAGGCGCCTCTGGCCGTGCAGGCCACGCGCCAGAACACCATCAAGGCAGTGGAAGAAGGCCCGGCCGCTGCCGTCGCCGATTTCCCCGAGATCAGCCGCCGCATCTTTGCCAGCGAAGACTGGGCCGAAGGCGTTCGCTCTTTCGTGGAAAAGCGTCAGGCAGTGTTCAAGGGGCGGTAAATCGCTGGCACCAGCGCCAAGCTGTTGGCCCGGCCCCACGCCGCCAGGCATGCATCATCCGGATTGCGCAACGCAACAACAATCAAATCGCCTGCGGCCGTGCATTCACACGCACAATGTGGGCCATGGACGCCCTGTCGCCTGACCGGCACCTTGCCGGATCCGACCATCCGCCGATCATTCTGGTGGTGGAGGACCATTCGATGCTGCGAGAGTCTCTGGCCGATCATCTGGCGCAGCGATTCCCCCATGCCAGCCTTCTTGAGGCCCGCAGCCTGAGCGAAGCCTGTCGCGTTGTCGAAAACCATCTGCCCACAGTGGTTGTGCTCGATCTGCATCTCGATGATGCCAAGGGCGTGACTGCGCTGGCCGAGATCCGGCGGCGCTGCCCTGCCAGCCGCATTGTGGTGCTGTCCGGATCCGTCGACCCTGCCACCACGCCTCATCTGCTGGCCACAGGTGCCAATGGATTCGTGTCGAAGTCTGGCCGGCGCGAAGAATTGGTCACGGCCATCCAGGAGCAGCTCATGCACCTTGCGTCTGCGCGGCCACCTCATCGCAGCATGGCGCCACTGAGCGACCGCCTCACACCACAGCAGACGGTGATGCTGGAGCACCTGCTCAATGGCCTGTCCAACAAGGACATAGCGCGCCAGACAGGCTTGAGCCATGGGACGGTCCGAAACTACGTCTCTGTGCTTCTGGCCCAGTTTCAGGTGACCTCACGAGCGCAGCTACAGGCCTTGTTCAAGCGCTGACTGCACGACACTGACACAGCGCACAACAGGAAATCGGCGCCAAATGGTCTCTCATCCCATTTCAGAAGACCACGGCAAGCCTGTCATGGGTGAAGCCGGCCCCGAGCCTGATCCGGTCGAAGAAGAACGACTGCGGCTGTTCTTTCGGCACAGCATCCGCGCCTTGCCGGGATCCATCTATCCGGCGCTGGTCATGTGGGTCTGGTTCTACGCAACGACCCGTTCGCTGACCTGTCTGGCATGGGCATTCATGATCCATGTCTACCAGGCCTTCCGCCTGATCCACGGTCGCTTGCACCCCGCATCACAGCGTGCTTCGTCCCTGCTGCCCAAGGCCGAGCAACGCGCTGCCCTGCAACTGGGCGTGTTCGGTCTGGCCTGGGGGCTGGCGCCCTGGTTGCTCATGCCGGGCAATGACCATGCACAGCTGTCCATCATTGTGCTGATGCTGGTGGGAACGATGTCGGGCTCGGCCCTGGGGCTGGCCTATTCCCTCAAGGTCGGCTGGAGCTTTCTGGCTTGCGCCGGCGCCACCATGGCTGGCTGGATGCTCTGGCAGCGCACCTGGCTCGATGCCCTGCTGGCCGTGAGCATGGGCGTCTTCACGGCCTCGCTGATAATTCTCTTCAGGCGCCAGCATCTCACGCTGGTCGAGAACATCCGGTCGCGCATGACCCTGGGCCAGCAGGCCGAACAGTTGCAGGTGCAAAACCGGCAGTTGGAGCAGTTGCAAAGTGAACGCGACCGCATGTTCGCCACGGCCAGCCACGACTTGCGCCAGCCTGTCCAATCTCTCTCCATTCAGGCCCAATCGCTGGCAGACCGCCTGAGCGGGCCGGACAAAGCGTCGGCGATGCGCATGGCGGAAGTCACGGAATCCCTGAGCCGATCCATGGATTCCATTCTGGACCTCTACCGCCTCGAGAGCCTCTCGCGCAGTGATCCGCCCGAACCAGTCCCCGTGGAAGACCTGTTCTTTCAATGTGCACAGGTCTGGAGCGTCATGGCACGACGGCGTCAACTGGATCTGCGCTTCCATGCCAGAGCGATCACCGTCATCGCGCCCAGGCAGACCATTCAGCGCGTGCTGCACAACCTGATCGACAACGCCCTGAAGTTCACCGAGCATGGCGGCATTCTGGTGGCTGTACGGGAACGCCAGCGCGAGCAGGGGCGCATGGCGAGGATCGAAGTCTGGGACACCGGTGTCGGCATCCCCGCGGCTGACCAGCCACAACTGTTCCAGCCCTTCTTTCGAGCCACACTGCCCAGCGGCTTTGCCTCGCCCCAGGGCCTGGGCCTGGGGCTGAGTGCCATCCGCCATGTCTGCGAAGCGCAAGGCTGGGCCTTGTCCGTGCGATCTGCACCGGCGCATGGTTCGGTTTTCGCCATTGAGATCCCCTGCAAGGAGGAAGCAAGCGAAGCCGCTGGCCCGTCCATATGACAAATGTCACTGGCAGGAGGGCCGGGGTCAATCCTAGGATGAAGGTATGACGACTCTCATCCACAGGAGCAACCAAATGAAACTCTTTCCATTCACCCGCTGGCTTGCAGCCCTGGTGCTCGGTGCATCCGTGGCGGCCTGCGGAGGCGGCTCCAGCGACGACTCGTCTGAAGAAGAAGGCAGCGGTACCGGGCTGGTGGGCAACTGGACCACCGACATCGCCAGAATCATGGCCGACAACCCGTCCACCTTTTCCGGTGTCCGGGGCAGTTGCAGTGGGCCGGTCAACCTTGTGTTCAAGGCCGACGGAACCTTCAACCAGGATCTCAACGGAACGTGTCGTTTCCCTGAGGGCATCACGGGCACCATCACCCTGCGCTCCAGCGGCAACTATGCCGCCACGTCCGAGAAGATCACCATCACGAATGCGCGCAATGAGGGCGCGATCACCGCTGGCGGCGTATCCACTCCCATCAGCATCATCGAAAACGGGACCGCCAACTACACGATTGAGGGCAATGTGCTGACACTCCGGCCCAACGTGAGCGGCGCCACAGTGCAGCGCTACACGCGATCCTGACGGTTCGCACTATCGAGAACAAGAAAGGACGCCACCCGCTCAGGCCAGTGGCTGCCACAGATTCCCAAATGTGGTGGCGTACTGGCATTGCATGCGCGCGCCGGCCGGGTCTGATCTCAAAGCGTTGCCGGCCTGGCGCAAAGAGCCGACGAACCTGCGCTTTCGATCAGCCCCTCCCCAATCGACCGATACCGCACATCACCTACAGATTGCCAATGCGCCCGGACCGGTTCATTTCCCGGTATTTCACACACACCGGGTCCTGGCGATTGGCGGCCTTTTTGCACTCGCGGATGTGACAGAGATCCCGCGAGAAGAAATTGGTCTCTGCTGCGCAAGCGGCGCGCACGTCGGGACGGGCGGGCGCCGGCTCAGGCGGTGGCGTTGGCGCCGCTTCCGCCACCGGGGCCGCTGGGGCAGTGCTGGCGCCGGCCGCCGCCGCTTCTTCTTCCGCCGCCTTGCGCTGGGCAGCGCGCCGCGCTGCATCCGACCTGGCTACCTTGCGTGCCTGCTCCTTGCGCTGCAGCTCTTCCCGCGCTTCGAGTGCTTCGTTCCTGCGGCGCGCCTTTTCTGCCGAACGCACTTCGTCTTCCTGGCGCAGCTTTTCCACCGACTCACGCAGACGACGCTCGGCCTCGGCCGTTTCTTTTTCCAGTGCGGCCGAGATTGCCGAAGCCTGCCCAGAGGCGTCGGCGGACGACGGCGACGGGTCGACGTCCGCAGAAGGTGCGGGGGCATCCGTCGGCGGGGAAGAGGTATTCATGACGGGCCGAACAGCGCCGGCATCGTCTTCGCCCCCGCCCCAGCCGAGCCAGAGGGTCATCAACAGAATCGCACCTGCAAACAGCAGGGCAACAGGCAGCCATGCACGCTGGTCACCCAGCCAGGCCATGGCCCCATTGCCGTTGCCATGGCCTCGCCTGCGCCTGCCGGCTCTGCGCTTCTTGCTGCGCTCGCGCTGCGCATCACCTTCGCCTGCAGCGGGGAACACGGGCTCCAGCGGGCCAGCGCACCGGGTGCAGAAACGGGCTTTGTCTCGGTTCTCCGCCCCACACGAGGGGCACGTATTGGACATGCGAAAGGGAAGGCTGCCAGGCAGTCTCTTTGTCTTGGAACGGATTTTGTATCACAGGCCCTGCTCGCAGAAAGCCCGAACCTTTCCGTTCTGTGACCCTGAGCCAACACCCTCTGCCTGACGGCAGTCTTTGCCGCCAGACGGCACCCCTCTCCCGAAAGGCGTGTTTCGTGTCAGCTCTCGCGCATCATGACATCGGCCAGCCGGATCACCATGGCCCGCGGCATGAAGGCGCCACCCTTGGCCAGCATCCAGTTCATCAGGCCTGGAATGCACTCGCGCTTGCCTTCGATCATGGCCCGATAGCCCGCCTCCGCCACCTTCATGGGAGTGGCCACCCATGGCGTCCTGAACAGGCCGGATTTGTCCATGCCCGCAGCCCCCTTGAACCCTGTGGTGGTCGGGCCCGGACACAGCGTCGTCACGCTCACGCCATCGCGGTCAAGCTCGGCATGCAGAGCTTCGGAGAAATGCAGGACAAAGGCCTTGGATGCAAAGTAAAGCGCCATCCCGGGGCCCGGCTGATATGCCGCGGTGGACGCCACGTTCAAAATGCGGCCACGCTGGGCCAGAACACCCGGCAAGAACAGTTTGGTCACAGCCACCAGGCTGGTCATATTGAGCTGCATCAGCCCGAGATCCGGGCCCATCGGGGTGTCTTTGAACGTGCCAAACACGCCCACACCGGCGTTGTTGACCAGGATCCGGGGGCGCAAACCAGCCGCCTGCACCTGATCAAACAGCTGCTGTGGCCCATCCGGCTGTTGAAGATCGACCGCCACCACATGGACACGCGTGCGGTAGCGCGCCTCCCATTCGGCTGCATTGGATGCCAGGGCGTCGGCCCGGCGCGCCGTGATGACCAGGTCGTAGCCCTCCCGGGCCAGCACCTCAGCCAGATCGTGACCAATACCGGACGAAGCACCCGTCACCAGCGCCAGCGAACGCGGCTTGGTGGACGCAGGTGCCGCGGCAGGGGAAGTGGCAGGGGCGGCGTTCGGGGTCTCGGTCATGGTCATGGGCCTTGGCAGCAGGAACGTTCAAGGTCGCCATTTTGCGCGATGAGGGGCCGAGGGTCAGCATATACCCTTCCGGCTCATCGTCGCAAATTCAGACTTTCGGCGCCAACGGCGCCAAACCATCACAGATTCGGTGCCAGGCGGGTCCGCAAGGCCGACTCATCGACGCCGCTGCGCCGCGCCAGATCGGCCACCTGGTCATCGCCCACCTTGCCCACATTGAAATAAGTGCTTTGCGGGTGGCTGAAATAGAAGCCACTGACACTGGCCGCCGGTGTCATGGCGAGGCTTTCCGTCAGTGCCATGCCGATTTCCTGCGCCTGCAGCAGGTCAAACATGGCCCCCTTGACGCTGTGATCCGGGCAAGCCGGATAGCCAGGTGCCGGGCGGATGCCGACATATTTTTCCTTGATCAGCTCTTCGTTGCTCAGGGACTCCCCACCGGCATAGCCCCACAAGTCTTTTCGCACGCGCTCATGCATGCATTCGGCCATGGCTTCGGCCAGCCGGTCCGCCAGCGACTTGAGCATGATGGCGTTGTAGTCGTCGTGCGCATCGGCAAAAGCCTGGGCCCGCTTGTCGGCACCAATGCCAGCCGTCACGGCAAAAAGACCGATGTAGTCGGCTGCAACGCCTTTGGGCGCGATGAAGTCGGCCAGGCAGCGACTGGGACGCATCACCGGCTTTCCGTCCGGGCCGTCGATTTCCTGCTTCTCGGTTTGCTGACGCAGGCCGTGCCACGTCATCACGGGTTCTGCACGCGTTTCATCGGCGTAGATCGCGATGTCATCGTCATCCACGCGGTTGGCCGGGTACAGGCCAATCACGGCATTGGCGGTGAGCCAGCGCCCTTCGATGATCTTCTTGAGCATGGCCTGGGCGTCAGCATAGACCTTGCGCGCCTGCTCTCCCACCACCTCGTCATCCAGGATGGCAGGGAACGGGCCAGCCAGGTCCCAGGTCTGGAAGAAAGGGCCCCAGTCGATGTACCTGGCGGCCTCGGCCAGGTCGAAATTCCTGAACACGCGGCGACCGATGAATTTGGGAACAGCTGGCGCGACGGAGAAGTCCACCGGCGTGGCATTGGCACGCGCCTTCTCCAGCGGCCACATCGGCACGACTTTCTTGTTGGCGTGCTGCTGGCGAACGCGTTCGTAGTCGGCATTGAGCTCGGCGATGTACTGCACGCGGCCGTCGCCGATCAGGCCCTGGGCCACGCTCACGCTGCGTGAGGCATCAGGCACATAGACCACGGGGCCGGTGTAGTGGGGTGAAATCTTCACCGCGGTGTGCACGCGGCTGGTGGTGGCGCCACCGATGAGCAGCGGCATCGCCTTGTCGCGGAAGTAAGGGTCCTTCTGCATCTCGGTTGCCACCACCTGCATTTCTTCGAGGCTGGGGGTAATCAGACCCGAGAGGCCGATGATGTCGGCGCCCTCTTCCTTGGCCTTGGTCAGGATGTCCTGCCAGGGCACCATCACGCCCATGTTGACGACCTCAAAGTTGTTGCACTGGAGCACTACGGTGACGATGTTCTTGCCGATGTCGTGCACATCGCCCTTGACGGTGGCGATCACAATCTTGCCCTTGGAGCGGACATCGGCACCGGCGGCTTCGAGCTGGCGCTTTTCTTCCTCGATGTAGGGCATCAGGTGGGCCACGGCCTGCTTCATCACGCGGGCGCTTTTGACCACCTGGGGCAGGAACATCTTGCCGGCACCGAACAGGTCGCCGACCACGTTCATGCCGTCCATCAGCGGGCCTTCGATCACGGCCAGCGGGCGTCCGCCATCGGCCCTGATGAGTTGCCACATCTCTTCCGTGTCTTCAGTGATGTGGTCGTTGATGCCGCGCACCAGTGCATGGGTGAGCCGCTCGCGAATCGGCAGGCCGCGCCATTCATTCTTCTTGGTGTCGTCCTTGGCAGCGCCCTTGGCGCTTTCGGCAATCTCGATCAGGCGCTCGCCGGCATCAGGTCGGCGGTTGAGCACCACGTCTTCCACACGCTCGCGCAGCTCGGGCTCAAGTTCGTCGTACACACCGACCATGCCGGCGTTGACGATGCCCATGTCCATGCCCGCCTGGATGGCGTGGTAGAGGAACACGGTGTGAATGGCTTCGCGCACCGGCTCGTTGCCGCGAAAGCTGAAGGACACGTTGGACACGCCACCACTGACCTTGGCGCCGGGCAGGTGCTCTTTGATCCAGCGCGTGGCCTCGATGAAGTCCACCGCATAGTTGTCGTGCTCGGCAATGCCGGTGGCAATGGCGAAGATGTTCGGGTCGAAGATGATGTCTTCGGGCGGAAAGCCGACTTCATCGACCAGGATGCGGTAGGCACGCTCGCAGATCTCGATCTTGCGCTCGTAGGTGTCGGCCTGGCCCTTTTCGTCAAAAGCCATCACCACAGTGGCCGCGCCGTAGCGCTGGATCAGCCGGGCCTGGCGCTTGAACTCGTCAACGCCTTCCTTCATGGAGATGGAATTGACCACGCCCTTGCCCTGGATGCACTGCAAGCCGGCTTCAATGACTTCCCATTTGGACGAGTCGATCATGATCGGCACGCGGGCGATGTCGGGTTCGCTGGCGATCAGATTGAGGAAGCGCACCATGGCGGCCTTGCTGTCGAGCATGGCCTCGTCCATGTTGATGTCGACTATCTGGGCGCCGTTTTCCACCTGTTGACGGGCCACCGCCAGGGCGTCTTCATAGCGCCCCTCCAGGATCATGCGGGCAAACGCTTTGGAGCCGGTGACGTTGGTGCGCTCGCCGACGTTGACGAACAGGCTGTCCTCGCCAATGCTCAGCGGCTCCAGGCCGGAGAGCAGCATGGGGCGCACGACGACCGGCGGGACAGGCGCAGAGGCAGAAGAGGTGGAATCGACAGGATCAACGGACATGGGGCTCACCAGTAACGGAACGGCAATAGCTGGTGAGCGCCGTTGGTCAACCGCATGACACCCATGGGTGTTGCGGCGGGCCTGACGCCTGAACGGCAGGCCACTTCACTCAAGCCTGACGCCTGGCCATGCAGGCCGGGCGCTGCAGCGCTCCTTGAGGGACCATGATTTTAGCCGGCTTGCGTGGCAATGACCACCCGCTCAGCCGCGTGCGTCAAAAGCGACGATGTTCTCGGCCACATGGTGCAGCGGCACCACGCGGTCCACCGCCCCGAGCGCTACCGCCTCCTTGGGCATGCCGTACACCACACAGGTGGTTTCATCCTGCGCCACGGTGCGGGCGCCAAGGTCGTGCATCGCCTTCATGCCACGTGCGCCGTCGTCGCCCATGCCGGTGAGGATGATGGCCAGCGCATCCCTGCCGGCACAATCCGCCGCGGAGCGGAACAGCACATCCACCGAAGGCTTGTGGCGATTGACGGGAGGCCCGTCAGCGATGGCCACAAAATACTGGCCCGCCGCCTTGCGCAGCTGCATGTGCCGCCCACCCGGTGCAATGAGCACCTGTCCACGCTCGAGCCGGTCGCCGTCTCTCGCCTCCTTGACCCGCATGGCGCACAAGGTGTCCAGGCGCTGGGCATACATGGCGGTGAATTTCTCCGGCATGTGGAGCACAACGGCCATGCCCGGGCAGTCGGCCGGCAATCCCGTCAGCACCGATTCGATGGCCTGGGTGCCTCCGGTGGATGCTCCGATGACCACCGGTTTGTTCACCGACAGCGCGTGGAGCACCGCAGCGGGCGCTTTGGCAGCGGCGGCCGTGCTGGCCGGCCCTGCCACAGGCGCACTCACCCGCCTGGGGCGTGCCCGCGCGGCGGACTTGAGTGTCTGGGTCAGCTCGCGCCGGGATTCCTCGAGGAACTGTTTGAGGCCGATTCGGGGCTTTGCCACCACGGCCACCGCACCGGCAGCGAGCGCATCGAGCGCCATTCGGCTGCCATCGGTCGTCAGAGTTGAGCAGATGACCGTCGGGATCGGGCTGCTGTCCATGATCTGCCGCAGGAACGTCAAGCCGTCCATGCCAGGCATCTCGATGTCGAGCAGCAATACGTCAGGCGGCCGCTTCTCGATGGCTGGCTTGGCCAGCAGCGGGTTGGGAGCACTGCCGATCAGCTCCAGCTCGGGGTCGCCCTCGAGCAAGTGCATGATGGTCTGCCGCACCACGGCGGAATCATCCACCACATAGACCTGAATGCTCATCATTCTTCTCCCTGAATGGGTGTGGCACTGACGTCAGGCGCACCGTGCCCGACCATCCAGCGGACCCGGCGGTAGACTTCACCGCCGACGTCGGCATGCACGATGTGAATGTGCTTGCGCTGCAAGGCGTGCATCACCCATGCAACATTGTTTGCGCCCACATGGGTGCGGCGGTACAAGGTAGGAAACTGGTTTCCTCCACCGTAGACGTAGGCATGGCACATGCCGGGGTTGACACCCACGGACATCAACATGTCTTCCATGGTCTGCAGCGCCACCGAACCGTGTGCAGCGTTGAGGTGGCCGGAGCCCCCTCGCACGCCCACATGGACGATATGGCACATCGCACCAATGGTGCGGCGAGGGTCGGTGAGAATGACCGACACACAAGAGCCCAGCAAAGTCTCCAGGCGCTCACCCGCCATGGCCGTGGCCACCTGTCCCGGGTGCACCACGTACACCCGGCCAAGCGACTCCTGCTGCAGTATGGCCTGATCAGTGCGCCGGCGATAGCTCGAGACGAGCGCGTTCATTCGTCGGCCTCTTTGCGGAACGCGCCGGGGCCGAGCGGGGTGAGACGTGTTTTTGTCTTGACGCGGCCTTCAGCCGTTCCGATGAAGAACAGCCCTCCCGGCTTGAGCCTGGACGTGACCCGTTCGACCACTTCCACTTTTGTCGGCCCATCGAAGTAGATGAGCACATTGCGAAGAAAAACCACATCGAACGGACCCAGATCCTCAATCGGCTCGGTCAGGTTCAGGCGCCCGAAGTGCACGTTCTCCCGCAAGGTGGGCTTGATCTGCACCAGGCCTTCGGATTCGCCCTCGCCCTTGAGACAATAGCGCTTGAGCCTTTCGTCAGATACCTCGCGCATGCGGTCTTCCGGAAACACCGCCTGCGTGGCGGCGCGCAAGACGCGGTCGCTGATGTCTGTGCCCAGAATCGACCAGTGAGGATCGATCGTGCCCTTGCGTTGCAGGTCGCCCAGGAGCATGGCAATGCTGTAGGCCTCGTCGCCAAAGGAGGACGCGGCACTCCAGACCGAGACATTGCGCAGCTTGCGCTCGATCAGGTCGCGCTCCATCAGGTCGAAATGAGGCTGCTCGCGAAAGAAGTAGGTCTCGTTCGTGGTCAGCAGATCGATGGCCATCTGCAGCTCGCCGCCCGCCTGGGGCGAATCGATCAGGCTCACGTACTCATCGTAGTCTTCCATGCCCAGGCGCTGGATGCGCGGGGCCAGGCGTGAAGCGATCAATGGCTTTTTGCTGTCCGGGAAGGACAGGCCGCAGATCTCGTGCATGAGGTTGACGATCTTGCGGAAGGTGGTGTCACGCAACGGGGTCATGCGGCCACCGCTTCCTGCGCGCTTTCGCAAAGCCGCGCCATGTCGTCCACATCAAATGCTTTCTCCGGATCCAGAATCGTGACGAACTCGCCATCGATCTTTCCGATGCCGAAGATGAAGTCCCGTCGCACGGTCGTTCCGAAACCCGGGGCTGGCTCGATGCTGTCGGTGGGCACATCCACAACCTCGCTCACCGAGTCGACCAGCAAGCCGATCTCTGCCCGCTCTCCGTTTCGGGAGGCATCGAAGATCACCACGCAGGTCTTCTTGCCCACCTGGCCCAGCGAACGGCCAAAGCGAGAGTGCAGGTCGATCACCGGCACCACGGCTCCGCGCAGGTTGATCACTCCGCGGACAAACTCCGGCATCAGCGGCACCGAGGTGATGGAGCCGTACTGAATGATCTCGCGCACCGACCCGATGTTCATGGCGAAAGTCTCCTGGCCCAGGTGAAAGGTCAGCACCTGGGTGGTGTCGGTTTCCTGCTCGTCAGGCAGGGTCACTTGGTCTGTGCTCATGAATGAGCCTCCCGTTCTGGCTGTTGAAGGGCCGGATCTGGTTTCAGTAAGGGCGGAAGTTGCCGGAGGCGGCGAGCTCTGGCGCAGGCGCAGTGCCCATGCCGTTGAGACGCTTGGCTGCACGCGCAGGCGCTGCGCCACGGCCTTTGGCACTTCCGTGACCATCGTCCCGGGCGTGGCCACTGCCCTGCCCGTTGCCGAAGAAGGAGACCGCCTGCAACAGCTGCCCGGCCTGACCGGAGAGTTCTTCCGATGTGGCTGCCAGCTCTTCCGAAGCCGAGGCGTTTTGTTGGGTGGCCTTGGACAACTGACCCATCGCACCACCAATCTGCGTGACCGACTGACTCTGCTCGGTCGATGCGGCGGCAATTTCCTGCACCAGCTCGCTGGTCTTCTGAATGGACGGCACGATTTCGTCGAGCAGCTTGCCCGCCCCTTCGGCGGTGGAGACACTCTTGTCAGCCAGATTGCCGATTTCCTTGGCCGCTTCCTGGCTGCGCTCAGCCAGCTTGCGCACCTCGGCAGCCACCACGGCAAAGCCCTTGCCATGTTCGCCCGCACGCGCCGCTTCGATCGCAGCGTTCAGGGCCAGCAGGTTGGTCTGGTAGGCAATGTCGTCGACGATGCTGATCTTCGCTGCAATCTGCTTCATGGCGTCGACCGTCAGGGTCACGGCCTTGCCACCGTCACTGGCTTCCTTGCTGGCCTTGGTGGCCATGCCGTCGGTGACGCGGGCGTTATCGCTGTTCTGGGAGATGGAGGCCGACATCAGGTCCACCGACGATGTGGTTTCTTCCACTGACGAAGCCTGCTCACTCGCTGCCTGCGACAGGCTTTGAGCCGTGGCACTGACCTGGTTGGCTGCGCCATTGAGCGCATCCGCTGCGCCGCGCACTTCCTCAATGATCTCGGACAGCTTCTCGCTGCTGGCATTGGCATCGTTCTTGAGAACTTCGAACACGCCTGAGCAATCACGCTCGATGCGCTGGCTCAGATCGCCGTTGGACAACCCGCTGAACACACGGCCGACGTCGCCAAAAATTTCGCTGGTGGTCTCCAGCAAAGAGTTGATGCCCACGCACAGCTCGCGCGGCGCACCGGACTTTCCGTCCAGCGGAATGCGCTGATCCAGATCGCCGTCCTTGGCCGCACCGGTGACGGCTTGTGCCTGCTCCACCACCAGGGCCAGCATGTCGGCCGCCTTGACCTGCTCGGTCACGTTGGTGGCGTACTTGACCACTTTGAACGGCTTGCCGTTCATGTCCATGATGGGGTTGTAGCTGGCCTGGATCCAGATGTCTTTGCCGAACTTGTCGATGCGGCGATAGCGACCCGAATCGAACGTACCCTGTGCCAGTCGCTCCCAGAACTCGCGATAAGCCGGTTGCGAGCGCTCCGCCGGGTCCACAAACAGGCTGTGGTGCTTGCCCTTGATCTCTTCCAGGCGGTAGCCCAGCGTGGCCAGGAAATTCTCGTTGGCGGTCAGGATGTTGCCCTTGAGATCGAACTCGATCACGGCCTGCGCCTTGCTGATGGCCGCAAGCTGACCCTCGTAGTCAGCACTCTGCAGTTTCTGGGCAGTGATGTCGGACGCGTACTTGACGACTTTGAACGGCTTGCCGTCAAGATCGAAGATCGGGTTGTAGCTCGCCTGAATCCAGATCTCCTTGCCACCCTTGCCAAAGCGACGGTACTGGCCAGCATCGAACTGACCACGGCCCAGCTTTTCCCAGAAAGCGGTGTACTCCGGGCTGGCGCGGTAGGCAGCATCGACAAACAGGCTGTGGTGCTTGCCCTTGATTTCTTCCAGCGCGTAGCCCAGCGCCTGGCAAAAGTTCTCGTTGGCGGTGAGGATGTTGCCCTTGAGATCGAACTCGATCACGGCCTGTGCCTTGCCGATGGCACTGAGCTGGCCCTCCCAGTCGGCTGAGCGCAGGCGCTGCGCCGTCACGTCGGTGGCAATCTTGACCACCTTCACCACTGCGCCACTGTCATCCTTGACGGCCGCATAGGTGGCCTGGATCCAGATCGGTTTACCGCTCTTGGTGATGCGCTTGAACTCGTCGACCTGGTTCTGACCGGCATTGAGCGCTTCCCAGAATGCGCTGTACTCACGCGACTCACCGTATGCCTTTTCGACGAACATGCGGTGATGCTTGCCCTTGATCTCGCTGAGCTCGTAGCCCACTGTCTTGCAGAAGTTCCGGTTGGCCGAAATGATGGTGCCATCGGGCTCGAACTCGATGAAAGCATAGCTCGTGTCAATGGCGGAGAGAACGCCTGTGGCCTGATTGCTCAGTTCCTCGTGCGCTTGCTCGGTCTTGGCCAGCTTGGCCTTGGCCGCTTCGAGCTTGCCGCTCTGTTCGTCCAGCTGCGCACCGAGCTGCTTGAGTTCTTCTCCAGCGAAGAGGCGTGCGGTCCAGGAGTATTGTGGGGTTGTCATGTGGTTTCTCCTCAAGAGAAGGTAGGGGTTTCAGCAATGGTTGGGGACTTGGATTGGGCGGCTCTCGCCTTCGGTGGCGGGGCACCGGTGGCACCTGAACCCGGCGGGTGGGTGGTCAGTTGCCAAAGGGAAGCCACGTCACAGATGAGCGCCACATCGCCGTTGCCCAGAATGGACGAACCGGATACGCCGCGCAGACTTTGGAACAGGCGCCCCAGCGGTTTGATGACCGTCTGGTGCTGCCCCATGAGTTGATCGACCAGAACGCCATAGCGCTCCATGCCCGATCGGATGACGACCACACTCGCTCGCGCCGGCGGCGGGGATTCCAGGCCGTAGAGCGAGCGCAGGCAAACCAGCGGCAGCACCTGGCCTCGCAGCTCGGCCACGCCGCGCCCGCGGTGGTCGAGCTCACTGGTGGTCGGACGGTTCTCGATCACTTCCACCACCGCATCGAGCGGGAAGATGAAGCGTGAGTCACCCACGCCAACGAGGAAGCCGTCGATGATCGCCAGCGTCAACGGCAGCCGGATCTCGATGGTCGAGCCTTTGCCTTCAACGCTGGAAATCTGGACCTGACCGCGCAGCGCTTCGATGTTGCGACGGACCACGTCCATGCCCACACCACGGCCAGAGAGGTTGGTCACCTGTTCGGCGGTTGAGAAGCCGGGCTCGAAAATCAGCTTGAGGATGTCGGCGTCGGCAGGCGTGACATTGCGGTCGACGATCCCTCGATCCCACGCCCGGGCCAGCACTTTCTCACGCGAAATGCCACGCCCGTCATCCACAATGCGGATATGGATGCTGCCTGACTCATGGCAGGCACTCAGGGTCAGCTTGCCTTGCGCCGGCTTGCCAACAGCCTCGCGTTGTGCCGGGCTTTCCAGCCCATGGTCCAGCGCGTTGCGCACCAGGTGCATGAGCGGATCGGCGATGCGCTCGACCACCGATTTGTCGAGTTCGGTGTCGCCGCCGACAATCTCCAGCTGCACGTCCTTGCCCAGCTCGGCTGCCGTGTCGCGCACCACTCGCCGAAAGCGAGAGAAGGTCTCGCCGATCGGAACCATGCGCAGTTGCAAGGTGCCATTGCGGATCTCTTCGATCAGCGAGTTGATCTGGTCATTGGCTTCAACCAGGGTACCCATGCCCGACTGACGCGCCAGCATCTGGGCGCCGGCGCCGGCGATCACCAGCTCACCGAGCAGGTTGATGACGTCATCAAGCCGGTCGGCCTGCACACGGATGAAGCGCTGCTCGCCCACTGCGGGGGACGAGGCTTTGGCGTCGCCGCGGGCCGCTGTTGCCTGGGCAGGTGGGTTGGCCTTTGACTCGCCCTTGACCGCCGTGGCAGCCTTTGTCGCCCCGCCAGAGATTTCTGCTGCTGAAGCAGCGGCACTCGCAGAAGGCTCGGCGTTGGCCGTGGCAGCAGGTGCGCTGCTCTTCTGTGGCGGCTGGATCTCCAGCGTGCAGTCTTCCTGCACAAAGGTGAAGGCAGATTCGATGGCGGCCTGGTCAGCATCGGTGTCCAGATCAAACTGGAAGCCCAGGTGGCAGCTCTCGGGGTCCATCGGTTCCAGTGCCGGCACATCGTCCACGCGGCAAACCATGTTGCTCACGATGCCAAGGCCGCGCACATAGTTGAGGATGGCCATCGGGTCCATACCGTTGCGGAAGGTGTCGGCATGGAACCGCACATCGATGTGCCAGCGACCATGCCCTTCGGTAACCGCCTCGGCCGTCGTCGCTGCAGAGGCTTCCTGCCCCTCATCGGTGCCGGCATCTGCCCCGCCGCCTTGGTCTCCACTGAAACGCATGAGGCTTTGTTCCAGCTTCGTGCGATGCGCATGGGCATCGTCGCTGGGCCCTTTACCACTCTGCGCCTGATCGATCAGTGCCCGGATCTGGTCGTTGCATTGCAGCAGCAAGGTGCTCATGTCCGGGGAGAGGCTGACCAGCCCGTCGCGCAGGCGATCGAGCAAGGTCTCGACGTGGTGGGTGAAAGCCACCACCTCGTCCAGCCCGAAGATGCCTGCCGAACCCTTGACCGTGTGCGCGCAACGGAACAGGGCGCCTAGCAGGTCGCTGTTTTTCGGGTCATCTTCCAGCTCCAGCAACAGCTGTTCAATGCTCTCGAGCTGCTCGCCCGCTTCGCTGATGAAGGCTGGCAAGGCTTCAAGAATGAAGCTGCGATCGGCATCTTCCTGGCTCATGCCGGGTCTCCTTTCACGGTTCGCTCGGCCAGCCAGTCGGCCAGCCCCAGCGAGGCACATGCCTCGGACAGGACGTTTGAGGGATTGAGCAACTGCAAGCGTCGCTGCATGCCGGCCAGTGATTTGTCCAGCGCCAGCATCAGTTGCACACCGGCAGCGTCGGCCTGACCCACCGCATGGGCGTCCAGCGCCCAGGTCGCATCTTGCGAACCGGGTTCATCGGCGGTCTGGGTCAGCCAGCCCTGGCACAAGGGCTTGAGCTCGCCGACCGTGTAGATCGTCACTTCATCAGGAAGCGTTCTTGGCATTTCCATGTCAGGCCTTTCAGGGCAGGATGAGCTTGGAGACGGCGTCGAGCAGTTGTGGCGGATTGAACGGTTTGCAAATCCAAGCCTTGGCACCCGCAGCCCGGCCCTGCTCTTTCTTCGCGTCCTGTCCTTCGGTGGTGAGCATCACCACGGGCGTGAACTTGTGCCTTGGGTGCTTCTTCACCTCGGTCACGAAGGTGATGCCGTCCATGTTGGGCATGTTCACGTCGCTGACGATGAGGTTGACCTTGCCGGCCTTCTCAAGCTGGGCAAGTCCTTCCTTGCCGTCGCCGGCTTCAATCACTGTGTAGCCCGATCGCGTCAGGGCAAGCTTGACGACAGTGCGCAATGAGCTTGAGTCGTCGACAATCAGTATGGTTTTGGACATGGGGAACTCCCTGCAAGGGCCTTTCAGAAGAACGTGGTTTCGCTGGTCGAGCCGGTGGCTCCGCCTGTGGCGCCAGTGGATGCATTGCGCTGCTCGTCGGTGGTGTAGCCAGCGCTGAGCATGGCGGTCCAGACTTGCGGATCGGGCACATCACCCTGCTCGACCGATGCGATCAGTACACGTGCTGCCTCTTCCATGGAGCTGCGTACCTGATCGAGGATCTGCTGGACGCGATCCTGAAACTGGAAATTGATCATCATCTGCTCGACCTGGGCGCGCACGTTCAAGCCACGCTCGCGCAGATCGGACGCACGCGCATTCAGGTCCGACACGGCACCATCGACCTGCGAGATGACGTCATTGACGATCTGTCCGGAGGACTGCACGGCCTCCGCGTCACGGCGCGCATGTTCATCGGCGTCGCCAATGACTTTTTCCATGCGTGAGCTGAACTTGGTGACCTGATCGGCGATGCTCTTGCCGGTAGACCCGGATTCGCCCGACAGCCTGCGCACCTCTGCCGCCACAACCGAGAAGCCTCGGCCACTTTCTCCGGCACGCGCAGCTTCAATGGCGGCGTTGATGGACAACAAATTGGTCTGGCGAGCCAGCTTGCTCACGTCTTCGGCCATGTTGGCCAGACTCTCGGATGCGGTGGAGAGCGAACGCACCGAATTCATCATGCCGTCGCGCGACTCGACAAAGCTGCCGAAGTTGTCGAGCAAGGTGCGCAACTGCTTTTCACAACGGGCCAGCATCGATGCCCGCTGATCGACCTCTTCTGACGTCAGCTCATCGGTACCACCCATGCCGGGCGACACAATGTGATCCAGCTCTTCCAGAATGCCGGCAAAACCTGCGAGCAAGCTTTCAGTGGCGTCACGCATCTGATCCTGCGCCGTACCAATGTGCATGGCCCACAAGCCAGTGGCTTCAGACACGCGCTCGGCCAGTTCCCGCATCTGGTCGTCGCCCGCTGCGGGTGACTGACCAGACCGCATCCGGTCCAGCGGATGCATCAGCCAGGAGGCCAGGCCGGCGGGTAGCCGACTTGCCAGACTTTCGTTTGCGTTGTGTAGCAGACTCATACCAAAGTGCTCGATATTCAGGTGAAGGTCATTCGACTTTCATACCAAGCAGTTCACCTCGGTCGCCAGAGGTACTCATTGAGCTGAAAGCCAGTCCGGCTGCGGCTTTGCGCCGACTCACCGGTCTGAAACTTATCGGCGGAGAGTCCCGAAAGCTTGAGGCCTGGCGTTAGCAAATTGACTACCGCCGGTCAACCGCACCCCCGTCAGATTTCGCACAATGTGGCTAAGGAGCAGCCTTCAGTTATTACTGGAGCTCAGGCACCCGAAGCGCCGGCTTCATTGGTACCATGTGGCACCGATCGGCAACCCCATTTCGATTTGCATGCAGGCCTCAACCGACCACACCCACAAGTCGTCCCCCTCCGTCCTCATCATGGGCGCGGGCAGCGTGGGTTGTTATGTGGGCGCTTGTCTGCAAACCGCTGGTGCTCGCGTGCAATGGGTGGGTCGCCCGCGTGTGGTTCGCGCGCTGCAAGAGCAAGGCTTGCGCATCACAGACATGGACGGGCGGGACGCTGGCCTGAAACCGTCCGAGCTCGTACTGCACACTCAGGTGCCAAAGGACATCCGTTTTGATTTGGTGCTGTTGTGCGTCAAGAGCGGTGCCACGCAAGAGGCAGCACGCCAGCTGGCCGATGCCTTGCCCGCGCAGACACCCGTGCTCAGTTTGCAGAACGGTATCGACAACGCGGACCGCGCTCAGCTTGCAGCACCTTCACTTCATGTGATTCCGGCCATGGTTCCCTTCAACATCGCCGCTTTGTCAGCGACGCACTTTCATCGTGGCACCACTGGTCGGCTGGCAGCCGAATCCGCGGCAGGGCTGAAGCCATGGCAGCCCATTTTTGAGCGTTCGGGTCTGGGGCTGGACTTGCATTCCGATCTGGCACCTGTGCAATGGGGCAAGCTGCTGCTCAACCTGAACAACCCGGTCAATGCCCTCTCTGGCTTGCCTCTGCGCGCCCAATTGCTGCAAAGAGAGCACCGCCTCGTCTTCGCCGGCCTGATGGAAGAAGCGCTCGATGTGCTGACCAGGGCCGGTATTGCACCTGCTCAGCTCACGCCCTTGCCCTGGCGGCGGCTGGTGCAGGTGCTTCGGCTACCCAACTGGCTGTTCCGACTGGTCGCAGCGCGCATGCTGCGCATCGACGAACACGCGCGCTCGAGCATGGCCGATGATCTGGCCGCAGGACGACGCACAGAGATCGATGCGCTGTGTGGCGCCGTGGTTGCACTGGCGAGTTCGACGAACGACCATGCACCGCGCAACGCCGACATGGTGGGCAGGATACATGCGGCCGAAGCACCTCCCGGCTGACCCTCGAACGAGCAGCGGGAAGGCGAGACCTTCGATCAGTAGGTCTTGTAGGGCAGGAACTTGCCTGACATCACCACATGCACTCGGTCACCTTTGGGGTCGGGTTCGCGCGTGATGTCCATGGAGAAGTCGATGGCGCTCATGATGCCGTCGCCAAACTCCTCGTGAATCAGCTCCTTGATGGTAGGTCCGTAGACGTTGACCAGTTCGTAGAAGCGGTAGATGAGCGGGTCAACCGGCTGCGTGGGAGAAGCCGCACCTTTGGACGGCACCACCTGCAGCCACTTCTGCTCTTCAGCATTGAGGCCAAAGATCTTCCCGACCACCTTGGCCTGTGCAGCTGTTGCCGTCATCTGACCCAGGCACAGTGCAGTGGTCCACTCTTTCGACTGCTTGACCTTCTTGGCCACATCAGCCCACTGAATACCCTTGGCGACTTTGACGCTGATGATTTTCTCTGTCACATCCAGACGGTTCACGGTGTACTCCTCCGAAGCTGATCAAACAATTGAATGTGCCGGACCAAGCATGGCCCATGCAGACAATGCAAGGAATACGCCAACCGGCCCATGCCAGCGCGCACCATGAGAGTGCGCTCACGCAGCCGCTGTAGCGTTCTTTCGGAAAGCACAAGGCAAAAGTGCGGCGGCGCATCCTACTTGTACCCTGCCGTTGACGGATTCGGGATGCCCTCGATCGGACACTCTTCTGTGCCCACCATCGGCCGGGTGATCGCTTCGACCGCCTTTTGTGTGCCCTCAGGGTCGTTGACCCATTTGCCATAGAACTCGTACGGGCAGGCAGCGGCGCCCTTGTCGCCATCGCGCGAGTTGATCATGCCGGTGTAACCGCGGTGCAGCAGCTTGAACAAGTGGTTCTCACTCTGCGCGTTCTTGCGGAAGTCGCGGATCAGGCTTTTGGACAAGGCGGCGTATTGCACCCCGTTGTCTTCTTCACCGCACTCACCCAGCGTGCGGCCATCGAAGCCGATGAGCGCGCTGTGGCCGAAGTAGCTGTAGACACCATCAAAGCCCGAGGCATTGGCCACCGCCACATAGCTGTTGTTGGCCCAGGCCATGGCCTTGGCCATCAGCACCTGCTGGTCCTTGGCCGGGTACATGTAGCCCTGGCAACGCACAATGAGCTCGGCGCCCTTCATCGCGCAGTCGCGCCAGATCTCGGGGTAGTTGCCGTCGTCGCAAATGATGAGGCTGATCTTCAGCCCCTTGGGCCCGTCGCTCACATAGGTGCAATCGCCGGGATACCAGCCCTCAATGGGCACCCAGGGCATGATCTTGCGGTACTTCTGAACAATCTCGCCCTGGTCGTTCATCAGGATGAGTGTGTTGTACGGTGCCTTGTAGGGGTGTTCCTCGTGACGCTCACCAGTGAGCGAGAACACGCCCCACACCTTGGCCTTGCGACAGGCCTCGGCAAAGATATCGGTCTCATCACCGGGAATGGTCGAGGCCGTGTCGTACATCTCCTGGCTGTCGTACATGATGCCGTGGGTGCTGTACTCCGGAAAAATCACCAGGTCCATGCCCGGCAAACCCGACTTCATGCCCACCACCATGTCGGCAATCTTGCGCGCGTTGTCCAGCACCTCCGCCTTGGTGTGCAAGCGCGGCATCTTGTAATTGACGACCGCCACACCCACGGTGTCAGCGCTGCTGGAAATGTCACCATGCATCATGGCAATGCTCCTATTGAATCCACCGGATACACCTCCGGTAAAAGAAACTTCTCAATATCGCCAGCCCGAGACACTCGCCCAAAGCCGACTCAAGTGAGTCGGCGCAGACAAATCCCAGGGCGCCGCGGGTCCGGGTCCCCCGGCCCGCCACGCGCCGTCCCCCAGTGGGGGAAGCCGCGCAGCGGCGCAGGGGGCGTCAATGTGAAATCATCCAGGGCCGCTTCGAAGGAAACGACTTCGCCCCATTCGCCGCCGTCACCGTGGTGCTCTTGCTGCCGCTTCGCCCCGCACCGCTGCAGCAACCGCATCCCGCCGGGTGCCGCAAGCGCTGGTAATCGCGCGACGACTTCGGTTCGTGGCTGGCGCGCTCGTTGGTGGCGATGGCGTTGCGCGTCGATCCGCTCATGAGCGCCAGTCGTGGCGCGCTCACGAACACGCGGGTCGCTGCTGTGCCACACGCCGGGCAGTGGCAGGGCTCATTGCGGTCGGCCAGAGAGCGGATGGCTTCGAAACCGCCGCAGCTTGGGCAGTCGTAGTCATAGGTGGGCATGAGAGAGCTCCTGAAAGAAGGGGGTCTGCCTTGGCTCGATAGCCGCCCCTTGGCGTGAGCGAGGTGTGAGCATCAGCACACACCTCGGAGCCGGCTTCGCCGGGCCGTCGGTGTGGCCCTCTTGCGGGGGACCTCAAACATCCGGCGAGATCGGCATGTCGATGCTGCCGTCCAGATGCTTGACCGGGCCTGCTGCGCTCGGGTTGATGTCGAAGTCGAAGATGGCCGTCGGCAACCACAGCGTCGCGCAGGCGTTCGGCACGTCCACCACGCCGCTGATGTGGCCTTGCACCGGCGCAGTGCCCAGGATGGAATACGCCTGCGCGCCCGAATAGCCGAACTTCTTCAGGTACTCGATGGCGTTCAGGCAGGCCTGGCGGTAGGCCACGTTCACGTCCAGGTAGTACTGTTTGCCGCTTTCGTCAACGCTGATGCCTTCAAAGATGACGTAGTCGTCATACGTGGGCTTGATCGGGCTGGGCTTGAAGATCGGGTTCTTGATGCCGTACTTGGCCATGCCGCCCTTGATCAGCTGCACCTTCATGTGCACCCAGCCGGCCATTTCGATGGCGCCGCAGAAGGTGATCTCGCCGTCGCCCTGGCTGAAGTGCAGATCGCCCACCGAGAGGCCGGCGCCTTCCACATAGACCGGGAAGAAGATCTTGGAGCCGCGCGAGAGATCCTTGATGTCGCAGTTGCCGCCGTGCTCGCGTGGTGGCACGGTGCGGGCGCCAGTGGCCGCGGCCTTGTCTTTCGCATCACCCGTGAGTTTGCCCATGTGGGCGGTGCCGGCGAACGGCGGGTTGGCCAGGCCACTGGTAGCCGGGTCGGAGTCGATGAGCGCCTGTTCGCGCGTGTTCCACATCTCCAGCATCTTGGGGTCGGGCAGGCAACCGATCAGGCCGGGGTGGATGAGACCGGCGTACTTCACACCGGGCACGTGGCGCGAGGTGGTGAACATGCCATGGAAATCCCAGATGGATTTTTGTGCCAGCGGAAAGTGCTCGGTCAGGAAGCCGCCACCGTTTTGCTTGCTGAAGAAGCCGTTGAAGCCCCAGAGGCTGTCGTCCTTGGCGCCAATGTCCAGCAGGTCGACCACCAGCAGGTCACCAGGCTCGGCACCTTTGACACCCACCGGGCCAGAGAGGTAGTGCACCGTCGTCAAGTCGATGTCACGCACATCATCGGCACTGTCGTTGTTCTTGATGAAGCCACCCGTCCAGTCGTAGGTCTCCAGCACGAAGTCATCGCCCGGGTTGACCCAGCAGGCCATGGGGATGTCCGGGTGCCAGCGGTTGTGCACCATTTCATTGGAAGGGGCGGGTTGGTTCAGGTCGACCTTGATGAGGGTTTCAGGCATGACGTTCTCCTTGTGAGGGCACGGGTGGAAAGAGTGAAGAAGTGGTAGGGATGCAGGACGGCGATCAGCGGTGCGTCACACCGACAGATAGCTCTTGATGCGCGCTTCGTCGGTGTTCTCGCGAGCGGTTTCGTGCACGAGGCGGCCACCTTCGATCACGAACAGGCGATCAGCCACATCCATCGCAAACGACAGCACCTGCTCGGAAACGACGATGGTCAGCTCGCGCATCTTGCGAATCTCGTTGAGCGCCTTGGCGATGTCCTTGATGATCGAAGGCTGAATGCCCTCGGTAGGCTCATCGAGCAGCAAGACCTTGGGGTCCGTGACCAACGCTCGGGCGATGGCCAGTTGCTGCTGCTGGCCACCAGACAGGTTGCCGCCCTTGCGCCGACGCATGTCCCACAACACCGGGAACAGTGCGTAAATCTCCTCGGGCACACTGCGCACTTTGGCGTTCTCCAGGCCGGTCTGGATGTTTTCTTCCACGGTGAGCGTCGGGAAGATCATTCGGCCCTGCGGCACGTAGGCAATGCCCTTGGCCACACGACGAAAGCTCTCGTCGCCCGAGACATCCTGCCCGGCCACAGTGACCTCACCGCTCTTGGTGGGCAGGATGCCCATCAGGCTCTTGAACAGCGTGGTCTTGCCCATGCCGTTGCGGCCCATGATGGCCACGGTTTCGTTCTTGTTGCCTTCGAACGAAATGCCGTGCAGCGCCTCGCTCTGGCCATAGGCGACAAACAGATCTTTCACTTGCAGCATGATGATTTCCTTCAATGGCCGAGATACACATCAATCACTTTGGGGTCTGCCTGCACCTGTTCCATGGGACCCTCGGCAAGGATCTTTCCCTGGTGCATGACGGTGACCTTGTGGGCGATCTTCTTGACGAATTCCATGTCGTGCTCGATCACGATCACTGCACGGTTGTTGCAGATGCGGTGCAGCAGCTCGGCGGTGAGGTCGCGCTCCTTGGCGCTCATGCCGGCAATGGGCTCGTCAAGCATCAGCAGCTCTGGCTCCTGCATGAGCAACATGCCGATCTCCAGCCATTGCTTCTGGCCATGCGAGAGCAAGCCTGCTTCCGTCTCCAGCTTGTCGGCCAGCCCGATTTCCTCCGCCACCGACTGCACCGTGGTCTTGACTTCTTCGGTGCACTTGAAGGCCAGGGCACCAAACACCGACCGGCCTGACGGATACGACACTTCCAGGTTCTGGAACACCGACAGGTTCTCGTAAATGGACGGCGTCTGAAACTTGCGCCCGATGCCTTTACGCACCCGCTTGTGTTCGGCCAGGCCGATGATTTCCTCGTTCTGGAACTTGATGCTGCCCTTGCTGGCGCGGGTCTTGCCGCAGATCAGATCCAGCAGGGTGGTCTTGCCAGCGCCGTTGGGGCCGATGATCACGCGCAACTCGTTCTTGTCGACATAGAGCGTGAGGTCGTCGATGGCCTTGAAGCCGTCGAAGCTGACGGTCAGGTCTTCAACCGAGAGGGCAAAGTCGGTGTTGCTCATGGTGGTGTGTCCTTTGGCGGTGCAATGTGGCGAGCGGGGTCTTCGTCAGGGCGAGTGGTTCAGGCACCCTGACCATGCAGGCCTTTGGGCATGTCGCCACCGGGCTTCTTCGCCGCTTCGTCCGCAGGTGGCAATGGCATCGCCTCTTGCTCCTTGCGCCGACGATCGCGCTCGGCTGCTTCCTTGAGGGCCACCTGGCGGCCGCGCCACCATGGCACCACCTTGCTCTCCCACAGACCGGCCAGGCCCATCGGGAAAGCCATGGTCACGCCTATGAACAGCGCCGCCATCAGGAACAGCCAGGCATCAGGGAAAGTCTCGGAGAACAGCGTCTTGCCGGCATTGACCAGCAAGGTGCCGTACACCGCACCGACCAGACTCATGCGGCCGCCGACAGCAGCAAAGATCACCATCTCGATGGAGGGCACGATGCCAACGAAGGAGGGCGACATGAAGCCCACCTGCAGGGTGAACATGGCGCCGCCAATGCCCGAGAGCGCAGCGGCCAGACAGAAGGCAAAGGTGCGGAAGTTGGCGACGTCGTAGCCCGAGAAGCGCACGCGATCTTCCTTGTCACGCATGGCCAGCAGCAGGGTGCCCAGCTTGGAGGTCTGGATCCAGCGGCACAGCACGATGGAGCCGATCAGCAAGGCCACGCACACGTAGTACAGGATGTACTTGGCGCTGTCGGTGCGGGTGTCCCAGCCGAGCAAGGTCTTCAAGTCGGTGATGCCGTTGACGCCGCCGGTGTAACCCTGCTGGCCGATGATGAGCACCGTGAGGATCAGCGCCACCGCCTGGGTGATGATGGCGAAATACACACCGCCCACCCGACGCTTGAACATGGCAAAGCTCACGATCCAGGCCAGCAGCATGGGCACCGCCACCACGGCAATCAATGAGAACGGCAAGCTTTTGAACGGCAGCCAGAAGGTGGGCAGCTCCGTGATCTGGTTCCAGTCCATGAAGTCGGGGATGCCGGGGGTGGACTGGATCTTGGTGCTTTCCGGATCAGAAGCCTCGAGCTTGAGGAACATGGCCATGGCGTAGCCGCCCAGGCCAAAGAACACACCCTGCCCCAGACTGAGGACACCGCCGTAGCCCCACAGCATCACCAGGCCGATGGCCACGAAGGCGTAAGTCAGGTACTTGCCCACCAGGTTGAGGCGGAAGATGTCCATGGACATGGGCAACACCACAGCCAGCAGCAGGGTCAGCAGAAACAAGCTGGCCAGCTGGTAGCGGGTGATCCATTGCTTGAGTGCGTTCATGAGAGGGCTCCAGAGAGATCAAAGAATGTGAATTCGACTCGGGTTCATGCATGCCCTCAACGGCGAACCTTGCTGGCGAACAGGCCTTGGGGCCGCACCATCAGGATCAGCACGATGAGCGAGAGCGTGAGCACCTTGGCCATGGAGCCGGCCAGGAAGAACTCGGTGATGGACTGGGTCTGTGCAATGCCGAAGGCAGAGACCACCGTGCCCAGCAAGCTGGCTGCGCCGCCAAACGTCACCACGAGGAAGGAGTCGACGATGTAGAGCGAGCCGGAGGTCGGGCCGGTGGAGCCGATGGTGGTGAACGCAGCACCAGCGACACCGGCAATGCCGCAACCAATGGCGAAAGTCAGCCGGTCGGTCTTCTTGGTGTCGATGCCGATGGCGTTGGCCATCACGCGATTGCTCACCGTGGCACGCACCCGCAACCCCCAGCGGCTCTTGTTCAGCGCAATCAGGACCACGATGGTGACCACTGCGGTGAGCGCCAACACGAACATGCCGTTGATGGGAATGTCCAGGCCTTCGGAAGGTGCCCACGAACCCATCAACCAGTCGGGCAAGGTGGGACTGACTTCCTTGGGGCCGATGAAGGTACGGAAGACTTGCTGCAAGCCCAGGCTGACACCCCAGGTGGCCAGCAGCGTGTCCAGTGGCCGCTTGTAGAGATGGCGAATCAATCCCCACTCCAGCAACCAGCCGGCAATGAACGCAAAGATGAAGGCCGCGATGATCGCGACCGGAAAGTAGTAGGACGTCGCGGTGCCGCCCAGTTGCTCCGCGAAGAGGGAGCCCATGTAAATGGTGTAGGCGCCGATCGTCATGAACTCGCCATGCGCCATGTTGATCACACCCATCTGGCCAAAGATGATGGCCAGGCCGAGACCCATGAGCAGCAAAACGGCAAACAGGCTCAAGCCCGCAAAGCCCTGCATCACACCGATGTTGAGCATGTCGTTAAAGGTCAGATCCATGGGAATCTCCAGGCAGGAAGAGGTGCAACGAGAACAAGAGCCGCCATCAAGCCGAGGATGCGGCGGATCCGGGTTCCCCGGTCCGCACGCATCGCCCCCTTGAGGGGGTCACGGCGCTACCGCGCCGTGGCAGGGGTGGACCAAGTCCACGGGGGTGATCACTGATACCCCTTGGGGAACGGATCCGGTTTGATCAGCTCCGGCGATTCGGACACCACCTTGAAGGTGCCGTCCGGCATGCCCATGGCAATGCGCGACTTGCTCCACAAATGGTGGTTCTTGTCCAGCTTCACGTAGCCTTCCGGTGCCGTGGTCAGCTCGATGCCCGTCTCGGAAGCGGCCACGACCTTGTCCACGTCGAAGCTGCCTGCCTTTTCCACCGCCGCCTTCCACAGCCATGGCCCCAGGTAACCCGCCTGCGTCACGTCGCCGATCACGGCGTCTTTGCCGTACTTGGCCTTGAAAGCCTCAACAAACTTTTTGTTGTTGGGGTTGTCCAGGGTCTGGAAGTACTTCATCGACGAGTAGAAGCCGGCGAAGTTCTCGCCACCCACACCGGTCATCTCATCTTCTGTCACCGACAGGGTCACCAGCAGCTGCTTGGAGCCGATGATGCCGGCGGCCTTGAGCGCCTTGTAGAAAGCCACGTTGGAGCCACCCACGACGGCGGCGAAGATGCAATCAGGCTTCTTGAGCTTGATCTTGTTCATCAGCGAGCCGAAGTTGGTGCTGCCCAGCGGGTAGTACTCTTCGCCGACCACGCTTCCCTTCTGGAAGTTCTCGATGTGCTTGCGCGCAATCTTCATCGAGGTGCGTGGCCAGATGTAGTCGGAGCCGATGAGGAAGAAGCTCTTGGCACCCTTTTCCTTCTTAGCCCAGTCCAGGCTGTACAGAATCTGCTGCGTGGCTTCCTGTCCGGTGTAGATCACGTTCTTGGACTGCTCCAGGCCTTCGTAGAAGGTGGGGTAGTACAACAAGCCGTTCTCTTTCTCGAACACCGGCAGCACGGCTTTGCGGGAAGCAGAGGTCCAGCAGCCAAACACGGCGGCGCAGCGGTCGTTGATCAGCAGCTTCTTGGACTTCTCTGCAAATGTTGGCCAGTCGGAAGCGCCGTCTTCCTTGATCACCTTGATCTTGCGGCCCAGTATGCCGCCCATGGCATTGATCTGGTCAATGGCCAGCTGCTCGGCCTGGATGGAACCCGTCTCCGAAATCGCCATGGTGCCGGTGGACGAGTGCAGCTGGCCCACCGTGACTTCCGTGTCGGTGATCGCCAGGTTGGTGGTGTTCACCTTGGCGGTGGGCTGGGCAAAGCTGAACGCGGGCAGGGCGCCCGCCACCGAGGCAACACCCAGCATCTGCAACACGCGCCGGCGGGCTGCGTCAGGGGTTTCGATCTGGATGTGGTTCGGATCATTGACATTCTTCATGGGGAACTCCTGAGACGAAAGGGGAAGGAACTGAAGGGACGATTCCGGTAGGGAGAGGTGAGAGGAGAAGACCGGCGTTGAGCCGACTGGGTCTCAGATTAGGGAAATCCCGCTTCGCATCACATACGTCAAATAACGTAGGGACCGGCCGTGGGATCGCATGCACCATGAAGGCGCACGTGGGAAAGCATCACAGCCGACCACGTGAGAACGCTTCTTGCTAGAGCCTTGTTTCGCCCGTGGACAAGCTTCCGCGGGCATGGCAAGGCACCAGGACCCCGCGCATGAGCGAAGCACGCACCATTCCGATCACGCCGCAGCAGATCTTTGGATCACGTCGCCGCTACAACACCTGGGTAGCCGACGAGACCATGGAGGACTACGCACTGCGATACACGCCGCGCAGCTTTCGCAAGTGGAGTGAATGGCGGGTAGCGAACACGGCTTTCGGCTCGCTCTCGTTCCTGGCACTGGAAGCGATCGGTGGTGCCATTGCGGTCAACTATGGCTTTGCCAACACGGTATGGGCGATCCTGGTCGTTGGCCTCATCATCTTTTTCACAGGCCTGCCCATCGCCTACTACGCCGCACGGCACGGGCTGGACATGGATCTGCTCACGCGCGGCGCCGGCTTTGGCTATCTGGGCTCCACCATCACGTCGCTCATCTACGCGATCTTCACCTTCATCTTCTTCGCGCTGGAGGCGGTCATCATGGCCTTGGCGCTGGAGCTCGCCACCGGCTGGTCCACACCCATTTGCTACCTGCTGTCGTCTCTGGTGGTGCTGCCACTGGCCATTCGCGGCATCACCCTGATCTCACGCCTGCAGGCCTGGACCCAACCGCTGTGGCTGTTCCTGCTGTTCCTGCCTTTTGTGTGGATCGCGCTGGACCAGCCCCACCTCTACCGTCAGTTCACGGGCTTGTCAGGTCTGCGTTCGGGCAGCAGTGAGTGGCATCCGCTGATGTTCGGCGCCGCCTGCACCGTCATCTTTTCTCTTGTCGTCCAGATCGGCGAACAGGTCGACTTTCTGCGCTTTCTGCCTGAGCGCACGCAGGAGAACCGCTGGCGCTGGTGGGGCGCGGTGCTGGTGGCCGGCCCGGGCTGGATCTTCATGGGCATGCTCAAGATGATCGGCGGCGCGTTCCTGGCCTTTGCCGCCATGCAATTCGAAGTGCCGCCCGAGCGCACCGCCGAACCCACGCAGATGTTCCTCGCCGGCTTCTCCCAGGCGGTCGGCGTGCCGGGTGTGGCTGTGTTCATGACGGTGGTGTTCGTCATCATTTCGCAGGTCAAGATCAATGTGACCAACGCCTACGCCGGCTCGCTGGCCTGGTCCAACTTCTTTGCGCGCCTCACCCGCAGCCACCCTGGCCGCGTGGTGTGGCTGGTGTTCAACGTGGCCATCGCCACACTGCTGATGCTGCTCGGCGTGTTTGGTGCACTGGAGAAAGTGCTGGGCCTCTACAGCAACGTGGCCATTGCCTGGGTGGGCGCATTGGTGGCGGACCTTGTCATCAACAAGCCACTGGGTTTGAGTCCCAAGGGCATTGAGTTCCGCCGCGCCTACCTTTACGACTTCAACCCGGTGGGCATGGTCTCCATGATCGTGGGTGCCGGATGCGCGGTCGTCGCCCATGTGGGCTTGCTTGGCGAAATGGCCGCCGCCTTCTCGCCCTTCATCGCCTTGGGTTTGTCGCTGTTGCTCTCGCCTTTGCTCGCCTGTATCACCAAAGGGCGCTACTACATTGCACGACAGCCGCAACATGCCTGGGCACCCGCGACACACGTGAAGTGCGCCGTGTGCGAAAACGAGTTCGAGTCCGAAGACATGGCCATGTGCCCGGCCTATCAGGCGCCCATTTGCTCGCTGTGCTGCTCACTCGAGTCCCGGTGCCACGACCGCTGCAAAACCCAGGCGCGCGCGTCCGATCAGATGCGGCATTGGATGGGGCTGCTGCTGCCGGAGTCTGTCGCCGCCAAGATGAACTTCCGGGTGGGGCAGTACATCCTGGTCTTTGCCTCCATGGTCTTCGTCATGGCTTTCATGTTCGGCGTGGTGTTCGTGCAGGAAAGCCTCTACGCCGGGCAGGACTTCGCGCTGCAACTGCCTTTTATCAAGGTCTTCTCATTGCTGGTTCTGGTGGCAGCTGTCGCCGCCTGGTGGGTGGTGCTCACCACCGACAGCCGACGCGTGGCGCAAGACGAGTCCGAGCGCCAGACGCAAAGACTGCTGCAGGAGATTGATGCCCACCGCCGCACCGACCAGGAGTTGCAGACAGCGCGAGACCGGGCCGAATCGGCCAGTCTGGCCAAGACCCGCTATGTGGCAGGCATGACGCACGAGTTGCGCACCCCTCTGACGAGCATCATGGGCTACGCACAGGTCTTGCTCAACAGCGAGGAACCAACACCCTGGGTTCGCGAGAAGGTGGCGACCATGCAGCGCGCCAGCCAGCACATGAATGTGCTGATCGATGGTTCTCTGGATCTGGCACGCATCGAAGCCAGTCGTCTCAAACTCGATGTCGCTCCACTGCCCCTGCCCACGCTGCTGGATGACGTCGAACGCATGGTGAGGCCTCAGGCAGAAGCCAAAGGCCTGCATTTCTCTGTCGAGGTCGTCGGCGACGTGCCTGGATGGATCAGGGCAGACGCGAAGCGCCTTCGCCAGATCCTGATCAACCTGCTGAGCAATGCCGTTCGGTTCACCTCCGATGGCAGCGTCACGCTCAAGCTCAATTTCCGCCAGCAGGTCACCCGCATCGACGTGATCGACACCGGCATCGGCATTGCGGAGCAGGACCAGCAGCGCATCTTCCTGCCCTTCGAGCGGGGCAGCGCAGGCCGCCGATCGTCCGAACCCGGGACAGGTCTGGGCCTGACCATTGTTCACCTGTTGACCGACATGATGGGCGGCGACCTTTCGTTGAGCAGTGTGCCCTGCAAAGGCAGCACGTTCAGCTTGCGGCTTTACCTGCCCAGAATTCTGGACGAAATCCCCGATCAGGCCGTGCAGCGGCCAGACCGGCTCTCTCCGGTGACGGGCTACGGGGGGCGCAGGCTCAATCTGCTCATCGTCGACGACCAGCCATTGCACCGACAGCTGCTGGCTGGTCTGCTTGTTCCCCTCGGCTTCAACATCCAGGAAGCCGCCAGCGGCGAAGAGTGTCTCGAGATCCTTGAGCAGGGCGGCCCCGACCTGCTGTTGCTGGATATCACGATGGACGGACTGGACGGGTGGCAAACGGCTCGGGCAGTGCGCATGCGGCTCACGCCGGAGCAACTCCCCATCGTTTTTGTTTCAGCCAACCTGTTTGACAACCAGCCGGATGCCATTGGATCTGTGGGTGCGCAGGGCTTCGTCGCCAAACCGGTCATGGAGTCGGAACTTCATCTGGCTCTCGAGCGGGCGCTGGGCATCCAGTGGCTGCGATCAGGCGATGGCGAAGAGGTCCTGAAACCAGCACATCCGACTGGCCGGGCCGCTGTGCAGGCCCCCTTGCCTGAAGCCATGCGCGAAGAGCTGCTTCGCCTGGCGCGGCAAGGCCGCGCCACAGCGCTTCGTCAACGACTTTGGCAGGCGCAGGGCCACTCTCCTGCACTGTCGGCAACGCTGGCCGAGCTTCAGCTGTATGCAGAACGCTTCGATTTCGACACCCTGGTCAAACGCCTGCAACCCTCCGAGTTCGCCGATGACTGAAATGCCCAATACTTCCCATTCCTTCGCCCCGCTTCACGAGCAACGTCTGACGTTGCTGGTGGTCGACGACGATCTCGACACGCTGCGCCTGCTGTGCGATGCCTTGCTGGCTGAGGGCTACGAGGTACTGGCTGCACGCGACTGTGAAGAAGCGCTCCAGCGGCTCGAGATCAATGTGCCAGACGGCATATTGCTGGATGCCGTGATGCCCGGCAGGGACGGATTCTCTCTGTGCGAACAGATCAAATCGACGCCCGCCTGGACCCACATACCAGTGGTCTTCATGACTGGCCTGTCAGAAACCGAGCAGGTGGTTCGCGGGTTTGGTGCCGGCGGCGTGGATTATGTGGTCAAACCATTGCGGCTGCCGGAAGTCATGGCCCGCATTGCCACACATTTGCGAAATGCCCGTGTGGCCCGACTCGCCCAGCAAGCCGTCGACGTGGCCGGGCTCGGCACGGTACTGCTCGATGCGCACAGACGGGTTTCATGGTGCTCACCAAAAGCTCAAGAATGGTTGCAAGCCCTGGCTGCTCCGAGAGAGTCGGTCACCGTGCAGGCCCACCCCTGGCTGCTCGAGGTCTTGCGTTCGGGAGAAGCGAGCACCCCTTGTCCCGGCGCAGGTGTGCTCGCGGGGCGATATCTGGGGGAGAGCGGGCCGGGCGAATCCCTCGTCCTGCTGACCATGGCACCCACCAACGCCAGCCTTCAGCGGCTGCAGAACGTGCGGCTGACGCCGCGCGAGTCAGAGGTGCTGTCCTGGCTGGCCAAGGGCAAAACCAATCGCGACATCGCCGATATTCTCGGCATGAGTCCACGGACCGTGAACAAGCACCTTGAACACATTTTCGAGAAGCTGGGCGTTGAAACGCGCTCCGCAGCCGCCGCCATCGCCGGTCAGCTCCTGGCATAGCCACGTCGTGCAGACACCTGAGTCCAAGAAGACCCGGCAATGCCAACGAGTGTCTTGCTGCATGGCGGTCACGCCACATCGTCCCCCGGTTGTGGCGTGACATTTCCACTGGTCTGGGAAACAATGGGTCAATCTCTGGTCGCGCAATGCACGCCCCATGTCCCTCTTCGACCGCGTTTTCAAGCACACCGGCTCTCCGCCTCCCGAGGCGCTGAGTGCGAGTGCGCGCGAGGATCAGGTCGGCAATTCATCCGCCGCACACGAGGCTGCCCGGCTGCTGTGTGCCCCGTCGGCCCTGGGCCAGCTCGGTGAAAACGAGGCGCTGACCGTCGTGAGCTACATGGTGCCCCAGATTTTCCGGCGGGGTGACACGCTCATCGCCGAAGGCGAGAAGCGCGATACAGGCTTCATGCTCCTCATCCTCACAGGTGAGGTCACGGTGGAAACACTCACGGTCAGCCGCAGGGCCGCCCGCACCGTGACCGTGCTCGGACCGGGCAGCATCATCGGAGAAATGGCCTTGCTCGACGGTGCCGCCCGCTCAGCGTCCTGCCTCGCCACCAGCCGGGTCATATGCGCCGCTTTGTCCCGCACCGCGCTGGAGAAAATGATCAGCGAGTCCCCAGTGGCCGCGGCCAAGCTCATGACAGCCCTCTCCCAGCGCATGGCCGAACGGCTGCGCGACAGCAGCGAGAAGCTGCGCCTCTATGCCCAACTGGTCAACACCATGCAGGGCGAGATCGACAAGGCACTCCCGGAGTAAACCTCCGGGCCGGCCCTGGCCAGACCCGAGGGTCGTCTGGCCGCAACACTCCCACCACCACTCACCCCGCGATTCCGGCCGTCAGTCGCCGCACGAGCGGGGTGGCGCGCCTGTACAAGGCGTGATATCCATCACACTGGATGCTGGTCAGTCCGGCCCAGCCATGCCAAGGCACAAGGGGCCATGATGGTGTGATCGGAAGGCAAACATAAGGCCGGAAGGCCTGAAGGGAGACGTGATGGCCACTGGAGGCATCCAAAACCGGATTCTGCGCTGGGTGCTCGACCAGCTGCGCACTGCCAGAACGGTGGCTCGGCTGGCCTACCGGCTGTACGGCAAGCGGACTGCGCTCATAGACCGCCGGGGCGCCTGGACCTATCGCCAGCTGCAAGACCGCGTGCTGCGCCTGAACGCCTGGATGGAAACCGAGGCGGGCGTCCGGCATGGGGACATTGTGTTCACCTGGCTGCCCGAAACAGGCGAGCAGTACGAAGTGCGACTGGCCACCTACGAAAACGGCGCCAAACTGGCCATGTTCCACCAGTTTCTCAGCGCCCAGGGTGTGCTCGCCATGCTGGAAGAGCTCCGGCCTGGCGTGTTCATTCACGATCCCGCGCTGACGGCGAACATTCTTCCGACCATCATTGAGCGCTTCCCCGACATGCGTTTGCTGGCCATCGGCCAGGAATACGAAGCGGCCCTGGCAAGGCACAAGCCGCGCCAGGGCACAACGCCCGTCAATGAAGACGACGTGTTCTCGCTGCACATGACCTCTGGCACCACTGGCCTGCCCAAGACCATCGGTTACAGCCACCGAAAGTACCTGGACAGCATCCGCCTGATGGCGCGTTCGCTCGACTTCAGCAAACCCGCCAAAGGTGCCGACGTGAACATGATCGGCCTGCCCATGACCGGCCCTGGTTCCGGCATGGTCTTGCCCACCTTGCTGGCAGGCGCCGCCATGGTCATGCCGGAGGACTTCCGCGCCGAAACCCTTCTGCAGCTGATCGAGACCCATCGGGTCACGCGCGCCTATTTCTCGCCTTCCGGTCTGGTTGATCTGGTCGACATGCCGGGCGTCCGCGACTACGACCTGTCATCACTGCGGCTGATCGCCTACGGCTCGGAGATGATGCCCGCGCCCAAGCTGCACGAGGCCATCGAGTTGCTGGGCCCCATACTGCAGCAGGGCTATGGCTGCTTTGAGGCATTGCCGCCCATCACCTGGCTGATGCCTGCCGACCATGTCGACAGCCAGGGCAAGCCCGCCAGTCATGAAGTGCTGTCATCTGTCGGCTCCATCACGCCAGGCGTGGATGTCGTGGTGCGCGATGCAAACTGGAACCCTTTGCCGGCGGGGCAGCAAGGTCAGATCACTGTTCGCACACCGGTCCAGTTCAATGGCTACTGGCCCAGCCGGTCCGGCATGACGGCCAAGACGGCCGAAACCTTGCGTGATGGCTGGGTCGTCATGGGCGACATCGGATACATCGACATGGCCGGGCGCCTCCATGTGCAGGGCCGCATGGCAGACCTCATCACCCGCAATGGCCTGAGCGTCGCTCCTCGCCAGACCGAAGAGGCAGCGCACGGCCATCCTGCCGTCAAGGAGACCTGTTTCGTACAGGTCGATGACCGTGCAGTGCTGGTGGTGAGCTTGCGCCGCGACTGGCAAATGAAAGACGCTCCGGCAGTGGCTCAGGCACTCATGCAGCAGTTGCGCGACACACTTGAGCCATCTGCCGTGCCGGACGACATCGAAGTCGTGCCGGAAATCCCGCGCAGCTTCCTTAACAAGATGTTGCGCCGCGAGGTGCGCATGATGCTCTCGCCTGTCGTTCATGACAATGAAAACAGCAGCAGCAGGAATAGCAGTGGTAGCAGCAACAACACCCACCATCAGGATCAGACCACCGTACTGCGCACTGTCCTGACCTGAGTCTCTTCCCCTCGGGTCCGGTGCGCCAGTCGTGCCGGGCCTCTTTTTCCTCTTTCCCTTCTTCCTCTAACGACTGACTCCATCCGTGACACAGCATTCCTCTGAATCCCTGAGTGTTGGCACCCGCATTTCATACGGTGCCGGCAACATCGGCCTTCAGTTCCTCGTGGCAGGCATGAGCTTTTTCCTCATGATCTTCTACACCGATGTGGCGCTGGTGCCACCGGCCATTGCCGGCGCTGCGCTGCTGGTGGGCAAGATCTGGGACACCATCAACGACCCACTTTTTGGCTGGCTCGCAGACCGCACGCAATCGCGCCATGGGCGCAGACGCGTCTACCTCATCTACGGTGCCGTGCCTCTGGCGCTGGCGGCCGCGGCCATCTGGTGGATGCCCGCCGGCATGAGTCCGCTCTGGGCTTTTGTCTGGATCATGCTCAGTTACGCGCTCTACGACACCATGCTCACCGTGGTGCAACTGCCCTACACCGCGCTGTCGGCCGAACTCACAAGCGACTACGACGAGCGAACCCGGCTGGTGAGCTACTCCTCTGCAGGCGCATTGGTGGGCTATGTGCTGGGCAGTGTGCTGCTGCCTAAGGTGGCTGCACAGTTCACCGACGAGCGCACCGGCTTCATTGTGGCCGGCAGTCTGGCGGGCCTGGTGGCTGGGCTGTCCATCGGCGTGGTGGCATGGCGCATTCGCGAGCGACCAAAAGACACGCCCGAGAGCAAAACGGCCGACCGCGAGAGCGCTGCCGACACACCTGTTCTGCAAAGCATGCGCCTTGTCGCGCGCAACCGCCCGTTTCTGCTGCTCAGCTTTGGCGCGGGTCTGGTGCGACTGGGCCTGACCCTGGTCCAGACCGCGCTGGCCTATTTCGTCGTCTACCAGATGCAAGGCACCAAAGCCGACATGCCGCGCTACCTCGGCATCATGTTGCTCGTGGTGGCCATCTCCTTGCCCATCTGGAAGATCGTCGTGCAGCGCTGGGAGAAAAACCTGGCCTATGTTGTCGGCCTGTGCTGCAGTGCGGCGGGCCTGATGCTGCTCTACGGCACCACCGAAGGCGCCACGCTGCGCCTGTATGCCGTCCTGGTCCTGTTCGGCATTGGCATGGGGGCTCACTGGATCGCCCCCTACGCCATGGTGCCGGACGCAGTGGACCACGGCAACATCCGCGACAAGAGCAACATCACGGGCATTTATTTCGGCGTGTACGGGCTCATTGACAAGATCGCCCGCACCATCGGCACCGCCATCGTTCCCTGGGTGCTCGCGGGCACCGGCTACGTGGCCAACACCGCCCAGACAGAGCACGCCCTTGAAGGCATCCGCTGGAATGCCTCAGTTCTACCTGTGCTGTGCTTCTGCCTGGCTCTGCCGCTGCTGTGGCGCTACCCGATCACGCGGGCCTCACACCAGCGCCTGATGGATCGAAGCTAAGCTTTGCGTGGGTGGGGCGTGGTTTCCGCCCTCTCCCGCCACGCAGCAGCCGGCAAGCGAAACAGCACATGCTCTCGCAAGCGGCTGTCTGCCGGCAGCAGCGGATGCTCAAACGTCCCTGCTGCCTGCATACCCAGCCGAAGCATCACCCCGCGGGAACGCTGATTGGACTGCGCCGTGAAGGCCACCACTTCCGGCAAACCCAGTGCATCGAAACCCCAGGTCAGCGCCGCACTGGCCGCTTCGGTCGCCAGTCCCTGCCCCCACCAGGGTCGGGCCAGGCGCCAGCCCACTTCCACGCAGGGCGCAAACGGCAGCGATGCGTGCACGGCATGCAGGCCCACCATGCCCATGAACACACCAGAATCGGCGTGTTCGGCCGCCCAGAACCCCCAGCCCTGCGCCTCGATTTCTGCGGCGCACCGATCCACCAGGGTATCGCTCTCCGCACGCGTGAGTGGTGCAGGGAAATGGGCCATGACCTCCGCATCCGCGTTCATCGCTGCAAACAGTGGCCTGTCCGCCTGGCGCCACTGCCGCAGGCGAACCCGCTGTGTTGTCAGCAACGCTGGCCGACCGTCATGTTGTGCCATTCGTTCTGAACCAAGCAAGCGGCCTCACTCCCTTACAGCCTGCAGAAAATCGATCATGTCCGGAAACGCCTGCCTGTCCTGGTAGAAGAACAAGTGTCCGCCCTCGTACATGCGCAGCGTCGAATCCGGAATCCGGGCGTGCAGTGCTTCCAGCCGTGGTGGCGGCGCAATGCCATCGAACTGTCCCCCTGCAATCAGCACTGGCATGCCGAGCTGCGGCAAACGTTCATAGGTATTGTGCTGCCGCCTCGCTTCGAGCTGCTGGCGCGCGCCTTCTTCACGCCCCGGCTCATCGGCGCCGACCTGATAGGCGTCGAGCGTCTGCTTCATCAGCGCGTTCCATGCGGCCGGATGCGCTGCCACCCAGTCATCATCCCGGCGAAGATCGCTCTGGCGAAGCATGCGCTGCGCATACGCCTCCAGAGGCAATCCATGCCACTCATGCAAAGGAAAGGACGCCCCGCCCTGACCACCACTGCTGGTGCAGGCCAGCACCAGGCGCTCCACACGCGCTGGGTGTCGCAAGGCCAGTTCCTGTGCCACCATGCCACCAAATGAAATGCCGACCACACTGCAGGTGTCCCAGCCCACAGCATCGAGCAAGCCTGCTGCATCCTTCGCAAAATCGGCCATGCTGCCGGCTGCGGCCGGCAGGCCAGACTGTCCCATGCCCCGATGGTCATACGACAGCAAATCAAAGTGATGAACAAACGGCATGTCGAACACCCCGGGCTTGCGCCGCAAGTCGCTTCCGGTCCCGCTGATCAGCAACAGGCGCGGGCCTGAACCTCTTCGCTCATGGTGGATGGAAAGCCCGTTGATGTGTGCAATGGCCATGGTTGACACGTCTCCTCGTGGGCAGCATGTTCACGCCTGAGACGGCACCAGCTGGTCGCTTGCGGGACGCTGCTGTCGCCTCCAGGAAGAATGCCTTCCTGACTATGACTCAGTTGGCGCTGGAATCGCGTTTGAGCGCTTCGAAATGCGAGCGCAAGGTACGCCTACCGTATAACGGCGCCACCATTTCCCGCGCCATCACGGTCAAAAAGAACTCGATCGGCCCCGACACGGTGCCTGGCGCAAACGTCCGCACTGCCCACAGCACCAACCGACGCACGCCATCGGGCAGGTGAGTGATGCGCGCCCGCTGACCCAGCACATCAAACGCAGCCTGCGCAATCTGGTTCTGCGTCATCACCTGCGGCCCGCCCGCGAGCACCTCGGTGTCATCGCTGGTCAGCGCATCGGCGCACACCACGGCCAGGTCTGCGCCATCGATCGGGTTGCTGCGCAATTGCCCGTCGCCAAACAGCCAGACTCGCCCTTGGCGCGCCATGCCGAGTATCTCGCCCATGTCGGAGAAAAACCCGTTGGGCCGGATCACGCAAGCATTCATACCCGAAGCACGCAAATCGTCCACAAAGCGTTCCTTGGCGTCGCAAATCTTCAGATCACGCATCTGCTCACCCTGCAGCACAGACACGTAGACGAAACGTCTGACGCCTGCACGTTGCGCTTCAGCCAGCAGGTTCATGTTGGCCTGATAGTCCACGTCCATATAGCTCAAGCCATCCTTTTGCCGCGTGATGCCCACGGTGGTGATCACCACATCGATGCCGTCGCAGCATCCGGCCAGGGAAGCCGGTTCGGTCACCTCTGCCTTGACAATGTCATCTGCCGGCACCCCCGCTGACGCCAGCGCCTCGGGTCGCCGCGCAAGCGCCCGCACCCACAAGCCACGGCGACGCAACTCGTGCGCGATATGTCCGCCCAAATACCCGGTCGCACCTGCCAACAAGACTCTGGTCATGCGAACATTGTGCCGACAACTTGTGACGATGAGCCGTCACGCCGCCTGCGCAAACATTCGGTAACGCACAAAGCGTTGCCCGTCGATCACAAACTCGCCATCTGGCACAAAGCCCATGCGTTGCATGCCGCGCTGCCGCACCCGGCTCGGCGGGAGAAGCGCAGTCATCGATGGCAGCTTCAGCTCGTCAAATGCGCGCTTGAGCACCGCCTTGCAAATGGCTAGTCCATGACCCCATGCCTCGGGAAGCAACACCAAGGCCAGATCAGCCTCGCCGTTCTCGGGCTGCGGGCCACCCCAGCCAGCGAATGCACCATTGAGCTCGACCACCCACGGCCCGTAGCCATGCTCGCTCCACAGTCGAGCCTTCTCATTTCGCCACGCCAGCGCCAAGGCTTCGTCAAACGCCATGGTCGCCAGAGGCAAGTGGGTTCTGACCTGCGGGTCGTTGTGCAAACGCGCAATGTCCGCCAGCGACGCCTCGCCAATGGGCAACAGGCGAACGACGGCGCCAGGCTGATTCACAGCCAGCGCCGCACGCGGCTCAGGTAGTCCAGGTAGGGCTGGCCAAAGCGTTCGGACAACATCCGTTCTTCCGGCTGTATCTGCCAGCGGTCGATGTACAGCACAAACAGCGGCACCCACACCAACGCGACCACGCTCGACAAAGCCAATGCCCAGCCCAGCAGGATGAGCGCCATGCCCAGATACATGGGGTTGCGCGTGAAGGCGAACACGCCGTCACTCACGATGAGCTGCGATTTGCCAGGGTCACGCGGGTCCAGCGTGGTGCCCTGGCGCCGAAAGCGCAGGGCGGCAGCCACCATGACGCCGGCGCCTGCCAGCCCCACCGCCATGCCGATCCACCAGCGCGCTGGCAAGTGGAATCCGGCGGACGGAAAGGCCCATGCACAGGTGGCCATCAGCATGCCCACCAGCAAGGTCAGCAGCAGGGGAGGGATGCGGGTATCAAGGGAGCTCGCCATGGCACCAATCATATCGGCGGACGGCGCTATTGGCATGGGCTTTTCAAGGTTCTGAAAAACCACTCCAGTAATTCATGTCGGAGTGACGGTTGATGAACTCCCCGCCTCCAAAGTGCTTGTCAATGTGTCTCGACAGAATCTCAATGCACAAGTCGTAGTCGCTGTCGCGCATGTTCTTGTGCGCTTCGTACTGAACCGCACCAAAGTCGTCGATAAGATGCTTGAGGTGCTTGGCGTAATAGGCTTGAATCGAGCCTCCATGATCCACAAAGTCCTTGGTGGTAAAGACCTGGTGATTGAACATGGCCGGTATGAGCTGCTCCAGAAACTCGCGCTTCTCCGCGGCAGACACCGGCGGGCGCATGGCATTGATTTCGGCCAGGATGTTGCCCATGGTCAAAAACCGGTCGGCCACGAACTCCTGGAACTGTTGCATGCGGGTCTTGTAGCCTCGCAAGGGCTGCCGAATGGGCTGAATTGGAATGTCGTCAGCACCGTCTGCAGCTTCATCAACAGCTTTCTTGGCGAATTTCACCACTTTGCTGTCTATGGTGACGGGCAGTATCCACGGCCCTGTTCCCAGCGCCCTGACCTCACCGCCGGTACGTATGCCCAGGTGAACAAACACGTTGATCGTCGCATCGGTGATGCTGGTGGTGCTGGTACTGCCCTCTTCCATGAGCACGCGAACCTTCTTGATCGGCTCGGTCACCGGCAGATCCAGCATCACCTTCGGCACAAACTTCTCAGGGCTGCGAACAATCTGCGCCAACAAGTGGTTGTTGTGCGCGTAGCGCCTGAACACCACTGCCTTCTGCTGCTTCAAGCCAGTGGCGATGTTTTGCATGATCTCCTTGAGGGAGCCTTGGTAGAAGGTACCCACCTCCAGGCCCGAAGCCGTCTTGATGTAGCCGTTGTTCTGCCATTGCCGAAACGCCACGTCCTTGAACATCACCATGTCTTTGATGAAGACCGCCACCAGCTCCGCGTTCTCACGCTGATAGCCTCTGCGTGTCATGATCGCAGTAAACGCGGCAAGACGATCCACATCCAGGCCCAGGCGCTTGAAGTGATGCGTGAGCATGAACTCGATCTGACTGAGTTGCGGCACCAGTTCCGCTGCATCGTTGGCATTTCGCAGCAGCAGCATGAAGCCGCGCCGGATGTCAGCGAAGGCTTGAGTGACAAGCGGGTTCATGGCGACGAGGGCAAAGGCTGTTGCACGACCTGCCCTTTCTGGTCTACAGTGCTCCCGCCCGTGATCAACAAAATGACGGCGATGAAGAAGTTGAGCGTGGAGCAGCGCTGATACCAGACGTCCACCAGTTCGAGCAACCAGCGAACGTCGTCCCCATCCGGCGCATCCACCTTTGAACCAAACGCCAGACGCAAGGCGTCGCTCACCTGGTCTTTCACCGCACCGACCGCATTCCACACTTTCTGAATGACCGTCTGCACCAATTTGACCAGGCGTTGCGGAATCATTGTGGCCATGCGCTTGTATACGCCCAGCGATTCGACCGCCTTGCGCGAGAGCTTGAGAAACCGCATCGCGTCACCCAGCTTTTCCACCTTGGACAACTTGGCCGCCGCCGAAAGCACCGTGCCCGTACCGGCTGTACAGAACATGAGGATGATGTCGACCACCAAAGGCCCCAGCACCGAACCAATGCGAAACCATTGTTTGATGACGTACCACACGCGTTCGAGCAAACTGGCACTGGCGTCGTAGGCATCGAACATGAGCTTGAGCGTGCCCTGTAGCGCACCACCCATCGCCTTGCCCATGTATTGCCCCACCAGTTGTCCATACTCGGCAGCGTGCAGTTTGAAATCGTCAATGACCTTGCGCGCCAGGTCCACCAGCAGCTTGCACATCTCCGGCAGGTCTTGCTGGAAGAAGGTCTTGAGATCGAAGCTCGGGAACCAGGACTGCACTGTTTCATCGCTGACCGGCGCCATGTCCTGAGGTGCCATCGCGCTGGATGCCGCATTCAAGCCTTGCTTGAACACCCACTTGATGCCAGCAAAGCTGTACTTGATGATCATCACAAAAGTGCTGACGATGTCGTAGATGATGCCGTAGACCGTGCCCACCACGAACGCCGTACCGCCCACTACCGCACCGCCCACGGCCAGGTCACCGATTTGCTGTTGATTACAGTTGAACGTGGCGTAGGTGCTGCCGAACACATCCGCCAAAGTGTCCTTGGACAACACCGTCGCAGCCACCTCCTGCTTGAAGATCTGATTGGCTTTCATGAGCGCGATCAGGTCGCTGCTGGCATACCATTGGGCCAGCTTGGCCATGAAATGCTCGAATACCCAACCCACGTCGGGCAAAAGCTTGAAGGCTTTGTCGATCTTGCCAAGCAGGCCGCTGGACAGCTCGCTGGCATACGCACCCACATCAAACGCCTGTGCGTTGAAGTCCAGCAAGCCATCGCGAGAGAGGCTGCCATCGTCGTCGGCCAAGCGTTGCTGCTCACCGGCATCGAGAATGCTGCGGGCTGCCGCTTCCATCGCCGACTGCAGTTTGCCGAACCATTGCGTTTCGTAGCTGCGCAAGTCGGCCGCCGATGGCAACATGCGCCGGCAGTCGTCCAGTGCGCGGAACACCGTTTGCTGCACACTGGCCAGTGAAAACAAACCTGCTGTCTCGGTTTCGCTTTCGACGGTGGCACTGCCTTCGCTCTTGATCTGGAACAGGATGCGTTGAGCCACGTTCTTTCGAACCGGAGCGAAGCCTTCGTTCAGCGGCGCCGAAGTGGCGTTGGACAGCACGCTGCCGCTCACCAGCCGGCGCAAATCGGTGCCTATGCTGAAATGGCAGCGCTCCTGACCTTCTCCCTGTGAGCAATCGACAAACACACAGCATTCGGAAGGAAGTGGCTTGCACTGCGCATGCAGCGCTTCGGCCAGATCAGCGTCGGACGTGAGTACCACCCATGCGCCAGTGGTATTCTCCGCATACTGTCCGCCGGGGAGGACCACGCTGGCGAGCATGCCCAACAGCCGGGCCTGACTGCGCTGCACGTGCTTGTCCAGGGCCAGAAACTGCATGCCATGGCGCCGCGTGTGCTCTGCCAGCCCCACCTGGTTCAGCGCATCGAAGATGTCGTGCCCACTGGCGCCGAACGGGCTTGACAACGCCAGGCCAAACGGACTGCCGCCTTCTTTGGAACCGGCGCGGGGCGCCAAAGGGCTTTGGATGGTCGGCGCCGGAAACGGCGCATCACGAAACATGTGCCTCAGGCGCTCTTGTCGCGTTCCAGAATGTTCTGCGAGCCTTCGAGCAGCGTCTGAACGTCTTTGTCACCGATGCGTTCACAACACGGCAGGCCTTCGTCGCGCAAGTAGACCGAGTCACCCTGCACAATGGTCAGCGTGGTCGGCAATCGGGTCGGCCATTCGTCTTCGACCATGCCCTTGGTTTCTTGCAGCTCATCGGCCACAGACAGGTACAGGTCGTCATCGGTATCGAGCACCAGATCGCCACCGTTCCAGATCTCGCCCGTGTTCAGGAAGTAGGTCACCGCGTCTTCAAAGCCGCGCCGCACCGGCACCACCACACGCGCCATGCCGCTTTGCAGGAACTTCACGAACAGCGGGTCGGACGGCACATCCAGCAGCATCTTCTCTTCCCAGTCGCACCGATCGCCCCAGTAGTATGGGTAGAACAGGTAGGCCATGGTAGGCCAGAGAAAGGCTTGCTCGAAGAACTTGACGTGTGAGGCGTACTCCTCCCATTCCTTGCTTTGATCAACAATCGGCACCTTGCATGGACCGGGCTTCACAAAATCCACGCCGAAGTCGATGCCGAAGGGCCGGGTAAGCATGTCGATGGCAATGCGCTTGAGCTCCTGCTGCTCCGTCAGGCGGTTCTGCGCCGGGCTGGCACCGTATTGAATCTCTTCTTCCTCATTGGCCGCAGCAGCGGCCTCCTGGGCCCGCGCGGCTTCCCACGCAGCCAACTCGCGCTCGTAGTTTTCAAGCTGGCGCTGGTAGGCGGTGCGCAAGGTGCTGTAGCAACGTTCTTGCCAACCTACGAATTCCGCTTCCAACATTTCGAACGTCAGGTCACCCGAGATGTTGTAGTCATGGACATTCTTCATCTCGACTTTGAGCTTCACCTCCCCTTCGAGTTGTCCCGAGTACACCCAGGTCATGTTCATGTCGGTCCATTCCCAGTCAGCTCTGTTGTCAGAGTCTGTCTTCTGAAGGGGGTGGCCCTGACCGCCGACCGATGCTTTGGTGTTCTTATCTCTCAGCTTGACTCGGCCACCCATGCTCGCCCGCATGAAGGTCTTGTGCTCTGACCCCGTGTAGTGATACAGGAACTTCACGGTCAGATCTGCTATGCTCAAACGGAAGCCGTGCGGCACCTGAATGGAGAATGTCTTCGACTTCAGTTTGCCACTGTCGTCTGGCTTCCCGTTGGGCAATGATGGTGCAGCAAAGTCCACGCTGCTCAGTTCCGAGTCGGCAAACGGTGGGTCTTCCAACACGGCGTCGAACTGCTCCTCCAAGGTCCGGTAGTCCTTTCCCTCTGTTTTGCTGTCTTCCGGGTTCTCCTCTCGAAGGATATCGGCGGAGGAGTAGATGCCTTGTGCTTCAAGTGTCTTCGGTGGTTGCGGTTTGCTTGTCTCGTCTATCGGCCCTTCGTCCGTGGGTTTGTTGGCCCGGTTCAGGGCCTTCAGGTAGAACACGGCAGGCTCCGGGATCAGGAACTCCACCATCAGGTGCTTGCCGTAGTTGATCAGCCGGTTGCGGTAGATGATGTCAAGCCAACGGTAGACACCTGTGACATGTTCGGTACCTTCACGGTTGTCAAAGCCGTGCCGGTTGGTCTCCTCGAATTCGGAGAGCATCTTGGACGTGCGCTTGACAGTGGTCTTCTGCAGCACACGTTCGGTGGCGGCCCGCGTCACGTCTTCCGCATATGTCCGTGCATCGGTATTCGACGCCGTGCTGCCGTTGGAGTAGCCGAAATCGAATGCCGCATCGGCCCGAAACTCCTGGCCCGCCACCGATCCCGTGACGCCAGTGCTGGCATTGGTGCCCACGTTGGTCTCGCGGTTCAGCACGGCGGCCACTTCCGATTGAAGCTCGTTGCGCATGGCTGTGCTGGTGTCGCGCTGGTTTTCGGCTTCCCAGGCGGTCGTGTCTTCCGTGGTGGTTTCCGTGCTGGTCAGGCTGCGCGTCTGGCGCTCCTTGTACTCGCGCGCCAGGATGTTCTCGATGTGCGAGACTTCGCCCGGCACATAGCAGCAGACTTCCTGCTCCACTTTGTGAAACACCGCCACGCCCACATTGTTCACGCCGAAGAGCCTGCCCTTCGCGTCCGTTTGCGGATCTTTGTCAAACACCTGGATGTCGTGATCCGGCAGCACGTCCCTGCCACCGGGCATCACCTTGCGCAGCGCCACGCCGCCCACGCGGTCTTTGGCCAGTGTCGTCTCCGCCGATAACTCCAGCTCGGTACCGTCATCGAGTTCGAGCGTGCCTTCGATCTGATAGCTGCGCGCTCTGCCAAAGTCGATCACCTGCCCCGGGAAAAGGTCCACCGAGACTTGGCGCCGCTGCAAGGTCGGCAACTCTTCCACTTCTGACGATTGGTAGACCTGTCCGTCGCCCGTCGTGAGCGTGATCGCCGCTTTACGGACAAACGCATCCTCGTCTGCCAGTTGCAAGGTCAGGTGCATGTCGCGCGACTCGTCGTCCACTGCCAGCTCATGCGTCACGATGAACGTGTCGACAGCCACAGGCGAGCGCGCCGATGCGCCAACGCCAGGGCGTTGCCGCTGCTCCGCCAGAGCCTTTCGACGCTCCTCTTTGGCAATGCGCTGGTCCAGCATGTTCTGGACACGCCCCAGGTTCACACCCCTGGCCTTTCGGTGCGCGATCAGCTTCCGCGTGGTGGCGGAGAAGGTGCCGGGCGCCTTTTCCTCCAACCGGGCAAAACTGGAGACGTCGCTGCGCGTGACTTCGTCCGATCGGCTCACCGCCTGGAGTTCTTTCTTGGTGCGTTGCAAGGACTTGATGCGTTCGCCGGTCACACCGGCGGTGTGGTCCTGGTGCAGCTGGTCGATGGCTGCGGGGTCCGGGCGACGGCGACGTGTGGTCTCACGTTCAACTTCATATTGGCTGATGTCCCTGCCACCTTTCTTCTGCTGGCCTTGCTTGCCACCTTCTCCTTCATCGGCTTTTCGCATCGCCCCCATGGAGAAGGCGCGCGGCATGACCACTTTGGCGCGAGCGACGCGCTTGGCAAAGGTGCTGATACGCGCATCGTCACTGGTTTCGTCCGGGCCTTTCGGCGCCTTGATCAGTTCCAGTGCACGAGACTCAAACGCCTCGGAGCTGAACACCCGGACAAAATGATCCGCCACCAGCATCTGGATGCAGGCTTGCCTCAAGGGTGCGTTCTTTCCGCCAAGCGCTTCCCGGAACAGGTTGTCCCACAGGGTCACCAGCGCGCCCATGGGCAGGGGTTCCAGCTTGCCACGGATGGCGTTGAGCTCTGCCACCGTCCAGTCCCGCGTTCGCTCCTCGTAGAGGCGCTGGGAAAACTGGTACATCGCGAAGTTCAGATGCGCCACGTCGTCTCGGCGGCGCAAGGCCTTGAAGTCTTTCTGGCGCTGGCGCAAGATCTGTCTCGCCACTGGCAGATCCTGTTCATCCAGCCCCTTGATGAAGTGGCTCTTGGACGGATCAGGGTGCACGACGAAGAACACACGTTTACGCTCGACATCGATCAGTTGAGGACTTTTGAAGGTGGCAAAGCTGAACAGCTCGGTGCGAATGGGCGTAGGAGTCTTCTCGGCCATGGGGCGCAGGCTTTCTTTCAAGTGACGCCAGAACCTTGGTCAAGGCAACAGAAGACGTGTCAGACCGGTACTAGCTGGTACTACAGAATGCCCTGGTTGTAGCAGCGCATGAACGCACTGCAAACCCAAAATTGATTACCCGCCACAGCCACATGTGTTTGCGTGAGTGGTCACATTCACGTCAAACCCTGCAAAGGCGACTCATTCACTCATTGAGCCAGTAGCCTACTGCCAAGGCTTCTGTATAGGCCTCGAAAGGCCCTTCACGGGTGAGACAGCGAACAAGCTGCTCCGGTGGTTTCAGGTAAACGTACGCCGTGAAACGCTCGTCACCACCCTCATGCGCCACCAGTTCCACCTCGCTGCGCACATAACCGTTCGGGTGGCCTACCAGCTCGAGCGTGTCCATCGCGTCCAGGGCTGCGGCGTCGACTTCGTAAACTTGCCCGCGAACACGCATGCCCTCGCCCGGCAGGTTCATCAGCCAGGGCGCGCGGTTTTCGGTGGGCAAACTCACCACGTACAAGGGCAACGCTTCACAGGTGATGAACTCATCACCCATGCGCTCTCCGGCATTGACGCCAAAATTCGGAAACCCTTGCTTGAGGGTTCCGTAGACAAACACTCTGACTCGCGACGACATGGCTCTGGCTTCTGCTGACTGATTCCGGGCTCTTGCGCCCACAGGCCACCATTGTCGCCGCCGGAATCACACCTTGGCACGCCCAAGGTTTTTCACCATCACCTCAAGCGGAGAAGGCGGCACAAAGCCACAACCATGGGGATAGCCTGTGCGCCTGGTCTCACGCCTTGGTCAACACATGCCGGCCAAAGTTGTCCAGAATCGCCTGCCAGCCTTGCTGCTGCATCTCGGCCGGGTTCTGGTCTTCGGCGTCGAACACCGTGGTCACCACCACCGCATCGCCGTCCTGCACAAAATCCACTGCCACCTGCCGACCATCGGGCATGGCGAAGGCCAGGCGCTGCTCGGGCACCACCTCGGTGTAGGTGCCCTCCATGTCAAAGCCAAAGCTGCCGTCCTTGGCTTCCATGCGGGAGGAGAAATTGCCGCCCACCTTCAAATCAACCGTCGAGCGCGTGGTGTGCCAATCGTCCGAGGCCGCATTCCACTTCACGATGTCGTCAGGGGTGACATAAGCTTTCCAGACCGTTGCCAAGGGCGCTGCGATGCGGGTCTCAATTCGAATTTTCATGAATGACTAGCTCCTGAGGCATTGGCCTCTTCACGGTTGATCAGACGGACACTGTTGGTTCCAACACATCCGACGATTGAAAGCCCGGCATATCGACAACAGACCGATCAAACGTCGTCATCCCGCCAGCATCGGCCATGGGCATCGATGCGAACCGCCATGCCGTGTTCCTCGTCCCAGCTGCAGCGCAGCCATACGCGGATGCTGGCATCTCCCGCTGGCGCGCCGGGCAGCAACTGTATGTCCCCCACTGCAACGTTGCGCTTGAGAAACGCTTCGCGGGTCATGGGCTGTCCGGCCAGGCGCTCTGCTTCCAGCTTCACCCATTCAAAGCAGGCGGAATCAGCATAGCCGGCGCCTTCGCCGAACACAAACTGATCCAGCACCTGGATCAAGTGGCGCTCGACGGAATCAGAGAGGGCAGCCAGATGCGGCAGCCACGAAACATCGACTGCCTGGGCATTGCCATCTCCTGCCGTCACTTCGACGACTTCGCTGGTGCTCCAGGGTGGCTCATGCACATGCAGCAAGCCATCGTTGTCCTGCCATTCGATATCGCTGTCGGGGTTGGAGAAGTTGTGTGCGCCATAGGTGTAGTGGGTGGCCCAGTCCTGGCAGAACACCCCATCGACCAACGCCTCACCCTGCTCGTTCAAGGCCTTCGCTGCCAGCTCTGCAAAGCACTCATCCGCCACGTTGAGCGACTTGGGGGCCTTCTGTTCTGCGCGAAAATCCTCTGCGCACTGCAAGGCGTCGTTTATCCACTTTGCGTCCGTCGACAGGGGTTCCGTGGCGAACAGGCCAGCCGCACTCGCCCCTGACTGTGCCTTCGCCACCAACGCCGTCGCATCCAGCGTCGTGTTGAAGAATGCCATCATCACGTGCCGTTTGAAGAAGGCGGCATGCGCAGGGTCGAACACACACAGCACCTGCAGCCAGCGTTCTTCGGGCAGCTCGACCCAGAAGTAGCGGAAAGAAAACGCCTTGTCGTCCCAGGCGTGGGTAAAGACGCGCCGCCCTCCTACCGTTGCCGCCATCGCATCGCCCGAATCCCTGTCCCGTTCGAACAGGCGACGCGCTCGTTGGGCATACTCGGCGCCCAGCACGGCATCGTCGCCGGCCAGCCGATCGGCCCGCATCACCTCCGCCCAGAGGTTGGCGCACCCTTTCGGCAGTGCCTGTTCGCCGCCGACGCTCAGCGCCAGCCTACCAGCATGCTCGTCGTCAAACCGAACCTCATCGAAGCAGGCAGGAAAACGAAAAACGACAGGTGCTTGCATGGGGAGGCGTCCGGTGAGTTAGATCTACAAGTGCTCATGCCAGAGCACATCGAACTCTACCCTTTCTCTCCCACCTTTCTCTCCAACCTTTCTCTCCAACCCTTCAGGTGTTGGGCGCCGTCTTCGCACTCCAGAGCATGGTGATGGCCAATATCCCCAGCACCACCCCCAGCGACACCGCCACCGGAATCTTGAACACATCGATCAACATCATCTTGGTGCCAATGAACACCAGGATCACGGCCAGCCCGTAGTTGAGCAAGTGGAAGCGGCCTGCTGCGGCCTGCAGCAGAAAGAACATCGCCCTCAAGCCGAGGATGGCAAACACATTGCTGGTCAGAACGATGAAGGGGTCGCGTGTGATGGCAAAAATGGCCGGAATCGAATCCACGGCAAAGATGACGTCGGTCAGGCCGACCATGGCAATCACCATCAGCAATGGCGTGGCGATCTTGCGGCCATTCTCCACCGTGAAGAAGCGCTCGCCGTCATACCGCTGGCTCACCGGCATCCAGCGCCGCAGCAGGGTCAGCGCAGGGTTGTCATCCAGGCTTTCTTCCTTGCCCGCTGCCCACCACATCTTCACGCCCGTGAGCACGAGGAAGGCCCCGAAAACGTAGAGGATCCAGTGAAACTGCGCCAGCAGCCAGCCCCCCACCAGAATCATCACCGTCCGCAGCGCAATCGCCCCCAGGATGCCGTACATCAGCACCCGCTTCTGGTAAGTGGCCGGCACGGCGAAATAGCTGAAGATCAGCAGAAAGACAAAGATGTTGTCGACGGCCAGGCTCTTCTCGATCAGGTAACCGGTGAGGAACTCCAAAGCCTTTTCGTTGGCCAGCGCGGTGGAGCCGGTCGCATCCCGCACACCCCACCACAGCAGAGCGTTGAAGACAAAGCTCACCCCTACCCAGGCCAACGACCAGTGCACCGCTTCGCGCACGCCCACTTCGTGCGCCCCTTGCTTGCGCAGAACGACAAAGTCCACCCAGATGGCGGCCACCACAAAGACCACAAAGACGGCCCAGAGCCAAAGAGGTGCGATGGTATCCATGGTGAGTCTCGGGTGGCGAGTGGCGGGTAGAGAAGCGCGTGTGGCTGGAAGCAGTCGAAGCAGGAACAAAGTCCTGCGGCTGAGGTGGATTGTCTCCAGCCAGTGCCATTCCCCACCATGTGAAGGTTCTTCCTGTTTTTCCTGAGGATTGCTGACGCTATCGCTCGAAAAAAGGAAAGCCAGGAAAGCCACCTCACCACTGCGCGACCACACCACGCCACGGCCCGCTGGCCAGGCGATCAGCCGGTCAGGCCATCAATTACCTGATCGGCTCCCGCGCCTCATTCACACAAGCGCCACATCGCTTGTCGCCGCCCAGTGGCCCTTCTTGTCCACCCACAGCACACCCACCTGCCATTGCCTGGCCAATGCGGGAATGCGCTCTGGCCCGCTGACGAACATCACCTTGGTCAGCGCATCGGCCAGCATGGCCGAAGGTGCCAGGACGGTCACGCTGCTCAACCCCGAGGGCGAATCCGCCGTGGCGGGGTCGAAGATGTGGTGATGGCGGTGGTCGGCGCTGAAGCTGCTGCGGTTGTCGGCCGACGTCGCCACTGCCCGGCCGTCGCTTCGAATGGCGGCGAGCAATCGCTGTTCGTCGCGCGGGTCTTCCACGCCCAAGGTCCATGCGGTGCCACGTGGGCTTTGCCCCAGGCTGGCGTGTTCCCCGGTGTCGATCAGCGCATGGGCCACGCCATGGTCTTGCAAAGCCTTTCGCGCCGCATCGGCCGCGTAGCCTTGCGCGATGCCGTTGAAAGTCATCGCCATGCCAGGGCGCTGAAAGGCCACACGCTGGTCGCTCACGACCACATGCTGCCACCCGGTGCGTTGCCGTGCCTCGGCCAGGGCCGCGGCAGAGGGCAAGCGCCCCTGGCGTGTCGCATCCGCCCAGGCCTGCCACACCGGCTGCACCGTCGCATCGAACTGCCCGCCGCTGCGCTCAGCCACCATTTGCGCCGTGCCCAACACCGCCAGAAAGTCCGCACTGGGCTGGTCCAGAAATCCTTGTTGGTTCAGGCGCACCAGTTCGCTGTCTTCGCGGTACAGGCTCATGGAGGCTTCCACCCGCCGGATGGCCGCCACCGCCGCGTCCAGCCCCACGTCCACTGCTTGCACATCGGTGTGCGCCGCACGCAAGCTCAGCTGCGTACCCAGGCCGAACATATGCCGCTCGCGCCAGACCAAAGGCGGCTGAGCGGCGGTGACCATCGAAGGCAATGGCGCTGCCAAGGCTGCCCCGCCCAGCGAGGCCAAAATGATTTGTCTGCGTTGCATTGTCATCGTTGCCACCTCTCCATCAAGCCTTGGCCGTGCCCTGCACCGGCAGGGAACGCACAGGAATGACCTTGCCCTTGCGCTTCTCCACCACCAGCGGTGTGCACAAGTCGTTGCTCTCGTAAATCACCACGCAGTCCAGACACTGGAAACACTCGTTGTAGTCGATGGCGCCTTGCGCCTCGATCGCCTGGTACTCGCAGCTGCGGCGGCAGGTCTGGCACGGCTGGCCACATTCGGCACGGCGCGGCAACCACTTGAACAGCCGTACCTTGCCCAGCACCGCCACGCCCGCACCCAAGGGACAGATGTAGCGGCAGTAGCCCTTGTAGACAAAGGCGCTGAGCGCCAGCAAGCCCACCGCCCACAAAACAAATGGCCAGGACCGATCAAACACGAGTGTGATCGCTGTCTTGAAGGGCTCCACCTCCACCGCCTTGTCGGTGTAGGACGCCGAGACAAACGGCATGGCCAGCACCACCGCCAGCACCACATACTTGATCTTCTTGAGCTGCGCATCGGTGCGCGTATGCAAGCGCAGTTGCGGCAGCTTCACCCAGCGCGCCACCGTGCCCACGAATTCCTGCAAAGCGCCAAACGGACACAGCCAGCCGCAGAACGTGCCCCGCCCCCACACGAACAGCGTCACCACCACGAACGCCCAGAGCAGCACCGTCATCGGGTCGTAGAGGAAGAAGTCCAGGCTTCGGCCCGCCAGCAGCGCCTGGATCAGCGCCGTGAAGTTCACGATCGACAACTGCCCCTGCGCAAACCAGCCGATGAAGAACAGTGTGTACAGCAGGTAGGCGTGGCGAACCCACTTCAGGCGCGTTGGCGAAACCGTGATCCAGCGCGGCCGTGCCAGTAGCACCGACAGCACCAGCAAGCCAACGCCCAATACGCCGATCTCCCAGGCACGATCGGTCCACAGCGAATGCCAGGTCTTGTTGTTGCCGTCGGGCAGGTCAAAGTAATCGGACGGCATCGACGCGTTCACGTCAAAGGACTTGCGCTCCTTCTCCGGAAACATCTGCCCCTTGGTGCGGGTAACGCTCAGCGCAAAATCCAGTGGCTGCGCCGGGTCCAGGCTGGCCTGGCTGATCACCTTGAAAACGCGCCAATGCACATCGTCGCCATACACATCCCAGCCCTCGGGCAGCTTCGGCGTGGTGTCGGTGACAAAGTCCCGCAGCTCGATCGGCAAGCCGGCCTGTGTCAATGTGAGACGGTCTGGTACAGCGCCGGGGGTGTAGTCGTCGCCCACGAAACTGTAGCGACCCCGCGTGGCCACCAGAAAAGCATGGTCGCCCGGTTCAATCCAGCCCATCAAGTGCTTCCACCCTTTTTCGGGCAGCACGTTGCGCCCCACCGTGGGCACATTCAGATGCATCACCAGCATTTCGGTGAACACGCCATCCGGATCGGCCAATGCCTCCGGGTCCTGCCCCTCGCCCACCGTATCCTTGAAGGCGGCTTCCACGTCCTTGTTCAGAATCGTCCTGCGCGTGACCAGGCCTTCGTCTTCCAGGGCGGCCACATTGTCCATGGGCTCAAACTTGGTGCCCTTGATGCGGCCCACCATGTCGGGGTCCGTGCCCAGCGCAAAACCCAGGCGCGCCCGCGCCACCTTCAACGCAGCGGACAACATGCTCTGATTGACGATGCGCACCGAGGCGGTCGCCTTGGCCACGCCATCCACATACACATTCGCGCTGCCGGCTTCGCTGTCCTTGTTCAGGTTGGAGCCAATCTTGATGTTCTGCGTGATGCCCAGGCCCTTGTACTGGTCAACGAACTTGTTCAGCGGCTCCGGCCCCAGGCCTTCCACGAACACCGGTTCGCGCTGCGAGAGCACTTTCACTTCCAGGAATTCGCCTTTGGGCCCCAGCGCAATCAGCAGGTTGACCGGCGTACCGGAGAAGCCGGGCACAGGCGCAAAGTCGAGCGACTCGAACACATAGCCCACCGGCGCAGGGTTGTCCCAGCCTTTGTCGGTCCGGGCCTGGCGAAAGAGCGGCCACACCGGCAACTCCGGGTCTTGCTCTCCAACGATCAACGGCTCAGGGAAGTACGCAGCCAGCGCCTCCCGCGTCAAGGTCGTGGCCTGGGCCGTGGTGCCGATGCCCAAAAGGCCCAGACACAGGCACACCAGCACCTTCCGCCAGATGGAAAACAAAAGATTCGCGAAGCCCATAACAAGTTGCTCAACTATGAGACAGAACCTGTTAGTGGTGCAACTCTTGTTCCATTGAGGGTTTACCCGACATGGTGACACCACGCCGGATCAGCCTTGATCAGATCTGGCCAGGCCTGGCGCCCGGGCACAGGCAAGACAGAACCTACTGGCCCAATGCCATGATGGGTACGTACAGCGCCATCAATCCGAAGGCCATCGACGCCACCATCAGCGCCGTCCAGACCAGTTGCCACACTATCGGCTTGCGAGTTGCCTGAGGCGATGCGCTGAAGCCAACCGAGCACCATACAGCCAGGGCCAGACCGACCAACGGAAAGCACCACCACACCAGGGGATAGCTCACCAACGCAACTTGCACAGCCGGCAGCGAAGCCCCAAAGTTGACATACACTTCTTCGAACGCCGCCGTCACCGACAGTGCCGCAATGGCCAGTGCCAGCTGAAGAGCGAGCAATCCCCAGCTAGCGAACTGCCACCCGGATCGTTTGCCTTTTTGTACTGGCTGCTCAAACGTCATATCCGCGTCTTCGCCAACCGCTTCGCATTGCTCACCGCCTTGCGGTGCACAGGCGCCAAGCCCTTGGCCGCAATGCGATTCACCGCCGCTGTCAACGAAGGCACCTGCCCCGTGAACCATGCGGCAGCCCATGCCTGCTGCATGCGCCAGGTCTCCATGGCCATCGCCATCCAGGCTTGAGAAAAAGCCAGTTGCTTTTCCATCACCATACCGGTGAACTCCTTGCGGTCACGCGGAGAGAGCAGCGGCCCTGCCATGGCCATGCGGGTCAAACGGTGCGCCATCACCTGCGGTACGGCCATGCCGAGCTGAGCGAGCTTGGCCTGATTGCTTCTGCTACTGCTGCTTGAGCGGGTCTTGCGAGACATCACCATGGTCCACTCCTGTGCCTGCCATCTTTGCCTGATACGGCATGCGCCGCATCCCTGTCGATCTTGTTCCAGGCACTGTAGCAGTCAAACCCCACCACATGCGGCTTTTCAGCACAGCTTTCTCTGGTCACAGTGGGTCACACAGTGGGTCAATGGGGCGCCACCAGGCGACAAGTCAGCCGCCCCTTACAGCCAGACCCAGGTTGATTCGGGCCTGCGCCTCCCACCGGGAGTGAAAGATGTCCGTCGCGTATATCCGCTCACGTTTGAGGAACCCGCGCAACACCTGCTGGCGTTTCAAGCCGTAGATCGGACCCGGCACCCACTGATACTCGAATCGGACCTGCCGCTCGTACTGCGCAAACCGCTCAGGTGCTGCGCCCAGAATCGAGAGATCGATGTCCACCAGCAACTGCTGGTCAGCATCCGTCGGCAGCGCGTCATGGCAAGTCGCCATGATCAGGTCATGCACGCTTTGCTGCGTGGTCGCTGAGGCGCCAGCGTCGTTCAGCACGCGAGCTGCCCACTCAGCGCTGGCCTTTTCATTGCCGCTGCCACGTGGGTTGTAAACAGCATCATGGAACCAAAGGGCGATCTCCACTTCGCCCGGGTGTTTCGCCAGGTTCCGTGCATCGCCCAGATGCGTCAGGCATTCCTGCAGATGCTGCAGGGTGTGATAGCCGCGCTGGGGTTCGCCATACGCGGCCAACACCTGCTCACGCACGGCCTCAGGCGGCGAGGCCAGCTCCAGTGAGGCCCAGGCCCTCTCCCAGGAATGTCCGAGGACATCCCGGTCCGGCGTCATGACCCCGACAGGCGGCAGTGTTTCATCGGAAGCCACTGCGCGCATGCCCCGGACAGTTCACGTTCAGGCCGCAGCCGCTTCCGGGGCCTCGTCTTCCCGATAAAACCGTCCCGGCTGCGCCAGCAAGCGCGGGGCCACGGGTGCCACCGCATCATGGATCGCGCCAATATGGCCGGGCGTGGTGCCGCAGCAGCCGCCCACGATGTTCACCAAGCCTTCGTCGGCAAATTCCTTGACCAGGCGGCTGGTCACGTCCGGCGTTTCGTCAAAACCGGTATCGCTCATCGGATTGGGCAGGCCGGCGTTGGGGTAGCAGCTGATGAAGGTATCGCCCGCCACCTTGGCCAGTTCCTGGATGTAAGGGCGCATCAGCGTGGCCCCCAGCGCACAGTTCAGGCCGATGGCCAGCGGCTTCACGTGACGCACACTGGCCCAGAAGGCGGAGACGGTCTGCCCGCTCAGAATGCGGCCGGATGCATCGGTGACGGTGCCGCTGATGATGATGGGCAGGCACTCGCCGGTGTCGTCAAAGTACTGCTCAATCGCAAACAGCGCAGCCTTGGCGTTGAGCGTGTCGAATATTGTCTCCACCAAAAGCAAGTCCACGCCACCATCGACCAGGCCTTTGACCTGCTCGTAGTAGGCCGCCCGCAGCTGCTCGAAATTCACGTTGCGCGCCCCCGGGTCGTTCACGTCCGGGCTGATGCTCGCTGTCTTGGGGGTCGGGCCAAGTGCGCCGGCGGCAAAACGGGGACGCTCGGGCGTGCTGAACTTGTCGCAGGCCTGGCGCGCCAGCCTGGCTGACTCGACATTCATCTCATAGGCCAGCTCGGCCAGATCGTAGTCGTCCTGCGCCACTGACGTCGCGCCGAAGGTATTGGTCTCGACGATGTCGGCACCTGCGGCCAGATAGCCTTCGTGGATGTCACGCACCACGTCCGGGCGGGTGAGGCTGAGCAGGTCGTTATTGCCCTTGAGGTCCTTGTGGTGGTCTTTGAAACGCTCACCACGGAATTGCGCTTCGTCGAGTTTGAAGCGCTGCACCATCGTGCCCATGGCACCGTCCAGGATCATGATGCGCTGAGCCAGCAGGGCAGGCAGCGCCTGACCACGGGTATAGCCGCGCTCGGTGGACGATGAAATGGTGGTAGTGGCGTTGGAAGTCATGCCCCGATTGTAGGAAAACCGCAGCCTGTCCGGCGCACCCGCCTGTCAATGGCCCTTCTGTGATCACGCCCGCCTGGGTCATCGGCGACAATAGACCCCCATGAAGCACCTTTCACCCCAAGAAGCCTGGGCCTGGCTGCAGGCAGAAAACAGTGCCTGCGCGTCGCGGGGTGACGAGCCGCCGCTGTTCGTCGACGTTCGCATGGAGATCGAATCCCTCTATGTCGGCCGACCACCCGGGGTGGAGAACATCCCCTGGTACGAATACCCTGATCTCACCCCCAACGCCTCACGCTTCGCCGAACTGGTTGAACAGGAAGCCGGCAACAAGGCCCGTGCCATCTTGCTGATCTGCCGCAGTGGCAAGCGCACCCTGGACGCGGGCAAGGCACTGGAGACAGCCGGATTCACCAATGTCCAGCATGTGGTGCATGGCTTCGAAGGCGAGCTCAGCGACGACTTCAAACGCTCCACCGTCAACGGATGGCGCTTCGACGGTCTGCCCTGGGAACAGATGTGATCGACATATCCGCCGAGGGCGAGACGCTCGAAGCGTGCGCCGCCGTGCTCGAAGAGGTCTTCGGCTACGACACCTTTCGCGGCCAGCAGGCGCAAATCGTCACCCATGTGAGCGAGGGTGGCGACGCCCTGGTGCTCATGCCCACCGGCGGCGGCAAATCCCTGTGCTACCAGGTCCCGGCCATCGTGCGCCAGCGCGCCGGTCACGGCGTCACCATTGTGGTCTCCCCCCTTATCGCGCTCATGCACGACCAGGTCGGCGCCCTGCTCGAAGCCGGCGTCGATGCCGCTTTCCTCAACTCCAGCCTCGACCTGGAGCAGGCCCAGCAGATCGAGCGCCAGCTGCTGCGCGGCGAGATCACCCTGCTCTATGCAGCGCCGGAGCGCCTGATGACGCCGCGCTTCCTGGCCTTGCTCGACTCCCTGCACGAGCGCGGCCTGCTCAGCATGGTCGCCATCGACGAGGCGCACTGCGTGAGCCAGTGGGGCCACGACTTCCGACCCGAATACCGCGCTTTGGCACAACTGCACGAGCGCTACCCGGGCGTGCCACGCATCGCCCTCACGGCCACAGCTGACCGCCTGACCCGCCAGGATATGGTCGAACACCTGGCGCTGCAGAACGCGCAGTCCTTCGTCAGCAGCTTTGACCGGCCCAACATCCGCTACCGCATCGTCGAGAAGAAAGACAGCACCCAACACCTGCTGCGCTTCATCCGGGACGAACACACCAGCAGCGATGGCGTGCACGATGCCGGCATCGTCTACTGCCAGTCGCGCAAGCGGGTGGAAGACGTGGCGCGCCAGCTGTGCGAACACGGCTTTGATGCCATGCCCTATCACGCCGGCCTGCCCACCGATCAGCGCCAGCGTCACCAGGACCGGTTTCTTCGCGAAGAAGGCGTCATCATGGTGGCCACCATTGCCTTCGGCATGGGCATCGACAAACCCGATGTTCGCTTTGTCGCCCACCTGGACATGCCCAAAAACATCGAAGGCTACTACCAGGAGACGGGGCGCGCCGGGCGCGACGGCGAGGCCGCCAACGCCTGGATGGCCTACGGCTTGCAAGATGTGGTGAACCAACGCCGCATGATCGACGAAAGCCCGGCAGACGACAGCTTCAAACAAGTACTGCGCGGCAAGCTCGACGCACTGCTCGGCCTGGCCGAGGCCACCGATTGCCGGCGCGTGCGTCTGCTGGCCTACTTCGGCCAGGGTTTCGAACCCACTGCGGCGCAGCGATCTGAAGGCGCCACCGCCTACACCTGCGCCAATTGCGACAACTGCATCGCCCCGCCCGAGCTGGAAGACGCCACCGAATCGGCCCGCATGCTGCTCTCCTGCATCTACAGGATTCACCAGTCCTGCGGGCTCTCATTTGGCGCCGGCCACATCATCGACGTGTTGCGCGGCAAGCAAACGGACAAAGTGGCCCAGTACGGCCACGATGCACTCAGCACCTTCGGCATCGGAAACGCGCTGAGCGAATCCCAATGGCGAGCCCTGACACGCCAGCTCATCGCCCGGGAAGCCATTCGCGTGGACAGCGACCAATTCAACACCTTGGCCCTTGCCGACGGTGCGCGTCCCATCCTGCGCGGCGAGTGTGCAGTGCGACTGCGCAAGCCGGCGGCTGGCAGCGGAGGCAAGAGCAGTCGCCGCCGCAGCGCCGCCGATGTGCACACCGATGGACGGCCGATGACACTGGCCGAGCGGGAGTGCTTCGAGGCTCTTCGCGCCTGGCGCGCCGAAGTGGCCAAGGCCCACGGCCGACCCGCCTATGTCATCTTCCACGACAGCACCCTGCGGGAAATCGCTGAGCGACAGCCCACTCAGGCACAAGACCTTGAAGGCATCACGGGTATGGGAGAGAAAAAGCGACTGGAGTACGGCGAGGACGTTTTGGCTGTGGTGCGACGATTTGCGTAAAACGTTTTCATTTGTACAAAACGCATGAGTACCTTTGCGCGCAGGGCCTGAAAAACCTGTGACATATGTCAACCGGTGGTCGGAAATGTCACCCGCAAGTCATTGAATTCCCTCAATATTGACTCCCCGTCGCCGAAGCAAAGGAAGACGCAGGGGAATTCCCCCCGGCTCTCGACGGTTTGGAGTGCGATATGTTTTTCAAGTTGCCCTGGTTCAAGGACAAAGGCCCGCAATACCACGACACGCAAGTGCTCGAGATGGATTTCCTCGTGAGCGAGTTCGAGGAAGCCATGGACGACATCGAGGATCCGATGCGCAACCGCCTTCGCGCTGCCCTCGTGGTGTGCAATACGCCCAAAGACCTTTGGTTCCTGCGCAGCAAGATTTTCAGCCTGATCTCCAAGCACCACTGCGAATACGAGGCGCACCAGCGTGTTGCCAGGCTCGACCAGAAGATGCGCTTCTTCTGCGAGCATCACCCAGAATACGTCATCGACGACCTGCCATCCGGCCCCATGGCCCTTCTGCACTGACTGTCACGCACACCATCCGAAGCCACCCCAAGGGTGGCTTTTTTTCGCCCGGTGCTGGTCAGGCGCCGATCCACTTGCTGCGAAAAATGAAGTACACCGCTCCCAGAAGGCAAAGCCCGGCCCAGAGGTAGTCGAGCTTGAGAGGCTCCTTGAGGTACATCACCGAGAACGGCACGAACACCGTGAGCGTGATGACTTCCTGCGCAATCTTGAGTTGCGGCACCGACAGCACCTGATGACCGATCCGGTTGGCCGGCACTTGCAGCAAGTACTCGAACAGCGCAATCCCCCAGCTCACCAGTGCCGCCACCACCCATGGCTTGTGGCTCAGCTCCTTGAGGTGCGCATACCAGGCGAACGTCATGAAGACATTGCTCAGCGTCAGCAGGGCCAGAGAAATGACGACGGGACGCATGGGGCACCTTTGGCAGGAAAGAGCGCAAGACAGTGCAAGGCACAGACCGCTGCCTGGTCTCGCGCTGTGGAGAAAGTGCGGATTATGCGTCTGCTGCGTCGCTCTGGCACGGAGCGACCGCCAGACCGCAGGCCTGTGTGGCGTGCTTCAGACGAAGCCCATGCCTCGCTGTTCACGCACCTCTGGCTTGATGCGGTGCTCGGCTTCGAGCTGATCGAGAAAGTCCATCGGATCCAGCGACTCGGCAAGAATTTCGACCTGCCGTTTGACGGCGGCAAAGTCGCCCGGGCACAGCTGATCGAGCTTGCGCAGCCGGTTGCGCATCTCGTCTGTCAGCGCCTTGTCTTTTCCATCCAGCGCCTCCACCACAAACATGCGTTCGCGCTGTTCCCTGGTCAGCGGGTTGAACTCGATCTTGAAGGTAAAGCGACGCAAGGCCGCCTGATCGATGCTGCCCAGCAGGTTGGTCGTGCAGATGAAAATGCCGGCAAAGCGCTCCATGCCCTGCAGCATCTCATTGACTTCGGTGACTTCATAGTTGCGCTGCGCACCGCGGCGGTCCTGCAAAAAGCTGTCGGCTTCATCCAGCAACAGCACCGCCTTCTCGGCTTCGGCCTCGCGGAACATGGCCGCCATCTGCTGCTCCGTCTCGCCCACGAACTTGCTCACCAGATCGCTGGCGCGGCGAATCATGAGCGGGCGATCCAGCTGCTTGGCCATGTGTTCGGCCAGTGCTGTCTTGCCTGTGCCGGGCGCGCCGTGAAAACACAGCGTGCCGTGCCCGCGCGCCTTGAGCGCCTCGATGATGCGCGGCAGTTCATAGCGACTGCTCACGTTGAGCATGTCCAGGCTGTATTCGGTCACGCCTGGCCGCTCCGCGGCATCGGGGCGACGGCCGAGGGCCTGATCGGCGTGCTTGAGCTGGCGCTCGATCAAATCATCCAGCACCGGACCTCGCTTCTTGGCGCAATTCGACTTGCGTCGCGATTTCGCTGGCGGCGCACTGGCCAGCTGGGCGAATCGCACTGCGGTGCGAATCTGCGCAGGCGTCAGTCCTTTGCGGGCTGTGAGCCTGGCCACCAGCTCATCGGTCACGTTCACATCTTCAAGCGCCTTGCGCACCAGTTGCTCACGCGCACCGGGCGGCGGGCTCTTGAGCTCCAGATGGTAGGCAAACCGGCGGCGGAAGGCCGGGTCAATCTGCTCGATCCGGTTGGTCACCCAGATGGTAGGCACCGCGTTCGATTCCAGAATCTGGTTCACCCAGGCCTTGCCGCTGACGCTGCCACTGTGCGGCATGCTGACCTGCTCGGCCCGCGCCATGAGCTGTGCGGCTTCGCTGGAAATCGGCGGGAAGACGTCTTCTACTTCGTCGAACAGCAAAGCCGAATGCGCCGTGCCCTTGAGGAACACCTGGGCAATCTGCAGCGAACGATAGCGGTCGCGGCCCGAGAGCGCATTGCCGTCGCGATCGGCGTATTCCACTTCAAACAATTCCAGGCCTGCCGCCTGAGCGACCACGCGCGCCAGTTCCGTCTTGCCGGTCCCGGGCGGGCCGTACAGCAAGATGTTGACGCCAGGCTCCTTGCGGGCCACCGCTTCGCGCAGCAGTCCACACAGCAGTTGCACATCGTCGCCCACGAACTCGAAATCGTCCGTCGCCAGCTTGGAGCGGGCAGCCGGGCGGGTGAACACCGCCATCAGCTCGCTTTCGTTGCTGTACTCGCGCATGAGCACCGGTGGCAGCTTCTCGCTGACCTTCATCAGATCGGCCAGGTCGGTGATGTTGTGCTCGGAGATCAGGTTCTCCACCATGCCGATGCGCTCCAGGCGTGAGCCAGCACGCAGCGCCTCGCCCACTTCGCTGGCCTTCACACCGGCCACTTCGGCGATTGCCGCATAGGCCTCCGGAGCGTTGTTGACCTTGAACTCCACCAGAATGGAACGCAGATCGCGCTGGTAGCGGGCCAGGGTGCCGTACAGCAGCAGCGCGCGTTCGGCGCGGTTGAGCTGGAGCAGCCCTGCCAGCGCGTCGATGTTCTTCTCCACCAGCGTGGATTGCTTCTTGAGCGTCTGCGACAACCATTCACCGGTCACGGCCAGCACCGAGAGCAAGTCGCGCGGTGACTCCTTGGCGTACTCGTCCAGATAGAAGAACAGCGTGCCTTCTTCATACGGTCCACGCCAGACGCCGTAGCGTTCCATGAAAGCGGATACGCTGAGCTTTTCGTGGCCTTGCCACAGTTCGTTGTCCTTGAGGCGGCGTGAGAGGAACTCACGCAGGCGCGAGAGCACCGTGTGCGGCCACACGAGGTGACGGCCGGCCAATGCCAGCAAGGTGTTGAGGTCGCGGCGGATATTGAAGCGCGGCCCCTGGTGTGCAGCAAGGGTCAGCACAAAATGCGAGCACATCAGGTCCAGCACCGGCGCCTGACGCAAGCCGGGCGGGATGAAGACCTTGGCGTCCTTGGCATCGCGCGCATCGATGACCAGGCGGGCCGAAGCTCGCAAGCTGGTGGTATCGGACGATGTCAGACGTTTGCTCATACAGGAACCTCCTGCGGCGACCCTGAAAGTGGTTGAAGACTTGGCGGGGAAGACGCTATCGCTGGTACTGACTCATTCGTTCAAATCTGCCGCGATGCCTTTCCCTTGTCTTCTTGGGCGGACCATAACCCAGCTTGCCTGAACAGGGAAGCGCTTGATGGCGAGAACAAACACGAATTGAGGGGCTTTTTGCCACAGGGTGTGAACCAATCGACGATCGGCAGGTTCAGGCGGCAACTTGAGCGGTTTTCTCACCACAGAGTGGTTCGATGCGGTACATGCGCCCTAGAGTCCGGCCTCGGCGGTGTCATGCCGAAGCCGTGCTTCCAAATGGAAGTGAACACTTGCGAAGTAATCCGATTCACCCACCCGCAAGGTTGAACCGGACATCAGGAGTGGCCCCGATTGTCCCGCAAATGCGGCCGGTCGTGGCTCAGGCATTTCCAATCACATGGAAATGCTGCGGCTTCGGGTTGACGCCATAAGTACGCAATTGCATTATGAACAGATGACTCATCTAGTTTGGAGAGAGAAATGAGCAACAACGCACTTTGGAATTCACTGCAAAACAGCCTGGGGGGTGACTTCCCTGCGCTGTTGGGCGCATTAGGCATCCTCGTCATTGGATGGATCATCGCGGTGGTCGTCCGGGCCGGCGTGCGAAAGGGCCTGGGGGCCATCAGCCTCAACGAACAGTTCGAGAAGATCACCGGTACCAAGATCAACATCTCTGGTGCAGTGGCGCTGGCGGCCTTCTGGGCGATCCTGCTCTTCACGCTCATGGCGGTATTCAACCAGCTGAACCTGACCGTGGTCTCCGGTCCGTTCTCGGCCATGATGACGGAGATCATGGAATACGCTCCCAAGCTGGGCGCAGGCCTCATCCTGGCTGTGGTGGCCTGGGTGGTGGCCAGCATTGTCCGCTCGGTCTCCAAAAAGGCACTGGACAGCACCTCGCTGGACGAGAAGCTGGCCAAGGAAGCCGACATGAAGCCAGTGGGTCAGGGTCTGTCGAATGCTTTGTTCTGGCTGGTCATCCTGCTGTTCCTGCCCATCATCCTGGGTGCACTGGGCATGCATGGTTTGCTGACACCGCTGACCTCCATGCTCGACAAAGTGTTGAGCTTCCTGCCCAACATCCTGACAGCTGTTGTCATTGGCGGTGTGGGCTGGATCGTGGCCACGGTGCTGCGCAATGTGGTGACCAATCTGTCGGCCACCGCCGGTATCGACAAGCTCGGCGCCACGGCTGGTGCAGACCCCAAGGTCAAGTTCTCCAACATTGCCGGCCTGCTGGCCTTCATTGTGGTGTTCGTGCCCTCACTGATCTCTGCGCTGGATGCTCTGCAGATCGAAGCCATCTCGGGCCCTGCCACGAACATGCTGGACGAGTTCATGTCCGCGATTCCGGACATCTTCGGCGCCACCGCCATCGTGGTGGTGACCTGGTTCGTCGCCTCCTTCGTCAGCAAGCTGCTGGCCACCTTGCTGGCCTCCATCGGCTTTGACACCTTCCCCGAGCGCATCGGCATGGCCAAGCCATTCGAGAAGACGCCGGCCTCCACCGTGGTGGGTCGCGTGGTGTTCTTCTTTGCCATGCTGTTCGCCGCCGTCTCGGCCGCCAATGTGCTGGGCTTTGTCCAGGTCAGCGCCATCGTCTCCACCTTCATCCTCTTCGGTGGCGACATCCTGCTGGGTTCGGCCATCCTGATCATCGGCTTCTGGCTCTCCAACGTGGCCTACAACGCCATCAAGAGTGCTGGCAGCGAGGGCAGCAGCACGGCCGCCAACATCGCCCGCTACGCCATCCTGGCGCTGGTGCTGGCCATGGGCCTGCGTGCCATGGGCATTGCCGATGACATCGTCAATCTCGCCTTTGGCCTGACGCTGGGTGCGATCGCAGTCGCTGTTGCCCTGTCCTTCGGTCTGGGTGGACGCGAAGCCGCCGGCAAGCTGATGGACCACTGGCTGAGCAAGTTCATCAAGAAGTGATGAAGCTCGCCGTTCGGGCCAGGGCCTGAAGGCCCCTTGCCCCGTCCCCAAGGGCCTCTTCGGAGGCCCTTTTTCATGGCAATGCCTCTGGCGCCCCCGGCCGGGTTTGGCAGCAGGCCTCGTCTGCGCCTACAATTGACAAATCTCAAGGCCGAGCCCTCGCAGGGCTGGTCTTGCACTGCACAACATCTGACCCCAAGATTCCAACGGAGAACAAGCCATGTCCGCGCCCGCTCATGACAACCACGCCAGCGATCATCCTGAAGACGTGGTCGAAGCCATCACCCCCATGATGCCGGTCGTGCTGCCCATCGCCGGCGGCATCCTGATCTTCCTGCTGGCCTTCATCGCCGTGTTCATGGCCTGATGCCGCACCAGACGGGGACACACCCCGTTCGACTCAAAAGCCGACCTACGCGTCGGCTTTTTTGTTGCCGGTAGCGGCTCACCATCCTGTCTCTTTGGTGCCCGCGGTCTGCGCCACCGCTGTGTAAGCTCCTGATTTTTGCAATTTCAGACTTTTGTACTGCATTGCAGACCTTAGAAGCACTTCTTCAGCTTCTTCCTATTCTTCCATTCCGACACCAGCAGGAGACACCCATGGAACTGTTCGATCTGACCGGCAAGGTCGCCATCATCACCGGCTCGTCCCGCGGCATCGGCAAGGCCATTGCAGAGCGCCTGGCCGAGCATGGCGCCAAAGTCGTCATTTCTTCGCGCAAACAGGATGCCTGCGATGAAGTCGCCGATGCCCTCAACGCCAAACACGGCAAAGGCACCGCCATCGCGGTGGCCGCCAGCATCTCGCGCAAGGAAGATCTGGAGCAACTGGTGGCTGCCACCAACCAGGCATTTGGCCAGATCGACATCGTGGTCTGCAACGCGGCGTCCAACCCGTACTACGGCCCCTTGGGCGGCATCAGCGACGACCAATTCCGCAAGATCCTTGACAACAACATCATCAGCAACCACTGGTTGATCAACATGTGTGTGCCGCAGATGATCGAGCGCAAGGAAGGCTCCGTCATCATCGTCAGTTCCATCGGCGGCCTGCGAGGCAACACCACCATCGGCGCCTACAACATCTCCAAGGCGGCGGATTTCCAGCTCGCTCGCAACCTCGCCCATGAGTACGGCCCTCACGGCGTGCGAGTGAACTGCATTGCCCCGGGTCTGATCAAGACCGACTTCGCCAAAGCCCTGTGGGACGACCCCAAGACCCTGGAGAAGGCCACCGCTGGCGTGCCGTTGCGACGCATTGGCGATCCCGACGAGATCGCTGGCGCGGCGGTTTACCTCGCTGCCCCTGCTTCCCGATTCATGACCGGGCAAGCCATGGTCTGCGACGGCGGCGCCACGATCTGAAGCATTGCATCACGCTTTGTCGCGTCTGGACATCGGGGGATGTTTGGGCGCGCGCCCAGAGTTTGGCAAACTTGCACCATCGGGCCAACGGGATGGCCCCTCTGGCATGCAAGGGAGAACCAGCCAAATGAACCAACGATCGAACGATCGTCATCCGTGGAGCGCCAGTTGCCTGGGGCTGATCATCGCAGCCACCCTGGCCGGGTGCGCCACCGAGATGCCAAGGCAGATTGCGGCACCTGTTTCGCCCCGCCCCGTGCAGACAGACACTGTAGAGCCTCTGCCCACCGGCGAGCCAGCAGCTACAGATTCCACCAGCGAAGCGAAGGTCGAAGCCACGCCGGACAGCCAGCCACCGGGCGTCGAGCTTCCGGGTACAGACCTGCAGCCGCCGGCCACTGACCCTGCTGCCAGCATCCGGCTGATCATCTTCAATGCATCGCGTTACCGCATGGGTGTCGTGCGTTTCGCCGATGCCGCCGAATGCAAGGGAATCGTCAGCACCGACGGCGTGCCGGCCGGTGACGTGCTGGAATGGGCCTTGCCCGCCGGGCAGCCATTCTCCTTCGGTGGTCGTTTCATGAGTGCGGGCCCGCGCCAGGGACGCTGCCTGTCGTACGCCACCTTCACGCCCGAGCCCAACCGCATTTACCAGGCGTTCTGGCGCGCCAGCGAAGAAGATGGCCGCTGCGCCATCACGCTGGTCGACAAGACCATCATGGATGAAACCGGGGTGATGCGCGATGCCCTGGTGCCGTACGAAATCCGCACGCCTGCGTTTCCAGACACCCGCCAGGGCGCGTTCTGCGCGCCTTCCGGGGGCTGAGCGACCGGCACCAGCGCCTGGCGCACGCCCAAGACGCGGCTCAGGCGTTCTCCACGGCCTTCTTGTAAACCGACTGCCTGGGCGCTGCCATCACTCGGCGCAAGATGGGTTCGAACTCGGTCATGGGCAAGGTCTCTGCCTTGGGGTCGAACGCCCGGTTGTCGTACAGATCCACAAACTCCAGGGTCCGGTCATAGTGCTCGTGCCCCTGGAACTGGTCGCGCATGTTCCGGTCCAGTCCGATGTGGTGGAAGAAGTTGTAGCCCTGGAAGATGCCGTGGTGTTGCACCATCCACAGGTTGGCTTCGCTCACAAACGGTTTGAGAATCGCTGCCGCGATGTCGGGGTGGTTGTAGCTGCCCAGCGTGTCGCCGATGTCATGCAGCAACGCACACACCACGTATTCGTCGTCCCGCCCGTCCTTGAGGGCCAGCGTTGCGCTTTGCAGTGAATGGGTGTAGCGGTCAACCGGGAAGCCGCCAAAGTCGCCGTCGAGCAGCTGGAGGTGATCGATCACCCGATCGGGCAGCGCCTTGGCCATCTTGATGGCATCGCCCATGATGCCTTGCCAGTCCTCACGGGTACTGTCTTCCATGCGTGTGAAGGTGGCGCGTACGGTGCTGCTCATGGCGAATGTCTCCTCTCGTGCTGAAGCCCCATTCTGGGCGGTGCTGCGCGAGGCTGCCAATGGGGCAAGCACGCAAACCTGTCCAGGGGGCGACACCATGGCGCAGACATGAAAAAACCCCGGGGCCGCGGCGAGCGGCTACCGGGGTTGGTCTCAGGCGACGGATCGCCCGATGGTGGTGATCAGGCCGCGCCGCCCAGGGCCATGGCGCCCAGGCCGAAGATGGCGCCAAACACCAGCGACAGCACAAAGAGCACGATGAAGGCCAGCACCCAGGAGAGCAGCGCAATCAGCACGCCTTTGCCCAGGGACGTCACCAGCATCTTGGAGAAGATGAAGCCCGTGACGAACAGCATGATGGGCAACAACAGCAGGGACAAGAGCCCTGGCAGGATGAAGGCACCCACGATGGACATCACGAAGTTGATGATGGCTGAGACCAGCACCGCCAGGAAGCAGGCGCCAAAGGTCCGCTTGTCGGCACCAATCCATTTGGCCGAGAAAAATACGAAAACTGCCTGAATGGCGATACCTATCGCCATCACGATCAGCCCGCCAACCAAGCCGATGCCACCCAATGCCATTGCTTCCAAAACGCTCTCCTTGTGAGTTTGAACAGATCAGCAAGCTGCGCAGGCTTGCCGGACAAGCACCAGGTACTCCCGCGTACAGACAACGCCACGACAGGCCCTGTGCATGCTTTGGTACGCATGTTACAGGTTCTGCGGCCCACGGAGTACACCAATATCTCAGCAACTGCCCCTAACGCGGCACAAATGGCACACAAATGGCGATCAGCGCCGAAATCGCCATACCTTGAACGTGTCTGCAGTCATACCGGGGTCAGCATCACGTTATGCAAGTTTTGCATGTACCCGGTGTGTAACTCGGGTTGACCCTTACCTAAAATTTCCCTTTTGGCCGGCACGCGGACCGAAAACCGGGTTCATCCACCCCTTTTTCGTCCATTTTTGCCCCGCTACACGCGACGCAATCCTCCCCGGGCGCTGGCCAGACCCAACTCTCTCGAATCAACGGCGTCGACGCCTCGCAACCGGTCCATCGGGTCGGCTGGAGATAGCTGATGCCTGGCGTTTTTCAAAACTACCTGGAGCGACTTCCATGAACTCACCCGTGATGCAGGGCCTGGACCTGAACACTCCCTCTTACGTCAAACACGCCAAGCTGGTGGCCTGGGTCGCCGACATGGCCGCCCTGTGCAAGCCCGACAACGTGGTCTGGTGCGATGGCAGCCAGGAAGAATACGACCGCCTGTGCCAGGAACTGGTCGACGCCGGCACTTTCATGAAGCTCAACGAAGCCAAGCGCCCCGGCAGCTTCCTGGCCCGCACCGACCCGTCGGACGTGGCCCGAGTGGAAGATCGCACCTACATCTGCTCAGAGAAAGAAGAAGACGCCGGCCCCACCAACAACTGGATGGCCCCGGCCGAGATGCGCAAGACCCTGCAACCGCTGTTTGACGGTTGCATGAAGGGCCGCACCATGTACGTGATTCCCTTCTCCATGGGTCCCCTGGGTTCGCACATCTCCCACATCGGCATCGAGCTGAGCGACTCCGCCTACGTGGTGGTGAACCAGAAGCTGATGACCCGCATGGGCAAGGCCGTGTACGACGTGCTGGGCACCGACGGCGATTTCGTTCCCTGCATGCACACCGTGGGCGCGCCGCTGGCCGAAGGTCAGAAGGACGAGACCACCTGGCCTTGCAATCCCGAGACCAAGTACATCGTTCACTACCCCGAGACCCGCGAAATCTGGTCTTACGGTTCCGGCTACGGCGGCAACGCGCTGCTGGGCAAGAAATGCTTCGCACTGCGCATCGCGTCCACCATGGGGCGCGATCAGGGCTGGCTGGCCGAGCACATGCTCATCCTGGGCGTGACCAACCCCGAAGGCAAGAAGTACCACGTGGCCGCTGCCTTCCCAAGTGCCTGCGGCAAGACCAACTTCTCCATGCTGGTGCCACCAGCTGGCTTCGAAGGCTGGAAAGTCACCACCATCGGTGACGACATCGCCTGGGTCAAGCCACACGAGGACGGCAAGCTCTACGCCATCAACCCGGAAGCCGGCTACTTCGGTGTGGCCCCCGGCACCAACTACCACTCCAACCCCAACTGCATGGCCAGCCTGAACAAGGGCGTCATCTTCACCAACGTCGCGCTGACCGACGACGGTGACGTCTGGTGGGAAGGCATGGAGCAGGACAACAACGGTGTCAAACCTGATCACCTGATCGACTGGCGCGGCAACGACTGGACGCCGGCCATCGCCAAGGAAAAGGGCACCAAGGCCGCTCATCCGAACGCCCGCTTCACCGTCGGCGCCACCAACAACCCCGCCCTGGACGCCCAGTGGGACGACGCCGCTGGCGTGGCCATCGATGCCTTCATCTTTGGCGGCCGCCGCTCCACCACCGTGCCTCTGGTGACCCAGGCCCGCGACTGGACCGAAGGCGTGTACATGGCTGCCACCATGGGTTCCGAGACCACCGCTGCTGCCTTCGGCGCGCAAGGCGTGGTTCGCCGTGACCCGTTCGCCATGCTGCCCTTCTGCGGCTATAACATGGCCGACTACTTCCAGCACTGGCTGGACATGGAAGGCAAGCTCGAGGCCAAGGGCCACACCCTGCCCCCGATCTTCTGCGTCAACTGGTTCCGCAAGAACGCCGAAGGCAAGTTCGTCTGGCCTGGTTTTGGCGACAACATGCGCGTGCTCAAGTGGATGATCGACCGCCTCGAAGGCAAGGCCGAAGGCGAGCAGACCATGTTCGGTGTGGCACCGACCTACGGCGAGATCAACTGGACCGGCCTGGACTTCAACGCCGAGCAGTTCGCCACCGTGACCAATATCGACAAGGCTGCCTGGGAGCAAGAGCTCAAATCGCACGGCGAGCACTTCGACAAACTCAAGGACAAGCTGCCCAAACAACTCGAGGAGACCAAGGCCAAGCTGGAAGAGCGCGTCGCCGCTCTGTGATTCCACGGGAATCACCCCCAGCCCAAGGCCTGTGAGAGAAACCCTGCCTGTGACCCAGGCAGGGCATCAAAAAAGCCACCGTGATCCGGTGGCTTTTTTTGTCCGCGACCTGCCCAAGCAGGTAGCGGACTGGTTTTGGTTTTGGCGTTGGTGTTGGCTTACACGTAGTAGAGGTGCATGTGACGGGTGCGCGAGACAGCCAGCTGGTTCAGGTAGCGCTCCCAGCGGTCTCCCTTGGAGGCGGCAGCCACGGGGCCCAGCACATCGGCACTCAAAGGCGCGAGCGCTGCACTGTAGTCTTCCGGCTCGTCGCTCTGGCGTGCCTTGGCGGCCAGCAGGTCGTTCATCAGGGACGGGTCACGCTTGGCCAGATCCCACAGACGGGCTTCGGCGCGAGACTCGGCCACTTTTTGCGACCAGCCATCCAGACCCTTGAGCGTGCGAGTCGCCACGCGGCGAGCGGTACCGGCAAAAAGGGCGGTGCCGGCAAACACCACGGCCCAGAGCATGACCCAGGCCAGCAACAGATGGCCGTCGGCCCAGGTATCGATCAGGCGGTCTGCTACGACGACAAGAGCAGCGACCACCGCAGCGAGCAGCAGTGTGGCCAGGCCACGGGCCTCGGTGGAGGCGGTCTTGGGGGTGTAGACGCCGCGCTCGGTAGCGGCGGCAGGCAATGGTTTGGCAGCAGCGACAGGTGCGTAGGTGCTCATGGCAGGCTCCTTGAAAAAAAGGAAATGTCTTGTGGACTGGACTCAATCCTAGGGTTTTCACTCATGTCATGCCACTTTATTGTTGTGATGCCTTATATTCATCATGGAAATGATTGATCGCTTCAACCATGTGAATTTTCGGCACCTCGACCTCAACCTCCTGCGGGTGTTCGACGAGGTCATGGCTGAGCGCAACCTCACGAAAGCCGCAAAAAACCTCGCCATGACGCAGCCGGCAGTGAGCAATGCCCTGCGCCGCCTGCGAGAGTCGCTGGGGGACGAACTGGTCCGCCGATCGGGTTACGGGGTCGAACCCACCCCCATGGCAGAAGCGTTGTGGCCGACTGTGCGTGTTGCACTGCAACAACTGCGCGACTCCCTCGCACCCGATCATTTTGATCCGGCCACCGCGCGTCAGTCCTTCGTGATGGCCATGGCCGACGCCACCGCTGCCCGCATCATTCCCGCCCTCGAGCGCATTCTGGAGAAGGAAGCCCGCCACGTGAGCGTGCGTGTCCTGCCTCTGACCACCCGCGACCCCCGGGAGCTGCTGGACTCGGGCGCCATGGACCTGGCCATTGGCCACTTTCCCGGCGTCCTGGCTGAGCTGACCTCGTCACACCTTCAGCAAGACACGCCCAGGTACGAGCACCAGCGCCTCTACGACGGCGAGTACGTGGTCGTCATGCGCAAAGGTCACCCTCTGTCGGGCCACACGCTGGACCTAGATGCGTACTGCTCCGCGCGCCATCTGCTGGTGAGCTTCTCAGGCCGGCCGTTTGGTTTTGTCGACGAGGCTCTGGCCGCCGTCTCACGTCAGCGACGTGTGGTCCTCACCGTCAACCAGTTTTTCACTGCCGGCCGAGTGGTCGCCAACACCGACTTGCTCACCGTGCTGCCGCGCCACTTCGTGGGGGCCACCGGCATGGAGCATGCACTGCATCTGACCGACCTGCCGCTGAGCGTCCCCGCCGTCCATGTCGACGCCCTGTGGCGCTACCAGGTCTCTCACGACGCTGCGCACCGCTGGATGCGCGCCGCCGTGATCCGTGCGCACTCGCAGACGCTGCCCGTGGACACTGTGCTCAACCCCGGCTTGGACTAAGAGCTGTTCACTCCTCTTTCGCACTGGGAGAACGAGTGTGAACCGGCCCTAATAAACTCGACGCATGAAGCTTCAATTGCTCAGCGATCTCCACCTGGAGGCCAACCCGGATTTCCGGGCCGAACCCGCCCCCGACGCCGATGCGCTCATCCTTGCAGGTGACATTGGGTCTTACCAGGTGCGCCGTGACGGCTCCATCATGGACGAACCCGACTGGGGGTTGCAGCGATTCTCTCCCCTGCCCCAGTTCGCCGCCTGGCCCGTCCCGGTGTTCTTCGTCCCGGGCAACCACGAGTACGATGCGCTGGACATCGACGTCACCCACGCGCAACTGCGCCATGCCTGCGACCGCCTCGGCATTGGCTGGCTGGAGAAGGAGTCCGTCGTCTTCAATGATGTGCGGCTGATCGGGTCCACGCTTTGGTCCGACTACGATGCCATCGCGCTTCACCAGCACGCTCAAGGCACAGAGACGCAACGCCTCAAGCAGCGCGAGAAGGCATTTCGGGCGGCCAATTTCTACCTGGAGAAGATGGCCGGCGAGCGCCACGGCAAGCTCTTCGATGCTGAGGCCATGCGAGAGCTTGGACTGCAAAGCCAGCATTGGCTGGAGCAGGCGCTCGACGAGGCTGCCGATGCGCAGGACGGTCGCCCGGTGGTGGTGGTCACCCATTTCGCCCCCACGCTCGACAGCGCCGATCCGCGCTATGGCCTCACGCCTGGCACCGCAGGTTTCTGTAACGCGCTTCCCCATTTGCTGCCCAAGGCCGACCTGTGGCTGCACGGACACCTGCATTGTCCGACCGATGTACAGATCGGCCGCTGCCGGATCGTCGCCAACCCACTGGGCTATGCCGACAAAGGCGAGCAGGCGACGTTCGACCCCTTGTTCACCGTCGATTGCAACGTGCGCACCTGAGGGCGTTTGCCCCGGCATTCCCCAGCAAAAGAAGCAGGTACTGGGATCGGCGAGCGCGGCAGAAAGGCATACACTCTTTGCATGGGTGCTCACTTTCATTGCGAGCGCCCACCCTTCCCTAGAACATCGCCTGGAGATACCAAACCATGAAGATTCTGCTTCCCGTTGACGGCAGTGCCTACACCAAGAAGATGCTGGCCTACCTGACCACACATGAAGAGGTCTTCTCCCCCGACAACGACTTCACCTTGCTCAACGTGCAGTCCGCGCTGCCGCCGCGGGCGCGCGCTGCCGTGGGTGCTGAAGCGGCAAAGAAGTACTATGCCGACGAGGCAGACAAGGTCACGCGCCCGGTGGTCAAGTTTCTCGCACGCCACGGGATCGAGCCCAAGGTCACCCAGAAGGTCGGTTCGGCCGGCGAGATGATTGCCCGGGTGGCCAGTGCAGGCAAGTTCGATCTGGTCATGATGGGCTCGCACGGCCACAGCTCGCTGGGCAACCTGGTGATGGGTTCGGTGGCTGTCCAGGTACTGGCTCACTGCAAGGTGCCCGTGCTGCTGGTTCGCTGAAGCATTCGTTCAGCCGACGAATTTTTTTCAAGGCTGATTCGGCGCAATTCACGGCACCTTTCACCTCGCCGCTGGCGCTCTCTCGTAACATGAAGCCATCACATGCTTCATAAGGGAGAGGCGGATGAACTGGCGTTCGCTGCATCGCAGCTCGGCTTTCGTGATCGGTGCATTCGCCGTGGTGCACCTGCTCAACCACCTCGCCATGATCGGTGGCGCAGACGCACACATCGGCTTCATGAATGTGGCACGTGCGCTCTACCGACAGCCTGTCGTGGAGGGCCTGCTGCTGTTCTGCGTGGCATTCCAGGCCGGCTCTGGTGCGTGGATGCTCATCCGCGGCTGGCGCGCACGTTCGGGGCTGATCGCCTGGTTGCAAGCGCTCTCTGGCGCTTACCTGGCCCTGTTTCTGGTCAATCATGTGGTGGCGGTGCTGAGCGGGCGAGTCTCCGACGGGCTGGACACCAACCTCCATTTCGCCGCTGCAGGCTTCTACGTTGATCCGTGGCCCTGGTTTTTTGCCCCGTACTATTTCGTGGCGGTGCTGGCACTGCTGACACACATCGGTTGCGCGATCTACTGGAACCTGCCCGAAGCCACGCCGGAAGCTTCGCGCAAGCGGTGGGTCTTCGGCTCCATGGCAGCAGGCACCCTGATGGGCGCCATCTTCGTGGCCGGGATGAACGGCGCCTTTGGCGCACTGGATGTGCCCGGTGAGTACACTGCTCCTTACCGTCGCTGAGCGAAAAGCAAGCCGGTCATCTCGCCGGCCATGTCAGTGCATTCAAAGGAGGACGCCGTGAACAAAGAAAGGAACCCGAGCAAATGGCTGAGCGCAGGCTTGCTGGCCGTCGCGCTGTTGGGGCTCGCAGGCTGCATCGCCCAACCCATTGCGCGAGAAGAGAGCTACCCGAAACAGATCACCGGGCAGCCATCCACCGAGCACTATCCGCCTGTGGCAGCCGGATTCCAGCGTTGGCACACCCACAGCTACAGGCCAGGCGACAAGGACCTGTCCATTGGCTACCACTTCTCGCAACCTCAACTTCAGGTTGTGGCCACGCTTTATCACCTGGAAGCAGCCCCGTGGAAGGCAACGCTGGACGAGCAGTTCGACGCAGAAACAGCCGGACTCAAGCAAGCCCATCCGGGTGCGGAATGGATTGAAACCAGCGCGGTCACTTTCGCGACGCCGAGCGGCGAACGCAAGGGCAAACGCGGCACGCTAAGCTACCGAGAGCGGTTTGCTCGCGTTCAGCAGCCCGTGTGCTCGGAACTCATGCTCTTCCGCGAGGGAGACAAGTACATCAAACTGCGTTGCACGGCCCCGGTGCTGCAACGAACACCGGCGTCAGAAAAGTGTTCGGAGCTCATGCGCTCGATCAACTGGCCTCGCTGGCCTTGATCATTGACCTTTCGCGGGACGGGTCCTTCATCGAAGGCAGGCCGACCGGTGTCGAGGCAAAATCGCACCGTTCGTCGTCAATGAAGCCTGCCAGTTCCTGTTGGCGGTCCGCTGCGACATCAGGACCTGCCTGCGCACCATCAATTCAGCACAGCCGGAGGTAGCCGCACCATGGATGATCAGACGCCTGATGAAGCCGCGCACTTCATTTCAACTTCTCGCACACTGTCTGCCTCTCCCGAGCAGATCTGGTCTGCGCTGACCACACCCGAACGGCTGGCGCGCTGGTGGGGGCCGGAGGGTTTCTCCAACGATGTGGAGACCTGCGATCTCCGTGAAGGCGGCCAGTGGGTGTTCGACATGATCGGACCCGATGGCAAGCGCTACGCCAACCGCAGCGAGTTCGAGGTGCTCGAGGCGCCGCATCGGTGGGTGGTGCGCCATGTGTGTGCTCCGTTGTACCGCCTGACCATCACGCTGACACCCGACGACAACGGGGGCACCCGGCTGCAGTGGGACCAACGCTTTGACAACCCGCGCACCGCCGAAGGCCTGGGCCCCATCGTGGGGTCAGCCAACGAACAGAACATCGACCGACTTTGGGCAGAGTTGCAGCGCCCATGACCGCCGGGAAAGCCGTCAGCATCATCCTGCTCAGAGGCATCAACGTCGGTGGCCAAGGCAAGCTGCCAATGAAGGCGCTCAAGGCCTTGCTGGAAGATCTGGGGTATGAGTCGGTGGCCACCTATATCCAGAGCGGGAATGTGGTGCTTCAAAGCGGCAAAGCTCTGGGTCGGAAGGACACTGAGCGCATCACTGAGGCCATCGAAGCGGCGCACGGCTTCAGGCCAGCTGTGCTGGTCGTCTCCCTGCATGACCTGCTTGCTTGCGCGGCAGCCAACCCGTTCCCGGAGGCAGGCGGCAAGACCCTGCATGCGTTCTTTCTTCAGGATCAGCCCGGGGCGCCGGACTGGCCCCGCCTGGAGAAGCTCAGGCGTGAAGGGGAGGCCTGGGAGCTTCATTGCGGGGACAAGTGCAGCTGGCTGTACCTGCACACACCCGGTGGATTCGGCACATCCCGTCTGCCCGCCGGCATCGAGCGCGCACTGGGCGAGCCATGCACGGCCCGCAACTGGAACACAGTGCAGAAGCTGCTGACGATGGCCCAGTCGCTGGTTTGAGCTGGCGGTTCAGCGCTGGCGCAATCCGTCGAAGCAGGTGCTCATCACCATGTCGATGATTTGCTCGTCTGAGTATTGCTCGGTCAGACGCAAGAAGCCCAGCACCGGGTCGCACGCCCGTGCGTACAAGGTGTAGAGCACGGCCACTGGCGGCAATGTCGCGTTGAGGCTGCCATCGGCCTGAGCAGCTTCAATCCATTCGCCCAGCTGGTCGCTCACTTCCAGCAAGCCATTCATGTAGACCTTGTGGCCGACAAGAGTCGCACGCAGTGTGGAGTTCTCGCTTGGCAACTTGGGCATTTCGCCCGCCAGCTGGAGGGACATGGTCCAGCGCGTCACCGCTTTGAGGCGGTCAATGGGACTCATGTCCTGCTCGGCCACCTTGGCCAGATAACGCTGCGCATTGCCCATCAGCCGCGCCATGGCCTCGGCCGCCAGATCCTCCTTGCTGGGAAAGTGCTTGTACAGGCTGGCCTTCGCTATGCCGACCTGTGCTGCGACTTCGTCCAGGGTCATGGACTCAAAGCCCTTTTCTGCCAGCAGCTGCGTCACCGCTTCGACGATGGCGTCTTCCCGCGCAGCGTGCATTCGCTGGCGAAAAGTCCGGGGGGTTTTGGCTGGGGCGGGTTTGGTGGCTGTTTCCATGACGTGTGGACGCTTTGACTCTTATCCGATTGTGCACCAATTTGACCCTAAAGTGCATATCCATACTTTAAAGATTGTTTTGTGACTGCTTAGTCACTTTTTATACCAAAGAGGATATTATTCGATCCGGCACTGATACGACTGATCCATGCGCTTCGATCAAACGGTCGCCATCAGAGGCCTCATGCACCAACAACCGAAAGGACCCGAGAGATGAAGATGGACAGACGCAATCTATTGGCAGCCCTGGCAGCGGGCTTGGCCGTTCCGATGCTCAGCGCTTGCGGCGGCAGTGATGACGACACACATGAACCCGCCAACACGGTGGTGGACGTCGCTGCGGGTGATCCGCAGTTTTCAATCCTGGTAGAGGCCGTTCAAGCCGCTGGTCTGGTGGAAACACTCAGCGGCCCGGGCCCTTTCACCGTGTTTGCACCCACCAACGACGCATTCGCGGCACTGCTTGGCGAACTTGGCACAACCAAGGAAGCCTTGCTGGCGGACACCGATCTGCTGACCGCGGTGCTGACCTACCACGTGCTCAGCGCCAAGGTCGTGGCCGCAGACGTCCAGGCCTTGCCCAAGCCGGCCACCGTCGACACCGTGCAAGGCAGCAGCTTCACCGTCAATGCCGACCTCAGCATCACGGACGGCCGAGGCCGAACTGCCATGCTGGTCGCCACAGACGTCATGGCCAGCAATGGCGTGATTCACGTGATCGACAAGGTCATTCTGCCGCCAGCCTGATTTCACATCACTGCGCTTCCCCCCTACACCCACACTTCCACGGAGATTCACATGAAAAAGACTCTGATCGCTGCAGCCCTGGTCATCAGCTCCATCGGCATGGCACAGGCAAAAGACATTGTCGAGACGGCCGTAGCTGCCGGCAGCTTCAACACCCTGGCCAAGGCCCTGACGGTCGCGGGCCTGGTGGACACGCTCAAGGGGCCGGGTCCCTTCACCGTCTTTGCGCCAACCGATGAAGCGTTTGCCAAGGTGCCCAAAGACCAGCTGGATGCGTTGCTCGCCGACAAGGAGAAACTCACAGCCGTGCTGACCTACCATGTGGTGCCAGGAAAGGTCATGGCCGCAGACGTCAAGCCGGGTGAAGTCAAGACGGTGCAAGGCAGCACCATGACCATCACCACCGATGGTGGCGTGAAGGTGGATCAGGCCACCGTCGTCAAGACCGATATTGCGGCCGACAATGGCGTCATCCACGTCATCGACCAGGTCATCATTCCCAACTGAGCGACCGGCCGTTTTCTCAACAGCTCACCCGTTATCTGCATTCACACGGGTGAGCGCTGCTGACCAGGTCTTCACTGCAAGGCCTGCTCAGCAGCTTCGTGAATGGTCTCGGACAAGCTGGCCAGCACGTCCGACTGCAAGTTCCAGCAGTGCCAGTACAGCGGCACCTTCAAGCGGTGACGCGGAGCGATGTTGACCAGCTGGCCTTGCTCGAGCAGCCCGGCCACACACAGCAGCGGCACCACACTCACACCCCATCCGGCCAGCACAGCGCGCACCTGACCCTCGGTGGAAGGCACGTAGTTCTGGCGAAGACTGACCCTGGCCAGGCCAAAGGCTGATTGCACAAATGCGGCCTGCAAATGGTCTTTGCGGTTGAATGCCACGAAGGGCAGCTGGTGAAAATTGTGCGCAGTCATGCCCCGGGCGCAATGTGACCGTGCGTATTCAGGGGCCGCCACCGCCACATACTCCATCACACCCAGCGGCTCCATGCGGCACCCTCGCAAAGCCTGGTCCAGCGAGGTCACGCAGCCAAGGACCTGCCCCTGACGCAGCCATTCATGGGTCACCTCCTGATCGTCGGTGATGACTTCGATCGGCAGGCCTTCGCGGGCCAGCCCGCTCAGAGCAGGCAATGCCCAGGTGGCGATGCTGTCGGCATTGATCGCCACCGCAATGCGTTCATCCTCCCTCGGCGAGCCGGCCAGGGCAGGAGCAAGCTCTTGCAAGTCGCGGTCGAGATCGGCCCTGAGCAGGCGCATCATCTTGGCGTGCTTGAGCAGCAGTTGGCCCGCGGGCGTGGTGCGCAGCGGCCGGCTCCGCACCACCAGCACTGTGCCCACCTGCGACTCCAGCGCTCGCAGCCGCTGCGACACCGCAGACTGCGTGATCGACAGGCGTTGTGCCGCTCGCTCAAAGCCGCCCTCTTCCACGATGGCGGCCAGACACTCCAGTGCGTCCGGGTCGAAGGTGCTCATGGTCGGTGGCTCAGATGGAAACAGGTGAAAAGCGAAGAAAAGACCGGGAAGAGACGGGGAAGAAATGAAGACCCGAACTTACTATTAGCTATTCTAATGAATCCAGTATTCAATTAATTCATCTTCACAGTCAGCGCACTTTTTCCCATACTTCGCCTTCATCGCGCCCTGGACCGCAGGGTTGGGTTTTCATTGACCCTCGCCTTTCCGCAGCGAAAGGCCTGAGGGCCATGGCAGGAGATGGGTCATGCATGTTCTGGTTCTCGGTGCCGGTGTCATCGGCGTCAACACGGCTTGGCAGTTGCTGCGGCGCGGCCACTCGGTCACACTGGTCGATCGCCAGCGCGATGCAGCCATGGAAACCAGCTTTGGCAACGCCGGGCAGATCTCGGTGAGCTACTGCGAGCCCTGGGCCAACCGGCATGCCCCGCTCAAGGCACTCAAGTGGTTGTTTGACCCGGAAGGCCCGCTCAAATTCAGGCCTCAGCTCGACCCCGCCCAATGGGCGTGGGGCATGCGCTTTCTCGCGCAATGCAACGACACCGCCTTCGAACGCAACGTGGCCCAGTTGGTGGCCCTGGGCAACTACAGCCACCAGGCATTGAAGGAAACCGTGGCTGAGACAGGTGTCTCCTACCACCGCCTCACCAAGGGCATCGCGCACTACTACACCAGCCAGGCATCGTTCGACGATGCCGGCGATGCCGCTGAAGTGATGCGACGCCACGGTGTCGCACGCCGCGTGGTGGACAAGGCCGAGCTGCTGCGCATCGAACCCGCCCTGCAAGCCTTTGCCGATCGCATCGTTGGCGGCACTTACACCGAGTCCGATGAGTCCGGTGACTGCCGGGCCTTCACCCAGGCTTTGCTCGAGCGCTGCCTGGCCCTTGGCTTGCAGACACTGATGGGACACGACATCGAGTCCATTGACGCTCAGGGCGGCCGCGCTGAAGGCGTGAAGGTGCGCGAGCGGCACACCGGCAAAGTCCAGACGCTCAAGGCCGACGCCTATGTGGTGGCCTGCGGCTCCTACACCACGGCACTGCTGCGCCGTGTGGGAGTGAAGGTGCCGATCTACCCCGGCAAGGGCTATAGCGCCACCTTGCCCTTGCTTCGGCCAGAGAGCGCGCCCCAGGTGAGCATGATCGACGACCAGTACAAGATCGCGCTTTCACGCCTGGGTGACCAACTGCGCGTGGCTGGCACCATCGAGCTCGGCGGCTTTGACCTGTCGCTCGAGTCGCCACTGGCGCGTACCCGCGCCCAGATGCTGGTGCGACGCATTGAAGAAGTGTTTCCGGGAGTGGCTGACACGCGCACGCCAGAGCAAGGTGGCAACCCGCAGTTCTGGTGCGGCCTGCGTCCGGCGACGCCCACCAACATCCCGCTCATTGGCAAAACACCGGTGGACAAGCTCTGGATCAACGCCGGGCACGGCACGCTGGGCTGGACCCACGGTGCTGGCTCAGGCAAAGCCATGGCCGAGCTCATCAGCGGCGAGGCCCCCGCCATGGCCTTCGGCTTTGTCGGCATGCCCGCGGCCCTTCGCCGCCGTCCTGCCAAGCACTCCCACGGTCTGGCAAATTGAACGACCGCCGACACGGCCGGTAACACCGTGACTGGCACCGGAAGTCATCCCGTCACAGGCGGGTATTGTCGTTTCGGCTTCCCTCGGCTGTCATCTGCCTCCATACTGGGTGCGAGTGGGAAGTCCTGCCATGGTGGCAGCTGCTGTCCCGACCGGTTTGGAAGCAGCACATGCACGTCATCGTTCTGGGTGCAGGCATCATCGGTGTGAGCACCGCCTGGCACCTGCTCAACCATGGTCACGAGGTCACACTCGTGGACCGGCAGGATGGCGCGGGCCTGGAAACCAGCTACGCCAATGCCGGACAGATCTCGGTGAGCTATTGCGAGCCCTGGGCCAACAAGGGCGCACCCATGAAGGCACTCAAGTGGATGTTCTCGTCCACTTCGCCACTGCTGCTGCGTCCACGCCTCGACCCCGATCAATGGCGCTGGTGTCTGGCCTTCTTGCGTGAGTGCAACGACAAGGCCTTTGCGCGCAATGTGGCACAGCTCTCGGCGCTGGGCACCTACAGCCACCGCGCCCTCAAAACCATCGTCGCGCAAACCGGCATCGCCTATCACCGGCTGGAGAAAGGCATTGCCCATTTCTACTGCGACCAGGCTGCATTCGACGCGGCAGCGGCAGATGCGCGCAGCATGGAAGCCTATGGCATCGAGCGCCGCGTGGTCTCTGGCGACGAGCTGGTGAACATCGAGCCGGCGCTGGCCAGCTTTGGCTCACGCATCACCGGCGCGACCTACACCGATACCGACGAGACGGGCGACGCCCACGAGTTCACCCACAACCTTGCCTGGCATTGCCAGCAACGCGGCGCCAACCTGGTCTTTGGCCACGAGATTGAAGGCCTGGAGGTGACCGACGACGCTGCCCGCAGTGTGCACCTGAGGGAGAGGGCCACGCGGCGCGCCAGCCAGCTGCATGGAGACGCCGTCGTGGTGGCCTGCGGCAGCTACACACCGGGACTGCTCAAGCCTCTGGGCATTCACGTTCCGATCTACCCGGGCAAGGGCTACAGCGTCACGCTGCCACTGCTGCGCCAGAGCAAGGCACCGTTCGTGAGCATGATCGACGACGAGCGCAAGATCGCTTTTACCCGGCTGGGCGACACCTTGCGTGTGGCCGGCACCATCGAGCTTGGCGGATTCGATCTTTCACTGCATACCTCGCTGGCGCGGGCGCGTTGCGAGATGCTGCTCAAGCGAACCGAGGAAGTGTTCCCCGGCGTTGCCGACACACGGACGCCCGAGGAAGGCGGTACGCCCAGCTACTGGTGTGGCCTGCGCCCGGCCACGCCAACCAATGTGCCCATCATCGGCCGCGTGCTGGGCATCGACGGCCTGTGGATCAACGCCGGACACGGCACGCTGGGCTGGACCCATGGTGCCGGCTCAGGCAAGGCGCTGGCAGAGCTGATCAGCGGCATCATGCCGGAGATGCCGGGCTTCCGCTTTTTCGGGCACTGAGCCGAAGGCATCACCCGGCCCGTTGATCTGCTGCTCAGCTGATCAACTGGTCTTCTTCAGCTTCTGCTGTCGGTCTTTCTCGCTGCCGTCCACCGGTATCGGGCGCGCCCGGTTCTGCCCTTCCGGTTTGACGTGCTCCCCCATCCAGCGCAGCAGGTCCAGCCACATCTGGCGCATCTCGGCATTGAGTGGCGTGCGAAACGCGCTGTTGAGCTCGACGGTGACCACCGGCATGCCCTTGTGCACACCGCCGAAGTTGCCCAGGCTGCCAGGATAGATACCCACCTGATCGAGGTAGAGGCGTCCCAGCCGATCCGGCGGTACGGTGGGGCCGTCAAAATCGAGCACGCCATAGGGCGCATGAATGCTCACCAGCAAGTCCGGGTCAAAGCGCTCAATCTCGTCGTACAGGTACTGGGACTCCGGCTCGGACAAGGGGTAAGGACCAGGGTAGCGGCGCTTGTCCTTGCGGGTGCGGTTCTTCCAGTATTTGAGCGCGTCGCGGTCCCAATCCGGTGTGGGGAAATTGCGGTTGAGGTCCACACCGGCGGCATTGGTCCGTGTGGCGGGACGCTTCATCAGACCATCGGGGTTGAGCGCCGGAATGAAACGCCAGTGGGCGTTCGACGACATCTCGGTGGCGTGCTGGATCCAGTGCAAGGCCACGGCCGCCGATGACAGTTCGTCACCGTGCATGGCCCCGATCACCAGCACCTTGATCTTCGGATTGCCAGAGACGACATCGCGCTGATAAAGCGTGCGACCTTGCACCGACCGGCCCACCGTGGGCACCAGCTCGGCCGCCTCGCACAAGGGCTTCTTCACATTGGGCAAACGCGCCACCAACTCCTGGCACGGGCCGGAGCCTGGCACGTCGGCATACGGGTGACCGGGCCCGCGCACATGTTGCGGGCGAGTCTGCTTCGGCGCGTCTTCAGGTGCTTCGGCCTGAGCAGCTGCCTTGGCCGACCCGTCTGCCGGTGTTTTGGCCGGCGACTGTGCGGCACTGCCCAACGCCAGCGCCGACAACCCGGCGCCCAGCAGCACAGAACGTAGAGCGGATGTCATGAACAAAACCATGCTGAATTCTAGCCAGCCCGGGAGACCCGCCCAAACCGCATCACTGCAGGCCGGTATGCGCCCCATGCACAGGCTCACGCAAAAAGGACAGAACGCAGGCATTGAATGCTTCTGGTGTTTCCAGATGCATCAAGTGCCCAGCGCCATCGATCTCTTCGTACCGACCCCGGGGCACAGCTTTGGCCATTTGCCGCATGGCCGCCGGCGGAGCCACCCGGTCGTGCGAGCCGCCCACCAGCAAGACCGGCATGCTCAGGTGCGACAACGCCGCCTGCCGGTCAAACGTGGTGATGCACTCCAGCGCGCGCCTGTATGTCGATTCCGGCACTTCCGACAGGCAATGCACGGCCACGCGAACGCCTTCAGCCTCCGCCTGCGGACCGACCATGGCCGGCACCAGCTGCTCGGCCAGCTTGGCCATGCCCTGGCCCGCATCGAGCGCAGCCGTGCGGTCCGACACAAAACGCTGCGCCCAATCGGTGGCCACCGTGCCGTCACTGCGGCGAGCGAAGCCTGCACTGGTTCCGCACAGCACCAGGCGCTTGACCAGATCGGGGCGGCGCAAGGCCACCTCCTGCGCCACCATGCCGCCCATGCTGTGCCCGAGCAAGGACACGTCATCGCATTGCAAGGCTTCAATCAGCTCGATACAGCGTTTGGCCAGGCCCATGAAGGTAAAAGGCTCCACTGGTGCGGAGTAGCCATAGCCGGGCATGTCCCACGCCACCGCGCGGTAGCCGGCGCTGGCAAACGCTTCGAGCTGTGGCGAGAAGGACAGGTGTCCACCCCCCACACCGTGCAGCATGAGCACGGTGGAGCCGCTGCCCAGTGTGGAGAAATGCGGCAAGGCGTGCCCGGGCGAGAACCCGGCCGTTGACGACGAAGGCGGGGATGGCGGTGAAGACGGATCGGACATCAGTCGGCAACAAAAGCAGTATCGGGAGGCAGGCACCGCCGGTGAACCCGCCAGCGCCGTCGGGCCTGAAATTGCCCGCCGCCGCCAAAGGTCTCACGAAGGTGACACCATTATGGGGGCAGGCATGGGCTAGCATTGCCCCATGTCATCCAGCCCCATCACCGCCACACCCAGCCAGGCAAAGCAGCTCAAAGCCGGCGAGCCGGACTTCAGCCCTGCACAGTTTCGCGCGGCGCTGGGCAGTTTTGCCACCGGGGTGACCATCGTCACCGCCCGCAACGAGCATGGTGAGCTGGTGGGCATGACGGCCAACTCTTTCAACTCGGTCTCGCTGGAGCCACCGCTGGTGCTCTGGAGCCTCTCGCGCAATGCCGGCTCCATGGCCACCTTCGCCAACGCGCAGCACTACGCCATCAATGTGCTGGCCGCTGAGCAAGAAGCCCTGGCCAAGCGCTTTGCCACCAAGGGCATCGACCGCTGGGCGGGCGTTTCCTTCACCGACGGGCGCAACGGCGCGCCACTGATCATCGGTGCCATCGCCACGTTTGAGTGCTTCAACCGAAGCCAGCACCAGGAAGGCGACCATGTGATCTTCGTGGGCGAGGTGGAGCGCTGCGACAAGCACCAGGGCTCGCCATTGCTCTACCACGGCGGCCGCTTCTACACCGATCATCCGCTCTGATTCGCCCAGTCGGCTCAGCCCCATGACACAGCACGAGCGCAAGAGCCACCTGGATACGCTCGCCATCAGCCTGCTGATCGCTTGCTGTGCCTTCTGGGGCTTTCAGCAAATCCTGATCAAGTTCGCTTCGGGCGAAATCGCACCGTTGTGGCAGGCCAGCATCCGCTTCTGGGGTGCGGCCGTGCTGCTTTGGCTGTGGTGCCAGTACCGGGGGGTGAAACTCTTCGGGCGTGATGGCTCGCTCAAGGGCGGCCTGCTGGTGGGCAGCCTGTTCGCGGCCGAGTTCTGCTTCATCTACCTGGGCCTGACCCACACCAGCGCGTCGCGCCTGACGGTGTTCCTCTACACCAGCCCGTTCTGGGTGGCCATCTTGTTGCCCCGCTTTGTGCCCGGCGAATCGATGCGGCGCACGCAATGGGTTGGACTCACCATTGCATTTGCAGCCGTCGCCATTGCCTTCAGTGAAGGCTTTCTGGGTAATGCACACCCGGCTGCCGAAGACAATCAATGGATTGGCGACCTGATGGGCCTGGGCGCCGGCATGGCCTGGGGCCTGACCACCGTCGCCATTCGCAGCACCGCCATCGCCACCGTGTCGGCAGAGAAATCGCTGTTCTACCAGCTGGGCGTGACCGCACTCGTCACCCCGGTGGCGTCCGCCCTGCTGGGCGAAACCTGGTCATTCGACTATTCGGCAATGGCCTGGGGTTCGGTCTTCCTCCAAACCGCCGTCGGCGCCTTCGCCACCTACCTGACCTGGATGTGGATGCTGCGCCACTACCCCGCCACCCGCATGGCGACCTTCACGTTCTTGACGCCACTGTTCGCCCTGGTGTTCGGCGTAGCGCTGCTGGGCGAGCCGCTGACACTGCAACTCGTGCTGGCGCTGGTGGGCGTGGGGGTGGGGATTGTGTTGGTGAATCGGCGGTAGGGTCATCCGGACGACCAGCTCAGTTGACTTAGTCCGTCACTTGTGATGCTTCATCTACCTTTCGGGCGAAGGCTGAGGTTTCGCTCCAGGTGCCACAGAGGGCATGTACAGCACGCCCTTCTTGCGCAATCGGTGTGTGTAGACAGCAAGAAAGAATACAGGAAGCCAAAGCAAGAAAGCCTTCATGGAAGCAAGGGCCCCAATGAACGAAATGACTGTGTACAGCTTCAGCAGTTGGGTGCCCAGTACTCTGCCTCGGAGCAGATAAACCGCGGCGAGCATCAACAGTGCGCGCGACGTCAATACAAGAATCGTGGCAATAGACAGTCGTTTGAGCGAAGGCGCATTTCGCACCATTCCCGGAATGTCGGCCTGAGCGGCGTCGCTCGACAAGGAGCCCCAGACGCTCCCCACATGCCAACTCAACAGGCCAAACCAGAAGAGTGCTTCAAGCGCCAGGTAGACCGCCCAGACGAGCAGTGCTCCGAATACAACTCGATGCACAGTCGTCAGCCTTGGCTTCCCGGCCAGCGCCCCGCCAATCTCTGACGCAAGCGAGTCACCGCGACTCGGGTGTTGCCCTTTTTCTCTGGGGCGAGAAAGACGCTGGGATTTGGCGCTCCCCTCTTGAGCCACGGCCTGCTGGCGTTCCTGTTTGGCAGGCGACCGGTACTTGCCGTAAACGATGCCGCACTGCGGGCACTCATAGGCTGGCACCAACTCTTGAACCTTTCGCTCATAGCCACACTTCGGGCAGACCTTGAGTTCTACCATTTTCATTTTCCTCCCTCGTCGCTGGCCACCGGTTGCCGGTCAACGGTGGCGTCATCGCCGTATTCTAGGTCTTGTCTTCCGTTGGATGAATCGTCGTCTCCACGATGTTGATCAGCGCCAGGTGGTCGTTCACCGGGCAGCTCACGCACCAGACGCCGTCCAGCCCGTCCACTGACACCGGCCACTGGCCGCCGTCGATGTGGTCTTGCAAGGCGGTGGCGAGGACGTGGAAAAAGTCGTAGTCCTTTTCCTTGGTGCAGGCGTTCATGAAGGCGTGCAGGGCGCGCTTGATGTTGTGGCCGCGGTTCTGGCGCAAGTAGGTGCCGCCGTGGTAGTCGATGACGAAGGTGTAGACGTGGCTTTCATTCATGGTCTTGCTGCTCCGGAGGTGATGCTTGCTGCTTGGCTGGTGTGTGATGGACTCGCTTCCTAGGTTCAGCCTATCACTTGCCTGCGGTGTTGGCGCATGGGATTTGCGCGAACGCGCAGCACCATTGAGCGAGGTCAAGCAGCCGGGGGCGCAGGCTTCAGCGGTCGGCCACGCCGGCTGGCACGGCAGGTTTTTGCAGGCCCCATTCATTGGCGATGAGCGCGACGATGCGCCGGTGAAGAGCGGGCCGGTCGGTGCCGGCAGGGTCAGTGCAGACGGCGTCGTCACCTTCCTCGGCGAGCAGTTTGGCGCCTTGAGGGCTGCAGATACCCAGCGCCGAGAAGTGCATGGCTGGCGCCAGGGTCTCGACCTTGGCTTTGGGCAGGATGGACGTGAGCGTGCTGTGGCCAGGTGAAAAGTCGGTGTCGGGCAAGCGATCGGCGCCTGCGCCAAGCCCGATCAACAAGACCGAGCTGACCATGTCTCGCGCGTGTGACGTTTCCAGGCCTTGGTGCAATGCAGGGTCGATAGCGGCCACCGCTTTCACGCGCGGATCGCGGTAGCTTCGGTTCCATTGGGCAGCGTCGAGCTGGGCGAGGTCAACGTCAGCACGCGCGATGTCCTTGCAGTGGCGATGACCGGAGGCTGCGCAATACTGCGTGTAGGCATTCAAGTCACCCCGAAGGCCGCCGATGGACAAGGCGCTCCAGCCACCCAAAGAGAAGCCCACCACATAGATGCGGCTCGTATCGATGTGGGCTGAGAGTTCTGGGTCGGCCAATACAGCATCCATGGCCGCCTGCAGGTCGCGCACTCGAGAGCCGTGGTCCAGACTTCGGCGCATGTCGTAGTCCCCATGGGTGCTTCCCGGGTGATTGATACCCAGGACCATGGCACCGTGTTGGGCCAGGCCCGCTTCCAGCCAGGTAAGAGACCGCCAGTGGCCGCCCACACCGTGCGAGACCAGAACCAGCGGCCAACGTCCGGCTTGAACGGGGGCGTCCTGATGCATGGCCTGGCCCAGAAACACGGGACCGTGCTGCAGAACCTGGGCGGTGCCAAGGCCGCCGCGCGAGGCTGGGTACCACAGGCCTCCGACCAGGGCCATGCCAGGGGTTCCTGAGCGCCCGTTTTTCCAGTGCCGAAAGCCTGGCACGGCCAAGTTGGGAGTTCGTTGCCCGATTTGTCGGTCGGGTTCCAGGGCAGAGGTGTTGGCAGGTGTGTTGTCAGGATGGTTGGCCATGGTGCGTGACTCCGCGCCGGCCTGCGCGTGGGCCGGGTGGGGTGCCCCAACGAAACACACCAGCGCCAGGGCTGACAAGGCGCCGGTGATTCGCGCCATCAGGCGGGTTGAATTGACTGGTATTTGAGTCTGTGTTGGTGTTTGTGTTCGGGTTGGTTGGGTGTGCATGAGGCCACTCCTTGAAAGCGAAAGACAGTTGAAATGAAGGACCTATGATTCGTCTGACCCCAGTCTTTCGTCGTCCTGAAACCGGTTTCAGGACGTTCTGTTTCCTGTTTTTGGCCTTTTCGCGGCCTTTCTTGTCGATTTCTGGCCTTCTTCGAGCGGAACAGATCCCTCCGTACCCGGGCCTTCAAACGCTTCATCTCCAACGCCCCATGCTGACTTTGCCCTTGCCTGTCATCGTTGCCTTGGCCCTGGCATACACCGCTGCCAAGGCCTGGTTGGGCGGCGAGCACAAGCGTTGGCACCCCGTAATGACGACGTGGGTGGGCATGGTGGCGGCCCAAAGCCTGCTGGTGGCCTTGGTACAGCACTACGGCTGGCTGGGGCTTCGCTGGCTACAACCGATTTCGGCGGCAGCACTGCCGCCTTTGGCGTGGTGCGCCTTTCTGACCGTGCAGGTGCGCGCCCTTGCCTGGCGCGATGCTGTGCATGTCAGTGCACCGGTTCTGACCCTGATCTGCCTCTGGGTGTGGCCGGACGCCCTGGATGTGATGGTCTTGGCCAGCTATGTGGGCTACGGCGCTGCCCTTTTACTGGCCTTGCGGCCGCAAGCCCCGGAGCTGCCGCTGGCTCGCCTGGGCAGTGGCAGCCTGCCGCGCTGGCTTTGGCGCATTGTGGCGCTAAGCCTGTGGGTATCCGCATTGGGCGACATGCTGATCTGGTTGGATCAGACTCTGCAGATGGGGCAGTGGCGAACGCCCCTCATTGGCGCCATGTCGTCGCTGGTGCTGTTGACTTTGGGTCTGGTGGGTTTGTCGCCGGAGTGGCAGGTGAGCGCTGAGCCTCAAACGCCGGAACCCTTGCCTCAACCCAAAACTGACGCCTCACCTCCACCAGCGGGCATTGTTGGTGCAGGTAGTGGTGGTGGTGTCGACGATGCTGCAAATGACGCAGCCTTGCTGTCGCAACTTGATGCCCACATGCGCGACGCCCAGCCCTGGCTCAACCCCGATCTGACCCTGATCGCTCTCGCGCGAAAGCTCGGTGTTCCAGCCAAGACACTGTCTGCTGCAGTGAACCGGCGCACCGGTGACAACGTCTCGCGCTACGTCAACCAGTTTCGCATCGACCATGCCTGCCGGTTGATGCTCGCTGGCGAGCCCGTGACCACAGCCTTTCTGACCAGTGGCTTCAACACCAAATCGAACTTCCACCGGGAGTTCCAGCGCGTCCACGGTGTGGCCCCAACACAATGGGTCGCGCAAAACGCAGGCCGTACAGACAACGACAGCAAAGCGCCAGAGTAAGTGCTGCCCGCAGATGGTTTGTCTATCTGTCTTTCTCTCTATCTGTCTTTCTGGTTAATTGAGCGACTGCCTCACTGCCTGCCATCAAGCACAAAAGATCTCGTGGAACAGATGCCGCACCCACTGGTTGCCGGGGTCGTTCTGAAAACGTGGGTGCCAGGTCTGGCGCAGGGGCAACGCGGGCAAGTCCAGCGGCGGCTGCACGCAGCGCACGCCAGACCAGTGGGCAAACACCTCTGCCATGTGGGCGGGCACGGTGGCCACCAGATCGCTGCCGGCGATGAGCATGGGCAGGGTCATGAAGCCGGGCGTGCTGAGCAGAAAGCGGCGCTTGGGGCCGCCGTGGCTTTGCAGCGCCCACTCAAAAATGTCGTCTTCGCCGCCAAAAGGTTTGATGCCGATGTGTGAGGCGGCCTGATACGCGTCCAGGGTGATGCGTCCGTCCTTGATGCCTTTGCGGCGGCTGGCCACCATGCAAACCAATGGGTGCTCGATGAGCTGTTGCTGAAACAGACCTTCGCGCGTGAGCGGCAAGCTGCTGATGGCCAGGTCCACACGGCGTTGCTCCAGGGCGTGGGCGATGTCGGCGGGCATCAGGCGCACCACCCGCAAACTGGCGCCGGGTGCGCGTTCGCGAAACTCCGGCAGAAAGCGCGGCAGAAACACCAGCTCTGCCATGTCGGTCATGTTGAGCACAAAGGTGCGGCGTGTCTGGCTGGCGTCGAACGCGGCGCCGGGCACCAGATCGGCATGTAGACGCTCCATGATGTGGGCCACGTGTGGCGCCAGCTCGGTGGCCTTGGGCGTGGGCACAAAACGGCCGCCGCTGCGCACGAACAGCGGGTCGTTGAAATACTCACGCAAGCGGCGCAACGCATGGCTGACGGCTGATTGCGTCAGACCCAAAGCGTCGGCGGCGCGGGAGACGCTGCCTTTGTCCAGCAAGGCCTGCAGCACGGGCAAGAGGTTGAGATCGAGTTCGTGGAGGTGCATGACGGGCTGAACTGTTTTGTTTGGATGTGCGGCGCAGCATGAGTGGGCTACATCTGCAGTATGAATGAAACAGGGTATTCAGACATGAGAGTGGTTCATACACTCGCATCAAGAAAGCAGAAGCAGATCCACAAAACAGCCTCCGGAGACAAACCGATGACCCGACCCGACACCAAGGTGGTGCAAGCGGCGCAAACCGCCTCGGCCCGCATGGCCGACCGCCACACGCCTTTCATCTTCAACGCCTGGTATGTGGCGGCCCTGGGCGAAGAGCTGGGTGAACCCTTGCTCGCGCGGCGCCTGCTGGGCCAGCGGGTGGTGATGTACCGGGCCAGCACGGGCGAGCCAGTGGCGCTGGAAGACCGCTGCCCACACCGGTCATTCCCGCTTTCGCACGGCCAACGCGATGGCGACACGATTGTGTGCGGCTACCACGGCCTGCGCTTTGACACCAAGGGCGATTGCATCGAAGTGCCATCGCAGCCCACCTGCCCGCGCAACATCGGCACACGCCGCTACCCGCTCATCGAACGCGGACCTTTGGTGTGGATCTGGATGGGCGATGACGAAGCCGATGCCGACCCGGCCTTGCTGCCACCGGTCGACTGGGTGAGTGACGCGCAGTGGGCCACGTCGCACGGTTCGCTGGCTTTGCCGGCCAGCTATGTGCGTCTGCATGAAAACCTGCTGGACCTGACGCACCTGTCTTTCCTGCACGCCAACTCCTTCGGCACGCCCGACTACGCCCGCGCCGAGTACCAGACCGAAATGGGCGACGGCGTGTTCGGCTTGCAGCGCGATGTGGTGCCCACCACCTTGCCGCCGCTGTGGGCCAAGCCCACGAAGCTGGAAGGCGTGAGCACGGCGGCGCGCATTGCCCGCTCCACCTTCCATTCGCCGGCCCTGCACGAGGTGAACGTGCGCTTCTATGACAGTGCACTGCCAGAAGGCGAGCGGCCTGAATACCGCATCCGCACCGCACACTTGCCCACGCCCGAGAGCGCCACGTCCACGCACTACTTTGTCGTGCACGGGCGCGACTTTGCGCAGGACGATCCGGGCATCACCGACTTCATGCATGAGAAGCTGTTTGCCGCCTTTGAGGAGGACGTTTGGGGCCTGGGCTTGCAGGAAGAAGTGCTGGCGGATGCGGACGATGGCTTTTACGAGATCTCCATCGCCGCCGACGGCCCCTCCGTGGCCATGCGCCGGTACATCAAACAGCGGGCGGAAGCGGAACAACAGAGCAAGTCTGAGAGCCGCTGATTTTTCCCTGAAGCCGTCAGGGGATTGTGCAGAAACGCACTGTTTGGCACTGCACAGGCCCCAGCTTTTGCTCGACTCCGTGACAAAGTTCGGCTCAACACTCCACTCGGGGCGATGACCGCCCTGGTGGCGGTTGTGTCGGGTGTGGGTAATTTCTACACTGGAATGAGCTGGATGTGAGAACCATCCCCTTCCAACGCCCCACACAAAGGAGTCTTTGCCCATGGCCAAAAAGCTGACCGTCGAACTGCTGGACAATGGCGCGCCCGCCGCAGGCGTCGCCGTCAAAGCGTCGGGCTGCACCGAGCTCGAGACCGGCCCTGCCGGCAGCGCCTTTTTCCTCATTGATGAGGACCAAGTCAGCGTGACCGTCAATGGCAACGAGGTGTTCTCCAGCGCTCTGGACGCCCTTCCATCGCACCTGAAGATCCAGAAATCCGGCGACGCCTGGCAAGTTGGCTGAGCATCGATCCGGTCGAACGGGCGCAGCGCCTGAGCGACCGATGTATCCGCACGACACGCGCGAAGTTTCCACCGGTGCGAGGGCCATCCTGGCCCGAGCCGGTGCACAATTCGCGCCATGGCAAAAAAGAAAATCAAACTCCTCGGTGGCGGCGCCATCCAGGGCCTGGTGGCTCAGCTGCACGACGCGTTTCTGGAAGAGACCGGTTGCGAAGTGGTGTGCCAGTTCGACGCCGTGGGCACCATCGAAGATGGCGTGACCGACGGTGAACCCGCCGACCTGGTGGCCCTGACCGATGCGCAGATCACCCAGATGGCTGCCGACGGCCTTCTCGTACCGGGCAGCACCCGAATCCTGGGCGTGGTCAAGACCGGCATCGCCGTCCGAAAGGCCGACCAGTCACTGGACGTGAGCACGGCCGAGGCGCTGGAAGCAGCGCTGCTGGCCGCCGACGGCGTGTACATCCCCGATCCATCCGTCTCGACAGCGGGCGCCCATATCCAGAAAGTGCTCCGACGCCTGGGCATCGACGAGGATGACCTGGCCAAGCGGCTCCATGTCTTCCCGGACAGCGAACAGGCGCTCGCTGCACTGGCCAAAGGCAAGGGCAAGGGCTTGCTCGGCTGCATCCAGACCACGGAGATCCGGTTCGCGCCAAAGGTGTTTGTCGCCGGCATGCTCCCTGGCAAGCTGGGGCTGTCCACCATTTACAGCGTGGCCGTGACTTCCCAGTCCAAAAACCCTGAACTGGCGGCCCAGTTCATCAGCAAACTCATCGGCGCCGATGCCGCCCCTGTTCGGGCTGACATCGGGTTCGAGGCCTGATCGAGGCAGCCTTCAGCGGCCGGGGCTGCCCTGCGCCTCTATCGACAACGCTTCCCACTCGCGCCAGGTGGCGAGGCGGCTCTCGTAGTCTTTGGTGGCCACGGCCAGCGGACCGTCCCCGAAGAACACGCGCAGCGGCGGCTTGGGTGCATCCACGATCTTGAGAATGGCGGCACGGGTGGCCGTTGGGTCACCCCGGCTGGCCTTGCGCTTGGCGCGGGCCTTGGCCGCTTCTTCGCGGAAAGCGTCGTAGGCTGGAAGCTTGGTGGCGTGCAGTGAAGACACATCGCCCCAGTCGGTCGAGTAGCTGCCAGGCTCGATGAGCGTGACCTTGATGCCAAAGTCTGCCACTTCCTGCGCCAGTGACTGGGTCAATCCCTCCAGACCCCATTTGGACGCGTGGTAGATGCCAATGCCGGCAAAGGCTGAAATGCCGCCAATCGACGACACCTGGATGATGTGGCCACCGCCGTTCTCACGCAGGTGGGGCAGCGCCGCCTGTGTCACCCAAAGTGGGCCGAACAGGTTGGTCTCGATTTGCTGGCGGGCTTCCTGTTCGCTCAACTCCTCGACCATGCCGAACTGACCATAGCCGGCGTTGTTCACCACCACGTCCAGGCGGCCGAAATGCCGGGCCGATGTGTTGACCGCTTCAACGCAGGCACTGCGATCGGTCACGTCCAGCTTCACCGGAAGGATGCGGTCCCCGTACTTCGCTTTCAGATCATCGAGTGCAGCAGGGTTGCGCGCTGTCGCAGCCACCGAGTCGCCGCGGTCGAGTGCCGCAATCGCCCACTCTCGCCCAAAACCACGGGAGGCTCCCGTGATGAACCAGATTTTCTCTGACATGTGTGTCGTCTCTCCAGAAATGTCCGGTCCGGTCTGTTCTGTTGTGACCGAACGGGAAGCTGGCGCTTGCGCAGGGCGTGTTGCGCAAGGCCGTGGTGGGCCGATCGTGGCGGTGTGCTCGCGCGCTCACTCACACACTCATCTGCGATGGCCGGAACGGTTGCTTGTTGTTCTTCAGTCTGACCGCTGCTGCACCGGTGCGCTTCGTGTCGTCCGAAGCTGGCACCGGCAGCGCTCGCCGGTCTGTCGGGTGGCGATGCCCGACTGCGTGCAATGGTAACGCGAACGCCACCTCAGCGCAGAAACCTGCCGAACGGGGCCAATGCCATCACGGCCAGATCTTGCCGCACAGGCCCCGGTAGACAAACGGCTGCGTTGGCTGTGCGGGCGCTTCACCCTGCGGCTCCAGTGAGACGGCCAATTCCACCGCCGGCTTGAACACCTCTTCCGCTGGCGCGTCCAGTGTCACATGCACAAACTTGCCATCAGGCAATGGTCCGACTGGCTGGACCTGTCCGGCCTGGTCGATGCGCCAAAGGAACAACGTCTGCCCCGGCGGGATGCTCACCGGCGTTTCCCGTTTGACATCGACCACCGTGCCACGACGCAGGCTGGAAATGATCAGGCCGGGCTGGCCGTCTGGCGTGGCCAGCACGCCAACATAACTCGCCGGCAGTTCCATGTTCGGATGATCGCTGGTCTGCGCGCGCCACACAGCGGGCAACACGCTGCCCAGCACCAGACCCATCGCCAGCGCCGTTGCCGGGATGGGCGAGAACAGACGCTGCCACCACGATGCTGCTGGCCGGCTGGCCGGCAATGGCTGCGTGCCCCGGGCCCCGGCGGCAACAACGCCATTGGCCTGCGCAATGCGATCCCAGAGCTGCGGGCTGGGGCTCACCGGAGGGAGACTGGTGTGCAAGGCACCCAGGCGCGCTGTCCATTCATTGACCGAGTCAACCAGCATTGGCTTGCGTTGCATCTCGGCTTCGAATCGCCGCCGCGCCCGACCTCGCAAGGTGCCGGCCACATAGGCGGCTGCCAGCTGCTCAACTGCCGATGGGTTGCCGGACCAATGCCGATTGAAGGAAGACGGGTGCTGGGAGCTCATGCTGCAGCCTCCATGCAACCCTTGAGCCGCATCAGGCTGCGGCGCGTCCAGGCCTTGACTGTGCCAAGCGGACGTTGCATGCGCTCGGCCACTTCCATGTGGGTCAGCCCTTCATAAAAAGACAGCAGCAGGGCTTTGCGCGGCTCGGCCTCCAGCGTACCCATGCAATGCGCCAGACGGGCATCGCCTTCTTGCTGCAGCATTTGCTCCATGGGAGAGGCGCCTTCTGCTGCGGCGTCGTGCGTCTGTTCTTCCCCATCGGCGCTGCGAAAGTGCAAAGGCTCTTCGGGTTTGCGTTTGCGCACCAGATCGATGGCGCGGTGGCGGGTGACGACACACAGCCAGGCCAGTGTCTTTTGCTGCCCCGGTGCAGCGTTGTCGGCACGGTTCCACACCGCGCTGAACACCTCTTGCAACACGTCTTCTGCCATCGCTGCATCCTGCGTCACGCGCACGGCGACCGCCATCAGGCGCCTGGCCGTCATGGCAAACAGGGCTTCAAAGGCTTTGGCGTCGCGCAAGGCAACGCGCGCAAGCAAACGGCTGATCTCTTCGCGGTCGTCCATCTGGCTGATTGGGGAAACGGGCAATGGGGATGAGCATAGCGCATACCTGCGCCGGCTCACCCCCAGCCTGTTGGCCCTCATCAAAGGGCGAAAGTACGGCGCACTCAGTACTTGTAGCTGCTGGATGTCTTGGCAGCAGGCTTCTCGCCCACCACATGCCATACGCCGCCCATGCCGTCGCCGTTGCGGTCGCCCGGCTTGGCGTCACCAGCGAAGTAGTAAAGCGGCTGGCTGTTGTAGGTCCACTGGCGCACGCCGTTGGCCTCGATCACGCCAAATTCGCCTTGGGCCTGGGCTTCAGCCTTGGCCACAAAGGCAGGCCACTTTGCCAGGCAGCCACCGGCACAGTTGCTCTTGTTGGCCTCGTCCTTGTCGAAGGTGTAGACAGTGCGGCCGGAAGGGTCGGCCAGAACGCCATCCTTCATCACCGGCTGTGCCTGGGCAGCAGCGGCCATGAACAAGGAAGCGGCAACCGCCACAGCGGCGATCAGGGAAGGCTTGGTTTGTGCAAAGGTTGTCATGATCTCTTCGTCCTCTATCGGTAGTGAATAGTGAAAGCAGGTTGGTTGGGGAACATCCCGGGAGCAACAATTTGCTGCCCTGCCTGTAGAACGAAGCGAATCCGCGTTTGGATGCAGGTCGATCAAAAAAAAGTGAAAAAATTTTCGAACCAGGTTTTGGTGTGGGTTTCAGCCCTTGACCAGGGCTGCACGCAAACGAAGCGGACGAACGGGTTTGCTCAGCACCGTCACGCCCTTTTCTTCAGGTGCTTCACTCTCCCCCGTGAGAAGAACCAGTTGCCCGACGCCAAAGCGTGTTCTGGCCGCCTCCAGCAGGTCCAGCCCATTCATATCGCCCGGCAAGCGCCAATCGCTGACCACGGCGTCGACAGGGCGTTCGGCCAGAGCCCCGCCTCGCGACAGAACTGCCATGGCTTCAACTGCGTCTCCTGCCAGCTCCACATCGAAGCCCCAGCTGCGCATCAGACTCTGGAGCCCTTCGCGCACCAGTGCGTTGTCCTCAACCACCAGCACGCGCAAGGCTGGCATCGCGGCAAGGCCATCGACAACCGGGCCATCCGGCACCGTCACGGTCGGCAAGGTGGCGGCGCCGGCCAACCCGGAGAGGGTCACGTTCATGCCCACTTCAAAGCAGCTGCCCCGCCCCGGGACCGAGCGCACCTTCAACGGATGCTCAAGCAGACGGGACAGACGCTGGACGATCGCCAGACCGAGACCGGTTCCCTGAGCCAGATCTCGTTGCGGATTGTGCAGCTGGGCGAACTCCTGAAACACGGTCTCGAGGGCCTCAGCGCTGATGCCCGGACCTGTGTCGATGATCTGCAGCCGAACACTGCCCTGACTGATGCGCGCCGCCATGAGCACACCACCTCGCTCCGTATAGCGAATCGCATTGGCCAGCAAATTGGACAGGATGCGTTCGGCCAGGTGAGCGTCCGTCAGAACCCATCGGTCGACGGTATGCAGTCGCAGCTTCAGTCCTTTGGCCCTGGCGGAGGCATCGTGCAAACTGAACACCCGCAGCATCAGCTCGGGCAAATGCACTGGCTGCACCTGCGGTTCAACCTGGCCAGCGTCCAGCCGCGACACATCGAGAATGCCTTCGAGCAATCGGTCAAGCGCCTGAACACAAGCCCCGATCTGCTGCACCACCGCCGTGGAGGTGTCGCCGCGGGCCATCAGGGAGTGGTACAGATTCAATGCCTGCAAAGGCTGGCGCAAGTCATGGCTGGCCGCAGCAAAGAACCGCTGTTTGTCGTCGCGGGCGCGCTGCGCCTCAATCCGCAGAACAATGTTCTCTTCAAGCTGCTTGCTGCGTGCCGTGACCAGGCGCAGCATCAGAACAGTGAAGCTGGCCCCGATCAGTCCCAGCATCCACATGTAGGGGTGCGGGCTCAGGATCAGGCTGATGACCACCGGGCCGATCAGGAGCGGCAGCGATCGGCGGATGGTGGGGCCATGTGCGGTGGCCGAGAATGAAAACGAGATGCAGGTGGAGACCAACGCGACCGTCAGCCCCATTTGCCGGGCCGCGTCTGTCCAGTCAAACAACAGAATGCCGGCACTGCCCCAGGCAAACGCACTGAACAAGACCCTGAGCTGATGCCGGCGCATGGTTTCGGCAATGGCAGCCGCGTCCAGTCCGGGCAAGGGCAATCGCAGAAACAGACGCCCGGCGAAACTGGCCTGCACGAGCAAAAGCCAGATGGCGGCCATCCACGGAGTATGTGGATCAGCAAAGTAGAACGCCATCAACAGCGAAATGAGAAACTGCCACACTGCCGCCCGGGCAGGTGCCTCCAGGCTCAGCCGAAGTACCTCGTGATCGACCCGGTCTTTGTCGGTGGGCACAGGCACCACCGCCGGTGCAACGCTCATGCCGTGTCAGACCCGGGGCTGCCCGTGCCGTCTGTGACCATGACACCTGCGGCCTTGGCCAGCATCACCGCCTGCATTCGGTTGGTTACACCCATCTTGTCAAAGATGATGTCCAGATGGTTCTTCACCGTCGCTGGCGAGATGCCCATCTCCTGGGCGATCACTTTGTTGCTGGCACCGGTTGACAGGCACCGCAGGACCTCGAGCTGGCGCGGCGAAAGCCCGAAGTCGGTACCGGACATTGCCTTTGGCTCCGAGTCAAACGACACGGCAGAGAACACTGTCTGGCCACGCGCCAGTGCCCCGAGCGCATCGATCAGCGCCTCCATCTCCAGCGACTTTGACAGGCAGGCGACCAGCCCTGCCGAGGCCGCCCGCTGAGGAAGCTCTGGCGATTCTTCGCCGGTGATCAGGCCAAAGCTCACACCAGGGTGGCGCATGCCCATTTCGACTGCGGCGCGGATGCCGTCGCACCCGGGCAGCTTGTAGTCCACCAGCACCAGATCAAAACGCTGGGGCTGGCTCTCCAGCCGCTGCATGGCCTCGGTGGTGCTCGAGGCCGATTCGACATCGACTTGCGGGCACAGCTGACGCAATGCCATCACGAAGCTATCGCGAAACAGGGGGTGGTCGTCGACCAGCAGCAAACCCAGCTCTTCCATTTCATGCATCAGCGCAGTGTACGAACGAAGACCAGCATAGCCAATCCCCGCCGCACCACGACATAGGCCGATCAGCCTATGCGCCCTGAAGCTATCGCGACGATGCGTGCGCGGTGGCGAAGTTCACATACCACTCCAGGCAGGCGGGGTTGGCCATGGCTTCCTTGTTGATGACCTTCTCCAGAGGCTGCCCCAACAACAGTTTCTTGATGGGCAGCTCCTGCTTCTTGCCGGACAATGTTCTCGGAATTTCCTTTACCTGGAAGATGTCGTTGGGCAGAAAGCGCGGCGACAAAGCGGAACGGATGGCACTGTTCAGCTTGAGCTTGAGCGCATCGTCGAGCACCAGCCCTTCGCGAAGCACCACAAACAACGGCATGTAGCTCTCGCGCCCGAGGTACTCCAGGTCCACCACCATGGAGTCCATCACTTCGGGCAAGGCCTCGACCGCGCTGTAGAGCTCGCTTGTGCCCATGCGCAGGCCATGCCGGTTGATGGTGGCATCGGAGCGTCCGTAAATCACGCAAGAGCCATCGGGGTAGATGCGCAACCAGTCACCGTGCCGCCAGACGGCGCCTGATTCTGCATCGAGCACCCGGTCGCCGGGCCGCCCCAAGACCGGGTCAGCCCCCTCGGGGGGGCAGCGCACCATGCGCAGCAGGGGAGCGTGGGGGCAACAACAGATCTCCTCCACCAGGTTTGCGCCCTTGGCCTGGCGGATACATATCGAAATAGCTGCCAAGCAAGCGCTTGTTGTCCACGTCGCCCACGAAGTACAGGGGCATGGACGGAATCGGTTGCGCGCACACCAGCTCGCCCACCTCGTCGATGACCGGTTGCCCCGATTCGTTCCAGGATTCCACTGCGCAGCCGAGCAGCCGGCACTGCATGCGGCCTGGCGTTTGCGGCAGTTCGCGGTGTCCGCCGATGAAGGCACCGGCGAAGTCGGTGCCGCCGGAGATATTACAAAACCAGATGTCGGCCCCCACGCTCCCCTGCTGCGCATGGTCCGCTGCCCCCCCAGGGGGCTGATTCGCCTTGGGGCGGCCCAGCGTCGAATCGTCGGCCCCCTCGCTCCCCTGCTGTGCATGATGTGCGGCCTCGGCCCTCTTGTTCCGCAGACGCCGGAATTGTTCAGTGCCCCAGTTCTGCGCTTCCTCAGACAAGGGCGAGCCTGTGCTGCCCAATGCCCGCACAGTGGAGAGGTCTCCGCAGGTGGACAAGTCCACGCCTGCCTTCAGGCAGTTGGCGTAAAACGCCGCACCGGCGCCAAAGAAGGTGACGGCATTGTCGGCAGCGAAGCGCCACAGCGTCGTCCAGTCTGGTCGCTCTTTGCTGCCACCAGGGTTGCCGTCGTAGATCACGCAGGTGGTGCCGTTGAGCAGTCCACTCAGCTGGGCGTTCCACATCACCCAGCCGGTGGAGCTGTACCAGTGGTATCGCTCGCCCCAGCTGTTGGGGTGGTAGCTGCAACCCACGTCGTTGTGCAGTGTCTTGAGCGCCAGGGCGACGATGATGGTGCCGCCATGGCCGTGCACGATGGGCTTGGGCATGCCGGTGGTGCCGCTGGAATACACAATCCACAGCGGATGATCGAAGGGCAGCCACACCGGCTCGAACGCCCTCACCGCTGCGTCGTCACGCGCCACGATGGCTGACCAGTCGGCACATGGCGCAGACTGACCGAGCGCCGCCTGACGCTCGCTGCCGGACTGGGCCAGGTTGGTGTGCAGCACCACATGGCGCACGGTCGGCAATGCCGCGCGCAACTGAGCCACCACGTCGAGCCGTGAATGGTCTTTGCCGCCATACGTGACGCCATCGCAGGCAATCAACGCCACCGGTTCAATCTGTTTGAAACGATCGAGCACGGCATTCGTTCCCATGTCTGGCGCGCAAACACTCCACACGGCACCAATGCTCACCACCGCCAGAAAAGCCACGGCAGTCTCTGCAATGTTGGGCAGGTATGCCGCGACACGGTCGCCTGGCTGCACGCCTTGCTCGCGCAGGTGAAGCGCCAGCGCGGCCACTTGTCGCTGCAGTTCAGGCCAGCTCAGTTCGGTACGCTGCCCTTTCTCGTTGCTTCCGATCAGTGCGGGCATGCCGGCCTGGTCTGCCGCTTCAACATGACGCAGCACCTGCTGCGCGTAGTTCACCTGGGCGCCGGGAAACCACTGTGCCCCTGGCATCACGTTGCGCGCCAGGACAGCGGTATGGGGCGAGGGTGAATGCAGATCGAAGTAGTCCCAGATGCTCTGCCAGAAGGCATCGAGATCCGTTGTGGACCATTTCCACAACGAGGCGTAATCCTCAAACTGCAGGCCGCGGTGTTCGGCCAGCCAGTTCTGGTAGAGGCGGATTTGCGGAACAAAATTGGGCGTGCCCTGCTCACTCATGATGGCCTGTGTCTCCGTGATGCATTGTCTGCGGCTCGGTGTCTCCCTTGCCTTGTGGAGGCAGACTAGCAGCAGTCGGGCATGGCCGCCATGCCTGAGGCGACAGGTGTCTTTCCCGATGTGCAGTCGGGCGCCAGGCGGGTATAACCGCGGGCATGACTCTGCCCACACCCACACTGGAACATGTTGCCGACCTTGTCGTACAGGTCAGTGAGCCCATTGAAGCGGGCGATGTGACCGGACTCAACAGTCGCGGCAAACGCCGCGTCATTCCCATCACTGACGGAACCGTCTCGGGGCGCATCAATGGCCGGGTCTTGCCCGGTGGCGCAGACTTTCAGCTGGTGGTGAGCGAGACCTGCGCTGACCTGGACGCACGCTATCTGCTCGCGCTGGACGACGATGCATGGGCAGGCGCCCACGTGTTTGTGCAAAACCGCGCCATTCGCCGCGCCAGTGCGGACGACATTGCCAAGCTCGTCCGTGGTGAGCCGGTCGACCCGTCAGCCGTGTATTTCCGATGCGTGCCGACCTTTGAAGTTTCCCACCCTGCCCTGACCTGGATGACGGAAAGCGTTTTCGTCGGCACGGGTGCACGCTTCCCGGACCGTGTGGAGATCAGTCTCTTTCGCCTGACCTGAAAGAGCACGCGCCCTGACCGCTCATGTTGGCCTGGCGCGTGACCACGTCCCTAGGGTAATCCCCTTGTTGCATAACAAGTCGCTGCTACCCGGGTCTCGCAGATCAAACGAACAATGGCATTGAAGCTGCTCAGGGAATCCAGGTTCTGAGGCTTGGCAGCCACCTCCTCGCCACAGCGCGAGGCTGCAAGTTGGTCGACCGACCTGCCAACATAAGAACTATTGAACTAAATTCGATAGCAACCTGCCATATCGATGAAGAAAAGCTGCGCAAAAGAACAACCAATAGTATTATTGGCACCAAAGTTCTGCTTAGTGGAATGAGAATCTGCTTTTCTGTCTTCAGACTGGCGCCGTCCGGTCAGACCTGAAAGCAGAGTCCCGACCCATCCACACGAAGACAACCAGGCGGCTCTGTTTGAGCCGGAACAGGACGAGCCATGTGTGCCATCTTCATCAATACAGATCCACACCTTTATGTCAGCCGGACCCGATCGGTCAGATTGCATGGCGCAGTGACCAGCATCCGCCTGGAAAACCTGTTCTGGGAAGTGCTCACGGAAATCGCGACCCGCGACAAACTGACCCTGGTGCAATTGATCGAGACGCTGTATGACGAGTTGTCGGAAGCGCGTGAGACGGTGAGCAACTTCGCATCGTTTCTGCGCGTCTCGGCTCTGCGCTACATGGCACTGCAGGCCTACCGGGGTGTTCCCATGGACGCAACGGTTCCCATCCGCAGCCTGAACCCGGATGCTGCCCTGTCTTCACTGCCCCCTCATTGGCAAAGGGCCGGTCAGGACGAGCAGGCTGAGATCAGGGAGTCGACCGGCACTGCCCCCAGCCGGAAGCCATCCCCCGGAAATCGCTCTTCCAGGACATAGCCTCGAGATCGATCTCGATGCGTTCATTGTCCAGCGCAGTGAAGATCAGATGCTCGTGAACTGAAAAGCTGTACACGCGCACACCATCGATGAACACGGCGCGCACACGATGCTGGTCATGCTCGATCAGCACCTTGCGATTCCAGACCGAACGGGCCGGCAAATAAACCGCTTCGCACGCCAGGACGATCTGCTCGACCACCTCGGGCGCATGGTTGACCGCACGACGCTCGCCCCAGGCCGTGGGCGCCACCAGCGTCAACGCCAGGCCGAGCCACCCGAGCGTTGCGTTCAGGCGCCAATGCCTCGCAGCCTGGCCACGGACGGCTGCCAGCGGGTGGTCAGCCTTCGCTCCCACCACCCTGCCTCATGCGCTCGCTGCGCCAGTACACATCGTCGCCACCGTCCATGCGGTTGAGCACACGCGCGACCACAAACATCAGATCCGAAAGCCGGTTGAGGTACTGGCGAGGCGCATCCTTGATCGCCTCTTCATTGCCCAGGGCCACCAGGGCTCGCTCGGCGCGTCGCGCAACCGTTCGGCACACATGGGCCTGAGATGCTGCACGTGTCCCCGCAGGAAGGATGAACTCCTCCAGCTTGGGCAAACGCGCATTGAAGGAGGCCAATGCCTCATCCAGCGCCAGAACGGCCTCGGCCTTGAGCAGCTCATAGCCTGGAATGGACAGCTCACCACCCAGATTGAACAGCTGGTGCTGGATCTCCACCAGCGAGCTGCGCACATCGTCGGGCATGGGCTCGCACAACAGCACGCCAATGTGCGAATTGAGCTCGTCCACGTCACCCATGGCCTGCACGCGCAAGCTGTTCTTGGAAACGCGGGTGTTGTCGCCCAGTCCTGTCGTGCCGGCGTCGCCAGTGCGGGTGGCAATCTGAGTCAGTCGTTTTCCCATGGGTTTGGATCGTCTCGGGGTGAAGAGTGAAAAGGAACTGTCGCTGCGCCGGACCGGCATGGCCCTGCCCGGCGATCTCCACATTCTGACGGAAACGCTCGTGCAGCGCCTTCTCTGCCGGATTGGCCCGTTCGCGCCCATGTGAACCCGCGGTGAAATGAGGCAGTTACATCTGCATCGAAACACACGGACATGAAACCCCAGGCAAAAGCGCTGGCGCACTGACACTGCAGGCAGTGAAATACGGCTTCCCCCATCGTTGTGGATGCGCTGTTGCCATTCACCCACGCAAAGGAGACACCCGAGATGAGCAAGCGAATACCTGTGCTGCAGGGCTTCGAAGCCCGTAGCGTCAAACTCATGGCTGCCTGGTCCCTGGTTCTGATCGCTGGCGCGGCCTATCCGGATGGTGTGATCCAGCCACCAGACGACCATGGCCCCAATCCTCTGGCATCCGTGTTCCTCGATGCCGATGCCAACAAGGATGGCCAGCTCAGCCGCCAGGAGGCGCAAGCGTTTCCGATCCTTGCCAACCACTTTGACGAAATGGACCAGGACGGCGACCAGCAACTCTCCCAGACAGAGGTCATCGAAGGCTTGCGCGGCTGACACAGGCTGACAGGCCACATGGGCATCGCGCTGCTGCATGTCCCACAAACCGGTGGACGGGCGTAAACTGGCTGACCTGCCGCCCAAGAGGCGGTCCAAGTGATGCGCTTACAGTGCGCGGGCCAGATCGACCAATGCAAAGGCAAAGGGCTGGCCACAACAGGACAGGAGACAGCCCATGAACGCCCCCAGTCATGCCCACCACCTTCGGCCCGCCATCGACTTGCGGCCGGTTCCCGACGCATTCATCAACGCCCTGCAAGAACGCTTCGGTGCCCAGTGCTCGACAGCCATGGCCGTGCGCGAGCAACACGGCACTGACGAATCCATCTACGAGACCACGCCCCCGTCGGCCGTGATCTACGCCGAAAGCGTGCAAGACGTGGCCGACGCCGTCAAGCTGGCGGCCGAATACAAGGTGCCGGTCATCCCCTATGGCGCAGGCTCCTCGCTCGAAGGCCATTTGCTGGCCGTGCAAGGCGGCATCAGCATCGATGTGAACCGCATGGACAAGGTGCTGTCGGTCAATGCCGAAGACCTCACCGTCACCGTGCAGCCTGGCATCACCCGCAAGGCACTGAACGAAGCCATCAAGCACGAAGGCCTGTTCTTCCCCATCGACCCCGGTGCCGACGCCTCCATTGGCGGCATGACCGCCACCCGCGCCAGCGGTACCAATGCCGTGCGCTACGGCACCATGCGCGAGAACGTGCTGGCGCTCGAAGTGGTCACGGCCAATGGCACCGTGGTGCGCACCGGCACCCGAGCCAAGAAAAGCAGTGCCGGCTACGACCTGACCCGCCTGATGGTGGGCAGCGAAGGTACGCTGGGCCTCTTCACCGAAATCACGCTCAAGCTGTACCCCCTGCCAGAGGCCATCTCTGCCGCCATCTGCTCCTTCCCCACCATCGAGGGTGCGGTGCGCAGTGTGATCCAGACCATCCAGCTCGGCGTGCCGATTGCCCGCTGCGAACTTATCGACGCCAATTCCGTGCGCATGGTCAATGCCCACAGCAAGCTCGGACTGCGCGAAGAGCACCTCCTGCTCATGGAGTTCCACGGCTCACCGGCCGGCGTGAAAGAGCAAGCCGAAACCGTGCAGGAAATCGCCAGCGAGTTCGGTGGCAACGATTTCGAATGGGCCACCACGCCTGAAGAGCGCACGCGCCTGTGGACCGCCCGGCACAACGCCTACTTTGCCGCCATCCAGAGCAAGCCGGGCTGCCGCGCCATCAGCACCGACACCTGCGTGCCCATCAGTCGCCTCGCCGACTGCTTGCTCGACTCGGTCAAGGAAGCCGATGACAGCGGCATTCCCTACTTCCTCGTAGGCCATGTGGGCGATGGCAATTTCCACTTCGGCTACCTGATCGACCCCAACAATCCGGATGAGCACCAGCGTGCCGAAGCGCTCAACCACGCCCTGGTCAGCCGCGCACTGACGCTCGAAGGCACCTGCACGGGCGAGCATGGCGTCGGCCTGCACAAGATGGACTTTCTGCTGGCCGAAGCTGGTGTGCCCGCCGTGGACATGATGCGCACCATCAAGAAAGCCCTGGACCCGGACAACATCCTCAACCCGGGCAAGATCTTCACGATCTGATCCATGCTCCGGCGGCGAAGGCGGCCATGCTGGCGGTGGCTTTTGGCCTGGCTTATGTTGGGCCCCGCCATGCTGGCCTTGCCCGCACTCGCCGCCGAGGTGACCCCCGTCGAGGCGGCACACCGCGTGGTGCGCATCGATGGCCAGGCACCCTTGGACGACCGCATCGTTGCCGTCCCGGATGCGCTCGAGGTGCTGTGGCACGCACCTCATATCAGGATCCACTATGAGTTGACGGTGCCCGACGGCCCCACTGGCAATGGCTTGTGGCTGCAAAGAGTCGGTGCGCCATTCCGCCTGACAGTGGATGGCCAGGCGGTGCAGCCTTTCCTCCCTGAGTTAGCGGCCACCCGAAGCGATGACGGGGTCTTCAACGGGCGCATGCCATTCCTGTTTGCACTGCCTGCCGGTGCACGCACCGTGCGGATTGAGCTGGCCGGCACGGTCTACATTCCGACGGGTCTGGTCGCTGCCCAATGGGGACTCCCCTCAGACCTGGCCATCGCCCATCTTCGGCGCCATGAGAAGATGTCGCGCCCGACAGAAATCAACACCGTGCTGGCGTCGGTGCTGGGTGCTCTGGCGCTGATCTTGTGGCTGGTTCGCCGCGAAGTGATCATGCTGCCCATCTTCGCCGCCATCTGTGTCACGCTGACACTGCGCGGCTGGAGCTATACGGTGGCTCAGCTGCCGCTGAACACCGAGCAGGCCTATCTTTTCAACTCGCTGTTGAGTGTCAGCCTGACGATCTCCGTCCTGGCCTCGTTGCTCGCGTTGACCAACCGCCTGGCCTGGCGGCACACCCGCTGGCTGCTCTTCATTGCCGTATTGCTGCTCGGCCCCTTGGCCCTGGCCCAGTGGATCGGCGAGGCCATGGTGCTGGTGCGGCTGACCATTCTGATCGTCGGCTTGCTCAACATTCCTCTTTGCGTGTGGCTGCTGTTCCGGTGGCGCGCCGAGATTGCCGGGCATGCCGCCTATGTGCTGATCGCCGGTCTTTGCGTCTTGCTGGCCGTCTCCTTGCACGATCTGAGCTGGACGCTGGGGTATCTGCCGCCGCTTCGCATCAGCTATGTTTCCCTGGCATTCGCAGTGCTGCTGCTCAGCTATGCCTACATCACTGCCGATCATGTGCTTCGCAACCTTCATCTCGTAGAGAACGCGAACGTGGTGCTCAATCAGCAGGTTGAACGCACACGCCACGAGCTGGAAGAAAGCCATCAACGCCTGATACAGCTACAAGGCACCGAGGCACGTCGCGGTGAACGCAACCGGCTGGTGTCAGCGTTGCACATGGGACTGGGCCAGCGCCTCTCGTCTCTGGCTGAAGACGTCAGCCGCGGACACATCGTGCCCGACCGAATGCAAGCGCCGTTGGAGATGTGCATACAGAGTCTTCGCCAACTGCTCAGCGCACACCAAACCGATGGCGCGCTCGTTCCCGCGCTGGCCACATGGCGACACGCCTGGCATGCCCGGCTGGAATCGGTCTCCATGACCATGCGCTGGCGAGTCGACGACAGCGCTGACAGCCTTCACCTGCCCGCTCATGCACTGATCGCCTTGATCGACTCCCTCAATCTGCTGATGGAGCACTTGTGGTCGCGCCAGGAAAACCAAGGTGGCACCCTGGAGCTGCACGTGACTGAAGACGCAGATCAACAACTGCTGCTCTCATTGAAAGGGACTGGTCTGAACGCGCCCACCGCCGAACTCGTCGCCCGGATACAAGTGCTGTGGCAAAGCGCTTGCATGGGCCAGTTCTCGTTCGACCCGCTCGACGAATCCCAATCATGGCAAGTGTGCTGGAACACTGCACAATCCAGCCAAGCCACCCCCTGAGCGAGCAGGCATGCATTTTCAGATTCGCCCTCGCCGTCGCTGCCTTCTTCGCAATGGTTTTGGCATGGGCATGGGTGCCCACCACGGCATACATGTCTTGTTGTGCGTCCTGGCCTGCCTGTTGTGGCCACTGGCCAGGGCAGGCGCCACGGCCCCTTTCCCAACGGACGAAGTAACCCATCTTCTGAGCGCTGAGCGCAAGGTGTACCGCGGCAACCAGTTGCTGGCCGAAGACATTGTGCAATTGCCGGACCGACTTGCCCGCGAATGGAGTCAGGAAGGCACGCGCATCGTCTACGAACTGCCCCTGGTTCCTGCGGCCGACCATGCACCCCGCGCCCTGTGGCTGATGCGCGCCGGTGCGCCCTATCAGATCCATGTGGGTCAGCAGTCATTGATGCCCATGCTTCCCCTGCAGGCAGCCTCAGCCAACGGAAGCGGCCAGGACACCAGCCATTTCCTCAATGGTCGCAGCCCGATGCTGTTCCGGCTGCCCACGGGTGCAGAGACAGCGCAGATCACACTGGTCGCGCCCAGCTTCATGCCCTACGGCTTGATCGACGCACGGCAAGGCCCCGCAGAGCCTTTGATCGTCCACCACCTGCGGCGATATGACGAGCTTTCCCTGCCCGTGAAGATCGGCCAGATCCAGGCCCTTTCCGTGGGCGCGCTCGCCTTGATTCTTTGGGCATTCAAACGCCACCAGAAAGCCCTGCTCTTCTTTGGCGCCATGGCGTTGAGCCTGGGGGTGCGTGAAACGCTGTACAGCGCATCGGTCATTCCCCTGCCGCCAGTGCTATTCGAGCTGTCCAACCCTTGGTTGGTTACCCAGTTCGTAGCAGCGGCCACTGCCCTGACCCTCACCCTGGTCGATCGTCTGACGCCTCGCTGGCAAACGTTCTTGCTGGCGGCCTGGGGCATCTTCCAGGTCATGTTCATCGCCGTGGTGACCTGGGGGGCTGGCGCACAGATCATTCGCCTGGCGGTGGTGGCCGTCGGCAATACGGCCTTGCTCGGTATTGTGTGGCTGTTGCTGCGTGAACGCCAGACCCTGGCCAGCTGGCGCGCCTGGACACTGCTCTCGGGCTACCTGTTCCTGCTGGGCGGCTCCTTGCACGATCTCGGCATGGCGCTGGGCTGGACCAGCCCTTTGAACGGCACCCTCATCGCATGGGGATTCAGCGCGCTGGTGCTGGCCTATGGCATCGTCACGGCCGACTATGTGCTGAGACAACTGGCGCAAGCCAAGGTCGTGCGGGCGGAACTGGCAGACAAGCTGGCGGCCTTCTCTGCCGCCCTGAGCCAATCACTCCAGGCCGTGGCCCTTTCAAGCCAGGAAGAAGCACGCCACCAGGAGCGCCAACAGGTCATGAGGGACTTGCACGACACGCTGGGCGCGCGACTCATCACAGCATTGCGCGGCGTCGAACGCCATGCACTGGACCAGCCCACACTGGTGACACTGCTCCAGTCCAGCGTCTCTGACCTCCAGGGCCTGAGCCAGCCCGACAGCGTCGAGAACACGCTGGGCCAAACCTTGCAGCAATGGCGCGACGAATGGGCCGGTCCGCTGGCTCAAGCCGGCATGACGCTGGAATGGCACACGGAACCAGCGCTCGATCAACTGGTTGCACACGCCAAAGCCCTGAGCGTGGTGCAAGCCCTGCTCAGGGAGGGCGTGGCCAACGCGCTCAAGCACTCGCATGCCAGGCGCCTGCGCCTGAGTTGCCAGATCGAAAACAGGCACTGGCTGGCACTGTCACTGGATGACGATGGCACAGGGATTCCCGCCGACTTCCATCCAGGCCACACCTACGCAGGCGGCAACCACATGGGACTGGAGAGTTTGCGCGCCAGGGCACACAGCCTCGGCGGCGATTTGTATGTGGGCCCCAGCACAGCGCTGGGCGGTACGCAGCTCAGATTGATGCTGGCGTTGGGTGCCAATGGCCTAGCGCGCCAGACCCAGGCGTGACGCCTCCAGCGCCGCCTCGGCACGCGACGACACCCCCAGTTTTCGGTAGATGGATTTGATGTAGCTGCCCACGGTGTTTGTCGTCAGGCCCAGCAGCTCGGCCACTTCCGCATTGCGATAGCCCTTGGCGACCAGACGGAGCACGTCGAGCTCTCGCGGCGCCAGCGTCACCTCATCCGCCATTTCTTCTGCCGCCTTCTGCGCAGGCACGCTGGCAGTTGGCAGTCCCCCACTGGCCCCTCCCTTTTGACGGAAGTACGCCAACACCTTGTGGGCAATCACAGGCGACAAAGGTGGCTCGCCCCGCTCGATGCCGAGCAACTGGGAGGCCACCATGTCGCGGGGTTGTGACTTGAGCACATAGCCCTGAGCGCCAGCCCTCAGCGCCGAGAACACGCGCTCGTCGTCGTCGTGAATCGTGCTCACCACGATGAGCGTGGAAGGGCTGTTGAGGTAGATATGGCGAATGAGGGATTCGGCCTGACCATCGGGCAGCTCCCAATCGAGCAGCGCCAGATCGTGCTGGTGCGAACCAACCACTTCGCGCGCCTGTGCCAGAGTGGCCGCTTCGTCCACGGCAATGACCGCCGGGAACAGCGTGCGAACCAGATCGCACAACCATGCGCGCGGTTGATCCAGGTCCTCCAGTACCAGGACGCGCCCCGTCAGCCCGTGAGACGTCGGCACTCTGTCGTTTGTCACTGCTCACCCCTTGTTCTTTCTTCTGTCCGGAGCGACCTTTTTTTCGTGCCTGACAGACCGGCCGGGAATCGCCATTCGCCCTGTCAACCCCCTGGTCAGGGGGGCTCGCCCCCCCGGTACGGGGTCCTGACGAATGAACACCTGTTACTTACCCTTGCAGGAATTGTCGCAGGTCACACAGGAAACGTGCATACCTCAAGCCGCCTTGTCCATGACCTGTTCCCTTGAATCATTGATTTCCCAACATATGAACGCCGACCTCCTCTCCGCTTCCCCAGGCCTCAACCTTGGCCCCCATCAACGGCGGATCAGCTTCCCAAGCACGATGGTATCGGCCGTCGTGGCGGTTTTGCTGACATGGGGCAACCCGGCCGCAGCCCAGTCCACCTGTGAATTCAGCGGCGGCGGCAACGGTGGCGCAACGGCCGTTGGCATCAACGCTCTTGCCTGTGGTGACAACGCAAACGCCGGTGGCGACGGCAGCACCTCGGTAGGGCTCGGTGCCGGGCACGGTTCGTCAGGCACCTACAACAGTGCCAACGGCTCCCTGGCAGGAACGACCGTCTCCGGCCACAACAACAGCGCCGTCGGATCGTTTGCCGGGCAAGACGTCACTGGCAACGCCAACTCGGCCAGTGGCACCCGTGCGGGCGAGCAGGTCACCGGCGACAACAACAGCGCCAACGGTACCCGCGCCGGCCGAGAAGTTATTGGAAACAACAACACCGCCAACGGCACTTTTGCCGGACAAGAGGTCACCGGCGACAGCAACTCGGCCAGTGGCACTTCATCGGGCAGCATCGTGGAAGGTCTCCGCAACAGCGCCAGTGGCTCGCAGGCCGGCCGCGTCGTCTTCGGCGATGACAACAGTTCCAGCGGCACCAGTGCGGGCCAGCAGGTCACTGGCGACAACAACAGCGCCAGTGGCACTTCATCGGGCTACGAAGTCCAGGGCGACTACAACAGTGCCAGTGGCAGCTGGGCTGGTCGCATGGTCACAGGGGATGGCAACAATGCAACCGGCTATGGCGCCGGAAACAACGTCACCGGCAATCACAACACCAGCAGCGGCACCAACGCGGGTCGGTTCACCTCTGGCGACAGAAACATCGCTGTGGGCCACGACGCGGGCAGCAGCACCAACGGCAACGACAACATTGCCATCGGCACCAGCGCCGGCCGGGGCTTCACCAGTGCCAACGGCACCACCGCCCTGGGCCAGAACACCTGGGTCACGGTCGACAACGGCGTCGCACTGGGAACCGACAGCACCGCCAACCGCGCTGCCGGGACCGCCGGGTACGTGCCCACCGGATCCACGCGAGCCCAACGCGACGCGATCAACGCCACCACCGGCACCCGTGGTGCCGTCAGCGTCGGAGACGCCGAGATCGGGGTGTACCGCCAGGTCACCGGCGTGGCTGCGGGCACTGAAGACAGCGATGCGGTCAACGTGTCCCAGCTCAGGGCCGCCAGCAACAACGCGCAACAAGCGGTCGAGCGGGGTGACGCACGCACCCTGCAACAGGCACAAGACCATGCCGACGCCGGCGATGCCCGAACGCTGAAGCAAGCCAACCAGTACACCAACCAGGTGGCCGCTGACACGCGCACCTACGCCGATTCGGGCGATGCCCGCACGCTGGACGCAGCCCGCCAGTACACCAACGGCGAAATCAGCACCTTGCGCAAGGAAACGTCGGCAGGCATCGCCCAGGCCGCCGAGCTGGTGCCCATGGCCCCCAATGGCGAAGGCGAATCCACTCTCAACGTTGGCCTGGCCAGCTACCGCGGCCAGTCTGCCCTGGGCCTGGCCTATGCACGCCAGATCGGATCTGTCGTGATCAATGGCGGGCTCGCTGTCGGCTCCAGCAAGCACCACCTGGTCCGCGTGGGTGCGGGTTGGCGCTTTTGATCCACTTCCCGGCGCTCTTCATTTGGCCTCATTTCGTCTCGATTGGGCTCGTTCGTTTCACATCACTTCGCAACCCTCTGCAGGCTCACGCATGTTTCATTTCTCTGCCTTCGACTCCCGTCGTCTGCTCATGGCAACCGCTCTTGCCCTGAGCGCGTTCACCGCAACGGCGGCTGACGTCAACGGCGCCGAAGACCATCCGCTCATTTCGCGCTTCCCCGGCTCGGACATCGTCTCCTACTACACCAGCGAATTCAACGAAATCCGCTTCCCCGATCGCGCCGCCAAAGAGGACAAGCCGCCCAGCTCATTCGTGACCGCCGCCGGGCGCCACACCGCCATCGTCTACCGCGCACCCAAGGGCAAGACGACAGCGGAACTCATGCGCAACTTCCGGGATGCCATGAAAACGGGCAAGGCCCAGGTCCTGCTCGAATGCAAAGGCGGCGAATGCGATGGCACCAGTTCATGGCATGCCGCCAAGTTCTTCAAAACCATTTTTTCCCGTGAGCACAAGGGCGGCAATGGCCCTGACGATCACTACTTCCCGCTCGACGCCTACAACGCCGACCAACGCTATCTGGTGGCCAAGCTGAGCACACCAGACGGCGCCAACGCCTTTGTCGAAATCGGCATGGTCAGCAAGGCCGATGGCCCGGTACACATCAGTGTGGAGGTCGTGGAAGAAGAAGCCGTTCAATCGGGCCAGGTCAGCCTGAACCTGGACACGCTGACCGACAAGATGGCAAGCGACGGGCGCGTGCCTTTCTATGGCATCCGCTTCGACACCGGCCGAGCCACCTTGCGTCCTGAGTCGACAGCGGAGCTCAGCTTGCTGACCCAGTACCTGCAAGCCAACCCGAAACTGCGTGTTTACATCGTGGGCCACACCGACGACACCGGCGACTTCAGCGCAAATCAGACGCTCTCGCAAGCGCGCGCAGAAGCTGTGATGAGCCACCTGAAGGCACAAAAGATTGACCCTCAGCGCCTGATGGCCCGGGGCGTCGGATCGCTCTCTCCTGTGGCCAGCAACCGGGACGAAAAAGGCCGCGAGCTCAATCGTCGCGTGGAAGTGGTCGAGCGACTGCGCTGATCACCTCGCCTGCGCTGCACCCGCACCTGCGCTCCGGTGCACTCCACTTTCACACCAAGCCCACACCAAGCCCACACCATGAAGTTCCGCACCTTGATTCGCCCTTTCACCTTGAGCGGTCTGACCCTGTTGTTCGTAGCCTTGGCCGGTTGCAGCGACAACGCCCAAGACACCACCCAAACCGCAGCCGCCATGCCACGATCCGCTGCCGACGCCGTTGAACAAGCCAACGCCCGATCAGAAAAGGCTGTTCCAATCCTGGACCTGGACCCCTTGCTCACGCCCGCCGATGCAGCACGCCTGACCGGGCTCGACCCGCAAAAGGCCAAACGCAATCGACTCGACAAACCCGTCAACAGCTTGCACTACGCCTGGTCCAGCTCGCGCAAGCGGCAACTGCCCACGGGTTTGAGGCTGCCCGTGGATGACGAAATCCAGATCTTCCAGCCCGCGGTGCGCGTCAGCACCACAGAAGAAGATTTCAGGCGGCAGCACCTCAAAGCCCCGGACCCCGCTGCCGTGCAGCAGGCGCTGGAAGGCCTGCGCGCCTCCAGGCGCTACCAGGGCATGCCTCGCGACCAGCAGGAGATGGCCGAAAAGATGCTCATGGGTGCTGCCAACCGTCCCCCCATGCAGGCGGTGGAGGGCGTGGGCAAGGCTGCCGCCTGGGACAGTCGCACTTCAACGCTCTACGTGCTGGTCGACCACTATGTGATGGTCACCATGGCCAGCCTGGCTGACGACGACCAACGCAATCGCAGCGTCGCCATTGAACTGGCGCAATCTGCCATCGATCGCCTGTGAGGTTCAGGCGCAACACCGCCAGAATGATGTCCGCAGAAGCAACGGCCCGGCGCGCCAGCGGGCATCAGCCACGAGGACGGCCTCTCCACAGCAGGGTGCAGCTTCCTGTCCGCGCAGTTCCCGCCACCCGCTTTCCCCCTGTTTCGTCATTCAACGGGGGGAAGAACCGCTCATCTTTACCTTCCGGCGCAGACCAGGATGTGCCAAAAAAGTCACACAGGTTTATACTTAAGAGTTACGAAAACTGAAACTCCAACTTCATTTTTTCAGGGAGGTGCACATCATGAATCGTCTGATTGCATTGTTGATGGTTGGCAGCTTGGCAGGCTGCGCAGCAGGCCCCGGGCCTGAAGCGCCGGTTCGTATCTGCGATGCTTCGGGCTGCTCCGAGCGCGATCGCAGCTCGGCCACGTGGCAGGACGAGCCCGGCAACCCCGAGCAGGAGGCCCGGGTAGCCCAGCTGACCGAGCTTGCCGAGAAAGATCCCAAAGCCGCATTCGACCTGGGCCTGCGATATTTCCGTGGTGATGGTGTCCCGCGCGACGCGTACCTGGCCATCGAATGGATGCGCAAAGCGGGCGACCAGGGCGTGCCTGAAGCCCAGTCCGCGCTGGGCCGCTTCTACCTGATGGGCGTGGAAGAAATGGGCCCCGACCCACAGGAAGCCGAAAAGTGGCTGGCCATGGCCGCTGACAATGGCGACAAGGAAGCCAAGAAACTCATGCGCGAGGCCAACGCCCGCAAGAAAGATGAGCAAGCCATGTACCAGTGGCGAGAGGCCCACCGCGCCGGCTGGTACGGCTGGTGGTGGAGTGGTTACCCTTACTATTGGCACTGGGGCCCGCGGGGTTGGGCGCACCGGCACCACCACTGACCTCACCGCACCGGTGTCAATGCAGAGGCCCTTCGTCCGTTCTGATTCATGACGCGATGGGCATTCTGGTTTTCTCAGTCGGTAGGGAGCCGTTGGCCAACCCATCCAATCCCACTTCCGACGTCATCTCGTAGATCCGTTCGTTAGCAAAAGGTAAAGACTTTCATGAGCAAGATTTCTGTCTCCATCCGTTTGGCCGCTCTGGCCGGTGCCCTCGCCCTCGCTGGCTGTGTAACGCCTGGTGGCAAGGTCACCACTGGTGGCGGTGGCACTGCCGCGACCGGTGGCGCTGCTGGTGGCGCCAGCGTGAACGCCAACTCCAACCTCGAGCGCTGCGACGCGCCGCTGGGCACGCTGGCGGTCGATGACGGTCGCGGCAAGGAGTGGTATGGCAGCTTCGGCCGTGCCACCAAGGTCACCACCATCGAGCCACTGATCCGTCTGGCTGTTCAGCAGTCCAACTGCTTCGTGATCACGTCCATCGGCAACAACCGCACGGAAGCCAAGCTCGCCGGCATCACCGACAAGCAGCGCAATTCGGGTGAATTCCGTGCCGGCTCCAAGCAGCAGAAGGGCCAGCGCGTCGCGGCCGATTACTACCTCGAGCCAGCCATCATCATCGACAACGAGTCCACCGGCAAAGTGGCCGGCGCACTGGGTGGCCTGATCGGTGGTACGGTGGGCGCCATTGCAGGTGGCCTGGAGACCAAGTCTTCCGTCGTCACCCTGACCATGTATGACATCCGCGCCGGCATCCAGCTGGCCATCTCCGAAGGCAACGCCACCGCCACCAACTATGGTGCGGCACTGGGCGCGTTCGGTGGCGGCGCTGCCGGCTCGCTCGGCGGCTTCTCACGCACCCCTGAGGGCAAGGCTGCTGTGGCTGCGTTTGTGGACGCCTACAACAGCATGGTGATTTCCCTGCGCAACTACCAGGCACAGGAAGTCAAGGGCGGTCTCGGCAAGGGTGGTCGCCTCAAGGTGGGCAACTGATGCTCGGCCTGATGCCCGTGCAAGGGCATTGATACTTCAAAGAGCCTCCGGTCCTCCGGGGGCTCTTTTTTCTTTTCGAACGTTCGACTGGTTTGAACCGCGGGCTGTCACTCCCTCTCCCCGAAGATCACCCATGACACTGCGCAACATCTCCATCTCTTTGCTCAGCGCTTCCTTGCTGACACTGGCCGGCTGCGACATGCTCGCTGACAAGGCCGCCACCGAAATGCTCAAGGTCAGCCTCAAGGCCGTCTGCGGCGAAGAAGACAAGGCCTGTATCGCCGCTGTCGAGGCGCAATTCGATGCCTGTCAGGAGAAGTACAAGGCTGAGTGGGACGCCTATGTGGATGCAGAAGGGGACGACGACGCACTGCTGGACGAATACAGCGACAAGATCACGGCTTGCATCGTGGATGACAATGGCGACCCTTATTTCGGCACCGCCGACACCACGCCACCCGATGATGCTTCAGACCAGGCAGATGAATCCTCTGAAGCACCGGCAGATGCCGAGGACGCCGCGACCACGGAGCCGGGCGCAGCCAAAGACTGATCTCGCATGATTCAGGCATGAGCACAACCGAGCTCCACTACACGGCCGACGTGGTCAGGCGTGGCACGCGCGAGTTCTGGTGGCGTCAGGTCGGTGTCGTCTGGCCCGTGGTCACCATCGCGGTGGGCGCGGCGGCGGCTTCCCTGGCGTGGCAGCATGGCCGCACAGACTGGCTGGTCGGCGTGATGGGCTCGGCCTCCCTGATTTCACTTCTGGTCATGGCAGCGTCGTACTGGGTGCCACTGCGACGCAGCTTGCGCGTGCTCGGCGCCATGTCGGGCTCGCCAGCGCAGATGGCTTTCACGGCCGAGCATCTCAGCATCAGTTCTCCCGCAGGCGACGCGCTGGTGCCATGGACGCGGGTGCAGTCTGTCTGGCGACTCCGCTCGGTGTGGGTCCTGGCGTATCGCGACGGTGGGCACTCCTTGCTACCGCTGACAGATCTCGCCAGTGAAACGCAGGAGCAGTTGTTGAACGTCTGCCGGGATGCGGGCGTGTCGGTTCACTGAGCCACACACTGAACCCTTGCTGATCATGGCTGACGGCGAACTTCGCTGTGCAGCATGAGACTCAGGTCGCCCCGGGCTTCCAGCTTGCCCTGCCGCGCCAGCGCCTGAAGCCGCGCTGCGAAAAAGCTGATCGGCAGATCTGGCCACGAAGCCACCGCCGTGCCTGCCAGGCGCGCCGCCTGCCGCCATTGGTCAGAGCATGCGTCCAGCAGTTGCGCATCGATCCGGGCCACTTCCTCAGCACCCAGCGAACGCACCCATGTCTCGTGTTCAGCGTTGCCGTCACCGCTGCTGTTCGCTTGCCCTCCTGTACCGGCACTTTCTGGTGGCGCCAGCGTCTGCATGGCGCGCTCCAAAGGAATGCGCAGATCAATGTCGACCTGGCTGGCGAGCTTTTGCACCGCTCGAAGCATCACGCGCCGGTCTTCGCCTTCAGGTTGCTTCAACAGCAGGGTTTCGAGCCTTTCCAGGTGCTCGGAGAGCTCGAGACTCGCACGGTGAATCGCATGCCTGTCCATAACGCGTCGAAGGAAAAGAAGAAGATAAGGAGACTGAAATGAGTAGACGGAAAAGACAGCAGAAGACGGGCCTCTCAGGAAAGGCGCTGTTCACCGGAGCCACAGGAAAACGCCCAGCGAAATCAGCACGCCCCAGGCGAGCAAGCCCACCACTGTGACCATGATGCCATCGGGATCCAGATCTCTGGAGAAAGGGCGGCACAACAGGTATCCCAAGCCTTTGATGGCAAGCTCGAAGACGATCTCGACAACGATGTAGGCGATAAGCCTGAAGACTGGCCGCAACAACTCACCTGCGATTTCTTCCGGCATGCTGGCTGACTCCTCAGTTGCTCGGCGACTGCGCGAAGGCCAGTGTGTAGCCGTTGCAATCGAGCACACCGAATTCCTTGGTGTCGTCGCTGCGGGTTTGCAAAGGCCAGGTCACGGTGACGCTGGCATGGACCTGCGCGTAGTAGGCCACGACGTCATCCACATGAACGTACAGAATGCCCGTCATGCCCGGTTCACCCGGCCACAGGTCGGCGGTGGTGAAGGTCAGTGTGGCGCCACCCAGGCGGGCTTTGCAGATGGCATCAGGTGTGGCTTCCGGGGATTCATCACACACCCGGAAGCGGAGCTTGTCGCGATAAAAGGCTTTGGTACTTTCAAGGTCGCGCACCTTGAGCATAGGTTGAATGGTCATTTTTCTCCCTGTCCGCTGTTCTCGTCTTCTGGACATTCGACTCGTCCATCTTAACAACCGGCGAGCGCCCGCTCACCTCTGGGCCATGCAAAGGCGTTGCAAGGTCTGTCACGCATGGCGTGACAGACCAAAACTGCTGTTTGATGCCGGTTTTGAGCTCTGAACCCGCTGTTTGAGACCTGTTTCGGCCCATTCACCCGATTGGGCCGCCTGAAGCAGTTCTCAGAACACTTCAGAATTTTCTCTCCTAGCCCGTAGCGCGTCCGGTTCTGCGCGCGATGGAGATGCATCCATGACCACCAGGCAGGCGGGTCAAACCAGACGGGATTTGGGGCGGTTCGCCATCACCCATTCGTAGAACCGCTGGGCAGCAATGGACAGCGACTTTTCACGGCGGCGAATGAGGTAGATGTCGCGCTTCAACCCCCTCCAGTTCAATGGCCGAATAGCGAGCTCTGGAGACTGAAACTGATAGAGAGACAGCGCCGGCACCACACTGATCCCCAAACCGGCTGACACCATGCCACTGACGCTGGCCAGTTGGTCAACTTCCAGGATTTGCCTGAGTGTGTTGGGGTGCATGGCAGCGTCCAGATGCTGGCGAACACTGGAGGTCCTCGAGAGTTGAACAAACGGCCACTGCGCCAGATCTTTGGGTCGCAAAGAAGGGCTGGTCGCCAAGGGGTGGTCTGCTCGGCAGACCAGGTGGAACCGGTCACTGCAGAACAGCTCCGCTTGCAGCTCCCGCGAATCGACCCGGGTGGCGGCCAGGGCAAAGTCCGCCTGCCCGGCTTTCACAGCCTGAACACAGGCTTCAGACAGCACATCGGCAATGCGCAGCTCCACGCCAGGAAACTGCTCGTGGTATTGCGCCAGAACAGGGGGCAGCCAATCGGCGGCGAGCGATGGCAAGAGCGCAATGGACACCCGACCTCGCCGAATGGCGACGCTGTCCCGAACCTCGGACATGGCGTGATCGAATTCTTCGAGCAAGCGCCTCGCCGAGACTTCAAACTCCTCCCCCTCTCTTGTCAGCTCGACCTGCCGGGTGGTGCGGTCAAACAGGCGGACACCCACGTCATCTTCCAGCTGCCGGATGAGCGCGCTGAAAGCCGGTTGCGACAAATAGCTGCTCGCCGCCGCCCGGGTAAAGCTCTTCTCCCGAACAAGGTGCAGGAAGGCGCGCAACTGGCGGGTATTGAGATTGATCTGCATTGCAAATGAAATGATCTGAATATTCGATTTTACAGATCATGACCGGGCGCGTAGATTTCGTGACCAGAAACAAGAACGCACGAGGTCTTGCAAACAGACCCTGCGACGAACAACGATCTGGAGACAATGTGAACGACGCTGCGCAAAGCGAAAGCGTGCTGATCGGATGTGGCGCCGGATTCGCGGGCGACCGGCCCGACGCGCCGGGCCCTGTGGTGCAGGCGCTCATCGACAGTGGGCGCCCGTCCTATCTCATCTTCGAGATGCTGGCCGAGCGCACCCTGGCACTGGCTCAATTGCGGCGACGCACACAGGCCGACGGAGGCTACTTTCAAGGCCTCAGGCAGTTGCTCACGCCGATTCTCGCCGCGTGCCATGCGCACCGCATTCCCATCATTGGCAACTTTGGTGCGGCCGACCCGCTCGGTGCAGCACGGTTCATCCGGGGCATCGCGGCAGATGTCGGGTGCCCGTCGATTCGCGTGGCTGCCGTGACCGGTGATGACATGCTCTCGCAGATGGACGCCCGTCAGATCCTCGGCATGCCCAGGCATCCACACATGGAGATCACGCCGAACGCGCTGGTTTCAGCCAATGTCTACATGGGTGCCGACGGCATCGCGAACGCCTTGGGTTTGGGCGCTGACGTCGTTGTGACGGGACGAGTAGCCGACCCGGCGCTGGCCCTGGGCGCCTTGAAGCATCACTTCCGGTGGCCCGATGACGACTGGGACCGGCTGGCCGCAGGCGTGCTGGCGGGGCACTTGCTGGAATGCGGCGCTCAGGTGACGGGTGGCTACTTTGCCGACCCAGGTCTCAAGAACGTGGAGAACCTGGCGCGGGTGGGCTATCCCATCGCGGAAGTGACGCCTTCTGGCGAGCTGGTCATGACCAAGCCCGACGGCACGGGCGGGTGCGTGACAGAGCAGACGGTCAAGGAGCAGTTGCTCTATGAAATTCATGATCCGTCCGCCTATCTGACACCCGATGTCACCCTGGATCTGAGCGGAGTGCGCGTCCAGAACATCGCGCCCGACAGGGTCAGGGTCACGGGCGCCAGGGGTCTGCCAAGACCGGAAACGCTCAAAGCCACCTTGTGCTTTGACGGCGGACACATGGGCGAGGGAGAGATCTCATACGCCGGCCACAACGCACAGGCCCGCGGAATGCTGGCCATTGACATTCTCCGGCAGCGCCTGGCGATCTGCGACCTGCCACTCAAGAGTCACTTTGACCTGATTGGCGTGGCCAGTGTCTTCAACGGCGAAGGTGAACACATGCTCAGGGCACACGAAACTCAACCGGCTGCGGAAGTGCGTGTGCGGATGGCGGTGAGCGCCAGTGACCGGGAGGTGGTCAACAGGGCCTTGAACGAACTGGATGCTCTCTACACTTGCGGGCCAGCCGGAGGCGGTGGCGTGAGAACTTCCATCGTTCCGCTGATGCAATCGACCTCCGTCTTTGCTCTCCGCGACAGATTTCACCCCAGGGTCACCATGATGGAGGCGACCGCATGACAGCTCCAGACAGCATTGACTTGCCCTTGTACCAGCTCGCCCATGCGCGTACCGGCGACAAAGGCAACCGCATCAACATCTCCGTGATTTGCTACCGCCAGGAGGCCTATCCCTATCTGGTGGATCAGATGACGGAGGCGCGGGTTCTGGCCTGCTTCGCCCATCGCGAGCCCACAGCCGTGCAGCGCTACCTCTTGCCCAACATCGCAGCGATCAATTTCGTCATCGACGAAGTGCTGGGCGGTGGCGTCAACAGCAGCCTGTACCTCGACCGCCATGGCAAAGGCCTTTCCTTCCTGCTCTTGTCCGAAATGGTTCAAGCGCCCCGATCTTGTTCCGTTGCCAGCTGACTCAAACTTCCACACCCAAAAAAGGAGACAACCATGATTCGATTCCAGCTCGCCTCTCGCCCTCTCGCATCCATCGCTACAGCGGTGATGCTGACCATGACGTGTGCCAGCGCCAGCGCCGATCCGCAGAAGATCCTGATCGGCTCTACCTCGGCATCTTCGAGCCACTATGGCTATTTTGTGGCCGTCTCTCAGGTCATCAACAAACAGGTGCCCGCCCTTGACAGCTCCATCGTTGAGACCGGTGCCACGATGGACAACCTGCGCCGCATGGATCGCCGTCAGGTGGATCTCGGGCTGGTGACCACCAACGTGATGCACCACGCCAATGCCGGAACCGGGGACTTTTCGGGAAAACCGGTGGGCAGCCGTCTGCTGTGGATCTATTCGCTGGCACCCCAGAACACCATTGTTCGCAAGGACGCGGGCGTCAAATCACTGGCAGATCTGAACGGCAAGAAGTTCAACACCGGCCTCAAGGGTTCGGCCACCGAGAAGACCACCGACGCCGTCTTCGCTCTGCTGGGAATCAAGCCCGATGTTCTGCGCGGCTCGACAGGTGAAGTGGTGGCGGCCGTCAAGGACAGCCGCGCTGTCGGCTATGTGAAATCGGGCGCTGGATTGAAACTGGATGCATCGTCCAGAGAGATTGCCACCTTCACGCCTATCGACGTGCTGGGGCTGAATGATGCGCAGGTTGCAAAAATCAGCGGCGGCATGCCAGAGCTGTCCATGGTGGAAGTTCCTGCAGATGCCAAGAACAGTCTGCCCGCCTACAAGACCTGGGGCTTTGGCGTGGGTGCGGCGGCTTCTGCCGAGCTTGACGAGAAACTGGCTTACGCCATTGTCAAGGCCATCTGCGAAGACAAGGAAGTGCAGGCCGCGGCGTTCAGCGATGCAGCCGGTGTCGATATTGCCGAGATGACGCTGAAGTTCGCCACCTCGCCACTCCACCCCGGTGCCATCCGGTACTTCCGTGAGCGAGGCCTTGACGTTCCTGCTCGCCTGGTGGCCAAGTAAAGCCTGTTTGAGGATCTGACTGCCATGCGTTCAATGCGTGCCAACGCCAGCACAGCACTCTCGCTTCTGCTGGGTCTTTTCGTGCTGTACACGTCGGCCTTCGGATCTCTGGACGCCCTGGTTCAACGGTCGACGTTTCTGGCGTTGGTCGTTGTGCTCGGGCTGCTGCGGTATCCCCTCGGAGCAGAGAGCCGTTGGCGGCCGGTGGGCATCGCGGTGGACGCAACCATGGCCTCGGTGGCCGTTGGGACTTGTGCGTGGATTGCATGGCACACCGATGAAATCATGAACACCTTGCCCACCGCAGGTGCCATGGAGATGGCCATGGCGGTGGGCCTGGTGCTGGTCATCCTGGAGCTGTCCAGGAGAGCGATCGGGCTGATCTTTCCCACCATGGTCGCATGTGGTCTGCTGTACGCACTGTTCGGAAACTGGATTCCGGGTCGACTGGGGCACCGGGGCTTCGATCTCAATTTCGTCACTGAAACCCTGTTGCTCGGAGACATCGGGATCTGGGGTTCGTTGCTGGGCGTGGCCGCGACCATCATCGCTGTGTTTTCACTGTTTGGCAGTTTTCTGCTGCACACAGGCGGCGGCTCGACCTTCATGGATCTGGCGCTGCGCGTGAGCGGTCGCTCTGTGGGTGGCGCCGCCAAGATAGCCACCGTCGCCTCCGGTCTCTTTGGCATGGTCAGCGGCAGTGCAGTAGGCAACGTGGCCACCACCGGATCGTTCACCATTCCACTCATGAAGCGCCTGGGCTATCCCGCGCCACTGGCGGGCGCCGTTGAAGCCGTGGCGTCGACTGGCGGGCAACTGGCACCACCGATCATGGGCGCTGCCGCTTTCATCATGGCCGAGATCATCGGGGTGGACTACGTCACCATTGCCATGGGTGCCCTGCTCCCCGCCGTCCTGTTCTATTTCGGTGCCTTTGCCACCGTGCACGTGGTGGCAAAGGAGCAGAAGCTTGGCCACGTCCCCGACGACCAGATTCCGTCATGGTTGTCCATTCTCCAGTTCAGCCGTCTGGCCCCGATCGTGTGCTCCCTCTCGGGCCTGGCCATCGGTATTGCCCGAGGCAACTCACTGCAAACGGCGGCCTTCTACGGCATAGTCGGCGCAGTGGCCGGGCTGTTGATGGGCCGCTGGGGCAAAGGCGACCAGGCGGTAGACCCAGCCAGTCGACAGGACGCTTCGATGCTCAGGAAGCTCCACGCTGCAGTGGACGAAGGCGCGAACGGTCTGGTGGTGGTCGGCATCTTGCTCGCTGGCGCCCAGATATTGGTTTCGATGATCAATCTGACCGGCATCGGTATCACGATGTCGTCAATGATTGTTGGCGACGGTCAGAGCCATTTGCTGTGGATAGGACTGGTGGTCGCTCTGGTGTGCATGGTCATGGGAATGGGCATTCCCACCACTGCGGCGTATGTACTCGTTGCAGCCACGCTCGCTCCGGCGCTGATCAAGGTGGGCGTCAGCCCGCTGGCCTCACACATGTTCGTCTTCTACTTCGCCACGCTTTCTGTGATCACACCTCCGGTGTGCGTTGGCGTCTTTGTGGCGGCGGGCATCGCAGGCGTCGGGTGGGGACAAGTGGCCCGGCACGCGGTGATGTTGGGTGCCGTGACGTACGTCATTCCGTTTCTGTTCCTGCTCTACCCCGGCATGCTGCGACCCGGCTTGACCGGCGCCTTTGGCGAGTCCGTCATCTCGGGCCTGGTGTTCGTGGGGGGATTTGCCTTCCTGTTCGGTGGTGCCAGGGTTTCGCCTTCTCGCTGGCTTGATCGCAGCCTGTTTCTAGGCGTTGCGTTGCTGGCGGTCTACCCCAGCCACCTGGCACTGGCCGTTGCGGCCACAACCTTGGTTGCGCTCATGTGGATTCGCGCACGCCAGGGAAGAGGTGCAGGACACACGGACGTCACAGTCGACCCGACACGTTCGCTTCCGTCAGAGCGTTCCTGATCGGCTGAACATCGGTCTCTGGCATCGCCAGTTGCTCAAGAGAGCAAACGGATATCTTTCTGGCCTTGACGCTCAGAAGAGGTCCAGCCCACTTTGCACCAGACGCCAATGGTGTTCTGCCCTCAGCGCGTCCGGATCTGCGTGCGATGCGACCGCATCCATGGCTCGCAGGACTTTGGCCGGCAGTCCATGCTGGATGGCACCGGCCAGAACCAGTGCCTTGTACCAGTCGTAAGGCGCCAGCCGGGCATCGATATCCGTGGCCACATACATCAGTGCCCGGTGGGCCATTCCGTCCAGGGTCTGCACAGTCAACTGCGCCGCATCGTAGCCATGTCCCAGGCCTTCTGCCTTGTCCAGCAGGGGCCTTTCCGCGCCGTCCAGAGCATAGAGGACCCCCTGGGCTTGCGCGTCCGGATCGGCGGAGCGGACAAGATCGCATTTGCCGGACCCGTCCTGACCGCGCTTGTGCCACGCGAGCTCGTGGCCGCGCAGCGTGGCCCTGCCAATGACCTGGGCAGACGGGGTGCGCTCGCGCAAGCGCTGCACCAGCATGTTGGAGCCGTAAGCGAAATACAGAACAGTCGACATCGGGGCTCGGATCATACCGGCGAACGTCCGGTAGTGTTTCGCTGACAACTTCCCGTCACAGGCGTACCATGGTCATTCTTGGTCATGCCAAGAACCGTTTCCCCATGGCTTCGAGGAATGCCCGCACATGGTGTCAACGCGTCCCAGACGGCCCAGATCGCGATCCGGCGTCTCCGGCAAGGGCTTGGGCCCACTGCCCATGCTGCGCCTGTATGGCGCCCGGGCAGAGCACTACGATGCCGAACTGGCACCGTTCGAGCCACTGCGGGCCATGGCCATTGAGCGGCTGCTCCTGCGACCGGGGCAGCTGGTACTGGATGTCGGTTGCGGTACCGGACTGAGTCTGGAGCCTTTGCTCAGACGCCTGGGGCCCAAAGGCAAAGTCGTCGGCATTGACCAATGCAGCGACATGCTGGCCAAGGCCAAAGAGCGGCTTGCATCGCGCAAGGACGCGCTGGACAAGCAGGTCAAACTGATCCACTCACCTGTCGATCAGGCCCGATGGGCAGGCCCGAAAGCCGATGCCGCGCTGTTTCACTTCACTCACGACATCTTGCAGCATCCGGCATCGGTGGCCAATGTTCTGGCTCACCTGAAGCCTGGCGCCCGAGTGGTGGCCACCGGTTTGCAATGGGCGCCTCCATGGCTGGTGCCTGTCAATCTGGCCGTCATGGGCTGCGCGCTGTATTCAGTGAGTTCCTTGCACGGTCTGCTGCAACCCTGGCGCGGGCTGGCGAATGGCCTGGACGATGTGGATGTCGATGCCACCTGGATGGGCAGCATCTTCATCGCCTCAGGAAATGTTCCCAGCCATTAGCAGCTGATCCTGATCACTCCTCGCCGCCGCGCAAGCGCTCGATCAGGCCGTTGAGTTCGTCGAGCGAACCGAACTGGATCGCAATCTCGCCCATTTCCTCGAATCTGCCGTGGCGCTTGACGCGCTTCTTCACGCGCACTTCCACGTCCGCCATGAGCAGATCGGCCAGCTCTTCTTCGACCCGGCGAATGTCGCGCGACTTTTCCTTCTTGGGCTTTTGCGGCACCAGATTGAATTCGGCACTGAGCTTCTTGACCAGGCTTTCTGTCTCGCGCACGGACAGCTGCCGCGAAGCGACCTGATTGGCGGCCGTGATCTGCGCGGCACGGTCAAGCGTGAGCAAAGCCCGTGCATGGCCCATGTCGATGTCCCCGGCCATGAGCATGGTCTGGACCGGGTCGGCCAGGTTGAGCAGACGCAACAGGTTGCTCGCCGCACTTCGCGAGCGGCCGACGGCTTGCGCTGCCTGCTCATGGGTCAGGCCAAACTCTTTGATCAGGCGCTGCATGCCTTGCGCCTCTTCCAGCGGGTTGAGATCTTCGCGTTGAATATTCTCAATCAGCGCCATGGCGGCAGCGGCTTCGTTCGGCACATCGCGCACCAGAACCGGCACTTCGGCAAGACCCGCCAGTTTGGACGCGCGAAACCGGCGCTCGCCCGCGATGATCTCGAACTTGCCGGTGTTCTCGCCTTCGGTGAGGCGGCGCACCAGGATCGGCTGCATGATGCCCTGGGCGCGAATGGACTCGGCCAGCTCATACAACGCGCCCTCGTCCATGCGCGTACGCGGCTGATAGATGCCGGCAACCATCTGGTCCAGCGTCATCATGGTGACCACATCCTTGGCGGCGCGCGCTTCGGCTGCCGTGGGTGCAGTGCTGCCATCAGCCTTGGGGGTGTCGCTGACCTTGGGGCCGAGCAGCGCTTCGAGTCCGCGGCCGAGGCCTTTGGGTTTCTTCGTCGCCATGTTTGTCTGTCCTCTTCTTTTTTCGCTTATTGATCAGTGTTCGTCGGTCGCGCCTCGGTGCGCACTGGAAGCCTTCATGACGGCTTCGCGCTGTCGACCAACGATTTCAGAAGTTCGTGCCCTTCTTCCCAGTCACCAAGGCCGGATTCGCCGTTGATGTGGCCCCGCTGTCCGTAGTCGACGAAACGGGCGCCCCAGGCTTTGGCCATGGCCTCAGCGCGTGCGCGCGTGCAGTACGGATCGTCAGTGCTGTTGAGCAGCGTGGCAGGAAATGGCAGGGTCTGCATGGGCACCGGTTGCCAGGTCGGGAGTTGCTCGGCCAGTCCCGGCTGATCGGCATCGCCAGGCGCCACCAGCAAAGCGGCCTTGACGAGATGCGTGTTGCGGGAGTGAGATGCCCAGGCCGCCGTGAGGATGCAGCCAAGACTGTGCGCCGCCAGCACCGCCGGTGGCAGGCCTGCATCTGCGCGGGCCAGCAAAGTCTCTTCCAGGCGGATCATCCAGTCGCCGCGCTTGGGCGTCATCCAGTCGCTTTGCTCCACCCGCGTGTAGCCATGACGCGCCTCCCACAGGCTTTGCCAGTGGTCAGGGCCGCTGTTTTGCCAGCCAGGAAGAATCAAAACATCCGATGAAATCATTAGCCAAGAGATAGCAACTACTTACTTATAAGTCTACAAACATCAAATCCCTAACCCAGGCAGCCGCGGATCCGGCTCCGCCGGTCCGCCAGCTGCGTCCCCCTCAGGGGGAAGCCGCGAAGCGGCGCAGGGGGGGCCAATTCACATCTTGCCTATCCGCGTCACCATCTCTTCCGCAAACTCGATGAAGGCCTTGCTGCCTTTGGCGGCCGGATCGAACACCACGCCGGGCAGGCCATAGCTGGGCGCCTCGGCCAAGCGGACGTTGCGGGGAATGACGGCATCGAACACCTTGTCGCCAAAGTGGTCCTTGAGCTGGTCGCTGACCTGCTGCTGCAAGGTGATGCGCGGGTCAAACATGACGCGCAGCAAACCGATGATCTGCAGGTCCGGATTCAGGTTCGCATGCACCTGCTTGATGGTGTTGACCAGATCGCTCAGACCCTCCAGTGCAAAGTACTCGCACTGCATGGGCACGATCACGCCGTGTGCGGAGCACAAGCCGTTGAGCGTCAGCATGGACAGCGACGGCGGGCAGTCGATGAGCACGAAATCGTAGTCGGCATCGACAGCGGCCAAGGCTTCTTTCAAGCGCTTCTCGCGCCGATCCACTTCCACCAGCTCCACTTCGGCACCGGCCAGTTCGCGGTTGGCGCCCAGCACATGGTAGCCACACTTGTCTGCAAAGATGGCCGCTTCCGGCACCGTGGCCGATTCCAGCAGCACGTCGTACACCGAGGTTTCCATGGCCCGCTTGTCGATACCCGAACCCATGGTCGCATTGCCTTGCGGATCCAGGTCGATAAGCAACACGCGCTGCCCCACCTTGGCCAGACCTGCTGCCAGGTTCACCGTTGTCGTGGTTTTGCCAACGCCACCCTTTTGGTTGGCCACGCAGAAGATCTTCGACATCACAGCCCCCCCCACGCTCCGCCGTTGCACGGGTCGCTGCCCCCCCAGGGGGCTGATTCACCTTGGGTCGGCCCGGCGGTGAATCTCGCCTTCCCCCCACGCTCCGCCGTTGCACGGGTCGCTGCCCCCCAGGGGGCTGATTCACCTTGGGTCGGCCCGGCGGTGAATCTTGCCTTCTTCGATGTGCGATGTTGCATAGAGTCGGTTCTCGCAGTGATGACGATTTATTTTGCAATGGCCAGCTTGATGCCGAAGCCAATGAGAAACACCCCGCCAATCTTGTTCAATGCCTGGCTGATGCGGGGGTTGGCGCGCATGCGCTCGGCCAGAAAGTGGGTCAGAGACATGACCGTCAGCCCGTAGCAAAGGGTCAGGAATGCGATCGTTGCGGCCATCGCGCCAAAGGTCAGCAGGCCTTGGTGGCGTTCCGGGTCCACAAACAACGGGAAGAAGGCCATGTAGAAGATGATCGCCTTGGGGTTGAGCAAGGTAATGGTCAGGGCCTGCTGCAGGTAATGCCGAGGCTTGATATTGATGATGGGTTTGTCGCCTGGCTTGGCGGTGAGCATCTTCCAGCCGATCCAGGCCAGGTAGGCCGCACCAAACCACTGCACCGCATAGAAGGCCGCTGGATACGCGGCCAGCAATGCAGCCACGCCAGCCACGGCCATCCACATCAAGACCTGGTCACCCAGGATCACCCCCAGAATCGCGGCCAGACCACCTTTGAGCCCACCCTTGCTGGTGGACGTGATCAAGGCCAAGTTACCCGGGCCGGGAATGGCCAGGAAAACAATGACTGCAATGACAAAGGCGCCGTAGTCTGCGATTCCGAACATGGTGATCTCTGAAAAGAGGAAGGTTTGAGTGTAAGTGACCCCGTGAGGCCTGCGACTGACAATCCGGGACAGATGTCGTGTTTCACGTGAAACAGCGTCCTACCCCGCCTGACAAATACGCCCCAATGCCTTTCAGCACCGGGAAAGAAGACAAAGCCGAAGTCAACTCTCGCCTTTGGACCGCATCCACAACAGGCAACGGTCGGCGTCCAGACCGGGCACCGACAGTTGTTCCACGTGAAACACGTCAACGTCACCCCCCAGCGCAGCCAACTCGTCATCCGGCTGTTTGCCTTTCATGGCCATCCAGACACCGTCGGGCTTGAGGGCCGAAACAGACCATTGAGTGAAGTCCTCAAGGGAAGCAAAGGCGCGGGAGCACACCACATCAAAACCCGGCTCACCACCCTCACCTGCCGCGATGGATTCCACCCGGGCATGCAGGCCTTTGAGGTTAGGCAATGCCAGGCTGGCGGCCACCTGCTGGACAAAGGCCGCTTTCTTGGCAACCGTGTCCACACATGTGACTGAGATCTGGGGGCAAGTGATGGCAATCACCACGCCAGGCAAGCCTCCACCAGACCCGACGTCGAGCAGACGAACAGGCTTCCCTTCGGTCTGCCGAAGCAGTGGTGCAACCACCGACAAGCTGTCGAGCAAGTGGTGGGTGAGCATCTGGGCAGGGTCACGCAAGGCCGTGAGGTTGTAGACCTTGTTCCACTTATGGACCAAGCCAAGGTAGGCCAGCAAGCGGTCTACCTGCTCTGCCGACACGCTCAGGCCCAGCTCGTCGATACCTGCCACAAGGGCCGGACGCAGATCCACAGGCAGCGCCACCTCAATCATGGGCGCCCGCCTCCACCGGTTTGGCCGATGCCGGTACAGCATCAAATCCTTTGAAGCCACCCTTCTTCAGGTGAATCAGCAGCAAGGAAACTGCAGCAGGCGTGACACCGGAAATCCGCGAGGCCTGGCCAAGCGTCTCGGGCCGATGTTGGGCCAGCTTCTGCCGAACCTCGAATGACAAGGCGGAGACCTGGGCATAGTCCAGTTCAGCCGGAAGCTTGAGGCTTTCATAGGCAGCTGCCCGCTCGACCTCACCCTTCTGCCGGTCGATATAACCTGAATACTTGGAAGCAATCTCCACCTGCTCAACCACGGCCTCGTGCAGGTCTCCCAGTGTTTCACGTGAAACCACTGGCCGCGGATCGTCACCCGCCTCTTCCAGCTTGGGCAGGTACTTGCCCTCATTCATCCCCATCAGGTCGGTGTAGCCCACATTCGGCCGACGCAGCAAGTCGAACAGGTTGTACTCACGCTCGATGGCCTTGCCCAGAACCCGCTCGGACTCCTCGGCGGACAAGGTTCGCGGATTCACCCAGGTGGACTTGAGGCGCTCTGTTTCACGTGAAACAGCATCACGCTTGCGGCAGAAGGCATCCCAACGGGCATCGTCCACCAACCCCAACCGCCGGCCAGCTTCGGTCAAACGCATGTCGGCATTGTCTTCACGCAACTGCAGCCGGTATTCGGCCCGGCTGGTGAACATGCGATATGGCTCGGTCACACCCTTGGTGATCAGGTCATCGACCAGCACGCCCAGGTAGGCTTCATCGCGGCGTGGCAACCAGGCCTCTTCACCGCGACACTGCAAGGCGGCATTGATGCCCGCAAACAAACCTTGGGCTGCAGCCTCTTCGTAGCCCGTCGTGCCATTGATCTGGCCGGCAAAGAACAGGCCCTGGATCTGACGGGTTTCGAAACTGCTCTTGAGCGAGCGCGGATCGAAGTAGTCGTATTCGATGGCATAGCCCGGCCGGAGGATGTGAGCGTTTTCCAGTCCCGGCATGCTGCGCACCAGTGCGTACTGGATGTCGAACGGCAAACTGGTAGAGATGCCGTTCGGGTAGAACTCGTGCGTGGTCAGACCTTCGGGCTCCAGAAAGATCTGGTGGCTTTCCTTGTCGGCAAAGCGGTTGATCTTGTCCTCGACGCTCGGGCAATAGCGCGGCCCCACCCCTTCGATCTTGCCGGTGAACATAGGGCTGCGGTCAAAGCCCGAACGAATGATCTCGTGCGTCCGCTCGTTGGTGTGGGTGATCCAGCAGGGCATCTGGGCTGGATGCATGGACGCTTTGCCCATGAAGCTGAACACCGGCACTGGCTGATCTGCCGTGGGGGAGCCTGGCATGCCGTCGCCCGGCTGCTCGGTGCATTTCGAGAAATCGATGGTGCGGCCGTCGAGCCGCGGTGGCGTACCCGTCTTCAGACGACCTTGCGGCAACTTGAGTTCCTTGAGGCGCCCCGACAGGCTGACCGCCGGCGGGTCGCCCGCACGGCCCGCGGCATAGTTGTCCAGCCCCACGTGGATCTTGCCATCGAGGAAAGTCCCTGCCGTCAGCACCACGGTGCGCGACCGGAAGCGAACACCCACTTGCGTGACGGCGCCTACGACTCGGTCGCCCTCGACCATCAAGTCGTCCACAGCCTGCTGGAACAGCTGCAAGTTGGGCTGGTTCTCCAGCATGCGGCGGATCGCCGCCTTGTACAGCACCCGGTCGGCCTGGGCCCGCGTAGCCCGCACGGCTGGCCCCTTGGAGCTGTTGAGAATCCGGAACTGGATACCACCCTCGTCTGTGGCCAGGCCCATGGCACCACCCAGGGCGTCCACTTCCTTGACCAGATGCCCCTTGCCAATGCCGCCAATGGACGGGTTGCAGCTCATCTGCCCCAGGGTCTCGATGTTGTGCGTCAGCAGCAGGGTCTTGCTGCCCATGCGCGCAGCCGCCAGCGCGGCCTCGGTGCCGGCATGGCCACCGCCAACCACGATCACATCAAACTCTTCCGGGTACAACATACACTGTGTCCAGGCCGACGCAGCCGCGCCCATGCACCGCAAAGTGCCAGAGCAACGGCCGAACACCGACCACTGTTTTTCTGAATGGGGGAAGCATTGCGCGTGGATGCCTGTCAACACTGCGCAATACAGGACCCTCTATTGTCCCACCAAGCTCCCATCATGCGCAAAGCAGATGCATTGAACGCCAAACACCCCATGCAAAAGCCATCACGTCTGACCCAGCAACTGGAAAAAATTCTGGGCGATGACCCGTGGCCAGCGGGCGCCAGCGAGGCCTGCGCTTTGGCGGAGCGCCGCCCGCTCGACAAGGGCCAGGCCTTGCAACGCGCGGGTGACCGCTGGCAACACTTGTGGTGGATCGAGTCCGGGGCTTTGCGCATGTACTTCGTGGACATCGACGGCCAGTCCCACAACAAGAACTTCTATCTGGAGGGCGCGTTTCTCTGGCCCATCACCCCCACCCTGGCCCGTGAGCCCGTGCATTTCTGGGTGGAAGCCCTGGAGCCCAGCATTGTGTGGGCGCTGCCTTGGGCGGAATGGAAAAGCGCCGTTCAGGACTTTGCCCCTTGGGCAGCCCTTGAAAAGCAAATGCTCTCGCGCCTGCTCGAAGACAAGATGCAGCGGGAACATGAGTTCCTGCAACGCTCAGCCACCGAGCGTTACCAGGACTTGCTGGAACACCACCCGGCGTGGGCACAGCGCGTGCCGCTCAAGCACATTGCTTCATTTTTGGGCATCACCGATGTGGCCTTGTCACGCATCCGCAGACGCCTGGCCGAAACATCGGAACCTCTGAACCCCGGTTAAGGCGCACGGCGCCAAAGCCACCGATAGTGGCGGACATACGGCAAACACTTTTCCATGAGCCCCGCCCATGTCCGACCACACCACCACCCACACCGACACCCCAACACACGCCCTGCCCGACTCCACGGCAGCCTTGTGGCCGCACGCTTTGCTCATCCTTTGGCTGGGCATCATGGCCGGTTTTTTTGGCACCTACAGCGCCAACATCAATCTGGCCACCCTGACGTTGGACGGCCCGACATATGCGCTTATCCAGTCGGAATTCAACCGCAACGTCCGTCATTTCGTCTTTTTTATCTTCTTCTTCGGCGTACTTCCGATTGGACTGACGGCTTTGGCCATGGGCTGGCGAGATCGCAGCACCGCCTGGTGGCGCGTCACCGCGCTGATTGTTCTGGCCTACGCCCTGGGCATCGTGGCATTTACCCGCGCGGTGAACCTGCCCTTGAACTACCTCACTGAATCCTGGACACCTGCGACGCTGCCAGCCGACTGGGCCGCCACGCGCGACGCCTGGAACCAGGCCAACCTCTGGCGCGCCTGCCTGAATCTCGCCTTGTTTGCCCTCAGCCTCTGGGCGCTGATTTCGCGTCTGACCCGCCGCCAGGCCACAGGGGAATGACCAGGGACCGTCCGACTGATCAAGCGAGCACGCTAACGACCGACCAATTGATTGATTGATTCCACAGGAGAAACACCATGACCCGAACCCAGCGCATCCCGTCCTTGTTCAAACGCACCGCACAGGTCACTGGCGCCCTCGTGGGTCTCGGCGCCGTGGCGCTGGCCCTGTTCGTCTGGAACGGCCAACGCACAACCGAGCGTGACATTGCGGCGCATCACCAGCGAGTCGTGAACGCACCTCCTGCCCTGCAAGCAGCCAGCACCCAGACGCTGGCCACCTTGCCCGCGCCCGTCCATCGCTACCTGGCCACCACCTTCGGCGATGCGTTGACGCAGCCCGGCGGCATCCAGCCGGTGGTCATGCACAACGACATGGAAGGCCAGTTCCGGCGCCCTCTCACCAACGACTTCAACTTCACCACCGCCAGCCAGACGGCCAACAGCGCCACCCCCGCCCTCATGTTCGACGCCAACACGCCCATGCTTGGCGTTCTGTGGGCCCGCGCCTATGACGCCTATGTCAACGGCAAGATGGAGATGAAGGCCAAAGTGGTCTCAACGGTGGAAGTGGTGCACGAAGATGAATTCACCTCGCCCGAGCTCAACCTGATTTCCCTGCGCCGCTGGTTGCTCGAGAGCCCTACCTACCCACATGCACTGCTCCCCGGCGGGCAGGTCACCTGGGAAGCCATTGACAACAACAGTGCACGCGCGGTGGCGCACCTCGGTGATCAGCACATCGGCGTCATTGCTCGATTCTCTCCCGAGGGCGACCTGATCAGCATGGAAGCAGAAAAGGATGGCGACCTCACCACGCCCTACCATGGCTCCGGCGAACATGTGGCACGCAGCGACTGGCAAGACGTTCAAGGCGTGCGCGTGCCCATGGGCTTTCGCATCTCACGCATGGCCGGCGGCAAGATCTATCCGTTCTGGGAAGGCCGCATCACGCAGCTGAAGTTCAGCCCATTGAGCGACACACTTGCAGGCGCCAGCGTCGCCCATTGAGGACGAATCATCCAGACGAAAAGGGGATTTGCCGCGATGCCAAAATAAAGGCATGAACAACGACAAATCCTCTATTCCCCTGCTCATCTTTGCTGGCAGCGCCCGCAAGGATTCCTGGAACCGTCAGCTTGCGCAGGCGGTCGCCGACATGGCCAAGGCCGAAGGTGCGGACGTGACCGTGCTGGAACTGGGCGAGCTCAACCTCCCGCTGTATGACGGCGACCTCGAAGACGCCGGCCGCCCCGCCAATGTCATTCGCCTCAAGCAAATCCTCAAGGACCACCCGGCCTGGATCATCTGCACGCCCGAGTACAACGGCAGCTACACACCGCTGCTCAAAAACACGATCGACTGGGCCTCCCGGCCATTGCAGAACGAACATGCCGACCTGAGCGGGGCCAAACCCTTCGAGGGAACTGTTGTAGGCCTGCTGGCCACAGCACCTGGCCCGATCGGCGGCATGACCGGCCTGGGCCAGACCGCGACACTGCTGCGCAAGCTCATGTGCTGGGTCGCGCCACGCCAGTTCGCACTGGGCAAGTCAGGTGAGGCATTTGACCCGGATGGCCGCATCGCCACCGACGCCAACCGCCAGCAAGTGCAAGCCGTGATTGAGCAGGTGCTGACGACGGCTCGCAAGCTGCGCGCCTGAGCGCAGCGCCATGCATGTGGCGCAGACATGCCGCAGTGCCTGCGCCGCCTGCTGCATTGCCCCCAGCATCACCAGCCCCATGCCCGGCCTGCCACAAGGCAAGCCGGCAGGCGTAGCGTGCCCCCATCTGGATGGAGCGCTGCGCTGCCAGCTCTTCGGGCAGAAAGAAAGGCCAGCTGTCTGCAGTGCCCTGGCGCCGAGTCACGACATGTGCGGAGACTCGCGCGAACACGCAATGGTGTTCCTGACCACACTTGAGCAACAGACCCGTCCTGACACGCTTTGAGGATTCAGGCGAGCAGCTGGCTCTGCACAAAGCCCCACAGCAAAACGCTTGCGCCGCCAATCTCACCCAGCCCCAGGCTCCACATGAACAGGCGCGTGCTCACCGGGCTCACCGTTCCTTTGCCCAGGCGATGCGGCTCGGCAAACTGATTGTGGGTGTCCTTGAGTACGCCGTGGATCACATAGGACACAATCGCCAGGCCGAAATAGGCCAGGGGCACGCACGCCGCCCACATCGTGGTCGATTCGCTGTATGGGCTGTAGCGCGCCAGCTGTCCCAGCACCACGGATGCAAACGCATAGGCCAACGACGCCTGATGCGCCAGGCTCACGTAGGTATGCGCCTTGTGCTCGGGGCTGGTGCGAATGCCGTGGTATTTCCATGCCCCGGTGAGCATGCCGATGAGCAGATAGCTGCCTGCCGCCAGCAAACACCATTTCTCTGCGAGCCCCATGATGCGTCTCCATGTCAGTTGAACCTGTGAGGCATTCTGGACAGTCGGAGCACAGGGGTCACGCCGCGACTGGCGCATTTCGAGACGACTCGTGCTGCGACCTCGCTCTTGGGCAAATTGCCCGGCTTCGCGTGGTTTTCACACCGAAACCAAGGCCCACGAAAAAGGCCCGCCGAAGCGGGCCCTCCTCTCATCTTTCGCTCGGGTGCCATGGCGCATGACAACCCGCTTCAGCACATCACTGCTTGATGGCTTCCACCTGAACGATGACCTTGACTTCCTTGGGAACACCGTACTTCAGGCCATAGTCCACGCCAAAGGCGGTGCGGTCAAACGTGGTTTCGAAATCGCCACCACACACTTCGCGCTTGAGCATCGGGTTGTCATAGCACTTGAAGTTGTTGGCCTTGAGGGTCACAGGCTGGGTCTTGCCCTTGAGCGTCAGCATGCCAGGCACCTCGGCCACAGCGTCACCGTTGAAGACCAGCTTGTCGGCCTTGAACGTGGCGGTCGGGAAGGCTTCCGCATCAAAGATGTCGGGGCTCTTGAGGTGCTTGTCGAAAGCAGCGGTGCCCGAGTTGATGGAGGTCATGTCGATGGTGAGTTCAACGCTGCCGGTCTTGGCGGCCTTGTCGAACATCACTTTGCCTTCCTTCTTGTCGAAGCGACCGCGGTTGGTCGAGGTACCGAAGTGAGGCATCTCGAACGTGGCAAACGTATGCGACGGATCGATGGCGTACTCGGCTGCCATGGCCGGGGCGCTGGCCAGGGTGGCGGCAGCGATGGCGGCAGCGGCGATAAAGGTCTTCTTGCTCATGGTTGAACTCCTTGTTGGAAATGTGTGCGAACTGAGAAACGAAACCAGACAAACAAACGCTGGGAAATCACTGGCCCACGCCAGACAATGCAATGCGGAACTTGACCTGAACCTCGTCAGCCACCATGGAGGTGTCCGACCATTCGTTGTCACCGATACGGAAGGTCAGGCGCTTGATCGGGAAAGCACCTGTGGCCATCGCATCGCTGCCTTTTTGCGAGAGGTCGACCGGCACCACCACGGGACTGCTCACGCCCTTGATGGTCAATTTGCCCTGTACTTCGAACTTGTTGGCCCCCGTCTTCTTGACGCTGGAGGACTGGAAGGTCGCTTTTGGAAACTTGGACACATTGAACCAGTCTGCCTTGGGCAACTCGGCATCGCTTTCTTTGACGCCCAGAGTAGCGCTGCCGGTATCCACCGTGAACGCAATGTTCGCGGCTTCCGGCTTGGCCGGGTCGAATGACACGTTGGCTTCGAAGCGGGTGAACTTGCCTTGCACCGGCACGCCCATCTGCTTGCTCACAAAGCCGATTTCACTTTGCGCCGGGACGACTTGCTGGGCGTACGCGGAATCGTTGAGCCAGGCAGCGGCTGTCAGCGCCAGCATGATGGCACCGGAACGCACCAGGGAACGGCGCCCGGGAGCGGAAGAAAGATACGTCGGTTCGAACATGAATGTGCTCACTTGGATATTCAGGGTTTCTTGTTGCGGGTCATGACCTTGGCGAACGCCTCAGGAGCGGCCAAAACCCATTCGGCTCATCAGGCCGTCACGATCGATCACCTGGTGTTTGACGGCACCGGCCACATGCAAGAGCACCAGCGCCGCCATGGCAAAGGCCAGGACTTCATGGGCTTCCTTGAGTACGTCGGCCAGGCCCTCGCTGGTCGGGACAAAATCCGGCAGCGGCAGCACGCCAAACAACACGACCTGGAAACCGGCAGCAGAGCTGTACGCCCAGCCCACCAGCGGCACCGCAAAGAACAGCAGATACAGGCCGACATGCGTCAGCTTGTGCGCCATGTGCTGCCAGGCAGGCATGGCATCGACCATGCTTTGCGGCAAGGCAGGCGGCGGCACAAGCAGACGCCAGAACAGGCGAACAAAGGAGAGCGTCAGCACCGTGATGCCTGCCCATTTGTGCCAGTTGTAGAGTTTCAGTCGCTGCGGCGAGAACGGCAGCTCATGCATGTAGATGCCCAATGCAAAGATCGCGATCAGGGCCAGACCCAGCACCCAATGCAACAGCACCGAGACGGGGTGGTAGCGCGCCGAAGCGCTGTTGACAGGGGCGGATGCGGTATTCATAAGTCGAAAGTGTAGGGAGCCCCAACCGTTCGCTGGATGCACGGGCTTGAAGCTTTTGTTCAAAAATTTTGAAGGAACAAATTCCAACCGTTCGAATCACCTTGAGAGCGATTCTCACATTCAGCGGCATGAACGCGCCCCAGGGTGTCAGGGAAACCCCGGGCGCAGGCGTGAACCAGCCGCCTACAATGCGCCCATGCCAAGCCCTACCGCCCAGGAACTGATTGACCTGTACCCCGCCATGTCCGAGCTGCCCGAACTGGTGGACTCGCTGGCCGTCATGGAGGTGCCGGCAGGAACCGTTCTGTTTCGGGAACATGAGACCTGCCAGGGCTTTCCGATGGTGCTCGAGGGAGAAGTTCGCGTTTCGCGATCATCTCCCAACGGTCGCGAACTGGAGCTCTACCGTGTTCAACCGGGCGAAATGTGCCTGGTTTCGTCCGCTGGCCTGTTCGCCCATCAACCCTTGAGTGCCCATGGTGTGGCCACCCGCGCCACGCGTTTGACCTTGCTCTCACCTGCACCCTTTCAGGACGCTTTGAGCAACCAGCGTTTTCGGGACTTCGTGCTGGGCCTGTACGCCGCGCGCATGGCCGATCTGACAGGTCTGATCGAAGCCATCGCATTCCAGAAGCTCGATGCGCGACTGGCCAACACCTTGCTCGGTCACGGACAGCAAGTGCGCATCACCCACCAGGCCCTGGCAGACGAACTGGGCACCGTGCGCGAAATGGTCACCCGCCTGTTGCGGCGCTTTGAACGCGACGGGCTGGTGGAGCTCTCTCGCGAATGCATCGACATCAAGAACAGCGCCGCCTTGCGCCAGGTCGCCAGTACCCGACAGGGCGAAGTGAACACTATGTGACTCAGGTCACATACTTGTCAGAGCCCCAGGTGTCCAATGAAACACAGCCAAGGGGAAATGACCAACCTTTGGACGTCGAATCAATCTGGTGCACCACTGCTGGCGCACACCTTCTGAAGGAGTCTTGATCATGAAACAGAACGTTGGCGGCATTGACCGCATCCTGCGCATCGCTGTGGGCGCCGGCCTCATGGTGGCCGCAGCCACCGAGACCATCGGCATGTGGGGCTACATCGGCGTGGTGCCTCTGGCCACCGGCCTGATGGGCTGGTGCCCTCCCTACGCATTGCTGGGCTTCAACACCTGCCCGATGAAACAAGAGTGAAATAAGACCCCCCCGCGGCGCCTCCGGCGCCAGCTCTTGGGGAAGCTCTGCACGCCCACGCCGGGGACCTTGCCGCGTGGGGCACATGGCGCGATGGCCAGGGCGAGTCCCTGACTTGGGCCTCATCGAGCGACTACCGCACGCGTCACGCTCGGCGCATGAGAGATCATGTAAAACCTCTCCCGCGCGCACTGGCTATCTCGTGGTCCTCGCTCCAGCGCCCTGGCCGTTGCGACCACCTTGTCACGCTGGGAGCTTGCACAACGCCCGAACATCAAATATATTAGACTGAATACTCCGTTTATAAATACCAACGACATGCGGAAAAAAGACGAAGGCTTGCATGAGAGGCGCAAGGAAGAAATCCTGGTTGCCGCCGCGCGCGTGTTTCGACTCAAGGGGTTCCACTTGGCGCGCACCGAAGACATTTGTGCCGAGGCGTCGCTGAGCGCTGGCACGGTGTTCCGGTACTTCCCCGACAAGCGCGCCATGATAGACGCTATTGCTGAGATCGAATTCGCCAATCACAGAGAGCAGGTGCGATCCCTGGCAACGAAAGAGGGCCTGAAATGGATGGCGCGCGTCAAGCCAGGCGAGCTGACCAGCATGCTTCAGGTCAGCACCTTCGGGCTCGGAACGGACAGCTGGCTGGAACTCGCTCGAGACCCACACGGAAAGGAAAGGCTGCTAGCTTTCGACGCTGAACTGCGAGCCACTTTGACCTGCGAACTCACACGCGGACAAGAGGAAGGATGGGTGCGAAAGGACCTGGACACCGCCGGCACAGCAGATATCGTGCTTGCCATCTTCTCAGGCCTAAGCTTCGACAGCGAGTTGGGCGCGCTGAGCCGCCCCAACCGCACGGCACGCGCCATCGCCGATCTCTTCAAAACCTTCATTCTTGCTTGACGGCAAAAAAACACCATGACGCGCAACTCTATTTTTCTTAGACGAACTACTCCGTTTTCTCAACAAAATCCCAACAGCAGAAGCCACATCGCCGGAGACGACACATGATTTCAGTGGCACGTGCCAGTCTGGTTCACGAATGGCGACGCTACTTGGCCGCGGTATTGGCAGTGACTTTCGCGGGTCTGCTTCTGACAGTTCAACTGGCTCTGCTGCTCGGCATGTTCGGCACAGTCTCGGTGATCATCGACCAGTCTTCCGCAGACCTATGGTTGGGCTTTCGCAATACACAGAGCGTCGACCTCGGGCGCCCCGTCAACCCCGCCAGCGCTTCACGCGCCTGGATGCACCCGGGGGTCAGCCGAGTGGAGCCGTATCTATATGCCTATGGCGACCTCCGTCGCGACGACGGCGTCCCGGTATCGGTTTTGATCAACGCAATCGACACATCCCACCGATCCCTGGCGCTGAGCGAGCTGCTCACCCCGGAACAGCGCAGCCTGCTGCGCGAGCCGGACGCCATGCTGATCGACGCTGCCGACCTTGGAAAACTGGACGCCAGCATCGGAACAGTGGTGGAGATCAACGGCAAACGCGCGCGCATCGCAGGCATAGTGGAAGGACTGCGCGCCATCGGCGGAGCAAACGTTGTCACCTCTTTCGCCACAGCACGCTCGATATCACCGTCCGAGGGAAACCACGTTACGTTCTACCTGATCAGCGTACGGCCTGGATACGATGCGGCTGCCGTGGCCCGAGACATCGCTGACCAGCGCCAGACCCCGCAATACAGCGTATGGCTGGCTGATGAGCTCTCAGTGCAATCGCAGGCGTACTGGTTGCTAGAGTCCGGCTCCGGCATTGGCACCGGTTTCGCTTCACTGCTAGCACTGATCGTAGGCATCGTCATCACCAGCCAAACCTTGTCAGGCGCCATCATGGCGTCCATCAAGGAGTACGCAGCAATGCGGGCGCTGGGCGTACCGCTGCGCTCATTGCGGGCGATCGTCATCGAACAAGCACTGTGGGTCGGCGTCATGGGACTGGCCATTACAGCGGCCCTGACCGGACTGACCGCTTGGCTCGGGCATACCTGGCGAATCTCAATGAGCTTTCCTTGGTGGATGTTGGTGAGCGTAGCCATCCTGCTCCTCCTCATCTCAGCCATCTCGGGCCTGATCTCTCTGCGCCCGTTGCTGCGCGCCCAGCCCGCTTCCCTGTTGCGCTGAAAGGGCACACCGAATGCACTCACACACACTGGTTGCAAACAGCATCTCCAAGGCCTTCGTCAGCGGAAAAATATGTCAGCAAGTGATCAAGAACACCACCATCGAGGTTGTGCCCGGAAAACTGACGCTGATCGTCGGACCATCAGGGTCAGGCAAAAGCACCCTGCTGTCCATGCTCTCAGGACTCCTTCGGCCTGACCAAGGGGAGGTACGCGCCCTCGGCGTCAATCTATGGGCGCAAAACGAAAACGCGCTCGACCGCTTCCGGCTCGAACATTGCGGATTCGTCTTTCAGGGCTTCAACCTCTTCAACGCACTCACCGCCCACGAAAACGTCGCCCTCCCCCTGCAATACCTGGGCGTGAGTAGCACAGAGGCCCACCAGCGCGCAAAAAAAGCCCTGCAAGAAGTGGGTCTCGAACCACGAAGCCACTTACGCCCTGCCGAACTTTCAGGCGGCGAAAAGCAGCGTGTCGCAATAGCACGAGCATTGGTTAAAAACCCTGAAATGATCTTCGCCGACGAGCCCACATCCGCCCTGGACAAGGTGAACGGCGAAATCGTCATCGAGCTGCTCAAGCGCATCACCCGCGACCACGGCGCTACCGTGCTGGGCGTCACACACGACCCCCGCCTGCTATCCCACGCCGACCGCGTCATCGAACTCGAAGATGGCGAGGTCGTGCGGGACACCGCAACAACGGCCCCTAACCACCCATCCAAGGACAATCCACATGCCACTTCATAACCCGGACTCGACACCCGCCAACAAGCTTCTCTTTGCAGCTTGGCTGATCTCGCTTGCCTTCACGCTTCAGGGCTGCAGCGAACGCGAACCGGCCCCATCGCCAAAGGCCGAAGCGCCAACCCACCCGACATACACAGCCAGCGCAAAGGGCCGGGTCGACGTAGAGGGCGGCGTCATTCGATTGGCAGCGAGACATGACGGCATCATCGAAAAAGTACTGGTCGAAGAAGGCGAAAGAGTTCGGGCCCGGCAACTGCTGGCCACCCTCGACGACGAACTGACACGTCGCAGCCTGGCCCTGGCAAGCCACGAGACCCGGGAAATCGAAATGCAAGCCAAAGCGGCACGAGTGTCTCTGCAAGCAGCAGCGCGGGAAGTCTCCCGCCTGGAGCCTCTGGCCGCAAAACTGCTGGTGCCACGGCAGGAACTCGATCAAGCCCACGACACACATGCTCATGCCAAGGCCACATGGCAAGCAGCGGAGGCGGCAATCCAAACCGCGCGTGCCAGACAAAGCCTCGCCGAGCAAGCCATGGAAGAACGCAAGATCGTCGCTCCCTTGGCGGGCAGAATCATCCAGCGCAATGCCAGGCCCGGTAATGGCGTCAGCACCTTGAACGTCACTCCATTGTTCCTCTTCGTCCCCGACGCGCCCAGAATCGTCAGAGCGGAACTTGAGGAGCAATACCTAGACGCAGTGACGCTGGGGCAGGACGCTCACATCACCCTGGAAGCCAAGCCCGAAAAAACCTGGCACGGAAAAGTCACCCGCATCGGCCACGTCGTGGGGGAGCGAACCCCAAGCGATGACCCAACAGAACGGCAGGACAACCGGGTACTGGAAGTCGTGCTCACGCTGGAACGTGCGGACGCGCTGCTGATCGGACAGCGCGTCATCGTCCGTTTCGCCGGCGCGTGAGTGTCGGTTCAAGCGCCGACTTCCAACCACTCACTCAAAAAAGGAACAATGGCATGAGCATGCGAGCATGGTTGATGTCCCTGGCTCTACCGGCGCTTGTCGTGGGCTGTGCAGCACCACCGGTGCCTCCACCTGAACCGACCGAGCCACCCGAGGCCTGGTCGTTCGCGCCCAATACCACCCAGCAGCCAACCAACCCCTCCCACCAACCACCGGATGAGCGATGGTGGCGCGCGCTGAACGATGAGGACCTCAACCGCATCATTGAAGCTGTGCTCACGCGCAATGCCGATTTGCATGCAGCCGAAGCCCGCCTTCGCCAGGCGCGGGCCATGGTGAGGACCACGCAAGCTGACCGCAAGTGGCAGCTGGATGCAAGCGTGAGCGCAGCACACGAACGAGTGCCCGGCTCGACTGTCGAAGACGCCAACGGGAGGCCCGTGACACTGCCGCCCGACCGGAACAGCCGCTACGGCCTGACGCTAGAAGCGCGCTATGAATTCGACTGGCTGGGCCGGCTTGGCCTGGAAGCTCGGGCCGCGCAGGCCGAGCAGCAAGCAAGCGCGGCCGATAAGCAAGGGCTGCGGCAATGGCTGGTGCACGAAACCTTGCAAGCTTATGCAGAGTACCGGCTGCATCAACAAAGGGCGACACTGGCTCGCCGCAGCGAAGCGCTGCTGACCCAGGCGCTGAGAATGCAAGGTGAGAAGCTAAGCGCCGGCCTGATAGCGCAACACGAATGGCTGGAAGCTGAACGCCAGCTCGCGCACTCCCGCGATCATTTGCGCGACGTGCAATCGCAACGGCAGAACACGCAGGTCCGGCTGGCCGTTTTGTTGGATCAGGCACCCGACGCCACGGAACTGACCACCCATGCACGGTACTTTGAACAGCTCGACATGACAGGTGTGCTACCCCCCAGATTGCCTGCCGAGGTCATAGGGCGCCGAGCTGACGTGGCCGCAGCCTGGCAGCGAGTTCAGTCCGCCTATCTGGAGGCCAGGGCCACTCGGTTGGAGCGATTTCCCTCGTTGACACTGACGGGCAGAAGCGGCCTCGTCAGTGAATCACTGGCGCGATGGCTCACGACGACAGCGCTCGACTGGTTGTTTCAGGCAGCGGTGCACGGGTCAGTGTTCGACGGCGGGATGCACGAAGCCCGGACCCACCATGCAGTTGCCGAAATGGACGAGCGGCACGCCATGTATAGAAAGACCGTGGTGTCGGCACTGGCAGAGGTCGAGATAGCGCTGAGCACAACACAAGCCCAGCGCGAGCGAGTGGCATCGGCCGAGGCCGAGCAGCGGCGCTGCATAGCTGAACAAGAGAGCGCGCGTGCCCAACTGGTAGCGGGCCTGCTTGGCCGTGCCGAACTGCTACAAGCGCAACTGGCGCTGCTGGAGGCTGACCAGCAAGTGCTCCAAAGCCGCTACGAACTTCTTGGCGCCCAAGCCAAAGCGCAGTTCGCGCTCGGGGGTTGACTGCGGGTGCACAAATCGCCGGCAAAAGACTCAGGACCATTCGCACGCAGTGCGACGCGAGCAGGCGACCAGAGAGGAGATCTGCACTTCCACTCCACCTGTCCGCGTGGCGACAGGTTTGGTCTTGTCTGGGCTTGTCTGTCTTGTGCTCCCACGTCTACAGTGGGTGACGCGCCTCACTCCATTCATTTCACAAGAGGCCGACAGGAGACAGACCGCCATGCACATCCCTTCCCTCAAAGAAGTCGTCAGCGCCGAAGAGTGGCAGTTGCGCTGTGACCTCGCTGCTTGCTATCGGCTCGTGGCCGCTTACGGCTGGAGCGATCTGGTCTTCACACACATCAGTGCCAAGCTGCCCGCCAGCATCACCGGTGGTGAAGAGCATTTCCTGATCAACCCCTATGGGCTGATGTTCGACGAGATCACGGCCTCCAGCCTGGTCAAAGTCGACATGCAGTGCAACAAGCTGCAGGAGACGGAGTTCCCGGTGAACCCGGCTGGCTTCGTCATCCACAGCGCCGTGCATGAAGCCCGTCCGGATGTCGGCTGCGTGCTGCACACCCATACCCGTGCGGGTGTGGCCGTGAGTGCTCAGAAGGCTGGCATTCTGCCCATCAGCCAGCAAAGCACTTTTGTGCTGGCATCGCTGGCCTACCACGACTACGAAGGTGTGGCGTTCAGGCCAGACGAGAAACCACGCCTGCAGGCCGACCTGGGCAATGCCAACTTTCTCATGCTGCGCAATCACGGTCTGCTGACTGTGGGCAAAACCATCGCCGACGCCTTCCTCTCGATGTATACCTTCGAAAGCACCTGCAAGATCCAGATCGACGCGATGGCCGGTGGCAGCGAGCTCACCCAGGTGAACCCTTCCATTTTGGCGAACATGGGCGAGGTCATGCGGGTGGCCACCGCTGGTCAGGGTGCGAACATCGCCTGGCCCGCCCTGCTGCGCAAACTCGACCGGATGGACCCGAGTTACTGCAGCTGAAGCACAGGCCACACATGAAAAAAGGGTGACTGCCGGTCACCCTTTTTCGTTGGCGCTGAAGAAGCACCCATCGGAACCGGCCGGATCAGATTGGACTGTCGATGCGAATCCAGGTCGTCTTGGTCTCGGTGTACTTGTCGAAGGCGTGCAGGGATTTGTCGCGCCCGACACCGCTTTGCTTGAAGCCACCAAACGGCACCGTGATGTCATCTTCGTCATACTGGTTCACGTGCACCGTGCCTGCGCGCAACGCGCGTGCCACGCCATGAGCCTTGTTGATGTCACGCGTCCAGACCGCGGCCTGCAGGCCGTAGTCGTTGTCATTGGCCTGGCGCACCGCATCAGCCGCGTCTTCAAAGCTCAGGACAGACAGCACTGGTCCGAAGATCTCTTCCCGCGCAATCGTCATGTTGTTCTTCACACCGTCAAAGATGGTGGGCTGCACATAGTAGCCACCAGCCACCGGCTGAACCGCTTCACCCCCGGCCACCAGTTTGGCGCCTTCGCTCTTGCCGGACTCGATGTAGCGCATCACGGACGACATCTGGATGTTGTCGACGATGGCACCCATCACGGTCCCCTTCTGGCGCGGGTCGGCGGGCTGGAAATTCGGCACCAGGGCCAGGGCCTTCTCGATGAACGCCTCCTTGATCGACTTCTCCACAAACAGGCGCGAGGGCGCGTTGCAGCTCTCTCCCTGGTTGAAGAAAATGCTGCCCACCGACTTCTGAACCGCCACATCCAGATCAGGACAATCGGCAAACACGATATTGGGCGACTTGCCGCCCAGCTCGGTCCAGGCGCGTTTGAGGTTGCTCTGGCCAGCCATCACATGGATCTGCTTGCCAACGCGGGTACTGCCTGTGAAACCGATGGCGTCAACATCCATGTGCAGTGCCAGCGGACTGCCCGCCTCAGGACCGGTACCGGTGACCACGTTGAACACACCCGCAGGAATCCCGGCCTCCATGGCAATGTCGGCCAGGCGAAGAGCCGACAGTGGCGACTTCTCGCTGGGCTTGAGCACCACCGAATTGCCAGCCGCCAGAGCAGGCGCGATCTTCCACGCCGCCATGATCATGGGGTAGTTCCAGGGCACGATCACGCCCACCACGCCCACTGGCTCACGGGTGATCAGGGCCAGCGCGGTATCGGGCGTCGGTGCGATCTCGTCGTAAATCTTGTCAACCGCTTCACCGTACCAGCGAATGCAGTTGGCAGTGGCATTGACGTCGACCACCTTCGCATACTGCACCGGCTTGCCCATGTCCATGGTCTCGGTCAGCGCCAGCTCATCGGCCTTGGACAGCAGCAGATCGGCGAACTTGTGCATCACCTTCTTGCGCTGCGCAGGCGATTTGCCGGCCCAGCGGCGGTCTTCGAACGCGACCCGGGCTGCAGCAACCGCTGCGTCAACATCTGCCGCCTCGCACTGGGCAACCTGTGTCAGTACGCTGCCATCGACTGGCGAAACACAATCAAAGGTCTTGCCACTCTTGGCGCCGACGCGCTCGCCGCCAATGAACGCGCGGCCATCAAAGCCTGGTGAAGAAGTGCTGGAACTCATGCTGAATTTACTCCGTCGATCAGATGGAAACTGGACGCCATGCTACGACGAAAACAGCAGTGCTGTGTAACAAGGGGACGCCCATGGGACAGCTTATGCAAACGGGTGCATTGGGCTGCGCAGATATGCGCATGCGAGGGACTGCTCAGTCGCTGGCAGACGTTTCGAGATCGATCAGGTCCACCACGCCATCGCGGTTGAACCGAAAGACCACGGAGCGGTTGTGAAACCGGAAACTGTTGAACACGCCGCTGAACACCCCCCCGCGGGTGGTCTGATAGCGATAGCCAAAAGCCGTTCCATGGCCGTCTTCGACCACTGGCGCCACAAAGCGCCCTGTCGGCTGGCCAAACCGCGCCACCACATCCGAGCGGGTGGACTGGCCCTGCACCACTTCACCGACCTTCTCCAGGTTGAAGTAAGTGGCATCCGCCTTGAAGGACGAAATGAACTCCTGACCGACCAACACATCGCGGTGGAACCAGAACGTCTGGGCCCGCGCCGGGATCACGCCGTCCTCGTATGGCTCGCCGCCGGATGCGGCGTACACATAGACGATGCTGCGCAAAGGCTTGGCATTCTTGATGACCTGCCCGCTGCGCTGCGGCTCGCCCATGAGCGCCAACACCTCCGAATAGGTCGAACGCCCGAGTCGCAGGTCCTCACTGCCAGCCCGCACGAAGTTCTTGCCCGCACACCCAGCCAGGGCGGCGGTGGCCAGCAAGATCATCAGAAGGCGGATTCGACGTGTCACGGGCAGGCGTTGAAGCGGATCAGGACAAGCATGAGAGCAGGCAGGAGGCCAAGGCCGGAGCAGACATTATCCAACGATCCGCACACGAGTCGAAACACACGTCGTCAGCTCGACAAAGCCACCTGCTCGGCCCGCGCCGCCGCGGCCATTTCGCGCTCGCGTTTGCGCGTGGCCCGAGCCACCCAAATACTGTAGCCGACGATGACCAGGGTGACCGTCACGATCAGCAGGGACGCGGCAGCGAAGATGGTGGGATTGATACCGCGCCGCGCATAGCCGAACACCACCTGGGGCAGCGTGTTCACACCAGGCCCCGACAGAAACTCTGCAATCACCACATCATCGAACGACAAGGTAAAGGCCAGCAGAAACGCCGCCAGCAAGGCCTGAAAGATGTTGGGCAAGGTCACCAGAAAGAACACCTGGTGTGGACGGGCACCCAGATCCATGGCGGCCTCCTCAATGCTGCGATCCATCTCCATCAGCCGGCTTTGCACCACCACCATGGCGTAGGCCATGCCCAGCAAGGTGTGGCCGAGCACGATGGTGAACATGCCCCGCTCGGGCCAGCCCACCAGGCGCTGAATGCCGACCATCAGCAGCAACAGCGACAGTCCGATGATCACCTCCGGCATCACCAGTGGCGCATTGACCATGCCCGAAAAAATGGTGCGGCCGAGAAAGCGCCGGTATCGCACCAGCACAAATGCGGCAAATGTGCCGAGCACCGCAGAGAGCAAGCCACTGGTGGCCGCGATCTTCACCGACAGCCAGAAGCCATCGACGATGCGGCTGTCGCGCGTGAGCGCCTCGTACCAGCGCCAGGAAAAACCCGTGAACCGGGCGTCCTGCCGCGTGCTGTTGAAACTGAACAGGATCATGTAGCCCAGCGGAAGGTAGAGGAACAGGAACACCGCCCCCAGCCACAGCTTGCCAAAGTGCTTCTCGACAAAAGCCTTCATCTCAAACCCCTTTCACCCGCAGACACGATGACCGTGACCGGCCCAAACCAAGGAGACCATGCGGAAAGCATGGATCTTGGCGCGCCAACACCCCAACTCCCAGGAACCCGAAGATCCGGCTCCGCCGGTCCAAGGGTTCGTCCCCCCGGCGTGACCCGAAGGCGCCATGAGGAAGCACGCCCGCACCCGCGCAAACGCCTCCCAAACCCCCAGGAACCCGAAGATCCGGCTTCGCCGGTCCAAGGGTTCGTCCCCCCTCCGGGGGGAAGCCGCAAAGCGGCGCAGGGGGGCCTCACTTTTCTTCTCCCGAATACCGGTAATAAATGGCCAGTGGCACCACGATCAGGCCGATCATCACCACCGCCAATGCCGTCGCACGCGGCCAGTTGTTGCTGGCGAACATTTCGTCCCACACCACGCGGCCGATCATCAGGTTCTCCGGGCCGCCCAGCAGTGAAGGAATCACGAACTCGCCCACACAGGGAATGAACACCAGCATGAAGCCGGCGATGATGCCCGCCTTGGACAGGGGCACCGTGATCAGCCAGAAGGCCTTGAACGGCGAGGTGCCCAGATCGGCCGCGGCCTCGAGCAGCCGGAAATCCATCTTCACCAGGTTGGCGTACAGCGGCAGCACCATGAACGGCAGATACACGTAGGTCATGCCCACCAGCATGGAGGTGGTGGTGTAGAGCATCAGGATGGGTTCATCGATGATGCCGGCGGCCATCAGCAAACGATTGATCACACCATAGTCGGCCAGAATGCCCTTCCAGGCGTACACACGAAGCAGAAACGAAGTCCAGAACGGGAGCATCACCATCATCAGCAGCGCAGGCCTCACGGAAGCGGGAGAGCGTGCCAGGAAGTAGGCAAAGGGATAGCCCAGCACCAGACATATCACTGCCGTGCACAGCGCATACCAGATCGAGCGCACGTAGGCTTCAATGTACAGCGTCTCGAACAACCCACCGCCCAAACCGTTGCGGAAGATGCTCCAGTAGTTCTCATACTTGAGGTGCAGGACGCCCGTCTCAGGGTCCCACAAGGGCTTGAACGGGTGGATGTCATTGCCCATGTCCACGAAACTGATGTACACCAGAATCAGGAACGGCAGCAGGAAGAACACCAGCAGCCAGACAAAGGGCACGCCAATGACAAATCGCTTGCCCGGCACAGGCCAGCCAGAAGAGGAAGGCGAGGTCACCACAGAGGAAGAAGACGAAGAAGACACGGTCTACTCCTTAAAAAACCAGACTGGCCCGACAAGACACAAAGCCCATGCTCCGGTGGAACCGGCTTTGCCGGGCCACTCGCATCGTGGTGCCAAAGGCGGCGCGGGGGGAGCCTGTCATCATCAATCCCTCAACACCGCCGCGGCCACGTCATCCCACCAGAAATACACCATGTCGTCCCAGGTGATTCCGGTGGCCTGGTGCCGCGTCGCATTGGCCTGTGTGATCTTCACCCTGGAGCCATCCGGCGTTTGCACGATGTAGGTGTTGTACGAGCCAAAATAGGCGATTTCCTTGACCACGCCGGTGAACAGGTTCTCGCCCACACCGGCAGGCGGCTCCTTGCTGATCTCGATCTTCTCTGGCCGCACCGCCACAGCCACCGGCATGTTCAGCGCACCGCTGACACCGTGACCGATATGGATGTCGCCGATGGTGGTGGTCGCACCGCTTCGGTCCACTTCGTCGACACTGAGCTTTCCCTCGAACAGGTTCACGTTGCCAATGAAGTCCGCCACAAAGCGGTTGGCCGGGTGCTCGTAAACCTCTTCCGGTGTGCCCACTTGCAGCACACGGCCTTTGCTCATGATGGCAATGCGGTTGGCCATGGCCATGGCCTCTTCCTGGTCGTGCGTGACCATCACGCAGGTCACGCCGACTTTCTCGATGATGTTGACCAGCTCGAACTGGGTCTGCTCACGCAGCTTCTTGTCCAGCGCCCCCAGCGGTTCGTCGAGCAATAGCAGCTTTGGCTTCTTGGCCAGGCTACGGGCCAGGGCCACCCGTTGTTGCTGTCCGCCCGAGAGCTGGTGTGGCTTGCGTTTGGCATAAGGCGTCAGCTGCACCATGGCCAGCATCTCTTCCACCCTGCGCGTCACCTCCTCTTTGGGAAGGCCTTCACGCTTGAGGCCGAAAGCCACGTTCTCCCAGATGTTCAGGTGGGGGAACAAGGCATAGGACTGGAACATCATGTTCACTGGCCGCTCGTGCGGCGGCATGCTTGCCACATCCTGCCCACCGAGAAGAATCTTGCCGGATGTGGGCTTTTCAAAGCCTGCCAGCATGCGCAGCAACGTCGACTTGCCGCAGCCTGAACTGCCCAGCAGGGCAAAGATCTCTCCCTTGCCAATCGACAGGGACACCTCGTCCACAGCCAGAGCATCGTCAAAACGCTTGACCAGTTTGTCCGTGACCAGATAGTCCGCTTCGTAGGTGGTGTTGCAGGTTGGGGCTGACATCGGGGTTCCTCGCTCACTCACTCAGTGCCGGGCACAGTCACGCACCCAACAAAAAGGGCTGTTCATACGCGCCTGGCGGTACGAACAGCCCTGCTGTGCCTGTGGCCCGTCAGGATCGACAGCCGCACAGGCATGGCCAGCCGCTGATTAGCTGCCCTTCTTGAACGTGTTGTAGGCCGAGGCCATGGCTTCACGTGCTTCGTTGGTCCAGCTGCTTGGCGGAATCATCTTGTCGAAGTAGGAGGACTCCACAAAGATGGTCTTGTTGCTGGCAATTTCCGGATCGATCTTGTCCATGGCTGCCGTGTTGCCGGTGGGGTAGCCCATCTCGTTGGCCATGGCGGCTGCATTCTCTGGCTTCAGATAGAAGTTGATGAAAGCTGCTGCGTTCTTGGGGTGCTTGGCATCCTTGGTGATGGCCATGGTGTCAAAGAAGATCAGCGCACCGGTCGATGGCAGCAGGGCTTCGACCACGTCGGTCTCGCCGTTTTCCTTCATGCGGGCCGCCGCCTGGTTGATGTCGCCAGACCAGCCGATGACTGCACAGGCCTTGCCGCTGGCAATGTCGTCAATCATGGTGGCGCTGAAGATGCGGATGTCAGGGCGCACCTTGGCCAGCATCTCGGCCGCAGCCTTGTAGTCCGCCGCTTCATTGGAATAGGCGTCCTTGCCCAGGTAGTGCAATGCCACCGGAATGATCTCGGTCGGTGCATCCAGGTAAGCAATGCCGCATGACTTGAGCTTGCTGGTGTACTCCGGCTTGAAGACCAGATCCCAGGCGTTTTCAGGCATGGCCATGCCATCCAGGGCCTTCTCGACCTTGGTGCGGTTGATGCCCACGGTGGTGAAGCCCCAGGCCCATGGCACCAAGTGTGCATTGTCCGGATCGGCCTTGGTCAGGGTCTTCATGACCCCGGCGTCCAGGTTGGCCAGATTGGGAATGCTGGCCTTGTCCATGGGCTGGAGCAGGCCGCCTTCGATCTGTGGCTTGGCAAAGGTCGAGCCAGGCACCACGATGTCGTAGCCAGTACCACCGGCCACCAGCTTGGCGTGCAGGGCTTCGTTGGTCTCGAACGTGTCGTAGTTGACCTTGATGCCCGTCTCTTCTTCAAACGCGGCCACCATGCCTTCGGGGATGTAGTCCGGCCAGTTGTAGATGTTCAGGACCTTCTCGTCGTCGAGCTCAGGAACGGCAGGTGCAGCGGCTTCGGCTGCAGGTGCGGCGGCCGTGGTGGCCGGTGCAGCGGCTTCCGGAGCCGGTTCTTCCTTCTTGCCGCAGGCGGCGAGCAGCATGGCGGCAACGGCCAACGCCAGAACTTGTTTCTTCATGATGAGGAACTCTCCAAACAGTGAGATGAAAGAAAAACCAGCAGGGCAGACATCTCCGTCGCCAACCCCACCCTGATCAAAGCAAAAGACAGACCAGACCCATGCCCCGAACTGGGGCAATGCTCATACCCCGGCATTCTATTCATGCCAGCAGGCCTTTGTCCCGCAATTCGGTCAAAGTAGCGTCCAGACAGTGACGGATCAGCGCCACAAGTTCGTCCACCTGGGCCAGACTCATGCACAGGGGCGGGGCAATGATCATCCGGTCACCCACGGCCCTCATGATCAGTCCGTTGTCAAAACAGTGCTTGCGACAGATCATGCCAGCCCCGTCCGCCTCGTCAAACGGTACCAACCCCTGCTTGCGCTTGACCAGGGTCAGCCCGGCCACCAGTCCGCAAGTCTCGGCCACCCCGACCAGCGGGTGGTGCTGCAGGTCCTCGAACTTCTCTTCCAGGACAGGGCCGAGCTCGGTCCGAACCCGTTCGACCATGCCTTCCTGCTCCATCAGCTCCAGATTCGCCAGCGCGACGGCACAGGCCACCGGGTGCCCACTGTAGGTGTATCCATGGTTGAACTCGCCGCCCTTGTCGATCAGGACCTGTGCCACACGATCACCTACCATCACGCCACCCAGCGGCACATAGCCGCTGGTGACAGCCTTGGCAAAGGTAACCAGATCGGGGCGCATGCCGAACTTTTCGTAGGCAAACCAGTGCCCCAGCCGGCCAAAAGCGCAAATCACTTCATCTGAAATCAGCAAAATGCCGTACTGGTCGACAATGCGCTGAATCTCGGGCCAGTAGCTCGCTGGCGGAATGATCACGCCGCCGGCGCCCTGCACCGGCTCGCCGATGAAGGCAGCCACGCGCTCGGGCCCGACCGCCAGGATCTTCTCTTCCAGCCAGCGTGCGGCCCGCTTGCCAAAGTCCTCGGGACTCTCGCCCGCAGCGGCATGGACGTGATAGTGCGGCTGCTCGATGTGCACGATATCGGGAATCGGCAGATCGCCTTGCGCATGCATGCCACTCATGCCCCCCAGGGATGCCCCTGCGACGGTGGACCCGTGATACGCGTTGTGCCGGCTGATGATCACCTTGCGCTCGGGCTGCCCCAACAAATCCCAGTAGCGGCGCACCATGCGCACGTTGGTGTCGTTGCTCTCGCTGCCGCTGCTGGAGAAGAACACGTGCCTGAAGCTGCGCCCACCCACTTCTGGCGCCAGCGACGCCAGCTTGGCCGCCAGGCGCACCGCCGGCTCATTCGTCGTCTGGAAGAAGCTGTTGTAGAAGGGCAGCTTCATCATCTGCGCGTACGCCGCGTCCGCCAGCTCCTTGCGTCCATACCCGGCGTTCACGCACCACAGGCCACTCATGGCATCAAAAATCTTGTGGCCTTCGGAGTCCCACACATAGACCCCTTCCGCCTTCACGATCACCCGCGCACCCCGCGACGCCAGATCACCATGATCGGTGAACGGATGCAAATAGTGCGCGCTGTCCAGCGCCTGCAGTTCCTGCGTGCTGAGCACGTCAGCCTTGGTGGGTGCATTCATAACGAACTTTCCAGCGGCAATATGTCCGCAACTCTCGAAAACGGGACGTGCCTTACACGTGGAGCAAGAGGTGCTCCCGCTCCCACGGCGAGATCACCTTCATGAACTCTTCGAACTCGAGCTCCTTGATCTCGGTGTAGATCGTGATGAACTCCTTGCCCAGCACGTCGTGCAGTTCAGACTCGCGACGCAGCCAGTCGAGTGCCTCGCCCAGGCTGCGGGGCAATGCATACGGTGACAGGTAGGCGTCGCCCTTCATTTCCGGCTTGGGCTGAATCTTGTTCTTCATGCCCAGATAGGCACACGCCAGCGTCATGGACATGGCGACATAGGGGTTGGCATCCGCGCCGATCACGCGGTTCTCCACCCGTCGGGCCTGTGGCGGCGCAATCGGCGAGCGAATGCCGACCGTGCGGTTGTCGTGACCCCATTCGATGTTGATGGGTGCCGCGGTGTGACGGGTCAGGCGCCGGTAGCTGTTCACGTACGGAGCCACCAGTGCCATCGCTGCAGGCACATAACGCTGCAAGCCGCCAATGGCATGCGCAAACGTCTCCGAGGCACTGCCATCGGGTTTGGAGAACAGGTTCTGACCATCCTGATCCACGATGCTCTGGTGGATGTGCATGGCGCTGCCAGGCTCGCCAGCAACCGGCTTGGCCATGAAGGTCGCATACATGTCATGGCGCATCGCCGCTTCGCGCACGGTGCGCTTGAAGAAGAACACTTCGTCGGCCAGTCTCAGCGGATCACCGTGGAAGAAGTTGATCTCCATCTGACCGGCACCGATCTCGTGGATCAGCGTATCGACGTTGAGCTCCATCTTGTCGCAGTAGTCGTAAATCTCCTCGAACAGGGGATCGAACTCGTTCACAGCGTCAATGGAATAGGCCTGACGCGACGTCTCGGCCCGGCCACTGCGACCGACCGGTGCACGAAGCAAGGTGTTTGGGTCGGTGTTGCGTGCCGTCAGGTAGAACTCCAGCTCAGGTGCCACCACCGGCGTCCAGCCCTCTTTGGCATAAAGATCGCACACCCTGCGCAACACGGTTCGCGGCGCAAAGGGCACCATGGTGCCGTCGTGCATGAAGCAGTCGTGCAGCACCTGCGCCGTCGGGTCTGACGCCCAGGGCACGATGCGCACAGTAGCCGGGTCAGGACGAAGCTGCATGTCGCGATCGGTGGGCTCCACCACGTCGAAGTACGGGCCGGACGGCGGAACATTGCCCGTCACGCTCATGCACACCGTGCTTTGCGGCAGGCGCATGCCCCGGTCATCGGTGAACTTTGCCCGGGGCAGGATCTTGCCTCGCGCCACCCCTGTGAGGTCAGGTACAAGACACTCGACCTCGGTGACATGGTTCTGATTGAGCCAAAGCTCCAGATCATTGAAATTGCGTGGTGCGTTCATGACAAAGTCGCTTCAGTAACGATGATGAAGGTGAAGATGGAGATGTGAGAGGGTTGTCTGCGTCGTGCGACGCCACTCAGTCGCGGCAATGGCGCTCCAGATCCATGTGCTGCAGGCGCGCGCTGTAGCGCTGTCGGCAAGCCTTGCCAAACGCATGGAAGATGGCCAGGTAGAAAGGGTTCTCCGTGCAGCGCCACTCGGGGTGAAACTGCACGGCATAGGCAAAGGTGCTGGCGTTTTTGAGACCCACGGCCTCGATCTGTCCGTCCGGTGCATGGGCCAACGCTTCAAGGCTGTCGGCCAGACGGTCGATCCCCTGCCCATGCAGCGAATTGACCATGACCTCCGGACCACCAGCCCATTGCTCGAACACACTGCCCGGTGCCACACGAATGGCGTGCGCCAGTCCGTACTGCTCGTCAAATGGTGCGCCCTTGGGCTCCCGATGATCCATGCGCCCGGGCACATCCTGCACCTGCTGATAAAGCGAGCCGCCCAGGGCAACATTGATCTCCTGGAAGCCACGGCAAATGCCCAGCAGCGGCACGCCCATGCGAACGCAAGCCCGCACCAGCGCGAGGGTCAGTGCATCACGTGCCGTGTCAAGGGGCAAGGAAGGGTCGGTGACCTCCTGCCCAAAGTGCGACGGGTGCACGTTGGCGTGCGAACCCGTGAGCATGACGCCGTCCACCATGGACAGCAGGTGTTCGACCTGATGAGCATCCGCCAGTGGAAACATCACTGGTTGTGCCTCCACACCATCCCGCACGGCACGGGCATATTTGTCGCCGAGTACAAGAAACGGCATCTGGTGGTCATGGTCGCCCAGCAGCTTATGGTCGGCAGGCAGCCATACCATGCAAGGCGAGGATTTCATGCGAGCTCCGGACAGATTGATTTAGCATCATTGAATCACAAACCGGCCCTTTTTGCCGTCGACCGCCTGCTGCCCATGAAAAAAATATTGCTGTCCCTTCTTGGCCTGTTGCTGGCCTTCTACGTCCATGGTCTGTATGTCTTTTCTGCCGGGCAGATCGAGGGCAGCGTCAACGAGATGGTGCAGGCCGGGCTTGACGGCAAGCTCTCCGTCTGCCGCAACCTCGGTGGTCAGACCCGGCTCGATATCACGGTGGTCCACCCCTTTGGCGAAACCCGCATGGAGGGCGATCGCTATGAAGACGCTTGCGGCAAGCTGCAAGGCGCCAGCCTGGCCATTTCGAAGCTGGGCATGCGCGTGCGACACGACATGGAAGTCGTCAGCATCGAACGCGCTGGCTTGCCCTGGACACAGGCACGAGCAGACCTGCGCCACGACGTCAGCGTCGAAATGCCCATGGGGCTGATGGTCAGGGGCGATGCCGGCAGCGACATCACGCTTCGCCGCGGGTTCACCGGGCCGGTGATCACACGCATTCGCCTGCGCCTGACACTCGCCGAACTCTGAGCGAACAAAAAAGCCGGTACCTTGCGGCACCGGCTTTGAACTCACCTGGTCAGAACAGGTGGCTTGGCTCAGGTGTGGTTGGGACCGTGATCGCTCATTTCACCACTGGACGGATTGTGATGATTCGGGCCATCGTCGGTTCCGCGACCCTGACGGGTATGACCTGGGCCGTCATCGGCGCCTCGGCCACGACGAACATGGCCTGGGCCGTCGTCTGTTCCACGGCCCTGGCGGGTGTGACCCGGGCCATCGTCGGCTCCTCGGCCACGGCGGCCACCGTCGCTGTTGCTGGAGCCACCACTGCTGCTGCCGCCGCTGGAGCTCGACGACGAACCGCCAGAGGATGAAGAGCCGCCCGAAGAGGAGCCGCCACTATCGCCGCCGCTGGAGCCGGACGACGAACCGGAGGAAGAGCTCGAGCCGGAACTGGAGCTGGAGCTGGAGCTGGAGCTGGAGCTGGAGCTGGAGCTGGAGCCACTGTCGCTGCGGCCACCGCGGCCACGGCCTCGGCCTTTTCCGCTGTCTCCACCGCTGGAGCTGCTGCTGCCGGAATCGCCACCGCGACCACGGCCACGGCGCGCCAGGACTTGCACGGGCTCCTCGCTCGCCTGCAGCTGGGTCGGCAGCGCCGACAGGGTCGACATGTCAATGGTATGGCTGGTCGCCGCCACGGCAACATGGCTGGCACCCCAGGCCAAGGCAGCAGCTGCCAGGACGGTCATTTTGCGAACAGATGCGTTCATGGGTTTCTCCTTTGATGGTCGTTTGAACTGCAATCACTGGAATGCCTGCATCACTCGCAGTGGCGTTCCATGCCTGATTCAGAGCAGTCCTTGTGCCAACCAGGAGAAAACCAATTAAGTCGTTGAATTCATTGACTTTTTCAGGGAAACAATTTGTTCTCGGGATTGGGGGGAACTGGGGTATTTCCCCCAATCCTCCCCCAGGTTCTGGGGATCTCCCCCACCCACGGGCTAGCGCAGACAGGCGTCAGGCCGTGGGCTTGAGATCATATTTGTCGATGCGGTAGCGCAAGGTATCGCGAGAGATGCCCAGTGCCCGGGCGGCCTGAGTCACGTTCCAGCGATGCTGCGTGAGCGCCTGCTCCAGCATCTGGCGCTCCGCATCGGGCAGGCTGGCCTGGCCACCGAAGCCTGTTGTTGCCGCCGGGGCTGCGCCATGACGGGCATCCGGCGGCACGGCCGGTGCAGCCGGAAGGTTCAAGTCCGAAACGCCCACTTCCGGCGAGGCACACAGAATCACGCTCTGCTCCACCACGTTGCTCAGCTCCCGTACATTGCCGGGCCAGGCATAGGCGGCCAGTGCATCCAGCGCTTCCCTGGACCAGCGCAGGTCCGGCTTTCCGTACCGGCGGGCCGTCCGGGCCAGAAACACCTTGGCCAACTCCACCACATCACCTTCGCGTGCGCGCAGGGGAGGCAGGTCAATGCGCAAGGCACCGAGGCGGAAGAACAGGTCCCCACGGAACGTCCCGGCCTGCACCATGGCTTCCAGTGGCCGGTTGGTCGCGGCCACCACCCTCACATCCACCTCCTGATCACGCACACTGCCCAGGCGTCGCACGCGACGGTCTTCCAGCAGCTTGAGCAATTTGGCTTGTGTGGCCAGCTCCAGCTCGCCCACCTCGTCGAGAAACAGGGTGCCCCCGTCAGCGGCCTCGACCAGGCCGATACGGCGTTCCTTGGCATCGGTGAAGGCACCGCGCTCATGGCCGAAGAGCTCACTCTCGACCAGCTGCGATGGCAGGCTCGCACAGTTGATTTCCACAAACGGCCCTTCACTGCGCGGACCATCGAAATGAAGCGAACGCGCCACCAGCTCTTTGCCGGTCCCGGTCTCGCCATGGATGAGTACCGCCGCAGGAGCACCCTGGGTCAGTCGCCGGTCAGCGTCCACCAGCTGCGCCAATCGGTGCCGCATCTGCTTCATTGCCGAAGAGCTGCCCAGCAAGGCGGCGCTTCCTTTCGTCGCGCTGGCACCTGCGGACTGGGCCCGCAAATGACGCAGTTCACTTGCCTGGCGTTGCTGCTGCACCGCCCGATCGAGCACCTGTTTGAGCTGATGCAGCGACACAGGCTTGATCAGGTAGTCGAATGCTCCGAGCTTCATGGCGTCTACCGCCACCTGTTCGCTGCCGTGGCCGGTCACCATCACCACCGGCAACTGCGCGTCCCTCGCGCGCAACTCCTCCAGCACCGACAACCCCGTCTTGCCTGGCAGGTTGTGGTCCAGCACCACCACGTCCGGTCGCACCTCATCGACCATCATCAGGCCTTCTTCCCCACTGCCGGCGGCCTGGCACTCCAGCTCATGGCGCTGGAGGTACAGCATCATGTTGCGGGCCAGCAGGGGCTCATCCTCAATGATCAGTGCGGTGTAGTTCATGCTCTGCGGTGATGCGTGTGTTCGATGCCAGTGGTCAGGTGCGAACCTTGTTGCCAGCGATGGGCAGGCTCAGCTCTGCCTGCGTGCCCTCACCAAGCTGGCTGCGCAGGCGCAGACTGCCCCCGAGCCGCTCCAGGGTCCGGCGCGCCAGCGGCAAGCCGACACCCAGGCCGGTTCGCTTGGTGGTATGAAACGGCACAAAGACCCGCTGCAAGTCTTCAGCCGACATCCCCACGCCCGTGTCTGCAATGACGACGCGCAGGGCCTTGCCCTGCCGGCTGGCAGAGATGCGCAATTTCCCGCCTTCCGGCATGGCATCAATGGCGTTCGCAATCAGGTTGTCCATGGCCTGCTCCAGCGCGGGCGCATCGGCCAGCACCAGTGGCAAAGGGGAAGGCCATTCGCAGGTCAGTACCACGTTCAATGACCTCATGCGGGCCTTGTAGGGCGTGAGCAGGTTGTCCGTGAGCTCCCGCACATCGACCGGCGTCAGGTCGCGGCCACCCTGCTGCGCATAGGCCAGCAGCTTGCTGATCCATGACTGCAGGCGATCGACCTCACTCATGATGTCGTCAGCCTGCGGCTTCTCCGGACCCATGGAAATGAGCTCGGCGCTGGAGCGAATGGATGCCAGCGGATTGCGAAGGCCGTGTGCCACGGCAGACGCCATGTCGCCGACGGCCACCAGGGACTCATTGGCCACAATGGTGCGCTGCTGGCGCGCAATCTGGCGGTCGGCCATCATGACCAGCCAGACCAGTGCGCCGTAGATGAGCAGACCGCTGAACGCACAGGCCAGCCAGACGCCGCGGGTCAGTTCATGAATCGACTGGATCAGGCGCTGCGGTCGCATGTACAGCTCAGCCACGCCCACCACCGACAAGGCCTCGTTGCGAACCGGTATATAGACCTCGATCGCATCCCGAGCGTCATCAGGAATGAACGCGTGCTCCGGCTTGATGAAGTTCACCGTTTCCAGGAGCTCGCTCTCCACCGCCAGCTCCCCCTCCAGGGCCTCTTCCAGCTCATGGTTGTCGCCTGCGCTCTCGCCGATGGCTGAGCGGTTGGTCGACCAGATCAGCTTGTGGGAAGGGTCATACACATTGGCATGAACCAGGCCGGGCATTCGGCCCAGTTCCCCGAACAGCATTTCCATGCCGGCCACATCGCTCTGGTCCGAGAAGAACCGGTCGCCCCTGTGCATGCGGACCAGGCTGTCGACAAACTCCTGGGCCAGTTCGGCATTGCGCATGATCATGCGCTCCGAGACGGTCCTGGACAACCAGGTCGCACTGCCCGAGGCCGTGACCAGCACGCACAGCAAACTCAGCACCGCAAAGCGGCGGGTCCAGAACATGGGCTGTTTGGTGCCCAACAAGCTGCGCATGGTCGGTTTCACAACAGATCCCGGAAGAAAGGGCAGTACCAAAGGCCTGATGACGCCAGCCATGAAAGAAACAAAGATCGAAGACATTCTAGGCCGCCCTGCGAAACTGGGGCATATGCCCCAACACCCCCCAACACGGGGGATATCCCCCAGTTGGCCCCATACCGGAACAGAGGTGCCGCCGCGATGCACACCACCCACCTCCTCCGGAAAAGCTGTGTGTTCACGCCTTGTTACAAGCAATTGCGGGCAGATCCTGACAAATGGCAGCCCGACCTTGGCACGTTGGCAAGCAACACACAGCGGGAATGGCGCAAGGTTCGCGCCAAAGCGCCGCCCACCACCAGATGGGGCACAGGATCAGCCCACCATGTCCTTGAGGCGATACCAGAGCATGCCCAGAGCCAGGCTGGGGGTGCGCAGCCATTGCCCCCCGGGGAACGGGCGATGCTTCAGGCGGGCAAACAGATCAAAACGCTCGGCCTGACCGGCCACCGCTTCCGCCACCATCTGGCCGGCCAGACCTGTGAGAGCCACGCCATGACCACTGAAGCCTTGCAGGTAGTACAGGTTGTGACCAAGGCGGCCAAAGTCCGGTGCCCGGTTCATGCTGATGCCGACAAAGCCCCCCCACACATAAGGCACATCGACATTGGCCAGGGCAGGAAAGATCCTGCCCATGCGCCGTTGCATGATTTCCTTGAGGCGCGGGGGCGTCATGGTGGTGTAGCTCACACGCCCCCCGAACAGCATGCGATGGTCTGCGCTGAACCGGAAATAATCCAGCACGAAGTTGTTGTCGCACACAGCGGCATTGCCCTTGATCAGGTCGGCGCACACCGTAGGGTTGAGTGACTCGGTGCCAATGATGTAGGTACCCACCGGCATGATGCGCGAGGCCAGATCCGGGGCCACCGCCGGACCGTACTCAGGCAGCAGGCAGTTGCCCGCCAGCACGCCAAATTTCGCCTTCACCTCACCCGAGCGGGTCCGGACCACGAGCGTCTCGCCACGCTCCAGCGCAGTCACCGCCGATTGCTCGAACACTTGCACACCTGCAGCCTCGGCGGCCCGCTGCAGGCCCAGCGCGTACTTGAGCGGATGCAGGTGCCCCGAGCGGCTCTCGCGCGCGGCGGCCACATAGCGGGAGGTGTTGATCATCTCCCGCACGGCGGCTCCCTCAGCCACCTCACAGGCGACACCCATGCGCTCCATCCAGCGTGCGTCCTCAATCACGCCCTTGGCCTTGCGGGTACTGTCCGCCACATGCAAATACCCGCTGGCCCAATCGCAGTCGATGTTGTACTGTGCCCTGCGACGGTGAATCAGATCGAGCGCTTCGATGGACAAATTCCAGGCGACACGCGCATCGGCCTCGCCCAGTTGCTGCTCAAATGGCTCCTGTCCGCTGGCATATCCCACGATGGCCTGGCCACCGTTGCGACCACTGGCGCCGCTGCCGACGCGGTCAGCCTCCAGCAACGCAACGGACATACCGCGCTCTGCCAACTCCAGAGCAGCACTCAGCCCCGCAAATCCACCACCAATCACCACAGCGTCCACCGACAGGCTTCCCTGGAGCGCCTGGCGCTCGGGCGGGCGCTCGACGCTGGCCTCGTAGTAGCTCTGGCGGTTGAGCTGGGTATCGGAAGCGATCAGGGAACGACGAAACATGCCTGCACAATCGAAATCAAACGCTGGCGCCAAGGGGTGGGGTATGGGCCGTCACCGACGGGCCACCTGGGCACAGAGATAGGTCCAGACAAAGGTGGCTGCGGCCAGCGTGGTGAGCTCGCCATGGTCATAGGCTGGCGCGACTTCCACGCAGTCCATGCCGATCCAGTTGAGATCGGCCAGGTCTTCAAGCAAGGTGAGCACCTGCGAGCTGGTCATGCCACCAGGCTCCGGTGTGCCGGTCCCTGGCGCAAAGGCCGGGTCCAGGCAATCGATGTCCAGCGTGAGGTAGCACGGGCGCTTGCCGATGCGGCGACGAATGGACTGCACCACCTCGGCCAGCCCGATCCCGTCCCGACCTCGCAGATCGCGGGCACCGAAAATCTGACCGCCCTGATCGGCCACATATTCGCGCGCAGCCCTCTCCCCGCTCGATCGAATGCCGATCTGAACCGTATGGGCTGCACTCACCAGCCCTTCCTCCAGTGCCTCGTACACCCAGGTGCCATGACCCGATGGCTCGCCGAAGTGGTCTGTCCAGGTATCGCAGTGGGCATCGAAATGCACCAGGGCCAACGGCTCGTCCTGCCCGTAAACCTGCCTGGCCGCGCGCAACAGCGCCAGCGTCACCGAATGGTCGCCGCCGAGAAACACACAATGGTGCTGCTGCATGAAAGCCAGGGCCTGCGCCTCGATGCTGGCACGCACATCCGGCAGGGGCGAGGCATTGGGCAAATTCATGTCGGCCCCATCCCCAAGATGCCCGACTGGCGAGACATTGAACAAAGGATGGATGCCGTCACAAAGCAACAGGCTGGCCGAGCGGATGGCCGACGGGCCAAAGCGCGCGCCAGGGCGGTTGGTGACAGCGCCGTCGAACGGCACTCCGACCACTGCCAGCGGCTGATCGGTCAGGGCCTCAACGGCCAGGAAACCCGTGCTGTGATTGGCGTATGGAAAGCGTCCGTGGGCCATGCTTGCATCCATGTGCCGGCAGCGCAAAGCCTGCCCGGCCAGGGTGGAGGGGAGAAGGATCGGAAAAGACCGGAAAAAGAGTTGTCAATCGACGATCGTCTGATCAGACCATCATACCCGTCGGCGCCAGGGCAAGTGGGTCATTCCCCGTTGTTCACGCCTTGGGTTTCCACCATTTGAGCAGCAGGGCATTGGTCACCACGCTCACTGAGCTCAGGGCCATCGCAGCCCCCGCCATCACCGGGCTCAGATAGCCCATCGCCGCCAGTGGAATGCCTGCCGCGTTGTAGATGAAGGCCCAGAAAAGGTTCTGCCGGATCTTGGCCACCGTCTTGCGGGAGATGTCCAGCGCTGCCCCCACCATGGCGGGGTCGCCGCGCATGAGTGTGATGCCCGCCGCGTGCATGGCCACATCCGATCCGCCGCCCTTCACATGGCTCATGGCAATGCCCACATCGGCAGCCGCCAGCGCGGGAGCATCGTTGACCCCATCGCCCACCATCGCCACGCCATGGCCACCCGCCTGCTGCCTGAGTTGGCGAACCACCGCCGCCTTGTCGGCTGGCAACACCTCGGCAATGACTTCACCACCTTCTTCCGGTTTGCCAGCCTTCAGTCCCAGGCGCTGACCCATGCCATGTGCAGCTGCTTCGTTGTCGCCCGAGACCATGACCAGCTTCATGCCGCGACTGCGCAGCTCGCGCAAGGCACGCAAGGCTGTCGGCTTGGGCTCGTCGCCAAAGGCCAGTACAGCCAGTGCCGCCCAGGCCGATGCATCCTTGTCCTTTGTGGTCTGCGTTGCCAGTACCGACACCGTGGCACCCGCTGCCAGCTGCTCCTGCACCACCGCAGCCAGCGCACCGGGCTGTACATTGAGCTCTTCCATCCAGCGCAAACTGCCCAGCACCAGATTCGCGCCATTGACGGTGCCTCGGGTGCCTCGGCCCGGAACAGACTGAACATCCAGCGCCTGCGACGCATCAACAGACACGCCCTTGGCCTGCGCCGCTTCCAGCACTGCTCGGGCAAGCGGGTGGGAGCTCTGGGCCTGCAAGGCCGCCGCAGCCTTGAGCACAGCTTCTTCATCCACGCCCTTGGTCGCTTCAATGACCAACAGACGAGGATGCCCTTCAGTCAGGGTACCGGTCTTGTCGAACGCAACCGTGCCCACCTTCCAGGCGTTTTCCAGGGCCTGCGCATCCTTGATGAGAATGCCGTGTTTCGCCGCCACCCCGGTCCCGGCCATGATGGCTGCGGGCGTGGCCAGCCCCAACGCACAGGGACAGGCAATGACCAGCACGGAGACCATGCGCAACAGCGAGGTTTCCACGCCGGCATCGTGCGTCCACCACCAGATGAACGTGCCCAGAGCCACCACCAGCACGGCAGGCACAAACACTGCGGCCACCTTGTCCACGAGACGCTGCACAGGCGCCTTTTTTGCCTGAGCGTCCTGCACCATCTCGATGATTTGCGCCAGCACACTCTGAGCGCCCACTGCACCTACCCTGACCTGAACCGTGCCGTCGCCGTTGAGCGATCCCCCGGTCACCACATCGCCCTCTGCCTTGTCAACCGGCATGGACTCGCCAGTGAGCATGGATTCATCCGCTTGCGTGCTTCCGCTGACAAGCGTGCCATCGGCCGGGAAACGCTCACCTGCCCGCACCTGAATGGTGTCCCCGGCCAACAGCTCGTCCACCGGAACGTCCGAAGCTTCAGTCCTTCGCACGCCGTCAGGCAAGAGATGTGCCACTTCCGGCCGCAGCGACTGTAACGCGCGGATGGCGTCGGTGGTCTGGCGACGGGCACGTGTCTCCAGCCACTTGCCCAGCATCACCAGTGCAATGACGACCGCTGAACCCTCGTAATACAGATGCGGCATCACACCTTCTTCGGCGCTCAACCACAACCATGTCGACATGGCCCAGCCCGCCGTCGTCCCGATCGCTACGAGCAGCTCCATGTTGCCGGTCATGGCTTTGACAGCCGACCAGCCAGCCTTGTAGAAGCGCCAACCGATGATGAACTGGACAGGTGTGGCGAGCAGGAACTGCATCCAGGCGGGCAGCATCCACTGCATGCCCATCACCATCGGCAACACCAGCGGGGCAGAAAGCACGAGCGCAGCCAGCACCGGCACAAAGTCGCGCGGCAGTCCCATCCAGCGCTCAGCCAGATCCGCGTCAGCGGCCTCGGGTGAGCGGGGCTCATAACCAGCATCACGTACCGCCCGCTTCATCAAGCCGATCTTGATAGGCGTGACTGCTCCTTCGACGGTGATACGGGCAGATTCGGTGGCCAGATTGACGGTGGCCTCCTTCACGCCTTCCTGCTTCTTGAGCACACGCTCGACGCGGGAGACGCAGGAAGCACATGTCATCCCGCCAATGTTCAGATCGATATGCGACATCGCCTCGTCCGGGGCAGGAGCGGCACTGGAGGCTTCCAGTTCCTGAGGCGCCTTGGGCGCAGTGACTGAAGTGTTCATAGCTCAGAGCATAAGCTTTCCCTCCGTGGGAAGGTCAAGCCACAAGGTGTATCGGATGCAGGGACAAAAAGGTCTTCGGGCACTCTTCTTGACCTTGACATCATGGGAAGGTTCAAAATGGAGGCATTGTCGGCCAATCAGCGGAAAAGGAAAGCCGGCCCAATCATTCCCATAGCATCGCACCAGAACAGGAGTTTTTCCATGAGCAACATCACCCTCAACGTTGAAGGCATAACCTGTGGCCACTGCGAGAAGGCTGTGCAAACTGCCATCAAGGTGCTCGATCCACAAGCCGAGGTGGTCATCGACCGCGCGCAGAACAAGGTCGAAGTCACCTCTTCCCAATCGAGAGAAGCCATTGCGGCCGCGATTGAGGAAGAAGGCTATACGGTTGCCGCATGACCGAATCCAAGCCGGCGAGTGCCGGCCTTGAGGAGTCCCTCTCCGGTGCGGTCCAGTCACAGGACTGGCCGGTCAGCATTGGTGTGGCTGCCCGGCTTAGTGGCGTCTCAGCCAAGATGCTGCGCCACTACGAATCACTGGGGCTACTTGGCAGCGTCACCCGGAGCGGCAACAACTACCGCCAGTACAGCGAGTCCGACGTCCACACGCTGCGCTTCATCCGGCGCGCACGCGACATGGGCTTCAGTCTGGAGGCCATCGAAGAACTCGTCGGCCTGTGGCACAACCGTCGGCGCAACAGTGCCAGCGTCAAGCGCATCGCTCAGAAACACCACGACGACCTGGCACAGCGCATCGAGGCGCTCCAGTCCATGCAGCGCAGCCTGCACAGTTTGCTGTGCCTGTGCCCAGGCGACGAGCGCCCCGATTGCCCCATTCTTGACGATCTGGAAAACGCCGAGTCAAGCAAGCCGTCCTGATCTTGCAGCTGCGCCCAACCAGGGTCTCGGGTACAAAACTTTACAAACCGGCGATGCAGCCCCATCAAACAGATACATGGGCTTGCCACACTGACTGCCATGGCGAAAGGCAATGCAGCCGATCCAGCCACCCCAAGTGCAAACCGGCCGACCGATCCACCGATCCGACAGCCGACAGACAGCAGGAGTCCAGAAATGACATCACCATCCCGTTCACACACCACCACCCGCTCGATCTTCCGCCGCAGCGTCATCGCACTCGCACTGGCCGGTGTGGCCGCAGGCACCGCCCTGGCCGCTTCCATGGCTTCTCCAGGCGCGTCCGGGACCACAAGCAGCATTGAGCCCGTCCTCGTGGCCCAGCACATGGCCCAGCGCAGCTGGATCACCGCCCAGAACACGGCAGCCGCCGACATGATGCTGGCCCGTGCAGACTCTTCTCGTGGTGGCAATGGCCCGGGTGCAGCCCCCATGACTCAGGAACAACACCAGGCGCGCATGGAAGAGCGTTTCAAGCGTCACGAAGCCCGCCGCACCGAACGCCTCAACGCGCTCAAGACAGAACTGAAAATCACAGCCGAGCAGGAAGCCGCCTGGCTGGCCTTTGTCAATCGCACCGCGCCCGACACTGCCGGGATGAAAGAGCGCATGGCCCAACGCGAAGACTGGCAAAAGCTCACCACGCCAGAACGCATCGACCGCATGCAAGCCATGCATGCCGAACACCAGGCCACCATGAACAAGCACATGGACGCCATCAAGAGTCTGTATGCAGCCCTCTCCCCCGAGCAACAAAAGGTCTTTGACGACAAAGGCATGCGCGGCATCATGGGTGGCAAACACATGGGTATGGGTCACGGCAAGGCCGGACATCATGGGCACCACAAGATGCATGGCGAGCATCACCAACGCCGGCACGGCCACCACCATGATGGTGGTCGCCATCACGGCAAGCAGGGCCATCATGGTGACCAGTGCGATGGAAAAGCAAGGGGAAACCGGATGGACCCCAACAGTCCGGCCGTCCCTGAAGCTCCGGAGGATCAGTCGCCAGCCAAGAGCTGATCGGCTGCCCGCAACCAGCGGTTTCGATCTCAGCAAAAGGGGCTTGACGCAGGTCAAGCCCCTTTTTCCATGGGCGGCATAGAGTCAGTGCCACCATGGATCTGGACATCATCATTGTCGGCGCAGGCCCTGCAGGCCTTTGCCTCGCACGTGCGCTGCGCCCGACCGGACTGCGCGTCATGCTGCTGGAACAGCAACCGGAAACGTCTCTGGCGGAACCGGCATTCGACGGTCGGGAAATCGCGTTGACGCACCACAGCCGCCAGCTCATGGCAGAGCTAGGTCTGTGGTCTCACATCGATCCTGCCCACATCTCACCTTTGAAAGATGCCTTGGTCCTTGACGGCAAACCAGGCCCCACACAAGCGCGCATGCGCATCAGTCATGACGATGCCAGGCACCAGCCAGGCGAGCTGGGGTATCTGATCAGCAATCAGCACATTCGACGTGCCGCCTTTCTGGCTGCCATGGTCGATGGTGAAGATGACAGTTTCGGTCCACCACCTGCGCTGCGCTGCAATGCCAAGGTGAGCGCCGTCCAGGTCACCGCCGAGAAGGCCACGGTCACGCTGGACAGCAGCGAAGCGCTGACTGCCCGACTGCTGGTAGCCGCTGACAGTCGCCATTCGTCCACACGTCGTTCAATGGGCATCTCAGCCGATTTGCACGACTATGGCCGCACCATGCTGGTCTGCGCGATGACGCACGAGCAAGACCATGAACACACGGCCTGGGAGTGGTTCGACCATGGCCAGACCCTGGCCTTGCTGCCCATGAACCCTTGTCCGGAAACGGGCCTGCATCGATCCTCGGTCGTGCTCACCCTTCCGCACCAGGACATAGAGGCCTTGCTGCAAACGGACGAGCTGGCATTCAACACCGAAATGGGTGGCCGCTTTGCGCATCAGCTCGGAAACATGCGGCTGGTCAGCACACGACATGCGTATCCACTGGTGGGCGTCTGGCCACACCGTCTGGTGTCCACGCGCTTCGCAGCCGTGGGCGATGCAGCCGTCGGTATGCACCCCGTCACGGCTCACGGTTTCAATCTGGGTCTGCGCAGCATTGAAGCGCTCTCCGAGATAATCCGTCGACAGGTCGCATGCACTCAGGACATCGCCGATACGTCTGCCTTGCAACGCTATCAGCGCACCCACCAGAGCGCCAGCCGGGGCATCTACATGGCCACCCACGCCCTGGCCATGCTCTACACCCGGGACGTCGGTCCGGCACGCGTACTGCGCCAGGCATTGATCGGTCTCGGGGAGAGACTGCCACCTTTCAAACGGGCTGTTGCAGCCTCTCTGACTGGCCTGCACTGAGCCGCTGGCCAGCAACAATCGAACTGCAATTGTTTGCAATCAGCGGCACAAGCCTCTGGATGTTGCGCTGCATCAAGCCCAAAATGGGTGTTTCGACCTAGATTGAATTGATCCATAGCCAGCCACGGAGACTCGCACTTGCTCAGCGCCTTCATCACCCACGCCGATTGCGCCCGCCACGAAATGGGGCCGCACCACCCCGAATGCCCTGAGCGCCTGGGCGCCATCAACGACCAGCTGCTCATGGCCGGTCTGCTCGACTACATGTCGCAGCACGACGCACCCCTGGCCACCGAAGAGCAACTCTCGCGTGCGCACAACGCTCTGTATGTGCGGGAGATGTTCACCTCTTCTCCTGCAGAGGGATATCACCAGATCGATCCGGACACCTGCATGAACCCGCACACACTCACGGCCGCACAACGGGCAGCAGGTGCAGCGGTTCTGGCCACGGATCTGGTCATCAAAGGTGAAGTGCCCAATGCATTTTGCTGCGTCCGTCCGCCAGGCCACCATGCCGAGCGCGCCGCCGCCATGGGTTTTTGCTTCTTCAACAACGCCGCTGTCGGCATCCGCCATGCGCTGGACGTTCACGGCCTCGAACGTGTGGCACTGATCGATTTCGACGTCCACCACGGCAACGGCAGCGAAGACATCTTCCACGGTGACGAACGTGTGCTGATGTGCTCCACCTTTGAAACGGGTCTCTACCCCTTCAATGGCGACATCCCCAAGGGACCCAACATGGTCAACATCGGCCTGGCCACACGCTCCCTGGGAGACAAGTTTCGAGAAGCCGTGACCAACACCTGGCTGCCGGCCCTCGAGAGATTCGAGCCCCAGATGATCTTCATCTCGGCAGGCTTTGACGGCCACCGTGAAGACGACATGGGCAATCTCGGCCTGGTCGAAGCCGACTATGCATGGGTGACTCAGCAATTGCTCAATGTGGCCGATAAACATGCGAAGGGACGCATTGTTTCCTGTCTGGAGGGCGGCTATGTGCTCAGCCCGCTGGCCCGTAGCGTTGCGGCTCACGTCAAGGTGCTGATCGGCGCAGACTGATCAGCATCGGCCTGTGCACTCCGCACAGACCCTCGTCTTTCACACGCTGTACACAAAAAACAGGGAACCTGATCCTTCCGTCCACCCGGGAAAAGGTCGGTACAACACATGGACAAACACTATCTCACCCCACTGTTCCAGCCCGAGACCATCGCGGTCTTCGTGGGCAAGCACAAGAACCGGGAAAACCTCTCGCCAGTGGCCCAGCATCTGCTGGACAACCTGACGACACAACGATTCGCCGGAAATCTTGTCTTTCTTGACATCGAGACCACCGGCACACTGGCCGATCTGGCCCAGACCCGCGCTGACCTGGCCATCATTGCCTTGCCTGAAGACCAGGCCATAGACGCACTGGAAGTGGCTGGCCGCATCAAGTGCAAGGCTGCCATGGTGATCGGACATGGCACCAGTGCCGAAACTGCCGCCCGCATGCACAAAGTGGCCAAGCGCCATGGCATGCAGCTCGTGGGTCCGAACAGCCTGGGCATGCAACGCCCCCGGCTCGGACTCAATGCCAGCGTGACGGGCCAGCTCTCGGCACCGGGTTCACTCGCACTGGTATCGCAGTCGGGCGCACTCACCTCATCCATGCTGGACTGGGCGCACCAGAACAACGTCGGGTTCTCCACTGTTATCTCACTCGGTCCCAACACGGCCATCCGGATTGCGCAGGTGCTTGATTTCCTGGCCACCGATGCCCAGACCCACAGCATCGTCGTGTATCTGGAAGGCATTTCCAACTCACGCGCCTTCATGAGCGCCTTGCGTGCTGCGGCAAGCGTCAAACCCGTGGTGGTGCTCAAATCCGGCCGGCGCCCCGCAGGCAATGAAGCTGCGCAGACCCACAGCGGCGCTATTGTGGGCAGCGACGATGTGTTTGATGCCGCACTGCGCAGAGCCGGTGCTGTCCGGGTCGACTCCTTCGTCCAGCTATTCTCTGCGGCCAAATGCCTGGCTGCCCGCTACCGCCCTGTGGGCAAGCGTCTTTCCATCATCACCAACGGCGGTGGGCCTGGCGTGCTGGCAGCCGACTGGGCCAATGAGATCGGCCTGCAAATGGGCAAGCTCTCCGAGCAGAACCAGCAAGCCCTCAAAGCCGAGTTGCCGCCGCTGGCTTCTCTCTCCGACCTGGTGGATCTGTCAGAAGATGCCACTGGCGAGCACTACCGCAAAGCCATCGACACAGTAGGCCACCAGAGCGATATCGACGGCATGCTGGCCATCTATTCGCCCAAGGCGGGTACAGAGCCTCATGAGGTGGCCGAAGCCATTGCGGAAGTGGCACGCAAATCCGGCAAGCCCTTGCTGTGCTGCTGGATGGGCGACGCCACCGTGGGCCAAGCCCGCGAGGTGCTGGGCAAGGCCCAGATCCCGAGCTTTCGCACGCCTGAGGCCGCTGTGGGCGCCTTTGGCAACATCGCCAGCTTCTACCAGAACCAGCTCTTGCTGCAGCAGACGCCACCGCCGCTGTCTCAGCTGGAAACGCCGGACATCGAAGGTGCTCGCCTGATCATCGAGAACGTGCTCTCAGAGCGCCGCAAGGTACTCACCGAGATGGAATCCAAAGCGCTTCTGTCTGCGTTCCATGTCCCGGTCACCCAGACCATTCTGGCACGCACGCCCAACGAGGCGATGATGATCGCCACCCAACTGGGCTACCCGGTGGCACTGAAGATCGATTCGCCCGACATCAGCCACAAATCAGATGTCAACGGTGTGGCGCTCAACGTCATGAACGCCACCAGCGTACGTGACGTCTACCAGGCCATGATCGAAAACGTCAAACGCCTGGAACCCAATGCCCGCATCAACGGCATCACGATCCAGAAAATGGTGCGAAGCCGACGTGGGCGCGAGCTCTACATTGGCCTGAAGACCGATGATCCCTTCGGTCCGGTGATCGCTTTCGGCACCGGCGGCACCATGATCGAGCTGATCAACGATCAGGCCATGGAGCTACCCCCCCTCAACCAGTACCTCGCCCGGCAGCTCATGGACCGTTCTCGTGCGTCTGAGACCCTGGGTGACTGGCGGGGAGCCCCGGCCGTCGACCGGGAGGCGGTGGAGAAGGTCTTGCTGCGTGTCTCGGAGATGGTCTGCGAGCTGCCCCAGCTGCGCGAGATGGACATCAACCCCATCATCGTGGACGACCAGGGAGCCGTGGCCGTGGATGCCCGCATCGTGATCGACCAGACGCCGGCCTCGGCCCACGACTATGGCCACCTGGCCATCCTGCCCTACCCGGCCCGCTATGAGCAGACGTGGCCCATGCGTGGCGGCGGGGAATACACGATCCGGCCGATTCACCCCGACGATGCCCAGATGCTGCAAGACCTGGTGGCCAGCCTCTCGCCTGAGAGCCGCTACTTCCGCTTTGTCTCCGCCATGACCGAGCTGCCGCCTGTCATGCTCTCCAAGCTCACCCTGATCGACTACGACAGCGAGATGGCCCTGGTGGCCGTTCACAAGGATCGTCAGCCCGGTGGTACCGAGACCGAGCGCATCATTGGTGTCTCACGCTACATCACCAACCCCGACAAGACCAGTTGCGAGTTCTCACTGGTTGTGGCGGACGACTTCAGTGGCAAAGGCATTGGCTCGCGTCTGATGCTCAGCATCATGGAAGAAGCGCGAGACAAGGGACTGGACGAGATTGACGGATTGGTACTGGCCAACAACCCCGGCATGCTCAAGCTCATGCGCAGTCTGGGCTTTGAGGTCAAACCTTTCCCCGAGGATCCGGACTTCAAGCTGGTGACCCATCCGTTATGAAGCCTTGCAGATGGGTTCTCATGTTGATTCACCAGTAACTTCTGAACCAGGTTCAGCTCCTGGAAGACCGTTGCAACGTTATCCCTTGTATTCCTCCTGAATCTATTTTTTAAATTAGTAGGAATAGTAGAAGGCGGCCAATGTCTGTGGACAAGCCGCCTTTTTCTTTTGATATCAAAGACTTGGCCTGCGTAAAACACTGTTGAGAGAGCCCGTGAAGACTGCGTCCGGTTTTGGGGACAAAGCCAAGTCCATCCACCTGCCTGTGGACAACTGAAGGCTTGTGCCAAAGTTCTCCACAAGTTTGTTCAAGACCGCTTTTTGCCTCCGGATCTGCACAGGTGTCTTCTTCGGTATCCATGTCTCAATGTTGCGTGGCCAGCTGCCAGAATCCCCAGCTCATGGCCAAGCCATGGACGAGGGCCGCAGCGACAGTCAGCACCAGTGCAGGTCTGAGGCGTGACGGTTGCCGGCGATGGCGCAGCAGCCAGAAGGCCGCTGCCAGCGACAGGGGTGCCGATGCGAGTCCCCACAAAGCCTGCAGTGGCGGAATCTGCCACCAGGCACTCAGGGCCAGCCAGCCATGGGCAACTGTCACCAGCGCCAGGTACAGCACCGCACTGAGCTCAGGTCCCAGGCGAACCACCGTGGTTCGCTTGCCGACATTGCCGTCGGCCTTTGCATCGGGAAAACTGTTGATGAGCAACAACGCTGCGGCCAGCAAACCAAAGCTGAAGCCGGCACTGGCGGGAATCACAAAAAACTGGCGCCTTTGTACATAGTCAGCACCCACTATCACCATGAACCATACCAATGCGATGGTCAACTCGCCCGCGCCCCGACTCATGAGTTTGAGTGGCGGCGCAGAATAAGCCCAGGCCAGCACGACGCCGGCCAGCCCCAGCCAGAACACCCCGCCGCCAGTCTGGCTCACCAGCCAGAGGCCGCCCGCGATCAGTACCACCAGCAGGACCAGCGCCAGATCCCGGGTTTCCTTTTCGGACACGGCACCGGTCTGGATCAGATGGGCCCCGCCAGTGAATGGGCGAATGGCATCTCGATTGGCGGCATCTGCGCCATTGCGGGCGTCGTGGAAGTCGTTGAGCACATTGCCGGCGGCATGGGCCATGACTGCCAGAACCGTCGTGGCAATGGCCAGCCCCGTGTCCAGGCCACATCCACACGCTGCCGCTGTGGACGTGCCCAGGATGCAGGCCACCACGGTCAGCAGTAAAAACGGCGGCCGGGTCATCTTCAGCCAGAGCAAGGGCGTGGGTGTGGTCATGGCCCCCAGCTTAGCGTTGTGACAGCCCCGGTGCCTTGTCATCCGTCAGCCCGGACTTAACGTGTTCTGACAGGATTCACACCGGGACACCGGCAGGCTGCCGGTACAGGCTGCCCGGCTGGTAAACTGCGTCGGGTTCAATACTTGCGCTCGGGTGAGCCGGCGCCGGTGTTGTGGTTGCATTGAAAGCCCATGTCCACCATTCTCAGCGCCAGCGCGCCGACCACTTTCGAGATCAAGAGCGCCAACCTGCCCCTGGTGGCCTTGCTGCTCAAGTCCCCCGACCTCGAACAGCTCACCGAAGAGCTCAAGCAGCGATTCGGTGACATTCCCGACTTCTTTGACAACGATCCGCTTGTGATCGACCTGCGCCCGATGCAGGCCGACGATCAGGTTGCCGACCAAAGCGTGGATTTTGCTGCCTTGGTGGCTTTGCTTGAGGGTTTTCGCCTTCGGCCCATCGCGGTCAAGGGCGGAAACGAATCGCAGACCGCTGCGGCCGTGGCCTTGGGTTTGCTCGCATCTGACGATGTGCGTGTTCATACACCCAGAATCCAGGAGCCGGAGCCTGCCCCGCAAACGCCGGCACCCGCTGCGCCTGATCCTGAACCCGAAATGGCTGTGGATGTGCCAGAGACACCTCAAGGCGCGATGGTCATCGACAAGCCGTTGCGCTCTGGACAGCAAGTCTATGCCCGTGGGCGGGATCTGGTGGTCATGGCCATGGTCAACCCGGGTGCCGAGATCATTGCCGACGGACACATTCACGTTTATGCGCCGCTTCGCGGTCGGGCCATTGCTGGCGCCCGCGGCGATACCGACGCACGGATATTCGCACTGACCATGTCTCCCGAACTGATTTCGATCGCCGGCATCTACCGCACCAGCGAAACTCCCTTGCCCGACGATGTACAGGGCAAGACCGCGCAAGTTCGGCTTGAATGCAATGACTCAGGTGACCATCTTGTGATCCAGCCCCTGAATCCCTGACACTAGAGGTTCTGCAGTCCGCTGCCAGATCCGGAATCCCTTTTCCTTCTTCTCAATCCATTCATCTTCAAGATATCTGCACAGGAACGCATCACATGACCAAGATCGTTGTCGTCACCTCGGGCAAAGGCGGTGTGGGCAAGACCACGACCAGCGCCAGCTTTTCCACCGGTCTGGCCCTGCGCGGTCACAAAACTGCCGTGATCGATTTCGACGTCGGCCTGCGCAACCTGGACCTGATCATGGGCTGCGAGCGCCGCGTGGTCTATGACTTCATCAACGTCATCCAGGGCGAAGCCAACCTCAATCAGGCCCTCATCCGTGACAAGCAGGTCGAGAATCTCTACGTGCTCGCTGCCAGCCAGACGCGCGACAAGGACGCCCTCACGCAAGAAGGCGTGGAGAAGGTCCTCAAGGATCTGGCCGACATGGGCTTTGACTACATCGTCTGCGATTCGCCAGCCGGCATCGAAACCGGTGCACTCATGGCCATGCACTTCGCCGACGAAGCGCTGGTGGTGACCAACCCCGAAGTCTCCAGCGTGCGCGACTCCGACCGCATCCTCGGCATCCTCGGCATGCTGGGCAGCAAGACCAAGCGCGCAATGGAAGGCAAGGAGCCCATCAAGGAGCACCTGCTGATCACCCGCTACAACCCCAATCGTGTGGCCGATGGCCAGATGCTGGGTCTGGAAGACATCAAGGACATTCTGCGCATCGACCTGATCGGCGTGATCCCTGAAAGCCAGGACGTGCTGTCGGCGTCCAACCAGGGCTCGCCCGCCATCATGCTCAAGGGCACCGACGTTGCCGAAGCCTACACCGACGTGATTGACCGCTTCCTCGGTGCCGACAAGCCCTTGCGCTTCATCGATTCACAAAAACCAGGACTGCTCAAGCGCCTGTTCGGGGGGAAGTAAACCATGTCACTTCTCGGCTTTCTGCTGGGCGAGAAAAAGAAGACGGCCAGCGTCGCGAAGGAGCGGTTGCAAATCATCCTGGCGCATGAGCGTGCCGGGCGTGGTGCAGCCGAGCCCGACTATCTGCCAGCGTTGCAAAAAGAGCTGGTTGCCGTGATCGGCAAGTACATCAAGATCAACCCCGACGACATCAAGGTCCAGCTCGACCGCCAGGACGATCTGGAAGTGCTCGAGGTCAAGATAGAGTTGCCGGACCGGGCCTGAGCGATCCGGCCTCCTTGATGATCCAGCCTATGCCGTGTCGCTGAATCAGCGGCGCGGCCGCCGGGCGCCACCGTGCAGATCGCGGTCGCGCCCGGAATTGTTTGTGTACCACCTCAAGTCATGTCCCGCATCCAGTTCACGCTCCCTGAGCAATACGTTTTCTCCACCGACATCCAGATCTACATCAGCCATGTGAACCAGGGCGGCCACCTGGACAATGCGCAGTTGCTGACGCTGGTCTCGGAAGCACGGGTGCGATTCTTCAAGGCACTGGGCTGGCGTGAGTCGAGCGTGGAAGGGCTGGCGATTGTGGTGGGGGACATCGTCGCTCAGTACAAGTCCGAAGGCTTTCATGGTGAGACCATGCGGGTGCGCATGGTGCCCGATGATTTCAACCGCTACGGATTCGATCTGGTGTATTCCATGGATTGCCTGGACACCGCCCGCGAAGTGGCTCGCGGCAAGGTGGGCATCGTCTTCATCGATCCTGAGGCGCGTCGCCCTGCGCTCATTCCCAAGGTGTTTCACGAGCGCCTGGCCGAGCTGGAATTGCGCAGCTTCTGAGACCCGTCTCAGCGTTGTGCAGCCGCGCTTTCGGCCCTGAACGGCGCGGGCTATGATGCGCCCATGCTGATCGAAACCCTGGGTGCCGCCCGTGACATGGGCCGCCTCAACACCATTCTGGGCGTCCTGATCCGCCACGGCTTTGGCGACAGCGTTCGTCGCCTGGGTCTGGTGGACCAGCTCGAGCGCGCCGGCCACGTCATCAAATGGGACCACGCGGCCGATCTCGCCAGGCTTGAACCCCCCGTGCAGGTGCGTCTGGCCATTGAAGAGCTGGGTCCTACCTTTGTGAAGTTCGGCCAGATTCTGGCCGGCCGTGCCGATCTCTTCGGCCCTGAGTGGATCGCCGAATTTGAGAAGCTGCACAGCCATGTGCCCCCAGTGCCGCTCGAGCAATTGCGCGAACAGCTCAGGGAAGACCTGGGCGGTGAGCCGGAGACGGTCTTTGCACGGTTTGACCATGAACCGCTGGCGGCTGCCTCGATTGCGCAAGTCCATGGCGCTCAGCTCAAGGATGGCACCGAAGTGGTGGTGAAGGTTCGCCGCCCCGGCATTGCCGACGTGATCGATGCCGACCTGCGTTTGCTCGAGCGTCTGGCGAGTGTGATTGAAGAGGAAATGCCGCAATACAAGCCGTACCAGCCGCAGCAGCTGGTGCGCGAGCTGGCACGGTCGCTCCGGCGCGAGCTGGACCTGGCCAGTGAATGCCGCAACGCCGAACGCATTGCTGTCAACATGCAACCCCTGCCCTGGATCGTGGTGCCCAAGGTGCACTGGCAGTACACGCGTGAGCGCGTCAATGTGCAGGACCGCATCGACGGCATCCTGGGTCACGATCTCGACGCCATTGATGCCAGGGGACTCGATCGCCGCCTGCTTGCCCAGCGTGGCTCACAGGCCGTGCTCAAGATGATTGTGCAAGACGGCGTGTTCCATGCCGATCCGCATCCGGGCAATGTGTTCTATCTGGATGGCAACCGCATCGCCTTCATCGACTTCGGCATGGTGGGCAGCCTGTCACAGCGCCGGCGCGACGAGTTGCTCACCTTGCTGCTCGGCCTGGTCGAACGCGATGCCTCCTCGGTGGTGGACATCCTGCTCGACTGGACAGGTGACGATCACAATGTCAACTTTGCCTTGCTGGAAAGCGAGATCGAGACCTTCGTCGACCAGTACCATGGCGTGCCGCTGGCCAAACTCAGCCTGGGCCACATGCTCAGCGATGTGACGGCCATTCTGCGCGAACACAAGCTGGCACTGCCGTCCGACCTGGCCCTGCTCATCAAGGCTTTCATCACGCTCGAAGGCATGGGGCGTGCGCTGGAGCCAGAGTTTCACATGACGAGTGAGGCCATGCCCTTGCTCAAACAGGTGGTGCGCTCGCGCTACCAGCCCTCCACGCTGGGCAAGCGCACCTGGAAGACGCTGCGCCGTGCCCTGGTGGTGGCAGAGCAGCTTCCGCACGATGTCTCTCGCCTGCTGCGCAATGCGCGGCGTGGTCGGGTCCATGTCGGACTTGAGCTGGTGCACCTGAGACGCGTGGGCAACCAGATCAGCCGCGCCGCCAATCGGCTGGCCATGGCGCTCATCATTGCTGCCCTCATCATCGGCTCGTCCATCGTCATGACCGTGCAAGGGGGCCCCACCATGTTCGGCCTTCCGGCATTCGGTTTTCTGGGCTTCTCCGGCGCGGTGATTGGCGGCATCTGGCTGGTGCGATCGATCTGGCGCAGCTCGCATGACCGCGACCACAGCGATGACTGACTCGCTTGACGTTGCCAGGCCGTCTGTCGGCTGTGGAGTCGGCTGCGTCGGCGCGCGTTCCTGAACGCAACACCCGGTTTGTCAGGTAGAGCGGCAGTGGGCAGAATGATCGCTCAGCGACGGTGCGGCCAGTTACGGTCGGTCTCGATCCTGTACCGGGCCGCTGATGCCGCCGTCACATACCGATGAAGACCAACACGATCACCGTCCAGCCGAAGAACTACCGCCAGATTGCCTTGTGCGCCATCGAGCATGCCAGGCAGCCAGTGGTGCTGCTCAATGGCCGGCCGACAACCGACTTCTCCGAATCCGGGCCACTGACACAGCGCAACATTCTGGACGTGCGGGATTTTGAAGTTCGCGACGGACAGAACCCCATGCTGGGCTTCCACGACCATCCGGACCAGATGTGGGTGTGTACCGATTACGCAGCGCTGCTGGCGCAATGTGTGGAGCAGGGCTGGCTGTACCTGGACGAAGACTGATCTGAGCGCGTTCCCGCGGTGAATGCTCAAGCAGTCGTTGCACTGGTCAAAAATTGTGCAACGTGGTAAAATTGCTGATTGACCGCCAAGCGTTTCCAAGTTGCAGGCATATGAAACCATCTGCCCGCTTCCGCAGACAACTTCTGTGATCGGCTTGGCCTGAGCGTCACGTGCCTGCCAGACGTGTTCGCTAGCCTCTGAAATCGATTGTGTTGGGTCCCGGCGCCAGAGCGCCGTCGACAGTCGGCTGAGACAGTGCCATGTCACCGATCCACACACCATCCCCCGCTACCCGGGGGGACCAAAGACCCTCCGACCGGTCATTGGTTGCTGGAATTTTGTTGATTGCGTCGAGGGTCGAGCGTCGCACCCACGAATGTTGGGCGCGATGTGTCCGGGCCGGCTGCGCCAAGCGCGGCCGAGACGTCAGTGCATGTCATGAATGTGGGACATGATGCGCTGGCTGACGGATTCGACCTGGCTCGCTAACCCATCGCCACGAAAGGAACCATAGAACATGGCCAAGGAAGAACTGATTGACATGATGGGAGTGGTGGACGAAGTGTTGCCTGACACGCGTTTCCGCGTGACTCTGGACAACGGTCACCAACTGATTGCCTATTCTGCAGGCAAGATGAAAAAACACCGCATCCGTATCCTCGCGGGCGACCGTGTCTCGCTGGAGCTCTCGCCTTACGACCTGACCAAAGGTCGCATCAATTTCCGTCACCTCGAGCGTCGTGGCCCTGGCCCGGCCGGTGGTGGCAATCGCCGCTGAGATCAGCCGCACGCATTCGAAAAGGGGCCTCTTCCGGGGTCCCTTTTTTCATGGCTGGACACCTTGATTTGGCCGAAGAGCCGCACAAGTCCTGTCGCCGGCGCGACCGGTTTGCAAACCTCGGGCAGGACGAAGCTTGCTAACTTGGCGAGCATGAAGATTCAGACCTTTGCCGATGCCACGCGATTGTCGGTGCATGCGCTTCGGCACTACGAGGCGATGGGGCTGCTGGTACCTGCCCGCCTTTCCAACGGTTGGCGCGACTATGCACCTGCACAGGTCCGCGAGGGCGTATTCATTGCCATGTCTCGCGATGTCGGCTTCTCCTTGGCAGCGATTGCGCAGGTGCTGCCCCTGTATCGGCAGGGCGGCCTGTCGGTGGCAGACATGGTCGAGATGCTGGAGAAGCAGCAGAAGGTGGTGGATGAGCAGATTGCCACGCTGTCTGCACAACGACAGAAGCTGATCGATCACGCGCAGTGGCTAAACCGGCAAGCCTCAGGTGCCCCGAATCGCGGCTCTTCGCGCAAGCCATGGCCCGCAAGTCGCAAGAAACAGCGTTGAAGCCGCCTCCCCGTGCCGGGAGAGCTCATCTCCTGTCCGTTAACCCGTCGTCAAAGGAGCCATTACCCCATGGATACCCATTCAACACCCGAGCAAACCATGACCTCTGCAGAGCAGCTGGCCGCAGTTCGTTCTGCTGTGGAAGCCATGCCGATGGCTCGTTCGCTCGGCTTGCGCGTTCGACAACTGGACGCCGGTCATGCCGAACTGGAACTACCTTACCAGGATGAACTCACTTGCGCGCCCGGCATGCTCCAGGCCACACCTGTGTACGCGATTGCCGATTTCGCCGCGGTGTCCGCTGCTGCAACAACGCTTCCGCAGGGCTGGGTCAATGCCACGTCGGACACCACACTCAAGCTGGTGGCGCCGGCGGTGGGCCGAGTGCTCAGAGCCCGCGGACGGGTGATCTCCATCAGACGTTCCCAGACCGTGTGCGCTGCAGATGTCTTTGCAGTCAATGCCATGGGGGAAGAGACCCTGTGTGCGGTGATGGTGGCCACAGCATCCAATCGTGAGCTGTCAGCCAGCTAGCCTCAGTAAAACAGGGCGCCCAGGTCCACGCTGCTGTGCTCGCCCAGGGATTGACGGTGTTTGCGCAGCCATGCTTTGGCGTGCTGACGCCCCTGGCTGAACAGCATCTCGAAAAAGCGCATGCTCGCTGCGGCCTTGCTCTGGGTATCGAGTTCGCTGGTGACTTCGCTGGCTTCGATGATGTGAAAGCGCGTGTTCACCAGCCGGTGCTCCAGCGCGCCTCGCCGGAACCAGGGCAGGTCGCGGGCCCCTTCCTGCAGATGCGCGTACATGCGCATCTCGCGCAGGAAGGTGGCGTTGAAGGCGATCTCCATGGTGCGTGCCTGGATGTCGCGCGCAGACAGCGGCGTGTCGGTGTGCTCCAGTGGCGCAAGCATGACGAGCAGAAGGTCACGCGCCTTGCATTCGTGGAACAGGGGGAACACCGCAGGGTTGGCGGCGTAGCCACCGTCCCAGTAGGCTTCACCATCGATCTCCACCGTGTGGTGCATGCTTGGCAAACAGGCAGAAGCCAGCATGGCGTCAACGGAAAGCTCATGGGTGCGGAACAGGCGCAGCTTGCCGGTCTTGACATGGGTGGTCGCGATGAACAGCTTCACCGGGCTGCGGGCTTTCAACTCGGCGAAATCCACCTGATCGTCGAGGATCTTGCGCAGGGGGTTGAAGTCAAAGGGGTTGAGTTGTTGTGGCGAGAAGTAGTGCGACCACTGCAGCATCATGCGCATGGCCGGCACCAGATGCATGCTCTTGCCGTCGAGTGTGGGTCGCGCTACCTCAAACGGGGTCACGTCAGCCACTGCGCTCCAGAACCTTCGCAAGGCGTCGCGCGCGCCGTCAGGGCCACCGGCCATCAGACCATGGGCCAGGACCACAGCATTCATGGCACCTGCACTGGCGCCGCTGACACCATCGAGGCGCACCTGCTTGCTCTCGAGCAAGGCGTCGAGCACGCCCCAGGTGAAGGCGCCGTGCGCACCGCCCCCCTGCAGCGCCAGACTGACCACAGGGCGGTGACGCCAGGGGAGCAACTTCACCGCCATCGCATCTCGCTTACGATCGTCGCGTGGCGACTGCCTGCGCCAGGCTCTCCAGCACGGGCAGGGTCTGTTCAAAACTGATGCAGGCATCAGTGATGCTCACACCAGGCTGCAATGGCTGGCCCTCGACCAGATCCTGCCGGCCTTCATGCAGATGGCTTTCGATCATGACGCCAGTGATACGCCGGTCGCCAGCGGCAATCTGTTCTCCGACGGCCTGAGCCACTTCAATCTGCTTGCGGTGCTGTTTGCTGCTGTTGGCGTGCGACAGATCGATCATGACCTGCTCGCGCAGGCCGGCGCCCTTGAGCAGTTCGCAGGCGGCATCCACATGGGCCTTGTCGAAGTTGGGGGTCTTGCCGCCGCGCAGGATGACGTGGCAGTCCTGGTTGCCGCGGGTCTCGAAAATCGCTGCCTGCCCCATCTTGGTCATGCCCATGAAGGCGTGTTGTGAGCGCGCCGCGACCATGGCGTCCACAGCGACCTTGACGCCGCCATCGGTACCGTTCTTGAAGCCCACCGGGCAGGACAGGCCACTGGCCAGCTGCCGGTGGCTCTGGCTTTCGGTGGTGCGCGCCCCGATGGCGCCCCAGCTGACCAGCTCGGCGGTGAACTGGGGCGACAACAGGTCGAGAAACTCGGTGGCGACGGGCAGGCCAACGCCAAGGACATCGATCAGCAGGCGTCGGGCCATCGACAGACCTTCGTTGATGGCAAAGCTGCCATCCAGGTGCGGGTCGTTGATGTAGCCCTTCCACCCCACAGTTGTTCGGGGCTTCTCGAAGTACACGCGCATGGCCACCAGCAAGTCCCGGCTCAGCCTATCGGCCACCGGCTTGAGGCGCTGGGCATATTCGATCGCCTGATCATGGTCATGAATCGAGCAAGGCCCCACCACCACGATGAGCCTGTCGTCCTGGCCTGCGAGCACTTTGGCAATGGCCTGGCGACTGCTGGCCACGAGCTGCTGGGCAGCCTCGGGCGCCGCGATCTGCTCTTCGAGCAGGGCTGGGGTGACCAGTGGGCGTACAGCGCCAATGCGCAGATCGTCGATGCGGGTGGTGTCGTCAGTGGAAGGGGCGGTTGATGCGGTCATGGGTAGACGTGGGGACAAGGGTGCTGATGGAGCGCCTTGGCAATGGAGTCATATTGCACTGCAACATTCTCGGTCGAATGTACGCGCTTGAGGTAATAAAGCGCGTACAAAGATGACAAGGCGTAGGGATATTCAAACGGAGGCTGGCGCCAAATATGAATCGCTGTATGGCGATAAAGAAAAGTGAACACCAACTCTCATTGATGAGTCGCAGTCGTGGTGTCCTTGGCCTCGGCGCATTGCGATGCAAGGCAACGAGCGATGAACTTGGGCAGGCCCGCCTTGGAGCAGGCCTGCAGTCGCATCAGGAAATCGTGATCCGGGTTGGCGATGCCATGCCGCTCCCGCAAGGCTGACTGCAGGCGCAGCAGGAGTTCGGCGGTGACCTCGGCGTCCGACAGCGCCCGGTGGGCCTGACCGGAGCGTTCGATGTGTAGCCACCCGGCCAGGGCACTGAGCTTGTGGCTGGTGGCTTCCGGGAAAAGACGGCGCGAGAGCAGCACCGTGCACGCAAACGGCTGGGTCGCGTTCAGGCCGGCCAGGGCGAGCTCGCCATGCCAGAAGCGCCGGTCAAAGGAGGCATTGTGGGCCACCATGGGTGCGTCGCCCACGAACTCGGCAGCGGCACGCATTGCCTCCGCCGGCGTCGGCGCATCCGCCAGCATGGCGTTGCTGATGCCGGTAAGCGATTCGATGAATGGGGGAATGGGCACGCCAGCATTCATCAGGCTCTGAAAACGGTCAACGACCTGCCCCTCCTCCGTCATCACGATGGCCACCTCGGTGGCTCGGTCGCCGTAGGCCGGCGACATGCCGGTGGTTTCAAAGTCGATCACGGCCATGCGTTGTGTCATGGCATGAATCATAGTCAAGTCGCCAGATGGGCGTCATTCGCGGGCGGGTGGACGCAAAGGCAGCTCGAGGCAGAACTGCACCCCGTCGTCCCGGTTCTCCGCACGAATGCTGCCACCCATCTTGGCCAGGTAGGTGCGCGCCACATACAGGCCCTGGCCACGTCGCTCAGCCGCAGCAGAGGCCTGAGCAGAGAAAGCGGCGGCGTTCTGGTCCGACACGCCATACTCGAAGATGCGATCGAGTTGCTCTTCGGCAATGGCCGGACCCTGGTTCCGAATCATCACCGAAGCGAGCTTTCCATCCGTGCCGAGCCCGATGTGGATGAGCGTGTCCTGGTGGCGATAGCGATCGGCATTGCGCAACACATGGGCAATGACGTCTTCGAGCGAGTGCTCGTCTGCCGTGACCCAGACACCCTCGCCCGGCCCTTCGTAGACCACCTGCCCAATGCCGGCGTCGGGGGCATGGTTGGCGACAGAAGACAGGAATGCGGCCAGATCCAGCGCCTGCAGCTCGAGCGGCGCAGCTGAAATCGCATCGCTGGGCGAGGCCGTGCCATAGAGCACGCGCACCGCCTGCTGCATGCGCTGAACATAGCGGTGGCTCGGGTCCGAGGCGTCTCCATGCAAGACCATCAGCGACTGCAGCGGCGACATGATCTCGTGGCCCACCGCGTGCCACATGTCGCGCTCCTGTTCGGCCCGGATGTGCTCGCGCCGCACGCCTTCTTTCACGCGTTCGAGCAGTGTGGCCAGCGTGTTGGCCAGAATGCCCAGCTCATCCCTGCCGCCCAGGTCGCTCACATCGAGAGCACCCAGACGCCGGTCGACCTGTGGGTCCTGCATGTTGTAACGCAGCGCAGCGGCGCGGCGAGTCAGAGAGGTGATGCGCCGCATGAGCCCGACTTCGATGAGCAGCCAGGTCAGCGCGATCGCAGCCAGCATGGCACCCACATAGCCGCTCATGCGGGTCGCGCTGGCGCTCACCTGCTCGTCTACCGTGCCCAGGTCGCCACTGAGCGAGAGAGCGTACCGACCCGCTGGCGTGATCACCTCTTCCTCGGCCCGAAGCGCGTTGTCGGTGGGCCTGCCCTCGTCCAGAGGCAGGCGCCGGACAAGGCGCCTGATCCAGCGTGACGCACTTTCGGTCGGTGCCTCTGGCGCGCCGATCGTGCTGATCGTCTGTGCCCGCTCCCCCACCAGTCGGTCGATCCGCAACTGCTCGCCTTTGAGCAATGCCTCGCCCAGCTGCGCCAGCGCAAAAGGACGGAGTGCGTCGGTGTTCTGGCTGTCAAAAATCACATCGTCCGGTGCGCCTGCAGTGCCCATCCAGCGCAGCCGCACCCGCATGGCATAGAGGTTCTCGGGTGGCCACTGCTTGCCACGCGAGCGGTAGACCTGGTCACGCCAGGCATCGACAGGCAGGCGAACCGAGACCAGTGAGCGCCTGTCGCATGCCGGCAGACTCGCATTGGGGTCTGCACACACCGAGTCCTGCCAGAGCCAGCCCCCGAAGTCGCGCTCTGGCCTTGCCAGCCGGTCGAGCGTGTCGCTGTCCGCCGCAAAACCGGTCAGGCGGCCACGAATGCCGCGGCTGGTCTCGTCGAAACGCACGCCCCGTCCGGCCTCGAATGGCGCCATCCATTGCATGTGCTCGCCTTCCAGCGTCACGTCTATGCGAGCCCGGCTCACATGGGCCAGATCCGTCTGCCCCCGGGTGCGCGCCACCGCCGGCGGCAGCATCAGGTCGGCCACCGCGTAGACGAAGGCGCCTGCGTAGGCACGCCGCCCCACCGCCACACAAAGCTGCTGTCCGTCCGGCCATTGCACAGCACAACCGCTCATCTCCACCGCCTGCCGAGCCTTGAACGGATCGCCAAAGTCCAGACCGGCAAACGGCAACACCACCGGACTGATCCCGTCATCGACACTGAACGGCGCATCGGCGTTGAGCAGCGCCAGCTGGCCAGTGGGATGCCGCAACTGCGCGCTCATGTTGTTCAGCCGCTGCCGAAACGCCGCCTCATATCGGTCCCGACTGCGCTGCCGCTCCTCCGCCAACAGCGTCACCGCCAACACCACCGTCGCCGCCGCCAGCAACAAGAACGCCCCATGAAACACCAGCCGACGCCGAAACGCCGCCAGCCGCAAACGCGGCGCCGGCAAAGAAGGCAGATCGAGTGGCCCAAGCTTCATGCGCGATCAGTCAACACCGAGAAAACCCGCCAATCCGCCCTCTCCGAGCGCCAACACCTCTTCTCCAAGCTCCCGAAGATCCGGCTTTGCCGGTCCAAGGGAGCGTCCCCCTCCCGCCAATGGCGAGAGAGAGGGAAGCCGCAAAACGCCGCAGGGCGTGTGCCCCAATATCCCGATCCGCGCCGAGCGAAGAAACGCCAAACCACCAGGCTCCCGAAGATCCGGCTTTGCCGGTCCAAGGGAGCGTCCCCCTCCCACCGTAGGTGAGAGAGGGGGAAGCCGCGCAGCGGCGCAGGGGGTGCTACCTCTACCCACCCCATCGAAACCCTCGCATCGGAACGTTCTCAATCCCGTTGAAGTCTGGGTCCACTTCGCGGAACGCCTCGCGAATCGTGCTCACATGCTTTCGCACGTTGTCGCGGTTGCGCCCGCTTTTGACCACCTCAAACAGCTCCTCATAGCTCACCACCTCCCCTTTTCGCTGCGCCAGCGTCGCCAGAATGCGCTGAGCCGTGAGCGGCAGGTTGATGCGTTCTCCTCGCCAGGTTGGATTGCGCTGCCACAAGGGGTCGAGACGCAGTGCGTGGTCGGTGTCCTTCTCTGCCTGCTGGTCTTCGTTCGCGCGCCTCTGCCGCGCAGAGCGCAGGATGTCGAGAAACGTCTCGATGAACTCTGCCTCTTCGAAGTGGGTTTTCTGCAGGTAGTCCCAGGCATCGAGTGCTTTCATGATGCTCCGGTAAATGGCCGCCGGCATGGCGGAGACCACCAGCACCGGCGTGCCCTGGTGCAGCTTGTTGATGGTGTTGATGACTGCCACACCGGCGTGTCGCTCGTGGCCGAGCTCGATGTCCAGCACCACGGCGGTATACCGCTCTCGCTGCAGTGCTGCTTCGGCGCTGTCTCGGTCGGGCCATTGATCGACAGTGAGGTCGGGGCGGGCCGCCCTGATCCACCCTGCAATCAGGTCGCTGGTCGGCTGGTCGTCTTCGATGACGGCGATTCGTTCCATTGGTCCATTATCAGCCGCCCGTCACGGACGCCCTGTGAGTGTTTCTTCCGGTGTTGTGAGCGAAAGGACCTGATGGCGGCATTGAGTCTTCCCCTTCTGCTGTAGACGATCAATGGCATGCCTGCATGGATGGTGTCGCCCGGTGGAGGGAGGTCTGTCCGGCAGCGAGGCAATTCCCAACGTCACTGCAAGAAAGCGACACGACCATGAGCATGATTTCGTCCATCCAGCGGTTCTGGCGGCGCCTGACGGGCCGCGAAGCTGCATCTGCGCCATTGCCGGACCTCAGCAACGAAGCCCGCAACCCTCCGGAAATGCAGGGGCCACCTGCGCCGCCAAAAACCATGACGGCCCGGCCTCCGCTGCGCTGGCCGGTTTTGCCCTGGCGCTCCATGGCCAGAACCACGGTGGTGTTTGCGCTGGTGGGCGGCATGGGATGGGTGATGGTTCAGCGTCCGCCAGTGGTACAGCTCAAGCCGGGTTTTGTGGGTGTGCGCTCGAACCTGCTGACCGGCAGCGCCACCATCTGGCGCAGCGGCAGTGCCTGGGTGCTGCCTGGCGTACACCGGGTCAAGGTGTATTCCACCCAGGACACGCAATGGGCCGCCCGCGAGCTCTCCAGGGCAGACGGTCCGGCGCCGGCGCAGTCGGTCGAAGGCCTGTCCATCGGCATCGACCTGAAGCTGCGCTATGCGCTCGACCTTGGCCAGATGGATGCCCAGCGACTGGCGTCCCTGCCCACGGAAATCGATCGTCAGATCGTCGAGCCAGCGGTGCAGTCGACGGTCTACAAGCTCATCTCCCGTCACACGGTCCGGGAGATATTCTCCACCGACCGCGACAACATCGAGGCGGCCCTGACGGCGCAAATCGGCGAGCGTCTGTCCAAAGAGGGCCTGGTGCTGCGGTCGCTGCATATTGGCCAGATAGACCTGCCACCGGACTACAAGCGAGGCATGGAAGCGCTGCTGACGCAAGGCCTGGAAGCAGAGAAGATGCGCTACACCCTTGAACTGCGGGACAAGCAGGTCAAAGAGCGCAAATTGCTCGCTGCGGCAGACAAGGCCCAGCGCGAGATCGCCGCCGAGGCTGCAGCACGCGAGCGCGTGATCGCTGCCAAGGCGAAAGAAGAGGCGATGAAGCATGTGCTGCCGTTCAAGCAACGGCAGATCGAGCAGCGAAAACTGGAAGCAGAAGCCGCACGCGTCAAGCGCATCAAGCGCGCCCAGGCCGAAGCCGAAGCCCGAAAAATCGAGGCCATGGCAGAGGCCGAAGCGCGCCAGAAACTGGCCGATGCTGAAGCCTACCGCCTGGCCAGCCTGGGCAAGGTGGAGGCCGAGCAGATGGCTGTGCAAGGCGAGATCATCACGCGACACCCCTTGCTGATCCAGAAGACCATGGCGGACCGCTTGAGTGACAAGGTGCAGGTGATCATCGCCTCGCCACCTCAAGGGGGTGGCTTCATCGGCGACAACCTGCTGGGACAGCCACTGAAAGTGGTGCACAACGGTGGACATTGACGGGAGGCATGACGTGAAATGGCTCAAGAACCTTGCACTGACCGTGGCGCTGGCAGGCGCACTGGCCCTCGCGCTGATCGCAAGCTCGGGCTCCGCCCGGGCCGCATCCGGCACTTCCCCAACAGCATCTGCAACTGCAACAGCAAACCCCATACCGGCATCGGCAAACGTCGGCGTGATCACCCGCGATCTGGTGCCCTTGCGGGCGGGCCCGGACAGCGCCGAGGCCAGGTTGTCCGTCCTCTGGCGGGGCGACCTGCTCGAGTTGCGCGGACAGCGAGGCGACTACGTGCGCGTCTGGAGCCACACAAGAGAGCGAGGCGGCTACGTGCGATCCGATCAGGTCTGGAAGCTGCGCAGCGGGCCGGGGGCGACAGCCGGCTTGCTGACCCTGCTCGATTACCTGAGCGACCAGCCCGGAGAGGAAAGCCTGGGTCTGTCCATTGCGGCCGCTACCATCCAGGCCTTGCCCCCGCACGACCTGCATGGCACCGACGGGGCCGCCGTGCTCGACGCCATCGGCCGGCAGGCCGACCGGCTCGCCGCCAGGGCCAATGAAGGCGTCGGCATCCGTGCCAGTGAGCAGTCTCGCGTGACGGCTCATCTGGAAGGGGCAGCACGGCACGGTGTGCGCTTTCGCTCGGTCGAGCATGACGGTCGTGTCCGTCTTTGCTATGACGGTGATGTCAACCGACGCCTTCTTTCACATGCAGCGGCCACACCGGCGCAACGTGCCCGTGCCGCGCTGGCTTTGACCCGGCCGGAGTGTCAGGCCCAACCCGGCGCCGCCAGCGAGCGCGAGGCTCTGAACCAACAGCGTGCGGACGTTTTGCTCAAGGTGGCACCTGAAGCCGTGCCGCAGCCGTGGCAACAACGCCTTCTCACGCGCAGGGCAGATGTGTGGAGCCGGCTTTCCTATGCCGCGGCCAGACGTGGGGACTGGTCCGCCGCGCAGGCCGCCGCCGATGTGGCCGTGACAGCGGTTGCCGCCGTCAGCCGCGATGGCCTGGACGAGGTCGACCGGGAGGCGGCCAGGCTGGCAGCCTTGAGAACCAATGCGGTCCGGTGGGCGCTGGTGCCTGGTGCGCCGCCTGCGGAGTTGCCATTGCACCTGGAGACGAAGACTGACGGACGTACCTGCCTGAAACTGCAGCAGCCAGGCAGCAAAGCAAAAGTGCTCGCTCAGCGATGCACCTGGGGCCAGGTGTGGATGGCATCGGCGCGCCAGAATCGCGAGCGCAATGCCCTCGTGGTCTCGGTCCAGCCAGTGGATGGCTGGCGTGAACTGTGGGTGTTCCGCAAAACGCCCAAAGGCTGGACGGTGCTGGTGCAGCCGCCGGCACCCCATGACCCTGGCGTGGGCTATGCGGAGTTTGCCGGCTGGGTGCCAGGAGGCAAATCCATGTTGCTGGCGCGAGAGGCCATTGCCGGTGGCCGCACCGTGCGTCGCTTCGAAGTGGTCAGTCTGGATTCCTTGCGTCCGCGTCGCACCGCATTCAACCCGCACGCACTCGGACAATTCAACCGGTGGTCGGACCCACAATGGAAGCAGCAGTCGCTGGCCCTGAGATGAGGGGGTGCATGGACCGCTGGCCATGGCGCACAATAGCGCCATGTCTGAAACACCTGCTACCCCCTCCTCTGCACCAGATCTGCCCGACCGACTGTCTGTCGATCCCAGGAGCCCTCATTTCAACCGCGATGTCATCGAACGCGGTATCGGTATTCGATTCAACGGCAAAGAGCGCTTCGACGTCGAAGAATATTGCCTGAGCGAAGGCTGGATCGGTGTGCCTTCGGCCAAGACGCTGGACCGCAAGGGCCAGCCGCTGATGATCAAACTCAAAGGCAAGGTTGAGGCCTTCTGGCGCTGAGCAGAACCTGCTCCACACCAGCGAACCACCCGCCCCGATGGACATCCTCCATCGGGGTATTTTTTTTGGCGTTCGTGATGGGCGGCGGCGGGGGCTGCGAGGGTGAAATGAGTACTTTCTGCTAGCATTGTTGCGTTGTTCAACGGTCTTCCTGTCCATGCGTTCCTTTCACACCTCATCTGATTCACTTTTCTCGTCCTGCGTCCGTGTTGCTGTACTGGCCTCGGCTCTGCTGGCGGCTGCCTACCTGCAAGCCGGTTGCACGGCGGTGGGCTCGCTGGCCAACAAAGTGGAATCGGTGGGCCAGCAAAGGGACTATGAGAAACAGAAAGGCAAGCTCACTGCCTACATTGAATCTCTCCGCGCAAAAGGAGACCCACAGGGCGACTATTACTACGCCATGGGCAATGCCGACGGGTGGATAAAAGATGTGCGGGATCCGGAAGCGATCACCCAGTTGTTCCGAGACGCAGCGGTCAAGGGGTCGATGGATGCGAAGATCATCCTGGCTTTGCAGAAGGCCACCAGCGAGCCAGTACCAGGGCGCCTGATGGAAAGCAAGGGGCCGAGAGAGAACTTGGGGCAATGGGAAGCGGGTCTGGCTGAGCTCAAGCCATTGCTTGAACAGCAGTGTTATGCGCGGCGGTTGGTGCTGGATTTGGGGACGCCTGAAATCGCGAAGTACTCGATCGCAAACTTCATTTGGCCCAAGTTCAGAGATGGGTACTTTCGCCGGAACATAGATGACACCCGCACACTACTGAAAGACCCACAGCGACAACAGGAATGGGAACGCATTGACCGGGATTGCGATCGCGGAGGTGTCCCGGTTCCAGACTTTAAGTAGGACAAGAACAGGGAGGGAGGTTATATGGGAGTGACCGTCAAATCAGAGGTCTTTTCGGAGCCATTGAATGCCTGGACGGGCATGCGCCTGGCGTATTGGGCCTACCCACACGAAGCCAGCATCAAGACCGAGGAGCAGGCGAAGGAGTTGGCGGCGTACCCTGCCGGCTGGAGATGGGCGAAGCCGAGTGTAGATCTTCCAGAGGACTTTCCAGTTGCGCAGTACGACAACGCGGAGAAGCCGACCAAGGTAGTGCAAGAGGGCTGGAACACCCAGCACAATGAAAGCGCCACACTCGAGAACATGTTCAGGGTGTCCATCAACGAAACGTCTCGAGAGATCTCCTTCGACTTCAAAGGCTCGGATGCCTGGAGCAACTGGAAGTCCGATCTGGGCAATTCCGGGGCATCCGAATTTGCGCAGATCCAGGCCAAGGCGCAGGCGGCATTTGACGCCATCAGCAAGGACCCCCGTTTCGAGGGCTACACCTTCGCCGCGACTGGCCACAGTCTCGGCGGTGGCATGGCTCAGAGCTTTGCGCTCAAGAACAACATCGATGCCTACGTCTACAACAGCCTGCCCATTGCACGCGACACGATCGAGGGCGACTATTTCAAAGACGTGGGTGGCTTCGACGCCGCGTTGGCCGCCTACAAGGCTTCTGACCGCAAGGTGCACGATGTGCGCACGCCCAATGACATCGCCACCTATTGGTACGACGGTTTTCACCAGCAAAAGTACCTGAGCGAGCTCACCGGGCAGGGTCATGACATGCTGCCCGGGGCAAGAATGCCGGACTTCCTGAAAACCGTCATCCTGCTTAGCGGTGAAGGCACGCTGGTGGGCGGGGCCATCATGGGCAAGGACCACACCATGGGGTCGATCATTCGCACCAGTGTTGGCCTGGGGATCGATACCGAAGGCCGCTATGTGCGCCCCAAAGGTCACACGGTGTTTCCGGAGGTGCCATACGAGGCACGCAAGCGCTTCGCGGAGCTTGGTGCATCCAGGGTGATCGAGGTCCGCAAGGACCAGAACAGTGACCCGCAAGACCCCGCCCTCTTCCATCTCAGGCGCGAGGATGACAGTCGCCAGCGCATCCGTGTCTGGCCCAATGGCCAGACAGAAATCGATCATTGGAGCCCTGACGGCAAGCACATCCAGGTCGAGCTCAACGCACGGGATGGCTCTCCGGCCACGTTCAGGGAGCTCGATCGCCAGGGCCAGACGCTCTCGACCTGGGAAGTGGCCATGCGCGAAGCCGGGCCGAGCCAGGGGGATACCCGCCTGGCCAGCGACGCACTCACGCCCGAGCAGATGCAGGTGTTCGTCAACGCGAGCGAGCAGGTGGCGGACCCCTTGATCGCCCGTGGCCTCAAAGGCCCTGAAGTGGCCCAGGTGTGCGCGGCCACGGTGGCTGAGTGCACGCGCCGGTCATGCATGGCGCAGGCCGACCGCTTCCTGGTGAGCCATGACGGCGAGCAAGTGGGGGTGATGAATCCCGGTGGGCAAATGCTGGCAGAAGTGCAAGTGGGCGATGCATTGACGCAGCCAGCGCAGGCGCATTTCCAGGATGCCGTGCAGGCTGCAGACAGTCTGGCGCAGGGGCGAGGCACAGGAGAAGAAGCGCCGGTTCAAGCCCTGGCCGCCTGAGTGGCCTGAGCGGCTTTCACAGCGGCGCGCCTCAAGGGGCGTGCTCGGTATGGCCGCTGGGGCGAAGGAACCCGTATGCGCGCTCGACTCTCGCCACGCGAAGCTCGAAGGCCTGGTACCAGTGCTCTCGTCCCGTGTCGCGCGCGGCAGCATGCTCGGCATTGGCCTTCCAGTCCGCAATGGCCTGTTCTGAGGTCCAGTACGAGACGGTGATGCCCACGCCGGCTGCGTCGCGTACGCTCTCCATGCCAAGGTAGCCTGGTTGCTCTGCGGCCAGCTCGACCATGCGGTCTGCCATGCTGGCGTAGCCGCCATCGCCGGGCGTGCGAACACTGGTGAAAATCACCGCATAGTAGGGTGGCTTGGGGGTGCGGGCAAGATGGTCGGTGGTCATGCAGCGTGTCTCCTGTTCCCGGTCGAGGTATCTGCCTCGTTCACTGCTCCAGTATGCCGCCGAATCAGCGCAGACCGAACTTTTCTTCTTCTTCCCGCAAGGCTTTGCTGGCGGCATCGCAATGCCGGCTCCAGCCGATCACCCAGGTGGGCAGCGTCGGCGAGCGCTTGTCCACGCCCAAGGCCTCGGCCAGATCAAACGGCCCCAGAAGCCCGCTCTGGGCCTTGAAGCCAGCGCGCACCACGACCAGTACGCAGACGCGCCCTTTTTGCATGAAGCGGTGTTGCATGTAGATCCAGCGCTCATCCCACCCCAGCACCTTGGAGTGGATCTCGAAGCGGTCAAACAGCTTCAGGTCGCGCCGGAAACGGGCCATGGAGTCTCCGATCACCGGCATGGCCTTGTGCTTGCGTGCAATCGCGAGAATGCCGGTGCGCCGAGCCATGTCGAACCGGGCGATATCGGCCATCGTGAAATAGCGGCCGTTGTTGACATGCCCATTCACATCCAGGTCATTTGGCCAGACCATCATGTCCAGTCTGGCGTCGTCCAGCGGACGGATGGCTTTTCGGCGAGGGGAAGTGATCAGTGTCCCCAGCATTCTTATCCACAGATTCATGGCGGTCGATTACAGCATTTGCCATCTGTTGAATCTGAAATAACTTGTTAATGGCGAGGTGTCTGGGCCAGCACTCTCGCCGCCGGGTGGGCCTTCGCCGATTCAGCCTTGTTTCTCGCGTCAGGGTCTTATTTCATCCCCCATGGAGGGTGTCGGCCGTGCGCACGGTCCATTGCAAGAGGGATGACGTGGGCTGGAGGGCTTCAGACAATGAGGCCGTGCGTTCCATTCGCGCCCGGGCATTCACCCGGGCTCTCCCGAATCCATAGCAATGTGCCATCAGCATCAGCGAAGGAACGCACTCAGGGGAACTGGCTTGCCTTGCAAGCCTGGCGAGTGACAGGGAGCCCAGTGTGGTCTCGACGCGCCCGACGGAGCCAAGAGACCTGTTGATCCATCCAAAGGTTCGGCGCCCGAACCCTCTCAACCCAAGGAGTACCCCATGGCCAAATCGCTGAGCAAAGCCCAACTGACTGCCAAAACCAAGCTGTCGCCTGTGAGCGAGATGCAACTATCGCTGCCGAGCGACATGGCGTTCAAAGACATCGTCAAGGTGCTGGAAAAGACGCTGACCATTCCCGAGTTGCCCGGTATCAAAGGTTGCCGCCCCTGCCTCTCGGGCATGGACCGCCTGGTGATCGAAGATGTCCTCATTCGTGGGCTGCGTTGATCCATTGATGCATTGACACGATGACCATGGTCAAGCATCTGTCTGAGCAAACTTTGCCCAGGCTGGGGGTGGCACTGGCTTTCCAGGCCCCCCTCAAAACCCTGTTTGAACAGCCGGACGACGATTTCGATCTGGCAGAAGTGGTGCCCGACATCCTGTGGGTCGACCAGGGCGAAGGCGTGCACCCTCGGTTCATCGATGACGCAGAAGGCATGGCCTGGCTGCGCGCCCTGCGAGCGAACATGCCCGTGATCCCCCACGGCATCGGCATGTCGATCGGCAGTGCAAGGCCGCAAGACATGGAGCATTTGCAGCAACTGCAGCGCTGGCACCAGCAGTTGCAGTTTCCCTGGCACAGTGACCACCTGGCCTTTCACGTGGCCGATCGAAATGGCCAGCCCATCAACACCGGTGTCACGTTGCCTCTGCCTCGCGACCGCCAGACCATCGAGATGATCAGGCCAAAGGTGCAGCAGGTCATGCAGACCATACCGGTGCCTTTTCTGCTTGAGAACAATGTCTACTACTTCGACATGCCCGACGAAGACATGGACGAAGCGCGGTTTCTCAACACCCTGTGTGCAGAAACCGGGTGCGGCTTGCTGCTGGACTTGCACAACATCTACACCAATGCCGTCAACCATGGTTTTGATGCCATGGATTTGCTCGCCGACATCGATCTTCGGCATGTCGGCGAGATCCATGTCGCCGGTGGCATGACACACGAAGGCGTGTATCTGGATGCGCACAGCGATGTTCTTCCTGACCTGGTCTGGACCATGCTGGAGCACGCCTTGCCCCGGTGCCCGAATGTCGGCGCCGTGACCTTCGAGCTGTTTGGCTCCTGGTACGACGTCGTGGGTGAGCAGCGCGTTCGAGCTGAGCTGCGTCGGTTGAAGCGCATCTGGGCGGACGTGTTCAACTCAGGCGGCGGCGCCCTCAAGAGTGCCACGCGCGCGCGACACAGAGCAGGCGAGTCGGCACTGACGTCATGAGTGAGCAGGTCTTTCAAAGCTGGCTGGCCCGTCTGGTAACGGAGCCGGACCTGCGCGAATCATGGCGCGCCAACCCTCAGGGGCGTGTACAAGCGTTGGCAGACCTCACGCCGCTGGAGAGAAAGCGGCTTGCGCACATTGCAGCACACCCGGGCTTGCAAACCACTGCGCTGTTGCACAAGGGCTTTCGCCTGGGCAAGCTGCGAGGCCTGTTGCCGCTGACCTTTACCCTGCTCAGCACACGCGCCCTGCACGTCGCCATCTCGCAATTCTGGGAAACCCATCCGCCCACCTCGTTTTACTTCTTGCCTGAAGCCATCGACTTCTGTGACTTTCTCCTGTGGCGCGAAGCGTTCTCCAAATCCAAGTACCTGCGCGAAGTGGTGAGCTTCGAGAAGGCCAACCTGGAGCTTCAACGGGCCCGCCTCGGCCCTGTTCCGGAGCAGCGCATACGCTTTGAGCACAACCCGTCGGAATTGCTGGGCACCCTGGTGCAAGGCAAACGTCCGCAACGAATAGCCTCTGGTCCCTGCCTGGCCATCGGGCGCTTCAGCAAGACGCACGGCAAGCCGCACTGGGAAGTCGTGGCTCTCGATGGCACACCGCTGCCGGTCGCGGACTCGCGGTCCGAAGCCATCAATCGAGTGACCTGACTGATTGGTCTGACCGGTGAGGCAGGTGCAGTGACCGGCGCGCCAGCTCAAGCTCAGGCGTTCGCGCCGGTCAGTGGTTTGCGCATGGCGATGGCATCGAACGGACAGCGCACCGCACACCTGGCGCAACCCGTGCACCCCGAGGCGTTGCTGAGTTGGGAACGCTTGGTCCAGTCTTCCGCCAACTGCAGTGCCAGGACGTTCTCCGGGCATGCGCCGACGCACCAGCCGCATCCCGTGCAGCGACCGGGATCGATCACGGGCAAGGCCTTGGGGTTCTTTGCAATCGGCAGCATGTGGCAATTGTCTGGCAACTCACCCTCGCCAGGGAATACTTCGCCTGACCAATTTGCCCTGGACAGTATCAGAAGGGAGACAGGCTGACCTGCGCAACAGCTTGGGCTTGCTGCGCGTCGCTGTTGCCGCGCTCGTCCGGAAGCAGCCATTGGCCCGTGCGCGCCTGCTGCGCCAGTCTCAGATCGCCTCGCTCTCTTTGCGCCTGGACGACACCAGTGAAGGCGCTGAGCAAGCTGGCGGCTGCGACAGCCGCAACGCCGATAGCGATGTGATGGCCTGCTTTCTGGATGCGTGTCATGGGCGGTACTCATTTCGGCAAGTTGAAGGTCCGGGGGAGGTGGATTGAACTGCAGGTTCAACAACACCGCTGGTTCCAATGGTCTCGCCGCTGCAGTCGCTTGCATGTCAGTTGTGAGGGGATGCGAATGTAGGACAAAGCCGGTGCAGGACATGACGGGATGTCGTCCTACAAAGGGTTCCGCGCCTGGCTGACGGCCATCAAGCGTGCGCGGTCCTAAAGTGAAATCTCACCAAGCGACATCGGGCTTGGATCTGACTTCCCGGACCGATGCCATTGACCACACCTAGCAGGAGAGCACATGAACTGGGACCAAATCGAAGGAAACTGGAAACAAGCGAAGGGCAAGATCATCGAAAAGTGGGGCAAGCTCACTGACGACGACCTGGACGTGGTGGCAGGCCGCCGCGAGCAACTCGCCGGCAAGCTCCAAGAGCGCTATGGAATGGCCAAGGAAGAAGCAGAGGAGCAAGTCTCCCACTTCGAGAAAGGCGCATCCGATCACTGGTTCAAGCACTGACCAGAAACCAGCGGAAGCACCAAGAGAGAGAAGTCGAGACCGACAAACCGAAAGGACATCTGACATGAACCATCAGTTCAATCAAAACCCCTATCCGTTGAAGCACCTGAGTGAAATCTGCCCGCAGCCAATTGCAACGTCTGATGACGTTGGCCGCAGCACGCGCTTCCAGCGTCGTGTGGGTGTGATGCTGGCGACCACGGCTGTGGCATTCTCCCTGGCGGCTTGCGGCCAGCAATCAGCCGTCGAGCCGACGGTGGGCGAGCGCGTCGATTCCGCTATCGAGACCACCGCATCAGCGGCACAGGAAGCCAGGCAGGACCTGACACAGGCCATGGAAAGTACCGAAGAAAAGGCGAGCGACGTAGCCGATGCTGTCGCTCAGAAGGCGGAAGACCTGGAAATCACAGCGAAGGTCAATGCCAAGCTGGCCGACGACGAGGTGCTGAGCGCCCGCCAGATCAATGTCGACACCGCTGACGGCCATGTCACGATGACCGGACCTGTGGCGAGCGCCGAAGCGGCCTCTCGCGCCACCGAGCTGGCCATGACGGTGGCAGGGGTGAAATCGGTCGTCAACAACCTGGCGATCCGGCCGGCCAACAGCTGAACGTCAGAAGCGTCCTCAACACTGACCCAAGTCACCTCCACGGAGGCTTGTGTCAGCCGGGCGCTTCGCCCGACTTGAACCCGCGCGGAAACACCACGGCGCGTTCGCGGTTCCGTACCCGGTAGCCCATGGCCGGCCGGCCCTGGTCCGTGGTGAGCATGCCCGCCTCTTCCAGGTAGTCTGCATCGAGCATGCGCTTGCGAAACGCACTTTTGTCCAGCGCACGGCCGAGCACTGTTTCATAGCTGCGTTGCAGCTGGGGCAGCGTGAAAGGCACAGGCAGCAAGAACGCTGGCAGCGAGGTGTATTCCACCTTGCTTCGCAGACGTTCCACCGCTGCTTCCAGAATGGCGTTGTGGTCAAACGCCAGTCGGCGGCGCAATGCCGTCTCGACCGGCACCCATTCTGATGGGGAGCTGCCCTCATCCTTTGCGCTGATGGCTGGCGCGGCCATGAGTGCGAAGTAGGCATGTGTGCACGACCAGCCACGCGGGTCGCGCGTGGCGCCGCCCCAGCTACCCAACTGCTCCAGGTATGGGGCATCTACCCCCGTCTTCACATGCAACTTGCGCATCGCGCAGTCTTGCAGCGTTGCGTCCTGAGTCACATCCACAAAGCCACCAGGCAAGGCCCAGCGGCCGGGGTAGGGCTCTGGCTCTGCGTCAGGGCGCTTGACCAGCAAAACGGACAACTGCTCTGCGCTGATGCTGAACATCACCACGTCTACCGTCACCAGTGGTCGCTCAAAGCGCAGACCTTTGGCTTTGGTTCCTTGAGAGGCTGTGGAGAGGTGGGCTGAACCAGACGGTTTTTTCATGGCAGTACAGGAGTAGCACTTGACACGCGACAGATAAGTTGTACTATACAACCCATATAAGTTGTACAGTACAACTCACATGGCGAGACTGTCAAAGCCCCGTCACCCACACGGAATCGCTGTCACACGCATCATTGAAGTCCAGAGAAGGAGGCCATCATGAACAACACGACCCAGGCAAGCACCATTCGCCGCAGTTTGCTCATCATCGATCCGCAGAATGATTTCTGCGATCTGCCCACCAGCTGGCAGATCGGCACCCCTCTGACCCATGTCCCAGTCGCACCTGCTCTTCCAGTGAAAGGTGCGCACGAGGACATGCTTCGCCTGGCCAGGCTGATCGACGAAGTCGGCCAGGCCTTCGGCGACATGGTGGTCACGCTGGACTCACATCAGCAATACGACGTCGCCCACCCCGGCTTCTGGGTGACAGGAAACGGGGATGCTGTCACGCCCTTCACGGCCATTACCGCGGAGCAGGTTCGCGCGGGCGCGTATAGCCCCAGGGACGCTGGCGTCCAAGATCAAGTGCTCGCCTACCTGGACGCGCTGGAAACGAATGGTCGCTACACCCTCATGGTGTGGCCGGTGCACTGCGAGATCGGCACCTGGGGCCACAACGTTCACGCAGCGGTGCGGGCCGCCTACAACCGCTGGGAAGACAGCAACATGGCCGTGGTTCGCAAGGTCACCAAGGGTGAGAATCCATGGACGGAGCACTACAGCGCATTGCAGGCAGAAGTGCCGCTGAGCGAGGACGCCGACACGCAACTCAATCAAGCCCTGATCGACGATCTCGACCTGTCCGGCCTCATCGTCATTGCCGGCGAAGCCAGCAGCCACTGCGTGAAGGCCACCACCGAGCACCTGGTGCAATACCTGCCATCGCGCCAGTACGAGAAGATCGTTTTGCTGACCGATGCCATGAGCCCGGTCGCTGGCTTTGAGGCGCAGGCGGCAGCGTTCGTCGACGACATGAAAGCGAAAGGCGTGCGCACAGCGACTTGCCAGGAAATGGTCGGATGGCTGGGGGGCCAACTGCCTGCTTGAACGGGACCCTTCAGAGCCAGGAATATCCCTTGCCGGAGAAGCAACATGAACAAACCCATCATCACCAGCTTGCTGGACACCGACCTCTACAAATATTCAATGTGGCAGACCATGCTGCACCGATTTCCGCAGACACAAGCGGAATACAGTTTTGTGTGCCGCAACACGCCAGAGTTTGCGCTGACCGAACTGCTGCCGGCGGTCAATGCCGAGCTCGACGCCTTGTGTGCCCTGACCTTCAAGGAAGACGAGCTGGCCTACCTGGCTGAACTGCGCTACACCAAGAGCGACTTTGTCGACTTCCTGCGCATCTTCCGCTTCCAGCGCAACTTCATCGAGGCCAGCGCGGACGGGGACACCTTGAAGATCGTTGCACGCGGGCCCCAAGTGCATGTGATGGCCTTCGAGATCTTTGTGCTGGCCATCGTCAATGAGTTGTACTTCCGTCGCTTTCCACAGGAAACCGCCTTGGCCGAAGGACGCCGCCGCCTGACAGCCAAGGTAGACCGCCTGCGCGACCTGGCATCCCAACATCGCCTGCGTCACAGCTTCAACCTGTACGACTTCGGCGCGCGCCGGCGTTTTTCCGGCACCTGGCAGCGTGAAGTCCTCAGCACGCTGCGCGATGGCGTACCTGAAGTGTTCAAAGGCACCTCCAACGTGCTGTTGGCCAAGGAGCTGGGCCTGGTGCCCATTGGCACCATGGCGCACGAATACCTGCAAACCTTCCAGGCCCTCGGCGTTCGTTTGCGCGACTTCCAGACCGCCGCCCTGGAGGCCTGGGTGCAGGAGTATCGTGGTGACCTGGGCATCGCGCTGACCGATGTCATCACCATGGATGCCTTCCTGGACGACTTTGACCTGTACTTTGCCAAGCTGTTCGACGGATTGCGTCACGACTCGGGTGACCCGCTTACCTGGGCCAACAAGGCCCTCGCCCACTATGAACGCCTGCGCATCGATCCGCACACCAAGCGACTGGTGTTTTCCGACGGCCTGACCATTGACCGCGCACTGTCCCTGTACCTCGCCCTGGGTGACAAGGTGCAACTGGGCTTTGGCATCGGAACACATCTCACCAACGACATGGGCCTCACGCCCCTGAACATTGTCATGAAGATCACCCGAGCCAACAATCAGCCGGTGGCCAAGCTCAGTGACTCGCCCGGCAAGACGCTGTGCGATGACCAGACCTTCCTCGCCTACTTGCGCCAGGTCTTCAAGGTGCCCGCCAACTCGCCTGACCGCCGCTAACCGACAAAACATGGGAGGACGCCATGAGTGCATCCAGTCAGAACACGGAAGTCAAACAATCTGCATCGGAGACCGTACTCGGAATCACCATTGCCCAGCTCAACGTGACTGTGGGCGACATGGACGCCAACGTCCAGAAGATGGTGGAGGCAGCGCAGAAAGCCCGGGACGAGCAGTCAGATCTGGTCGTCTTCTCCGAACTCTCGCTCACCGGCTATTACCCCGGCGACCTGATGGACGACCCGCACTTCATGCAGCGCGTCGACACCGGATTTCAAGCCCTGCTTCAAGCCTCGCGCCAGATGCCCGCCTTGCACTGGGTGGTCGGCATGCCGGTCTCCCACGCCGGGCCCGGTCATCGCCTTCAGAACGTGCTGCGGGTCATCAAGGCAGGACAAGTGGTGCTGGAGTATGCCAAGCAGCTGCTGCCCACCTACAACATCTTCAACGAGCGTCGCCACTTCGAGCCCGGCCCGGACGTGGCCCGGGTGCTGCGCATCGGCGGTGCTCAGGTCGGGTTCATGATCTGCGAAGACGGCTGGAACGACGACGGCAGTGCATATGCGATCAATCCGTTTGAACGCTTGCGTGATGCCGCGCCCGATGTGGTCATCTCCATCAACGCCAGCCCTTCTCACATTGGCAAACGCGAACAGCGGCACGATGTGTTCCGCGCCGCCAGCGAGCGCAATGGCTTGTCCATTCTCTATGTGAACCAGGTGGGGGGGCACGACCAGCTGGTCTACGACGGCGCATCCTTTGCCGTCGAGCCCAAGGCCGGTGTGACATTTGAAGCCAGGCGGTTCGAAGAGGATGTGCGCACGATCACGGTGGATACCCAGGGCCGCTTCGCTACGGCGTCAGGAGAGTGCCTGCCTGACGTGAAGCGATCGGGCTTGCCCACCATGGCTTTCTACCGCCGGCAGATTGTGCTGGGCCTGCAGGACTATGCGCGGCGCTGCGGCTTCACGCGGGCGGTCATTGGCTCCTCAGGCGGTATCGATTCGGCTCTGACCATTGCATTGGCGGCTGAGGCTTTCGGGCCGGACAAGGTCACGGCGGTCACCATGCCGTCGGTGTATTCGTCCAGCGGCTCGGTCGACGATTCACAAGCCTTGTGCGCCAACCTGGGTGTGCGGCTGTATCGCCACCCCATTGCCGAACTTGTCTCAGGCTATGCCCGCGGATTCGAGCAAGCGTTTGAGGCTCCGCTCAAGGGCTTGGCGCTGGAGAACCTGCAGGCGCGGGTGCGTGGCGTCATTCTCATGGAGTACTCCAACACCTGGGGCGACTTGTTGCTCACCACGGGCAACAAATCGGAAATGTCGGTGGGCTATTGCACGCTGTATGGAGACACCAACGGTGGTTTGGGCTTGATCGGCGACCTGTACAAGACCGAAGTGTTCGCCCTCTCGCGCCATCTCAATGAGGCGGCCGGCCGCGAGCTGATCCCCATGGCCATCATCGACAAGCCACCCTCTGCGGAACTGGCCCCTGACCAGAAGGACACCGACAGCCTGCCCCCTTACGAAGTGCTCGATGAAATTCTCAAGCACCTGATCGAAGGCGCTGGTCTGGGGCGTGAAGAGGCGGTGGAGGTGCAAGCCTACGTTGCCCGCCTGCAGGCCACGACAGAAGGCAGTGCACTGATCGAGCGGGTGCGCCACATGATCGCCCGCAGCGAATACAAGCGCCGCCAGGCCCCGCCCATCATCCGCGTGCGCGGCCGCGCCTTCGGTGCGGGCAGGCAAATGCCGATTGCCGCACGCCACTACTGAGTCCATCATATGGTCAAGAACTCACTGAAAGAGAGTGCCATGATTTCGTCATCTCGCATTCAGGATGCCAATCTTCAACTCAAGTCACCAGCTGATGCGGCGGTGGGTTCAAGCTTCGATGTCGCTGTCTGCATCGGTCGCTTCCAGGGCCTGCACCTGGGCCAGTTCGCCCTGATCCAGCGTGCGCTGGCACTGGCGCCCAAGGTCGTCATCGTTGTCGGCTCAGCCTTTCAGGCACGCACGCCCAAGAACCCGTTCACCTGGCAAGAACGCGCCGAAATGATCCGGCTCGCTCTGTCGGATTCGGTCAACCACGACGCCGACGCCACCACGGCGCTGCTCGACCGCGTATCTTTCGTGCCGGTGCGTGACTACTACGACAGCCGTCGGTGGGTGGAGGCCGTCCATCAAGGCGTCGACGGGGTGGCGCCACGCCAGGATGGGCAAGCGGCGCCACGCACCGTGCTGGTCGGACACCGCAAGGACGCCACCAGCGACTACCTGAGCGACTTCCCCGGCTGGACTCTGGAAGCCATGCCGAGCCAGGGTCGCATGCACTCGAGCAGTCTGCGCGATGCCTACTTTGCCGGAGGCGGTAACGAGGCCAATCCCTTGATGCTGGCGGCCGCACTCTCGGCATTGGTCAGTGTGGTGCCGCCCTCCACCATCGCCTTTCTGCGCACCTGGGCGGAGCTGCCCGAGTACCGCGCGCTGGCAGAAGAATGGGCCATGCTGCGCGAAGAGCGGGCGCAATGGGCGAGCGCACCCTACCCGCCTGTGTTCGTCACGGTAGACGCGCTGTTGCAATGCAATGACCATGTGCTGCTCATCGAGCGCGGGCGCGCACCGGGCAAGGGCTTATTTGCCTTGCCGGGCGGCTTTCTGGAGCAGCGCGAGAGCATCTACCAGTCCGCCCTTCGTGAGCTGCAGGAAGAAACCGGATTTGATCGACTGCCGGTCCATATGGACACTGCCTTTCGCGGCGTGCAAGTCTTCGATCACCCCGATCGCAGCCTGCGTGGGCGCGTGATCACCCACGTGCACCACTTCGATCTGGGCCAATGCAAGAACCTGCCGGAAGTCGCTGGCGCGGACGACGCGGCCAAAGCCATGTGGGTGCCGATTGCCGACCTCGCTGCCATGGAAGACCGTTTTCATGACGATCACTTCCACATTCTCGACAGTTTTTTGGGGCTGACGTCATGAGCGGGCATGCATCACCTGGTCTGCTCGCCGGCCCTGCCGTGCGCGAAATCGTCTCAGGTGCATATGGCCGCTGTGATACTCAAAAATAAGGCTTAAAACTGTTATAGAGTCGAAAAATGTTAAATCTATGAGTGATGTCGCTGCATTGATCACCCAAATCGCTTGATTTGGAAGCGCTATCCATAGGAAAATACATAGATATTGCTTTTTTACTTTCAAGAGCATATCTATGTATGCCAAAGCAGAACATCAGTCCCTCTGAGTACCCTGAAGCGGTCCGGCAGGAAATCGAGCGTCTGGGGCAGAACATCGTGCTCGCGCGCAAGCGTCGGCGTGAAACCCAGGCCCAGTGGGCGCGCAAACTGGGCGTGTCCTTGCCTACGATGGCCCGCATCGAGCGGGGTGATCCTTCCGTCTCCATGGCCTCTTACGCCATGTGCTTGTGGCTCATCCGCCCCGAAATGGGCCTGGCTGACTTGGCCGCACCTGAGCGGGACACGGAGGCGTTGGAGCGGGAAGTGGCCAAAGTGCGGCAATCCCTGCGCAAGTCCTTGCGTCGCTCCGCTGTGGGTGCTCTGCCGCCCAACCCCTATGCGCCACTTGCAGCCGAGGAGGAAGTTGGCTATTCGCCATCTTCCAAGGTCAACCCGGCCGCAGCCGGATTGGCCGATCTGATGGGCAAGCCGCCAACGCAACTCAAGGCGGACCGGTCATGACGCAAGGGACGGCAGCAGCTTTCGATGTGACGCCCACCGCTTACGTGCCGCAAGACGAGCTGCACCTGTGGATGCTGGTCAAGCCGTCGGCGCCCGCTTACGTGGGCAGCTTGCGTCTGCATGAGCTGGTGCCCGACTGCGCGAGCTTCCGGTACGACCCCAGCTGGTGGCAGTTTCCGCTGAGCGAAGACCTGCCCCTGGTGCCGGGCCAACGCTTTTCTGCCAATGAGCGCGGAAGCGCGCCCGGCGCGATCGACGATGCGCGCCCTGACCGTTGGGGCGAGCGCATCATCCGGCACATCGAAAGACCGGCGCGCTTGTCCGTGCTGGAAGTGCTGTTGTTCGCCGGTGACGACCGTTTTGGCGCGCTGGGTGTGTCCGTGTCGAGCGAGCACTACCAGCCGCGTCGCGTCGGGCCGTATCCGATGTTGAACGACCTGGCGCGTCTGAATCATGCTGTTGAAGACGTTCAAACCCAAACCCCGTTGTCACCCGACATGCGCCGCCTGGTGCAGCCAGGCATCAGCCTTGGCGGGGCAAGACCCAAGGCCTTGCTGCAAACCGACCAAGGCGTGCAAGTGGTGAAGTTCAGCGAGCTGGATGACGTGGTGGACACGCCGCTGGTGGAGCACGCCACCATGACGCTGGCCGCGCGCGCTGGCATTGACGTGGCCAAGACCGCCGTGCTGCCCTTGCCCCTGCGCCACGGACGGCAGCGCCACGCGCTCACCATTGAACGCTTTGACCGGTTCGGCGAATTCCGTTTGCACTGTCTCTCAGCGCATACCTTGTTGCGGGCCGCTCGCTTGCCGCTTTCCTATGGCGCGCTGTCCACGGTGTTGTTGCGCCTGGCCCACCCGGATCGTCAGCAAGCCATGCGCGAAGAACTGTTCAAACGCATGGTGTTCAACATCCTGATGGACAACACCGACGACCACGAGCGCAACCACAGCGTGCGTCTGGCGCTGGATGGCTATTACGCACTCACGCCAGCGTACGACGTGGTGCCTTCATTGCAAAACCTGGGCTACCAGGCCATGGTGGTTGGCGAGAGAGGGTCTGAATCCAGTCTGGACAATGCGCTGACCCAGTTGAGCGAATACGCCATCTCAAAGGATCGGGCTGCAATTCTGGTTCGGCAAGTGGCCCAGGTGGTGGATGGCTGGGCTGCACATTTTGCAAGCGTGGGTGTCAGCGATGCCGACCGCAACATGGTGGCTGCCAGCGTTGATCGCGCAGCATTGCTTGATCAACGCCGGGCCTGGTTGTGACCGGGCTGTGAACGGGCTTTGAATTCAGCCAGCGCTGACCTGCAAGCGCACACCATTGCCGTCGCTGGCCACCAGCTCACCCACTTCCGCCGCGGCATCAAAACCGTGTTGGCGGAACGTGGCCAGCACTTCTTCCACGCTGCCCGGGTCGCAAGACACGAGCAAGCCGCCACTGGTTTGCGGGTCCGTCAGCAAAGCCTGGTCCAACGCCTGTGACGCGCCGGTGTCGATCGACACTTCGCTGCCATAGGCGGCCCAGTTGCGGCCGCTGGCGCCGGTGATCATGCCCTGGCTGGCCAGTTCACGCGCGCCGGCAATCAGTGGCACCTGGTTCATGTTCAGGCGCACCGTCTGGCCGCTGCCGCGCGCCATCTCCAGCGCATGCCCGGCCAGGCCAAAGCCAGTGACGTCGGTCAAGGCGTGCACGCCCTCAATCGCGGCCAGGTCGGGCCCCGGCGTGTTGAGCTTAGTGGTGTAGGCAATCATCTGGGCATAGCCTTCAGCGCTCAGCGCGTCTTTCTTCAGCGCAGCCGACAGCACACCCACACCGAGCGGCTTGCCCAGAATGAGCTTGTCGCCCGCTTTCGCATCGGCATTGCGCTTGAGGCGCTTGGGGTGGATCAGGCCCATGGCCACCAGGCCGTAGATCGCTTCCACCGAGTCGATGGTGTGGCCGCCCGCAATCGGAATGCCGGCATCGCGGCAAGCGCTTTGGCCGCCTTCCAGAATCTTGCCAATGGTGTCGGTGGACAGCACGCTGATCGGCATGCCCACCAGCGCCAGCGCCATGATGGGCGTGCCGCCCATGGCATAGACATCGCTGATGGCGTTGGTGGCGGCAATGCGGCCAAAGTCGAACGGGTCGTCGACGATGGGCATGAAGAAATCGGTGGTGGCGATCAGCGCCTGCTCGTCGTTGAGCTGATACACCGCGGCATCGTCTGCCGTTTCAATGCCCACCAGCAACTCTTTGGGAATGGGCATGGCCGCCGTTCCCTTGAGAATTTCCGAGAGCACGCCGGGCGCGATCTTGCAGCCGCAGCCTCCGCCGTGCGACAAGCTGGTCAGGCGAGGTTGGGTGGCGGGTGTCGAGGGCGTGTTGGCAGTGCTCATGGTCGTGTCTTTGTCTTTGTCTTTGTCGTTGTTGATGTCGTCGTGTTGTCAGATGGATGTGTCTGGTGGGGTGCAGCGATGGCGATGAGTCGCGGCGGCTACCGCGGCGGGTGCATGGCCTTGCTCAGAGCGTCCAGCAACGCCGCCTGCTCATGCGCCGGGTCAAAAAGCGGGGCCCTCACAGCGCATTGTGCGCTCAGCTGGACCAGTTTGCCATTTGCACTCGGAAGCTCTGCCCGGCATTGGCGCAGCAAAGCCGCCAGCGCCTGGGCATCTCCTGGCGCAAAGTAGCCGCCATAGTCGGCACCGAGCATGCCGACGTTGCCACTGATGCGTGAGGCCAGCACCGGCGTGCCGCTTTGAACAGCCTCCATGATGACATGCGCCCCACCTTCCATGCGGCTGGTGTGGACAAGCACATGGGCCCGCTGGATGCGCTGGCGTGTCTCGCCATGGCTCAAGGCACCCAGCCAGCGGTAGTGCGGGCAGGCGGCCTGGGTTTGCAAGGCGACGTCGGCCAGGGCCGGGTCCAGGGCTCCACCGATGTGGTCGATGCGGATGCCTTCTCCCGGGCTCAGCAGGCGTGCTACCTCGAACAGGGTTTGCGGCCACTTTTCATCGCGCAGGTGGCCCACCATCACCGCACGCAGATAGCGGGCCGGTTTGGGCAGGGTTTGCCGGCGGGTGCTCGACTGCAGCACCACAGAAGCTTTGGCGCGCAGCGCCTCTGGCAATTCGCTCAAGCCTTCGCCTTGCAGCACGATCAGGCGCGTGGCTTGCTCCAGCGAACGCTGTGCGTCGGCGTCTGTGTGAATGTCCCGGTACAGGTCGGTGCCGGTCAGCGCCAGCACAAGCGGCCTGTCCGGGTGTGTCCGGGCCCAGGCATCGACGCTGGCAGCCGATCGCCGCGCATGCAGTGCCAGCAAGATGTCGGTGTCATCGTCCTTTCCTTCACCGACGGGGTTGTCGGCGGTATCCGGCCACGTTTTGACCATCCGCACTTCATAATGGGTCTTGCCCAGCATGCGCGCCCACCGGCGCGCTGTCTGCCAATTGCCATTGTTGGCATCGGCCAGCGCCGGTGTCACGATGCACAGCGAGGGTCGTTGTTTCAACTTCATGCCCATGAACGATAGTCGCACCATTGTGGACCAAGAAGCCGCTGCCCGGCGGATGGGAAAACGCGAGTTGGCAGCGGCTTTGCAGCAATGCCGCACCCGCACGCTGGCGCTGTCGGCCGCGTACGAGGCCGCCCTGGGCTCCACTCTGCACGTGCCCTGCACGCCCGAGCTCAACCCACCGATCTGGGAGCTGGGCCACGTGGGCTGGTTCTACGACTGGTGGCTCGCCCGCAACCCCGAGCGTTTCAACGGTGTGCGGGCGCAGCACGATGCACCGCGCCTGCCGGCCCGGCAAGCCAGCCGCGGCCAGGACGCCGACGCCCTCTACAACTCCAGCGAAGTCCCGCACGATAGCCGCTGGCATCTGCCCCTGCCAGACATCGACACCACGCGCGAAGACCTCGCCCAAAGCCTCACTGACACCCTGGCGCTGCTGGACGGTGCACCCGAAACGGACGAAGGCCTGTATTTCTTTCGCTTGGCCCTGTTCCATGAAGACATGCATGCCGAGGCGGCGGTGTACATGGCGCAAAACATCGGGTTCGATCCGGGTGAGCACGCACCGAAGACGAAAGATCATCGAACGCCGCCATCGTTTGAACCTCTCTGGATCGAGGCAGGCGAATGCTGGTTGGGCTATGCAGGAGGCGATGGTTTTGCGTTCGACAACGAACTTAGCGCGACCCTGGCGCCAGTGGATGGCTTTGAGATCGATCGCCAGCCCGTTACCTGGGCGCAGTTTTTACCCTTTGTGGACTCTGGCGCCTACGCACAGCGCCAGTTCTGGACGCCGGAGGGCTGGACCTGGAAAGCCGCCATCCGTGCCACCGCACCTCGCTATGTCCGCCAGGGCCGAAGTGGTGATTGGGAGCGCTGTGTCTATGGCCGGTGGTTCCCGGTAGACTTGAGCGCGCCAGCGAGCCATCTCACGGCGTTTGAAGCCCAGGCCTGGTGCGAATGGGCCGGCCGGCGTTTGCCCACCGAAGCCGAGTGGATGCTGGCCACGCAACAACAACAAATTCAACATCAACGACAAGACACCGCTTTTGTGTGGGGCACCGAGGTGTGGGAATGGACGTCCAGCCCGTTCGCGCCGTTTGCCGGTTTTGAGCCGCACCCCTATCGCGACTATTCGCAGCCCTGGTTTGCCGATGGCCGCCCGGTGCTCAAAGGCGGCAGCTTTGCCACCGCACCGCGCATGCGGCACAGGGCGTATCGCAACTACTTCACGCCCGAACGAAACGACATCATTGCCGGCTTTCGATCCGTGGCGCGTTGAATGAACGTCAGCGAAGCAACAAGCGTTTTTGCGCTTCTTTCTTCTTCTTTTTCTTCTCTATCTTTTTCCCTTTTTATCTTTCCTTCGTTGGTGAACCCATCATGATCAAACTTCCCTTGCTCACCATGTCCCAGGCCTGGTGGCTGCTCGGCCTCGCCATCGTGGCCGAATGCGCCGGCACCACCTCCATGCGTCTGTCCGACGGCTTCTCCCGCCTGACGCCGTCGGTGCTGATCTTTGTGTTCTATGCGGTGGCCTTTGCCCTGAACACCATGATCATCCGGACACTGGGTCTGAGCATCACTTATGCGGTCTGGTCCGGTGCAGGAACGGTGATCACTGCAGCGATCGGGTTCTTGTATTTCAAGGAGCCGGTGACGGCAGTGAAGATGGTGAGTATTGGGTTGATTGTGGCGGGGGTAGTGGGGTTGCATTTGTCAGCGAAGCCGTTGAGTTGAAGGTTGGTTCAACCTGCCAAGGTAGAAGATGGTTTTTGCTTTGCTAGCCGCAGCTCCTTTTTTCAAGCTTCTCTTCTTTCATTCTTCTTTTTCTTCCCCCCCTATCCCCCCCGCCCCTTTCCACCCCCGCCGGGGCGGAAAGGGGAGCCTTTGAACATTCGGCTTCTGCGATTTGGACGGGTGGCTACTGGCGGGAGGTTGCCACTGCTTCTGGCTCACCACGGTTTCTCCACAGCTGTCGTAGAGACTTCGCCTGCGCTTGGTGCGCCCACGGCAGCCCGCCAAGCTTGCCGCTGCGCGGCTCCTTGGCACGCTGCTGGCGAGACACGCAACTTCCAGCAGGTTTGCGACGCGCGGGACAAGCGCCCAACTGACAAGCCGCAAAGCGGCAAAGTCAGATGGGCGCCGTGGGAGCGAAGACCAAAGTCGAGGCACCTACGACAGTCTCAGCGAAATGCATGTACCCCCAACCACGGTGGCGACGGTTCGAGCCGTAGAAGGCCAGTCGGAGACCAGAAGCCAAATGAGAGCTCCCCCTTTCCGCCCGGCGGGGTGGAAAGGGGGCTGGGGGGATAGGGGGGAAGGGCGAGGTTGTCGCAAGACAGCGCCGCAGGCAAGGAGAAAAAAGCCCTGTTTAAGGCAACAAAAACAAATGCCCCATGCGCTGCTAGCGCAGCATCCCCCACTGGGGGACGGCGCGTTGCCGCCCGGGAAACCCGGATCAGCCGCGCCCTCGGCCCGACAGTAGCACTTGCTTGCCAGATGGGCGCTAGCTCCACGTGCTGCCAATCTCGTTGGCCCGAAATGTCTCGCTCGCAGTCAACCGGCGAGCCGCGCAGCGGCAACGCTGGTTGACTGCCGTGGGTGCACCAAGGGCAGGCGAAGTCTCTACGACAGCGGTGGAAAAACCGTGGTGAGCCAGAAGCAGTGGCAACCTCCCGCCAGTAGCCACCCGTCCAATTCGCTGAAGCCGAATGTTTAAAGGCTCCCCTTTCCGCCCCGGCGGGGGTGGAAAGGGGCGGGGGGGATAGGGGGGGATAAAAAGACGCCCCCTGCGCTGCTAGCGCAGCATCCCCCACTGGGGGACGGCGCGTTGCCGCCCGGGAAACCCGGATCAGCCGCGCCCTCGGCTTTGCATCTCAGGCCTTCCGCCAAAACACCCCAAACCACTCCTCAACATCCATCCAACACCCCTGCGAAGCAGAAGCAGAAGCAGAAACAGAAGAAGCAACGAATCCAGCCTCGGCCAGCAAGGCCGAAAACCCCTCCTCCGTCCACTTGTACGAGTTCTCCGTATGAATCCGCTCGCCATCCGCAAACCGGCGGACAGCACCACCACCATCACCCCACTTCACCACCTGCTCCCCCACCGAGGCCAGGTGCATCTCAATGCGTGACGCCCCTGCATTGAAGAACGCCACATGCGCCCACCGCTCCGGCGCAAAGTTCGCTCCCAGCAACTCGTTCACATGCCTCAAGGCATTGCGGTTGAACGCCGCCGTCACGCCCAGCGCATCGTCATAAGCGCGCTCCAGCACTGTCACGTCTTTCACCAGGTCCACGCCAATCAGCAACCCGCTGCCAGGCCCGCCACCACCACACACGGCATGTGCCTGCCTGAGCAAGGCCTCAGCCTCTGTTGGCGAAAAGTTGCCAATGCTGGAGCCCGGATAAAACACCACCCGCGGCGCGCCCGCCAAGCCTTGCTCATCCAGCCAAGCCTGAACAGCGTCGGGCAAGGCCAGCGAAGACGAGAAATCCATGCCCAGCCCCAGCATGGGCAGCGCCGGGTGTTGTTCCTGCAAAGCCGTCAAAGACTCGCGCATGTACACCACCGAAATGTCCACCGCCACATAGGCCGCCGGGCGCAGTTGCCCGAACAGGCTGGCCGCCTTGGCGCTGTTGCCCGCGCCCAGCTCGATCATCACCGCGCCTGCAGGAACGGCCTGCGCCATGGCTTCGCCGTGCGCCGCAAAGATGGCCGCTTCCGTGCGGGTGGGGTAGTACTCGTCCAGCTCGGTAATGGCATCGAACAGGCGCGAGCCCAGTACGTCGTAGAAAAATTTGGGCGCCACGCGGGCCGGGTTGGCCAGCAGGCCAGCAGCGAGTTCAGCGCGCACGGCGGCACGGTCTTCTTCATAAACCTGAACAAAGTGCGGCGTGGCTGCTGTCATGGGCGCATAGCTGGTACGGGCGCTGAAAGGGGCGTAGCACCCACTGTAACGGCAGCACAGTAGGCCAGACACTCAGGGTTTGGTCTAATAGAGCTTCGCCATCCCGCTTTATCGGATGCACCCCCACCTCAACAACATGAGAAACATGACCATGCAACGACGCACCTTCAGCGCACTCTTTTCCTGCGCCGCGATCTCCCTGGCTTCCCTTGGCGCTGTCTCGGCTGCCCATGCTGCCGACATGCAAACCCTGCGCGTGACCGCCATTCCGGACGAGTCCCCCACCGAACTCGCACGCAAGGCCGAGCCGCTCATGAAGTACCTGGGCGAACAGCTGGGCATGAAGGTTGAATTCGTGCCGGTCTCCGACTACGCCGCGTCCGTCGAAGCCCTGGTCAACAAAAAGGTCGATCTGGCCTGGTTTGGCGGCTTCACCTTTGTGCAAGCCAACGTCCGCTCCGGTGGCAAGGTCATCCCGTTGGTGCAGCGCGCCGAAGACGAAGTGTTCAAGTCCGTCTTCATCTCCGCTGACCCCACCATCAAGACCTTGGCCGACCTCAAGGGCAAGACCGTGTCCTTCGGCTCGCAAAGCTCCACCAGCGGTCACCTGATGCCGCGCAGCTTCCTGATGGAAGCCGGCCTCAACCCCGAGAAAGATTTCCGTCGCGTGGCCTTCAGTGGCGCGCACGACGCCACCATCGCCGCTGTGGCTTCGGGCAAGGTCCAGGCCGGCGCGCTGAACATCTCCGTGTGGGAGAAGTTCGTCAAAGAGAACAAGGTCGACACCACCAAGGTCAACGCCTTCTACACCACCCCGCCTTACTTCGACTACAACTGGACGGTTCACGCCGACATGCCTGCCGCCACGCGCGAGAAGCTGGCCAAGGCCTTCCTGGCGCTCACGCCTGACGCCGAGCCCGGCACCACCATCCTCAAGCTGCAGCGCGCCTCCAAGTTCGTGCCCACCGAAGCCAAGAACTACAAAGGCATTGAAGACGCTGCCCGCGGCGCTGGTTTGCTCTGATCGACCAGATCGCACTGATCGCACAGGTCATATTGACCGTTTCGGTTGGTGCTGAAAACGCCTTGGCGTGAACATCGAACTCCAATCCCTTGCGGCACAGCACCCGGCTGCACGCACCGGTGCTGCGCCCGCTTTGCAAGGCATCAGCTTCAGCATCGCAGCGGGCGAGCAAGTCGCCATCATTGGCCCCTCTGGCGCCGGCAAGACCAGCCTGCTCCAGGTGCTGGCCTGCGCGCTGCCGCCCACGGGCGGCGTGCTGCACCTGAACCGGCAGTCGCCATGGCAGTTCTCGCGCCCGGCCCTGCAGCGCCTGCGCGGCCGGCTGTTCCTCGCGCCGCAAGTGCCGCCGCTGCCACCGCGCCAGCGCGTGGTCACCTCGGTGCTGGCGGGTCGTTTGCCGCGCATGGGGTTGTGGGCCGCGTTGCGATCCCTCTTCTATCCGGCCGACATTCCATCGGCACACGATGCGCTCGACGCGTTCGACCTGAGCGACAAACTCTTCGAGCGGGTAGATCGCCTCTCGGGTGGCGAACGCCAGCGCGTGGGCCTGGCCCGTGCGCTCATCGCCATGCAGGCCGCCTCTTCCTCTTCATCTTCATCTGTGCGCGGCCCTGGCGCCAGCCTGCTGCTGGTGGACGAGCCGCTCTCCGCGCTCGACCCCATCCGTGCCCGCCGCGCCATCGACGCCCTCACCCAGGCCGCCAGTGCCCACCAGGCCACGCTGGTGGCCACGCTGCACCAGGTGGACACCGCGCTGGCCAGCTTCCCCCGCATCATCGGCCTGCGCGATGGCCGCCTTGCGTTCGACCTGCCCACGGCCGAGGTCACGCCCGAGCGCCTGGCCGCGCTGTACGAGCAGCACGAAGACGAGCTGCGTGGCGGCAGTAGTGGTAACCGGCCTGCCAGCGATGATGCAGACAACGCGGCACAGGCCAAACCCGCCCCGGTGGTGATGCATTGCCGCTGAGCTGCAAACACCTTCGATGAACGCCACCACCTCTGCTGCTGCTTCGCCCGCACTGCGCGACCCGGCCTGGACGGGCCGCGTTTTCACGGTGCTGGCCGTGCTGGTGGTGTTGTGGCCGCTGGGCGTGGCCACCGAATTCAAACCCTGGACACTGTTCGAGCCGGAAAGCCTGGCCGTCACCGGCGACTTTTTGGCCAGCTTCCTGCCGCCCGCCCACAGCGCAGACTTTCTCTGGCTGGTGGCGCGCGAAACCTGGCGCACCGTCGCCATGGCCACCGCTGGCATCACGCTTGGCCTAGTGCTGGCCTTGCCGCTCACGCTGGCGAGCACCCAGGTCTTGTCCATCTCGTCGCTCTCGGGCAGCATGGCGCGGGGGCCGTTCTGGCTGCGCCAACTGGTGCGCTGGCTGCTCATCGTCTTGCGCAGCATCCCCGAACTGGTCTGGGCGCTGGTGTTTGTGCGCGTGGTGGGCCTGGGCCCCACCTCCGGCGTCCTCGCCATTGCGCTCACCTACGGCGGCATGCTCGGCAAGGTCTATGGCGAGATTTTGGAAAGCGGGGAACGCCACGCCACCGAAACCCTGCTGCGCAACGGCAGCTCCCGCCTGCAAGCCTTTGCCTACGGCCTGCTGCCGGCCAACGCGGCCGAGCTCACCAGCTACACCGTCTACCGCTGGGAATGCGCCATCCGCTCTTCAGTGGTGCTGGGTTTTGTGGGCGCCGGAGGCCTGGGCCAGCAAATGGACAATTCCATGAAGATGTTTGCCGGCGGTGAAGTGGCCACCATGCTGCTGGTGTTCATGTTGCTGGTGGCGCTCGCTGACAAAGTCAGCAGCTTCCTGCGAAAGGCCTTGGGGTGAGCATCAACACTTCCCGCCCCGCTGCCAACGAGCGCTACCGCTTGCCGCCGCCGTTGTTCGATGCGCGCTGCAAGGCCTGCTGGTTCACCGCCGGTATCGGTGTGCTCATCGTGCTCAGCTTCTGGTCGCTCGACATGCAGTGGGCGCAGTTCTTCTCGCTCGAAGCGGCGCAAAGCATGGGGCGTTTTCTGGCGGAGTTCTTCCCGCCCGAAGCAGCGCCCGACTTTCTGCTCAAGATCGTCCAGGGCACCTGGGAGACCCTGGCCATGTCGGCGCTGGGCACCGGCATCGCGGCGGTGGCCGGCTTGTTGCTGGCCTTGCCCGCCAGCCGCCTCCATGAAGGCGATGCCGCCCGTGGCCGCGCATTCACGCGCCTGGTGCTCAATGCGCTGCGCAGCATCCCCGAGCTGGTCTGGGCTGCGCTACTGCTCATCTCCGCCGGGCTAGGGCCCTTTGCCGGCACGCTGGCGCTGGCCTTTCACACCACTGGCGTGTTGGGCCGCCTTTTTGCCGAAGCCATCGAGAACGCACCCCCCGGCCCTGGCGATGCCTTGCGCACCCATGGCGTGGGCAACGCGCGCGTGTTCGTCTACGCCACCCTGCCGCAGGTGTTGCCGCAGCTCATGAGCTACACGCTCTACCGTTGGGAGAACAACATCCGCGCCGCTGCCGTGCTTGGCGTGGTGGGGGCCGGTGGCCTGGGGCAGATGCTGGCTTTCCACATGGGCTTGTTCCAGATGAACAAGACCGCCACCGTGCTCATCGCCATGTTGTTCATGGTGGCGCTGGTGGATGCGCTCAGCTACCTCTGGCGCCGCTGGCTCACGCGTTAACCGCTTAGGTTCAGCTCTTTGCGTCCACGCCATGCAAGGCCCGCAGCGCATCGGCCTGCTTCAGCGTTTCGCGGTATCCAATCTCGATCACCCGCTCGCGGTACTCGCGTGACATGCCGGCGTAGTAGCCCGTGTCCGGGTGCAGCACCAGGTCGGCCGCGTTGGCGTCTGGCTGGGTGAGTGCGCGTTTGCGCAAGTCGCCCGCGCGCCAGGGCTCGGTGCCGGCGGGCGCCCGGTCTTCATGGGCGGAGGCATCCACCGCCAGCACCCGCAAGCCACCCAGCGCCCGCGCCGTGCGCACCGGCATGGGCTGGTGCAAGTCGGCGTCCACATAGACCTCGCCCCGTATCGTCACCGGCGCAAAGTCGCCCTCTATCGCGCTCGACGCCTGCACCGCCAGCCCGGTGTCGCCCCGGTTGAACGCCACCAGTTGTTGCTGGCTGCGGTTCCAGGCCACGCAGGCCACCGGGGTGGGCAGTGCCTCCAGCGGGCGCCCGTCCACGCAGTGCCGCATGAAATCGGCCAGCGCGTCACCGGCCAGCCAGGGCGGCCCAAACGGGTTCAGGCGCGTGACCTTCCAGGGAGCGGCTTCCAGCGCCAGGCTTTGCAGTTCGGTTCCCCGGTAGCCAGCGGCCCGCATGGTGCCCACCAGCGCGCCGGCCGATGCGCCCACAATCAGCCCCGGGTGCAGGCCCAGCTCGTCCAGCGCCTTGATCACGCCCACGTGCACATAGCCGCGCGGCCCGCCCGAGCTGAACACCCAGGCCACACCCGCGCCCAGGCTCCAGGGCACTTGTTGCGGTGCGTCTGGCCCTTCATGGTTGCGCCCGCTTTGAAAGCTGGACGCCGTGAACACCCCGCCCGAGAGCAGGCCTGCGCCCAGCCCGCCGCCCACCATCAGCCGCCGGCGCGTCAGCTTGGGGCGCATGTCCCTTCGCTGCTTTCAGCGCTTCAGTTTTGGCCAGCTTTGGCTTTGGCCGCGGCAATATCGGCGGCCAGCTCTTCGCCGCTCTTGTAATGCGGCACGCGGAACACCAGCCGCTTGCTGCGCTGCCAGAAGCTGTTGTTGTCTTTTACTTCTTCGGCCCAGTACTTCTTGGCCAGTTCGCCGTTGGCGGCTTCGTCCAGCTCGTAAGCGTCTTTGCTGGCCTGGCCGCCGAAGATGTAGAGCTTGCCGTCCACCACCTTCCAGATGTCGGCGTCGCCCCCCCATGGAATGCCGTAGGCAATGCCGTTGGTGCAGTAGCCGCCGTATTGGGGCAGGAATTGCGTGGGCGCGGCGTCAAACGCCTGCTTGTGCTCGGGCGACGCAAAGTAGAAGGTCACCTCCTCGTACACGCTCTTGTACTCAGGCGAGCCCTGCTGGTACTGCCCTTCGGTGAAGTAGGCCACCACGTCCGCGCCCTTGAGCATCACGCGGTCGTCGTCGTTCATCTGCACCGCGTTCACTGGCGAATACGCGCCTGACGGGTTTTGCGCCTTCATCGCACCACAGGCCGACAGGCTGGCCACGCCCGCCAGCAGCGCCACAAAGGCCAGGTTCTTCAGCCAGCGGCTCAGGGTAGAGGGGCGGCGTTGTGATGAAGATGTCGGGGCAGCGGTGTTCATGGTTCAAGACGTCCTTGCAGTGGGTCGTTGTTCTGAGGCGGCTTCGGGCCGCAGGCAGTGGGTGTGGGTGGGGAACGGCGCCAGGTCAACGTCCAGCATAGCGGAGGCGCCGTCCACCTGCACAGTTGGCGGCATCGTGGTGTTGGTGGGAGCGGCTGCGGTGGCCACAGGTTCCCCATCCAGCCACGGCGTGGGCCAGCCCAGCAGCGCGCTCGCCTTTTCGCTGCGCGCCTTCAGGTCGGCCTTGTCGCGCCCTTGCAGGTGAACAATGCCATAGCGGTAGCTGCCCAGCCATTTGAAATCCCGCGCTACCGAGCCACCCGCTTTCGGAAACGGGTAGAGGTCGGCATCGGGGAAGGCATCCGTCAGCGCCTTCGCTTGCGCGGGTGTTGGCTGCGGCCGGATCTCGTTTTCTTCAAACGCGCGGTACACCAGGCTCGCCGCCGCACCGGCCACCGGCTCGGCGCGTGGCAGCGTGGCCGGGTCCATGCCCAGCGCCAAGGCGAGCGATACCGCATGCAAGTCCACGCCCGTGGTGCGCAAATACAGATCAGAAAACTGCGAGGCCAGCCGCGGGTTGAACTCGATCACGCTCAGCCGGTCGGTCACCGGGTCGTGAAAGAACTCCATGTTGAACATGCCATGCGTGAAGCCCACGGCATGCAAGAAGCGCTGCGCCACATCCAGCGCCCGCGCCTGCACGCCCGCTGGCGCACTGCCTGGCACATCCCAGCGCATGAACGCCTGCGTGCCGGGGTACATCACCGCGTCCACCACGCCCAGCGCATGCGCCTGGCCCTTGAACACATAGCCGTCCAGGTTGTATTGCGGTGTCTTTGCCGGCACCACCTCTTCCAGCAGCATGCGGTGCGCACACGGCAGTGCCGCCTCCTCACCACTCTGGCCCTGGTTCAGCGGGGCCAGCCGCTCCTGCGCCAGCCGCTCGAACGGCTCCACCAGCCGCTTGATCACCCACAGCTCCCAGGCGCCGAAGCGCGTGTGCGCCTGCAGCTCATCGCGGTTGTGCACCGCCTTGGCCAGCACCGAAAACGCCGCCTTCACCGGCTTCACAAACGCGGGGTAGCGCAAGCCCTCGGGCGCCGGGTCGCCATAGGCGGCGTTTAGCAGCGCATAGCTAAGGTTCGCCTCTGGTGCCACCTGCTGCAGCACCTGCCGCGCGTACCACTTGTGCTGGCAAGCCAGAATCGCCTTCACCGGCGTGCCCGGCCAGCCCATGCGCTCGGCCAGCAAAGCCGCCGCCAGCGCGCCAAACTGCTCATGGTTGGACGTCACCGCCGTCCAACCCTTGCGCCGTGCCTTGCGCGCCAGCCGGTCCACAAAACGCTCCATGTCAAACCAGGCCAGCCGCGCATTGCTGGGAAACGAAAACAGGTCAAACCCCGCCTCATCCACCCCCGCCAGCCCCAGCGCAGGCACATTCTGTGCCGCACGCGCATGGCCCAGGGCATCCCAGTCGTAGTTGAACAGCGCCAGCGCGCGGGTCTGCTTGGGCATCAATCAGGAATCAGGCGAAAGTGAAGGCAAAGACAAAGGCATTGGCCAAGGCGATGTCGAAAGAACAGCCGCCGTCGCCACCGCAGCGGCCATCGGCGTTGCAGGTGCAATGGCATCCCGAGCCCTGGCCATGCACACAGGGCAGGCATCAATCTCCATCAGCGCTTCATTATGAACCGATAGCCGCGCGAATGGGTATCGGGAATACCAGCCCGTGAGGGTTACGGCCACGGACATGGCCTCGGCCTCGGCAACAACAGCAACAGCAACAGCAACAAAAACAAAAACCGAAGCCGCCAAAGAAAAAGCCGGCCCTTCCACAAAAGGAAGGCCGGCTTGGCTGGGTGGGCAAGGGTGTGGCGGTGTTGTCTGTCGATGAAAGACAGTCACGAACTCGCGTTCACCTTCCCACCTCCGGGCGCCCCGTCATCCATGCGTGACGGCCCGTGTCCTGGCAAGTGCTGCTCGCTCAGTAAGCGTGCGAACGACGCTCGCGGCCGTAGCCGCCACCGCCGTTGGACTCTTTCGGGCGAGAAATATTCACCACGATCGAGCGGCCGCTGACGGACACGCCATTCAAACCGCTGATGGCGGCCTCGGCTTCAGCCGGGCTGCTCATTTCCACGAAGCCAAAGCCCTTGGAACGGCCGGTGTCGCGGTCGGTCATGACCTTGGCAGATGCCACGGTACCGAATTCAGCGAAATTGCTGCGCAGGGCGTCTTCGTCAACGGTGTAGGGCAGGTTGCCCACATAAAGTTTCGAGCTCATCAATGAGCCTTTCAGAGAGAAAAGAGAGAAAAGAGAAATACCGCAAAGGCAAAAGAAAAGACAGCCTCAATACCCCTGCAAGCCGCCACCGGTGCCTCCGCCAACTCTCAGCCAGATCAGCACAGGGTTGACGCCAACCGAACAGGAAAAGGAACGCACAAGCAAGCGCGAACAAGAGCACACACAGTCAGACAGATGGGCAGACAGACGAATGACGCCTTCAGGCCAGCAGCGCGGCGTAGCGCAGCACTTTTCAATGCAACGCACCACTGATGACAAAGGCACCAACGTCCACCACCACCACAATCACATCGACATCAACGACGTCAATCGTGTGTTGGAAGAATCTTTGAGCAGTCAGGAAAGAAAGCCGCCGTACCTGCAGCTCGGCAGGCCAACGCACTGGCATCAACAGAAAAGGTTTGCGGTCCCTCGCTTGCCAGCGTTCGAGTTCACCGGGGGGCAGCGCAAGCAAACCTCACCTCAGCAAATGCCAACCCCCTTGAGCCGCCAGACCAACCGCGCGAGCGGGGCGGCCTACAGCAAAGCAGAGAGAACAGCAATTACCAAGAGAGAGAGCAGCTGAACATCGTCAATCAACGACGCCACCACCGGCTTGATCCAGGCCAACGCGTGTGCGCCAGACAACCGAACCAATGCGCAGAGTCTATGTCATATCGCGGTAAAAGGGGGAAATACTTTTCTGCAGTGCCCAACCCAACCCAACCCAACCCAACACAGCCCAACGCCCTCGCCCTTCACGCCGTACCAAAACTCCACGCCGCCACACCGCCACACCACACAAAAAGCCACCGCATGAGCGCCGCCCCCACCCCCACCATCACCCGCCGCCTGCGCATCACCGGCAAAGTGCAGGGCGTCTGGTACCGCGGCAGCACCGTCGAGCAAGCCACCGCGCTCGGCCTCAAAGGCTGGGTCCGCAACCGCACCGACGGCAGCGTCGAAGCCCTGGTCCAAGGCCCGCCCCAAGCCGTTCAAGCCCTCATCACCTGGGCCCACCGTGGGCCCGAGCTGGCGCGGGTGAGCGGCGTGGAGGTGACGGAAGTGCTGGGTTCAGCGGAGGTGTTGGAGGGGTTTGTGCAGCGGGGGACGGTTTGAACGTGGGTGGGCTGGCACAAGGCAAATTCAAGCAGGCTTGAACGTGAGCGGGCCAATGAAAGCAAGCTCAAATAGCGGCCCAACGGAAGACCTCTGCCGGTGCCGTCCAATTGATTGAAGTACCTCTAGAGCAGCGCTTCGATGTCGTCCCACTGCTTGTTGGTAACCATCACAAACCTGCAGCGGCCTTGAGACACGTTCGCCCACAGACCCCCGATTAGTCTGTCATCCTCTGCCGCTTTCCAGCGGTCTGCTCCTTTGTACTCGACCGCGAGAACAGGACCCTTCTGAGAATCAATGTCTGGTAGTTGACAGATGAAGTCGGGGTAGAAACGGCCATCCGCCTTCTGCAGAAAGAAGGAGCTGCCTTCGCGTCTCACAAGGTTTCGGACCCAGAATTGGATTTGACCTTTCTGAGCCAGCATGTCAATTTTGCAGGCGCACTCGAACTCTTCTTTGCTGTCGAAGTCACCGATACGTCCGTAGAAGTGCTTTCGGAAATCAAAGGTGCCATAGCGGCCATCGTAGTCATGCGTCGGAGCATAGGCCTGGGAATGGAATTCAAACAAGTGCTGATCGGTCACCGAAACACGTGAATCAGCGCCGGTGCCAAACAATGCCTGTTGAAATGCCTGCCCGACGGCATTCTTCCTTAACTCGCGAATCCGAGACTCGATCAAATTCCGGATAAGAAATTTCTGAAGGTTGACCCTTGCCAAGGTGAACTCATGACGATCCAACAAATCCTTGACCCATTTCGCAACAAACGCTTGCTTGCTGGCGTGTGTCAATGACGGTTCTGGGAGGTTTCGACATAGCCAAGTGGCGATTCGAACCGAATCCCAGTTCTCGGGTTGATACGCGAGCCCCGGGTCGCGCTGAAGCTCTGGGAGGAAACGTGAAAACACGTGTCCGTCTTCGTCAATATCAACTTCACCAGCCTCAGAAACCTTCAGTGCTGCCCCCAACTTCGTCAGATCTTCTGCCGTAGGTGTGGCGTCATAGAGTGAAAGATCCCACGGATACTCCAATACCTCTGGGTCATCAAATAGTGCTAGCTCACCTTGAATGCGCAAAGCCATCTGTGGCACACAGAACCGCTCCCCAGATTCAGCGGGCGTTTGAAAATACTCAATCGCCGTTGTGCGACTGACCTCGGCAGCTTCCTCAATTGCGGACGCAGTAGTGGTAGATGAAACGGTCGTCTTCAGACACTCTGTCTCCTCGTCTGAGAGAGGCGCGCTGATGGTGAGCGTATTGGCTTTCCCGTCCCAGCTGACCTTGTCACGGACGCGCTTAGGTATGCCTTTGAGGTTGGGCTTCTCAGACAACTTGATCGCGACAGGGTGTAACACAACTCGCCCTGCATGTCCTTCGAGGTCCAGTTGTGCTTGTTCTGACTTTGCTGCAGTGACAAAGGCTGTGACTTCGCGCCGCTCAAACCCGGCACCGGCCACTAGCCGGTCGCGCAACGCACCGGCTGTTTCGGCAAAGTTGCGCGACACCACGAAGGCATAGGACTGGTTCAAGGCCTTGGCCTGCCGATGGCTTGCACCTGGCTGCCGCAACACACGCCCGAGCAGTTGCTCAACCGCCGTGGCCGATGACAACGAAGCCATACTTACCAGAATGTAAGCAAACGGGCAGTCCCAACCCTCGGCCAGAGCCTTCTGGGTGATGACGAACTTCACCGGGCACGCCGGATCGGCAATGCCCAGCTTGTAATCGGCATCGATCTGCTCAAGCCCTTTTTCCTCGCCTGTGGCCACTACGATTTCGTTCGCAGGAATGCCATGATTGGTGATCAGCTCATTCTTGACCTTGTCGAAATCCAGCGTCTCGACGCCAGTACGGCGCGGCTCCGACTGGATCAATACGATGGGGCGAAGGTAGTCCGCGCCCGCACGGCGGTCTTCATCAGCCAGCTTGTGCAGTACATCGCGGCGGGCAATGGCATCGGCCAGACACTGCTGCCAGTTGGGTTCGGTTTCCAGCACCACCGGCAACTTGATCATTTCTTCCGCCTTCAACTCGGCGGCGGAAACGCTGTGCAGCACGTTGCTAGGCGTGCGCTCCAGATCAGGCGTGGCGGTCAGCTCCATCACTCCGCTGGAGCGGAAGCGCGCCAACATGTCGAAGGCCAGTTCGGTACGGCTGTTGTGCGCTTCATCCACCACCACGAACGGGCGCCGCAGGCGCAGCACGTTGGCCAGCGAATACGGCGTGGTGCGCTCGCTTCCCTCGCCATCGGTCAGCAGCTCGTCGCGCTGCGAGGGTGACAGGTTGTCGAAGTGGTGCATCAGTGCGCCACTGGACTGGTACACCTTGCGGCACTCTTCCTCTTCCACCTGAAACGCCTGCCGCGTGGCAACGATCACCGTGGTCGAGGTGTCCAGCGTGGCGCGGGTCACGCTCTTGGCCTCTTCAAGATCCAAAACCGTGATCGGGCCCGCCTCGCGCAGTGCGGCGTGATAGGGGTGACTGCGATCTTTCAGCGCCTTGATCGTTTGCTCACGAATCGGCTTGCTGGGCACGAGCCACAGAACCACGCTGTGCTCGCCACGCAGCAGGTGGGTGTTAACGAGCTGGACGCTTTTTGCCGCCAGCCAGGTCTTGCCGCCGCCGGTCGGTACGCGCAGACAGAAGTACGGCATATCGGCCGGAAAGCCCGACAACGGGTTGTACGGGTTGCCGCGTCCCCACAGGCGCTCGGTGGTGGCGGTGAAGGCAATCGAAGGCGACGGCAGTTCATGGCAGGACTTGAAATAGGCCTCCACGCTGTCGAGCACTTGCTGTTGATAGACTTTCGGTGCGAATCCAGACATGGCTTACACCTCCAGCGCGTAAGGGGTTTGCTTGAAGGTAATGCCTTCGCGCGCGGTGCGGGCACCCATGCGGTTGGCAGCGGCGTAAATCACTTTCGGGCCAGCGAACTTGGGCAGCACATCGAGTACCGGGCCGGTGAGCACGTTACCGCCGCCCACAGATTTGTCCATGAGGATGCCGTTGTAGAGCAGGTAAATGGCGCGGCCCTCGTGGATGCCCAGCAGCGGCGAATCGGCAGGGCCCGTGTAGCCCGTTCCGGTTTCGGCGAACCAGACGAATTCGGCCAGCTGGGCGAATTTCACATCGCTGCGGATTTGACCGTCGGCGTCGAACAGGGGGGCTGCTGACAGGCGACAGAACTGGAAGCCACTCCCGAGTCCTTCGACCGGCTCGCCACCATCGGGGGTGTAGCCCTCAGATACTTTCTTGACGCGCTCGGACGAAACCCGAACAGCGATGCCGTCATCCATTTCCACCAGAAGGAATCGACGGTTTCCGCCGTCTTCGGCGTTTTGCTTGAGCACTGCGTGCCCGGTGGTACCGGAACCCGCGTAGCTGTCCAGCACCAGCGCTGAGGGGTCGTTCATCATCTGCAGGATGCGTTCAATCAGTTCAACGGGCTTGGGCGTGTCGAACAGGTCGGCCGTGTTGAACACATCGCGCAGGAAAGCCTTGGCCTGGCGCATGGTCGGTAGGTCCGCCCAGATGCTGGGGTACGGACGCCTAGGGTCCTCTGGGGCGAACTCGCGCGTGTAAGGTTCCCAAACCGTCTGACCCTGGCGTTGGCGCTGTTTCCATATCAGCGTGTCCGCTGCCTTGTGGCGATCAATTCCAGATTGGCCCATTGCCCAGACGGCTTCCTCGCCGTTGTCATGGGTTGGATAGACCTCGCTGCCATCAGGTGCGGTCAGCGGAAAGTACATCGTCGGACGGTCCTTGCGCAGGCTGTTTCGGCCGTTCTTCTTTAGCAACCGATCCCGGAAACGACGCCCCTGATCATCAACGCGCCCATAGGCCTCGACGATGCCCGGCGCCGACATCTGTGCAAGCTTCAGGCGGTCCTTGCTGCGGGCATAGGCCAGCACATACTCGTGGTCGGGCGTGAGCGGGACCTTGTTGTCGTTCGGGCTGTCGACCTTGCGCCAGATGAAGCCAGTGATGAAGTTGCGGGCACCAAAAATCTCGTCCATCAAGGGCCGCAAGTTGCCAACCGCGTTGTCGTCGATGGACACAAAGATCGCGCCGTCTTCGCGCAGAAACTGCTTCAGCAGCACTAGGCGGGGGTACATCATGCAGAGCCAGCGGTCATGCCGGTCCAGTGTCTCGCCTTCTTTGCCAACCGCCTCGCCCAGCCACTTGCGAATTTCCGGGCTGTTGACGTTGTCGTTGTAGACCCAGCCCTCGTTGCCTGTGTTGTATGGCGGGTCGATGTAGATGCACTTCACCTGGCCCGCATAACGCGGCAGCAGGCTTTTCAGCGCATGCAAGTTGTCGCCCTGCACGATCAGGTTGCCTGAATCTGCGGGGCCGCAGGACAGTTCTGGGTCTGTCTCCAGTAGGCGGAATGGTACATCCTTGTGGTGCTTGACGACGGCTTCTTTGCCGATCCAGTTCAGAGTTGGCATTCAGCCCATTTCCTTGTTGTTGCGGTATGCACTTGGGACTGGTACACAACTGGTACCAGCTTTGAAAGACATTGGTTGCCGAGTCCTTCGCAGCCTTGTCGACTCAAATTCTATTCAACACCTGGTCATAGTCGCCTTTCTCAGCATCTTAGGCCCGCGCGACCTGTGAAATTTGAGGGTGCATGAGACCAAAGCGTCGCACAGTCGGGGCAGTCCTAGGGCGTTTAGTGTGCGGTGCGAAGGATCTTCTGATGGTGGAAGCCCCTGAAGGGTAGATGAACGAGTCCAGAAGGTCGCCTAGGGAACCGCCGACGATACAACCCATCCCCAAAATGTGGGTGTTCTATATTTTATTTACCCAATGGGTAAATAAAATATAGAATCACTAACTGTGAAAGGGGGCGTTCTTGAGAATCCTGTTCAAGAACAAGAAGCTGCAAGATATTTGTAGCAAGCAGGTCGTAGCCGTCAGGAAGCTGGGAGACGTAGGTGCGCGGAGGTTGCTTGCGCGTATAGCTGATATTTCAGCCGCTTCTCGTGTAACTGATCTTGTGGCCGGGAATCCTCACCCCCTTACCGGAGATCGCCAAGGGCAGTACGCGCTTAACTTGACTGGAGGATGGCGGCTCGTTTTCGCACCTGCCAACGATCCCATACCGCGTCGGGAAGACGCTTCTATCGATTGGTCAAGCGTGACCATCGTTTGCATTGAATACATCGGGGACTACCATGACTGAAGCTCAGGCACGTCTCGGCGAAATGGAGTTCGAGCCCGATTGGGTATCGCCGCCCGGAGACACCATTGTGGACCTGCTGGAAGAGCGGGATTGGACGCAGCAACAGTTGGCTGATCGTCTTGGCTATTCGGTAAAACATGTGAATCAGCTGATCAAGGCCAAAGTGCCGCTGACGGAAGATGCTGCAATTCGGCTTCAACGTGTCTTTGGCTCCACCGTTGGGTTTTGGCTAACGCGCGAGGCCCAGTACCGGGAACGTGTTGCTATACAGGAGGCGGAAAAGCAGCGAGAGGCGATGGTGCCTTGGTTGGAGCGGTTTCCTATCAGGGAAATGATGGCCGCCGGTGAACTAACGAGATGCCGCCTTGATGCCAGGACCAAACTCGCTGTTGTCGATGAGTTGCTGACGTTCTTCAGTGTTGCCACGCCAGAGCAGTGGGCTGCGCAGTACGAGCGGATGGAACTGTCTTTCCGGCGGAGCCGTGAGGATCAGGCTGATATTGCTGCCATTTCAGCATGGCTGAGGATGGGGGAGCGTCTAGCCGAACGTCTCGATGGACCACCCTTTGTCGAGTCGCGCTTCAAGGCCGCGTTGAATGCGATTCGAAGCCTAACTTGCCAGTCCCCGCAGGAATTCGAGCCACGCATGAAGCAGCTATTGCACGAAGCAGGAGTTGCTTTCGTCTTGGTGCCTGCGCTACCAAAAGCGCATGTGTCTGGAGTGGCTCGCTGGCTGAATCCCCACCGTCCAATGATTCAACTTTCCCTGTATGGGAAGCAGAACGACAGGTTCTGGTTCAGTTTCTTTCACGAAGCTGCGCACATCTTGCTTCACGGGAAGCAAAAGAAGTCTGTGTTCCTCGATGATCCAAGCAAGTCAGGAGCATCTTCAAAAGAGGAGCAGGAAGCGAATGCCTGGGCTAGGGACTTTTTGGTTTCCCCGGAAAGTGCGCGCTTTCTTCCTCACCTCCCGAAGACCAAGTCAGCCGTTGCTCAATTCGCGAATTCGATAGGAATTCATCCGGGAATCGTGGTGGGAAGAATGCAGCACGATGGTCTTTTGGATGTTAGGTGGCTGAACGATTTAAAGGCGAAGTTTGAGTTCAGAGTTGCGCGGTAGCGCAAAGCTACTTGCCCAGCACGTGCCGGGAGTCAAGGGGGAAATAAATTGTGGCAAGCATAGAATCAGAGCTTTCGGCCAAGACTGAAGCTACGTCCACGGAAAGCTTCGAATGGTGGCAATCGTGGCAGCGCCTTGTAGCGAAGGCCACGGCGTTCTTTGCGGTGAGCGCTGTACTGCTGTACTACATTGGTCGAGCTGTACAGATTGGGTACCTCGCTGAATGGGGTATTGATGGAAGCGTATTCCCAAAGACTTCAGATGAAATTGCTGTAACCGGCTTTCATGGATTGCTAAATGGCATTGGCTATCTGTTTACATTCCTACTAGATCGGATTATCTGGGCTGCAGTCGGTGGCATTGCCTTTGCGCTGTATGTAGGTTTGATATGGTTTGGGCTCAGTCTTGCGTTCTCTGCGTTTGAAGCTCCGCGAGTTGATCGCTGGAAATGGCTAGAGAGGTTTCACCTGCGTAGGCCGCTCCTCCTTGCAACAGTAGGTGCCGGATCGGGAATACTTGCTCCTTTCGCACTAGCGATGCTGTTCGGAATCTTTGCCGCGCCGCTTTTTGTTGGCCGGACGGTTGGTGAACAACTGGCCCAAGACCATTTGGCTGATTTCTCTCGTGGATGCGAAGCGTCGAGGTACCAATGCGTACAGCTGTTTCAAAAAGATGGAGAAGTGAACTTTGGCTACATAGTTCAGAGTTCTGCTTCTCATATTGCATATTTTGATGTTTGCCGGAAATTCGTGAGGCAGGTGGAACGGGCTGGTGTCGAGATTCTTCCGGGGAGGCTGCCCGGAAAATTAGATAACGTGCGAAAGTTTGCCTGTCCACCTACAGAGGCTCGTTCTGGAGCCTATAGAGTTCCGCAGCCTGATTCTCTGTTCGGGATCTACCCTTTGATCCGCAGGGACAAGTCGTAGGTCGGGCCTTACATACGGTATCCAAGGGCATTCCTAAATGCATTGATGCGTGCCGATGGCAGTGCTTCCCTGAATGTTTGGGACGGTGTCAAAAAAAGAGGGTGCCCGGTACCTCGGCAACCCACAGCGCCTATACACTTTAGGTACTACTCTGGCTGGGCTGCCCGTAGCGTCCAGCCCGTTGCCTGTTTCGCCCTTACCCTTTATCAGGGACTCCAGATGACCCAGAAGATCGACCCCGTCAAACTTAAGGCCGCTGCAGAGCACCTGGAATGGGTGTGTCAGCAGTATCCAGATGTGGACAAGGTGCAAGGCCTCTACAAGGCCTTGCTGCCGATGATTGAGGATGCGAAGGCAGGTCGAGTCACCAGGCCACTGCCAGACAGACAAAGCATGCCAGGGCGGTGGGCCGTCTCGGCAGAAGGCGAGTATCGTGAGTTCAGGGATCCCAATGTGGAAGGTGCCTACGTCGACTTCGGCATCGAGATGTGTGGCGGCCTCAATGAGGAAGAACAGCAGATCATTGGCCGAATGGCGGCCATGGCAGCGCAGATGGAAAAGGGTCGCCAGTCATGACAGAGGCTGGGCTGACGCCGGACCACCTCAGAAAGAGGGTCGAAGAGCTGGCAAGCCAGGGAATCAGCACGTTCAAAACCCATGGTCTTTCGGAAGAACAGGCCCGGCAGTTTCTGAAAACAAGCGAAGGCGAAGCCTACCTGCAGCGGGTCATCGAAGCCGGTAAGGGCGGCAACGCAGGCTTCAAAGAGCTTTACGATCGAGCGGTAGGGCAGATAACATCTGGTCGCGAATTCCCTCGCGTGGACATGAACAGCGAAGCGTTGGTCAAGATCGTGCCTGCAGGGAGTAAGCCATCAACGTTCACCCCGTACTGGGCGCGCGAAGCTGACCTGGACGCTGCCATCCGCGAAGGTAAGAACCTGCAGGAGTTCTTCGGCCTCCCCGTAACGAGTGAGGCCGCCAAGTACGACGTGTACCGGCTTACGCCGAACGCGCCGACGGAAGTTTGGGTGAGCACAGTGGCGCCCGTCAGCGAATTGGACGGGGAGGTCAGGAAGCCAGGTGGCGCCACGCAGTACCTGACGCCGAACCGTGGCCAGTACACCATGTCCGACGAACCCATCCGGACAGTTGACAACCGCTTGCGGGTTCCTTTGCGTGACCTAGAGCGATCAAAACAGGCAACAGCAGCAACAAGCGAGCCCGACCTCAACGCACCCCATCGCACGCACACGCCAGACGCCAACGCAGCAGCGGAAGCGCATGGGGGCAAGGTCAACGCCAGTGCTGTCCGCGGGGCTGTCAAAGTCGCTGGAGCGGCTGGCACCGTCTACGGCGCGCTTGACGCCAAGAACCAGGTCGACGCCGCCATCGACACTGCCCGCTCCACCCGCGAGCAGTGGATCAAAGGCACGGAAGAGGCGGCGAACCAGGGTGCAAAGACGGTGGTGACGGGTTCGGCGGCGACGGTGGGGGCGATTCCGGGTGCGGCCGCCGGGGCCTTGACCAGCCCTGTCACCGGGCCGGCCGGCCCGATTGTGGGTGGCCTGGCCACGGGTGGCGCTGCGGCCTATGGCGCCGAGAAGCTGTATGAAGATTCGCGCCTGCAGCAGTTCGCCAAATATGTGGGCCGCCAGGCGGGCGACTTGGGTTATGACTATGTGTCGGCCGACGGCCGTGCGCTGCGGCAGGTCAACAGCTTGACGCAAGACCTGCGCGAAGCATCAAGCCCTGCGGAGCGTGCCCGCATTCAAGCCAGGCTCGATGTGGCCGCGGACAAGTTCAATGTCGAGGTCGAACGCAACAACCGCTACTTTCAAGGCCGAGAAAAGATCGACCAGGTGTGGGAGAAGATGCACGAGCGCATCCCAAAAGTCGACAAGGACGATGTGGTGGATGCGCTGGCGCGCCACATCGATGCCGGCAAGAAGCCTGCTGATGCCATGCGGGGTGCGTTCAGCGACGCGGTGCATGAGAAGTACCCGCGCGCCCTGCACCATGAGCCGCTGGACAACTATTCGGCCATGAGCAACGAGCAGCTCACCGATCGCTACCGCCAATACCGGGGCGAAGTGGCGCAAGACCGGCAGAAGCTGCAGGCGCTGGAGGCCAACACGGATTCGCACAACAATGTGGATCAGGGCTGGCCCAGGCCGTTGGCAGTGAAGCGTCAGGCCGAGCGTGTGGAAAACGGGCGCAACGAGCTCTGGCGTGATGAGGGGCATGTGCGTGCGCTGCGCGAGGAGATGCGCGAACGTGGAATGCCTGTCGAGCCCGCACGGCCCTCACCCACTTCAGCGGTGCCGCAGCTTTCGCCCGAGCAGCAACGCTACCAGGCGCAAGCCCAATCGCAGCTGGGGCCGGCCATGCAGCGCGCAGGCTGGAGCGAAGCGCAGATGGAGCGGGTGACCACTGCCGCAGCAATACACGCCAGTGCCAAAGCGCAGGGCGGTGGCGTCAGCGCATTTCATTTGAGCAAAGATGGCGAGCGGGTGGCCATGATTCAGAGCAATGGCGCGCTCAGCGAGTTCAATGTGCAGGATGCACTGAAGGCGAACCAGCCGGTGGAACAGCAGGCTCAGGCGCCTGCCCAGGAGATGGCCCAGGCGCATCAGGCACAACAGGCTGCAGAGCAAGCGCAGGCGGCAGACGTGTCAGCGATGGCGCGTTGACACCACAGCGCAGACCAGGCAGGCAGGGGCAGCGGCGCCTTGGGTGGGACCAAGCCAGCACGCAGGGAAGGAAAGGGGTGAAACTGGGATGACGAAGAACGCCAAGCCAGGCATGGCACGCAAGCGCTTGGGAGGGCACCTTGGGGGGTGCGCGGCACGCCCAGCAGTAATGGCAGCGTTGATGTCATTTGCTCTGCTCCTGGTAGTTGGTACGTCGAACGTGCGTGCGGACGACGCTGCGGTGGCAACACCGGTAACACCGGCAACGCCGCCATACAAGGGTTTGTCAGGGATCACTGGGTCTTCTCCCTCGTCTTCAACCTTGCCGTGGTCCATGACCATGGTGCGTGAAGACGCCAAGCATGTGCGCATTCGCTACCAGCCGCTGTCCAACCGTGCGGTGGTGTATGCAGGGGCAGACTTCAGCTCCGACGGCCAGACCTTGAGCATTTCACTCAAAGCCTGCTCGTTGATGGTGAACACACCCTGCCCGGTGCAGGTGCCTTCAGTCCTTGCGGAAGAGGCGCCCATCGCCAACTGGTACGAAGTGGTCATCCCTTACCAGGGCGAAGCCAAGGTGATGGTCTCGCCCGATGGTGACGAAGCGGTCGAGCTGTCGTTCGCCGAAGCGGCGCCAGCACCAACACAAAAGCCAAAGCCCTCGCCTACTGCACAGCCCGAGCGCTGGCGCATCAAGCTGGTTCGCGCGGGCGACGGGCAGCTGCGTATCCTGTATCGCGAGCTGCAGGCCACCATGTACTACTCGCCAGGCGTCAACCACCGCACAGACGGCCAGACGCTCTTCGTGGAGCTGCCGCGCTGCTATTACAAAAAGCGATGTGACGTGCAGGTGCCGTTTCGCCAGGGGAGCATGGACGGCGTGCAACATCTGGAGGCGGACATTCCCTGGCAGGGTGAGCCAGTGGAGCTGACCGAAGACGGCAAGCCTGTGCTTGGTTTGCGCATCTCCGACTGACGGCCGCAAAGCACCACGCCGTGAATCATCCCTCCCCCAACTCCTCAAACACCACCCCCCGCAACCACTGGTTCACCGGCGCACGGTGCATGCGCGCGTGCCAGAACACGTTGATGGGTGCCTGGGGCAGCGTTTTCACCGGGTGTTTGGCCCAGGCCAGGCCGAAGGGATTGCACAGTTGCATGGCCAGGCGTTCGGGGACGGTGGCAATCAGGTCGGTGCTTTGCAGCAAATGGCCCACGCTGACGAAGTGGGGCACCGTCAGGCGGGTGGTGCGGTGGATGCCGCTGCGTTGGAGCAGTTCGTCCACCTGGCCGTGGCCGGTGCCGGCGCTGGTGATGACGAGGTGCTCGGCGGCCTTGAACTGGGCCAGGGTGATGCGGGCTGAATAGCTCGCTTCTGCGCATGGGCCGAGGACCGGGTGGTCGCGGCGGAACAGGCAGACGTAGCGCTGGTTGAACAGTCGCCTTTGAAAGAACCCGCTCTTGAGCTGGGGCAGCAGGCCAATGGCCATGTCCACCTGGCCGGATTCCATGTCTTCGCGCAGGTGTACGGCGGTGTGGTTGCGCACGGTTTGCAAATGCACGCCAGGGGCCTCTTGCCGCAGGCGCTCGACCAGCCGTGGCAGAAACACGATCTCGCCGATGTCGGTCATGCCCAGGGTGATGGTGCGCTCCAGCGTGGCGGGGTCAAACGCGCTGCTGGGGTTGACGGCGCGGTCCAGCATGGCCAGGGCTTCGGCCACGGGCTCGGCCATTTGCTCGGCCAGCGGGGTGGGCGCCATGCCGCCCGATGTGCGCACGAACAGTTCGTCGCCAAACTGCCGGCGCAGCCGCGCCAGGGCGTTGCTGACCGAAGGCTGCGTCATGTCCATTTGTTCGGCTACGCGCGAAACGCTGCCCAGCGTCATGAGCTGGTTGAACAGCACGAGTTGTTTGAGGTCGAGGTTGGAAAGGTTCATGTCCGGAGGGAGGGAAGCCGATGGATCGATTGGGCGATTGATCGATGGGTGGATTGGTTTAGGGCCACCAATATCACGTTGACGTGATGGCAATGATTCCATCCATTCTATTGCCGAATGTGCGGCAGAGGCGCAGGATACGGGGCATCAGATCAGCCGAGCATGCTGAATACAAAGCGAACACCGGAGACGACCCATGAATTCCCCACGCCCCGAAGCGCCGCTCAACTTCTTCCCCAAGGAACCCGAATGGGAAGGTGATGGCGAAGGCAGCGGCACGCACCGCATTCCCTTTGCCGCCTACACCAGCGAAGAACTGCACAAGAAGGAGCTGGAACGCTTCTTCTACAAAGGCCACTGGTGCTATGTGGGCCTGGAGGCCGAAGTGCCGAAGCCGGGCGATTTCAAGCGCACGGTGGTGGGCGAGCGTTCGGTGATCATGGTGCGCGACCGCGACGGCAGCATCAACGTGGTGGAAAACGTGTGCGCCCACCGCGGCATGCGCTTCTGCCGCGAGCGCCATGGCAATAAGCGCAACTTTGTCTGCCCGTACCACCAGTGGGGCTACAAGCTCAACGGCGACCTGGTGGGCGTGCCCTTCCGCAACGGCGTGAAGCAAGACGGCCAGATGCACGGCGGCATGCCGGAAGATTTCAATATGGCCGACCATGGCCTGACCAAACTCAAGGTGGCCGTGCGCGGCGGCGTGGTGTTTGCCTCGTTTGACGAAAACGTGGAGCCGTTTGAAGACTACCTGGGCCCGACCATCCTGCAGTACTTCGACCGCATGTTCAACGGCCGCAAGCTCACCATCCTGGGCTACAACCGCCAGCGCATTCCGGGCAACTGGAAGCTGATGCAGGAGAACATCAAAGACCCGTACCACCCCGGCCTGCTGCACACCTGGTTCGTGACCTTCGGCCTCTGGCGCGCCGACAACAAGAGCCAGCTGCGCATGGACGACAAGCACCGCCATGCCGCGATGATCAGCACGCGGGGCAATGCGGGCAAGGTGTCGGAAGTGTCGCAAGTGACGAGCTTCAAGCAGTCGATGAAGCTCAACGATGCGAGCTTCCTGGACATCGTGCCGGAAGACTGGTGGGCTATGCAGGGCTCACCGGCGGCGCAGGGCCGCCCCGAGGCGCCGGACGCCCCCTCGGGGGGCAGCGACAGACACGAAGTGCCGAGCGTGGGGGCTTCAAATCCCATGCCTACAGCTGTCATGACCACGATTTTTCCGAGCGTGATCCTGCAGCAGCAAGTCAACAGCGTCTCCACCCGCCACATCCAGCCCAACGGCAACGGCAGCTTCGATTTTGTCTGGACGCACTTCGGCTATGAAGACGACACCGAGGAAATGACCAACCGCCGCCTGACGCAGGCCAACCTGTTCGGCCCGGCTGGTTTTGTATCGGCCGACGATGGCGAGGTGATCGAGTTCTCGCAAGAAGGTTTTGAAAGCAAGCCCTTCCACCGCGCCGTGGCCGAGCTGGGCGGCAAGGAGGTGGAGAACACCGAACACATGGTGACCGAAACCCTGATCCGGGGCATGTACCGCTACTGGCGGGAGGTGATGGAAGCGGACAAGGATGACTGAGGCTTGTTCGGCCTCAACGCCCAGCCAAGCGCCAAGCGCCAAGCTCTCCAGATCCATACAGCCCACAGGAATGCCCGCCATGAACGACATGACAGCCCCTATTGCATCAGAAGCGTCCACACTCACACCGGTCACCCCCGTCAACATCGACTTTGTCGACTGGTTCGCCATCACCCAGCTTTATGCCGACTACGCCGATGCGGTAGACAGCGGCGATTGGGACCGCTGGCCCGAGTACTTCACCGAGCAATGCGTGTACCGCCTGCAGCCGCGAGAAAACTATGAGCGCGGCTTCCCGCTGGCCACGCTGTCCTTCACCAGCAAGGGCATGCTCAAGGACCGCGTGTACGGCATCCGCGAGACGCTGTACCACGACCCGTACTACCAGCGCCATGTGGTGGGCACGCCGGTGGTGCGCGAGGTCACGGCCGAGGGCTGGCGTTGCGAAGCCAATTACGCCGTCTACCGCACCAAGCTTTCGCAGGAAAGCACGGTGTTCAACGTGGGCCGCTACATCGACGAAATCGTGCGCACCCCCGAAGGCCTGCGCTTTGCCCGCAAGGAATGCATTTACGACACCGAGATGATTCCGAACTCGATCATCTACCCGATCTGATGTCTGGCATGGGGCTGATCCGGATGGACGCCCCGGCGCGCTGACCGCAAGATTCGCCACATGTCCAGAACCTCCAGTTCCAGCACTTCCAGAAGCGCGTTCTCGTCGTCTACCTTAAGCGGTGGGCGGCAACAGGTCTGGACCACCGATGTGGTCGAGGCACCGCAGCGCTTTGACTATTGGGTGGGTGCGATTTGCGAGTGCTTTCTGGAGATGGAGGCGGACACCACCGACCGGCCCGGCTTTGAAGGCCGCTTGCAATCCACGCCACTGGGTGATTTGCGCATCAACCGCGTGAGCGGCAGCAACCAGCGGGTCTACCGCACGCCGGGCGCCATTGCGCGCAGCCACGAAGACTTCTATTTCCTGCTGTGCAAGGAAGCGCGCTCCAGCGCCGTCATCACCCAGCACGGTGCAGGCACTGCGCGCCTGCTGCCGGGCGACCTGACGCTCATCGATTCCCGCCGCCGCTACGAGCTGCATTTCCCGGACGAGGTGGACGTGTTCTCTCTGGCGCTGCCCACGGCCTGGCTGGACACCTGGCTGCCGGATGCATCGTGTCAGCTCGGGCGCCGCATCGACGGCAGCGAAGGCTGGGGCCATGTGCTCAGCGCCTATGTGCGCAAGCTCGGAGACGGCGTGGGCGCTTTGCCCGACAGCGTGCAGGTGGATCACCTGGGCGGCTTGCTGGCGCTCACCTTGGGGGCTGGCGCCGCAAACCAGAACGCGCGGGTTGGCGATGATGCGGCGCGGGAAGCCGGCGCCCAACGCAGCCTGCGCGAACGCATCGACCTTTGCTTGCATGAACGCTTCGCCGAGCCAGGCCTCACAGCGGGCGATGTGGCGGCGTCATTGGGGGTATCGGTTCGCAGCCTGCACCGCGCGCTGGCCAGCGAGGAACGCACGTTCGCGTCGGAACTGATGGCCCAGCGCCTGCGCTCTGCCCAACGCATGTTGCAGTCGCGCTCTTTCGATGGCCTGACCACGGCCGAGGTAGGCCGCCGCGTGGGCTTGCTGGACGCTTCGCACTTCACCCGCGCTTATCGCCGCTGGAGCGGCGTCACGCCCGCCCGCGCCCGCGACGCTCGCTGAAGCTGCGCGCTCGGTGCTTGGCACGCCAGGTCCATGCGTCTGGCAGGCAGCGGCCATTCGGCCTGGCAGGAGCACGCCACCATCGGTGTTCGGCTGGGCCATGCGCCCAGCTGCACCGGTATCGCTACCGGTATTGGATTGGATTGCATGGCATTGCGTTCACAAACACACGAACATTCGGAGACAACACCCATGGCCAACAACAACAGCAGCAGCAAAGATACCTACGTCCTCGTTCACGGCGCCTGGCACACCGGCGAAACCCTGGAGCCCACCGCGCGCATCATCCGTGAGCAAGGCCACGACGTGCACTGCCCCACCCTCGCCGGCAACCGCCCTGGCGACGACTACGCCAAGCTCTCACTGCAAGACGCCATCGACGATTTGGTGGCCTATCTGGAAAAGAACGACCTCAAAGACGTGCGCCTGATGGGCCACAGCTACGGCGGCATGCTGATCTCTGGCGCGGCCGAGCGCGTGCCCGAGCGCATCCGCCGCCTGGTCTACGTCAACGCCTTCGTGCCCAACCCCGGTGAATGCCTGGCCGACATGACGCCGCCGAACTTCCGCGAGCTGTTCGACGCCATGAACAAGGCCAACAACGGTGCCGTGGTGCTGCCCTACCCCATCTGGCGCGAAGCCTTTATCAACGATGCCGACGGCGAGCTGGCGCAGAAGGCCTACGACGTGCTGCACCCACAGCCTTACCGTTGCTTTGTCGACCCTCTGCCGCTCAAGGCACCGCTGGCCGCGCTGGAAATTGGCAAGTCGTATGTGAACTGCGTGGAAGACACAGCCATGCCCCACAGCCTGCCCTGGCACCCACGCCTCTCCGAGCGCCTCGGCCTGTTCCGCTACGTGGCGTGCGCCGGAAGCCACGAGTCCTTGTTCACACAGCCCGAAGCGTTGGCCAAAGCGATCATTGCAGCAGGGCGCGATTGAGCTATCTGCGCTGGCGGCCGTGTTAGGCTGTTCATGACACAACAGCGCCGGAGGGCCACGTGCCTATCCGGCGCGATGGTGCCTCCTCACCTGCAAGGAGGAAAACTGTCATGAGCAGCAAACATCAGGGCTTGCGCAACATCTACTTGGTGCGCCACGGCGAGAGCATCGCCAACCTCGACGTCACCATCTACAAATCCACGGCCGACCACGCCGTGCCGCTGTCAGCGCGCGGGCACAAGCAAGCCACCGCAGCCGGCGAAGCGCTGTGCGAATTGCTCAAGGAACACCAGAGCGAGCACGTGCGCATGTGGACCAGCCCCTACCGCCGCACCCGCGAAACCGCGGATGGCATTGAAGCGGCAATGCGGCCGCACTTTGCCAAGCTGGACAGGCGCGAACACATCAACCTGTGCGAGCAGCAGTTCGGCCTGTTCGACGGTGTGCCCGACGAAGACTTGCCGCGCCTGTTCCCGCTGGAGCATGCCCACTACGACCTGGCGGAAAAACACGAAGGCCGTTTCTGGGCGCGCATGCCGCTGGGCGAAAGCCGTTTTGATGTGGCCATTCGCGTGCACCAGGCCTTCGGCACCTTCCATCGAGACGCCCAGCGCCACGGCGTGCACCACATCGTCGTCGTCTGCCACGGCGTGACCATGCGCGCCTTCATCATGCAGTGGCTGCACCTGCCCTACGAATGGTTTGACCGCCAGCGCAACCCGGGCAACTGCGACGTGTACCACATCGCCCAGCACATGGATGGCGAGGGCGAGTTTGTGTACCGATGCCAGGTTTGAAGTTGGACGTTTGACGTTGGAAGTGGCGAGTGTCGGTTGTGTTGGTGCGATATCTGGTATTGCGCTATTTGATGCGTGGAATTTGCCGCGTCGAATCCTACAATCCCCACTTCCGAGTTCTTTCCGAGCGCCCCCCAATCCGCTGGCAACCCCATGCCTCCCCTCAATCCAGACCGCGGCCCCGACTCAGACGACAACAGCAACAGTGCATTGATCACCCAGCTGCTGATCTTTGCGCTGGTGGCTGCGGCGTTCACCAACATCTACATCCCTCAGCCAGTCCTGCCCGTGCTGGCCGAGGAGTTTGGCGTGGACGCGGCCAAGGCCTCGCTCACCGTCTCGGGCACCGTGCTCGGCATTGCGCTGGCCAATTTGCCCTTCGGCCGAATGAGCGATCGTTTTGCGCTGCGTCCCTTGATCGTCATGGGTGGGGCCATGGTGGGCATGGCCGGGTTGCTGGCCGCCGTCACTGAAACCTTCTCTGTGCTGGTGGCCGCACGTTTTGTGCAAGGCCTGTTCATGCCGGCGCTCACCACTTGCGTGGCGGCCTTCGTGGCGAACAACTTGCCCATGGAGCGCGTCAACGTGGCCATGGGCGCCTATGTGTCGGCCACGGTGGTGGGTGGCCTGGGAGGGCGTTTGCTCGGTGGCTTCATTCACCCGCCGCTGCACTGGCGCTATGCCTTCGTCAGCGCGGCAGTGTTGCTCATCCTCGCGGTGTTGGCTTCGGCGCGATGGTTGCCCAGAGCGGGGGTGCGCCCCCAACACCCGGAGGGTGAGCACGGTTTCATCAAACTGCTGGCATCGGTCAGCACGCTGCGCATGTGTCTGGTGGGCTTTGGTGCGTTCTGGGTGTTCTCCAGCATCTTCAACTTCCTGCCCTTCCACCTGAGCGAGCCGCCCATCTCGGCCTCCACCGATCTCATCACCTTGCTCTACCTGGTCTATGTGCTGGGCGCCGTGATGGGGCCGCTGGCGGGCAAGTTGTCCAACCGGCTCGGCAGTGGCCGTACCATGGTGGCAGGATCGGTTTTGCTCGGCTTGTCCTTGGCGGCTTTGCTGGTGCACAGTTTGCCGGTGGTGGTGTTGGCCCTGCTCGGCATCTGTGCCGCCTTCTTCACCATCCACGCCTCTGCATCAGGCGCGCTCAACAGCCGTCTCAAGGCCAGCCGTGGGCGGGGCAATGCGCTCTACGTGTTGTTCTACTACGTGGGGGGCGCGGTCGGCATCACCACCGGCGGCTACGCCTGGGACCATGGCGGCTGGGAGACGGTGCTGCTGATCAATGCCGTGGTGTTGATGATTCCGCTGGGTGTGGGTCTGTACGAGGCGGCTCTGGCGCGTCGCACGGCGTGAAACGGGTGCCGGACGAGTGGCGAGTGGCCGATCAGCCTGTCATCTCTCCTGCGCTGACGGCCTGTGAGCGACGCAGGCGTTCGCGACTGTTGGACAGGTGGGTGCGCATGGCAGCGCGGGCGCCTTCGGCATCGTGCGCGCGGATGGCCGAATAGATGTTCTCGTGTTCGGCATGGACGCGCCGCAGGTAGGCGTCACGGCCTTCTGACGCGCTGTTGGGCGTGTTGACCCTTGTGCGCGGAATGATGACGGTGCCCAGGTGGTTCATCAGATCGGCAAAGTAGCGGTTGCCGGTGGCCATGGCCACTTCCATGTGGAACTGGAAGTCGGACGGAATGGCATCCGACTGGGCGTTCAGTGCAGATTCAAAACTGGCCAGGGCCTTGGCCATGGCCTGCAGGTGACTCTCTTCCCTTCGCTGGGCGGCCAGGCCGGCCGCCTCGGTCTCCAGACTGATGCGCAGCTCCAGCAAGGCCACCACATCGTCCACCGTGGGCAAGTCCGCTGCGGTGAGGCGAAACAGGCTGGGGTCTGTGGCTTCCTTGGCAAAAGTGCCGATGCCGTGACGCGTCTCCACCAGGCCCGATGCCTGCAAACGCGAGATGGCTTCGCGTACCACGGTGCGGCTGACCTCGAAGCGGGCGACCAGCTCGGATTCGGTGGGCAGTTTCTGACCGGGTTGCAGCCGACCCTCCCGGATGTCGGCTTCGATCGATGCCACGATTTCAGGCACCAGCCCGCGCGGACGGCGCGCACGCACTGGCGCAGCCGCGGCGTTCTTGGCCGGGTCAGATCCTAGGGTTTTCACTGGGTCCATCGATTTTTCCTTGACAGCGAGTCCATGGATTTCCACAATCTCGCCTAGTTGTCAGACAACTGACGACAGATGTCTCAAGCACAAGCCAACTGTAGCAAAGCTCGAGAGTGCTGTGCAAATGAATCCGCAAAAAGCGACGAATACCATGGTCAGTATCCGCAAAACACACCAAAAAATCCTGCTCACGGGCGCCGCCGGTGGCCTGGGCACCGCACTTCGTCCCCGGCTCAAAGCCAATTGCGATGTGCTTAGGTTGTCTGACAAGTTGGGGGTCGGCGAGGCCGAGGCGGGCGAAGAGGTGATGCTGGCCGATCTGGCCGATGCGGCGGCGGTGAATGCGGCGGTGGCCGGATGCGATGCCATCGTCCACCTGGGCGGCATTTCGGTGGAGGCGCCCTTCGAGGCCATCATGCAAGCCAACATTCTGGGCCTGTACCACTTGTACGAGGCCGCACGCCAGCACGGCGTCAAGCGCGTGGTGTTTGCCAGCTCCAACCATGTGGTGGGCTTCTACAAGCAAAGCGAGACCATCACCGCCGACCACCCCCCACGCCCCGACAGCTTCTATGGCGTGAGCAAGGCGTTTGGCGAAGACTTCTCGCGCTTCTACTTTGACCGCTACGGCATCGAGACGGCCTGCGTGCGCATTGGCTCGTCCTTCCCCGAGCCACGCGATCGGCGCATGCTGGCCACCTGGCTCAGCTACGACGACCTGCATCGCCTGATCAGTGCCTGCCTGTCGACGCCGGTGCTGGGGCACAGCATCGTGTTTGGCATGTCGGACAACGCGGTGACCTGGTGGGACAACAGCCGTGCGCGCCACATCGGCTATGTGCCCGAAGACAGCGCTGATGTGTTCCGGGATGCCGTGTTCGAGCGCACGGCCACGCCCGACGTGAACGAACCTACCGCTGTCTACCAGGGTGGTGCGTTCGTGCGGGCTGACCCTTTCAAGAACAAAGCCTGATCGGCGCCACATGAAAACAGATGCCGAACTGGTACTGGACGCGCGCTGCAGCGTGGGCGAGAGCCCTGTCTGGGACAGCTTGCGCCAGGCGCTGTGGTGGGTGGACATTGCCAGCAAGCTGTTGTGGTGCTGGACCAGTACCACCGGGCAAGCGCGCCATTGGCCCACGCCTGAGCAGACCGGATGCATAGCGCTGGCCGACGGCAGCGATGACTTTGCCCACGGGCAATGGATTGCTGCGATGGAAAGCGGTGTGGCGCGGCTCACGCCCAAGGAAAACGGAACCATGGGCTGCGAGTGGATCACGCAGGTGGAGCATCCGTCCCCGGGCATGCGTTTCAACGATGGCCGCTGCGACCGGCAGGGCCGCTTGCGTGCCGGCACGATGGTCATGGACATGTCGCTGGCGCAACCGGCCGGCTCCTTGTACGCCCTGGACGGCCGTGCGCCCTCCGCTCGCCTCCAACGTCTGCAATCGGGCTTCATCACGCCCAATGGCATGGCCTTCAGCCCGGAAGGGACCACCATGTACCTCTCCGACTCCCACCCCAAGGTGCAATCGGTCTGGGCATACGACTACGACATCGATGCGGGAGAGCCGAGCAACGGTCGCCTGTTTGTCGACTTCAATGATCTGCCCGGCCGGCCCGATGGTGCGGCAGTGGACGCAGAGGGCGGCTACTGGGTATGCGGCAATGACGCGGGCATGGTGCACCGGTTCACACCCGATGGCTTGCTCGACCGTTGGCTGCAGGTACCGGTGCAAAAACCTGCCATGTGTGCCTTTGGCGGCTCACGCATGGACACCTTGTTCGTGACCTCGATTCGCCCGCCAGGTGACCTCAGCGACCAACCCCTGGCTGGCGGTGTGTTCGCCTTGCGGCCGGGCGTTCCGGGCCTGGAGGAGGCGCGCTGCCGGGCCTGACGTCTGCCCCGTCGCGCAATCGCTCAAGCACACGCACACGTTCACGTTCACTCAAGTTTTCCGTTCCTTCGTTCATCACCACACAACACCATGGAGACAAAGATGAAACTGCAACGACGCCTGATCACCGGACTGGTTCTTGCCGCATGGCTGCCGCTGTCGGCCCATGCACAGACTGTGTTCAAGTCACACGATACGCACCCCGCCGGCTACCCCACGGTGGCCGCGGTGGAGAGCATGGGCAAAAAGCTCGACGCTGCCACCAAAGGCCGTCTGAAGATTCAGACTTTCCCCGGCGCCGTGCTGGGGCAGGAAAAAGAGGCTGTGGAGCAGGTGCAGCTGGGCGCCATCCAGATGGCCCGCATTTCGCTCGGCGTGATCGGCCCGGTGGTGCCCGAGGTCGATGTGTTCAACATGCCGTTTGTCTTCCGCGACATCAACCACATGCGCGCTGTCATCGACGGACCAGTGGGCCAGGACTTGCTCGACAAGGTCAGCGCCAGCCCGGCGCGCCTGATTGGCCTGGGCTGGATGGATGGCGGCAGCCGCAGCCTCTACACCAAGAAGCCGGTGCGCTCGCCTGAAGACCTCAAAGGCCAGAAGATCCGGATGATGGGCAACCCGCTGTTCGTCGACACCATGAACGCCATGGGTGGCAACGGCATCAGCATGGCCTACGGTGAAGTGTTCACGTCGCTGCAGACAGGTGTGATCGACGGTGCCGAGAACAACCCGCCGAGCTACTTCACCGCCAACCACTACACCACGCCGGCCAAGTACTACAGCCAGACCCACCACCTCATCATTCCCGAGATTCTGGTGATGTCCAAAGTGGCCTGGGACAAGCTCTCGGCCGACGATCAGGCGCTGGTGAAGAAGCTGGCGCGCGAAGCACAGTTGGAGCAGCGCCAGCTCTGGGACAAGAGCGTGGCGGACTACACCGCCAAGCTCAAGGCTGCTGGTGTGGAGTTCATCCAGATCGACACCAAGCCCTTCTATGACGCGACCGAGCCAGTGCGCCAGAAGTACGGCGCCAAGCACGCGGATCTGATGAAACGCATCGCAGCGGTGAAGTAAAGCCCCCTGCGCCTGCGCCGGTTCGCGGCTTCCCCCCGGAGGGGGGACGCACCCTGTGGCCCGGCAAAGCCGGTTCCACGGGTGCCCTGGAACAGGGCGCCGCTGCTGGCCACCTCGCCTTGAACAAACAAGAGTCATTTCCATGAGTCACCACCCATCGGGCGGACATCCTGTCTCGCGCTTTCTCGACTCGGTCTACCTGGCCTGCATCTGGACGGCGGGCGCGTGCATCTTTCTCATGTCGGTCTTCATTCCCTGGGGCATCTTCTCGCGCTATGTGCTGGGCACAGGCTCGCAGTGGCCAGAGCCGATCTCGATATTGCTGATGGTGGTCTTCACCTTCCTGGGGGCGGCCTGCAGCTATCGCGCGGGCGGCCACATTGCGGTGGCCATGCTCACCCAACGCCTGCCTGCTGGCGCACAGCGGCCGCTGCGTGGCGTGGTTCATCTGCTGATGCTCGCCGCATCGCTGTTCATGCTGTGGTACGGCGCACAACTGTGTATCGGCACCTGGGGGCAGTCGATTCCCGAGCTGCCCTGGATGCCTGTGGGCTTCTCCTACTTGCCGTTGCCCATCGGCGGTGCTGTCACGGCTTTGTTCGTGCTCGAGCACATCTTCCTGGGCGATCAGAGTCAACGCAGCGTGGTGACCTTCGACCAAGAGACCACTGCCGCCGAAGCCAGTGGTGTGGAAGGGGCTGCATGATGGATGCCTGGATCTTGCTTGGCAGTTTTTTCGTGCTGATCCTCATTGGCACGCCGGTGGCCTATGCCATGGGCCTCTCGGCCTTGATTGGCGCCTGGTACATCGACATTCCGCTGGACGCGGTGATGATCGCCATCGCCAACGGGGTCAACAAGTTCTCGCTGCTGGCCATACCGTTCTTCGTGCTGGCCGGTGCCATCATGGCCGAAGGCGGCATGGCGCGGAGACTGGTCGCGTTCGCAAACGTGCTGGTGGGATTCATTCGTGGTGGTCTGTCATTGGTGAACATCCTGGCGTCCACCTTCTTTGGCGCCATCTCGGGGTCCTCAATGGCCGACACGGCGTCGGTGGGCACAGTGCTTATCCCTGAAATGGCCAGGAAAGGCTACCCCCGGGATTTCGCCACTGCGGTCACCGTGAGCGGGTCGGTACAGGCCATCCTCATTCCGCCCAGCCACAACGCCGTGATCTATTCGCTGGCAGCCGGCGGTACGGTGTCCATTGCCGCGCTGTTTGTCGCTGGCGTGTTGCCCGGCCTGTTGCTGGGTGCCACGCTGGCGGCCCTGTGCCTGTGGACTGCGAAGAGAAAGAACTACCCCAAGGGTGAAGTCATTCCCCTGAAGCAAGCGTTGAAGATTTGCGCCGACGCGCTGTGGGGTCTGATGACCATGGTGATCATCCTCGGCGGCATTCTCAGTGGCGTTTTCACCGCCACCGAGTCAGCTTCCATTGCGGTGCTCTGGGCCTTCTTTGTGACCATGTTCATCTACCGCGATTACCGGTGGAACGAACTGCCCAAGCTGATGCATCGCACGGTCAAGACGCTGGCCATCGTCATGATCCTGATCGCCTTTGCGGCCAGCTTCGGATACATCATGACCTTGATGCAGATTCCGATGAAGATTACGTCCGCGCTCAGCACAGTCTCGGACAACCGCTACGTGATCCTCGCGCTCATCAATGTGCTGTTGCTGGTGTTGGGCACGCTGATGGACATGGCTCCCCTGATTCTCATCCTCACGCCCATCTTGCTGCCGGTGATTCACGGCATCGGTGTGGACCCTGTGCATTTCGGCATGATCATGATGATCAATCTGGGCATAGGCCTGATCACGCCGCCGGTCGGGGGCGTGCTCTTCGTGGGCGCTGCCGTGGGCAAGCTGCCGATGGAACAAGTGGTCAAAGCCTTGCTGCCATTCTTTGGCGCATTGCTGCTCGTGCTGATCGCTGTGACCTACATTCCCGGCCTGTCGCTGTGGTTGCCCGAGTTGTTGCTGGCGAACTGATGCTGAAAGACAAGCCATGACCCAGCACAGCATTGCCCACATCCGCATCACGCCCATTGCGTTTCGCGACCCGCCCCTGCTCAATGCAGCCGGCATCCACGAGCCATGGGCCTTGCGATCCATCATCGAGCTTGAGACCGAATCGGGTCTGGTTGGCATCAACGAAAGCTATGGCGACCAGCCCATGCTCGCGGCCATGGCCAAGGCAGCGCCTTCACTCCAGGGGCTTTCGCCCTGGGCGTTGAACGAGATGGAAGCGCGCGTGACCGCACTGCTGGCACCGGACACCTCGAACGCTGCGTCCGAGTTTCAGGGCACACATATTTCGCTGGCGCCAGGCACCCATGTCTCGAAGACGGTGGCCAAGGTGATCAGTGCGTTCGAAGTGGCCATGATGGATCTGCAGGGGCAACTCGCCAACGCGCCGGTGGTGGATTTGCTCGGCGGTGCGGCGCGCGATTCGGTGCCCTACAGCGCCTACCTGTTCTTCAAGTACGCAGAGCACATCGACCGACCTTACGCACCCGATGCGTGGGGTGAAGCGTTGACGTCCGAGCAGATCGTCGGGCAGGCCCGACGCATGACGGACGCCTACGGCTTCAAGAGCATCAAGCTCAAAGCCGGTGCCCTGCTGCCCGAGCTGGAAGCCGACGCGGTGCTGGCGCTGGCCAAAGCTTTTCCCGGCGCCCCGCTGCGCATCGACCCCAATGGAAACTGGAGAGTTGCCACCAGTCTGAGCGTGGTCGAGAAGCTGCGCGGCGTGCTGGAGTACTACGAAGACCCGGCCCCCGGTCTGGATGGCATGGCCTCGGTAGCACAGGCCTGCGAGGTGCCGCTGGCCACCAACATGGTGGTCACCGATCTCAAGGAATTCCGACGCAACGCGGAGATGGGTTGCCCGGTGAAGATCGTGCTCTCCGACCACCACTACTGGGGCGGACTACGCGCCACTCAGCGCCTGGCGCTGATGTGCGAGACCTTTGGTCTGGGCCTGTCCATGCACTCCAACTCGCATCTGGGCGTCAGCCTGATGGCCATGACCCACCTGGCGGCTTCCGTCCCGCACCTGTCCTACGCCTGCGACACGCACTACCCCTGGCAGGACGACGAGGTGGTGCAAGGCGGGCGCCTGCGCTTCGAAGCCGGTTCGATGCGTGTGCCGCGTTCGCCAGGCCTGGGCGTGCAGCTTGATCGCGAGGCCCTGAGCCGTCTGCATGACAACTATCTGAACACCACTATCCGTCACCGCGATGACCTGGCGCAGATGCGCAAGTACGACCCTGATTTCTCAGGTCAGCAACCACGCTTCTGAGCATCCACTCATACGACGACAAGCATGTCGTCCCAACCCTCATCTTTCTGTACACACCACGCGAGCCCAACACCATGCAAACGTCGTTCACTCCCCAGGATCTCAAACAAGTGATGTCAGAGGGTCTGCTGTCCTTTCCGCTGACCGACTTCGATGCCCACGGTGACTTTGATGCCCGTGCGTATGCCGACCGTCTCGAATGGCTGGCGCCTTACGGCGCCACGGCGCTCTTTGCCGCCGGCGGCACAGGTGAGTTCTTCTCCCTCACTGGCCAGGAGTACCCGGAGATCATCCGCACAGCTGTGCAGACTTGCCAGGGCAAGGTGCCCATCATCGCTGGTGCTGGCGGGCCAACGCGATTCGCGATCGCGTGCGCACAGGAAGCAGAGCGCCAGGGCGCGCACGGCATTCTGCTGCTGCCCCACTACCTCACCGAGGCCGGCCAGGAAGGCCTGATGGCCCATGTGGAGGCGGTGTGCAAGAGCGTGAAGTTCGGCGTCATCGTCTACAACCGCAACGTCTGCAAGCTCACCCCCGATTCGCTGGCCCAGTTGGCCGAACGCAACCCCAACCTGATCGGCTTCAAGGATGGCGTGGGCGATATCGAGGCCATGTCGTCCATCTACATGCGCATGGGCGACCGCTTTGCCTACCTGGGCGGCCTGCCCACGGCCGAGGTCTATGCCGCCGCCTACAAGGCGCTGGGCACGCCGGTCTACTCATCTGCCGTGTTCAATTTCATCCCCAAGACCGCGATGCGCTTTTATGAGGCGGTGCGCGACGACGACATGGCCACCCAGCATGAGTTGCTGCGCGGCTTCTTCATGCCCTACCTGAAAATTCGCAATCGCACGCAAGGCTATGCGGTGTCCATTGTCAAAGCCGGTGCCGCGCTGGTGGGCCATCCCGCCGGCCCGGTGCGCCCGCCGCTGAGCGATCTGAAGCCTGCCGAGATGGACGAGCTCAACGCGTTGATCGAGGCACTGGGCCCGCAATGATGCGTGTCCGTTCCTGATGTGCCGTTCTGCGCCTTTTTGTACTTGTTTCCCCTAACGGACAGAAGGCCTTCGCGCCTATCTGCTCGCACCTGCTCATGAACCCTCAAACCCTACAGTCATTCAACGCCCGCACCGGCGAACCTCACGGCAACGCCCTGGCGGCATCAACCATGGCTGAGCTGGACGCGGTGGTCAATGCTGCCGCTGATGCGTCTCCCTCGTGGGCGTCAAGCAGCGGAGGCGACCGTGCGACATTGCTGCGCGCCTTGGCCGATTCGCTCGAAGCCGAACGTGAAGCCCTGGTGGCTTTGGCCGACACCGAAACCGCTTTGGGGCCGGTACGTCTCAATGGCGAACTCGATCGCACCTGCTTTCAGCTGCGGCGCTTTGCCACGCTGGCCGGAGAAGGTGCAGCCTTTCGGCTCGTCGATGATCCGGCGGTGGCTGGCGGGCCGCCGGCGGGTCACCCAGACATGCAGCGCCAGTGGGTGCCGCTGGGGCCCGTGGCCATGTTTGCTGCCAGCAATTTTCCGTTTGCGTTCTCGGTGCTGGGTGGCGACACGGCCAGTGCCCTGGCTGCGGGCTGTCCGGTGGTGGTCAAGGCGCATCCAGGTCACCCGCTTCTGTCCCAGCAAACCTACACGATCATTCAGGCGGTGCTGGCCAGGCTGAAACTACCCGCTGGTCTGGTCGGCATGGTACAAGGCGCCGGCGTGCACATTGGCGTGGCGCTCATTCGCCACCCCCGCATTGCCGCCGGTGCCTTCACCGGTTCGACGCGCGGTGGCCTGGCCTTGCTGGCCGAAGCCCAGGCGCGGGCAGTTCCCATTCCTTTTTACGGCGAGCTTGGTGCGATCAACCCGGTGGTGGTCACGCCCGCTGCACTGGGTGCGAACACGGAAGCGCTGGCAGACACGCTGGCCAGCTCCATCACACTCGGCTGCGGGCAGTTCTGCACCAACCCGGGTCTCATCGTCTTGCCGGCACACCCGGACGCCGATCGCCTGGTGACGGCGCTGAAGTCCGCACTGGCCTCGCAACAACCCCACGCCATGCTCACCGCTGGCATGCGCCAGGCGTTTGCCAAAGGCACTGCCCGGCAGCTTGGCCATGGCGCCAGGGCCTTGGTGAACGATGGCGCTGATGCATCGGTGGCACCCATGCCCTTCCTCGCCGAGGTAGACGCCGCCCGATTGGTGGCCGAACCCGAGCTGCGTGAAGAGGTGTTCGGCCCCTCCAGCCTGCTGGTTCGCACCCGATCACTCGACGAGATCGAAGCGGTGCTTCGGTCTGTACAAGGCAGCCTCACCGTGACCTTGCTGGGGGTAGATGCCGACACGTCTGACAACCGACGTCTGGTGCGTGCGGCCACGGCCATTGCGGGGCGCGTGCTGTTCAAAGGTGTGCCCACGGGCGTGGCCGTGACCGCAGCTCAGCAGCACGGCGGCCCATGGCCTGCATCCACTGCGCCGATGACGACGTCCGTCGGTGATGCCGCTCTGGAGCGTTTCGTGCGCCCGGTCTGCCTGCAAGATGCCCCCGCCTGGCTCAAGGAGCGCCATGGACAGCCCTGCTGATGGAGGCGGGGTGATGACCGCCTCACCACGCGTCATCTGCATGCACGATGCCGACAACGTGGCCATCGTGGTCAACGCCGGCGGCCTTGCTGCGGGCACCACCCTGCCTGGCGGTCTGGTTCTTGTCGAAGGCGTGCCGCAAGGCCACAAGGTGGCGCTGCAGGCCTTGCCCGATGGCAGCGAGGTCCGTCGATACAACGTCATCATCGGCCACACCAAGGCAGATATTCCAGCCGGGGGCTGGGTCAATGAGCAGCGCCTGCGCATGCCGGAGGCCTGCTCGCTGGACGATCTGCCAGCACCCAATCCCCCCGCTGATCTGCCGCCACTGGATGAAGACTTCTGGTTCGACGGTTACCGCAATCCCGATGGAAGCGTCGGCACCCGCAACCTGTTGGCCATCTCCACCACCGTGCAGTGTGTGGCCGGTGTGCTGGATGTGGCCGTGCGCCGCATCAAGGCCGATCTGTTGCCGCAGTATCCGCATGTCGATGGCGTGGTGGCGCTGGAGCACACCTACGGTTGCGGGGTCGCCATTGATGCGCCAGACGCCATCGTTCCGATTCGCACGCTGCGCAACCTGGCCAGCAATCCCAACTTCGGCGGTGAGGTCATGGTGGTCAGCCTGGGTTGCGAGAAGCTGCAACCCGAACGGCTGTTCCCGCTGGGCTCTATCCCGATTCATCAAAGTCAGACGGCCGCACTCGATGTCGTCTGCCTGCAAGACGACGAGCACATCGGCTTCGCCTCCATGATCGATCACATCGTCGAGCAGGCCCGCACGCACCTGGAACGCCTCAACCAGCGTCGGCGCGAACGCTGCCATGTGCGCGAACTGGTGGTGGGTGTGCAGTGTGGCGGCAGCGATGCCTTTTCGGGTGTCACGGCCAACCCCGCCGTCGGCTTTGCCACCGACTTGCTGGTGCGTGCCGGTGCCAGCGTGATGTTCAGCGAGAACACCGAAGTGCGCGACGCGGTCGACCAGCTCACTACCCGCGCCGCCAATGCCGAATTGGCCCAGCGCATCGTGCACGAACTTGGCTGGTACGACGCCTATCTTGCTCGCGGTCAAGCCGACCGCAGTGCCAACACCACGCCCGGGAACAAGAAGGGCGGCTTGTCCAACATTGTCGAAAAGGCGATGGGATCGGTCGTCAAGAGCGGCACCGGCCCGATTCATGGTGTCATCGCTCCCGGTGAAAAGCTCACCCAGAAGGGCCTCATCTTCGCGGCCACGCCTGCCAGCGATTTCATCTGTGGCACCTTGCAACTGGCCGCCGGCATGAACCTGCACGTGTTCACCACCGGCCGCGGCACGCCCTATGGACTGGCGGCCTGCCCGGTGATCAAGGTCGCTACCCGCACCGACCTCGCCCGCCGCTGGCATGATCTCATGGATCTCAACGCCGGTCAGATCGCTGATGGCGAAATGAGCATCGAGGAAGCCGGCTGGACGCTCTTTCGGCAAATGCTAGAAGTGGCCAGCGGCAAACGCACCTGGTCCGAGCAATGGGGCATCGAGAACGCCCTCGTGCTGTTCAACCCGGCGCCAGTGACCTGACCGGCCGCTCAATGCTGCGTTTGTCTGAAGCCGCTGAACGCCTGGACCCGCGCAAGTTCATCGGTGTCGTGGGCGGCCAAGCCGTGAGCCTGTATCGCCTGCAACACGCCAACGGCATGGAGGTGGCGATCTGCAACTTGGGGGCCAAGGTTCTGCAATGGCGGGTGCCCAACCGTCACGGCGCAAAGACGGACGTGGTGCTGGGCTACGACAGTTTGCCTGGCGTACTCGCTGGCTCGCCCTCCATGGGGGCATTCATCGGGCGCTATGCCGGCCGCATCGGGCAAGCCCGCTACACCCTCGACGGCATTGACTACCACCTGCCAGCGAATGCTGGCGAACACAGCATTCATGGTGGTCCACGCGGATCGCGCCACAGGGTCTTCAATGTGTTGCAGCACAGTTCAGACTCGCTGGTGCTCGGATTGCGGTTCGAGCCCTCGCTTGATGGGCATCCCGGCGTGGTGGATCTGACGCTCACCTATCGGCTGACGGAAGAGGGCACACTGGTCATCGAGCATGAAGCAGTGGCACCAGAGAATCAGGAAACCAGCGACGTGCCCTCGCCGGTGAGCTTCACGCCCCATCTGTTTTTCAATCTCGACGGCTCTGAAGGTGCGTCCGTCGATGCGCACAGCCTTGAGGTGATGGCCGATAAGATTCTGGACTGCGATGCTGACGGCGTGGCCACGGGTGATTGTCTCTCGCTGGCCGGCCATCACCTCGATCTGCGACAGCCGCGATGTCTGGCAGACATGCCCGACGTGGACCATGCCTTCGAATTGCGCAGCACCCAGGATTTGCCGGAACCCCGATGGGCAGCCCGTGTCCACAGCAAGGTTTCGGGCCATAGCCTTTCCATCCACACCACCGAGCCCGTGCTGCAGGTGTACACCTGTGCAGCGTTGGGCGCAGGGTCCAATCCGGATGTGGGCAAACAAGGTCGGCTTCACCGGCCCCGCATGGCGCTGTGTCTGGAGCCTCAGCGATACCCCAATGCGATGAACTGTCCACCCTTTCCGGTTCTGCGCGTGATGCCGGGGCAGCCCTATCGCGCGCGCACCGAGTATTACTTCAACAGAACGGGCACATGCCCGTGAGAGGGCGTGAGGCGACGGGCGCGAAACGTTCACGTGCGTTCGTCGGCGCGCATCTGCATGAGACGCGCAAACAAGGCGTGCACACTCTCATCGGCGCCGGGGCCTGGCATCGACCGCAGGTCGGCGCGTTGCAACGAGCGCCCCGCTGCGTTCTTCAGCTTCAGAGAAGGCACCCGCTTGCCGGTCTTGCGCTCGGTCACTACCAAAGGCTCATGGCCTTTGCCGTAAACCCACTGGTCTGACCATTCGCGCAAGGCGGTGAGCACCGGCAGAAGGGCCTCACCCTTGGGCGTGAGTTCGTATTCGAAACGCTGGCCTGCCTGGCCCACTTCAACACGCGCCAGAATGCCTTGCTCCACCAGCCAGGCCAGGCGTTCGCTCAGGATGTTTTTGGCGATGCCCAGGTTTTGCTGAAAGTCGCTGAAGCGCCGGATGCCGAAGAAGGCATCGCGGATGATGAGCAAGGACCACCAGTCGCCAAACGCGTCGAGCGCTTGAGCCACACTGCAGGTCATGTCGTTGAAGCGTTTGCGTCCCATGTAGGCGATTGTCCTGCAAATGGTTGCATAACGCAACCAAAAAGAATATGCTGCGCCAGATCCGTGGTGGAGGTACCACCTGTTGAACGGTTGAAAAGGAGACAGATTTGAATGCAGACAAGCAGACCGCCAAGGTTGCTCTGGTCATCGGCGCAGGCGACGCGACCGGTGGCGCCATTGCCAAACGTTTTGCCAAGGAAGGCTATACGGCCTGTGTGACCCGGCGCAGCGCTGACAAGCTGGAACCCTTGGTGCAAGAGATCAAGGCATCGGGCGGGCAAGCCATTGGTTATGCGTCGGACGCCCGCAAGGAAGAAGACGTGGCGCAACTCATCGACACGATCGAGCGCGACGTCGGACCCATCGAGGTGATGGTGTTCAACATCGGCGCCAACGTGCCTTGCAGCATCCTTGAAGAAACCGCGCGCAAGTACTTCAAGATCTGGGAGATGGCCTGCTTCAGCGCTTTTCTCAACGGCAGGGAAGTCGCCAAACGCATGGTGGCGCGCGGGCGTGGCTCCATCCTCTTCACCGGCGCGACCGCGTCGCTGCGCGGCGCGGCCAACTTTGCCGCGTTTGCCGGCGCAAAGCATGCGTTGCGTGCACTGGCCCAGAGCATGGCCCGCGAGTTGGGGCCGCGCAACATTCACGTGGCTCATGTGGTGATCGACGGCGCCATCGATACCGACTTCATCCGCACCAACTTCCCCGAGCGCTATGCACTCAAAGAACAGGACGGCATCCTCAACCCCGAACACATTGCAGACACCTACTGGTACCTGCATCAGCAACCGCGCGACGCCTGGACGCACGAGCTGGAGATGCGTCCCTACATGGAGCGCTGGTGAGCGCGTTCACTTACTTAGCCACTTACCCCCGACAGATACGGAGACATCATGAGCCAAGACCCAACCAACAAGACCGTCGAGTTCATCTTTGATGTGGGCAGCCCCTATACCTACCTCGCCTTTCACGCGCTGCCCAAGATCGCTGCTGACAAAGATGCGCGTATTGTCTGGACGCCCGTGCTGCTGGGCGGCATCTTCCAGGCCACGGGCAACCGCAGCCCGGTCGAGACGCCAGCCAAAGGCAAGCACCTGGAGATCGACCTGCAACGTTGGGCCGCGCACTACGACGTGACCTATACCGCCAACCCGCACTTTCCCATCAACACCTTGATGCTGATGCGTGGCGCAGTGGCCATGCAGATGCGCAGTGATGAAGCGTTACAGCGCTATCTGGCGGCGGTGTTCACCGGTATGTTCGAGAAGCCCTGCAACATGAACGACCCCGCAACGCTGGGCTCGGTGTTGGCCAATGCGGGCTTCGACCCACAAGAGTTGCTGGCCTTGACGCAGCAGCCCGAGGTCAAAGCCAGGCTCAAATCAAACACCGAGAGCGCAGTGGAACGTGGTGTGTTCGGCGCGCCCAGCTTCTTCGTGGGCGACGAACTCTACTGGGGACAGGACAGGCTGAACTTTGTGGAAACCGCACTGTCCTGATCCTGGGCAAACCCAGCGGTGTGCTCAATCGAGAGCCACCACTGCATCCACTTCAAACAGCATGGGGTCGATGGCCAGCTTGGGCACGGGCACCAGTGTTTGCGCGGGCAAGGTTTCGCCAAACATCTGTTTGACGGCCTGGGTCAGTACGCCGAGCTTGGACATGTCGTGGTCCACCACATAGATGTTGAGCTTGACCACCTGAGCGGGTTTGGCCCCCAGGGCGTCCAGCGCCGACTTCAGATTGGCATAGGCTTGGTTCACCTGGTCGGCGAATTCGGGTGAGAGTTGTCCACGGCCATCTTGCCCGCCCTGACCAGAGATATAGGCCACACGCCCGGTGCTGGGCGTGATCACCGCCGTGCTGTAGCCGTTGGGGGTTGGGTCGTAAAGGGTCGCGGGGTTCACGATTTTCGGCAACTGGTTCGATGCTTGTGAGCTGGGTGCGCTCTGCTCTGCAAAAGCTGGTGCGGTCATGGCAAGAATTCCTCCGATAAACAATGATTTGATGGCAACAGACGTTGGCGTGGACGTGGACATTGGGGCTTCTCCGTGGATGGTTGGTTGTTCCTGGCGACGCCCGGGCGTCAACCAGAACAACGCTTCCAATGAATGACTTGGATTGAATCGTACAGTGTACGAGTCTGCCTGTCAAGCAGGCGCAGGCCAAGTCGCGCCAGCATGTTGCGTTCAGTGGAAATGAGGGATGGCCGGGCGTGCGGCCGTGCCGTCAGGGATGGGCGGTGACGCCGCGAAGAATGAGCCGGATGCCCGCCTCAAATGCACCATCCCAGTCGTCATCCGCGAGCAGATCAAGGCGCTCAAGGCTGGGATAGGCAGTGGCGCCTGCGACAGGAGGCGCCTCCTTGGGGTTGGCGCTGCCATCCGGTTCATGCATGGCCATGAAACTGACCAAGGTCAACGTGGCACCCATCAAGTGGTTCCAGAGCGACCAGATGGCGCCCTTGATCTCTTTCTCAGGTACACCGCCGTCGATCAGCGCCTGAGCCAGAATCTCGAGCCTGGCCAATGTGCTGTGACCCAACATGCGTTGCGGCAGCAGCGGTGCGGACCAGGGGTGGCGCAACATGCAGGCACGCCAATCGACCAAAACATCCAGCACGCGATCAGACCAGTTCGGGTGTGTCGCCCCCCGTGCAGGGATCGGGCGCTCAGCCTTGTAGGCCAACACGGTGTCCAACGCCAAGTCGTAAACGGCTTCCTTGTTGGCCACATGCCAATACACGCTCATCACGCCAGAGCCCAAATGCTCGGCGAGCTTGCGCATGGAAAAGCCCTTGATGCCATGGGCATCCAAGAGCTCTACAGCTGCCTGAGCAACACGGTCCTTACTCAGCCGCTGATGATCGTCAGACGCTGAAGAACCCCCAGCGCCCTTGCCTCTGCTTTTGCCACCCGCGGCCATCGACCCGACCGATCAGCTCTGACGATCAAACGTCGATGTTGCCCGCCTGCAGCGCGTTGCTCTCGATGAAGTCGCGGCGCGGCTCCACCTCGTCGCCCATCAGCATGGTGAAAACGCGGTCGGCTTCGATGGCGTCGTCGATCTGCACACGCAGCAAACGGCGAACGGTGGGGTCCATGGTGGTTTCCCACAGCTGCTCGGGGTTCATCTCGCCCAGACCCTTGTAGCGTTGGCGGCTGGTGGTGCGCTCGGCTTCGCTGATCAGCCAGGCCATGGCCTGACGGAAGTCGCTCACCTTCTCTTCCTTGGCCTTGTCGCCTTCGCCGCGCTGCACCTTGGCGCCCTCGCCCAGCAAGCCGCGGAAGGTGTTGGCCGCTTCCGCCAAGGCGGCGTAGTCCGCACCGTGCACGAAGTCTTGGGTGATGATGCTGCTCTTGACGTTGCCATGGTGACGGCGGCTGATGCGCAGAATCGGCTTGTCGGTCTTGGCATCGAATTCGCCAGCCACTTCAGGCGGCGTACCTGTGGTGGACAGCTCGGCCAGCTTGGCCTGCATGGCCACAGCTGAAGCCTCAGCCTCGGCCACGGTGTCGAGCTTCACTTCCACGCCATCGGCCATGGCGCGCAGCGCTTCTGCGTCCATGAAAGCTGACAGGCGGTCGATTACCCGCTCGGCGATCTGGTGCTTGCGTGCCAGTTCGGTCAGCGTGTCACCGTCGAGCACGGTGGCGCCTGGCTGGCCATTGGTGACGACCTTGGCGTCCTTGAGCGCCACGCGCAGCAGGAAGCTGTCGAGCGCTGGCGCGTCCTTGAGGTACAGCTCTTCCTTGCCGCTCTTGACCTTGTACAGCGGTGGCTGCGCAATGTAGATGTGGCCGCGCTCCACCAGCTCGGGCATCTGGCGGTAGAAGAAGGTCAGCAGCAGCGTGCGGATGTGGGCGCCGTCGACGTCGGCATCCGTCATGATGATGATGCGGTGATAGCGCAGCTTGGCCACATCGAAATCGTCCTTGCCTTCGCCCGCGCCGGCCTTGCCGATACCAGTGCCCAGTGCGGTGATGAGGGTGACAATCTCATTGGAGGTCAGCAGCTTCTCGTAGCGCGCCTTCTCCACGTTCAGGATCTTGCCGCGCAGCGGCAGGATGGCCTGGAATTTGCGGTCGCGGCCTTGCTTGGCCGAGCCGCCGGCGGAGTCACCCTCCACGATGTAGATCTCGCACAGGGCGGGGTCTTTCTCCTGGCAATCGGCCAGTTTGCCCGGCAGGCCCATGCCATCGAGCACACCTTTGCGACGGGTCATCTCGCGCGCCTTGCGGGCCGCCTCGCGGGCCTTGGCGGCCTCCACGATCTTGCCGCAGATGGTCTTGGCGTCGTTCGGGTTCTCCAGCAGGTAGTCGGTCAGCAGGCGCGCCACCACGTCTTCCACCGGGCCGCGCACTTCGCTGGAGACCAGCTTGTCCTTGGTCTGGCTGGAAAACTTGGGCTCAGGCACCTTCACCGAGAGCACGCAACACAGGCCTTCGCGCATGTCGTCACCGCTGATGTCGACCTTGGCCTTCTTGGCCAGATCGTTCTCTTCGATGTACTTGTTGATCACGCGGGTCATGGCCGCACGCAGGCCGGTCAGGTGAGTACCCCCATCACGCTGCGGGATGTTGTTGGTGAAGCAGAGCACCTGCTCGTTGTAGCCGTTGTTCCACTGCATGGCGACTTCCACACCAATGTTGGTGCCTTGGTCGCTCTCGCGGTCGCCGAGCGCGTGGAAGATGTTCGGGTGCAGGACATTCTTGCCCTTGTTGATGAAATCGACAAAGCCCCTGACGCCGCCGGCGCCGGAGAAATCGTCTTCCTTGCCGCTGCGTTCGTCCATGAGGCGAATGCGCACGCCGTTGTTCAGGAAGGAGAGCTCGCGCAGGCGCTTGGAGAGGATCTCGTAATGGAAATCATTGTTCTCCTTGAAGATCTCGGTGTCGGGCAGGAAGTGCACCTCCGTGCCACGCTTCTCGGTGTCACCGATGACCTTGGCTGGCGAAATTTCCACGCCGTTCTGTGTCTCGACCACACGGTTCTGGAGAAAACCGCGGGCGAACTCGAGTTGATGAACCTTGCCATCGCGCCGCACGACGAGACGCAGCCATTTGGACAGCGCATTCACGCAGGACACACCCACGCCGTGCAGGCCGCCCGAAACCTTGTAGCTGTTCTGGTTGAACTTTCCACCGGCGTGCAATTCGGTCAGCGCAATTTCGGCGGCTGAACGCTTGGGCTCGTGCTTGTCGTCCATCTTGACGCCGGTCGGGATGCCACGGCCATTGTCGGTGATGCTGATGGAATTGTCGGTGTGGATGGTGACGACGATGTCGTCGCAATGGCCAGCCAGCGCTTCGTCGATGGAGTTGTCCACCACCTCGAAGACCAGGTGATGCAGACCGGTGCCGTCGGAGGTGTCGCCGATGTACATGCCGGGACGCTTGCGCACAGCTTCGAGGCCCTCGAGGATCTGGATGGCGCCTTCGCCGTAGCCAGCGCTGGCGCCGGGCTGGTTGGTGTCGATCTTCGGGGTCGCGGGCTGCTGATTTTCGTCACCCTTCGGCTGGTTTTCAGACGGGTTGACGGGTTCGTTGGCGTCGGACATGTAGGGATTCTCGGTTCTTTAGAAAGGCCAAACCCGCAGAGCCTGCGGGTTGAGCCATCGGGTCAGTGTGCCTCTGGGGTGAGGCGTGGCGCTGCAGCGAGCGTCAGATTCGCATCGGCATGACAACGTATTTGAAGGCGTTGTCATCCGGGTTGGTGACCAGCGCAGAGCTGTTGCCGTCCTGCAGTTCGATGCGAACCATTTCCTGGCTCATGTTCTGCAGGGCGTCGATCAGGTAGGTCACGTTGAAGCCGATTTCGATGGCGTCGCCGTCGTAGTCGATGTCCAGCTCGTCCACCGCCTCTTCCTGCTCGGCGTTGCTCGATGCCACGCGCAGCACGCCTGGCTCGACATTGAGGCGAACCCCTTTGAACTTCTCGCTTGTCATGATGGCCGTGCGCTGAAGCGATGCCAGCAGAGGGGCTCGGCCCAGGCTCACGATGTTGGAGTGATTGCGTGGGATCACACGGTTGTAGTCGGGGAACTTGCCCTCGACCAGCTTGGTGACGAACTCCATGCCGTCGAAGCTGAATTTGGCCTGGTTGGACGCAAACTGCAGCTCGATGGCGCCTTCCTTGTCGGAGAGCAGGCGTTGTAGCTCGAGCACCGTCTTGCGCGGCAGGATGACTTCCTGCTTGGGCACTTCGACGTCCAGCTCGGCGCTGGCAAAGGCCAGGCGGTGACCGTCTGTGGCGACCAGCGACAGGCTCTTGCCCTCGGCGACGAACAGGATGCCGTTGAGGTAGTAGCGGATGTCGTGCACCGCCATCGCGAACGAGACCTGGGAGAGCAGGCTCTTGAGGGTCTTCTGGGGCACGCTGAACACCTGGCCGAAGCTCGGTGCTTCCTGCACCAGCGGGAAGTCCTCGGCCGGCAGGCTTTGCAGCGTGAAGCGGCTCTTGCCACCTTTGAGAATGATCTTGCCGCCCGTGTTTTCCAGACTGACCGTCTGGTCGCCTGGCATGGTGCGCAGGATGTCGATCAGTTTGCGCGCACCCAGCGTGGTCGAAAAGCTCGCGTTGTCGCCGTCAAGTTCCGCATTGGTGCGGATCTGGATTTCCAGGTCGCTGGTGGTCAGCTGAACCTGGGAGCCGTTTTTTTGCAGCAGCACATTGGCCAGGATGGGCAGCGTATGGCGCCGCTCCACAATGCCGGCCACCGATTGCAGGGCAGCCAGTACTTTGTCCTGGGTCGATTTGAAAACGATCATGACGGTCAGTCTCTCTTCTCAGTCAATGTCTCAGGGTTGGGCCTTGATGCATCTTTTTCGCGCGCTGAACGCAACGACACAAAATCGGTCTATTTTCGCCTGTTTATGAGGCATTTCGGCCGAACTGCCCCTGTTTTATCGTATGAATTGTCCTCTGTGCCTTTGTGCGCCGCAGCAAACCGACATGGTCCCGGCGTTTGAGTGGTACCGCCGTGGCGCTGGAGGTGGCGCCACAGCTGCCGATCCGGGCTGACGGCGGCCAGGCAGCTCATCCTTTGAGGGTTTGCTCCAGCACGTGCAGTTGCTGATTGAGTTCAGTCATCTGTTGCCGTTCTGCTGCAATCTTGCGAACCGCGTGCAGCACCGTCGTGTGATCGCGCCCACCGAACAGCTCGCCGATCTCCGGCAGGCTTTTCTGCGTGAGCTCCTTGGCCAGGAACATGGCGATCTGGCGCGGACGGGCAATGCTGGCGGGCCGCTTCTTGGAATACATGTCCGCGACCTTGATCTTGTAGTAATCGGCCACGGTCTTCTGGATGTTCTCGACGCTGATCTGGCGGTTCTGGATGGACAGCAGGTCTTTCAGGGCCTCGCGCGCCAGCTGGATGGAGATTTCCTTCTGGTTGAAGCGGCTGTATGCCAGGATCTTGCGCAGCGCGCCTTCGAGTTCACGCACGTTGGAGCGCACGTTCTTGGCCACGAAGAAAGCCACTTCCTCGGGCATGACCGCGTTTTCGGCCGTGGCCTTGTTGATCAGGATCGCCACCCGCATCTCCAGCTCGGGCGGTTCGATGGCCACCGTGAGGCCTGAATCGAAGCGCGAGACCAGGCGCTCATGGATGTCGGCCAGTCCCTTGGGATAGGTGTCGCTGGTCAGGACGATGTGGCTCTTTCGGGCCAGCAAGGCCTCGAAAGCGTTGAAAAACTCTTCCTGGGTCCGCTCCTTGTTGGCGAAGAACTGGACATCGTCGATCAGCAGCAGATCGAGCGAATGGTAGCGCTGCTTGAATTCGTCGAAGGTCTTGCGCTGATAGGACTTGACCACATCCGAAACAAACTGTTCGGCGTGAATGTACAAAACTTTGGCATTGGGCTTGTCGGCCAGCAGCTGGTTGCCGATGGCGTGGACCAGGTGGGTCTTGCCCAGACCGACGCCACCATAGATGAACAGCGGGTTGTACAGCTGTCCCAGGCTGCCGGCCACGTGCATGGCGGCAGCGCGCGCCATGCGGTTGGCCGAGCCCTCGACCAAAGTGGAGAACGTCAGGGCCGGATTGAGACGGCTGCGAGGTGCCGAAGTCACGCCCGCGGCTTCGACCGGCGCCACTTCGGGCAGTTCCGACAGCACTTGATCTTGAACGCTTCGCACAGGTGCAGCACGCCTGACGGGTGCCCCACGCGGAGTGATTGCTAACTCAAGAATGACGGGGGAGCCGTTTTCCTCTTCCAGGAGAGCTGTGATGCGCTGGGCGTACTGGGCCCTGATCCAGTCGAGTTTGAAGCGATTGGCCACCGAAATCGTGACCTTGCTGCTGTCGCTGGCGACTGAGGCAGTGAGGGGGCGAATCCAGGTGTTGAACTGTTGTTCCGGGATTTCCTGGGCCATGCGCTCCACGCAGTTTTGCCACAGGGAATCGGTTGCAGCCCGTGTGACGGTGGCTGCGCTTGCTTGGGCCTGTCCCTCGATCATTTGTGTTCAGCTCGCTGTTTTTCTTGTGGACAAGTTTGTCCAGAGGAGCCCTTCATTGTATGCCCAGCTCGCAGTTATCCACAAGCAGAAAATTCTCCCCAACTCTCCTATTGCGCCCCCGCAAAGAAGGTGATACAGCGAGACTGTCGGCGAAAAACCCGCGTTTCGGGGAGGAAAGGTGCGGGAAAATATGAATACCAAGGGATTAAGACATGCTTGATCACCTTGGCTGCGAATCGCGGCGCAAGCTTCATGCGCTGGCTGATGGCGGCGCGTCTTCCTCAATTGAGGCCGGCAGCACATGGGCGCCCTTGATCCGGCGGGAGAACAAAGCGACTGGCCAGTGGGCGAATATCTGCCATGGCCCGGCGGCACTGGGTCTGAGCGGGTGTCATGAGCTTTGCCTGAGCCTCTGTTAGCTTCAGAAATAGTAGCGTTGGTATGCTCAGTCATCTCTCAGCTGCCAGCCGGCTTGCCTGAAACCCCGATTTCTTGCGATAATTGCGGGTTTCCCTGATTCATTCACAAACCGAAGGAGCCCCGCCCTTGATGGAGTGGGGAGATTGCCATGGCAACGAAACGTACCTACCAACCTTCCAAGACCCGTCGTGCTCGCACCCACGGTTTCCTGGTTCGCATGAAGACCCGCGGTGGTCGCGCCGTGATCAAGGCACGCCGCGCCAAGGGCCGCAAGCGTCTGGCTGTCTGAGCTTTCAGTCCATTCGCCGCCGTGCCGGCCGGGCTGACCACACGCAACCCGTTCTGGACCAGAGTCTCACCGACTTTCTGGTTTGCCTGCGCCGCTCCTGCATTTCTGGGGCGGATGTCTGGTCACCCCCGGCAATCGACGCCTGATGCTGCGCCTTCGCAATCGATCGCAATTCCAGGCCGTCATGGCGAGTGCTCCTGTGGCCAAGACCGAGCATTTCGCACTGCATCGCGCACCGCTGTCCCGGGCCAACGCCCGTTCGCAGGATGGCCGTGCGCTGTTTCCCGTGGTCGATCAGGCCTGGGTGGGCGTTGTGCAGCCCAAACGTTGCGCCAAGCGGGCGGTGACCCGCAACACGCTGCGTAGGCAGATCTACGCCGTGGCGGCCGACCTGGGTGAGAACCTGCCGGCCGATGCGTGGGTGGTCCGCCTCAAGGCGCCTTTCTCCAGGCAGCAGTTCATCAGCTCCACATCGGTGGCGCTCAAGCAAGCCGCTCGTGAAGAACTGGGCCAGCTGTTTTCCCGTGGGCTGGAGCGCTTGCAGCAAAAGGATCAGGCCGGACGAGAAGCGGATACAGGGGGAGCCGCCCATGTGGCGTGAATGGCCCCGCAACGCGCTCATCGGTCTGGTCAAGGCCTATCGACTGGTGCTCAGCCCTTGGCTGGGCAATTCCTGCCGGTTCGAACCCACCTGCTCCGTGTACGCCATCGGCGCCCTTGAGCGCCATGGTGCTGTTCGCGGCACCTACCTGGCGGCGGCTCGCATTGTCCGCTGCCAACCCTGGTGCAAGGGCGGTCATGACCCGGTACCTGAGTCAGCCTCTTCAACTGCAGGCCTGTTCTCTCGCTGGACCCGCGACGCTTCTGCGGTCAGTGGCGGTCCGGTCAGCTCTTCGCACCCTTCCTCAATTTCTGAACAAGGCAAGCTTCCGTCATGAATGACATTCGACGCTCCATCCTGTGGGTGGTGTTCGGTCTCTCGATGATCCTGCTGTGGGACAAATGGCAGGTTCACAACGGTAAACAGGCCACCTTCTTCCCCACGGCCCAGACCGCCGCCCAGTCGGAAGCCAATGCTGCCGCCAACGCACCGACCATCGGTGGTGAAGTGCCAAAAGCTGCCACCTCGTCCGATGTGCCAGTCGCCGCTGCTTCTGCGGGTGCCGCCAATGCCAGCGACGTGCCGGGCACGCCTGCCGTGCCAGTACCAGCCGGAGAGATGGTGGAGATCACCACCGACCTGTACAAGCTCACCTTCAACACCGAAGGCGGCTCACTGGTGGGTGCAGACTTGCTCAAGCATCAGAGGAGTGCAGACAACAGCGCTCCGTTTGAACTGCTGCGCCAAAACGGCGAACACATCTACGTGGCCCAGACCGGTCTGGTGGGTGCCTCAGGTTTGCCGACGCACAAGACGCCCATGCTGATGGTGTCTTCGGAGCGCGCTCTTGCTGATGGGCAGGACGAGTTGAAGGTGGTTTTCGAAACGGTCCAGACCGATGGCGTAAAGCTGGTCAAGACGTATACGCTGCGCCGCGGCCACTACGACATCAAGGTTGACCACAAGGTGATCAATCAGGGGTCTTCTGCTGTGACGCCACAGCTGTATGTCCAGCTGGTGCGTGATGGCAGCGAACCCGAAAGCGATACACCCTTCTACAAGACGTTTACCGGTCCTGCACTCTACTCCGAGGAAGGCAAGTATCAGAAAGTCAGCTTTGAAGACATCCGCGAGAAAGACACCAAGTTTGAAGCCAAGGCCAGCGATGGCTATGTGGCCATGGTCCAGCACTACTTTGCCTCCGCATGGATTCTGGGGCAGGGCGTTTCGCGCGAGCGCTTTGCGCGTCAGATCGGCGGCAACCTCTACTCTGCTGGCGCCTTGACAACGCTCCCGGCGATCGAGCCAGGACAGAGCGAATCCATCTCGGCAACGCTGTTTGTTGGCCCTCAGGAAGAGAAAGTGCTCGAGTCGCTGACTCCAGGCCTGGAGTTGGTCAAGGACTATGGCTGGCTGGCCATGCTGGCCAAGCCGCTGTACTGGCTGCTCGAGAAGGTCCATTCTTTCGTGGGCAACTGGGGCTGGTCGATCGTATTGCTGGTGGTGCTGATCAAGGCGGCGTTCTACTGGCTCAATGCCAATGCGTATCGCAGCATGGCCAAGATGAAGGCCATCAATCCCCGCATTCAGGAAATGCGCGAGCGTCTCAAAGACAAGCCGCAACTGATGCAGCAGGAAATGATGAAGATGTACCGGGACGAGAAGGTCAACCCGCTGGGTGGCTGCCTCCCGATCCTGGTTCAGATGCCCGTGTTCATCGCCCTGTACTGGGTGTTGCTGGCGACGGTGGAAATGCGCAATGCCCCATGGATTGGCTGGGTGACGGACCTGTCCACTCCTGATGCACTGTTTGGCGTGATCCCGGGCATCAACCTGCCCATTGGTCCGCTGCCCATCGTCATGGCCCTGACGACCGTGTTCCAGACGGCGCTCAACCCGCTGCCACCTGACCCACTGCAGGCCAAGATGATGTGGCTGATGCCCATCATGTTCTCGGTGATGTTCTTCTTCTTCCCGTCCGGCCTGGTGCTGTACTGGATCACGAACAACGTGCTGACCATTGCGCAGCAGGCTTTCATCAATCACAAGATGGGTGTTCCGGTGAAGTTCAATTTGCCGAAGTTCAGCTGACGATCAGCCTGGTCATTCCATCTTTTTCCTTGGGGCTGCGCCGCTGGGGAAGGTAGGTGTGATGGATTGATGATTTGAGAGAGGCCACCTCGTAATGGGGTGGCTTTTCTTTTCTTGTCATGTGGCGTATGAGGAATACGGGGGGGTGCTTTGCCTGCGGCGCGGGGCGTTCTTCCCTCAAGCTTTTCTTCTTTCTCTCGTTTCTTCTTTTCCCCCCTATCCCCCCAGCCCCCTTTCCACCCCGCCGGGCGGAAAGGGGGAGCTCTCATTTGGCTTCTGGTCTCCGACTGGGCTTCTACGGCTCGATGCGTCGCCACCGTGGTTTGGGGTACATGGACTTCGCTGAGGCTGTCGTAGGAACCTCGGCGTTGGCCTTCGCTCCCACGGCGCCCAGCTGACTTTGCCGCTTCGCGGCTTGTCAGTTGGGCGCTTGTCTCGCGCACACAATGCCGCTGAGTTCAGCGTGCCTCGCTTGCAGCCGGTCAACAAGCCGCGCAGCGGCAAGGTTGGCAGGCTGCCGTGGGCGCACCATGAGCAGGCGAGGTTCCTACGACAGCGGTGGAGAAACCGTAGTGAGCCAGGAGCAGTGGCAACCTCCCGCCAGTAGCCGCCCGTCCAGAAACCAGAAGCCGAATGTTTAAAGGCTCCCCTTTCCGCCCCGGCGGGGGTGGAAAGGGGCGGGGGGGATAGGGGGGGATGAAGAAAATTTCGAAAAACAAGATGCCTGCTGGAAGCTGCGAGCCTCACCAAGGCAAAGGCTTTGCGCATTGGAGTTCGATGTACCCAAGGGATAATCCCTCCAACCCCTTTCTGTGGAACAGAAAAAAAGAAAGCCCTTCAAATGCTCGCCGCCTCCAAAGACCCCATCGTCGCGATCGCCACCGCCCCTGGCAGGGGCGCCGTCGGCATCGTGCGGGTCTCAGGCAAAGGCTTGGCGCCTTACGTCAAGGGTTTGCTGGGCAGAGAGCTCAAACCCAGGGAGGCCACCTATCTGCCCTTCCCCGATGCGTCGGGGCAAGCCATCGACCATGGGCTGGCGATCTGGTTTCCGGGGCCGCACTCCTATACGGGTGAGGATGTCCTGGAACTGCAGGGCCATGGCGGGCCGGTGGTGATGCAATTGTTGCTCGCGCGCTGTCTGGAAGCCGCTGGCAAAGCGGGTGGCCATGGTTTGGTGGGTCTGCGGCCCGCGCGCCCGGGTGAGTTCACCGAGCGGGCGTTCCTCAATGACAAGCTCGATCTGGCACAGGCAGAAGCTGTGGCGGATTTGATCGATGCCAGCACGGAAGCGGCAGCGCGCAGTGCGGGCCGATCGTTGTCAGGTGATTTTTCTCGCCTGGTCAATGCCTTGCTGGAAGACCTGGTGCGTTTGCGCATGCTGGTGGAGGCCACGCTGGACTTCCCGGAAGAGGAAATCGATTTTCTGCAAAAGGCCGATGCGCAAGGCCAGTTGCAAAGCCTCATGGCGCGCGTGGAAGAAGTGCAGGGCCAGGCCCGTCAGGGCGCGTTGCTGCGCGATGGACTGCAAGTGGTGATCGCCGGGCAGCCCAACGCGGGCAAGAGCTCGCTGCTCAACGCTCTGGCCGGCGCCGAGCTGGCCATTGTCACGCCAGTGGCGGGCACGACACGCGACGTGGTGCAGCAAACCATTCAGATCGAGGGTGTGCCGTTGCATGTGATCGACACTGCGGGTTTGCGTGAATCCCCCGATGTGGATGAGGTGGAGAAAATCGGTATCGAGCGAGCCTGGCAACGTATTGCCAAGGCCGACGCCGTGTTGTTCGTTCACGACATCACTCGTGCCGATGATGTGGCGTATCGGGCCGCTGACGCTGCGATTGCTGAAGCGCTGCCTGCGGGTGTGCCAGTATTGTCGATCTGGAACAAGTGGGATCGGCTGGCAGATGGTGCTCCACCGGATTTGGCGGCAGTGAATGCCAGCGCCAAGGCGGGTGGGGATGAGGTTCTTCAGCTGTCAGCGAAAACAGGCGATGGCCTGGCAGCGCTGCGCGAGCGGCTCTTGTCGCTGGCGGGCTGGCAGCCCGGATCAGAAGGCTTGTTCATGGCCAGGGAGCGACATTTGACCGCCCTGGCCAGGGTCAGGGAGCATTTGGCGTTGGCAGATGAGTGGCTTAAAGCCCAGGCGGAGCACCTGGACCTGCTGGCGGAGGAGTTGCGACAAGCTCAACAGGCCTTGGGTGAAATCACGGGTGAATTCACGGCCGACGATCTGTTGGGTGAGATCTTTCAACGTTTTTGCATCGGTAAGTAGCAGTTTCGAGACCGCTGGCCATTCAAAACCTACCGCTTGGATTTAGTAGGTTAGTAAATGTTACTAGCACCTTGCGAAGCCTGACGCGGGCCGGTTATCGTGGTGAAAAGTCACATGGAAACACCAAAGAACAATCCGGTACGTTTTGATATCAAGCTGCTCGCTGAGGCTGTTCAGGCCTCGGAGGCAGTTGATGCGCTGGAGTTGCGCCTGCCGGTCTTGCAGTGGGAAGTCATTGCCAGTTACATGCAGCCGGCGATGGTGCGCAGGGGGCAGCTGCTGATCGAGCAAGGCGTCGCGGACCGAACCGTCTACTTTTTGCAGTCAGGTTTGCTGACCGTGCACTTTGAAGACAGCAAGGACCGCATTCGAATCGCCCAGATCAAGCCGGGTTCGATTGTGGGTGAAGGAGCGTTTTTCAGCCATCTGGAGCGCAGCGCCAGCGTCAATGCGACAGAAGAGAGCATTGTCTGGAGTCTGACGCCGTTGCGATTTCGCGAACTGGCAGCTCGTCAGCCAGGCGTGGCCGTTGACCTGATCACTGCGATGGCCGGCGTGCTGGCCAAGCGCATGTACAACAAACCCAAGCGGGTGGCAGTGACATGAAGAAGAAGAGAGATGAACGTCAGGGAGATCGCAGAACAAGCCGGGAATTGAACCGGTAATCCAAGGACCGCCCCAGGCGGGCTCGCATCAAACTGAATCACATGTCCATGTTTAACTGGCTCCAGACCAAACCCGACAGCGGCGGCAAGAAGAAAAAGAAGGGTGGCCTTCGCAATGCCTTCCGCGAAACAACGCTGCCGCTGATTTCCCCGCGTCGCGGGCGGCGGCTGCTGCGCCGTGAGCAGTTGTTTTCCGTGGTGAGGGAGTCCCTGATCCGTGGAGGCGTGCTCTCGACCAGCTACGAATTCAAGGTGCTGGCGCTCGACTCCAATGGCGACAGCTTTCTGGTTCTGGTCGATCTGGCGCTGCCTGCGCAAACGATGCCAGACGAGTACCTGCTCGAGATTGAGCGATGGATCCAGATTGCTGCACAGTCCCGTCACAGCATGAAAGTGCGCTCGGTTTACTGGCGCCGTAAACTCGAAGAGGACCAGCAAGGCGTTGCCCTGCGGGCGGCGATCGCGGCGCAACAGCGACGTGGCTCCGCCAGCGATGAGAAGTCCGAGAACCCGACAGCCATTCCTGTTCCGCCCAAGAGCAAGCCCAGGCAGGCAGCGGAGCCAGTGCGCACGGATGAAGTGCAGGCGTTTCGAAAGGCGCTTGACGGCGGGCAGCCACTGCCTGACCGCATGAACCCCAAACAGGGTCAGCCAGGGCGTCTGCCTCCCCAGGAAGAGCACGAGCCAGAATCGGTCAGCGCGTTTGACGAGTTGAGCGAGACCCAGTACGGCAAGCTCGAATAATTGGCGGGCTGCAAAGGCTCTGCCCGGCAAACATACAGATGACCAAACAGACAAAAGGCGCCTCAGGGCGCCTTTTGTCGTGTTGGGTTTTTGGTCATTGAACAAGCAGCTGCGGCAGACCGCCAGCCGCTCAGGTGCCCTCGAAATCCACCAGCGTGAACAAAGGCAAACCGCTCTCGCGCAGACGGGCCGAACCCTTGAGTTCGGGCAGATCCACGATGGCAGCGCCTTCCGTCACGATGGCCCCCAGTTTCTCCAGCAGGCGACGGCCAGCCATCATGGTGCCACCGGTGGCAATGAGGTCGTCGATCAGCAACACGCGATCACCTTGTGCAACCGCGTCGGTGTGCAGCTCGACGGTGGCGCTGCCGTATTCCAGCTCGTAGGTTTCCTCAACGGTGGTGAAAGGCAGCTTGCCTTTCTTCCGGATGGGAATAAACCCGAGCCCCAGCTCATAGGCCACCACTGAGCCGATGATGAAGCCTCTGGCATCAAGCCCTGCGACGATGTCCGGCCTCAGTTCGGGGTCCATGTAGCGGTGCACGAACGCGTCGATGAGCACGCGAAAGACCTTGGGGTCCTGAAGCAGGGGCGTGATGTCACGGAACTGCACGCCCGGTGCCGGCCAGTCGGGCACGGTGCGGATGTGTGACTTGAGGTAGGCCGATGTATCCATTCGCCCATTATCACGCGAAGACGTGGCGGCCACGTCTTCGCTTAGCGGGATGTCAGCTTCGCCTCGGCCTGAGCCAGCGACTCGGGCTTGCCACTGATCACCAGCGTGTCACCACCTTCGATCAGTGTCTCGTCTGTGAAGGCTTCGGCCCGACCGGAGGCGCGGCGAAGATTGACCAGCAGCACGCCCATGGGCTCGAGGTGAAGCTCTCCGACTGCCTCCCCCACGCACCCTCCGCCAGGGGGCACGGTCACCGATGAAAGACGTTCGTGGCCCATTTCGTCTGCGAGGGAGTCATCGGAGCCATGGAAATAGCCGCGCAGCAAGCTGTACCGGGCACTGCGCTGCTCCTGCACAACGCGGATCACGCGGCGCATCGGCACGCCAACGAGGGCCAGCGCATGAGAGGCAAGCATCAGGCTGGCTTCGATGGCCTCGGGCACGACTTCGGTGGCGCCGGCCACACGCAGCTTCTCCAGGTCCAGGTCGTCGATGGTGCGGACCACCACGGGGACGGTGGGCGCATGCTCTGTCGTGTGGTGCAACACTTTGATCGCGCTGGCGGTCTCGATGTAAGTCACCACGACCGCACTGGCCCGGTGCAGACCGGCGGCCATGAGTGCCTGCAGTCGCGCTGCATCGCCGAAGACGACGGAATGGCCGGCCGCCGCTGCCTGGCGAACCCGGTCCGGGTCCAGGTCAAGTGCCATGTAGGGAATGCCTTCAGCTTCCAGCAGGCGTGCCAGGTTCTGGCCGCATCGTCCGTATCCGCAAATGATCACGTGCTTGTCAGCATTGATGGCCGTGCGGGCAATGCTGGTCATTTGCACCGATTGCATCAGCCAGTCGCTGCCAACCACTCGTGTGACGATGTCGTTGGTGAACATGATGATGAACGGCGTGGCCAGCATGGAAATCACCATGGACGCCAGGATGGGGTTGAACAACTGCGGCGGGACCAGGTCGTGCTGGCTGGCCAGTGTCAGCAGCACCAGGCCGAATTCGCCGGCCTGACAGAGGTAGAGGCCGGTGCGCAGGGCCACACCCATGGGGGCGCCAAATGATCGGGTCAGGCCGGTGATGAGTGCCAGCTTGAAACCGACCGACAAGGTAAAGAGCAGCAGCACCAGCGGCCAGCGCTCGAGCACGAGGCGCCAGTCCAGCGCCATGCCGATGGTGATGAAAAACAGTCCGAGCAACACATCGTGGAAAGGCCGGATGTCGGTCTCCACCTGGTGTTTGAACTCCGTCTCGGAAATCAGCATGCCGGCGATGAACGCACCCAGCGCCAGCGACAGGCCGGCGTGCTCGGTCAGCCAGGCCAGGCCCAGTGTGATGAGCAGCAGGTTGAGCATGAACAGTTCTTCGCTCTTGCGACGGGCCACCATCGTGAGCCACCAGCGCATGAGCTTTTGACCACCGGTGAGCAAGATACCGAGCACAACCACCGCCTTAACCAGGGCCAGACCAAGCTCCTTGAACAGGTCTTCCGGGCTGGAGCCAAGCGCAGGGATGAGGACCAGCAAGGGCACCACGGCCAGGTCCTGGAACAGCAATATGCCCATGACCCGTTTGCCGTGTTCTGACTCGAGCTCCAGGCGCTCGGCCACCAGCTTGATCACGATCGCCGTGCTGCTCATCGCCATGACGCCACCGAGCGCCACGGCGATCTGCCAGGAGGTCTTCCACCATTCGGGCATGAGCCAGCCCAGGGCCAGCGATGCCATGGTGGTGATGATGACCGTCAGTGTCACTTGTGACAGGCCGAGCCCGAACACGTGAAACCGCATGGCCCTGAGCTTGGGCAGGCTGAACTCCAGGCCGATCACGAACATCAGGAACACCACGCCGAATTCGGCCAGGTAGCGCACACCGCTCGAGTCCTGAGCAAGTGCAAGTGCATTCGGGCCGATGACCACGCCGACGACCAGATAGCCGAGCATGGGCGGCAGCCGCATCATGCGGAAGCCCACCACGCCCAGCACGGCGGCCAGCAGGTACAGCAAGGTGATGTCCAGAGAATTCATGCCTCGATGTTATCCGGGCTGGGGCTTGTTTTCTGCTGCCGCAACGCAAAACCGCAGAAGTTCGGGGGCGGGCGATAATTGCAGGATGTCTCAGACCCCGATCTCCACGCCGCTGGACGGCGAACAAATACTGGCCCTGGCCCGTGAAGCGTTGTCCATTGAAACGGATGCTGTGACTGCCATGGCTGCCCGTCTGGACGATCGATTCGTCCAGGCGGTGCAGCTGATGCTGCAATGCCATGGCCGGGTGGTCGTGACCGGCATGGGAAAGAGTGGTCACATTGGCCGAAAGATAGCGGCAACCCTGGCTTCCACCGGTACCCCGGCCATGTTTGTTCACCCGGCGGAGGCCAGCCACGGCGACCTGGGCATGATCACGCCAGTCGACCTGGTTCTGGCGATCAGCAACAGTGGCGAAAGCGATGAGCTCTCGGCCATCCTGCCCATGATCAAACGCATGGGGGTCAAGCTGATTGGTTTCACCGGCCGAGAAGAATCGACGCTCGGACGCCATGCGGATCTGGTTCTGGATACCTCGGTGGCCAAGGAGGCTTGCCCGAACAACCTCGCACCTACCGCGAGCACAACCGTGCAAATGGCACTTGGGGATGCGTTGGCGGTGGCGCTGCTCGATGTGCGCGGCTTCAAGGCACATGACTTTGCCCGCTCTCATCCAGGTGGGTCGCTCGGGCGAAAGCTGCTGACGCACGTGGAAGACGTGATGCGCAGTGGCGCAGACGTGCCTCAGGTACCGGCCGACGCCGACCTGATGACGGTCATGCGCGAGATCAGTGCCAAGGGCCTGGGCATGAGCGCCGTGGTGGATGCCCAGGGCTGTGTGGTCGGCATCTTCACGGACGGCGACCTGCGGCGACTGATCGAAGGCAGCGGCAGCAGTGTGGATCTGCGAGCGCTCAAGGCGGGCGAGATCATGCACAAAGAACCACGCCGGATCAGTCCCGAAGCGCTGGCCGTGGAAGCGGCAGACCTGATGGAAGCCAATCGCATCACCAGCGTGCTGGTGGTGGATGAGAGTGGAAGGCTTTGTGGGGCGCTCAATAGCAATGATTTGATGAGGGCGAAGGTGATTTGACGGGGGCTTTCCCCCCGTTGGCCCCTGTTGGAAATCAATGCCAATCTGACGGTTACGCCGCGCTTTCCTCTTTCAAGTTTCCTTTCTTTCGTTTCTTTTTTTCTTTCCCCCCCTATCCCCCCAGCCCCCTTTCCACCCCGCCGGGGCGGTGATGGGAAGCACCCCCGCCGCGCTTTGCGCGACCCCCTCAAGGGGGCGGCGCGATGCGGACCGGGAAACCCGGATCCGCCGCACCCTCGGATTGACTGCGCCGCCTCACTTGAGGTGGCTTTGGGAACAACCACTGTCGTAGAGGCCTCGCCTGCTCATGGTGCGCCCACGGGAGCGTGCCAACCTTGCCGCTGCGCGGCTTGTTGGCCGGCTGCAAGCGAGGCACGCTGGACTCCGCAGAATTGTGTGCGCGAGACAAGCGCCCAACTGACAAGCCGCAAAGCGGCAAAGTCAGCTGGGCGCCGTGGGCGTGAAAAACAAGGTCGAGGCTCCTACGACAGCTTCATCGAAATGCATGTACCCCCAACCCCGGTGGCGACGCATCGAGCCGTAGAAGCCGAGTCGGAGACCAGAAGCCAAATGAGAGCTCCCCCTTTCCGCCCGGCGGGGTGGAAAGGGGGCTGGGGGGATAGGGGGGATAGGGGGGAAAGAAAAGAAGTATGAAAGAAGAGAACGCAATGAGGTCCGAACTGAGTTGAACGTCGTCAGCAAGACAGAGTCTTACGCAAAGCAAACGTCAAAAAGGCCAAACTCCCATTCGGGGATGCCCCCTCACCCCCCAACCTCCCCTCTCTCCGGTTACGATCAAGGAATGTCTCCAGAACCGTCTCAGTCTTTGCCTCCTTTGCGTCCGGCGCTCCAGTTCCCGCCGGCGTTGCTTTTGCGTGCCCAGCCGGTCAAGGTGGTGTTTCTTGATGTGGATGGCGTTCTCACCGATGGCGGTTTGTATTTCACCGCCGAGGGCGAGACGACCAAGCGGTTTCATACGCTCGATGGACATGGGTTAAAGTTGATTCAGCGGGCAGGCATCACGCCAGTGGTCATCAGTGGGCGCGACTCCGAGCCACTGCGCAAACGCCTGAGTGCTTTGGGGGTGACGCACATGCGCCTGGGCACGGAAGCGAAGCTTGAAGCGGCGGAAGAACTCTTGGCGGAGCTTGGCCTGACATGGGCGGAAGCTGGCGCCATGGGGGACGACTGGCCTGACTTGCCCATGTTGCGCAGAGCGGCATTGAGCGTGGCACCGCCGGGAGCGCATCCGGAAGCGCTTGCGGTGGCCCATCTGGTGACCATGGCAGCAGGTGGTGCTGGCGCGGTGCGCGAAATGTGTGACCTGTTGCTGATGGCCGGCGGGCACTATGCGGCCTTGCTCGAGGAGGCCGGCGAATGAGTGCCGGGCAGCATCAGCACATGGCCATGCCCAACCAGGCAGACCAGTTGCCGCTGGCTGCATCCTCCGCAGGTGCGACGGGTGTGCGCAGGCGGGACCGGCTCTCGCGCCTGTTCGATCAGGTATCCATTTACCTGCCGGTGGTCTTGATGTTGCTGGTGGCGCTGGGGAGCTACTGGTTGCTCAGATCGACGCCCGAGCCCGTCATCCCTGAACCCGAACGCGAGCTCGTGCACGAACCCGACAGTTTCATGCGCGGATTTTCGGTGCGAGTGTTCAATGCCAGCGGGATGATGCGATCAGAAGTGTATGGCGCAGAAGCCCGTCACTATCCGGACAATGGCGAGACGGAAGTGGACAGCGCTCGCGTGAGGGCCTACACCGAAGACGGTCAACTGACGGTGGCGAACGCAGACACCATTACCAGCAATGCCCCGGGAACCAAGTTCGAGTTGCGGGGCAATGGCGTGGTGATACGTCAGGCAGGTGTGGACCCGGATGGCATACCCACACCGCGCATGGAATTTCACGGGGAATATCTGCATCTGACCACGATGCCCGAACGGATATTCTCGGATCAGCCTGTCCTCATCATTCGCGGCACCGACCAGATGAAGGCAGACTCGCTCCGCTATTGGGGTGATCTCAGGCGGTTGGTGCGAATGAAAGGCCGAGTGCAGGCCACGATTCAGCCAGGCAAGAAATAGCCCGAACAGCGGAGCGGACGACGCGCGTGATGCGCCTGTCTGCTCTCAGGCATCTGGGCCAAGCTTTTGACAGAGGAGATACCGGCATGAACCCGAATACCCAGTCGCAGCCGCTGGTTCTCATCACGGGAGGCTCCAGCGGGATCGGGCAGGCACTGGCCAAACGATTTGCGGCGGCTGGCTGGCGGCTGGCATTGGTGGCCAGGCGCACGGAGGCCATGCAGGCCTGGGCTGATGAGCAGGGTTTTGGTCCCGAGCGCTGTCAGGTGTATGGCGCCGATGTGGCCGACGTGGCGGACATCGTGGAGGCCGGCAAGCGCTGTATCGAGCGACAAGGCTTGCCCGATGTGGTGATCGCCAATGCCGGGATCAGCGTTGGCATGGATACCGCAGCGCTGGAAGACATTGATGTCATGACGCGAACCTTTGCGGTCAACAACGTTGGCATGGCGGCCACTTTCCATCCGTTTCTCCAGCTGATGCGCCAAAGAGGCTCGGGGACGTTCGTCGGCATCGCCAGTGTTGCCGCGATTCGGGGCTTGCCAGGGCACGGCGCCTATTGCAGCAGCAAGTCGGGTGTGGTGGCGTATTGCGAGTGCCTGCGTGGCGAACTCAGAGGATCCGGCGTGGGAGTGGTGACGCTGCTGCCGGGCTATATCGACACGCCGCTCACGAAGGAAAACCGCTACCCGATGCCGTTCCTCATGACGCCTGAAGGGTTCGCAGACAAAGCCTATGAGGCCATTCGGGCGCAGGTGAGCTACAGGGTGATTCCCTGGCAGATGGGGGTGGTCGCCAAGCTGCTGCGGCTATTGCCCAATGGCCTTTTCGACAAGCTGCTTGCCGGGCGCCCACGTAAACACCGGCAGGGCGAAGGCCGGGAGCCGGAAGAGCGTTCGTGAATGGGCGAAAAAAAACCTGCCGGAAACGGCAGGTTTTTTTTGTCTTGATCACCGGCTGGTGATCGATTGGGCTGACGGATCAGTAGCCCTGGTTGCGACGGCCACCGCCGTTGCCATAGGGGCTGCGGAAGCCGCCGTCCTGGCCGCCACCACCGCCACCACCGAAGCCGCCTTCACGACGGCCACCGCCGAATCCGCCGCCACCAGTGCGGGGAGGACGTGGGGTCATGGGACGGGCTTCGTTGACCACGAGGTTGCGGCCGCCGAAATCCTGACCATTCATGCCTTCGATAGCGGCTTGCGCCTGCTCATCGCTGCCCATTTCGACAAAGCCGAAACCCTTGGAGCGACCCGTGTCGCGCTCCATCATGACCTTGGCGCTGCCGACTTCGCCAAAAGCCGAGAAAGCTTGTTGCAGGTCATCGTCGCGCACGGAGTAAGGGAGGTTACCGACGTACAGTTTATTGCCCATTGTTGGGACTCCTAGAAACACAAAAAAATAAAGCGATGGAGCCCCGTTAGCACAAGAGGTCTGTAGCGCGCGAAACCTTCCAATCACCGACACACGAAAGCCGATCGAAAATCGGTTTCGTATTCGCATTATGCGCTTGCGAATTTCATCGCGTGTGACTTTTTTCGTAACGCAATTTGTCAGGCCTTCACGCATGGTTGAACTACAACATTTGTGGTGCGAATGCTTCAGAAACCGTAGCGGTTGCGCCACTGCAAAGCATGGTCACTTCCCTTGCATTGGGGTAGGGCCACCGGAAATGTCGTGTGAATGTCAATGAACGGCTTGCTTTGTTGATTCTGCGAAACATGCGCTTGCTGGCTGGCAAGGGTTGGTATCCCACGGAGGCGGGCACTCCCTTGGCTTCCCGGAAATCGATATACTGTGCCTTCAGCGCCGATTTGTTCCGGATTGCGGGCGCTTTAGAAATGCCGCTAAAGGGGAGATTCCCGGTCTCGCCTTTGAGTGACCTTCCAGTCACCACGGCGGCGCCGGGTTTTTTGTTGTCTGTTGCCCAGAGAAGGCTCGAGGCCACGGGCGAAATGAAAGCGTACCGTTGATCGTCACGCCCCAGACCTTTCGATTTGAAGAGCCGCTGCCCTTGCAAAGTGGCGCGGTGTTGCCAGCGTATGAGCTGGTGGTGGAAACCTATGGCCAACTCAATGCCGACCGATCCAATGCGGTGCTGATATGCCATGCCCTCAACGCCTCCCAGCATGTCGCAGGTGTCCATGCCGATGAATCCGGCAATGCCCTGCCCAGGAGCGAGGGCTGGTGGGACAACATGGTGGGGCCGGGCAAGCCGGTGGATACCGACCGCTTTTTTGTCATTGGCGTGAACAACCTGGGATCGTGCTTTGGCTCAACAGGGCCCACCCACATCAACCCGGCGACCGGGCAGGCGTGGGGCGCGGACTTTCCGGTGGTCACAGTGGAGGACTGGGTCAATGCCCAGGCCCGACTGCTCGATGCCATGGGAATCGACACGCTGGCCGCCGTGATGGGGGGCAGCCTGGGAGGCATGCAAACCCTTTCCTGGACGCTGCAATACCCGGATCGGGTGCGTCATGCCGTGGTGGTGGCCAGCGCGCCGAACCTGACGGCGGAGAACATCGCGTTCAATGAGGTCGCCAGGCGAGCCATCGTGACCGACCCGGATTTCCATGAGGGGCATTACTTGCGGCACAACACGCTGCCCCGCCGGGGCTTGCGCATTGCGCGCATGATCGGGCACATCACCTACCTCAGCGATGACGTGATGAATGCCAAGTTCGGGCGCCAGCTTCGGCCGGCCGATGTGGGATCTGCGGCGCAGGCGGCGGTCGCTTCGGGGGGGGACACAGAGCAGGCGCAGACACAACCCTGGCCCTATCGTTACTCGACCCAGGATGTCGAATTCCAGATCGAGAGCTACCTGCGGCACCAGGGCAACAAGTTCAGCGAGTACTTTGACGCCAATACCTATCTGCTGATCACGCGCGCACTGGACTATTTCGACCCCGCCGGCGCTTTCGGAGGGGATCTGTCGGCGGCACTGGCGCGGGCCACGGCCCGCTTTCTGGTGGTCAGCTTCTCTACGGACTGGCGCTTCTCGCCCGAGCGCAGCCGCGAAATCGTCAAAGCGCTGCTCGACAACCGGCGCTCGGTCAGCTATGCGGAGATTGATGCGCCGCATGGGCATGACGCCTTCTTGCTCAATGACGAACGCTATCACCAGGCCGTGCGAGCTTTCTTTGACAAGACCGTGAGCCATGGCTTGGCAGGGCTGCAGGAGGCGGCAGCATGAGCCATCTGTCCATCATCGAACGCATTGCCCAGCTTGTTCCTGCTGGCTCGCATGTGCTGGATCTCGGTTGCGGTGACGGTGCATTGCTGTCTCACCTTCAGCAAACGCGCCAGTGCACAGGCTACGGCGTGGAGATCAGCGACCAGAAGGTGCTTGCCTGCATGGGCCGGGGCGTCAATGTCTTGCAGCTCAATCTTGAAGATGGCCTGACCATGTTTGAGGACAAGGCTTTCGATGTGGTTCTGCAGATCGATACGCTGCAGCATTTGCGCAATGCCGAAACCATGCTGCGCGAAACTGCGCGGGTCGGGCGCATTGGCGTGGTGGCCTTTCCCAACTTCGCTCACTGGCCCAACCGAATGGATGTCTTGCGAGGGCGCATGCCGGTGACCAAGCGGCTGCCATACCAGTGGTATGACACGCCCAACATCCGCGTCGGCACGTATGCAGACTTCGGGGTGCTGGCGCGCAATTGTGGGCTGAAGATTGTCGACAGCTTTGGCTTTCACGAAGGCCAGGAGGTGCGTCAATGGCCCAACTTGCTGGCCAGTACCGCAGTCTTCAAGCTATCGAACTGAATGAAAGCAGCGCATTAATACTTGATTCAGTGTTTGACGCTGAAGACCAAAGAAGCCGGCATTGAGTCGGCTTTTTTTTGTACTAAGGGCTCAAGAAATCGCAGACCATTGTCGAAATACCCAACAGTACCAGTTGATGCTCGATGCGGTGTCGTTCGGCCTCTCTGGTGTTTCGTTTGGTCTCGCCGTGAAACCTGTGGCCTTTCTTGAAGGGTGAGGGCTGGCGGGATCAGGCATCTTCAAATCCGGAGGATGGTCATGAAGTCTCCCATGCGAGTGCAGACCCAGTTGATGGCACTGGGCGCTGTGTTTGTCGGCCTGCTGTGTGTGGTGGCAGGCCTCGGAATCTACGAGAGCCTGGAGCGCAACAAGGCGATGCTCAGCATGTATGAGGATCGGGTGGTGCCGCTCAAGCAACTCAAGAGCATTGCCGACATGTACGCGGTCAACATGGTGGACACTGCCCACAAGTACCGTGATGGCGCACTGAGTCAGGAAGAAGCGCTGAAGGCCATGGCAGACGCCAAGTCAGTCGTTGACGCCGAGTGGCAAGCCTATACCGGAAACAACCTGGTGCCGCAGGAGCGGGTGCTGGTCACGAAATTCGAGGCCGCGCGCGAGGTGACCGACGCCTCGGCCGCCACTTTGGAGCAGCTGATTGCGAACGGAGACAGGGAGGGCCTGGCCCGCTATACCGCCGATCAGATGTACCCGGGCTTCGATCCCTTGCAAGGGGTGATCGGTGATCTCATTCAGGTGCAGCTCGATGTCTCAAAACAGGTTCACGACGATGGTGAAGATCAGATCGGCTTCCTGATCGCCCTGAATGGTGCTGTGTTGTGTCTGTCCTTGCTGATCGGTACAGCCGGTGTCCTGTTCTTCTCGAGGCGCTTGCAGCGTCAGCTCGGCGGTGAGCCCCATGAAGTCAGTGCCGTGGCCAGGGCTATCGCTGATGGTGATCTGTCTCACGAAATCCGGGTGCCATCCCACGCCGGGAACAGCGTGATGGCGGCCATGGGGCAGATGGCCAGCCAGCTCAATCGGCTGGTGGGACGGGTTCGCGAAAACGCTGAGCAGGTCGCAACCGCCAGCTCGCAGATCGCCACCGGCAATCACGACCTGAGCCAGCGCACCGAAGAGCAGGCCAGTGCCTTGCAGCAGACGGCGGCATCCATGGAGCAGATCGGTTCGACGGTCAAGAACAACTCAGACAACGCCGAGGAGGCCAGTCGCCTGGCCGTTCAGACCACGAATGAGGTCGTGACTGGCGGAGAAGTGGTGGGCAATGTGGTGCAGACCATGCGCGGCATCGAAGAGTCGTCACGCCGGATCAACGACATCATCGGGGTGATTGACGGCATCGCTTTCCAGACCAACATCCTGGCATTGAACGCCGCGGTCGAGGCGGCGCGGGCCGGGGAGCAAGGCCGGGGTTTTGCTGTGGTGGCGGGCGAGGTGCGTACCCTGGCGCAGCGCAGCGCGGCAGCTGCCAAGGAGATCAAGGAGCTGATCTCGGCCAGCGTGGGTCAGGTCGAGCAGGGCACCGCTTTGGTGGATCAGGCAGGCGAGACCATGTCGCGCACTGTGGAGTCTGTTCAGCGCTTGCGCGATCTGGTGGCAGAGATCAGTCACGCCAGTCGGGAGCAGGCCACTGGCATGGGCCAGGTGGGCCAGGCTGTCAGTCAGATGGACCAGACCACGCAGCAGAACGCCGCATTGGTCGAGGAAAGTGCGGCGGCTGCCAGCAGCTTGCGAGACCAGTCAGAACTGTTGGTGCAGGCGGTCTCTGTCTTCAAGACCCGCCAGATGACACTGAACTGACCCTCTCCCGACGTCGCATGGCGTCGCGGAAATTCATCACGCGACGCGATGAATCGCAGAGCCTCCGAGTGCGTACTTCGGTATGCAATTGGAGGCTTTTGCGCATTGGAGTACCGACAAGTGGCTGTTTTTCTGCGCTTCAGGATGGAACACTTCGGCCGATAGTCCTAGGACCTTGACAGTGTTTTTTGAGGATTCCAACCATGGACATGCAGAACGAAGCAGCTTCTGTGGGCCGTCAGGACGGCACAAGAGCCATCGCGGCACACAATGCCAGCCACGCAGAATTCCTGACCTTTCGCCTGGGAGGCGAAGAGTACGGTATCGACATACTGCGCGTGCAGGAGATTCGCTCCTATGAGGAGCCGACCCGTATTGCCAACGCACCTTCCTTCATCAAAGGCGTGGTCAACCTGCGCGGCGTGATTGTGCCGGTGGTCGACCTTCGCATCAAGCTCGGGTGCGAGTCGGTGGAGTACAACGGATTCACCGTGGTGATCGTGCTCAATGTGCATGGACGCGTGGTGGGTGCAGTGGTCGACTCGGTCTCTGATGTGCTGGAGCTGGACAAGGAGTCCATCAAGCCCTCTCCTGAGATGAATACCTCGGTCGACACGACTTTCATCACCGGCATCGCCAGTGTCGGCGAACGCATGCTCATCCTGATGGACATTGCCGCGTTGATGTCCAGCGCCGACATGGGCCTGATCGACATGTCCCAGCAACTGCAGTGATCTGACTCGGAGGGTAGCCGAATGGCACGCAATTCCAAAGAAACCTCGAGCGGCACGAAAACGCTGAAGGCATCGGTCGCACGCAAGGTAGCGCTGCTCTCCGCCGCGGCCATGGCGATTGTGCTGATCAGCATCAGCGCAGTCATGGCGCTGGTCGCCGAAGACCGCTCCCGCGACCGCATCGTGCTCTGGGTGGGAGACAAGGTCGACTCGATGGCCCACTCCATCGATGCGTTTGACAAGACCGCGCGGGAGATGACCGCCAAGGCCTACATTCCATTCCGGAACAAGTTCACCCACTCCTTCGAGCTGGACGTCGAGAACAACACACTGTCGAACCAGCTGATGGTGATCAACGACAACTTGCTCGACGTGGACGAATTCAGTGCCAACACCGGCGGTGTCGCCACGGTGTTCATGCGCACGGGAGACGACTTTCTTCGTGTGACGACGTCGCTGAAAAAGCAGGACGGATCGCGCGCCATGGGAACGACGCTTGACCGAAACCACCCGGCGTACAAGATGATGCTCGATGGCGGTACGTACACAGGCCCGGCCACCCTGTTTGGCAAGCAGTACATGACCCATTACGAGGCTGTCAAGGATGACGCCGGTCAGGTGGTGGGCATCCTGTTCATCGGTTTCGATACGAGTGACTTCCGCGCGTCGCTGAACAAGCTGGTGGACGAAACCCGCTTCTTCCAGTCGGGTGCCGTGACCGTGATCGACCCACGCGCCAGTGACGAAGACGCCGTGTTTGTCATTCACCCCACGCTGACGGGCAAGAAGGTTCTGGAGGCACTGCCCGAGGCTGGGCCGATGCTGGCTGCGATGCGATCAGAGAAGTCCGCCTGGATCGACCCCGGGTATCCGCTGATCAAGCCTGACCTGAGCAGCCCCTGGCTGGTCAAGCGAGAGGCCGAGGCGGGCGGCTGGTGGGTTGTGGCTGAGGTCTCTGACACCGAAGCCATGGCGACCCATTGGGAAACCATCTACTCCTTCTGGGCGCTTCTGGCGGGTGCCACGCTGATCACCGGCATGTGCATTTTCTGGCTGGTGCGACGTCATGTGAGTCGCCCGCTTCAGGACCTGGTGGCCATGATCACGCGGGTTTCCTCTGGCGACCTGTCGCATGCCTTTGGCAGCCAGCGCAAGGATGAGGTGGGTCTGGTCGTCAATGAAATTGAGAACATGCGGGGCCGTTATGTCAGCATGGTGACCGACCTCAAGCATGCGGCCGGCAACATCAACAGCGCTTCGAGCGAGATTGCCACCGGCAACCAGGATCTGAGCGGCCGGACCGAGCAGGCCGCCAGCAACTTGCAGCAAACGGCTGCCAGTATGGAAGAGCTGACCAGCACGGTCAGCCAGAGCGCCGAGGCCGCGCGCCAGGCCAACCAGCTCGCCGCCAGTGCAGCCGAGACGGCCCAACGTGGTGGTCAGGTGGTCTCCCAGGTGGTTGCCACCATGGACGAGATCAACAGCAGCAGTCAGAAGATCAGCGACATCATCGGTGTGATCGACGGCATCGCTTTCCAGACCAATATCCTGGCACTCAACGCGGCCGTGGAAGCGGCGCGGGCCGGCGAGCAGGGCCGAGGTTTTGCCGTGGTCGCAGGAGAAGTGCGATCGCTGGCGCAACGCAGCGCCGAAGCGGCCAAAGAGATCAAGGGCCTGATCGGCGCGAGCGTCGAGAAGGTGGAAGATGGCTCCCGCCTGGTAGGCGAAGCCGGGTCCACCATGGGTGAGATCGTCAGCTCGGTCCAGCGTGTGACCGACATCATTGGCGAGATCACCGCTGCAACGGGTGAGCAGAACGACGGCATCAATCAGGTCAATGTGGCTGTCAGCCAGCTCGACCAGATGACGCAGCAAAACGCAGCGCTGGTGGAGCAAAGCGCGGCTGCCGCAGAAAGCCTGAGAGATCAGGCGCGTCGCCTCTCCGATGTGATTGGTGTGTTCCGTGTGGATGGCGCGGGCGCAGATTCAGGAGCGGTGGAGACGGTCGAAATCAAAGCCATGAAGCCGGCTGCAGCAACGCCCAAGAAGGTGGCTGCGCTGGGCTCCTCCGCACCGAAATCGGGGGCGCCGGCCGTTGAAGCGCCACCGGCCGCCGCGGCCAAGGCCAAGGCGCCGACGCCTCCAGCGCCACAGCCCATTGCCAAGTCCACCGCCTCAGGCTCGGACGAAGGTGATTGGGAGAGCTTCTGACAAGGGCGTGCGAAGCTGAGTTCTTATCTGCATCGGGTAAATCGAAATGAAAGCAATTGACAACTTGAAGGTAGGCGTTCGCCTCGGTATCGGCTTCGGTGCCGTGATGGCTGCACTGCTGGTCGTCGCGGTGCTGGCGTTGCTGGGTCTGCAGCATGCCGCAGCCGATGAACGCGAACAGATCGAAGTAGACAGGCGTGCCGCGATGGTCAGTGAGTGGGTGATGAGCACCCGCCTGAACGCGACCCGGATGCTGGCGATCGGCAAGTCGGACAACAATCCGCAGGTCCAGTCATACTTCAGCCCTCTGATCAAGGAAACCAGCGCCCGCATCAGTGAACTGCAGACCGTGCTCACCGAGAAGATCACCGATCCAGAGGGCGTTGCGATGCTGGCGAACATTGGTGAGAAGCGTGCGGCGTACCGCAAGGCCCGAAGCGACTACTTCGAGCTGGTGGCCATCTACGATCCCACGGCCACTGAAGCGCTGGAGCAGAAAGTGCTGCCGGCGGTCAACGATTACCTGGGTGCGATGGAAGCGCTACAGGCGCACGAAGCGGCGATCGTTGACGCTGCCATTGAAGAGTCTGTTCAGGACATCCAGTTCCTGATCGGCGAGCTGATTGCCGCGGCTGTTGTCGGCATGCTGATTGCAGTGGCTTTGGCTTTCATCATCACCCGCTCTGTGACGCGTCCGCTCAAGTCCGCTGTGGAAGCAGCCAATGCAGTGACCAACGGCGATCTCACGCGCAGCCTGAGCTCTCAGCGAAAGGATGAGCTGGGCGACCTGCTCAATGCCTTGTCCAAGATGAAGCATTCCTTGCATGATTCGATCACGCAAGTGCGCAGTGCTGCCGAGAGCATCAACTCGTCATCGAGCGAAATTGCGGCCGGCAACCAGGATCTGAGCGGCCGGACCGAGCAGGCCGCCAGCAACTTGCAGCAAACGGCTGCCAGCATGGAAGAGTTGACCAGCACGGTCAGCCAGAGCGCCGAGGCCGCGCGCCAGGCCAACCAGCTCGCAGCCAGTGCAGCCGAGACAGCCCAGCGTGGTGGTCAGGTGGTCTCCCAGGTGGTCGCCACCATGAACGAGATCAACAGCAGCAGCCAGAAGATCAGCGACATCATCGGTGTGATTGACGGGATCGCCTTCCAGACCAACATCCTGGCGCTCAATGCAGCCGTGGAGGCGGCACGGGCCGGCGAGCAGGGCCGAGGTTTTGCCGTGGTTGCAGGAGAAGTGCGATCGCTGGCGCAACGCAGCGCCGAAGCGGCCAAGGAGATCAAGGGCCTGATCGGCGCGAGCGTCGAGAAGGTGGAAGATGGCTCCCGCCTGGTGGGCGAAGCCGGGTCCACCATGGGCGAGATCGTCAGCTCGGTCCAGCGTGTGACCGACATCATTGGCGAGATCACAGCGGCGGCCGGCGAGCAAAGCGATGGCATCAATCAGGTCAATGTGGCTGTCAGTCAGCTCGACCAGATGACGCAGCAAAACGCAGCGCTGGTGGAGCAAAGCACGGCTGCAGCGGAGAGCCTCAAAGGGCAGGCACATCGTCTGTCTGATGTGATCAAGGCCTTCCGGATCAGCGGCGGATCGTCCGACGAATCGATTGTGGATGTGCCGGTGAAAAGGGCGCTGCCCAAGCAGCAAACCACAAAGGAAACCAAGAAACTGGATGCAGGTTCCTCTGGCTCAGCAAAGCAGCTGCCGCCAGCGGCCAAAAAGGCGCCAGCGCCAGCATTGCCCAAAGCGGCACCGGCAGGAGCCGCGGGCGATGATGGCGACTGGGAGTCGTTCTGAATGACTGACTGCCGAAACGGCAGTCCAGGCAAGGGATGAATGAAATGACAGCGAAATCTGACTTACAAAGAGGCGGGAAGCACACGCCCCGTCAAAAGGTTCTGGGCGATCAGGTCATGCTCATGGCGGTATTGCTCAGCTCGGCGTTCTCGGCCGGTCTGGGGTTCTTCTACTACGAGCCAACAGTTGGCCTGATCGGTGCAGTAGCAGGCGCTGCACTGGGCGCCGGCGTCTATGCCATGTTCAAGGGCACGGCCATCTCGAGGTTCGTCCTGGCGACGGTGCAAGTGGCTCAGGTGGCGCTGCATATCCAGCTGGCCCACGGCGAACTCGAGTACCACTTCGGCGTATTCGTCACTTTGGCCTTGCTGCTGGTTTACATGGACTGGAAGCCTGTGGTGTACGCGGCAGGATTGTTCGCGGTTCACCATGTTCTGTTTGATCGCCTGCAGGCAGCTGGCTTTGGCTTCTACTGCATGCAGGAGGCCAACTTCATGCGCGTGCTGCTGCATGCCGGGTACGTGGTGGTGCAGACAGCGCTGGAGATCGTACTGGTATCGGGCATGCGCCGCCGGGCTCAGGAAGGCGAAGAACTGGCCAAGCTGGTATCTGCAGTCGACCGTGCCGATGGCATTGCGCTCAATGTGTCCGCCATCGCAGTGAGCACGCCACGTGCGGAAGCTCTCAAGAGCACTTTGCTGCGCATGCAGAATGCTGTTTCTGCCGTTCAGGCCTCGTCCAGCCATATCGAGGCGGCCAGTCGCGAAATTGCCTCGGGCAATCAGGACCTGTCCTCCCGAACCGAGCAAGCCGCGAGCAGCCTGCAGCAGACGGCGGCCAGCATGGAGCAGATCAACAGCACGGTGCGTCAAAGTGCCGATGCGGCCAACCAGGCCAGCCAGATGGCAGCGGCCAACGCCGATGTGGCCACGCGGGGCGGCCAGGTGGTCAGCCAGGTGGTCTCGACCATGGAAGAAATCCACCAGAGCAGCCAGAAGATCAACGACATCATTGGCGTGATCGATGGCATTGCCTTCCAGACCAACATCCTTGCCCTCAACGCGGCGGTGGAAGCTGCGCGAGCGGGTGAGCAAGGGCGCGGCTTTGCTGTGGTGGCGGGCGAAGTGCGATCGCTGGCGCAACGCAGCGCAGAGGCGGCCAAAGAGATCAAAGGCCTGATCGGTGCCAGCGTCGAGAAGGTGGAGAACGGCACGCGGCTTGTCGGCGAGGCAGGCGCCACCATCAGCGAGATAGTTTCCAATGCGCAGCGCGTGGCGGACATCATCGGCGAAATCACCGCAGCCACCAATGAGCAGTCTGGCGGCATCGGCCAGGTTCACTCTGCTGTCAGCCAGCTCGACCAGATGACCCAGCAAAACGCCGCACTGGTTGAGGAGAGCAGCGCAGCTGCAGAGAGTCTTAAGGACCAGGCGATCTCGCTGAACGAAGCGATCTCCGTCTTCAAGGCCTGATCAGCACCTACCTGATCTCCACTGGTCGAAGAAAGACAGGCGCAGAGCGTGCCGGCATGTCCGGCACGCTTTTTTGTTTGTTCTGCAGGTGGGCAGGTGTCACACACCCTCTCCCGCAAAGCAGCCGTCTGGTGTGCGTGAATTTCCCGCGTCTGTGCGCTTCAGGTGAACGGGCGATTTGACGGGACAGCCGGCCGCGGAGGGCTCCTGGTGTGCTGACCGGTGGGCGTTTTGCCTGCTATGCTTGAGTGGTCTACCGGCGCTGGGCGCTGGTCTTCGCCACCATGACAGACACCACAGAAGCCCCGTTCACGCTGCGCGACGGTCTCAACATCGCCTTGTATGACTGGCCACTTCCCCGGCGACTCCGGCCGAGAGGGGTGGTGCTGATCGCGCATGGGCTGGGCGAGCATGCCTGGCGGTATGACTCAGTGGCGCGGGTACTCAACGAATGGGGATTCTGTGTGCGGGCCTATGACCAGCGAGGTCATGGTGAGAGCGGCGGCGAACGGGGAACGGTTCCCTATGACGACGCGCTGCTTGATGATCTGGCCGAGATCATCGATGACACCCGCCGCCATATTTCAGCCCCATGGGCTTGCCCTTTGATCCTGCTGGGCCACAGCATGGGTGGCCTGGTGGCATCCCTGACCGTGGCGCGAGGACTTGCGTCGGTGGATGCACTGGTTCTTTCGTCTCCTGCGTTGATGGTCAAGACCACGGCGATTCAGCGTGGCCTGATCTCGCTGCTGCACCGCTGGGCGCCAAATCTGACCCTGGGCAATGGTCTCGATGCCACCAGGATTTCGCACAGCCCCGAGGTGGTCAAGGCGTATCAGACGGACCGGCTGGTGCACGACCGCATCTCTGCACGGCTGGCCAGGTTCATTTCATCCAATGGCGAAACGGTTCTGGCCCAGGCTGCGCGCTGGCATGTGCCGACCCTGCTCATGTATGCAGGCGACGATCATCTGGTGCTGCCCGAAGGCAGCGAAGCTTTTGCACGGCATGCCAACACCCAGCATGTGACGAGCCACTGCCTGGCAGGGCAGTACCACGAGATATTCAACGAAACCGACCCGTCGGAGACCTACCGGGTGCTTCGGCATTGGCTCGATGCCATTGCTCCAGCCTGACAGGGCGGGCACATTGCACAGGCTGTGCGTCGCCCGAAAAGCAAACAGCCCCGACGCATGACGGGGCTGTTCAGCTGAGGGAGAGGGTGGCGGAAATCAGCCTTTGAGCATGCCGCCCAACATGCCGCCGAGGCCGCCGCCACCGCCGAGCAGGGCACCCAGTCCGCCCAGTCCGTTGTCCGCAGGAACGCCGCCATCGGGTGAGAGCTGGTCAACCAGACCAGGCAGCACACCAGCCAGAGTGCCGGCAGCCTGCTCCTGGCCGGTGCCCATCTGATCGGCCAGCTTGCCCATCAGGTCGCCGCCGAGCACACCGCTCAATTGGTCGCCTGAAATGGGCAGATTGGCGCCAGATCCAATCCATGACTGAATGATCTCGCCCAGACCGCCGGCCTGAAACTTCTGAATCAGGCCCGACAGCCCACCTTCTTCGTTCATCAGTGTGCTGACCACATTCATCAGCACCTCGGGACTCAGGCCGCCTTGTCCGCCGCCGCCCATCGCGCTACCGATCACAGAATCGAGCAATCCCATATCAACCTCCTTCGTTGGATTGGTTCGTCCAGCCAGGAAATGTCAGGGGACACCCGAAACAGGCCGGCTGGCACACAAAAGTATCAAATTCCATTGTGGGCAAGTTTGCGACGCGATGCAAGCCAGAGCAAAGCCAGGCCAGTCAAGGCCACGGGCAGCAGTGACCCGATATTCAGCCATTGCCAGCCCTGCGTCGTGACAAGCGCGCCCGATGCGAAAGACGTGGCAGCCAGAGTGGCGAACACAAAGAAATTGATGGCTGCCTGCGCGCGATCTTTTTCTTCAGGCCGGTAGGCCTGGAGCGACAACGTTGTGCTCCCCGTGAACAGGAAGTTCCAGCCAACGCCCAGCAAGAACAGGGCGATGATGAACTGGTGCAGGTCGACACCACTGAGTGCAATGGCGATGCACACAGCGTTGAGAACGACGCCGACGCCCATGATGGGCAGCACACCAAACCGCTTGATGAGGTGACCGGTAAAGAAGCCGGGGGCAAACATCCCGATGACGTGCCATTCGAGCACCAGTGCCGTGTCTTCGAACGGATAGCCGCACACCTGCATGGCCAGAGGTGTGGCTGCCATGAGCAGGTTCATCACGCCGTAGCCCAGCGCAGCGGCCATGGTGGAGACGATGAAGACGGGCTGACGCATGATTTCGCTCAGCGGCCTGCCTTTGTCTTCACCCGTGCTTCGCTTCTGCACAGCAGGAAAATCGATCCAGCTGATGACGATCATGGAGACCAGTGCCACCACGACCAGAGCGACGTAGGCACCGGTGAAAGGCACCTCATAGAGGTCTCGCGTTCGGCTGGCAAGGTTGGGGCCCAGGACCGCACCGACCAGTCCTCCGGCCAGAACCAGCGACACTGCCTTTTCACGGTAGGCCGGCGCAGATAGCTCAGCTGCAGCAAACCGGTAGAGTTGTCCGTTGGCACTGTAGTAGCCAGCCACCACGGTGGCCAGCAACAGCAGCCAGAAGCTGTGCTCGAAGGCTGCCCAGGCGGCCAGGGCGGCCGATCCCAGCGCCACGAGCAAACCCAGCTGGAATGAAGCCTTGCGCCCAAACCGTTGCTGGGCGCGCGCCACCAGGCCAGTCGACAAGGCGCCACCAACGACGTAGCCCATCACGGGCAAGGTCGCCATCCAGCCCTTGGGCGCCAGCGCCAGTCCCACCAGCCCGTTGATGGCAATGAACACCACATTGTTCGTCAGGAACAGGCCTTGCGCGGCGGCCAACAACCACAAATTTCGATTCATCAGCGTTGCTTTATACAGGCAAGACGCCTGACCTGACTGTCGTACGGCTTTCTGGGGCGGGGCGCATCAGCGACGCTTGCGCCGAGCAGAGTCGACGGGGACAATGGGCACACTGTGTGGTGTCGGGTGTGCTGTGGTAGATGAGGCTTCTTCGCTGTTGTTGGCTGGCTGTGGTCTGGCGGTCCTGACACTGGTGCTGGCTGAATACCGTGACTGGCCCGGCGTGCGGGCCATGGCCAAGATGCTGGCGAGCACTGCTTTCCTCGCCCTGGCCGTGTCGTGGGGGAGTCTGCACAGCCTGTATGGCCAGTGGATCATGGCCGCCCTGGTACTGGGGTGGGCCGGCGATGCGTGCTTGCTCGGTCGCAGCCGCTCAGCGTTCACGGCGGGATTGTTTGCTTTCCTGCTCTCGCATCTGTGCTTTGCCACTGCGTTTGCATCCGGCCCCTGGCAAGCCGATGTCGCCGCCATGGGGCTGGTCGCAGCCATGGTGGCTGGCGTTTTCATTGTCCGCTGGCTGGGGCCGCATTTGTCAGCCCAAGACCGTTGGCCAGTCTTTGCCTATGTTGCGGTCATCCTGCTGATGTGCGCCGCGGCTGTAGGACGCGTAGCGGCGGCGGGCGAATATTTGCCGCTGTGGGGAGCACTTCTGTTTGCCGCCTCGGACATCGCAGTGGCACGCGAGCGATTTGTTCACTCCGCGTGGATCAATCGCGCCTGGGGGCTGCCGACCTATTACGTTGCCCAGATTCTTCTCGCGGCATCTGTGTTGCCGGAGGCGGCCCGCGCGTAGCCCGCGCAGTGGTCAGTCTTGCAGACATTGGCATGCCATCCCTTGTTTTGAGGGTGCGGCAGGAATAAGATGTCCCACATCCTTGATTTTCTGTGCGCGTGTTCACGCGCCGGTTCGAATGAGCAAGAGTTTTTTGCAGTCTGTCGAATCGTTCAACGAGCGCTACGCGTCGATCCGCGTCGACGGGAAATTGCGCAGCCTCATGCTTCCTTTCTGGTCATACGGAGAAATCCTCAACGGCCTGGAATTGCGTGAGCAGTGGGATGTACCCCTCTCTCTGGTGCCTTTCCAGGGTGATTGCCACCAGCTGCTGTGTCTCGAGACAACGACGGGGGGCGTCGTGTTGCTCAACGACCTGCGTGAGACCGTCCAGCGCTGGCGCGACACCCAGAGCTTTGAATCCAGTCTTGCAGCCGAGCCGGCGGAGCTGGAAGAGCGCTCCCACCTGTTCAGTGCCTGGATGGGGCTGGGCTGACCCGCTGCGTGCGACTTGAAGCGCTGCGGGCCGACATCACCCGCCTCAAGGTCGACGCCATTGTCAATGCCGCCAATAACAGCCTGCTCGGTGGTGGCGGAGTGGATGGCGCCATCCATCGCTCGGCCGGTCCCGAGCTTCTTGAAGAATGCCGCGCTCTTCATGGCTGCGAGACCGGTCAAGCCAAGATCACCGCGGGCTACCGGCTGCCGGCAAGCTACGTCATTCACACGGTTGGCCCCGTCTGGACAGGCGGTGAGCAGGGCGAAGCTGATCTTCTGCGCTCATGCTATGTCTCGTCCTTGCGCCTGGCTGCCGGACATGGGGTGCGGTCAATGGCTTTCCCCTCCATCAGCACGGGTGTCTATGGTTACCCCATCGAACGGGCTGCCTGCATTGCCGTCGACGCCGTGGTCGGGCTTGCCGGCCAGCCCGGTATGCCGGAGTACGTTGTTTTCTGCTGTTTCTCGGAAGAAGACCTGGCCGTCTACCGCAAGCTGCTCGGTTGACAGATACAGCTTGCGCATCCCCTCGTGTGCAAGCGGGTAACATGAACACTGGATGGCATTGGCCATCGTTGCCTGGAGAAAAACATGCTGATTCGCAATGGTGAGAAGGTTCACGTGATGTACAGGACCCTGCACGAGAATGGCAACCGCCGCCACTTTCTGGGCGAGGTCATGGCGTGTGAAGGAGCGCTATGTCGCCTGGAGGGGTACGAGTTTCTCTATGCACCCAAGAAAGGCGTCTTCGTCAAGAAGCCCGAGCGCAGGGCAACGCTGATGAATCTGGCCGACAGTGGTTACGTTGTGAACCTGATCGATGCTGATATCGACCTGGTGAGTGTCGACTACCACTACGAAGAGGGTATCGGGCTGGTGGCCACGGATGGGGAGCATTTTTCGCTGAACATCAACGAGTTTGGTGCCCATGGGTGATCTCTCGGCCAGAGACGGCGCGTTGAAACCAGTGCGCTCCAATCTGGTGACGGGACTCGCATGGGTGTCGATCGTGGCCTGCGCCCTGCTCGCGGTGGGGCTGGCACTGGAGCTGGTCACGCTTTTCTGGCTGGTCCCCCCAGAGGCGCTGTCGCCTGAGCGGCTCGGCCCGGGCATGCCGGCTGGCGTGGTGTTCGTTGTGCGCTACCTGCGCGAAATATCGCTGGCTGCCATGCTCGTCGTGTGGTTGACCCTCTGGGCGTCCGTCGGTTTGCTGAGGCGGCGTAATTGGGCGCGCTGGTTCTTTGTCGTCGCACTGTCTGTCGGCTCGGTCTGGAACCTGGTGGGCTTGTTCTTCCTGCCGGATTTCATTCCTTCGCCCCAGGCCATTCTGGGCAACGACATCCCGGCGGATCTTCTGGCCGAACTCGATCAAATGGTCCGAAACATGATCTGGGCGTCGATCGGTTCCAGCCTGTTGTTCGTGTTGCTGCATGGGTGGGTCGTGTGGAGCCTGGTGACGTCACCAGTCGTGGAAGAATTCGCCTGATGCCCGGGCGCGACCTGTGCAGTCGAGGGAGGTAAGGAATGAGTGAGTTGATCAAGGCTGATGTGGATTCCCGCTCGCAACGCGGGCCGTCTTCGGGCGATGATGCCCAGCTGGCCATGGTGATCTACGTGATGTATGGCCTGGCCATCTTTGTGGGTGTCACGGCACTGGTGGGCATCATCATGAACTATGTCAAGAGAGATGATGTGCGCGGAACATGGCTGGAGAGCCACTTCGACTGGCAGATCAACACCTTCTGGTTCAGTTTGCTGGCCGGTCTCGGCGTTTGTGCCATTCTGGTTCTCAGCGTTTTTCAGAGATCCTGGGCCATGGCCGGCGTTGGCGTCTTGATCGCAGTGGGAAATCTGGCCTGGTGGGCTTACCGGCTCATCAAGGGCATTCTTCGTCTCAACGACAAGCGCGAAATCGACTGACGTCTCATTGTCATCAGGATGTCTCCAATGCTCCGTCGTTTCGCTGCACTTCTGGGCTTGCTCATCGGCCTGAGTGCCTGCGCGTCTCCCTTGCAGGCCAGGCGGCAGGCTGAGGCCCGGCCGGGTCCCGAGACCATTGTGCAGGCGGGCGAGTTCGCTTATGCCTTGACCTACGCCGGGGTCGAACGCCAATACAGGCTATTTGTCCCAACTGGTTTTGACCTGGGCAAGCCCATGCCCATGGTGTTGGCCCTGCATGGCGGCGGTGGCAACATGAACATTCAGGCCAACGACAATTACTACGGCCTCAAGGCTGCTGCACGTCGATATGGCTATGTGGTGGTATTTGCCAACGGGTCTGCGAGGGCCCGCGCCGCTCGCATGGCGACCTGGAACGCGGGCATTTGCTGTGGCTATGCGCACAAGCGGCAGGTAGACGACGTCGGATTCCTGCGAGCCGTGGTCGATGACGTGCGTCGGCACGTGCGGGTGCGGGAGGGACGGGTGTTTGCGACCGGCATGTCCAATGGCGGCATGATGAGTCACAGGCTGGCCTGCGAAGCCCCAGATGTGTTTCGCGCCGTGGCAGCCGTGGCGGGGACGGATGGCAACAGCCAATGCGGAGACGCTCAACCCGTTTCCGTATTGCACATCCATGCCAAGGACGACCCGAGAGTGCCTTTTGAGGGTGGCATCGGACCGAAATCCCTGGTCAGAGTGGACTTTGTGTCGGTGCCTGAGACCATGCGCCGGTGGCAAACCCGTTTGAAGTGCTCGACCCAGGCGGAGCGGGTACTGGAGCAGCCGGGCGCCCACTGTGATCTCTACCAGCAGTGCCGCGTTGGCGCGCAGCTTCAGCTCTGTGTCACTGACGAAGGGGGGCACTCATGGCCTGGAGGCCGTAGCGTGATCGGCCGACGCTCCGGCTCAGACGCGCTTTCGGCGAATGACGTGATATTCAGATTCTTTGATCAGCAGCGCTGATCAATCAATCTGCCTGGTCCGCCCGCCTCAACCTGCCGGGCAGGCCACAGCCTGGACCAGTGCCGCCAGTGCCGCAGTCTCGGCTCTGAGCGTTCTGCCCCCGAGTCCGACGGGAGAGAAACCATGGCTGATGGCTGCCTGCTCTTCCTGCGGAGAAAGCCCGCCCTCCGGGCCACTGAGGAACATGAGTGGCTGCCCAGGAGGCGGCATGACTGTCGCCAATGGCTGGCTGCCCGGTGCCAGCGAGAGGACGAAGCGCTCGATCGCCGGCAAATCCGTCGCGAGCCATTCGCCCATGGTCATGGGGCGATGGATGTCCGGTACGCGGTTGCCGCCACATTGCTCGCAGGCTGAAGCCGCGATGGCGGCCCAGTGCGAGCGTTTCTTTTCTGCTCGCGCGCCGTCGAGCTTGACGACGGCGTGTGCCGTCATCAAGGGTTGAACGCTGGCCACGCCAAGTTCGGTAGCCTTTTCGATCAGCCAGTCCATGCGGTCATTGGCCGGCATGCCCATGGCCAGGTGGACTTGCCGGGAAGCTTCACGTTCGACCGGCTCGTGGTCCATGATCCGAACGACGACGTCGGACCGCCCCATCGAGAGGATGGAGGCGTTCCACTGCCCTCCCTGGCCATTGAAGACCGTGAGGGTCTGGCCAGGTTGCATGCGCAGCACCTGCACATGGCGAGCAGCGCCTTTGGGCAGAGACAGGTCGGCGCCAGGGCTTAACGGGACAGGGCAGAAAAAGCGTGGCATGGGGGCTTGAGGCGCAAAACGGACTCTTGGCCGGTATCAGACTCGCCCAAAAGCAAACCCGCTGGCCGCCTGAAAGCCTTCGATGTCGTCAATCAGGCGCAGCAGAGGCGTGAGTTCGCGGTAGCGATGCGCTGTCGAGCGAATGTAGTCAATGAAACGGGGCGCATCGGCCAGGTACTTGGGCTTGCCGTCGCGCAAGGTGAGCCGGGCAAAAATACCAGCAACCTTCAGATGGCGCTGGATGCCCATCCATTCCACGGCCCGGTAAAAGGCGCCAAAGTCTGCGTGCCAGTCCTCGAAGTCCATGAGGCCCGCTTTTCGGGCCTTTTCCCAGTAACGGACGGTGATGTCGATCACAAAATCCTCTTCCCACGTCAGGAAGGCATCGCGCATCAGGCTGGCGATGTCGTAGGTGACGGGCCCATAGACCGCATCCTGGAAGTCCAGAACGCCCAATTGCGTGGCGGGAGTGGACCCCGCTACGACAGGAGCGCGGGGGGCAACAGTTTTGCCGCCGGGCCGCCCCAAGGTGAAACTCGCCCCCTCTGGGGGCAGCGACCCATGCAACGGCCGAGCGTGGGGGATCATCAGACGATCCGGCGCCGGGCCGCCCCAAGCCGGATCAGCCCCCTCTGGGGGCAGTGACCCATGCAACGGCCGAGCGTGGGGGATCATCAGACGATCCGACGCCGGGCCGCCCCAAGCCGGATCAGCCCCCTCTGGGGGCAGCGACCCGTGCAACGGCGGAGCGTGGGGGATCATCAGATTCCTTGGCATGAAGTCTCTGTGCACATACGCTTTGGGCATGGCCAAGCAGCGCTCAACAATGGTGCCAAATGTCTTTTCCAGCGTCTGGGACTGAGCTTCTGACAGCGCCAGCCCCTTGTGTTGCTGCAAGTACCACTGAGGGAACAGGTCGAGTTCCCGGCGCATCAAGGACTCGTCATAAGCTGGCAGTACGCCCGGCTTTGACGCTGCCTGCCAGGCCAGCAAGGTGTCCACCGCTTGCAGGTAGCGCTCATGATTGGCGCCGGGGTTTGCCGGGTCAATCTGTTCCATCATGGTGTGCTGGCCCAGATCGGTCAGCAGCATGAACCCGTTGACCTGGTCCCAGTCCATGATGTCCGGCACGAGCAGACCGGCCTCCTTGAGCAGGCCGGCGACCCGCACAAAAGGCGCGCAATCCTCCTTTTCGGGGGGGGCATCCATCACCACAAAAGACTGGCCGGAGGCGTTGTCGAGCCGCAGGTACCGGCGAAAGCTGGCATCTGCCGATGCAGGGCGCAGGCTCGCCGGGTCAAGGCTGTATGCGGTCTTCAGGCCGTTGAGCCAGGTTTCGAAAGCTTGCAGGCGGGCCGGGTCCGACCAGGCCACGGTGGGTTGGGGGTGGGAGCTCATCAGGGATTTCAGCCGAGGGTGACACCGGGTTTGCGGGGATTCGGCGTCGTCGTAGGATAATAGGCTTGGATTCTACTGTTCGGGCATTGCGCTCGAGGGTGCTGTTCGGCATGGCGACAGTCCCCCGAGTCTGCCTCGCCAGTGACTTTGATGACCCCAGGAGAACCCGTTTCCGCGTCTACCGTCCTTACCCAACGTGACCAAGAAGAACCTACTCCCTCGTCAGCGGAAACTGCGACCTACCGTACTTCCAACCCTTGAACAGGATCACCGCCAGCGGCTGCTGCAGGGTGCCACCTTCTGTCTGCAGGCGTTCACCGCCTGTGTGACCCTCGGTGCCGCCTACGGCGCCTCCATGGTGATGGCCCAGGCCGTGTCCGCCGAAGGCGAATTCGGCGGGTACGGCGAGATTCCCCTCCAAAGCAGCGCGCTCATGCAGGAGCATCTGCCTGCAGAGGTGCGCCAGCAACTGCCGACCTTTGTCTCCGGCGATGCGATTGAAGGCAAGCTCGACGGAGCCACGGTGATCGAAGGTCACGCCGAGTTGCGTCGACATGACACCGTGATCAAGGCCGATCGCCTCGAATACAACCAGAACACCGGCGATGCCAACGCCAAGGGCGACGTGGTGATCAACAGTCAGGGCGACCGCTTTTCAGGCCCGGAGCTGGACATCAACCTCAATACCCGTGAGGGCCATTTCGAATCGCCCAAGTTCGACCTGCTCAAGAACCATGGCACCGGCGATGCCAAGCGCATCGACTTCCAGGGCCCTGACAACTTTCAGGCCCATGAAGCACGTTACTCTACCTGCCGCCGTCCGCTGGGGTCCGAAGAATGGAATCCCGACTGGCTGGTGCGTGCCAAGCAGATCGATCTGGACACGGCCGAAGACGTGGGCACGGCGCGAGGCGGGGTGCTCGAGTTCAAGGGTGTGCCGATCATCGCGGCACCCTATTTCACCTTTCCACTCTCGGATGCCCGCAAGACGGGCGCCCTGTCGCCCTCATTTGGTCTGGATGACCAGAACGGGTTCCAGGTCACTGCGCCCTACTACCTGAATCTCGCCCCCAACTACGACGCCACCATCACCCCGACGGCCATGACCAAGCGTGGGGTGGACATGGAGGGTGAGTTTCGTTACCTGAGCTCTTCATATGTTGGTCAGGTGACCGCTGCCGTCATGCCTTCGGACAAGCTGCGCGACGATGACCGTTGGCTCTACAGCTTGCAGCACGTGCACCGCCTGACCGACCGACAGTCGCTGGTGGGGCCGTGGCGCCTGCGCCTGAACCTCAACCGGGTCAGTGACGACAATTACTGGAGTGATTTCGATCGCCTCGGCTCATCGACCTCCTCTCGGCTGCTCAAGAACGATGCCGTCCTGAGCTGGTCCTCTGGCAACTGGGCGGCTCGCGTGGGTGCTCACAAGTACCAGACGTTGCAAAACGAAGGCTCAATCATTACGCCTCCGTATGATCGCCTGCCCAGCCTGCGCCTTGCGTACGACCGCGCAAATCACCAGTTTCTGGGTCAAGACAATTGGAGAGTCAGCTTCTTCGGGGGCGTGACCCGTTTCCGGCGGTCTGCCTATGACGTTTCGGATGCCCAGATTGCCGAAAGTGGCGACCGGGTCCTGACCATCGGAGAGGTGTCTCGCCGCTGGGAAGCGCCAGGCTGGTATGTCGAGCCGAAGCTTCGTCTGCACGCCACCAGCTACAAGTACGTGGATGCGACTGGCATCGAGAAGTCAACCACCAGATCACTGCCCACAGTGAGTGTGGACAGCGGCCTGGTGTTTGAGCGTCCCGCGGCCTTTTTCGGGCGCTCTCTTACCCAGACCCTGGAGCCCAGAGCGTTTTTCACCTGGACGCCCTACAAGGATCAGTCCGACTTGCCGAACTTCGATTCCGGCCGTCGCGATTTCAACCTCTCGACCATGTTCGCGGAGAGTGCGTTCAGTGGCAACGATCGCATTTCCGACACACGCGGGGTGACGCTGGGCGTCAATTCGCGCCTGATTGACCCCAATGATGGTGCCGAGTTGTTGCGCATGGGCGTGGCGCAGCGCTATCTCGCTTATGACCAGAACGTGACTTTGCCTGGCGGCACGCCAGTGGAAAAGGGCTTCAGCGACATGCTGTTCTCTGCCCGGGTCAACTGGAACTCTCGCTGGTCCATGCACTCCAACGTGCAGTACAACCCGGACACAAAGGAATCGGTGCGCACAACCATTGGTGGTCGCTATACGCCGGGGCCTTACCGTTCATTCAGTGCCGCGTACCGTATCCAGAAGGACGTGAGCGAGTCATTGGATCTGGGTTGGCAATGGCCTCTTTCGGCCCTCACCGGCAGCTCGCCTGAAGCGGTGCCCGGCGGTGGTCTGGGTCCTGGTCAGTGGTACACCGTTGGACGGGTGAATTACAGCCTGCCTGACCGAAAAGTGGTGGATCTGGTAGCTGGTCTCGAATATGACGCAGGCTGCTGGATCGGCCGCATGGTGGTTGAGCGCGAGCAGACGACGACGTCTTCTGCGAACCACCGCATCCTGTTCCAGCTGGAGTTCACCGATTTCTCCAGGATTGGCGCAGGGTCGTTGCAGAGATTGCGACAGAACGTGCCGCGCTACCAGGACCTGAGGGGCGACAAACCCATGCCCAGCCGGTTCGAACAATATGACTGACAGCTCCTCTCTTCCTCTGACACGAATCTTCATGACCCCCATCGCCAGCGGCGCTCTTGCGCTGAGTCTGGCGCTGTGTCTGTCCATGCCTGCGCCAGTCATGGCACAAAAGCTCAAGGCCACGCCCAAGCTTCAGTTGCCTGTCGACACATTGCCAAAAGGCGTGGAGGATGCGCAAACCGCCGACTACATCGTGGCAGTGGTCAATACCGAGCCAGTGACCAATCACGAAGTACGCCAACGCCTGGTGCAGATCGTGCGCAAGGCTCAGGAGCAGGGAAAGGCTTCACAGCTGCCAGCGCCTGACATTCTGGCCAAGGAAGTGCTTGAGCAGCTCATCAACGAGCGTGCTCAGATCCAGTACGCCACCGAACGCGGCATGCGTGTGGATGAGGTCACCCTCGATGATGCCGAGGCCAGGGTGGCGGCAAACAACAAGCTGTCTGTTTCTGCTTTCCGCGAACGGCTGAAGGCTGAGGGCATCGACCTGGCCCAGTTCCGCAGGGAATTGAGCCAGCAGGTGCTGCTCCAGCAGGTACAGGAGCGTGAGGTCGATGCGCGGGTCCGAATCGAAGAGTCGGACATCGACGCGTTGCTGCGCCGTCAGGGCGGTAACGACCTGGGCAAGCTCACGCTGGACTTGTCGCATGTGCTTGTCATGGTGCCGGAGGGCGCTTCCGAGGATGTTCGCGCTGAGCGTAAGGCGCGGGCACAAGCGGTGGCCGACAAGGCTCGTTCGGGTGTGCCGTTTGAAGACTTGGCACGGGAGTTTTCTGACGCGCCAGAGGGCGCACGGGGAGGTGGTTTCGGGCCGCGCACCGCAGACCGACTTCCCTCGCTGTTTGTCGAGGCGACGCGCGGACTCCAGCGGGGCGAAATTGCAGGTCCGCTGGCCAGCCCGGCCGGCTTTCACGTGCTCAAGGTCAACGACAAGCAGCAAGGCAGTGGGGGTATCAGCGTTGTGCAGACCCATCCACGTCACATCCTGCTCAGGGTCGAAGGCAAGACCACAGAGGCCAGCGCGATCCAGCGCCTGACGCAGTTGCGAGAGGATATCCTGGCGGGCAAGACCAGCTTCGAGGCGGCTGCGCGTGAAGTCAGCCAGGACGGCTCGGCCGCCAATGGTGGTGACCTCGGTTGGGTCGGGCAGGGCCAGTTCGTGCCCGAGTTCGAATCCGTCATGAATACCTTGCCTCTGGAGCAGATATCCGAGCCTGTGGTTTCGCGGTTCGGTGTGCATTTGATCCGTGTCGACGGTCGCCGGGAGCGGGAACTGGATCAGTCCCAACAACGACTCATGGCACGTAACATGCTCAAGAACGATCGGGCGCAGGAAGCGCTGCTGACCTGGGCGCAGGATGTGCGCAGCCGGGCCTATGTGGAGTATCGCGAGGCCCCTCGCCCCTGAGGCCCGGGCGATGACGGCCGCCGCTGCTGTCGTCTTCGCCGCTTGCGTCCAGTACCTTTCTTTTTGAGCTGATGAAGCCTCACCGCAAGCCCCACGTGGCGCGCAAGCGCTTTGGCCAGCATTTCCTCAGCGACAACGCCATCATTGAGGCGATCGTCAGCGGCATCGCCCCCAATCCGTCCGACCTCATGGTCGAAATTGGTCCCGGCCTCGCTGCGTTGACTCAGCCCCTGGTAGAGCGACTGGGTCGGCTGACGGTGGTGGAGCTCGATCGCGATCTTGCTGTCCGGTTGCGGGAGCGGCCAGAACTCGACGTGGTCGAGTCCGATGTGCTGCGCGTGGACTTCACGGGCCTGGCGGACCGGATGCGGCAGGCAGTGCCCCGCGCACCGGGAGAGTCAGAGCAGGACGCGCGCAAGATCCGCGTGGTGGGAAATCTGCCCTACAACATCTCGTCTCCCATCCTCTTTCACTTGCTCGACCATGTGGACGTCATCCAGGACCAGCACTTCATGCTGCAAAAGGAAGTCATCGACAGGATGGTGGCCCAACCGGGCAGCAAGGACTTCGGTCGTTTGTCGGTGATGCTGCAATGGCGATATGCGATGGAGAATTTTCTCTTCGTGCCGCCTGAGAGCTTTGATCCTCCACCTCGAGTCGACAGCGCGGTGGTTCGCATGGTCCCTGTCGCCAATCCACCCGCTATTGACGTCAAGCGCTTTGGCGAAATGGTCCAGGTGGCTTTCAGCCAGCGCCGCAAGCTGCTGCGGCACACGCTGGGGAAGTGGCTGGAAGCGCAGGGGTTTGGTGGGGAGTTTGATCTCCAGCGGAGAGCGGAAGAGGTTTCAACGAAAGAGTTTGTTGAGCTGGCGCTCGCGGCAGGGTGAGGTTCGCTTTTCCTATTGCTTTGCAGTGATTGAAAGTAGCCTTTAGCGTTGAGGCTCTTTCCTTCTTTCCAACTTCTTCTGTCCCCCCCTATCCCCCCCGCCCCTTTCCACCCCCGCCGGGGCGATAGAGAGAAGCACCCCCGCCGCGCTTTGCGCGTCCCCCTCAAGGGGGCGGCGCGAAGCGGACCGGGAAACCCGGATCCGCCGCACCCTCGGGCTGACGGCGCCGCCTCACCTGAGGCGGCTTTGGGTGAACTACGCTGTCGTAGGAGCCTCGCCAGCTCATGGTGCGTCCACGGCAGCTTGCCACCGTTGCCGCTGCGCTGGTTTTTGACCGGTTGCAAGCGAGGCACGCTGAACTCAGCGGAATTGTGTGCGCGAGACAAGCGCCCAACTGACAAGCCGCAAAGCGGCAAAGCCAGCTAAGCGCCGTGGGAGCGAAGACCAACGCCGAGGTTCCTACGACAGCCTCAGAGAAGTGCATGTACCCCAAACCACGGTGGCGACGCATCGAGCCGTAGAAGCCGAGTCGGCGACCAGAAGCCAAATGAGAGCTCCCCCTTTCCGCCCGGTGGGTTGGAAAGGGGGTTGGGGGGATAGGGGGGAAGGGCGAGGTCGTCGCAAGACAGCGCCGCAGGCAAAAAGCGACCTGTCAAAAGCAAAAAGCCCCTCAAGTGAGGGGCGCAGCAAATCCCAGGTTGCGACGGGTCCGGGTTCCCCGGCCCGTACGCAACGTCCCCCAGTGGGGGACGGCGCGTGGCGCCGCAGGGGGCGTCTTGTCAAGCTGCCGTGAGCCAGTAACCCGAGTTGAACGGGCTGCTCATGCGCAAGGCCTGAGGCGTGACGTCCAGGATTTTGTCCGTGGGCATGGGGTCTTCTGTCGGAACCACTTCAATGGGCTCTTCACCCTTTGGGGCGCGGGCCACCGAGAAGGAGTAGAAGCAGCGGAACGGAATCTTGCGGTCACCCCAGTAGTCGGAGGCATCCCGGAAGATGTCGAGCAGCTGCTCCCGAGCTTCCTTGTCGAACTTGCCGTGGGCAGGAATGTGCTCGAGCACGACGATGAAGCCGGTCTGCGGGCCAGACTTGTTGACCATGTCGGTCATGCAGTCGTAGAGGGCGTCGAAATTCTTGCCGAAGTGGGCCGGCAGGGTGTATTGCGATGCGATGAGTTCCAGCACGTCCTGTTTGCTGGTGGCCTGGGCCAGGTTGGCGTACAGGAAGTGGTGCCCCAGTTGTTCAGCGGCAACCTGCAGATCCTGCACGCTGTGGGCACGAATCGACTGAACAATGTTGGTGCGAACGTTACGAAGTGGCGTGTCCATCTCCGCGTCTCTTTCCAAAGTCAAGTTAATAATTCTGTCTGTGTCTGGCAGACCATCACGGCCGGCTCACTGTTCGATCAGCCGGAAGCTGGCGTAATGGTCTTCCGTGTAGTAGCAGGCCTCAGGGTTTCTCGGCCGCTCTCCGCCACATACGATCCGTCTGGCACCACGATGGTTCAATCCCGGCGTGGTGACGGTGTACTCGCGGTAGTAACCGCGTGTTGCTCGTGGCAGCAAGCGTTCACGGTTGCCGAAAACACTGCCGTCCTTGTCGTAGCGGAATGGTCCACCCTGGCGGATTTGATCCATCACCGTTCGCCCCTGGACGGGCAGGCTCGCAACCGGAATAGAAGCGACTGACGACGCGTTCTGTTCAGAAGTGGTGCCGACCTGCGCCTGCTGGTGATCAGGCGCAACCGGTGGCGCATTGGAAGGCATCCATTGATTGATGCCGTAGGCCACCAGAAGGGCTGCTGCTGCAGCCAGCGATCTGGCACTGTTCCTCCCCCAGAATCCCGTTCGGATCTGCTTCAGACCCATGAGAAAACCCTGCTCCTGGTACCGGTTTTCCTCCCCCGGCTGTCATTTTCCGGGTGGTTTGGCTCCGGTTAGATCAGACGGGCGGGAAAACCCTGAAATCCAAGCCTGCAAGTGTGCATCAAGCGAGCAAAAAAAGCAAGCATTTGGATTGAATCAAGGCGTAGGTGGGGGGTGAATCAAGGCGTGTTTGAGTTAGTGCTTGCTACGTTTGAGCGTCTGTATTTGTCACGTTTGCCTCGGCAACAGTGAGGGCCGTCATATTGACAATCCGACGGACCGTGGCGCTGGCAGTGAGCACGTGCATGGGCTTCGCAACACCCAGCAACATCGGGCCGATCGCGATGTTTCCGCCTGCTGCCGTTTTAAGTAAGTTGTATGCAATATTGGCCGCGTCGATGTTGGGAAGGACCAGCAAATTGGCACCGCCAGACAGCGTGGTGCTCGGCATGAGCTTCTCCCGTGCCAAGGCGTCCAGCGCCAGATCCCCGTGCATCTCACCGTCAACTTCGAGCCAGGGGGCATTGCGCTGCAGCAACTCGAGCGTCTGGCGCATCTTGACCGCGCTGGGGGCATTGCTGGAGCCGAAGTTGGAGTGCGAGAGCAACGCAGCCTTTGGGGTAATGCCAAAGCGCATGATCTTGCGTGCGGCCATGACGGTGATTTCAGCCAGCTCTTCGGCGGAGGGGTCGTAGTTGACGTGAGTGTCGACAAGGAAGACCTGTCTGCCCGGCAGCATCAAGGCGTTCATGGCCGCGTAGCAATGGGCCGTGTCGCGCTTGCCGATCACCTGATCGATGTATTGCAGGTGCAGCTGCGTGTTGCCCCAGGTGCCGCAGATCATCCCGTCGACATCCCCGTTGCGCAGCAGCATGCAGCCGATCAAGGTAAGGCGGCGGCGCATCTCGATCTTGGCCATCTGCTGCGTCACGCCTTTGCGTTCAGTCAGCTGCCAGTAGGTTTGCCAGAAGTTCCTGTAGCGCTCGTCCTGTTCGACGTTGACCACGTCATAGTCTGCACCTTCCTTCAGGCGCAGGCCGAATTTCTGAATGCGCTCTGAAATGATGTTGGGGCGGCCGATGAGGGTCGGTCTTGCCAGTCCTTCATCGACCACGACCTGGGCTGCACGCAACACGCGCTCTTCTTCACCTTCGGCATAGGCGACGCGCTTGGCAGCTGCGCGCTTGGCGGCGGCATAGACCGGCTTCATCATGGTGCCGGAAGCGACAACAAAGCTCTGCAGCTTTTCGCGGTAGGCATCGATGTCCGTGATCGGGCGCAAGGCCACGCCGCTGTCGATGGCTGCCTGCGCCACGGCGGGCGCGATTTTCATCATCAGACGCGGATCAAAGGGCTTGGGAATCAGGTACTCAGGGCCGAATGCAAGCTTTTCGCCAGCATAGGCGGCAGCTACAACCTCGTTTTGCTCAGCTTGTGCCAGCTCAGCTATCGCATGCACCGCCGCAATTTCCATTTCATCCGTGATGGTGGAGGCGCCGGCATCGAGCGCGCCGCGGAAGATGTAGGGGAAGCACAGGACGTTGTTGACCTGATTGGGGTAGTCGGTGCGGCCAGTGGCCATGATGGCGTCGTCACGCACCGCCTTGACTTCTTCCGGCAGTATCTCTGGCGTGGGATTGGCCAGTGCCAGGATCAGCGGCTTGGCAGCCATCTTGGCCACCATGTCGGCTTTGAGCACGCCGCCAGCGGACAGGCCCAGGAAGACGTCGGCATCTTCAATGACCTGAGAAAGAGTACGAGCGTCTGTGGCTTGCTGGTAGACGGCCTTGTCAGGGTCCATGAGCTCGGTGCGGCCCTGGTAGACCACGCCGGCGATGTCTGTCACCCAGATGTTCTCGCGCGGAACGCCCAGCTTGACGAGCAAGCCCAAGCAGGCCAGCGCTGCGGCACCGGCGCCGGAGGTCACCAGCTTGATGTCCTTGATGTCTTTGCCCACGACTTTCAGTCCGTTGAGAACGGCTGCGCCCACCACAATGGCGGTGCCGTGCTGGTCGTCGTGGAACACAGGAATCTGCATGCGCTCGCGCAGCTTGCGCTCGATGTAGAAACAGTCGGGCGCCTTGATGTCTTCCAGGTTGATGCCGCCGAAGGTGGGCTCCAGCGAGGCGATGATCTCGACCAGCTTGTCGGGGTCCTTCTCGTTGATTTCTAGGTCGAAGACGTCAATGCCAGCGAACTTCTTGAACAGGACGCCCTTGCCTTCCATCACCGGCTTGGAGGCCAGTGGGCCGATGTCGCCCAGGCCCAGCACGGCCGTGCCGTTGGTGACCACCGCCACCAGATTGCCCCGGCTGGTGTAGCGGAAGGCATTGGCCGGGTCGGCCACGATTTCTTCGCAGGGGGCGGCCACACCAGGCGAGTAGGCCAGTGCCAGATCACGCTGGTTGGTGAGTTGCTTGGTGGCCGTGATGGCCACTTTGCCCGGCACCGGAAACTCGTGGTACTCAAGCGCGGAACGCCGCAATTGAGCACGCTTGTCGTCGGTCTGGTGTTGATCTGTGCTCATGCCAGTCTCCTGCTTCTATGATATGAAACGCAGTTGCGCATTATAGTTTGCGCAGGCGTCCGCGTACATGTGGGTAACCACAATCCCTTTGGTCATTGTGGAGCTGGAGAGCGCCGCAGGCAAAAAAAAACGCTCCGGAGTGGAGCGTGGAGGGCAATGGGGGCACCGCTTTCTCGCGGTGCTCTCAGGCTGGCTGAGAGGACTTGGGTTCGCGCGGGAGAACGGCGTTGCGGATGTGCGCGAGGCTCTGGGACGCCGCGCACTCGGACCAGATACTGCGAGCACACCCTTCACATTTGCCGCACTGGGTGGCCACGCCGTATTCCAGCTGCAGGTCGTCAAAGTCCATGCCCATTCGAGCCGCACGTGCGATGGTGTGATCGTTCACGCGATGGCAGACACAGACAATCATGGTGACACCTGACCTCAAAGTGGTTAATGAGCCAAATGATAACCACTCGTATTCGCGTTGGCAACTGAAAACCCCACCCTCGGCAGTGTTCCTGACAAACGGTGTGCCGGGGCGGGGCTGGCGCCAGCCAACAGGGCTTAGCTGAGGTCGCCCGTCATGCTCTGCTGGTAGTTCTGCAGGCCGACTTTGTCGATCAGGTCGATCTGGGTCTCGAGGAAATCGATGTGCTCCTCGGTGTCATCCAGAATCTTGAGCAGCAGGTCACGTGAGACATAGTCGCGTGCAGTTTCGCAGTGGGCGATGCCTTCCTTGATGGTAGCCTGCGCGCCTTTCTCCAATGCGAGATCGCTGTTCAGGATCTCGGGCACGGTCTCACCAATGCCGAGCTTGCCCAGGTCCTGCAGGTTCGGCAGGCCATCGAGCATGAAGATGCGATCCATCAGCCAGTCAGCATGCTTCATCTCTCCGATGGACTCGTCGTATTCCTTCTTGGCCAGCTTGTCCAGACCCCAGTTCTTGAGCATGCGGTAGTGGACGAAGTACTGGTTGATGGCGGTCAGTTCGTTCTTGAGCTGCGCTTGCAAATGGGAAATGACCTGTGGGTCGCCTTTCATGGGTAATACCTCTCGTGAAGAAAAAACGGGTTCCAGGCTTCAGTGTGCCTGACTCGGAACAGAAGCTTGCAAATAAGTCACCCAAAATTCTCCTAAATACGAATCATTCGCATATAATTCGTCCGTAGCCAACCCACTTCGGTCCTTTGGGACGGGGGCCAGCCAAATGCCTGCATGCCGGGAGAGCCCTTTTGCTCCTGGTCCGTATCTTTTTTCCGGCGTGATCCGCGCCGAACTGGAGAACCCCATGAATTCCAGCACCCAATCAGGACAAGGCGGCCACGACGAAGAGGAGTACCTTCTCCCTTCGACCGAGGCTTTGATGGCGGGAACCTTTGCATTGATGACTGGTTACGCACAGAGCGCGGAGTCGTGCCCCAACCGGCAGCTCATGGTCCGCAAACTCATCTCGAACCTGTTCTTCCTCGCCAATCATCCGGACATCACGCCTCAAATGCGCACCATGCTGTCCAACTTGCGCACACGATGGCAACTGGTGGCTGAGTCAGGCAAGTCCGATACCCTGGCAAGGCAGCAGACGCCACTATGGCATCAGGCACCAGAGAGCGTTCATTGAACAACAGCCCCCTTTCGCCCAGGTCAACGTCAGGAGTCGAATGTGAAATCATTGCTCAACATCGCGCCAGGGACCATGCCAACGCAGGACAAGCGCAAAGCATCGCAGGAAAGAGCTGTACAACTCAAAGCCGAGCACATTGCATTGGTCAGGCACCTGGGCAACATTCAGCACCAGGTCACCGCACAATTTGAGCGACTCAGGCAAAGGGCAGACGCGGCTGACGCAGAAGCCATGCGCCTGCGAGCGGAGCTGCTCATCATCCGAACGGCGGTGTACTGGAACCTCGGTCAAGCCGTGCCGCAACGTTCAGCCACCGCGCCAGCACGCGCACGGGTGCCGCTGCCACGCCAATCTCAAGCCGCCCAACAAGTCATCTGCCAGACGGGATGTGCCGGGCATGCGCATCCCTGGCTGGAGGCAGACGGAAACTGCAGCCGAACGGGCGACGCGTGCCATGTGACTGCCGCCTCGTCTACCCCCGAGTCGCACCATTCCGAATGACTGCACGAGTGAAGGACCGCTTCACCGTGTGACGAGAGACGCGGCTTGTGTGCCGCCACGCCAGCCAACGCTGCTCAACCCGCATCAAGCGGTCGACCACAGGCGCCAGTGGTTGTCCAAACGCACTGACGTAGCTGAGCCGCTTTGGTCGCTGACTCGCCGGGAGAGGCCGGAACTGGCATCAACGCCATGAAATACCGCATTCTCACCGCCCGCCCACCAGCGACCGTCGCGTTGATCGACGGCGCACGCAGACGCCATGGGCCACTGCTCCAGCCAACGACCCTCAGCGTCAAAAGCCGCCAATTGATTGGATTTCGGACAACCAACCAGAAAGCCACCGCCCGGCCGCGCGCACAGGTCGCCACCATACCCGTCCAGACCGGGCTGCCCTGTGGCGGTACGCAACGACCAACCGTCAAACAGCGCAAGCACTGGAGCGGCGAGCCGAAGTGAATCGGCGTCATGCTGGGCCTGCAATCCGGTCCCGACCTGTTGGCTCTGTGAGTCGAAACTCAGATGCCGGATACTCAGGCGAGGGTCGCCCAATGTCCACCTCCCCAACGCTTCGCCGGTGCTGCCATGGAAGGCAGCGAGAGAAGCATCCATCCGATCCAGGTCGCGCTTGAGCCGGCCAGTCTCGGCGAGGGTCGGAATGCCGCCATTGGCCACCAGCAGTGTTCCGGCAGGCAGAGCGCCAAGCGCCACCGGAAGCCGCAACATCATGTGCGGATCGAAGCCTCCGGTTGGCCAGCTTTGAAGGCGTTCGAAGGTGTGTGGGTCGCGACGAGAGACCAGGCCCCGTGCGTCTTCCAGCCGGGTCTCGGTCGTCCAGATGTTGCCATCATCCGAGCCGAGCACGTGACCAGTGAAACGATGATCATCATCGATCCAGAACCACTGCGCAGTATCGTCCGCTCTCGATGGATTCCACCGCAACAACCAGTCGCCAGGCCGGCGCGCGGCCACCAGAATGCTGCCATCCTGCTCGACATGTACTCCATGGGCTCTTGATGGGAGCCGTAGCTGAGCGCGCACCACTGCCTTTTTGTCGGGCGCGCCAGCGTCCCAGCCCATCACGCCAGCAAACCAGTGCGGTCCGAGCTGCCATGTGGCGGCGAGCCAGACGCCTTGCCCGGCTTCGACAGCCGGCGGCCCCCCCCAAGCATGGGCTGCTCCAACAAGCGCCAAGGACCTGGCGGCACAAAGCCGCGTGAACGTGCGACGGGAAATGCCCAATTTCTCAGTCACCGTCGGCATCCGAAAAACCCAATGGGACATCCAGGGCCGAAGCGACTTCATCCTGGTACAAGTTGGCGACCGCCTGCATGGCATCGGTCAGTGTCTTGAGCTTCTCATGTGAAGCGGGTTGGCTGGTGTCCAGGTCCGTCACCAACGAAGACACCCGGGCGACGGCAGAATGCCATCGGCCGGCCAGATCGATGTAACCCTTGCCGAGCAGAAGGGCCTCGATTGGCGGTACGCCATCGTCGCCGGTCGGCGGAATCAAACGCTGTGCATCAGAGAGAACCGCCATCGCCGAAAGGCTCGCCCATTGTGCTCGCCAGTCCCGCACGTTGTGCGCCCAGTTGAATCGGGCAAGGGAAAGCGGTGCCCCTGGATTGACTTCACGCGCGGTCTCAGCCTGTGCCAGCGGCTTGCCAATGTAGGCCCAGCGCAAGCGCTCCAGCCCACCCAGCCATTGATTGACCCACTCCGCAAACAGACGGGAGACGTCTTCCTCCGCATCCGACCAGTCCTTTGCAGCCATGGCGTTGGAACGTTCCAGCAGGGCGGAGCCCTCCCGGTCGATGTCCTTGGCCACCATCAGAAGGTAGCTGCAGGCCGAGCCGCGCAATGGCAGGCTGGGCCAGTCCGCACCTGCATCGCCAGCTGGCGCGAGAAGCCGCTCAAAACCGCCGAAGCCCTTGGCCGGTGTGCCGACCATGCCCATGTCCTGGAGCGTTCTGGGAGCCTTTTTCAGAGCACGCCGAATGAGTTTGTCTCGGCTGGGCCAAAAGTCGATGGCCCTTTGCGATCGGCGTTCCACCAAAGGGCCGATGGCCGGTGTTGCCAGCCGTTGCCACAGCTCAAGCGCCGTCACCCATCGCTCTTGCAAGGCCTGGTTTTGTACCTTGCCGGCGCAATAGCCTTGTGTGGCAGACACCAGCTCATGGGCTTCATTCGCAAAGGCTTGTGCCCTGATCGGGAGATCGTGAACGTACAAGCCCTTGACCGCTTGCGCGGCGGAGTAGTAGGGCATGGGCGTTGCTTCCCGGGTTTGCGCATGCAATGGAGCAAGCATGGTCGCCGCGAGCAGAAGCGCACCGCAACATATCGAACGAACAAAACGCTGCGATGTCGGCGCAGGGCCAGGTCTGAAGTTGGTCTGGCTCACAGCGACTCCACGAATGCCACGAGGGCCTGGCGATCAGCGTCAGTGAATTGCTCCACCATCTGGCGAGATGCCTCGGCTTCACCACCATGCCAGAGCACAGCTTCCAGCACGCCGTTGGCGCGGCCGTCGTGCATCAGGCGCTGGTGTCCGTTGACAGCCCGAATCAGGCCAATACCCCACAGAGGCGGCGTTTTCCATTGGCGGCCACTGGCCAGAAAATCTGGTCGGCCATCGGCGAGGTCTTCACCCATGTCGTGCAGGAGCAAGTCCGTGTAAGGCCAGATGGTCTGGTTTTTCACAGCCGGGCTGGTCAGGCGTGGAAACAGGGTGCCAGTGGTCTGATAGCTGGGACGGTGGCACACCGCGCACTGTGCCTGATGGAAAAGCGCCTGTCCGCGCAATACCTGGGGGTCTTCCGGTTTGCGGCGGGCAGCAGGGGCGAGCGTGGAGGTATAGAAGATCACATCCCCCAGCGTTTTGTCATCGATCTCCGGGCGTGAAGCCTTGGCGTCTCGGGCAGGCACGATGCCATTCTTGCCCTTGGTGCGGCCGCCCCCATGGGGTGCCTTCAGACAATCGGTCTGATGAGACGTGCAGGCCTCCTGGTGAAAGACGCTGGTGGTGATGCCCATGTCCCCCAGAAAAGCGCCGGCGCTTTGATGGGCAATGGTGCCGGTGTTGGCTTTCCAGCCGAAGCGGCCGATGACTTCCTTCTTGGCAAAAGCATCCCACACGCGGTTCGGCATGCCTTTGATCGGCCCGTTCGCCGCATATTGTTCACGGGCATTGGTCAGGATGTCTTGCTCGTCGATGGCTTCGATGAGTCCAAGTCCGGCCAGATGCGGAGCGATGCGAGGGCTGATGAGCACGTTCTCGTGCATCGGGCCATAGGCCAGGTTGGTGAGTCGGTATTCAGGTTTGGAGAGCGTCACCCGTGTTCCGTCGGCGAATTGGCGCTCGATGCTGGAACGATGGATCTCTACATGGCCTTCGGGCTGTACGCCCTGTATGCCGGCGTTGTTGAACTGGTCGCCATAGCGGGGCTCTGGAACGACACCTGCATGAGCCGCAGGCTTCCCTGGGAGCGACAGGCGAATCAGAAGACTGACCGTCTTGTCGGGCTCGGGACCAATGGTCTTGTCCCACTCCGGTGGCTCGCCGCGGCCGTCCATGCCATGGCAGCCGCCACAGGATCGCGCAATGAAGTGAGGCCCAAGACCATCGCGAGCGGTGGTGGACGCCGGGGCTTCAACCCAGTTGCGCTTGAAAAAGGAGTTGCCAATGACGAAACGCGTCCGCTCAGGATCGGTCAGATTGGCCAGAGGGAACGAAAATGCGTTGCGACCGTTGGCCCAGACAGTGGTCTTGCCACCAGTGGCCTCGCCCAGCGACTTGCCGGGGGTGTTGTCGGACGCTGGCTGATCTGCAGCCTGCAGGCTGAGCGCTGACGCAGCGAGGGTGACAACCCCAGTGGCTAGCGCGAGGCGCATGGCTGTGGGAGAGATGAGCATGGAAAGCTGTACCGGCATCGCCGGTGTGAGAGTGGGTCCAGAGGACCGGGCAGTGTGCGCGACACACACGAACCGCCCCGGATCGGTCCGGAAGTTCGCATGCGGCGCCTGATGATGCAAGCCATACCGCCGCGGCGGCATGGCAGACGATCAAGGTTCGACCAGTGTCAATTTGGCAATACCCACTGCACCGGCCGACTGGACCAGAAGCTTGGATTGTTGAACCAGGCTGGCAATGGTCTTCTCGACGGCTGGGCGACCGGCAGAACCCTGAACGATTGCGCGGTCGAACGGTGCTGGAATGCTCTCGGCGGATTGCACCGATCCGGCGATCTGCGCTGTGAGCTTTTCTGCCAGCGCAGCATCCTTGGCGGCCACAAGCCCTTGCAAGGATGGACCGGTGAGTGTGGATCCGTCGGCGCGTGTATAGCTGCCGGTCCAGACGTTCTGGATGCCCTTGGCGTTGGTCACGACGTCGCGGTGGGTGTTGTCAGAGAAGCAGGAGTGTTCGTCTTCCTGGTCCTGGGAGTTCAAGGCCACTTCCATGCGTTCGCCAGAGAGCTCGCCGCGTGAGAGCGATCCAAGGCCGACGATCATCTTGCGCACAGACTCCTTGCCACCTTTCTCAAACTTGGCGCGGTAGTTCTTTTGTCCAGGCGCCCATGCGTCGACCAGGCCGCTCAGGTCGTCCACCAGCAGTGCGGTGGCCTCTGACAGGTACTGGCGGCGGCGATCGGCATTGGGTGCCTTTCCATCGACAAAGTCCTCGAAGGAGCGGTTGCCGGGGCCGGTTTCGCTCAGGTCCTGACCCCAAAGCAGAAACTCGATGGCGTGCCAGCCGGCGCTGATGTTTTCTTCGCCGCCACGCTCGTTGAACTTGGTGAGGTTGGCTTTGGTGATCTTGAACTTCGTATCGTTGATCAGGCCGCTTTTGGGCTTGCCTTCCACGGCGTCCACATAGGCTTCATCCAGCGGCCAGGCATTGATCTGACCCTCAGGGCCGTTCTCGTCATCAATGGGCCCGCCATAGAAACGGAAAGCTTCGGTCTGGCCGTAGAACTCGCGAGCGTTGCGCCAGGCCTGACGGGCTTTTTCCAGGCCTTCTGCAGAAGGGGATGCAAGGAAACCGTCAATGGCAGTTTGCAGGCTTTTGGCGCCAGCCAGGGTGTCTGTGTAGTTGGCATACACCACGTCCGCATAGTGGCGAGCCACGGACGCATGATCAACCTTGGCGCTTGAGGCGCTGGCCACTGGCTGGGCGCTTTGCGCGTGGGCAGGAAGACCCGCGAGGGTCAGGGTGGAGGCGGCCAGAACAGCGGCAGCAACGGAATGCAGTTTCATGGTCGTGTCAGTTCCTGTAAATCAAAGACAAATGAGAATGATTCTATTTTACATTCAATTTTAGGGCGTGTCAGTTTCTGCAGGAAGCATGGCTTCCCGCCGCATCGCTGCGCGTCCGTCAGGCCTGCGGGGAGTGCCCCTGCGATGCCTGAAAATGCAGTGAGGCCCACCAGGTCAGCCACCTGGGTCGGTAGCTGAGTGTCATGGCCACGCCGAAGGCACTGGCGGCCAGCAGCATGACCCAGACCAGCACGGCCATGGATGGACGGTCGGCGGCCAGACAAGCCATCAGCGAGCCGCCATGGGCAGTAGCGCCTGCCAAGCGCGTCCAGCGTGGACGTGCAGAGCGTCTCTTGCTGACCGAGTGCATGACTTGTTCCCAGTGCACCTCCATGGACAAGGCCAGCCAGGCCATGCCCGAGAGGTTGAATACGGCGGCCAGCAGAAGGTAGGCGAACTCAGGCATGGGAAGCCTCCGCCTGGCCTTCTGAAGTGCTTTCATGGCTGCGACCACTTTCCCGGCTGGCCATGACGCGCGCCGAGCAGACTGCCGCAACAGCCGTGGCCATCAGGCTCAAGTCAACGCCCGCGACGGCCCAATTCGTCTCAATGAAGATGCTGCGAACCAGATGCTCACCTGTGCTCAGGGCATTGGCGATGACCGCGACAAAGCCCAGGCAGGCAATGGCCCAGCACTGTTCCTTCCAGGCAGGGTTCATCCCGCCCTGGGCCAATGGGGCACTGCGCGCGAAGGCATGAGCCATGGCCAGCAGCCATAGCCCGAAGAACACGCCCTTTTCCCAATCGCCCTTGCCCGCGAGTTCCTCCGGCAGCAAACGGTTGGCCGCCAACATGCCAACCGTGGCGATCACCATCCCGGTGACGGTTGTGACTGCGAGCGCGTCAACGACGCGGCTGGCCTGCGACCCGGCCTTGGCGTGCTGTCGCTTGCGCTTCTCGACAAAGAACACAAAGCCTGTTGCGATGCAGACGCAGCCCAGCAAGCCACCCAGCACGTACAGCCACCGCAGCAGCCAATGTTCGAAATGCTGCAAATGCAGGCCTGTGAGGAATTCGTGCGTGCTGGCCACCGGGCTTCGGGGTGGATCCTCGCGCAGCAGCTCGCCAGTACTCCCTTTGAAATGAATGCCCTCGCCGACCAGCGCCACCCGGTCGCTGCCCGCGCGATAGATGCTTACGTAGCTGTTGGCATCGCCCACATGGTGAACTTCCAGATAGCCCACCTCGCCAGCCATGTCCCGTGCGGCCCAGCGCCGCTTGGCGTCGGCCACCATGGCGTCCACCGAAGCCAGTGGTGCGCGAACACCGGAGGGCTGATGAGGCAAGCCGGTGGCTGCGGCCTCCATGACCTCATGCCGGTCGTGCAGCCCTTTGAGCTGGAACTGCGAAACCGGCAAGAAGTAAGCAGCGCCAAAGATCACCAGGCCGGTGAACGCGAAGAAAAAATGGAAAGGCAACGCGACCACTCCGGTCATGTTGTGCAGATCGAGTGTGCTGCGCTGAATGTGCTTTTTCGGGCGAAAGGTGAAGAACTCACGGAAGATGCGGCGGTGGATCACCACGCCGGAGACCAGCGCGGCGAGCATGACCAGTGCGCTCAGGCCGACAATGAAAATCCCCAGGTTCTTCCATTGCCAGTTCAGGCTGTAATGCATGGGGTAGAACCACTCGCTGCCGATCTTGAGCTGGTCGGCCCGCACGAAAGCGCCACTGCGCGGATCGATGGTGGCGTCGCCATGGATGTGGTTGTGGGCCGCCGGGTCTTTGGGCTGCGGAACGCCAAACCCCACGCCCATGCGGAGCACGGGATCGCGGTGCGTCGTGTAGGCCCAGTACTCCGCAGCCGGAAGCTGCAATCGAGGCGTCATGGGCCCTCGGGCCGCATCGTGGAGCAGCGGCATGTTGGCCGCATAGTCCGTTTCGCTCGGCTCGATCTTGTTCAATGCCGGCAGCAGCACCTTGTCAAACGAGGGCATTGGCTGCGGGTCGAAGCGTGTCTCGGGCAGGGCCCAGCGGTCGATCTCGCGGTCAAAGACCGAGAGAGAACCAAAGAAGAACACCACCATCAACACAAAGCCGATCACCAGGCCAAACCAGGTGTGCAGCCAGGCCATGGACAGCCGGAAATTCTGTAGCATGGTGCCTTCCCTTCAAGCCAGAATGGCGCGCTGGATGGCCCATGCCGCCGTGAACTGTAGCGCCGCACCAGCCACCAGTACCACCCCGACACGCTTCAGGCTGCGTTCGGAGAATGACCACAGGAACAGAGCGAGAAACAGCACAAAGGCGAACATCACCACGCCTTGCTCAGCATCGTGGTAGTCGGTGCCCAGACCGACCAGAGCAGCAGTGCTCGCGGCAGCAAAGCCCCAGGTGAAGGCGTAGCTGCCAAAGATACCGGTCAGAACCCGGGCAGTGATGACTGGCCACCGAAGTGGCGCGTGAGGGTGGCTCATGTTCGCTTGTGCTTTCACACCGTTGATCAGAACTTGTACTCAAGCGTGACCGACGCTGTGCGCGGCGCACCGTAGATCGCGCCATACGTCACAGACCGGATGTACTTCTTGTCGAACACATTGTTCACGTTCAGGCGCACGGTGGCCTGGTCGCTCAGCTCGTAAGCGGCATAGGCATCAGCCACGGTATAGGCGCTCTGACGGGCGCCGGCGAGCTTGGAGATACCTGACTGCCAGCGCACGCCCGACCCCACACGAAGCTTGGGCATCACGGGCACGCGGGTCTCGGCCAGCAGCTTGACGGTGCGACGTGGAATCCACTCATAAATGTCGCCACCATCAGGCCCCGTGAGCTTCATGGAGGTGAAGCCGGCGGTGATCTTGGTGTCTTCGCTGACGTGGCCTGTGGCCTCGATCTCGAACCCTCTGGTAGTGACGTCCTTGGGCTCGTAGTAGGACTGCTGGGCCACAGCATCGAAGCCTGCCACGGTGGCCAGGCCCTTTTGCTCGGCATTGAAGAAGGCCACCGTGGTCAGCAGCTTGCCGCCGAGCCATTCGGCCTTGACGCCCACCTCGGTGTTCACCCCTTTCATGGGTTTGAGAAAAGCGCCATGGATGTCGCGTTGATCCTGTGCCTGATAGATATCGGAATAGGAGGCGTAGGCCAGCGCGTGCGGCGTGAGGTCATAGGTCAGACCGACATACGGGCTGACCTTCTGGGTGGTTTCATTGTCCAGGTTGGTTCCTCCGCCGTAAATGGCTGTGCCATCGCGCACGAGCCTGATGGCGTTGATGCCTGCAATCCCCTTGAGTTGGTCGGTGATCTGCAGGCGTCCGGCGGTGTACAGGCGAGTGATGCTCTGTTCACCATCGGCAGACACCGATTTCTCGCCCCATGCGGGCTCGGGGTAGACGTCGCCGCCATAGGGAAATGCCGGCATCACCGGGAAGGTCGCGCCCGCGTAGGACTCGGTGAGGCTCTCTTGTCGGGAGTGGCTCAGACCAACCAGCGCTTCATGCTTGCGCCCCCAGGCCTGGAACTGACCACTGAGGTTGGCGTCAACAATGTCGCTGCTCGATGAGCCTTCACTGCGATACGGCCAGCCCAGCAGGCCGGTGTTGTCGTTGTTGAGGTAGCCCGTGGCGGTATAGGCGTAGAAGAGGCGTGTTGCGCTCTTCGTCTCGGCATGGTTGTAGGTGACCTTGGCTTCCCAGTCGGATGACAGTGCGTGGGTGTATTCAACAAATGCCGTGGTGGTCTCGTTGTCCCACCGTGTCCAGTCCTGCGAAGTCGACGCCGAAACGTCGAACTCGGCCAGCGTGCCATCGGCATAAGGCAGTGTCAGGGAGCCCCACATGGGCGAGCGCTGTTTTGCGTCCTGATAGGTCATGCCCAGCGCCAGAATCCCGTTGTCACCCACCTGCCCTTCGACGATGCCAGAGAAAGCGGTGCGTTTGTTGGACAGGGCACGCAGATGGGAGTCCTTGTCTTCCTGCGCCAGAACCATGCGCCCTGCCCATCGGCCGTCCTCTGTCAGCACCTTGTTGTAGTCCAGGGCAACGCGCTTTTGCCCGTAGCTTCCCAAGGTCACCAGAGCCTCGCCGCCGTCGGTGTTGGTGGGGCGCTTGCGCACGTAGTTGATGGTGCCCGATGCATTGCCAACGCCAGTCAGCAGGCCGTTGGCGCCCCGGATCAGCTCGACCTTGTCGAACAGATAGGTATCGAGCTGACCTTCTGCAATGCCCCAGTCATTGGTCATGCCCAGCCCGTCGATCTGGGTGAGCATGATGTCAAATCCGCGAGCGCTGTAGGACGTCCGGTTGGTCTCCCATTCGTCGACCGTCAGACCGGTGCCATGGCGCAACGCATCATTGCTGTCCGAAGCGCCGAAGTTGCGCAAGGTGTCCTTGTCGATCGTGCTGATCGACTGTGGCGTGTCCTTGACTTCGATGGGGAGATTGGTCGCGCCTTTGGATACGCGGTTTTCGCGCTTGGTCTTGATGACCACGGCGGGCAGCTCTTCGGCGCTGCCATCGACCGGTGCCTGGGCGTCCGACGACTGGGCCCAGGCGGCAGAGCCGAACCCAAGATGGACCACCATCAGTGCGGCGGCCACAACGGGCGATGCCAGAGAGAAAGCAACAGGGGAAGCAACAGATCGGCCCGATTTGGCCAGAACGACATTCGACATGGTTTCGTCAGCAAAGGTTGGGATGACACCTGGCTGGCGAGGGCGAATGTGCCGGCGGTCACCGGGTGGTGACGCTGAGGCCGTGCCTTGGCTGGCTGGGGGAAGGAGAGCGCATTGGTATCGCGGTCGACCCGATGGCTTGGACCGCGACGTAACGGCGCTCTAATCGCAAATGCGAATTATTTGCAACAAAATTAACTTTGTCAATGACAAGTTACAGGGATTGCAGGGCCACAGCCGGCTTCAGTCGCTGCACGTCGTCGGTCTTGCAAAGTCCGGTGCCCGTGGTGATGAGGGCGGCTGAGCCCGCTGCCACGCCCCAGGCAAAGGCTTCTTCAATGGGTTGCTGGCTGCGCAGGCCCCACACCATGCCGGCTACGAAGCTGTCGCCAGCCCCGACGGCGCTGGCGATCGGCACACTCAGTGGCGGAGCGAACCAGGCCCCTTCATGGCAGACCAGGTAGGCGCCCTGCTCTCCTAGCGTGAGTGCCACGACCTCAGCCTTTGACTGGGCCACCAGCTCCTTGGCCACAGCCAGCCCTTCCTCGGGTGTTTGCAGCTTGCGACCACAAAAATCGCCCAGCTCGCGCAAGTTGGGCTTGACCATGAACACTCCGCCTGAGGTCAGCGCAGCCTGCAGGCCCGGGCCAGAGGAGTCGAGCACCAGTCGACTGCCCTTGGCCCGTGCCAGTTCGGCAAGATGGGCATAGATATCCACCGGAACCCCCGGGGGCAGGCTGCCGCTGGCGACGATGATGTCGGGCATGGCCGGCAGCTTCTCGATGGTTTGCACACAGGCACGCCACTCGGTTTCACTCAGGGTGGGGCCGGGCATGACGAAACGGTATTCCTGGCCGGTACTGGCTTCGTGCACGGTAAAGCTGACGCGGGTCTCGCCCGCGATCGGGACAAACTGGCACACCAGCCCTTCCTCTCGCATGCGGGTTTCCAGCCAGTGGCCCGTGGGCCCGCCGCTGGGGCAAAGCGTGATGCAAGGTGCTCCCAGCCGATGAAGCACTCGAGCCACATTGATGCCGCCGCCTCCAGCGTCATGAACGCCTTCGGAGCAGCGCAACTTGTGCACTGGTTCCACCTTGGGTGTGTCGGTCGAAAGGTCCACGGACGGGTTCATGGTGAGCGTCAGAACGCTCAGCGATGGGCCCTTGGACGAAGAAGAGGAGGAGGAAGCTTGTCGGCGCATGCCTGTTTGTACACCACAGCGATCTCGGGGGTGAGCAGGCCGAACGGCGCCTCAGCGCAAATGCTTGAGCTTCTTGGCAGAGAAAGCGTCGCTGATCGACAGACCTCGCTGGCCAGGCTCCACGACGATGGCATCGCCCGCCGCCACCACGCCAGCTTCAACCACCGAGCAATAGAACCCACTGCTTGAATGCTGAACCATGTCTTTCGCTGCCCGGGCATAACCCATCACGGCATTGAATTTGTAGCAAGGCTGTCGTGGCTCGGTCACGCGCAGCACGCACCCAGGCAAGCGCAAAGTGTCGCCCACCCACACTTCACTTTCCAGCAGGCCGCTGATGAGCAGGTTCTCACCCATGAAGCCCGGCGGCAAACCTTGGTCAGGAACCTCCAGGCTGTTCTCTATGCGGGCCTTCGCCCAGCCCGGCAGGTGCTCGGACGGATAGACGTAGACCGCCTTGGAAATCCCTCCGTGTACGCTCAGGTCGGCCTGTTCGTCGCCAGACAGGCCCAAAGCACCTACCGCGACCTGCCCCTGCCGAACCGTCTTGCGAAAGGCAGAAAGCACCGCCCGGTCGCTCACCTTCAGCGGAGCAGCCTCACCGGTGCAGACAGCCACGACCTGAATCTGGCGGGCAGTATCAACCACGCATCAAAGCCTCGATCTCGTCACCATCGACCGGTACGTCGCGCGTGATCAACTCGCACCCGGTCTCGGTGATCACCGCATCGTCTTCAATGCGGATACCGGTGTTCCAGAACTGCTTGGGAACGTCCTCAGAAGGGCTCACATACAACCCAGGCTCGATGGTGAGGACCATCCCGGGGCGCAGGATGCGGCTGGGCCGATCCTTGATCAGTTCATTGGACAAAGGGTCCAGCCGTTCGCTGGTCTGCCCCAGCTCCGAAGGCTCCACATAACTGCCGCAGTCGTGAACATCCAGCCCCAGCCAGTGGCCGGTGCGGTGCATGTAGTGACGGAAATAATGGCGCTTCTCGATCACGTCGTCCAGGTGCCCCACGTCGTTCTTGTTGAGCAAACCCAGATCGAGCATGCCCTGTGCCAGCACGCGCACAGTGGCATCGTGGGGCTCGATGAAGCGCGCACCCGGGCGGGTAGCCTTGACAGCGGCCTCCTGGCTGGCCAGCACCAGGTCATACAGCTCGCGCTGCGGCCCGCTGAACCGTCCGTTGGCCGGGAAGGTTCGCGTGATGTCGCTGGCGTAGCCATCCAGCTCGCACCCGGCGTCGATCAGCACCAGTTCGCCATCGCGCACCGGGGCATTGTCGGCCCGGTAGTGCAGCACGCAGGCGTTGGCACCTGCCGCCACAATGCTGGAGTAGGCGGGGTATTGCGATCCATGGCGGCGAAACTCATGCAGCAGCTCGGCGTCCAGGTGGTATTCGCGCACATCCTCGCCAGCACGAATCATCCGCGCCGAGGTTTGCATGGCACGCACATGGGCGCTGGCGCTGATCTGTGAGGCCCGGCGCATGATGGCCAGCTCGTGCGCATCCTTGATCAGCCGCATCTCGTCGAGCACGCTGCACAAGTCCCGCTGTGCTTCAGGGCACAAAGCACCAAAACGAACACGGGCCTTGACCTGTTGCAACCAGCCGTCGACCTGCGCCGTCATGCCCTGATGGGTGGCAAACGGGAACCAGACCGACGATCGGTTCTCCAGCAGCTTGGGCATATCGGCTGCCAATGAAGCGACAGACAGTGCCTGATCCACACCCAGCGTGCCCGGAGCCGCCTCGGGGCCGAGCCGGTAGCCGTCCCAGATTTCGCGTTCCAGATCTTTGGGCTGGCAAAACAAGGTGGTCTGCCCTTCTGCCGTGATCACCAGCCAGGCATTGGGCTCGGTGAAACCGGTCAGGTAATAAAAGTAGCTGTCGAAGCGGAACAGATATTCGCTGTCCCGATTGCGGGTGCGCTCGGGCGCGGTGGGCACGATGGCGACCCCACCGGGGCCAAGCTGTGCTGCCACGCGCGCACGGCGCTTGGCATAGACGGAATAAGCGTTGTGGGCATCCATATAGGCCATTGTCAGCGTTTTGCGCTGCCCCTGTCATCAGAAATGGGATTGTCCTGCTGCGTTGATCTGGGCCAGCCGTTCGGGCGTGCCCACGTCCATCCACGCGCCATCAAACAGCTCCGCGCTGACTCGGCCGGCATCCATGGCCTTGCGCAGCAGCGGCGCCAGCGGAGCCGATGTGCCCTGAGGGTTGCCGGGCAGCACGTCGCTCCAGGGCGCTTCAAACAAAGCCCGCTTGTACAGGGCGATGGTGCTGAAGGTGTAGCGGGGAATGCCGGCTTGCCGGGCCTGGTCCGCATCGACGTTCAGGGCGCGCCCCGAGTCATCCAAGCCGAAATCACCGCCCGGGTTGTGCTCCGGATTGGGCACCAGCCACAAGTGCGCGAGCTGGTCGCTTTGGGCAAACGAAGCCGCAGTACTCGACGAGAAATCGAACTCCGGCACGTAGACGTCGCCGGCCATGGCCCAGAAAACCTCTCCGAGCATGGGCAAGGCGCGGGAAATGCCGCCGGCGGTCTCCAGCGCGTAGCCGAAATCCAGCCCTTCGTGCGAAAACTGCAGGGCTACGTTGGGGTGCGCCACGTTCCAGCTCTCAAAGAAGGCCGTGACCTGCTCACCCAGCCATTCGGTATTGACCACCAGTCGGTCCAGGCCGCCTTCGGACAGAGCATCTGCCAGCCATTGCACCATCGGTCGTCCATGCACGGCCAGCAGAGGTTTGGGAGTGGCGTCGGTCAATGGCCGCATGCGCTTGCCTCTGCCCGCGGCGAGGATGATCGCGTTCATGCTGGCGTCCGTTGACATGGCTTGGCTCATGGCTGTGGGTGTGAGTCTTCTTCAGTGGTGTGACAGCCCCCATTATTTCCCAGTCGGCTCCGCCGCAAAGCCCGAGCGGAATGCGCGCCGCCAGGCCCCAGGGGTCGACGCCGATCCAGAGACCGATAAAATCATGGGTTTTCCCCTATCGCCTGTTGCGCAACCTGCCCGACAGCCCCGACCACCCGACGACCTCGCCAGCCCACATGTCCGACGCCACCTCCACCGCCACCCCGACCCAACAAGCCAATGCCATCCGTGCGCTTGCCATGGATGCCGTGCAACAAGCCAAGTCGGGACACCCCGGCGCGCCGATGGGCATGGCCGACATGGCCGTTGCGCTGTGGGGGCGTCACCTGCGACACAACCCGACCAATCCGGCCTGGGCCAACCGTGACCGTTTCGTCCTGTCCAATGGTCACGGCTCCATGCTGATCTATTCGCTGCTGCACCTGACGGGCTACGACCTGCCGATGTCCGAGCTGAAGAACTTCCGCCAGCTGCACAGCAAGACCGCCGGTCACCCTGAAGTGGGCATGACCCCTGGTGTCGAAACCACGACTGGCCCGCTGGGCCAAGGCGTCACCAACGCCGTGGGCATGGCACTGGCCGAGAAGCTGCTGGCAGCCGAGTTCAACCGTGATGGCCATGCCATCGTCGATCACCACACCTATGTGTTCCTGGGTGACGGCTGCCTGATGGAAGGCATCAGCCACGAAGCGGTGGCCCTGGCCGGTGCCTGGAAGCTGGGCAAGCTGATTGCGCTGTATGACGACAACGGTATCTCCATCGACGGCCAGGTGGCCCCCTGGTTCATGGACGATACGCCCAAGCGCTTCGAAGCCTGCGGCTGGAATGTGATCCGCAACGTGGACGGCCACAACGTCGACGCCGTCGACACGGCCATTGCCAAAGCCAAGGCCGCCTCGGACAAGCCCACCCTGATCTGCTGCAAAACCCACATTGGCAAGGGCAGCCCCAACCGAGCCAACACCGCCAAAGCCCACGGCGAACCCCTGGGTGCCGAAGAAATTGCCCTGACCCGCGAAGCTCTGGGCTGGACGGCCGCACCGTTCGAAATCCCGGCTGAGGTTTATGCGGCATGGGATGCCAAGGCCGCCGGCGAAGCCGTACAGGGCGAGTGGGAGACTGCGTTCACTGCTTACGCTGCTGCTTACCCTGAACTGGCAGCCGAGTTCACCCGCCGCATGGCAGGGGATCTGCCCAAGAGCTTCGATCAGGTCGCTGTTGACGCCGCCGTCGAAGCCCACACGAAAGCCGAAACCGTGGCCAGCCGCAAGGCCAGCCAAATCGCCCTGGGCCACTTCACGGCCAACCTGCCTGAAATGCTCGGAGGTTCTGCCGACCTCACCGGCTCCAATCTGACCAACACCCCCTCCACGCCGGCCCTGCGCATGGACAAGAGCGGCAAGGTCGTCAAGACGGAAGAAGGTCATGTGGGCCGTCACATCAACTACGGCGTGCGCGAGTTCGGCATGGCCGCGATCATGAACGGCGTAGCGCTGCACGGTGGCTACATTCCTTACGGCGGCACCTTCCTCACGTTCTCCGACTACAGCCGCAATGCCATCCGCATGGCAGCGCTGATGAAGAAGCGCGTGATCCACGTGTTCACCCACGACTCCATCGGTCTGGGCGAAGATGGCCCGACCCACCAGTCCATCGAGCACGCCGCCAGCCTGCGCCTGATCCCCAACCTCGACGTCTGGCGTCCGGCCGACACTGCCGAAACCTCGGTGGCCTGGGCGGTGGCACTGCGCAATGCCCAGAAGCCGACCGCGCTACTGCTCTCTCGCCAGGGCTTGCCCTATGCCCCGAAGAAGGATCTGTCCGACATTAGCAAAGGTGCGTACGTGCTGGCCGAGCCAGCCGAGGTGGGTCTGAAGAAGAAAGCCCAGGCCGTCATCATCGCCACCGGCTCCGAAGTGCAGCTGGCGCTCAAGGCCCAGGAACTCCTCGCCAAGGAACACAAGATTGCCGTGCGCGTGGTCTCCATGCCCAGCACGACCACGTTCGACCAGCAAACCGTGGCCTACAAGAAGTCCGTGCTGCCGCAAGGCCTGCCACGCGTGGCCGTCGAGATGGGTTCCACCGACGGCTGGTGGAAGTACGGCGTCGCCGCTGTGGTCGGCATTGATACTTTTGGCGAGTCTGCGCCGGCTGGCGACCTGTTCAAGCACTTTGGCTTTACGGCAGAGAACGTGGTCGACACCGTGCGCGCCGCGCTGGCTCGCTGAAACCCCGGATTCCTATTTCGCTTCCCCATTTATTCATCCATCCAACAGGAGTAGAGGACATGACCATCAAAGTCGGTATCAACGGATTTGGCCGCATTGGCCGCATGGTGTTCCGCGCCGCCATTGCCAACTTCAAGGACATCGAAGTCGTCGGTATCAACGACTTGCTCGAGCCCGACTACCTGGCCTACATGCTCAAGTACGACAGCGTGCATGGCCGCTTCAAGGGTGAGGTCAGCGTCGACGGCAACAACCTGGTCGTCAATGGCAAGAAGATCCGCCTGACCGCCGAGAAGGATCCTTCGGCGCTCAAGTGGGGTGAAATCGGTGCCGACGTCGTCATCGAGTCCACCGGCATCTTCCTGACCAAGGAAGGCGCGCAAAAGCACATCGACGCGGGCGCCAAGAAGGTCATCATGTCTGCGCCGTCCAAGGACGACACCCCCATGTTCGTCTATGGCGTGAACGACAGCACCTACGCTGGCCAGGCCATCATCTCCAACGCTTCTTGCACCACCAACTGTCTGGCCCCCGTGGCCAAGGTCCTGAACGACAAGTGGGGCATCAAGCGCGGCCTGATGACCACGGTGCACGCTGCCACCGCCACGCAAAAGACCGTTGACGGCCCGTCCAACAAAGACTGGCGCGGCGGCCGCGGCATTCTGGAGAACATCATTCCTTCGAGCACTGGCGCTGCCAAGGCAGTGGGCGTGGTGATTCCCGAGCTGAACAAGAAGCTGACCGGCATGTCCTTCCGCGTGCCTACCTCTGACGTCTCCGTGGTCGACCTGACCGTGGAGCTGAGCAAAGACGCGAGCTACGAAGAGATTTGCGCCGAAATGAAGGCCCAGAGCGAAGGCGCCATGAAGGGCGTGCTCGGCTACACCGAAGACAAAGTGGTGGCCACCGACTTCCGTGGCGAGAGCTGCACCTCGGTGTTTGACGCCGAAGCCGGTATCGCCCTGGACAAGACCTTCATCAAGGTCGTGAGCTGGTACGACAACGAGTGGGGCTACTCCAACAAGTGCCTGGAAATGGCACGTGTGGTCAGCAAGTAAGTTGGTCCCAACTTTCGTGGATCCGCCTGTTGGCGGATGACATTGCGAAATAAAGGAGCGCCCTAGTGGCGCTCTTTTTTTGTGCTTGCGGCCAGCCCGTTGCGTCGCTCATGTGAGGTAATGTTAGGTTCCATTTGACACCGTCAAACCAGTTGTAACGGTGGTCATCTCGCCAAATATCATTGTTTTTCATAGGACTTAGGAATTATTTTTGGGATAGAGGCCTGTCAGAAATGACGACAAAGGTACGTCTTGTTACGGATCGAATCGGTAATATGTCACGCGTTGCAACCTTGCGAGGAATGTGAGAGGGATATGAACTACCAAAACGATCTGACCAACAAGAAGTCGGACCTGCCCACGATGGTCCTGCACTGGGGGATGGTGATTGCGCTTCTGGTGAGCGTTTCCACCGGCTGGCGCATCGTCAGCATGACCGATACAGGTAACTGGATGCGGTGGGTGGATTTCTTTGTGCTCCAGGGCAACGTCGAGCACTGGCACTTTGTCAGCGCCAGCTTGCTCACAGGGCTGGTGATCGCTTATCTGGGCTTTCTGGTGACCCAGGGTCTGGGCGGCCGTTTGAGTTTTCGCGGCAGCAGTCTGCGCAGCCCTGATCGCCACGCGCGCTGGACAGCCATCAACAAACTGATCTACTGGGGTGCGCTGGCCCTGCTGGCGTTGGCCGCCATCACCGGGACACTGTTGTACTTTTTCCCTGGCGCATTGCCCACCGAAGCGCTGGTAGTGGTGCACAAGCTCGTTTCCTGGGCATTCGTCTTCTACATCGTTCTGCACGTTGTGGCGCAGCTGCTCATGGGCGGATTGCGTCAGCTGCTGAAGATCGTCTCTCCTCGCATGGCTTATGGCATGGGGGCGGTCACGGCGCTGACCCTCGGCCTGGCGGGTACGGCGCTGGCCTATCTGGCTGATCGCTCTGCACAGGACACATTGAGTGTGGTGCGCACTGAGGCGGCGCCCGTGCTCGATGGCAATGGTGAAGAGAAGGCCTGGGCAGATGCGCCCGAGGCGATTGTTCATACGTCGCGTGGCTTCAATCTGGCCAACGACAGCGGTGAGGTGGCCGTGCACGTGAAGGCGGTGCGCGATGACAACCGCGCCTACTTCCTGTTCCGCTGGCAGGATGCCACCCGCAGCCAGAAGCACATTCCGCTTCAGAAAACCGCTGAAGGCTGGAAGCTCATGCATTCTCAGTATTTCATCAACGACGAAAACGACTATTACGAAGACAAGTTCGCCGTGATGCTGGCGCCTTCGCCGATTGCAGGCGGCAATACCATGAACATTGGCCCCAAGCCATTCAAGGACAAACCCGGTCCGGGCAACGGGCTGGGCCTGCACGCCACCACCGATGGCAGTCTGGCCGATGTGTGGCACTGGAAGAGCGTGCGGTCAGGCACCTTGAACCAGTTTGATGACAACTACTTTGGGGCTCCGATGGAGCCCAAGCCTTCGGGCCGCTATACCGCGGGCTACACCCAGGACCCGAAGACGGCCGGAGGCTTCGAATCGCTTTTCGAGAAAATTCCTGACAGCGACTACGTCAAGCTCAAGGCCCTGCCAAATGACATCAATCTGGTGCTGGAGAGAATGGGCTCGTTTGATCCCAACCCGGATGTCAGCGACATGGGTGAGTTGTACGCGATTCCAAAGGGTGAACTCGTTCCCTATACGGAAGAGCTCGACGCCAACATTCCCGTTGGAACAGTGATTCCGTCGGTTGTATCTGACAAGCCATTCGAAGGCGACCGCGGCGACGTCCAGGCCCACGCCCAGTGGAAAGACGGGTGGTGGACCATTGAAGCGTCGCGAGCACTGGACACGGGCAGCCAGTATGACCAGGCCATTGCCAGCGATGTGTTCATGTGGGTGGCGGTGTTCGATCACAACCAGGTTCGCCATACCCGTCACGTTCACCCCTTGCGTCTCGCGGTTGCGCCCTGAGCGGGCCTGTCGCCTCGGGTGGCCCGCCGCGCAGGCAGGCCTTTTCAGCATCGTTCAGTTCAGGGAGGAGCCAGACCATGGGTACGGTTCGGATCGATCAGTGGCCACAGACGTTTGAGACGAAAGGGCAGCGTATTCTCGACGCCGCGCTGGATGCGGGCGTTCCCTTTCCGCATGGGTGCGGCACCGGTGAATGTGGCAGTTGCAAGTGCCAGGTCCTCAGTGGCGAGGTCACGATGGAGAAGCACAGCCCTCTGGCACTCACGCCCGAGGAGCGCGAGGAGGGAAAGATCCTGGCCTGTCGCTCGAAAGCAGATGGAGACATTGCGCTGCGCTGGCTGAACAACCCCAGCATCATCTACCCGGTGTTGAAGTTCAAGTCGCGAGTGCTTTCGGCCAGCAAGGTGGCACACGACGTGGTGGCTGTCGAGGTGGCCGTGCCCGAGGGTGTTTGCTTTGAATACCATCCGGGCCAGTTTGCCAAGTTGCGGTTTCCCGGCCTGCCGGCCCGCAGCTATTCCATGGCGACCGCCAGGGCCGAAGGGAAGCTGAGTTTTCACATGCGCATCGTCCCCAACGGTCAAGTCAGTCAGTTTGTGGCTTCCGCTCTGGAGCCGGGTGAAACCGTGGAGGTGCAGGGACCATTTGGAGAAGCGCATTGGGAGCCGCATCACGCCAGCGAAGGAGGTCCTTTGTTGCTGCTCGGAGGCGGGACTGGTCTGGCGCCCATGCTCAGCGTGCTGGAAGCCGCACTGATGCAGGGTGTTCCGGGGGAGCAGATCCATCTCTATCACGGCGTCAGGGGTCAGCGGGACCTCTATGCCTATGAGTACCTCAAGAAAATCGTGGAGACCCGGGGCATCACCTTCGTGCCTGTGCTCTCCGACGATGGCTTCTGCGACATCCCGGCGCGTGCCGGCATGCTTCATGAAGCCGTGGCCGAAGATCACGCCGATTTGTCCGGGGCGAGTGTGTTTGTCGCAGGGCCACCGCCCATGGTGGAAGCGGCCAAGTCCCTGGCCAAATCACGCGGAGCGGTTGACGAGCGGGTGCGCGCCGACCCGTTCTTTGCGGCGGAAAACCAGAAACGCAGTATCTGGGCTCGCCTGACCGGCTGGTAGGGTGCGCGGTCTGCGGTGGTGCCGTGCCGGGCCGAAGCCCGAGCGATCACTGCTGCTCTTCTGCCGGATTGCACGGCTCCAGTGCAGTGCCCTCAAAAGCAGCCAGCACTTCGTCAAACCTGGCCTTCTGGTCACTGGTCACGGCTGGCAGTGTCATCGTGACATAGTCTCTTTCGGGGCGTTCCTGGGCGACCCGCGCGGTCCGTACGCCCTTCTTTGACACGATCTCCAGGCCGCGTTCAGCTGCTTCTTCGGTCGAGAAAGTGCCCAGCGCCAGCCCTGGCGACAGTGGAGAGTTGCGCACTTCGCGAAACTCCACCTTGAACTCGCGCAGCTCCTTCTTCTTTCGCTGCATGGTCTGCTCGCCCAGTTTTCCCATGTACACAATCCAGCGCCCGCCGCCCTTTTCCGACTTGAAGTCGTAGAGCCCTTGCAGGTCGCTTCGCGAGGCGAGGACCTGCTGCAAAGCGTTGCCTTGCTCTACCGACAGCCCGTCAGCGACCCAGCACGTGGCTACGTTGGACACAGGCGTTGCGGCAATGCTGGTTTCTCCGGCCACCGCTCCGGTTTCAGCCGGAGCAGGCGGATCGTCTGGCTCAGCAGGTGCGGAGTCGGCAGTAGCGTCCGGCGTGGCAGCCTCGACAGTCTGGGCCACCGGCATGGAACCGGTCTCGGCGCTGCTTTCCGATGACACGGCAGGCATGCCGTTGAGCAGCCGAATGGTGTCCGGGTTGACCTGATTGCTGATGCGTTCGGGTTCGCGTTCGATCGCTGGTGCGAACCCGAGCCCGCCCAGGTACCCCTGAGTCCAGGCAAAGTACAAGGCGTTCGCTGCCAAAAGAAGCCCCACCGTCCATCTCAGCATGGTCTTACACTCACTTCAGAACTGTTGATGGCTCGCATGCCCGAACCGGTTCGCACCAGAAGAGCGCCGTCGGCATCGACGCCGGATGCCACGCCTTGGGTGCCGTCCGACAGTACCACGTCGCATCCAGCGAGGGCATCGCGCGCTCTGAAGCGTTGCAGGAACGCTGCAAAGCCGTCCTGGACAAAGTGACCGATATCGGTGGCCAGGGGCTTGCAGACGGCTTCCAGCGCTTCTCCTGCCGTGACACCCATCTGGATCTCCGCCAGTCCTGCCGGAGCGACGGGTGGCAAGCCATTTGCGTGTGGCGCCAGCTGCACGGCCGTACCGGGCGGTCTGGCGATATTGATGCCGATACCGATCACGGCCACTCGCGCCGAGCCGCTCGCTGCCGGCTGGGCCGGCATGGCTGTCTCTACCAGAATGCCACCGAGTTTTCTGCCCTGGTACCAAAGATCGTTGGGCCACTTGAGCATGACGTCTTCGCCCAGCGCCTGGGCCACACTGACGCCCACAGCCAGAGACAGCCCCGACCAGTCTTGAGGAGCCATGGGCACCGCCAGGGAGAACGCAAGTGACTGCCCTGGCTCGCTGTGCCAGGACTTTCCAAGGCGGCCGCGCCCCGCGGTCTGCACCTCAGCGACCAGCAACTCGGGACGGTCCAGGCCCTGGCGGGCCCGGCGCATGAGTTCCGTGTTGGTGGAGTCAATGCTGGGCAGTACCTCGACCGAGAAGTCGGGCCAGAGCGGGTGAAGGGCCTGCCAGAGGTTTTCGGCGTGGTGGGCGAGGGTCAGGGGGGTGGGCGGCATGGTCGCAGTAGTCGTCAGGCCTTGCTGCCGCCTTTGGACTTCTTTTTCTTCTTGTCTTTCTTGGCTTTGTCTTTGGTCTTGTTCTTCTTCTTTTTCTTCTTATCGCCCTTGCCGACGCTGCTCTCATCCTCATCGGGTGGTGATAGCAAGGTCCCGCGGCAATTGGCCGAGCCGCACCAGCAGGGGTACTCCGCCAGGAGTTCAGGTGTCTGGGGGGCGTCGATGACCAGGCCGTAGTCGTAGAAAAGCTCTTCACCGGCCTTGATGTCCCTCAGTGCCTCAATGAACACCCTGCCGCCATCGACATCGGCTTCGCAGTTGGGATTGCAGCTGTGGTTGATCCATCGGGCAGAATTGCCGCCATACTTCGCATCGATGACATGTTTGTCGTCAATGTGGAAATAGAACGTGTGGTTGGGGTCTTTGGGGTCGTGCGGATGCCGGCGCAAGGCCTCCTTCCACGTGATGACCTCACCTGTGTATTCGATCAGACGGTTACCCGCTGCAATGTCCTGAACGGCGTAAACGCCTTTGCCGTGGACGCCTGAGCGTCGGGTCTGGAGGCGTCGGCCCGCTGGGGGCTTGGCATTGGGGCGGCGGTTGTTTGTCGTCACGGTCGGAAATTTTGGTAAGGTTGTTGCATGCAGGTGCGCGCGTGCGCGGGCGCCTGTGCACCTGCGCGTGCGTGCACGCGTGTCAACCGATTGTAGAGATGAAAACCGAAGGCTCTTCCAAAACTCTGGTCATCGCCGAGAAGCCATCTGTGGCGCAAGACATCGTTCGCGCCCTGACGCCGGTGGCAGGCAAGTTCGACAAACAGGACGACCACTTCGAAAATGACCGCTATGTGGTCACATCCGCCGTGGGTCACCTGGTGGAAATCGCTGCGCCCGAACAGTTCGACGTGAAGCGGGGCAAGTGGAGCTTTGCCCATCTTCCCGTGTTGCCCCCCTATTTCGATCTGAAGCCGATCGAAAAAACCAAGTCGCGCCTGAAGGCCGTGGTCAAACTGGCCAAGCGCAAGGACGTGGGCGATCTGGTCAACGCCTGTGACGCGGGCCGCGAGGGTGAACTGATCTTCCGCCTGATCCAGCAGTACGCTGGCAGCGTCAAGGCCGGCCAGTATCAGGCGCTCGAAAAGCCTGCCAAAAGGCTGTGGCTGCAGTCCATGACGCCGCAGGCCATTCGCGACGGCTTTGAGCAACTGCGCTCCGACGAAGACATGATGGGGCTGGCCAATGCCGCGCGCAGCCGGTCCGAGGCCGACTGGATGGTGGGCATCAATGGCACACGCGCCATGACGGCTTTCAACTCGCGTGATGGCGGCTTCTTCCTCACCACGGTTGGCCGGGTGCAGACCCCGACCCTGTCCATCGTCGTTGAACGAGAAGAGAAGATCCGCGCCCACAAGGCGCGCGACTATTGGGAAGTGCACGCGAGCTTTCTGGCCAATGCAGGTGAATACCCGGGCAAATGGTTCAACCCTGATTTCAAGAAGCCCACAGGCGACGATGCCGACCCGGATGTCCGGGCCGACCGCATCTGGGACCACCGGGAAGCGCTGGCCATTGTCGAGGCCGTCAAAGGCAAAACCGCCAGCGTCAAGGAAGAGTCCAAGCCCAGCACGCAGGCGTGCGGCCTGCTGTATGACCTGACGAGCCTCCAGCGTGAGGCCAATGGTCGTTTTGGCTTTTCAGCCAAGACCACTTTGCAACTGGCTCAAAGCCTGTATGAGCGGCACAAGGCGTTGACCTACCCGCGTACCGATTCACGTGCGTTGCCCGAGGATTACCTGGGCACCGTCAAGGACACGTTCCAGATGCTGGCCGGCAGCGGTATGAAGCACTTGGCGCCGCACGCGAAGACCGCGCTGGACAACAACTACATCAAGCCGTCCAAGCGCATCTTCAACAACGAGAAGATCAGCGATCACTTCGCCATCATTCCGACACTCCAGGCGCCAGGAAACCTGTCCGAGGCGGAGCAAAAGCTCTACGACCTGGTGGTGCGCCGCTTCATCGCGGTGTTCTTCCCCAGCGCCGAGTTCCAGGTGACCACGCGCATCAGCTCGGTCTCCGCCGCGCCGGGCAGCCCCAAGCAAGGAGGCGCCCCCTCGGGGGGCAGCGATGCACACGAAGTGGCAAGCGTGGGGGCAAGGCATGTCTATCACTTCAAGAGTGAAGGCAAGGTGCTGGTCCGCCCGGGCTGGATGGCCGTCTACGGCAAGGAAGCGGCAGACGAAACCGAAGGCAAGGATGGCAAAGACGGTGACAAAGGCGGCAAGGTGTTGGTGCCGGTGGAGCCCGGTGAGACGGTTCGCACCGAGAGCATCGAGGCCAAGGGGCTGAAAACCCGTCCGCCTGCACGTTATTCGGAAGCCACGCTGCTCGGTGCCATGGAAGGTGCGGGCAAGCTGGTTGACGATGACGAGCTGCGCGAGGCCATGCAGGAAAAAGGCCTGGGCACGCCTGCCACCCGCGCCGCCATCATTGAAGGCCTGCTCACTGAAAAGTATTTGCTGCGTGAAGGCCGTGAGCTGATCCCGACAGCCAAGGCTTTCCAGCTCATGACCTTGTTGCGTGGCTTGCAGGTCGAGGAGCTGTCCAAGCCCGAGCTCACGGGCGAATGGGAATACAAACTCTCCCAGATGGAGCAGGGCCGATTGAGCCGGGACGCCTTCATGGCCGAAATCGCTGCCATGACGGAGCGCATGGTCAAAAAGGCCAAAGAGTATGACCGGGACACCATTCCCGGCAACTACGCCACGCTGGCGACGCCTTGTCCGAATTGTGGTGGGGTTGTGAAAGAAAACTACCGTCGCTATGCCTGTACCGGAAAGTCAGACGGTGGCGAAGGCTGTGGCTTTTCCTTTACCAAGTCGCCCGCGGGCCGAACATTCGAAATCGAGGAGTCGGAAGCTTTTCTGCGCGACAAGCACATTGGTCCGTTGCAAGGCTTCCGGTCAAAAGCCGGCTGGCCTTTCGCGGCTGAGCTGGTGCTGAAGTTCAGCGAAGACGACAAGAACTGGAAGCTCGAGTTCGATTTCGGCGACGACAAGGAAGAGGAGTCCGGCGAGCTGGTGGACTTCTCCGACCGCGATCCGCTGGGCAAATGTCCGTCATGCGGCGCCAGCGTGTTCGAGCACGGCAGCAACTATGTGTGTGAAAAGGCTGTTCCAACAGCCGCACAGCCCACGCCGTCCTGCAAGTTCAAGAGCGGCAAGATCATCCTGCAGCAACCGGTGGAACGCGAACAGATCGCCAAACTGCTCGAGACAGGGAAGACGGACTTGCTCGACAAGTTCATCTCCATGCGGACGCGACGCCCGTTCAAGGCGTTTCTGGTCTGGGATGGAGAAGCCGGCAAGGTGGCATTCGAGTTCGAAAAGCGTGAATCCAAATACCCGGCGCGCAAGACGGCCGCAGGCGGCAAAACGGCTCCAGCCAAGAAGGCAGCGGCCAAAAAGGCAGCACCAGCCAAGAAGGCTGCAGCCAAGAAGACCCGCAAGCCTTCCAGCGCGCCTGGCAAGAAGCCGAGCACGGAGCTGGCCGCCGTCATTGGGGCAGAGCCCGTGGCGAGAACCGAAGTCGTCAAGAAGTTGTGGGACTACATCAAGGCCAACGGGCTGCAGGATGCATCTGACAAGCGCAAGGTCAATGCAGACGACAAGCTCAAACCCGTTTTTGGCAAAGACCAGGTCACCATGTTCGAGATTGCAGGCATTGTCGGCAAACACCTGAGCGACTGACGGGGTATTGGGGCTGCGCTATCGTGGGCCCTCGCCATTCCATTCGAGGAGACACTCATGAGTCTGCAACTGTATTTCGGCCCCGGTGCCTGTTCCTTCGTCCCTCACTCTTTGCTGGAGCTCTCCGGTGCCGAGTATGAGGCCAAGCTGATCAAGCTCCACAAGGGTGAGCAGCTCTCCGAGGAATACAAGGCACTCAATCCGCGCGGGCAAGTGCCGGTGCTGGTGGATGATGGCACAGTCATCACGCAGATCATGGCCATCGTGTTGCATCTGGACGCGAAGTTTCCTGACGCGCACTTTCTGCCTGCCGGCGGCATGGAGCGAACCCGGGCGCTGTCTACCCTCGCATGGATGAACAACACGGTTCACCCTGCCTTCACCCATATCTTCATGCCCCAGAAGTTCACCGGTGACGAGGCCGCGCAGCAAGCGGTCAAGGCTCAGGCCATGAGCGCCTATCCAGGCCTGATGGCCGAGATCGATGCATTGGCGGCCAAAGCTTCGCCGTGGGTTGGCGGAGAGCACCCCGGAGCCCTCGATGCCTATACCCTGGTGCTGATGCGCTGGGGCGGGCTGGTCGGCATGGACACCTCACCTTTCAAGGCAGCTTGCGACATTGCGCGGCGTTTTGCCGCGCTGCCTGCGGTTTCCCGCGCCGTAGAGCGCGAGCGCCTTCAGCTGGACATGCTCAAGGGCTGAGTCGCTTCAGTGGTGCGCCTGCGCTTCGGCCGCGCTGGCGTCCGCGTGGGGCAAGGGGGCAAAACGGATGGACACGCGAAGGCCTCGCCGGGCGGGGTCATTGTGTGCATCTTCCATCGACATCGTCGCTCCATGCTGCTGGGCGATCTCGTGGACGATGGCCAGGCCCAGGCCTGACCCGTCGACGTTTGTGCCCAGCGCGCGGTAAAAGGGCTGCAGCACCATGGCCCGCTCGTGTTCGGGAATGCCCGGCCCATTGTCTTCCACCTGCAGCACCACGACACCGCTGAACCGGTCAGCCAGCACCTTGACGGTGACGACCCCGTCCTTGCCGCTGTAGTTGATCGCGTTGTCCACTAGGTTGCGAGTCATTTCCTGCAGCAAGGTGGCGTTGCCTTCGAGGCGACAGGAGTCGGGCGTCTGTTGCGGACCTTCGTAGCCCAGGTCGACGCCATGCTCAAGCGCGCGTGGCACCGAATCCTGCACCACCTGCGTGACCAGAGGGGCAACGTCGAGTGGTTCGCTGGGCAACGAACGTCCTGTGCCTTCTGCTCTGGCGAGCGCCAGCAGCTGATTGACCGTATGCGTGGCACGGGTGCTCGAGCGTGCGATTTGCTGCAAGGTTCCGACCATGTCCTGAGGATCGGTTTCTCGTTGGGCAAGTTCGGCCTGCATACGCAGACCGGCCAGCGGTGTCTTGAGCTGGTGAGCTGCGTCGGCAAGAAAGCGGCGCTGGGTGGTGAGCGAGGCCTTCAGGCGAGTGAGCAAATCATTGATTGATGAGACCAGAGGGGCCACTTCCTGAGGAATGAACGATTCCTCGATCGGGCTGAGGTCGTCGGGCCGCCGCGCGCGGATGCGCTGCTCCAGCGAGTTCAATGGACGGATACCTCGCACCAGGGCCAGCCATACCAATAGCACTGCCAGGGGCAAGATGACAAACTGCGGCACCATCACGCCTTTGATGATTTCAGTGGCCAAAGTGGATCGCTTCCCTTTGGTCTCTGCCACCTGCATGAGGACCAGCCGACCGGAGTCATCATTGCGTGCCAGCCAGGCATAGGCGACACGGACTTCGTCGCCGCGCAGAACATCGTCACGCAGCAGAATCTGACCCGGGACAGCGGGGCGGTCGTCATGGGGCAAAGGAAAGTCGCCTTCGCCACTGATGAGGTCACCGCGCGGGTCGAGCACCTGGTAGTACACCAGGTCACTGTCGTCTGCGCGCAGAAGGTCGCGCGCCTGCGGTGTGAGTCGAAAGCTGACCTGTCCCTGCTCGCTCACCACGTACTGGGTCAGGGCCTGCAGGTTGAACTCCAGAGCCCGGTCGAACGGCTTGTTGGCAATGCCCTGAGCCACAAACCAGGTCAATGCGAGGGACAGTGGCCACAGCAGCAGCAATGGGGTGAGCATCCAGTCCAGAATCTCACCGAACAAACTGCGCTGTTCGCGCTGAAACAGCCCGAAGGAAACCTGTGTCTTGTCGCTGGCGACTTCCTCTTCAGGTTTGCTGTTCATGTCGTGATGATGGTCAGGCCCGGACAAGCCCGGTCCATGCGCATGCTCTCACGAGGTCTTGTGATGCGCGTGCGCATGGCGTCGGGTACGTTCAGCCGGGAATTTTCTCCAGGCAGTAGCCCAGACCCCGAACGGTCGCAATGCGGATCGGACCTTTCTCGATCTTCTTGCGCAAGCGGTGAATGTACACCTCGATCGCGTTGTTGCTGACTTCTTCGCCCCATTCGCAGAGGCGTTCAACCAATTGGTCTTTGCTGACCAGGCGGCCTGCGCGTTGCAGCAGCACCTCCAGCAGACCCAGCTCGCGTGCCGAGAGTTCGACCATCTTGCCGTCGATGGTGGCCACGCGCCCCGCCTGGTCGTACACCAGTGGCCCATGCTTGATGGTAGAGCTGGCGCCGCCCATGCCTCGGCGCACCAGCGCACGCACGCGGGCCTCCAGTTCCTGCAGCGAGAACGGCTTGGCCATGTAATCGTCCGCACCGTAGTCCAGCCCCTGCACACGTTCCTCGATGCTGTCGGCGGCAGTGAGGATGAGCACAGGCACGGCCGAACCCCGTGAGCGCAGGCGCTTGAGCACTTCAAGCCCATGCAGCTTGGGCAAGCCCAGGTCCAGGATCAGCAGATCAAATTCGTCGGTGGTCATCAGCGCGGCGTCGGCCTCTGTGCCCGTGGCCACATGATCAACGGCTGCACCAGCAGCGCGCAGGCTGCGCATCAGGCCATCGGCCAGCACTTGGTCATCTTCTGCAATCAGGATGCGCATGAATCAGTCTCCTCAACGTGTTTCAATTCTAGGCAATTTGGCCGGTAGCTCTCTGCGGGGCTTCCCGGAGCGAAGACCTCGGGTCTTCTGCTTGACCCGTCGATCTCATGGGCTTCCGTAGGCTTCCAGCCCGATGGCAACGACCGTGGCCACTTCTTTGCCCACTTGCTCGGCAAATTCTGCTTCGGCCTGTTTGACCGCTTTTCGGAATGCGTTGAGCCATGCCAGCCCCGTGTCCGTGAAGATGATGACGCGCGCCCGGCCGTCGGTGGGGTCGGGCCGGCGCTCTACCAGTCCCCAGGCCTCGCATTGATCAACCAGGTCCCCCATGGCCTGTTTGGTCATGTCGGCTCGCTGTGCCAGTTCGCTCAAGCGTGAGCCTTTGAGGTCCAGGTGGCGGGTGATGTGCACGTGCGCTGCGCCGACCTGCGCCCTGGCTGCCAGGTTGGACAGCGCCAAGGGCACCTGGGCGTCGTGCGCCATGAGATAGAGGACGCGTTCGTCGAAGCGCCGCAGGGCAAGGCCCATGAGGCGGCCGAGGTGGCTGATGCGCCAACGATCGTCAGGAGTGGTGGGGTTTTGGGTTTCGGTTGGCATGAGTAGGTGGTCCTTTGCCTGCGGCGCGGCGTTTCTGTTTTTGAACTTCTCTTCCTTCGTTCTTCTTTTTCTTCCCCCCCCCCTATCCCCCCCGCCCCTTTCCACCCCCGCCGGGGCGGAAAGGGGAGCCTTTAAACATTCGGCTTCTGCTAATTGGACGGGTGGCTACGAGCGGGAGGTTGCCACTGCGTCTTGCTCACCACAGTTTCTCCACCGCTGTTGCAGAGACTTCGCCTGCCCTTGGTGCGCCCACGGCAGGCAACCGACATTGCCGCTGCGCGGCTCGCCGGGGGCCTGCGAGCGAGACATTGCAGGCCAACGAGATTGGCGACGCATGAGGCGAGCGCCCATCTAACGAGCCGCGCAGCGGCAAAGTCAGATGGGCGCCGTGGGAGCGAAGACCAAGGCCGAGGTTCCTACGACAGCCTCAGCGAAATGCATGTACCCCCAACCACGGTGGCGACGCATCGAGCCGTAGAAGCCCAGTCGGAGACCAGAAGCCAAATGAGAGCTCCCCCTTTCCGCCCGGCGGGGTGGAAAGGGGGGTGGGGGGATAGGGGGGGAAGAAATATGAAACGAAAGAGAAGAAGATTGAAGGAAGCAAGCCTCACATAACTGAAGACAACAAAAAGTCCATTCTAAAAAATAGTCAGGTAAACTGAACAAAAATATGCTTTTATAAAAAGTATTTCGTCATACACTCCTGTTCAAGCATCCAGTCTGTACAAAAACCCACCGACTGAAGCGAACACACACTCACGCAAACAGGAGCGAAAAATGGACGCAGCAGCAAAGAACATCAACGGCGAAAAGGCCAAGGCACTGCAGGCCGCACTGGCCCAGATCGAGAAGCAGTTCGGCAAAGGCACGATCATGCGGCTGGGCGAGGGCGAGCAACTGGAGGACATTCAGGTGGTGTCCACGGGTTCGCTGGGCCTGGACATTGCTCTGGGCGTTGGTGGCCTGCCCCGCGGCCGCGTGGTGGAAATCTACGGCCCTGAGTCCTCCGGTAAAACCACGCTGACCCTGCAAGTCATTGCCGAAATGCAGAAGCTGGGCGGCCAGTGTGCTTTCGTGGACGCCGAGCACGCGCTCGACATCCAGTACGCCCAGAAGCTGGGTGTCACCTTGTCTGACCTGCTCATTTCCCAGCCGGACGCTGGTGAGCAAGCACTGGAGATCGTGGATTCCCTCGTGCGCTCCGGCGCTGTGGACCTGATCGTGGTGGACTCGGTGGCGGCGCTGACGCCCAAGGCTGAACTTGAAGGCGAAATGGGCGACTCCCTGCCCGGTTTGCAGGCACGCCTGATGAGCCAGGCACTGCGCAAACTCACCGCCACCATCAAAAAGACCAACTGCACGGTCATCTTCATCAACCAGATCCGCATGAAGATCGGTGTCATGTTCGGCAGCCCAGAGACCACCACCGGCGGTAACGCGCTGAAGTTCTACTCTTCGGTTCGACTCGACATTCGCCGCACCGGCACCATCAAAAAGGGCGACGAAGCGGTCGGTAACGAAGCCAAGGTCAAGGTCGTCAAGAACAAGGTCGCCCCTCCGTTCAAGACCGCTGAATTCGACATCATGTTCGGCGAAGGCATCAGCCGCGAAGGCGAAATTCTGGATCTCGGCGTCGCGCAACGCGTGGTGGAGAAATCCGGCGCCTGGTACTCCTACAACGGCGAGAAGATCGGCCAAGGCCGTGACAACACCCGCGAGTTCTTGAAAGAAAATCCCGAGCTTCGCTTCGAAATCGAGAACAAGGTTCGCGAAGCCCTGGGTGTGCCGCTTCTGCCTGTAGAGGAAGCCGCCAGTAGCGGCAAAGGAAAAGGCGCCAAAGGCAAGAAGGCTGCTGCTGAAGCAGCAGAGGCTGAAGAAGCCGCTGCAACCGAGTGAGCTTTGCCAAACTGTCCCTCAAGGGGCGGGCACTGAAACTGCTCGCCTCCCGGGAGCACTCCCGTCAGGAGTTGACGCGCAAACTGACCCGCCATGTGGAGGAAGGCGACGACCTTCCCCGCATTCTGGACGAGTTGGAAGCCAAAGGTTTCATCGACGAGCAGCGCGTGGTGGAGTCAGTGGTCAACCGCCGAGCCAGGCGCCTGGGCGCAGGGCGAGTCCGGCAGGAAATGCAAGCCAAGGGACTGAGTCAGGAGGCGATTGCCGAAGCAGTGTCTGCCCTGGAAGAGACCGAAGTCGAGCGCGCTCGGGCGGTCTGGAAGAAAAAGTTCGGCGAGCCCGCCGATGACCCTCAGGGGCGGGCAAAGCAAATGCGGTTTCTGGCATCGAGGGGGTTTGCACCTGGGGCGATTCGGAAAGTGGTGAGTGGAGGGGATGAGGATTGATGTTTGAGGCTTGGTCTCACCATTCCTGTTCTTCTCCTTCTCTCTTAGCTCTTACCTGGCTCCTGAATCTCAAACTCCCCTTCTTTCATCCATTTTTCTTTCCCCCCTATCCCCCCAGCCCCCTTTCCACCCCGCCGGGCGATAGAGAGAAGCACCCCCGCCGCGCTTTGCGCGTCCCCCTCAAGGGGGCGGCGCGATGCGGACCGGGAAACCCGGATCCGCCGCACCCTCGGCTTGGCCACGCCGCCTCACTTGAGGCGGCTGTCGGAGGTAGCGGCTGTCGTAGAGACATCGTCTGCCCTTGGTGCGCCCACGGCAGGCAGCCAGCTTTGCCGCTGCGCGGCTCGCCGGGTGCCTGCGAGCGAGACATTGCGGGCAAAGGGACTTGCAACGCACGAAGTAAGCGCCCAACTGACAAGCCGCAAAGCGGCAAAGTCAGCTGGGCGCCGTGGGCGTGAAGACCAAAACCGAGGCGCCTACGACAGCTTCGGAGAAATGCATGTACCCCCAACCACGGTGGCGACGGTTCGAGCCGTAGAAGCCCAGTCGGCGACCAGAAGCCAAATGAGAGCTCCCCCTTTCCGCCCGGCGGGGTGGAAAGGGGGTTGGGGGGATAGGGGGGAAAGAAAGGAAGTTCAAAAACAGAAAAGCCCGCCGCAGGCAAAAGCCTATCTCGGCAGGCTAGTCTCAGGCAACGAATTGCCAAAAGGCAGGCTTTTGCAGACTCAGCGGCCTGGGGCGCTAAACCCCCTACCCCCTCAAATCCCCATCATCAACTTCAAATTCTGCACAGCCGCCCCGCTGGCACCCTTGCCCAGGTTATCCAGCCTGGCCACCAGCACCGCCTGGCCCAGTTCATCATTGCCAAAAACGCTCAGCTCCATGCTGTTGGTGCCATTGAGCCCCGTCGGCTCCAGCCGGCCACCTGCCGCAGGGGGCACGACTTTCACCCATTCGCTGCCTTGGTAATGGGCGCGCAGAGCCTCTTCCAGCTGAGACGTCTTGCTCACGCAGCTCATCAGATCAAACTGCACCGGGATCTGGTCGATCATGCCGGCGTAGAAGTTGGCCACTGTCGGGACAAAAATCGGCCGGCGGGTGAGGCGGCTGTATTTCTGCAGCTCAGGCAAATGCTTGTGCGTCAGGCCCAAGCCGTAGACCTCCATGGGAGGAGCCGACTTGCTGACTTCATACGCTTCGATCATCTGGCGGCCGCCACCGGAATAGCCGGAGTAGCCAGAGAGCACCACCGGGTAGTCTGGTGGCAGCAGACCTGCATCGACCAGAGGTCGCAGCAAGGCAATGCCTCCTGTGGGATAGCAGCCCGGATTGGCCACGCGCCGCGCCGAAGCGACCGCCTTCGCGTGGTCGGGGGTGAGTTCAGGAAAGCCATAGACCCAGCCATCGGCCACGCGATGCGCGGTGGAGGCATCGATGATCTTGGGGCCAGTCGCCTGGCCGGAAGCCTTTTCCAGTTCGTCGACCAAGGCCACGGTTTCGAGCGCAGCGTCATCGTGCAGGCACAAGATGACCATGTCTGCCTGGGCCAGCAACTCGCGCTTGGCCTCAGGGTCCTTGCGTCGCTCGGCCGCGATGCTCAGCAATTCGACGTCGCCCATCGGGTCGAGCCGCTCGCGAATCTGCAGGCCGGTGGTGCCGGCTTCGCCGTCAATAAAGACCTTGACCATCTCTGTTTGTCCTTTTTTCCGAACTTTCTGTTATGCCAACGCGCAATGCAAGCAGGTTACATCAGAGTGCACGAGCCATGGTTTCCCAAGTGCCAGACTGACGCGTTTTTCCGGCCATGAGGGGGCGATCTCCCAGCGAATTTGCACTCGCGAGCCACGCTGTCAGTGACGGTAAAGGGAAAAGTTTCTATAATTATGTATTACCCGCAAGCGGTCGTGGCGCGCTTGGGTATGGCAGCCAATGGCGGTTGCCGCGTCGCAACATGATACAGTCCGCGATTGCTGTCACTGGCGCTATCCGCCCGGTGACTGGCCGATTCTTTCCAGTCGGAATGACCAACCCCCCAGTCTGAGAGAAGCCTCATGAAGATTCACGAGTACCAAGGCAAGGAAATCTTGCGTCAATTTGGTGTGCCGGTTCCACGCGGAATCCCGGCGTTCACGGTCCAGGAAGCGGTGGAAGCTGCACAAAAGCTCGGCGGTCCCGTTTGGGTCGTGAAAGCCCAGATCCACGCTGGTGGACGAGGCAAGGGCGGTGGCGTGAAAGTCGCCAAGTCCATCGAGGACGTGCAAAAGCTGGCCGGCGACATCCTGGGCATGCAGCTCGTGACGCACCAGACTGGTCCGGAAGGTCAGAAAGTCCGCCGCCTGTACATTGAAGACGGCGCTGACATCCAGAAGGAATATTACCTGTCGGTCGTGACCGACCGCGCCTCGCAGAAGGTGGCTTTCATTGCCTCCAGCGAAGGCGGCATGGACATTGAAGAAGTCGCTCACAGCACCCCCGAGAAGATCGTCAAAATCTTTGTCGATCCGCTGACCGGCTTCACCACCGAGCAAGGCAAGGAGCTGGCCAAGGGCATCGAGCTGCCAGCAGACTCTGAAGCTCAATTCATCGACGTGTGCCAGAAGCTCTACAAGTGCTACATGGACACCGATGCTTCCCTGGTGGAAATCAACCCGCTGAACCGCGACTCCAAGGGCAACATCATCGCCCTGGACGCCAAGTTCAACTTCGACTCCAACGCCCTGTACCGCCACGACGACATCGTCGCCCTGCGCGATCTGGACGAGGAAGACCCTGCCGAAATCGAAGCCTCCAAGTTCGACCTGGCCTACATCTCCCTGGACGGCAACATCGGCTGCCTGGTCAACGGTGCCGGTCTGGCCATGGCCACCATGGACACCATCAAGTTGTTCGGCGCCGAGCCAGCCAACTTCCTGGACGTGGGCGGCGGTGCCACCCCCGAGAAGGTCACCGAAGCCTTCAAGATCATGCTCAAGAACGACAAGGTCAAGGCGATCCTGGTCAACATCTTCGGCGGCATCATGAAGTGCGACACCATCGCCACCGGCGTGATCACTGCTTGCAAGGCCGTGAACCTGAGCGTGCCGCTGGTTGTCCGCATGAAGGGCACCAACGAAGAAATGGGCAAGAAGATGCTGGCCGAATCCGGTCTGCCGATCATCTCCGCCGACACCATGGCCGAAGCCGCTCAAAAAGTGGTCGCAGCTGTCAAATAATGACCCACCCCCGCATCGCCTGCGGCGCTTCCCCCTGTAGGGGGCGCCACCAGCAGCCCGGCAAAGCCGGTTCTGCGGTGGCCGCTGGCTAGGGGGCCTTGTTCGCCCACCCCATTGCGACAGGAACAGGATTCATCATGAGCATTTACATCAATAAAGACACCAAAGTCATCACCCAGGGCATCACCGGCAAAACCGGTCAGTTCCACACGGAAAAGTGCCAGGAATACGCCAACGGCCAGAACTGCTTCGTGGCTGGCGTGAACCCGAAAAAAGCGGGCGAGTCCATCTTCAACATCCCCATCTACGGCTCGGTGAAAGAGGCTTCCGCGCAAACCGGCGCCACCGTCTCCGTGATCTACGTACCGCCAGCCGGCGCTGCTGCCGCCATCTGGGAAGCCGTTGAGGCCGATCTGGACCTAGCCATCTGCATCACCGAAGGCATCCCGGTCAAGGACATGCTGGAAGTGCGCAACAAGATGAAGGCCAAGGAAGCCGCCGGCGGCAAGAAGACCCTGCTGCTCGGCCCCAACTGCCCAGGCCTGATCACGCCCGAAGAGATCAAGATCGGCATCATGCCCGGTCACATCCACAAGAAGGGTCGCGTCGGTGTGGTCTCACGCTCCGGTACGCTGACCTATGAAGCTGTGGCACAGCTGACCGAACTGGGCATTGGCCAGTCCAGCGCCGTCGGTATCGGTGGTGACCCCATCAACGGTCTGAAGCACATCGACGTCATGAAGGCGTTCAACGACGATCCCGATACCGACGCCGTCATCATGATCGGTGAGATCGGTGGTCCGGACGAAGCCGAAGCCGCCGTGTGGTGCAAAGAAAACATGAAAAAGCCGATCGTTGGCTTCATCGCTGGCGTCACAGCCCCTCCGGGCAAGCGCATGGGCCACGCTGGTGCACTGATTTCCGGTGGTGCCGACACGGCCGACGCCAAGCTGGCCATCATGGAAGAGTGTGGCTTCAAGGTCACGCGCAACCCATCCGAGATGGGCAAGCTGCTCAAAGCCATGCTCTGATTAACTGAGCGTGTTTTGTGCCGATAGGGTAGCCAGGCTTGGCTACCCTTTCTTTTTGATACGGCCAGATCAGGCCCAGTGTGCAAAATCTCTTCCAGGAAGTCGAAATTTGTCAGTCGAACTGGCGCTGAGCGGCTTGCAACAAGCCATAATTGAAAGGCTTTGCCGAAAGAAAGCGGCGAGTACCAGCTATCACTGGCAACAACATGAATTTCGAGTTTTACAGCCTGACCGATCCGGGCCTGGTGCGCGACAACAACGAGGACTCCGTGGCGGTCGATGCCGACCGCCAGGTTCTGGTGTTGGCCGACGGCATGGGTGGTTACAACGCTGGCGAAGTCGCCAGCGCAATGGCGACATCCTTCGTCAAGAATGAACTCGGCCAGTGGATTGCTGAAGGCGGCAAAGAAGCGTCAGGCCGTGAGGTCAAGCGCGCCATGGAAATCTGCGTGGACAATGCCAACCGCTCGATTTTCAACGCTGCCAACGCTTCGTCCATGTACGCCGGCATGGGCACCACCTTGGTCATGGGCTTGTTCATCGGCCAGAAAGTGCTGGTGGGCCATGTGGGCGACTCTCGCTGCTACCGTTTGCGGCAAGGCCAGGTTCAGCAGCTCACGCGGGACCACTCCCTGCTGCAGGAGCAGATCGATGCCGGCCTCATCTCGCCCGAACAGGCCATGTTTGCAACGCACAAAAATCTGGTGACGCGAGCGTTGGGCGTAGAAGACACGGTGTTGTTAGAAGTCAACGAATTCCGGGTTGATGACGGCGATCTGTACCTTTTTTGCTCGGACGGACTGACCGATATGGTCTCGGACGAGCAGATCGCCTTCATACTCGGGGGAAGTGCCCCATTGGAAGACAAGGGGGTTGCACTGGTAGATGCTGCCAACGAAGCGGGTGGCCGGGATAACATTTCTGTAATACTTGCGTCTGCCAGGGCAAAGCCAGCGCGCCGGGGTTTCCTGTCCCGGATGCTGGGTCAGTAGTAATTTTTGATAACTCGCAACCGTTTTCAAGCGGTGCCACAGGAGTCGGCCATGCCGAAGATGATTGTTTCCATTGATGGTGTCGTCATCAAGGAAGTTCAGCTAACCAAGGACAGGACCACTTTGGGTCGGCGTCCGTACAACGATATCGTCATCGACAACCTTGCCGTCAGCGGCGAGCACGCCGTATTGCAGATGTCGGGTGCCGATGTGTTCCTGGAGGACCTGAACAGCACCAACGGCACGTATGTCAATGGAAAAGCCATCAAGAAGCAGCAGCTTCAAAACGGCGACACGGTCGAGATTGGCAAGTACAAGATCAAGTTCATCCATGATGGCGCTGGTGCGCCTGCCGAGAAGACCATGGTCATCAACTCCGGCAACATGGAAGAGCAGGCCGCGGCCGGCGCCTCCACTGGTGGTGGCAGCCTCAAAGCCGCCATCAAGGTCATGTCCGGCCCTGCAACCGGCCGTGAAGTGCCACTGGTCAAGGTTGTCACCACGATTGGCAAGCCGGGTGTTGCGGTGGCCGCCATCACCCGTCGCCAGCACGGTTTTGTGATCGCTCTGGTCGAGGGTGCCCAGCGCCCGACCATCAATGGCAACGACATCGGGTCCGAGGTCATCAACCTCAAGAACGGCGACCTGATCGATCTGGCTGGCACCCAGATGCAGTTCATCCAGTCCTGATGAAGCTTGCAGCGGCTGCGGTGACCTGCCTGCACCGACGCCGCTGCTGATTTGAGGCCTTCTTCCGCATGCGGATCGCAGGCAAACAGGGGACGCGCTGGCTGCTCTCATGCCTGCCGCTGGCGGTGGTGCTGGCCATGCTGCTCGGCTGGTTGCCCGACGAGCCCGTTCGCCGCCTGGACCATTTCATTTACGACCTGCGGCTGAGGCTCCACCAGGCCCCTGAGCCTGACGCGCGGGTGGTCATCGTCGATATCGATGAGGCCAGTCTGGCCACTCTGGGCCAATGGCCATGGCCACGCGACCGGATGGCGCATCTGGTCGACCAGCTCTTTGACCGCTACGGCATTGCCGTTCTGGGCCTGGACACGGTGTTGGCCGAGCCTGACCGCAGCTCCGGCTTCGAGCGCCTGGCACAACTGGCGGGCAAGGAGCTGGCCGCCTACCCTGAATTTGTCCAGCAGGTCCGGTCGCTGCGGCCCGTGCTGGACCATGATGGCCGCCTGGCCCGGGCGCTGCGAAATCGCCCGGTGGTCCTGGGCTACTACTTTTCGAGCGAAGGCGTGAGTCACCAGTCGGGAGTGCTTCCGCCGCCCGTGATCCAAGCCGGTGCAGGCGAGTCCTTTCGGGCCACACAGTGGACAGGGTACGGCGCCAACCTTCCCATGCTGGCCCGGTCAGCGGCGCAGTCGGGTTTTTTCAACTCGGTCACCGATGCGGATGGTGTGGTGCGCTCGCTGCCATTGCTGGCCAGTTTCGACGGCCACTACTACGAGTCCCTGGCATTGGCCATGTACCGCCAGGTGCTTGGCATGCCGGATGTCGATGTGGTGCCGGCACCGGGTGGCCTGACCATCGGTGGTCACCGTGTGGTCAGTGCGGTTCGCCTTCGCCAGGCGGGCGACACGACGGACATTCCTGTCGACGACTGGGCGTCGGTGCTGGTGCCCTTCCCCGGGCGGGGCGGGCCGGAAGGTGGCAGCTTCCACTACGTCTCGGCTGCGCAAGTGCTCAACGGCGATGTGCCGCAGGCGATGTTGCGCGACAAGATCGTGCTGCTCGGTTCCACCGCGCCTGGCCTGCTGGATTTGCGGACCACGCCGGTGGGGCGTGTCTACCCCGGCGTTGAGACCCATGCCAGTCTGTTGGCTGGTCTGCTCGATGGACGCATCAAGTCCAGGCCAGACTATGCCGCGGGGTATGAGCTGCTCACGGTTGTGCTGGTGGGTCTGATGCTGGGGCTGGTCTTGCCCGTCCTCAATGCGCAAAGAGGCATGGCACTGGGCCTGTCGGTGGTGGTGGCGCTGGTGGGTCTGACGATCTGGATGTACGAAGCCAATGACCTGGTGGTCCCGCTGGCGGCTTCGCTGCTGGTGGCGCTGACTTCTCTGGCCTTGAACATGAGCCATGGTTACCTGTTCGAGAGCCGCGCCAAGCGCGAGCTGGCGGAGATTTTCCGCTCGTATGTGCCTCCGGAGCTGGTGCGCAAGATGGTTCGCGACCCCCAGCGCTACAGCATGGAGGCCAAGTCACGCGAGCTCACGGTCCTGTTTTGCGACATGCGGGGCTTCACACGCTTGTCCGAGAGCATGGCACCCATGGCCTTGCAGTCGCTCCTCAACGATGTCTTCTCACGCCTGACCCGCTGCATTCGCGACGGGCAGGGCACGATCGACAAATACATGGGTGACTGCATCATGGCGTTCTGGGGCGCGCCCGTGACACTGGAAGACCATGCCCGACGCGCCGTCTCGTCGGCCCTGGCCATGGTCGAAGCCATCCGGCAATTCAACGCCGAGCACCCGGAAAAGGAGCCGCTGGGTGTAGGCATCGGACTGAATACCGGTGAAATGAGTGTGGGCGATATGGGATCGGACGTGCGCCGCAGCTACACCGTGATTGGCGATTCGGTGAACCTGGCTTCGCGCCTGGAGGCGCTGACGCGGGTCTATGACGTGGACATCATTGCCAGCGAGTTCACTCGTGCCCAGGCCCCGGGCTTCACCTGGCAGGAGCTGGACAAGGTCAAGGTCAAAGGCAAGGATCAGGCCGTGACGATTTACGCGCCCCTGGCCGCCGAAGCGGCCTCTGAACCAGCGCTGGCGCAAGAATTGCTGGTATGGGAGCAATTTCTCATGGCGTGGCGTCGGGGTGACTGGTACGCTTGTGAGCAACACATCCGTGTGCTCCAGCAGCACAATGGACAAAAAGGGCTTTACCGTCTGTATGCACAGCGGTTAGCCTCGATGAGGGAGGTGCCGGCCCAAGACAATTGGGATGGGACCAGCGTGTTTGAAACCAAATGACGGGCCAGGGCCAGGCATGGTGCTCGACCATGTGACCTGACCAGGCGCGTCGCCGGAACAACAGATTTGACTCAAAGTCCGATGAAGGTTCGCGTATTGGGGTGTTCTGGTGCCATTGCGCAAGGCTGCCGGACCACCTCTTTCCTGCTGGACGACAACGTGCTGGTCGATGCCGGTACCGGTGTTGGCGATCTGCCGCTGGAAGAGATGGCGCGCATCGACCATGTGCTGCTGACCCACTCCCATCTGGACCACGTGGCCAGTCTGCCCCTGATGCTGGACTCGGTGGCGTCCACGCGCATGGCGGACAACCGCCCTCCGCTGCAGGTGCACGCACTGCCGCAGACCATTGCAGCGCTGCGCACCCACATCTTCAACAACGTCATCTGGCCAGACTTCGCCTCCATCCCCAGCGCCGACACGCCTTTGCTGAAATTCGTTCCTTTTGTGGTGGACGAGCGCCTGCATGTGGGCGGCAAGATGGTCGATGTGTTGCCCGCCGTCCACACGGTGCCGGCCGTGGGTTTTGCGGTCCATGCCGACAAAGGTTGCTGGGTGTTCAGTGGCGACACCTGGCGCAATCCGGCCTTCTGGGAGCGGGTGAACAAGCTACCGGTGCAGATGCTGGTGATCGAGACCGCCTTCAGCGACCGCGAGCGCGAGCTGGCCCGGCGCAGCCTGCACCTGGCACCGGCTTCACTGGCCGAGGAGCTGGACCAGATTGGGCCCGGGCGGCGTTTCCCGGTGTACATCACCCACACCAAGCCGGCCGAAACCGGGCTGATCATGCAAGAGATCCAGCGCTTCGACGAGACCCCGAACCGGGCCAACGATGTCCGCCACGACATCCGCTGGCTGAGCGCCGGCGACACGTTTGAGCTGTGACAATTTTTGTCGCACAGATCGGCGGTGACCAAATTTGTCAGCCACATTCGACAATCCGGGTCACAAAATGTCACCCGATAGTCCTAATCTGTGAAATAAGCCGCAAAAAACAGGCCAGAATTTCTGACTGAGGAGTTGGCACGCGAAGTGCGTTACCCAAGACGTCAGAGTCTTTTTCTCCTCTTTCATTCCAATCAAGGAGTTCACAACATGAAGCGTTCCATTCAAAAAGGTTTCACCCTGATCGAACTGATGATCGTGGTGGCCATCATCGGTATCCTGGCTGCTGTCGCACTGCCTGCTTACCAGGACTACACCGTCCGCTCGCGTGTGACGGAAGGTATCGCGCTGGCTAGCGGCGCCAAGAAGCAAGTCGAAGTGGATGCCAACACCGCTGCCGAACTGACCGCTCTGGCGAATACGTTTAACGCTCAGGTCGGTGGCGCCGGCGCTGTCTCCAAGTACGTTACCCAAACCCAGATTGACCCCAACACCGGTGAAGTGACGGTGACCTTCAACGAAGCCAACATCGGTTCCATCCCTGCCGCCTCCACCCTGGTGTACACCCCATACATCCAACTGGCTGGTGGCCCTGTGCAGTTGCAAACTTCCTACGCTGGCATCGATACGGGTACGATGGACTGGGGCTGCTCTTCGGTGACCAACGCTGTATCGGCTGGCCGTGCTCTGCCGACCCTGACCGCTGGAACCTTGCCTGCCAAGTACGCTCCCAGCGAGTGCCGCTGATCTCTTGAGAGGTGCCTTGGTGGGCTGCCATAGAGCAGCTTGACCGGCCGCCTTTCCGAATCGGTAACAAAAGCGACGTGTCGTGAGACACGTCGCTTTGTTCGTTCTTGATTCCGTGTTGCCACTGGGAGCGCTGGTGGGTGCCAGTGTGGGAGCCGAGCGGCATTGTTGTGGCAACCTCTCAGTCGTACGCTCTCTGTCAATGTTCTGACGAGATGTGTCGCATGCGACACGGACCTGACACAAATTGTCAACAGATCTTCGTTAGATCGTGACCTACCTCACACTAATGCAGGTGGCTCGACTGGCATGGCTTCTGCTCTTTGTTTCCATAGGTATTTTTTCGCTGGCTTAGGCGATTCTGCGACAAAGAGAGGTGGGTTCCGTCATGTTTTCCAAACACCGTTCTCAGGGTTTCACGCTGATCGAGCTGATGATCGTGGTAGCCATCATCGGTATCCTGGCAGCGGTGGCGCTGCCAGCGTATCAGGACTATACGGTTCGTTCGCGGGTGACAGAAGGCATTGCCGTGGCTCAAGGTGCCCGTCTGCTGGTGGCCACAGAGGCCACGACGCAGGCCGATCTGGTGGCTTCTTCCGCAACCTTCAATGCGCAGGTGGGTGGCTTGGGTGCCGTGTCCAAGTATGTGAGCCAAGTGCAGATCGATGGGGTCACAGGTGAAGTGACCGTGCAGTTCAACCAGGTCAACATCGGCTCCATTCCACCGGCATCGACTCTGGTATACACGCCGTACATTCATGTGGCGGGAGGGCCTTCCCAACTCCAGGCTGCATTGGCAGGCAACCAAACAGGTTCCATCGATTGGGGGTGCGCCTCGACGACAAACGGAGTGTCAGGTGGCCGTGGCCTTCCTCAGGTGGGCGGCCTTGGCACTCTGCCTGCCAAATACGCACCCAGCGAATGCCGCTGACAAGACAGATTTCGTTCTGGTAGAGAATAGGGGGCCGGATGTTGCCCCCGGGTGACTCTTGAGCGCCCTTTTCTTTCTTGACAGTCATCACTCCATCATGAGCGAAGCTCCCATTGCGCGCTGGAACTGGCCATCGCGCTTGCGCGCTGCCGGCATTCATTTAGCCGTTTCCGCCCTGTTGGCCACCCTCGCTGCGGCCCTGGTATTTCTGTTCTGGTTTCCATACCCCTACCGTGTCATCGCAGGTGGGCAAGACCTGTTTTGGCTAATGGTGTCAGTGGATGTCGTACTTGGTCCCATGCTGACGTTGGTTGTCTTCAACCTGCGCAAGCCACGTTCGGAACTGATTCGCGACCTTTTCATTATTGGCAGCGTTCAGATGGCCGCGCTGGCATATGGTTTGTGGTCGGTGTACGAATCTCGCCCGGTCTACCTGGTTCACGAGGTGGACCGGCTGGTGGCGGTGGCGGCTGCCGATGTCGACCCTGCAGATTTGCCCAATGCGGAACCCGCCTTTCGCAAACTCCCTTTTGTTGGCGTCCCCTTGATTGGTTTGCGAGACATCCGCAACGGTGAGGAGCGCATGAAGTCATTCGAGTTGGCGCTGGCTGGCAAGGATCTTTCGTTGCGCCCCGAATACTGGCAACCCCTCAGCGAGGCCAATAGGGAAGTCATACGGCAACGTGCAAAACCCTTGCAAGTCTTGGTCGACCGATCTGAGGAAGATGCACGCTTGGTGAACCAGTGGTTGCAGGAGAGCAAGCAACCTATCGAAGAATTGACCTATCTCCCGTTGACGGCCTCAAAGACCATCTGGACAGCAGTGCTCAGGGCAGATTCGCTGGAAATTGTGGGCTACCTGCCCATCGACAGCTTTTGAAGTGCGCGTCTGATCAGCCACCCGCCACAAAGTGACCGCTTTTCCCGCCTGATTTCTCCAGCAGGCGGACATTGCTGATGGTCATGCCGCGGTCGGCGGCTTTGCACATGTCGTAGATGGTGAGCAAAGCGACCGTGGCGGCGCTGAGGGCTTCCATTTCCACGCCGGTCTGGCCGGTGCATTCGGCCGTGGCCTGGCAGCGCACGCTGTGGGTGGCTGCTTCCACCTCAAATTCCACCGCCACGCGCGTGAGCGCAATGGGGTGACACAGGGGAATCAGGTCGCTCGTGCGTTTGGCGCCCTGGATACCGGCGATGCGGGCGATGCCGAGCACGTCGCCCTTCTTGGCTGTGCCGCTCTGAATCAGGGCCAGTGTGGCCGGCTCCATGCTGATGCGGCCTTCGGCCACCGCCACCCGTCGCGTGTGCGCCTTGTCGCCCACGTCCACCATATGGGCCTGGCCTTCAGCGTCGAAATGGGTCAGGGGGCTGGGGGCAGTGGTCGTCGGGGTCTTGGCGTTGGACATCGTGCGGCGCGTCAGGCGGAAGGTGGTAACACTGGAGAGAGGCCACAGCATAGCGCAGGAGCGGAACCAGAGGCCGTTTGCAGGCATCATACGCACATGAACTTCTCATCTCGTGCCACCCGCCTGACCATTGCCTCGGCCATGGCGCTCGCTTTTGCCCTTCCCGCGCCTTTGTGGGCGCAGCAGTCACCTGGCGCCACCAGTCCCTCTGGCCTGCCCTCGCTGGGCGATGGTGCTTCTCTGACGATCTCGGCCGAACGCCGCCTGGGTGACGAGATCGCCCGCGAAATCTACAAGGACCCGGACTATCTGGATGACCCGGTCCTGAGCCAGTATCTCTTGCAGACCTGGATGCCGCTGGTGCGGGCCGCGCAGGCGAGGGGGGATGTGCCGGCCGAAATTTCCGGGCGAATGGCCTGGGAGCTGATGATCGCCCGGGACCGGCGTGTCAATGCCTTTGCCCTGCCCGGCGGCTACATGGGCGTCAACCTGGGCCTGATCGCGGTGACCGAGAGTCGCTCGGAACTGGCCAGCGTGCTGGCCCACGAGCTGACCCATGTGTCTCAACGCCACATTGCGCGAATGATCACGCAGCAGGACCGTACCGCGCCCCTGCTGATGGGTGCCATGGTGCTGGGCGCCATCGCTGCCGGGACCAATGTGGACGTGGCCAATGCCGCCATCATGGGGTCGCAGGCGCTGGCGGTGCAGGCACAGCTGAATTTCTCTCGGGACATGGAGCGAGAGGCCGATCGCATTGGCTTTGGCGTGATGACGGAAGCAGGTTACGAGGGCGAGGGCTTCGTCAGCATGTTCGACAAGCTGCAGCAAGCGTCCCGGCTGAACGACGACGGGGCCTTCCCCTATCTGCGCAGCCACCCGTTGACGTCCGAGCGGATGGCCGACATGCGCTCGCGCATTCCGCTGGCGCAGCTGGGTCCGACTCGGGCGGCGGCTGAAGCCATGGGGGGCTCACCTGCCCGGGCAGTGGATGCGCAGCATTTGCTGATGGCTGCGCGTGCGCGCGTGCTGGCCGAGAGCAAGCCGGACCTGTGGCGCGCGTGGGAGGCCCAGGGGCTGGCAGACAAAGCCAGTGTGGCCGAGCAATATGCGGGTGCCTTGTCGGCCATGCGCCTGGGGCAACTGGACAATGCCCTGACGCTGGCCAATCGCCTGAAGTCGCGCGTCAAGGGGGTGGATGAACCTGTGGTGGACTGGCTGCTGCTGGAGATAGGCGCGTCCCGAAGTGCCGGCGCGGCTGCGCGTTCGCCCGGCTACGAAGGCCTGGCCCGCCAGATGGCCGCTCGAACTGACCGAAGCTCCGTGCTGCTGGGGGCGCAGGCGCTGATGGCCATGGGGCGCCACCAGGATGCGGTGGACGCCTTGCGTGCCTACGGCAGCCTGCACCCGCGTGACGCGCTCATCTGGCAGCAGCTGTCGCGAGCCTATGCTGCGCTGGGACAGCGGTTGCGCAGCGTCAGGGCAGATGCTGAAGCGCAAATGGCGTATCTGGACTATGCCGGTGCGGTGGCTCGCTTCAAGGCGGCGCAGGCCTTGCCCCTGGCCGAGCGCAATGCCGACCCGATGGAGCAGGCGATTGTGGATGCCCGGTTGAGAGAAGCCGAGCGTTTGCGCAAGGAGTCAGTCGCTGCCGCCGAGCGCTGATTTAAGGGCCACGTTGACCACGACCATGATGGCCGAGTAGATCAGCGAGCCCAGCATGGCCGCCCAGAAGCCGGTGACGGCAAAGCCGTCCAGGATGCTGGCGGCGGCCCAGAACAGCAGCGCATTGATCACGAACAGGAACAGGCCGAGCGTGACCACGGTGACCGGCAGTGTCAGGATGACCAGGACCGGCCGCAAGATCATGTTGAACAGGCCGATGACGGCCGCAGCGATCATGGCCGAGCCAAAGCTCTGCACGGACACGCCGGGGAACAGATAGGCGACCATCAGCAAGGCGCAGGCCGCGAGCAACCAGGTCAGGATCAGTTTCATGGGTTCAGCATAGCACCTCGGGCCAAATGAAGCAGCCTCGCCAGGGCGAGGTGCTGGTGCTCAGGTGGCGGCGGGTTCTTCAGGCTCGTTGTCGGACGGTGCCGGGTGTCTTGCGGCCGTGATCTTGCCCACAACCAGCACCAGCAGGGCGCCGGCGACCGCTGCCGAATAGTGCACCCAGGCGTTTTGCGGCAACTTGAGCATCCAGGTCCAGCGCCCGGTATCGGCCACGGCGGGGTCGGAGACCAGCATGCCGCCAGCGATCCAGCCGAGCAACATGCCGCCAGCGAAGATGATGACCGGGAATCGGGCCATGAGCTTGATGACCAGCTGGCTGCCCCAGACGATGATGGGGATCGAGATCAGCAAGCCAAGCACCACCAGCAGGAACGAATGCTCGCCCGCGTGCTGCGCGGCACCGGCGATGGCAATGACGTTGTCGATGCTCATGACCAGGTCGGCCACGATGATGGTCTTGATGGCGGCGAACAGGCGGTCATTGCCGGCGATATCGCCATGTTCTTCGTCCCCCGGTGCGATCAGTTTGACGCCGATCCACAGCAGCAGCAAGGCGCCGGTGACCTTGAGGAACGGGATGTCGAGCAGCACCATGGCCATGGTGATGAGAATGACGCGCAGGACAATGGCACCCGCCGTTCCCCAGATGATGCCCTTGGTGCGCTGGGCCGGTGGCAGCTGCCGACAGGCCAGCGCGATCACCACGGCGTTGTCGCCACCGAGCAGGATGTCGATGATGATGATCTGGCCGAGGGCGATCCAGAATTCGGGCGAAGTGAGGAAGTCCATGAATGGCAGGCGGGACGAAGCTGACCGCGGAGGCGGCGAAAGTGGGGCTTGCAGTGGATTGTATCGGGCACCCCTTAACCTCTGTGCCAGCGCTGGCAAGTGACTGGCGCGGACATGCCCGGGCATCAGTGGCTATGATTCCAGTCCCTATGGCCGGTATTCACATTGCTGATATCGAGGCGGCGATCAACTTCTGGCGTGCGCGCTCACCATCTCCCGACGGCGTTGAGCTGGCGGCGCCCTTGCGCGCGCTGGCCGAGGTGTATGCCATGCTGGTGTTCTACCGGGAGACGGAGGCCGATGAAGACTCGATGCCTCCCGACGCTCGGCGGGCCTGGATGGACTGGTTTGAAAGCCTGCCGGACACACCCTGTATTGCGATCTGCTCGACCAGTCAGGGCGATGACATCTGCAAGGGGTGCGGGCGGACCTTTGACGAGGTGCAGCTGTGGACCGAAATGAGCCCCGGCGAAAAACGACGCACCTGGCGGCGGATCACCCTGGAAGCGCAGGCCTGGCGCTTCAATCGTTATGCCGAACGGGCACTGGAGGAGGCGCCAGTCTCCGAAGCAGACTCGGCATCAGGCTCGCCTGACGCCGGCTCGGCAGATCCTCAGGCCGGCACCGCGTAGTTGGCCTGGGTCATGTGATCGATCCCGCAGGAGAGATCGCTGACCCATTCGATGAACTCACCGACCGCTTTGCCCTGCATGGGCGCGCCATGCTGGGGCACGATCATGCGGATGGGCAGCTGGCGTGCCATGTTGGCCCACAGGCGCAGGATCTTGGAGCTGACCATGTAGCGGCGGTGGAAGGCCTCCATGCGTGGCAGATGCTCACCCAGGCTTTCGATGCGTTCGGCGGCCTGCGCTGAGGTGCCCAGGGATACGCCCAGATCACCGGAAAACAGAATCTGGCTGACGGGATCCCAGAACTGGAAGTTGCCTTCGGCGTGCATGAAATGTGCGGGCAAGGCAATCAGTTCACTTTTGCCCAGCGGGATGCGCATGCCGGCGTCGGGAATGCCCACGATGCGGCCCTTGGTCTTGCCCGGCTTGCAGAAGTGAGGGGCAAACCTCTCCCACAGCCGCGAGATGTAGAGCTGGGCCTGGGTGCTGGTCATCCAGCGGTCCAGCGAAGCGATGATGTCCGGGTCGGCATGAGAGGCGAGGATCTTGGAGAGCTTCTGGGGGGCGAAGAAGCGACCAATGGTGAGCAGCAACTCGTTGTAGGCGGTATTGCCGCCCGGATCGATGATGGCGCCCTGGTCGCCGTCAATCACGAGGAACTGGTTGGCCTGCACCGCATTGCCCTCCTCGTCGCCGAGGTGGGAGAACATCAGGCAAACGTGTCCGCCTTGGTTGAACAGTTCTATGGCCATGGTGGTGCGCCTCCGAGCAGCGCAAAGCTGCAGGTGTGTTGTTGATCTTGCCGATAGCTGCTGTGCCGTCAAAGCGAAATCAACACCGGATTTCCACGCCAATCACAGCTTTTTCCTTCCTCCATTCTTCACGTTTTTGTCGAGGTGCCGATAAAAGACTTGCTGATTCGTGCACCTGCCTGGCGTGTCTCCGCCGTACGCAGGGTCGTCACTGTACGTGTGTCATCTGTCACGGAATTTGCGCAAGATCAAACGAAGCCGGATCAGGCATGTGCTGCGTGTGTGGCGGGCAGAACAGGTCCGGATGGGAAATGTCAGTCAATCCGATTACTGAGCGATTCCATCGCGAATGTGTTTTCAGTTGTTCGTGCGATGCCGCAATTGTGGTGGCATGCGAAGACGATGCAGTGCTGGTCTGGTGCGGCGCGCTATGAAGGCTCGAGCATGTCTGACTGTGCGGTATGTCACCTCAGTCGTGGGCGTATTTCACATTAGATCCGTTTTTCTTATTTGATGTGTTTTCGCATGTGCGGTGACGCCTCATACTGACAACCGTTCCATGAACAAGAGATGAAATTTTTGATGGGTGGATTGACTTGATCCGGTCGTTGCCAAGAGCAAAAGCAAAAGCAAAAGCAAAAGCAAAAGCAAAAGCAAAAGAAAAGGCAAAGAGGGCAGGCCGGAAGCAGGCAACTCGTGCTCGAAAGAGCTGGAAATGAACAAAACGTCAGGTGAATTGCGGTGGAATGGTTGAAGCTTGGATTGCTGGGATTGCCCGACGCTGAGATGCGTCTGGTGGCCACGCTGTTCCGCCTGCACCAGGTGGAGCCGTCGTTCATATGGCGCTTGTCCGAAGCGCAGCCGTATGACGCCGTGCTGGCAGATGCCCGCGTGTCCGATGAGGCGCTGGCCGCTGTGTGCGGCAGCCGTACCCAGGTCAAGCGTCTGGCCTTGCATGGCACTTCCGACCCTGACCAGCTCTCGCGCCCTCTGCGCTCTGATCGCCTGGTGAACTGGCTCAATGCGATCGAGGTGACCCTCTTGCATGGGTCTGGCGACCATTTTGCGTCCACCGCAGCACCTTCACGCATCGGACACTCGCGACCTGCGATGTCACTGGGATCGGTGTCCACGGTAGCCGCCGCTTCGAGCGAATGGCTGACGAAGCTGGCGGATGAGTCGGTCGCGGTGAAACTGGCGCGTTGGCCATCGGCGACCTTGCTGGGCAAGGATGTCGGCAGGATTCGGATCGCCACCATGATTTCCCGCCGGCCCATGTGCGTGCAGGAAGTGGCGTCCATGGCTCGGGTGCCAAGGGCGCTGTGCCAGGGTTTTCTGGCCTCGCTGGGTGAGAGCGGTTACCTGCAAACCAGTGCTGCGCCACCTGCAGCCCCGCCAGAGAGTCCGGCGGGCATCGCCGCCAGCGATGCGAGAGATACACCGGCAGCCAAAAAGGGCCGCATGGGTTTTGGCGCTTCGCTGATCAGCAGCATTCGCAAACGTTTCGGCATTGTCTGATCCGCGCATGAAAGAACACAAGATCATCCTGACCGGCCCCATGGGTGCCGGAAAAACCACGGCCATCCGCGCGGTCAGCGAGGTTGAGCCGATCATGACCGATGTGGCCAACAACGACCGCTCGGTCAACAAAGAGCTGACGACCGTGGGTTTTGACTACGGGCTTCTGACACTCGACAACGGAGACCGGGTGCGACTGTTTGGCACACCGGGTCAGGAGCGGTTTCGATTTGTATGGAACGTGCTGGCCAAAGGTGCGCTGGGCCTGGTGATCCTCTCGGACAACACCCGTGAAGATCCGCTGGCTGATCTGAAGGTTTACCTCAAAGGGTTCGAGGCCGAGTTGGACGCGTTGCCCTGCGTGGTTGGCGTCGGGCGAACCGAAGAAGCGCAGGCGCCCGACCTGCAAGCCTATGCCGATGTGCTGGAGTCAATGGGCCATGTGTTTCCTGTTGTTCCCGTTGATGTCCGCGAAGCAGACGATGTTGTCCTGTTGATCGATGTGCTGCTGTCGCAACTCGAAGCCGATCTATGAATCCCTCTGACCTTTTTCCGCCTACCTTTCTGAACTTCTGCTCGCGCAAGGCGCGGGAGATGGTTGACGCCGGTATCGGCACCCGTGCCGTGGTGCTTGCCACCGTGGATGGCTTTGCGGTGGCGCAAGCCTTGCCGGACGACGCGGACAGCGAACGCATGGCGGCGCTGGCGAGCTCCATCTCCAGCATTGGAGCCGTGGCCACGCAGGAAGCCGGACTTGGCCGTTGCACCAGTGTCATTCTCAACACCGAAAAAGGTTTTGCGGTGGTTCGGCAATTTGCGGCTCATGGCCACGACCTGGTGGTGATCTCTGTCGCTGACGAGCAGTCCCTGCTGGCGCAGGTGATGTACCAGGCCAATGACTTTGTCAAAGGAGTGCTGGCGGCATGAAAGCAGCGCGACTACGAGAGGCCATCGAGGAGATGGCAAGCCGACCGGGTGTCGCCGCCTGTGTTCTGGTGGATGTGGATGCCGGCATGGCCTGGCATTCGGTTGGGCAGATCGATGACCTGGATGGCATCGGCTCAACCTGCTCCGACTACTGGCGGCTCAATCGCCGGGTGCAAGGGAGCTTTTCGGCACTCGGGGATTTGCGCCTGGTGATGCTGGTGCACGCAAAAGGCCAGTTGATCATTTCCGAGTGTGGCAAAGGCATGTTGCTCGTCGCCGTGATGGACCAGCTGCGTGCTGTGGATTGGGAGACCTGGAAGGTCCTGCACGCCCGGATTGCCGAGAGGGTCAACGATTTGTAGGCCTTCGCACCGGTTTCAGTTTCAATGCCCTTTGCCTTGTTTGATGAGCGCAGGCAACAGGGGTCCGACGTTTATAGCGCTCTTGAACCTCACCCTAAGGAAAAAAACATGGCAAACATCAAACAAACCCTCGATGAACTCCTCGAACTCGATGGCGCTCTGTGCGGCGCTGTGGTGGACAGCACCAGCGGCATGATGCTGGGTTCCGCAGGCTCGGGAGTGGATCTGGAAGTGGCCGCTGCCGGTAACACCGAAGTCGTCCGTGCCAAGATCAAGACCATGAAGGCACTGGGCCTGAACGATGTGATCGAGGACATCCTGATCACGCTGGGCAAGCACTATCACATCATCCGTCCATCGGCCCGCAAGGAAGGCACCTTCATCTACCTGGTGCTGGACAAGGCCCGCTCCAACCTGGCCATGGCCCGTCGCAAGGTGCAGGACGTTGAGAAGGAACTGAACTTCTAAGGTGCGCTCCGCGCTTTAGCCAAGCTTCAAACAGAAAAAAGCCGCGCGGCGTCTGCCGGGCGGCTTTTTTCTGTTTGTGCTGTCGTCAACGTCAGTGGCGTCAGACTCGGCGGGCCAGTTCGGACGCTTTGCCAACATAGGTCGCCGGTGTCATGGCCAGCAAACGGTCCTTCTCTGCCTGTGGAATCTCCAGCCCGTTGATGAGCTGGTGCAAAGCCTCGGCCGTGACGGTCTTGCCTCGGGTGACTTCCTTGAGTTTCTCGTAGGCTCCTTGCACACCAAATCGACGCATCACCGTCTGGATGGGTTCGGCCAGGACCTCCCAGGAGGCGTCAAGGTCTTCTGCGAGTTGCTCTTCGTTGAGTTCGAGCTTGTTCAGGCCGGTCATCAGCGATGCATAGGCCAGCACGGCGTAGCCCATGGCCACGCCCATGTTGCGCAGCACGGTGGAGTCGGTCAGGTCGCGCTGCCAGCGGCTGATTGGCAGCTTCTCCGACAGGTGCCTGAGCACGGCATTGGCCAGGCCCAGATTGCCCTCGGCATTTTCGAAGTCGATCGGGTTGACCTTGTGCGGCATGGTGGACGAACCGATTTCACCCGCCTTGAGCTTCTGCTTGAAGTAACCCAGGCTCACGTAGCCCCAGATGTCGCGTGAGAGGTCGACCAGAATGGTGTTGGCACGGGCGATGGCGTCGAACAGCTCGGCCATGTAGTCGTGTGGCTCGATCTGGATGGAGTAGGGCTGGAAGGTCAGGCCCAGGCCCACAGGCTCTTCCGTCTCGATGACCTTGCGGCTGAAGTTTTCCCAGTCGAAGTCGGGCCAGGCGGACAGGTGGGCGTTGTAGTTGCCCACGGCGCCGTTCATCTTTCCCATGAGCTTGACGCCGGCAATGCGGTCGCGGGCGGTGGACAGGCGTACCACCACGTTGCCCAGCTCCTTGCCGACGGTGGTCGGGCTGGCGGTCTGGCCATGGGTGCGGCTGAGCATGGGCACGGCGGCGAAAGCATGTGCCATCTCGCGCAGCTTGGTGATGATCTGCTCCAGCGCGGGCAGCAGCACCTGGTCACGGCCACCTTTGAGCTGCAGGGCATGGCTGGTGTTGTTGATGTCTTCGCTGGTGCAGGCGAAATGCACAAACTCGGCCGCTGCTTCGAGCTCCGGACGGGCTTCGAACTTGGACTTGATCCAGTACTCGACCGCCTTGACGTCGTGGTTGGTGGTTTTCTCGATCTCTTTGATCGCGCGGGCGTCGTCTTCGCTGAAGTTCTTGATCAGACCCATCAGGTAGGTCCGGGCGCCAGGGCTGAGTGGCTTGAACTCGTCGAAGCCGGCATCTGAGAGGGCGATGAACCAGGCCACCTCCACCTGGACGCGACGGTGCATGTAGCCGTGTTCGCTCATGAAGGGGCGCAAGCTGGCCAGTTTGCCGGCGTAGCGTCCATCCAGAGGGGACAAGGCGGAAATCGGGGATAGGGTTTGCGCGGGGTTGCTGGCCCCTGCAGGTGGGTTATTGGCTCGCATATCCTGCAATTGTAGGAGCGTCAGCCCCCGAGCAGGTGAAACCTGCGGTTTGGGCCCGAAACCGAAGCCGGTGGCGGGCTGGCGGATGGTTCGCTTCGGCTGGAACGCCGGCAATCGCCCCCTGGAAGCCCTGGTCGCCGGGTTTGGCACCTTGTTTCCCGGCGCTCTTGGGGCGTGGCATCGGCGATGAAGGAGAGCCCTGAAGACCGACCAGTCAGGCACAGGTCGTCTGCTATGGATAAAATGGCTGGCCCGGACCAGCTTTGGTCCATTTTGGCCGCATCTGCATGAAACTGATTGGCTCCACAAGCAGTCCATACGTTCGCAAAGTGCGAATCGTCATGGCCGAGAAAAAGCTGGACTACCGCTTCGAGGCCGAGGACGTCTGGTCTGAGCAGACCCAGATTGCTTCGTCCAACCCGCTGGGCAAGGTGCCATGCCTGATCATGGAAGGCAGCGAAGCCATGTTCGACTCGCGGGTGATCGTCGAGTACCTGGACACGCTGTCGCCAGTGGGAAAGCTCATTCCTCAGGGCGGGCGCGATCGCGCTGCGGTCAAGACCTGGGAGGCGCTGGCTGACGGCTTGCTCGACGCCTCCATTCTGGCGCGGCTGGAAGCCACCTGGCCTTCTCGTCAGGCCAATGAGCGTTCACAGGCGTGGATCGACCGTCAGATGGAGAAGATCGATCTGGCCCTGGTCGCCATGGACAAAGGGCTTGGCGACAAGCCGTTTTGCTCAGGCATCCATTTCAGCCTGTCTGACATCGCCGTGGGCTGTGCGCTCGGTTATCTGGACTTCCGCTTCCCTGCTCTGGACTGGCGCGCCCGCCACCCGGCGCTGGAGAAACTGGCGACCAAGCTCGCATTGCGCCAGAGTTTTACCGACACACTGCCGAGTTGAGCCCCTGGCTCCTGGCCATTTGCCTCAGGTGGTGGCCCTGCGTTTGAGCCAGCGCATGAGGACGCCAAGCCCTGGGAGTTTTTCGTACAGCTCTTCGGCGGCATCCCAGTAGTCCCTGTGGTTCACAATGAGCCCCTCGGCGTTGAGCTTGAGATGCGAGACGCCCCGGATGCACTGCTCCTCACCTCTGTGGAAGCGCTCGAATTGAAAGTGCATCTCCCAGACGAGAAATCCCTGCCCGTTCTGCCCCATGATCTGGTTCACCGAAAAGCGGGGTTGAACCAGGGTTTCGAACATGTGGGCGTACACGCGGCGAATGGCGTCGTGGCCGAGGACTTCGGAAAAAGGGTCCTTGAAGCGCGCTTGTGCGGCATAGCACTGGCCTATGTCAGTCAGTGTCTCGGGCGTCATGGCTTCAAACCAGGCGGCAATCCGCTGCAGGTGTGCGGGTGTGGCGTCGGTGCCTGAAGCGGCTGGTGCGGTGGCTTGGCTCATAGACCGGTGACGCGTTTGACCAGCTGAAAGTACAGGCGCAGCGGCAAGATGCGAAGCAAGGCCATCCAGCGGGTGAAACGTTTGGGAAAGTGGATGTTGAAGTGTCCTTTGGCCCATCCCTCTGTCATGGCTTGAGCCGCTTGCTCGGGCGTGATCAGTGCGGGCATGTGAAAACCATTTTGCGCTGTCAGTGGTGTTTGCACGAACCCTGGATGCACCACGCTCACCCCGATCCCATGCTCGTGCAGGTCCAGGTACAGGTTTTCGGCGAGATTGGTCAGCGCTGCCTTGGTCGGGCCGTAGGCCAGACTTTGTGGCAGACCGCGGTAGCCTGCAACGCTGCTGATCAGGCAGATATGCCCCTGTTGGCGTGCCAGCATGCCGGGCAAAACGGCATCGAGCACCCGCAGGGCACCGATCTGATTGACGTCGATGTGTCGGATCATCTGCGAGAGGTCCATGTCGGTCGCGCGCATGCCCTGGTAGTGGCCTGCGCAGTACACCACCAGGTCCAGGCTGCCACCGGTGAGACGAGCCATGTCTGCCATGGCGCGCTCGATGGACGCCGGGTCGGTGGTGTCCAGGGGAACAGCGTGGATCTTGCCCGGCGCTCCTTGCGCGTCTCGGGCAACAGCTTTCAGCGCGTCTGCGTGACGGGCGGACGCCAGCACGCGAGCACCCGAATGGGCCAGTTGTCTGGCCAGTGCCGCGCCAATGCCGCTAGAGGCGCCCACCAGCCACACGGTCTTGCCCGCCCAGTTGGAGATGGGCGTGTTGAACGGCCGCAGGCCGTACCAGGCGCGTGCAGGACGCTGGGCTTGTGCCATCGATTCGCGCCGGGGTGAGTGGTGGGTGGCTGAGGTGCTCATGATGTGCGACGTGTGAAAGAGAGCGTGACTTCACCCAGGCGAACACCGAATTTGCTCATCACCGCCTTGTTGAGCATCACGCGCTCGTCCATGAGGTACATCCAGTCGTCAAAGTCGACGTCGTAAACCGAGCCGTCGACGGGCAACCGCATGGTGTAGGTCCAGTTGAAAGCGTTGCCGACGGTCTGCCCGCTGGCCCTTCCAACAACGTCATCGGCTTCGCCTTCGTAGCGTCCGTTGCCCAGATGCCGCAGGCGCCAGATGCGCCGTTGCGTCGTGCCGTCTGAGTAGGTGAAAGCTTCGTCCAGCACACCGGCGTCTCCTTCCCAGCGGCAGTCCATGACGACAATGAAGCGTTTGACGACCTGACCGCTGCGATCGGTGAAGATGCCCCAGGCGTCGATGGTGCCGTTGAAGTACTCTCGCAGATCCAGGCTGGGCTGCTCACTGGCATAGCTCTTGATGTCTTGCGTGGAGCAGGCGCCAAGGCTGAGTACCACGGGTGCGGCGGCACCGCTGAACAGCAGGGCACGGCGTTTCATGAGAAGTCCTTTCGTGCGGTCGGTGAAACCATGACCAGTCGATAGAGAAGGGCCGCTGCCACCAGTTTCAAGGCACAAGGCAGCAAGCAGTAAGCGAGGCTGAGGGCCTGCAGGCCATGGGGCTCGCGCGTTCCAGGCTCATAGCCAAACCAGGCCAGGGCGGGCAGCGCCAGGCCGGCTGCGAGCGCGAGGTTGAGTTTGGTGGCCAGGCTCCACCACCCCAGGTAGGCGCCTTCGTGACGGCCGCGCGCACCCAGCCGCTCCAGCAAACCATTGAGCAGCGCCTGAGGCAAAGCGATGTCGGTGCCTGCCGCGATGCCAGAGGCGATGCACACCCAAAGAAAAGCTGTCTGGTCGCCAGCGCCCAAGCCGAAGGCCCACACGAAGCTGAGCACCGCCAGGCACATGCCCGCCAACCAGGTGGGTGCGATGCCAAAGCGCTTGACCAGGGCTAACCACACTGGCATGGAGGCGGCCGCAGCCAGGAAGTACGCCACCAGAAACGCCGGCTCCTGAGAGGCCGTGGCCTGGATGCGATCCTGAACAAAGAACAGCACCAGCGTGGCAGGAATGGCTGCGGCCGTGCCATTGACCACGTAGACCAGTAGCAGGCGCCGAAAACCGGTGGCCTGCCAGGGCGCGGCGTTCATGATGGTCTTGATGCGCCGGTCGCCGCCGTCGCCAACCGCTTGCGTCGGCTCTGGCGCTGGTGCCTGTCGCCAAAGCCACCAGGCCAGCGTCAACAGCAAGGCAAAGCTGCCCAGCATCCAGTCCACCGACAGCCAGGTGGGCAGAGCGGCTGCCAGCAGCACACCGACCAGCGTGAAACCCTCGCGCCAGCTCACAATGCGGCTACGCTCCAGCGCGTCACCACCGAGCCGGGCGCCCCAGTTCTGGTGTGCCACGCTGGTCACACTGTAGGCCGCGTAGAGCGCGACCATGCACAAGGTGAGCCAGGTGAGCAAGGCCGCTTCGTTGTTCTGCTGCAGGTGTGACGGCGGTTGCAGGACGGCCCAGAAACCCAGTGCCATGGCCACAGCACCGATGGCCGCCGCCCGCAGCACGCGCGCATGTGAGTGCTCGAACCATTGGTCACACCAGCGGCCGATCCATGGGTCGAGCAGGGCGTCGCTCAGCCGTGCCAACAGCAGCACCGCGCCAAGGGCTGCGAGAGGAACGCCGAACTGGGTGGCATACAGGTTGGGCAGGATCACATACAAAGGCAGGGCCAGAAAGGCCAGGGGCAGACCCATGAATCCGTAGCGCACGCCATGACGCCACCCTCCGCTCGAGCCGAAGGCTGAAGCGGGCGTGGTGACCACAGGCGCGTTCATCGTCCGTTCCCCTTGGGTCCGATGAGCGCCTGGCGCATTTCGGGTTCGCTGGTGCGGGGCGAGAGCCAGATGGCGAAGAAGCGCTGCGCCAAAGCGGGGTCGTCAATGCGCCCCAGCGCACGTCCGTTGAGCGTGAAATCGGCGCCCTTTCCGGGCACATAGCGGCCCGTGATGCTGTCTCCCTTGGCGACGTCGGGGAACAGCTGCTGCAGCTGCAAGCCCCAGCGCTTCGCCTCTTCTTCGCTGAGGGCAGACTGTTTTTGCATCTCTTCGATGGAGCGTCGCGCGATGTCGACGCCGGTGAAGCTGCGGCGGTATTCCAGCGTGAGCGAAAAAGGCGTTTCTGCGTAGAGATCAGGCACGAAGCCGGGCGGTGCCTTGAGCGTGGCGAAGTAGATTTCAAATCCCCACACTTTGAACAAGGTCCGACCGCGAACGGGCCATTCCACCGGTGTTGTGGCTGCCGTTGCGGCTTGTGGCGTTTCAGCCGTTGCCTCTTTGGCGAGCAGTGACGAAGAGACGCTGGCCAGCATGGTGACCAGGCAAACCATCAGCAACGCAGAGCGCCTTCTTGGCGCTTGGGCAGTGCAGGTTAGGCGGTGCATGATGTGTTGCCCTGTGTGCGTTCACTCGGGCTTGCGCAGTGTGAACTGAACGACGTCGATGTTGTTTTCCCAAAAGGCGGCCTCGCAGTACGCGAGGTAGAACTCCCACAGCCGCATGAAACGTTGGTCGAAGCCTTGCGCCAGCACAGCCTCTTGCTGCTCGAGAAATCGCTCGCGCCAAAGCTTGAGCGTTCGGGCGTAGTCGTGGCCGAATTCGAAGGTGTCGATCACTTCCAGCCCGGCCTTTTCAGCTTGCTGCTTGAAGCGGCTGGGGCTGGGCAGGCACCCGCCAGGGAAGATGTACTGCTGGATGAAGTCGGTGCCGGAGACGTAGCGGTCAAACAGGGCGTCGTCGATCACAATCGACTGGATACAGGCGCGTGCACCGGGCTTGAGCAGGCGGGCAACCGTGTTGAAGTACTCGGGCCAATAGGCCTGGCCCACGGCTTCCACCATCTCGATCGAGCAGATGGCGTCGAAGGATTCGTCTTTGATATCGCGGTAGTCTTGTAGTCTGAATGTGGCCCCGGAATTGTTGGCCCCCACGCTTTCCCGCTGCGCATCGGGTGTGGCCCCCATGCTCTCCCGGTGCGCGAGGTCCGTTGCCCCTGCGCTCTCGTCCATGAGAAGCCCCAGTCGATCCAGGCGTTGGCGGGCGTAGGCCAGTTGTTCGGTGGAGAGGGTCACGCCAGTGACGTGGGCGCCGAAGTCCTGGGCGCCCATCTCTGCCAGGGCACCCCATCCGCACCCGATCTCCAGCACGCGGTCGCCAGGACCGACGTTGGCCAGCGTCAATGCGCGTTCGACTTTGGCGCGTTGTGCGTCGGGCAGGCTTTGTTCTGGCGTCTGGAACCAGGCCGACGAGTAGTTCATGGTTTCGTCGAGCCAGAGGGTGTAGAAAGCGTTGCCCAGATCGTAGTGGGCGTGGATGTTTCGCTGGCTGTTGGCTTTGGAGTTGTGGTTGAGCAGGTGCTGGACGCGGTACCAGAGGCGGCCCCACCAGTGGCCGTACACCACCCGTTCGATGGTGTTGCGGTTGGCCAGCAGCATGCGCAGCAGGTCGACCAGGTCGCGGGAGTCCCAGAGACCGTCGGCATAGGCTTCCCCGAAACCGATGTCGCCGGACTTCAGGACCGAGGCGCACACCGACCAGTCTTTCATGCGCAAATGGGCTTTGTGCCCCTGTGCGCCTTCCGCTGTGCTGCCGAACTGTCGATGGCTGCGGTCGGGCAGCTCGAGAGTCAGGGAGCCGGTCTGGAGACCTTGCAGCAGCTGCAGGACCGCCTTGCCAGCGGCGGGCGTGTGGCGGGGTGAAGAGAAGCCAGCGCCATTGACCTGGGGTGCGATGGTGGTGTTCGTGCTCATGCTCTTGCTGATGGTTGTGACTGCGGGACCGAAGTGGTGGTGGCTGGGTCAGGGCGGGCGCGAGTGACCGGTTCGGCGGGTGCTCCGGGCTGGCGGAAGAACGGCGTCTTCTTCAGCCACAGTTGCAGTGCATGCCAGTGGATACGCGCGATGACGCCAAGGGTCATGGCCGGATATCGCCACAGGGCGTGCCGCTTGGTGGCGACGCTCAGCGGCTGGAGTTGTCCGCTGACACTGGTTTGCAGCAGTGCGGGGGACGCCGACAGATCGTGGTAGTCGATGCGCATGACCACACGATCGCGGGCTCGCATGAAGTTGAACTCATACTGTCCCGTCACGGGGCAGAAAGGCGAGACGTGAAAAGCCTTGTCGGCGCGACAGGGCTGGCCGTCCCTGGGCTGGTCGAGCAGATAGAAATGTCGCTCACCAAAGGTGTTGTTGACCTCTGCGACCACTGCGCGGAGGCTACCGTCGGTTCGATGGCAGTACCAGAAGCTCACGGGCTTGAAGACATAGCCCAGGATTCTGGGGAAGGTCTGAAGCCAGACTTCCCCTTGCGCGTCTTGTATGCCGTGTCCCGCCAGCAACTGGTCTATCCAGGCCAGGCAGTCTTTCCGGCCGTCTCCGTGATCGGTGTCGTGGAAAGAAAAAGCTGCGCGCTGGTTCCGGGCCAGTGCCGGGTCGGCCTTTGCCCGCAGTGCGCGCAGTGGCAGGTAGAGAAAGAAGGTCGGATATGCGAACGCATGTCGTTTCGGTCGCGACCGGGTGTGTCGGACCTGCCCGAATCCGATGTGCGCCTGCGCCTTCATGAGGATGCGACCTCGCGCATTTGAGCCGACGGCGAGCTTGTGTTTGCTGCCGGCGCCGGCGCCTGGTCGAAATGCCGAATCAGGCTTCGAGCGGCTTGCAGGCCGGACTTCAATCCGTCCTCGTGGAACCCGTAGCCTGCCCAGGCACCGGCGAACCAGACCTGTCCTGATCCCTGGATGGTGGCCAGGTTGCCTTGTGCCTCGATGGCGCGAAGGTCGAAGACTGGGTGGTCGTATTCGTACTCTCCAATGACCTGGCTGGCGCCGATGGTGCGGCGTGGGTTGAGCGAAACCACCACCGGCTCATCGGTGGGAATGGGCTGCAGTTTGTTGATCAGGTAGTGAAGGCAGACGTCGGCCTCCTCGCGCTGCGCCTGGGGAGAGCGTTCGTAATTCCAGGCCGCCCAGGCCCGGCGGGACTTCGGCAGCACGCTTGCGTCGGTGTGCAGGACAGCGTGGTTGCGCTGATACCGGATGGCGCCGAGCATCGTCCGCTCGGCTGCACTGGCGCCCGGACCAAGAATGTCCAGCGCCTGGTCTGTGTGACAGGCCAGGATGGCGCCATCGAACGACTCGGTGCCAGTGTCCGTGGTGATGTGAACCCGGCCGCCGTATCGCTGCAGATGGTGCACCGGCGACCCGGCCTTGGCGTCATCAACCTGGGCGATGATCTTGTTCACATAGTTGCGTGATCCGCCTTTAACTGTGAACCACTGTGGCCGGTGGCTGACCTGGATCAGGCCGTGGTTGTGGCAAAAGCGAATCAGGGTGGCGACTGGAAACGCCAGCATCTGATCGGTTGGACAACTCCAGATGCAGCCCAGCATGGGAAGCAGATACCAGTCGACGAATTCGCTGCTGAACCTGTGCTGGGCAAGGAAGTCGCGTAACGGCTGGTGCAATGGGCTTTGGTGTCCCAGGTCGGCGCCCTGACGAGCCAGCTGGGTGGCCATCCGGTTGAATCTCACGATGTCTGACAGCATGCGCCAGAACGCAGGACGGATGAGGTTGCGACGCTGGCTGAAGACGGTGTTCAGGTCGCTGCCGCTCCACTCAAGCATCTCCCCCTTGTATCCCTGACCCGCTGCTTGCACGGAAAACGACATGTCCGACGGTGCGATGTCGACGTTGAGCTCGGAGAGCAGGTCCAGCAGGTGGGGGTAGGTGCGTTCGTTGAGCACCAGAAAGCCGGTGTCGACGCCGAAGGTGACAGGCGCCAGCGTATGGCGATCCGGCATGGTCACATCGACCGTGTGCGCGTGCCCGCCGAAGCGTGTGCCGGCTTCAAACAGGGTGACGTGGGCGAGGCCTTTGAGCGTGTGCGCTGCTGCCAGGCCGGCGATGCCAGACCCGATCACCGCCACACGGGGGCGTGTGGCTTGAGCTGGCGATGGGCTGGGAGGCGGGAAGACACCGTTGCCGCGAGGGTCTGCTCTCATGGCTCAGACCTCTTGCAGCCGGACGGCTGATGGACAAAAGACTGCGAAGCGCCCCGAAACGAAGGAGGGAGGGAGGGAGGAGGAGGAAAAGCGCTCCGGGCTTTCAGCCTGTCGCCGATGGACAGGAAGGCTTCGCAGTCGAAAACTTTTGCTGTGCAAGAGCTTTATCGGCAGCTTGCACGACTTATAGAGGGTGTCGTTGCAAAAAAAGTTCCGTTGGATGAGGGCTTCCATGTCATCTACCTTTCCAGCGTCTGGCGCGGTTTTGAGGCGGGTGAAATTTACTTAATGGTCATAGTGTGACTGATCAGTCACAAAATGGCCTCGGTATTTTCACTTAAACCATGGCGGCAGTGTGGAAAAGAAAAGAGAGGTCCTAAAGGCTAGCCGGCCCGGCGCCCTCAGCCTGTGGCGAAGCTCAGCGTCTGCGCAGTGCTGCGTGCAGGAGCAGGGTCAGGCCTGCGCCCATCAAGGCGCCGGTCAGGCGAGCGGCCAGTACGACGGAGCTTTCGTTGGCAGCATCCCAGACCACGGGTGACGACCACCCTTGCTCGTAGCCCAGTTTGATGGTCAGAGCGGCCAGCAGGGCCAAGCCCCATTGGCGGGATCGGCCAGAGGCATCCGCCCGGATCGCCAGGTCGCACGCAATGGCCGCGAACCCGGCGTGAAGAACCGGACCCAGCCCGACGGCGTAGCCGATCTGCGGCCAGAAAAACAGGCTGGTATGGGCCAGGGGCCAGGCCAGCAGCCAGGCGGTGGCGCTGAGTGCGCCTGGGCGCGTCCACCACACCAGGCCTGTCAGGGTGCCCAGCGCCAACTGATTGACAATGAGTTGCGCTGCGCCAGGATGAACCCATGCGGTTGACCAGGCAGTCCATGGTGTGGCTGGCCAATGGTCTGCCCGCCAGGTGAGAAAACTGTCAGGCCCGAGCCCGGCCCACCACAGCATCATGCTCACCGTGCCGTGGGCAATGCACAGCACCAGCCAGCCGCCGCGGCCAGTCAGTCCTTTGAGCCGAGTACGTGATCCCACAGGCTGATCACCGCACGGGCCATGGGCGCCGCGCGTTCGTCTTCGATTTGGGTCGGTACCTCGTCCAGTCGGGCCCTGTGCTGGATGTAGCGCAGTTCGCGGTAAGCGTCCGCTGCTTCCTGGCCAAGACCCTTGGGCAGCAAGCCAGCCGCTTCGGCAAAGCCGAGCAAGGTGATGTTGCCCCGGTTGGCCCGCATGGTCTCAAACCGGGCGGCATGGGCCAGAACCAGGTACTGGACGACAAACTCGACATCGACCATACCGCCCCGGCTGTGCTTGACGTCAAAGACGCCCGGGCGCACGGGGTGCGCAGCATATACCCGTTCGCGCATGCTGCGAATCTCGGATGCCAGTGCAGTCTGGTCCCGCTCGGCGGCCACGACGGACTCACGCACCTCGTCGAAACGTGGGCCCAGAGACGGGATGCCCACCACGTAGCGGGCCCGGGTCATGGCCTGGTGCTCCCAGGTCCAGGCAGTGTTGCTGCCTCGCTTCTGCTGATAGTTGGCGAATGCGTCGAAGCTGGTCACCAGAAGCCCCTGGTTTCCGTTGGGGCGCAGCGCTGTATCGATTTCGAACAGGTCCCCTTCCCCGGTCTTGACCGTGAGCCAGTTGATCAGCTTGCGGACAAAGGTGGCGTACACCTCTGGCGCACTGTCGTCCTCGTCTTCGTAGACAAAAACAATGTCAAGATCGCTGCCGTAACCCAGCTCCCGGCCGCCAAGCTTCCCGTAGCCGATGATGCCAAAGCAAGGTGTTTCCCGGTGCCGGTTTCTGACCAGGCCCCAGCACCACCGGGCCGTGACCTTGAGCACGGCATCGGCCAGCGACGAGAGATCATCCGCCACCTGCTCGACGCGCAGGACTCCTTCAATGTCGCGAGCCAGCGTCCGGAACACTTCGGCGTGGTGCGCACGTCGCAGCAGGTTGAGCAAAGCTTCTTCGTCGTCTTCGCCGGTCGAGGCCAATGCCTTGCGCCGGGCTTCGAGCTCCGCTTCAAACTGCTCACCGTTGAAGCGCTCGTCCATCAGCTCGCGACTGGCCAGTTCGTCGATGACCCCGGGGTGTTTGGCGAGGTATCGTGCTGGCCACCGGGCCGCACCCAGCATGCGAAGCAGGCGCTTGTGCACCGACGGCCGTTCCTGCAGCAGGGCCAGATAGCTCTCCCGCCGCAGCAGATTGTCGGCCCAGTCCACCAGGCGCAAAGCCGCTTCCTCGCTGACCTCGCCGTTGGCCACCCATTGACCGGTACGCTCGACGAGAAAGACCAGGCGCATTTGCGCTTCTTCACGCATGGTCTGGACCTTGGGCTCTTGGCTCCACTGGCGAACCCGGTCCCTGAACTCCGGTGGCAAATCGGGCAAGGCCTGCTCCAGTGCCTCCATGGGCGAGACGCCTTGCTGGCGTTTGCACATGCGACCCTGGCAAGGCTTGCCCTGCTCGGCCCCGAGCAGAATGTCGAATTCCTCTGCGACAACTTCGCGGTGGCTGTCCAGCTCACAAAGAAAGCTGGCGATGTCGGCATGGCCCATGGCGTGTGCGATCCAGGCCAGATCGTCGTCCCGGGTCGGCAGAACATGGGTTTGCTGGTCATCCAGGTACTGGATTCGATGCTCGACGCGGCGCAGGAAGACATAGGCCGCGGCCAGGGCCTCAGCCGTTTTCTCTGGCATCAGTCCGGCCTTGGCCAGCCGCTCAAGCGCTCCGATCGTGGGACGGGTCCGCAATTCGGGAAACTGCCCTCCACGCACCACCTGCAGCAGCTGAACAGTGAACTCAATTTCCCGGATGCCACCCCGGGAGAGCTTGACATCGTTGGTGCGGCCGGGGTTGCCCGCCGCGCGCTTGGTGGCGTGGTCACGGATTTGCCGGTGCAGGTTTCTCAGGCTCTCGAAGACGTTGTAGTCCAGGTAGCGCCTGAACACAAAAGGCAGTACCGGGCCGCGCAAGGCCTGAGCACCGCCATTGTCGATTTCGGCTTGCGGCGCAATGACCCGACTCTTGAGCCAGGCAAAACGCTCCCACTCGCGCCCCTGGACCTGGAAGTATTCCTCCAGGGCACTGAGCGAGGCCACGGATGGCCCTGAATTGCCATTGGGCCGCAATGCCAGGTCGACCCTGAAGACGCAGCCGTGTTCGGTCGTCTCCCCGACGGTGTTGTAGATGTGCTTGACGGCCTTGGCAAAGTACTCGTGAATGCTGATGTGTCCACGGCCTTGCGCATTGCCCGTTGTTTCGCCGTCCAGGTCGTAGACGTAGATGAGGTCAATGTCGCTCGAGACATTGAGCTCACGGGCGCCCAGCTTTCCCATTCCGATGACCCACATCCGAGCCCGGGTCAGTTCACCGGCATCGTTGGTGGCCATGGGCGCGCCATGCCGCTCGTCAAGCTCATTGAATGCCAGCTGGCATGCCTGGTCCAGCGCCAGTTCGGCCAGCTCGGTCATGGCGCCGGTCACCGCCTCCAAAGATGCCTGCTCCTCGCAATCGACGACGGCCAGCCGTTCCAGCACAAGGTGGCGAAGCACGCGAAGCGCGGCCGGCAACTCGTAACCCTGCCCGGCCAGGGCGTCAAGGCACTGGGCCATCGTCGCCTTGTCAGGCTGGCCGGCCGGCAGCAAAGGCAGCTCTGACCCGTAGCGCCGCCGGACGCGCTGAACGAAACGGGCATGATCTGCCGGGGCGAGTTGACTCATGTCAGGGACTTGGGGTTTCGGTCTGTCTACAACTGATGATGGAGAGAATGTGTGCCGTGCGGAACCTGTGGGACCCCGGGCCGTCATAATTTGACCTGATCATGACTCAAAACGCCGTCGTCGACTCGGACGACATCGATACCTACCACGCTGTTCCGCGTCTCTGGCGACTCCTTGCCGGGATGGCGCGTGCGCTGCTGTGGCTGGTGGTGAGTCTGTGGGTCCTGTTCGTCCTCACATGGGCCTCCATTCATTTCTGGATTGTGCCCCGGGTCGACCAATGGCGCCCGGACCTCGAAAGATGGGCGACCAAGGCACTCGGGGTTGAGGTCAGGGTCGGTTCCATCGAGGCCCACAGCGAACCCGTTCGGCACCCCTGGTTGCCCAAATTTGTGCCGTCCATGGTACCTCGCATGGCGCTCAAGGATGTCCGCCTGCTCGACGAGGCTGGAAGGGAGGCACTTCGGCTGCCCTTGGTCGACACGGCCTTGTCGGTGCGTTCGGTCTGGCGGCTGGGGTTTGAGGAAATGCGCATCGCCGGACCCGTGCTGGACGTCCGGCGCACCAAGGGTGGCGAGATCGAAGTGGCCGGGCTGCGCCTGGGCGGCACGCACAGCGAAGACTACACCGTTCTCGACTGGTTCCTGTCCCAGCGCTCGTTCGTGATTGACGGAGGCGAGTTGCGCTGGACCGATGAAATGCGCGACCAGCCGCCACTAGAACTCTCGGATCTCGATCTGGTGATCCGCAACTCCACCCAGCGCCATGATTTCCGGCTGGATGCGACGCCCCCGCCGGATTGGGGCGAACGCTTCACGGCCGTGGCAAAGTTCCGTGAGCCTCTGCTGGAGCTGGCGCGAGTGGGCCGGGCTCGCAAGCAGCCCTGGATGCGCTGGAAGGGGCAGGCGTATGCGGATTTCACGCAGGTCGATGTATCCCGGCTTCGTCACTATGTGGATCTCGAGCGCTGGAAGCTCGATGTCCGCTCCGGCCAGGGGGCGCTCAAGGCATGGGCTGATCTGGACATGGGGCAGGCCAGGCGAGTAACGGCTCAGGGGAAGCTCAGTGACATCGTGACCCGTCTGGGCCCTGATCTGCCAGACCTGGCACTGGCGGAAGCCAGTGGGCGCCTGGACGTGGACTGGCTCGAAGACGGCTATCGGATTTCAACCCCTGATTTGCGTTTCAGGACGCAGCAAGGTGATGCCTGGCCCGGTGGTGCGATCAGCTTTGAAGAGCGTCATGACAAGGCGCAGGCCGAGGCGATCGTGCGCACCCTCAGCGCCGATCGCATTGACCTCGCCGCCCTGACCAATGTGGCCATTCGTTTGCCCATTGATGACGAGGTTCGCCAGCAGCTGGAGAGCTTCAATTCACGCGGGCAGGTGCAGGACTTTGAGGGCCAATGGCGGACTGCGCCCGGCAAGCCCGTTCAATATCAGGCTTCTGGCCGGGCTGAACACCTCTACCTGGACGAGCAGCCCAGTGCCGAAAAGTCCGAAGATGGCTCGCGGGCCTTGCCCGGCCGTCCAGGCATTGACAACGCCACTGTGGTCTTCGAGATCGGACAGAACGGCGGCAAGGCTTCGGTCGCACTGACTGACGGCAAGCTGGTGTTGCCCGGCGTCTTTGAGCAGGAAGATATGCCGCTGGATGCGTTGGACGCTGCGCTGCGCTGGTCCATGAAAGGTGAGCGGCTGGATGTGTGGGTGGACTCCCTGAATCTGGTCAATGCCGACGCACAGGGCGGCGGCAAGGCCCACTGGCATACCGGCGATGTGGCCTCGGGCAAGCGTTTCCCAGGTGTGCTGAGTGTGAATGCCACCCTGTCCAGGGCTGATGCCACTGCGGTTTACCGGTACATGCCATTGGGGGTCTCGGCGGACGCCAGGCGCTATGTGCAGGAGGCCGTGCGGGGCGGGCAGGCAGAGAGTGTGAACTTCACCATCGACGGCAACATCTGGGACATCCCCTACAGCGACCCCAAAGTGCCCGGCACTTTCCGCATTGCCGCACAACTCAAGAACCTGGATTTTCAGTACGTCCCGTCCTACCTTCAATCGTCTGGCGACAAACCATGGCCTGCGTTGAAAGGCGCCAAGGTGCAACTGTTGCTGGACCGAGACCGGTTGTCCCTGACGAATATCGTCACAGGGGTGGAAAACGTTCCACAGGTCGAGCTCAGCGGTGGCAGTGTGGTGCTGCCCAGGCTGAAGGAGAACATGCACGTTGAAGTGGCGGCGCGCCTCAATGGCCCTGGTGACCAGTTGCTGCGCATCGTCAAGGATTCCCCGATCAACTACCTCACCAGTGAAGCGCTGGATCAAGCCACCCTGACAGGCACGGCGCAAGTGGGGTTTGACATCGATATTCCGCTGGCCGATACGGCCAGGACGCAGATCCAGGGAGATGTTCGCCTTGCCGGGAACGACGTGCGCATCCGGCCGGAAACCCCGTTGCTGGAAAAGTCCAAGGGGGTGGTGACGTTTTCAAACCGCGGGTTTGAAGTCAAAAAAGCGACGGCCATCGCGTTCGGTGGTGAAGCCAGTTTCCGGGGCGGGATGACTGTACCCGAAGATGGCGGGGCGGGCATCTTGCAGTTTTCCGGAGAAGGGACAGCGACGGCACAGGGCCTGAGCCGGGCCGGCCTGGGCTTTGCCTCCCAGCTGTTCTCCAAGGCTGAGGGCGCTGCCCGCTACAACATGCGACTGGGCTTCAAGGCGGGCATCCCTGAGTTTGATATCGGCACCGACCTTCAGGGCATGGCGGTCAACCTGCCTGCGCCGTTCACCAAACGCGCAGACGAGCGGGTGGCCGTGCGTTTCATCAACACGGTGGGTAACGTGGTGGCCGATGCCCAGGGCCCGGTGGCGCTCAACGACCGCATGAGCATCGACATTGCCCGCGAGGACATTCCGCTTGCGCGCATTGTGTACCTGCGCGATATCGTCGGTGAAGAAGCGGTGGTGCGGCGGGGCAGTGTCGCCATCGGGCTCAGAGGTGGCGAAGAGGCGCCCATGCCTGCATCCGGGGTGCTGGCGAACGCACGCTTCGATACGCTCGACATGGATGCTTGGGAGCGCGTGCTGTCGTCGGCCACCGGGGTGGATGTGCGACAGGCCGTGCGAGACTCCGCTCGCGAGGACGCCGCCAGCGACAGCGGCCTGAGCTACCTCCCCACCGTCATGGGTGTTCGCGCAGCAAAGCTGGTGCGCGATGGACGCAGCTTCCATGATGTGGTGGTGGGTGGATCGCGCGAAGGATCGCATTGGCGAACCAATATCGATTCGCGTGAGCTCAATGGCTACATGGAGTTTCGTCAGCCGAAAGCCGACTTTGCGGGCAGCGTCTACGCCCGCCTGGCGCGACTGTCGCTCTCGCCGAGCGACACGGACGACGTGGAAGAGTTGTTGCAGCAGCCGACGCGTCTTCCTGCCCTGGATATTGCCGTCGAGAACCTGACCGTCTCGGATCGCAAGCTGGGGCGGGTGGAGGTTGAGGCCGTCAATCAGGGCTCGCAATGGCTGCTCAGGCGATTGGCGCTCATGGTGCCGGAAGCCACGCTCAACGGCAGTGGCTTGTGGGCGTTTTCAGGGGGTGACCAGACAGGACCCAGGCGGGCCAGTCTGGACTTCGATCTTCAGATCCAGGACTCCGGCCGCCTGCTCACCCGCTTCGGCAAGGAAGGCACTGTGCGTGGTGGCAAGGGCCGTATCCAGGGGACGATCGGTTGGCTGGGTTCGCCATTCAAGGTGGACTACCCGTCCATGTCCGGGAAACTTCGCGCGGATATCGAACGTGGCCAGTTTCTCAAGGTTGAGCCTGGTGCGGCCAAATTGCTGGGCGTGCTCAGCTTGCAGTCCCTGCCACGGCGCTTGCTTCTTGATTTTCGGGATGTGTTTGCCGAGGGCTTTGCTTTCGATTCCGTGCGCGGGGATGCCACCATTGAGCAAGGCGTCATTCATACCCGAAACCTGCAGATGAGAGGCGTCAACGCGGCAGTGGTGATGGCAGGTTCTGCCGATCTGGCCGAAGAGACCCAGGAGCTGGAGGTGGTGGTGGTGCCTGAGGTCAACGCCGGGACCCTTTCCTTGCTGGCGGCCACCGTCAATCCGGTGGTGGGCCTGGGCACGTTCCTGGCACAGTTGATCTTGCGCGAGCCACTGCAAAGCGCCAATACGCAGGTATTCAATGTCACCGGCAGCTGGGCCGATCCGCAGGTGGTCAAACTGGAGAAGCCTGTGACCGCGACGGTGCCTGGCGGCGAAGCCCTTGCGCCCGTGCCGACCGCTGAATAACGCCCCTGATGCATGGGGCAGGTGAATTCGCGGTACATTGTTTTTTTCATGGCCAGCTGCGTCGCTGGCAGTCAGCACGGTTGAGGAGTTCTGCATGAAAGTCGCCTCCATTCAAATGGTCTCCGGCATCAGTCTGGATGCCAACCTCAACGAAGCCATGCGCCTGCTCAGGCAGGCAGCGCAACTTGGCGCCGAACTGGCTGTTCTGCCGGAGTACTTCTGCTTCATGGGTCATCAGGACGCCGACAAACTGGTGATCGCAGAGACGCCGGGGCTGGGAACGGTGCAGGACTTCCTGTCGGATGCCGCCCGTGCCCACAAGCTGTGGGTCGTGGGCGGAACCATGCCCATGGCCACCGATGACCCTACCCATGCTGCCAATGCTTCTCTGGTGTATTCGCCCAAAGGCAAGTGTGTCAGCCGCTATGACAAGATTCACCTGTTCCGGTACGACAATGGCAAGGAGCGTTACGACGAGTCGGAGGTGCTGGCTGCCGGGGACACGCCGGTGGTGTTCGAAGTGACCGACGCCAGCGGGCAGTCCTGGCGCATCGGACAAAGCGTCTGCTATGACTTGCGTTTTCCCGAGCTTTACCGTGAGCTGGCGGCCGACGTGCTCCTGATGCCTGCCGCCTTCACCTACACCACCGGACGCGCGCACTGGGAAGTGCTCTTGCGCGCGCGCGCCATCGAGAGTCAGGCCTTCATGATTGCCAGTGCACAGGGCGGCCGGCATGAGAACGGACGCAGCACCTGGGGTCATAGCATGGTGATCGACCCCTGGGGTGAGGTCCTGGGCATGCACGCGGAAGGCCCGGGCGTTGTGGTCGCCGATCTGGACATGGCGAGATTGCAGGAGGTTCGTCAGCAACTGCCCGCGCTCGAGCACCGACGTCTGGGATGACGGAGCCGGCTGCAGCAACCACCCCAAAGCCCGGTCCGTCGACAGGCCACGGGCGCTGGTGGCTATGGGGGGCCATGCTGCTGCTTGTGCTCTCGCTGCTGGCGGTGCTGGTGTTTCTGGCTGGCGAATACGAAGAAGGGCGGGATCAGGCGGAGCTCGAGCAGCAAAGCCGTACAGTGGTCTCGGACATTCGCGGCGCACTGCTGCGCAATGTGCAGACGCTTCAGGCACTGCAATCCCAGGCCGACAACCAGACGGTTCGATGGGAGGCTGCCGCTCCTGACGTGATGGCAGAACACCGGGAACTGGTCCGCCTTGAATGGCGCGATCCGGCCCTCAATGTGGTCGCCGCGCAAAACAGCGCTTATCAGGCCAATCTGTTTGCCTCCCGCCGTCGCCAGCAGGCCCGGCCAGATGTGCTCCAGGCGTGCAACCAGGCCGAGCGATTGTCTGGTCCGGCCTTTTCGCCCAGCTATTTCTGGCCGACTTCTGGCGGACAGGGCCTGGAGCTGATGGAGATGTGCATTCCGGTGAGCCATGCAGGTGAGCCGGTGGGCTTTCTGGTGGCCAGCTATTCCTTGCCAGGCATGCTGGCCGAACTGGCACCACGAGAGTGGGTGCGGGGCCAGGGCCTGGCCTTTACAGAAGCAGATGGCACGCGTCTGGCGGTGGCCAGCACGGTGAGTGCGCGTCGCTCGCAAGTGGCCAGCAGTTTGCTGGACCTGCCCGGCAACGCTCTCATGCTGCGCCTGGAAAGCCCTCGCACCATCAGTGGCCTGTTTCCCAATGTCCTGACCGCTGTGGTGAGCGTGGTCTCGCTCGCCTTGCTCCTGGTGGTCTTCCTGCTCGCTCGCGACATGCGGCTGCGCCAGAGGGCAGAGCGTGAGGTGGCCGAGGCGCTGGCCTTTCGCAAGGCCATGGAGAACTCGCTCATCACGGGCTTGCGTGCCAGGGATATGGAGAGCCGCATCACCTATGTGAATCCGGGCTTTTGCCAGATGGTCGGCTTCAGTGCCGATGAGTTGCTGGGCTCGGGCCTGCCCTCACCCTGGTGGCCGCCTGACCGGGTCAACGAATACCAGCGCCGTCAGGAAGTGCGAATCTCGGGCACGCCATTGCCACGGGTGGGTTATGAGTCCGAGTTCATGCATCGCGACGGTCGCCGCTTTCCGGTGCTCATCTTCGAAGCGCCGCTGATCAACGCTTTGGGTGAGCAGACAGGCTGGATGAGTGCGGTGGTCGACATCAGCGAGCAACGCCGCATTGAAGAAATCAACCGCGCCACGCAGGAGCGCATGCAAAACACGGCCCGACTGGCCAACATGGGCGAAATGGCCTCACTGCTCAGTCATGAGCTGAATCAGCCGCTGGCAGCCATTGCCAGCTACGTCACCGGCACAGCCAATCTGTTGTCCCAGCCGGCGCAGGACACTGCGCCACCGATGGACGACATCCGGCTGGCCATGCAGCGCATCGGCGAGCAGGCCGAACGGGCGGGAAGAGTCATCCGCAGCGTGGCCGACTTTGTCCGCCGCCGGGAGAGCCGGCGCGAACCTGTCTCCCCGCAGGCCCTGTTCGACTCGGTCGAGCCGCTGCTGGCGCTGCAGGCTAGGCAGCAGGCCATTCAGCTCGACATGCACGTGTCACCCGATTGCCCAGAAGTGCTGTGCGACCACACGATGATCGAGCAAGTGCTGTTCAACCTGGCGCGCAATGGCATGCAGGCGATGCCAGAGGGAGACCCTGCTTCGTCATCCGGCCTGCGAGCGTTGAAGATGCAAGCTCGCTTGGCTCACCCATCAACCCATGCCACCGCCAAATCCTGGGTCGAGTTTTGCATTACCGATCACGGGCAAGGGCTGTCACCCGAGATGCGTGACAAGATTTTCACGCCCTTCTTCACCACCAAGTCCGATGGCATGGGCCTGGGTCTCAGCCTGTGCCGCACGGTGGTGGAGCAGCACGGGGGAGTGCTGATCGACGAACCGGCTCAGCCGCGCGGCACGGTTTTCAGGTTCACGCTGCCGGCGGCGTAGGGGCCGTTCAATGATCTGAGTCTCGACGCAACATCGCCAAAGGTCGACGATAGGCGGTGTCGATCGCAATGAAGGCCGACATGAAGACGACTGGGAGGAAGTCTCCGATGCCGACGTGGTGGTCCAACGCCTTGACGATCCAGTAGATGCCGAACAACACCACTCCGAACGCCGTGCCTGCCCGGCTCGCGCCTTCTGTCAGCGTGCGACCATGCCGGTACAGCATCTGAGAACCCAGGCGGATCACAAAAAACAGCCCCGACAAGGCGAACGGGATGCTTCGCCAGAAGAAGTGATCGACCGTCGCGTACAGCACAAGCCAAGCTGCAAGCAGGAACGGGAGGAACCCCCAATGCCAGACGCTCTCCCTCCTGGATAGCTTTTGTTCGGGCTTCGCTTGCCAAGAGAACAGCTTCGATACGTAGGTCCATAGCACCCACACCGAGAACGCCCATGCCAGCGCGCCGTGCACGACGATGAGAACCCCTTTGGGCTGATTAGAAGCCAACATCATGAACGACAGCAGGACCCAAATCGCTCCGTAGATGATGAGCCAGTTGGTCAAGTGCATCTTGAGTCGGGCAACGGAGATCCTGGTGTGGTTTCCAACCACCGTCCAGTAGTCATAGTGCTCTTGGTCAATGCTGGCGGGAAGCGGTTTGGTGCCGTTTTGCGTGATCCATTTCAGGATGCAGAAGAGCAGCCTTGGCTTCTCGTGAAAACCGATCGAGTACAGAAAGGCCTTCCGCTGTGAAAACGGGGTTTTCAGGAAACTGACGGCGGCGACAAAAGCGGCCTCTCCACTCGTGTTTGCCCTGTTGGTTTCCTCGTACCAGCGTTTGTACAACCTGCTTTGGTCACCTTTGGTCAACTGATATTCCGAATCCAGCCGTGCGCGTTTCTCAATCCTTGTGAAGGGGTTGCTGTACCATTCGGCCCCGTCGCGTCCGAAGAAGGCCAAGAGAGCGTCAAAGACTGCACCGTCAATGGCACTCGCCTCTGCGTACACGGCGCTCTCGATCACTTTGGCCACATTTGCCTTGACCGTCAGATCCCAAAGCGCTTCGTTGTCTTCAAGCCGGTCAAGCAACGCCTGAGCCGACGAAGCCTCCTCGGCTTGCCTCACGCATTCCCTGGCCAACTCATAGGGTTGGATCACCCGCTTGGGTGAAGAGGCGCCCCCGCCCGCCTGCTGCTCTGGAGTCTTGAAGAGAAAACGGGCCGGGTTGGCGGGGTTCTGGCCGAACTGCGGTGTTCGCTTCGGCTCGACGGGTTCGAACGTCCTGAGGGGCTCAACCCTCAAGATCGCGGGATTGATGTCCGGGGCCGTATCGCCGTCCAATTCTGGCAGGGCAGGTTTGTATGACGCAGCTTCAACCTCTTCCCCAGCCTCAATCCCGGCCACTGCTTCATCGCCGGCCTCAGGCCAACGTGTCTGAGCAAAACGCAGCGCGGCTTGATAGGCTTCGTTCAGCCTTTGAAAACCCTCAGGGTCGTCGTCCGGACGCGTCTTCTTCAGCAGCCGTGCATAGGCGCGCTTGATGTCGCGCTCGTCAGCCTCTGGGCCAATACCCAGGACCTCATAAGGCGAGCTCACAGGTTCGCCTCCACGCCTGTCAATCGTTGATTGAGTTCTTTGCGTGCAGACTCGATTCTCTTCAAATCCTGTGTTTCGAGAAGCTGCTGAAACATCGACATCCAGTGCTGGATTTCCTCGCGATCATGGATCGACTCCATGTATGCGCGCTCTGCTCTGGCCATCACTGCCAGGTTGGCCTGTTGCGCTCTGGGGTGCACTTTGATGGCTGCCAGCTTTTTCAGCCGCTCTTGAACCTCAGCCTCGGATAGCTGATGTTCGCTCTGCTGAAGCACCAGCGAGTGCACTTTGCTCGTCCATTGTTCCTTGGCTTCAACCTGCAGAAGTCCGTCAATGTCATAGGTGTATCGAAGGTCGACACCTGAGTCTCCGCGCTGGGCAGAGGGGGGCAAAGCCACGGTGATGCGCCCCAGCCTGATGTTGTTCTTCACCCAAGGGCTCTCCCCCTGAAAGATCTCGATCTTCATTTCTTTTTGGCCGTCATAGAGTGGGAACACCGACACTTCCCGGCTCACCGGCACGGTAGTGTTGCGCGGAATAATGGGCAGGAAATAACCAGAGAAATGTTGTCCATCACTGCTGGTCTTTGCCACCTCTGTCCCCAGCGTATAAGGGCAGATATCGGTCAGGACCGTTTCTTCCAGTCTCGCGTCACGTGCCTTCATTCCCGCCGCAATGCTCACACCCAGTGCAATCGCCAGATCAGGGTTGACGTGTCGCAGCGGCAGTCGACCCACCATTCTGGTCAGTGTCTGGGCGACCATGGGCATGCGCGAAGCGCCACCCACCAGAATGATTTCGTTCAGATCTCCTGGCTGCAATTCAGCGTCGCGCATAGCCCTCTCGACTGGCTGGCGCATGCGTTGGATCAGAGGTTCGCAAATCGTGACAAATCGGTCTTGAGTGATCAGCCAGCCATCGTTCGCCCTGTCGCCGATGGCGATCGGTAGCGAGACCAACACCTCTGACTTTTGTGTCAGCTCCCGCTTGGCCGCTTCTAGTCTGCGCTCAAGTTGGGCGAGCACGTCCGGAGAAAGTAACTCCAGGTCAATCTCCAGTTCCTTGCAAGCCGCCGTCAACAAAGCATCCAGAAAATCCTCTCCACCCAGAAAGTTGTCACCGGCACTGGCGTGGATATCGATGACGCCTTCAAACATCTCCAGAACCGATACGTCCAGCGTGCCGCCGCCCAAATCGAACACCAGCACACGCGCTTCTTCGTGTCCTTCCATCAGGCCATAAGCCAGGGCAGCTGCTGTCGGCTCGTTGATGAGGCGCTCTACCTTCAGGCCAGCCATTTCGCCCGCCGTTCTGGTGGCTTTGCGCTGGGCATCCGAAAAGTACGCAGGTACGCTGATCACAGCTTCGTTGACGGGCTCTCCGAAATGGGCTTCAGCGTCTGCAACGAGTGATCTCAATACCAGAGCCGAAAGTTCTTCAGGGGTGAAGTTGTGCACGCCCAGCTGAGTGGTCCGGTTCGAGCCCATCCAGCGTTTGAACGCGGCAACGGTCTGGCCGGGGTGCGTGATCAGGCGATCCTTGGCCGCCTGACCCACCAGCAAATGACCGGCCTCGTCAATGGACACCACAGAGGGCGTCAGCATTTCACCGAGTGCATTGGGTGCCAGCTCGGGGCCGTTGGGGCCATAGCGCCCGATGAGGGAATGGGTCGTGCCCAGATCAATGCCTACCAGCATGATTGTCCGTCCTGCCTGTCGTTGTATTTGGATTTATGTGATTGTGTGTGCCAGATTGGGTCCTGGTCAGGCGCGAGGCGGTGCTCGGCTTGGCCCGGGCAACACCCCTCATCGGTTGATGAAATGCCCTTGCCGGGTGCGTCCTCCCCTCTCGCGCACGGCTCCGCATATTATGATCCGGATATGACGCCGCAATCAGACGCCCGTGTCCACATCGTCGACGACGACGGCAGCGTGCGCGACGCCCTCTCGTGGCTGTTGCGCACGCGGCGTCTGCTCAGCGACTGTCATGAGAGTGCCGAGTCCTTTTTGGCCTCGCTGGGCGATCCTCTGGCCTCTGCTGAACCGAAGACGCCTTGCTGTCTGCTGCTGGACGTTCGGATGCCGGGCTTGAGTGGTCTGGCGCTGTTCGAACAGTTGCTGGCACAGCCTTGGCAGGCCGCAATGCCGGTGATCTTTCTCTCCGGTCATGCGGATGTGCCCACTGCGGTGGATGCGGTCAAACGGGGAGCGTTCGATTTTTGCGAGAAACCCTTTTCCGACAATGCGCTGGTCGATCGCGTGGAGCAGGCCTTGGCGAAGTCGGGCGAGGTGCTGGCGCAACGGCGGGCACAACAGGAGCTGGCTCGCAAGCTCGAAGGATTGACCGAGCGCGAACGGGAGGTCATGCGCCTGGTGGTGGATGGCATGCCGAACAAACTCGTGGCCGATGCGCTGCACATCAGCGTACGGACGGTCGAAGTGCACCGGGCCCGCGTATTCGAAAAAATGGGCGTGAAGTCTGCGGTGGAACTGGCCAACGCACTGCGCGATGCAGCTGAGGCCAGGTGAAAGAACTCAACGCGAAGCTGGGCCGTCGTCCTCTGACCGGTCTTCCCCGGTTTCCGAGGGATGTTCTTCCCGTCGCAACTCTCCCTTGTCCCGACCGGAAAACATGGTCCACCAGACGATGAACAACAGAATGAACAGCGCTGCGAGCGCTTCGAGCAACAACAAAAGCATGAATCAAATCCGGACTGGAACGCACAAGAGGCTGTGGCGCTGGTGTGCCGCGCTGACCATTGTAGGCACCCTGGTCGCCTGTGACACCACGCCCACGCCGACCGGGCCGGCACCCGGCGGCGTGCCGTCGCCCACATCCCCTTCGGCACGGGCGCCCGCGCCGATCGTGGATGTGGAGCCGCTGCCTCCGGTGCAACATCACGGGCTCAGCCGGTGGGAGCCCATTCGATGGAACGAGTTGCCTGGCTGGGGGCAGGATGATCTGCACGCGGCCTGGAACGCCTGGATCAAGGGCTGTGAGCGGCCTTTGCAAGGTCATGGGGCCTTGTGCGATGAGGTGCGCATGCTCTCCATCGCATCACAGGCAGAACAGCAGGACTGGGTGGTGAAGCGGTTTCGTCCCTACCGCGTGGTGCAGCGCGATGGCGTCGAACCACCGGGACTGCTCACGGGGTACTACGAGCCCATCATGTCTGCCAGCCGCCAACCGACCGCCTCACACAGGACGCCGCTCTATGCGCCTCCGCCCGGGCTGAGCGCCAAGCGGCGCTGGTACAGCCGCAAGGAGATTGACACCTCGGCGGTGGCCAAGGCCGCATTGAAGGACCGCGCCATTGCCTGGGTGCAAGACCCGATCGATGCACTCATTCTGCAAATCCAGGGTTCAGGCCGGGTGCGCATCAGTGAGCCTGACGGACAGGTTCGTGAAGTGCGTCTGGCCTTTGCTGGCCACAACGGTCATGCATACCAGAGCGTGGGCAAATGGCTGCTGCGTCAACGTGCCATCTCCGAAGGGTCATGGGACGCGATCAAGGACTGGGCCGCCAGAAACCCCCAACGCCTCAACGAGATGTTGTGGAGCAACCCGCGTACAGTTTTTTTCAGGGAGGAAGCCCTGAGTGATCTGGACGCTCAGTTTGGTCCCAGAGGAGCGCAAGGCGTGCCACTCACGCCGGGGCGCTCCATTGCAGTCGACCCCAAGAGCATCCCTTACGGCACGCCTGTCTGGATGGCCACGCAGGGCGAGGCATTGAATGACCGCAGGCTCGTGTTGGCGCAGGATACGGGTGGGGCCATTGAAGGCTCGGTGCGCGCCGATCTGTTCACCGGGTGGGGAACGCAGCAGGACGAAGCCTTCCTCCTCGCCGCTGGCCTCAAGCAGCCGCTGCAGCTGTGGGTGCTGCTGCCGCGAAACTGAGCCGGCTTGCGCGTAAAAAAACGGAGCCCCAGGGGCTCCGTTCCCGTTCAGTCAGCCCGGCAGGATCAGCTGTTGCTGATCGGTGGGCACTTCGTCGGTTTGTCAACCACGAAGTGATGGTGGCGGTGATGCCGCGGTTTCTTGTGATCGTGTGAATACCAGGAGTAGGTGCGCCCGCTCTCCTTGGACGCGGTGTACCCATCCTTGCTGGCATCCGAGCTGGCGTGCGCGGATAGCGAGACCGCCGTGGCGGCCAGTGCAATAGCAAGTGCTTTCATAGACAACCCTCCAAAAGTTATGGCAATGGTAGGTTTGATGTTGCGGTGCGTTGATGCAACCGCAGGCGGGGTCAGCTGGACTGACGAACGGAAAAACAGCATGACGGTGCAGGTGGCGTGTGGTGTGTGGCGTGTGGCGGACCTCAGGAGCCGACCAGTGCGCTGATCCGGCGAAGCCAGCCTTGAGGTGCCTTGGGTGAAGACTTTCGCTGCTCACCCGGCGGCCATTGGTCGGGGGTCTGATTGAGTAGGACTGCTTGCGGGCGATCGACCACCATGCGTCGTGCCTCGACCTCGCCCACCAGTCTGCGTGCGCACTCGAGAGCGTCCGACAGACGAGGGCAGCGCCGACCGGTGGAGTGAGCGTCGGATGCCAGCAGGTGAGTGTGGCCGTCAATGATGAAGCGCTCGGCCCAGTGCTTCGCGCGTTGTCCGAAAGCGCCGGTCAGGCTGCCTGCGGTGATCTGCATCCATGCGCCTTCTTCGACCAGGCGCTCGAACGCTTCGTAGTGGTGTTCAACCCAGGTCAGGCGTTCCGGGTGGGTGATGATGGGCGTGTACCCGGCTGCAATGAGATTGAAAACGGCATCCTCAAAGCCTGGGGGTGGGGTTGTGTGTGATGGCTCGAGCAGGAAGTAGCGGGAGTCATGCAGGGTCGGGACACGACCGGTGCGAATGCCTTCCGTGAGGCCGGGGACCAGATGCACGTCCGCACCAACGACCAGTTGAAGCGCGATGCCATTGTCGTCCAGGGCTTGCTGCAAGGCGCTGACGGCCGTTCGTATGCCAGGGCCGTCGTTCATGTACATACCCGGATAGATGTGTGGCGTGCACGCGGTGGTGTGGATGCCGTCTTCCACAGCCATTCGGGCCATCTGGAGCGAGACGTCCAGATGTGGTGCTCCGTCATCGATGCCGGGAAGGATGTGGCAATGAAGATCAATCATGGCAGGGACTCCTTGGCGGTGTCGGTTTCGGCTGGCAGCCGGCTGAGCGTGATGTCGTCGAACAGCGCCTCGCCGCGCATGCCAGTGCGTGACTCGTAGCTGGCTGCTGGCACCAGCACAAGTCGGGCTGGCTGGCCACAGGCTTCGGGGATCAGCACGTCGACGCCATCCTCTTGCCACTGTTGGGCGGTGCCGCCCCTGGGCGAAATGCTCGCCAGCACGGTGTCGTCTTCAGGGCACAGCAGCTGCCAGCTCAGGCCGTTGTCGCTGTGCAGACTTCCGGTCTGCGACTTGATGCGCAAGCGGTAGTGGCCGGGTGGCAGCATGAGGTACTGCCAGACGATGGGTGAATGGATGGGTTTTCCGGTGAACCGCACACGCATGGAGTGGCGTTGGGACTGCCGATAGGTGCGATCGACCATTGCGCCAGATCGGTGATCGTTGTCCCTGTCGCCAACCTCCCAGTCAAATCCGCCGCGCACAAAGGTCTGTTCGAAATCGCCATTGAACACAAACGGGATGAAGCGTTGCCACAGGTGACGCCAAATCTCATGCGAAGCCTCCCACCAGCCTTCTGCATTGAGCCGCTCGATCAGGAACTGACCGGTCCTTGGCGACAGACGATGCCCGGGGCTGGACATGACCGACTGGACCAGTGGCAGCAAGGCAGCCATGGGCACTTCCGCCCTTGGCGCTGCAAAGACGACCGGGTCAAGCCAGGCAGGGTTGGTTTCAATGGAAGTGATCAGGGCACCTTGCAGGCTGACATCTTCGCCCGCGCGGGAGATGAGACCTGCCACCATCTGGCTGGCAGCGGGGTCGTTGTGGTACAGCGCCAGCCGGGTCAGGGCGCTCAGGGCGACAGGCCAGTCGGACGCGCCGATGGCACTGTTGGCCTGAATCCGCAGCACATCCACGTTTTGCGGGGCTCGGTCAACGGCTTCTTTCAGCATGGCCGAGCGTTGTTCGCTGGTGGTCAGGCTGTCGTCCTGTGCAAACACCAGTGCCTCGATCAATGTCTGGGTCTCGCCCGGTTCTTTGCTCAGCCGCTGCACGCGTGCCTGCCATCGTTCATGTGGTGTTGCGCCGGTCATGGCGCCACATGCGGACAGATGAGGCCACTCGGCGCCCCAGCAGGAGAGCTCGAGATGGGTTTTCCATGCAAGCCGCGCCCCTGCCAGACACACGCCCACGACGAGCAGGAACGCGAGGTACCGCCAGGCAGCAGGACGGATGGCCTGTGGAGGGGTGGGCGTCATGGTGGACTCGGGCATGGTGATTCAGCGTGGGATGGCTGATACACGCACCAGTGCCGCGTGCTGGTTGCTGCGTTCGAAATGGGCGTTGATGCGCAGGCTGCGTCGCACGGAAGTGAGTTCCGCATCCTCCAGCTCGACCTCCACCACTGCGGTGACTTGCAATGCCTCGCCGATGGGCGTGGCGGTCATCGACAGTGTCTGCACTCTTCTGACCGGGCGGCCACCGGTGAGTTGATCGATGCGTTCGACGAAATCCTGGTTGTGGGGGGCGGTCCGGTAGGAAGGGTCGACCCACTCCATCAAGTGCTGTCCGCGTCCGCTGTGCAGGCCTGTGATGAGATTGGTCATGAGTACCAGGGTCTCTTCGTTGGCAATGCTCGAGCCGCTCGGTGGCTGGGCGGTGGAGACCACTGCTTCCTGGATGGACATCTTCTGAGCCACTTTGAGGCTTGGCCGGTCTGCCAGTGCCGACGGCCTGACCTGCAGCGAGGCGGCATTGTCGAAAGGCGCCCATACGACCAGCCCGGTCAGGCCCACGGCTGCCGCTGCGCCGATCGTCGTGGCCCGTACCAGTGGCGGGCTGGCCTGCCATTGCTGTTGCCATGCTCGCCATCGGGACCAGGGGCCCGCATCGGGAAGGTCCAATGGCGCTGGTGGCGCTCCGAGCCCCGTGCCAATCATTCTGGGGCGGTTTACATTGAGTGCGCCAGCCGCTTCCCGATCAGGCGTGTGCCCTCGAGCAGCGCTCGACAAGACTTGATGCGCCAGGTTGATACGTTGCGCTGCATCCGCTGGCCAAGACGGTGGTGTGGCGGCGCTGGCAGCATGCATGTCCGGATGGGTCATGCGCATCATCAGCCTGTAGTGCTCCCGCACTGTCCGGGCATCGAAGGTTTCGGGCAATCCGAGCAGCAGTTCAGGGCTGGCTCCAGGTCTGAGCAAAACGGTCCGCACAAAATACCGGGCGGCACGCCTGGCCCTGACTTCTCGCTTTGGGCCGGGCCGCATTTCCTTGAGCAAGAGAACTTCTTTCCCGGAGGCCAGCAGCAAGATGGTGTAGAGGTTGTCGAACAGCAGGCGAGGGTTGCGGTTGAGCACGGCGTAACGACCCGGACGCCGCTGAAAGTCCAGCAGTGTCAGCACCAGTTGCCTGAACAGGTCGCGGTCGAGGTCCATGGGCCGTCGTTCCATTGACAAAGGTCGCTCAGCCTGCCACCGGCTCGGGCAGCGGCTGACGTCCGCCCGCAGCGGGCTGTGCAAGCTTTTCCGGCGCGGCTTCGGCGAGATCGCCGTAGCCGTAATAGGACTCGTATCCGTAGTCGGACAGGTGTTCGCTGCGGGCTTGTGTCAGCACGGCGCCCATCGGCACGACACCCGCGTGGCGAAGCCTGCGCAGCGCATCGCGGATGCTTTGCTTCTTGGTGCTGGACGCCTTGATGGCAAAGACCATGTGGTGAATCTGGTTGCCCAGCACGATGGCATCGGCAATCCCCAGCAGGGGGGGGCCGTCGATGATCACATGGTCGAAGCCCATTTCGTCTGCCTTGTCCAGCAACAGGCCGAGCTTGGGGCCCATCAGCAGCTCCACCGGATCCGGGGGCGTAGGCCCGGAAGTGAGGACCGACAGGCTGGGTACCTTGCATGGCTGGATCAGGCCGTCAGCGACCTGGTTGCCCGTCAGCGCATTGGACAGGCCGCGCTCATTGGGCATGCGCAGTGCCTTGTGAATGGCGGGCTTGCGCATGTCCGCGTCAATCAGCAGCACCTTGCGACCCAGCTGCGCGAAATTGATGGCCAATGCCAGGGCAGACGTCGTCTTGCCTTCTCCTTTGCCGCAGCTGGTGACCATCAGGCGACGAGGCGCGCCGTCGGCAGTGGAAAACTGCAAGGCGGTCCGCATGGATCGGTAGGCCTCGGCAAATGCGCTTCTCGGATCAGTGTGTGCCAGCAAGGCCACCGATTCATTGCTTTTGCCAGAGTCGGTTTTGGTCTGGGGAATCCAGCCCAGCAGTGGAATGCCGAAGGTCTGCTCGATCTCGTCCGCGCGTTTGACCGAGTCGTCAAGCTGCTCCCGAAGGAGTGCGGCGATCACCCCGAGAAACAAGCCGCCGACCAGGCCCATACCCAGGTTGATCAGTGGCCGGGGTCTGTCTGGGAACAGGGGAGCCTGGGCCTCATCGACAATGCTCACATTGTTGGTGGTGATGCCGGCAGTGACGCTCACTTCCTTGAGCCGCTGCAACAGGCTGTCATAGACCTGCCGGTTGGTGTCCAGCTCTCTTTGCAGCAGGTTGAGGTCAACGCTTCGGTCCTGCACGGCGAGCACCTCATCGCGTGACTGGTTGACTTTGGATCGCAGCTTCTCTTCCTGGCTCTTGGCAGCGACGTACTGGCTGCGAATCGACTGCAGGACCATGGCCACCTCGGTACGGATGCGCTGGTCAAGCCGTTCGATCTGCGCCCGCGTTTGCTGCATCTTGGGGAAGTCGGGCTTGTAGATGGCCAGATTCTTGGCGTACTCCGCTTCCTGTCGCGCCTTCTCTTCCTTGTAAGCCTGAATGGCCAGATTGTCGAGAACGGCAGGCGCGCTGTCCGGGTTGGTGCGAACCTCGTTGTAGAGCGCCTCTGCACGGATGCGCTCCTGTTCGGCTTTGGCCAGCGCGCTGGAGAAGTCCACGAAGTTGCGCGTGGTGGCGCTTTCGTTTTCGCCCAGGTTCAGAATTTCGTTGCGCTTGGCATAGTCGTTGATGACCCGCTCGCTTTCCTCGAGCTTGGCCTTGGTGCTGGCGATCTGGTTTTCGAGGTACTGGCGCGCGTACTGAGATGAATCGACCTTGCGCTCGAGGTTGGCGGCGATGTAGGCCTGAGCCATGGTGTTGGCGATGCGAGCGGAGAGGGTGGCATCGCTGTTGGTGACCTTGATCTCGACAAGGCGGGAGTTCCGCAAGGGCTCGATATGGACCGCTCTTTGAAACGCGGCGATTGTCTGGGTCCGGTCGAGCACTTCCTGATCGCTCACGGACGGATTGAACAGCGAATGGACATTGGCCTCAATCCTGTCCATGAAACCCGTTTTCTCGGCTTGGGAGGGCTCGCCGGGCAGAGGCGAGGTCTCTGCCGTCTGCTCGCCCGGAAGCGGCTCGCCGGAGCGGGTCTGGTACAGGCCCAGCTCGTCGATGACTCTTTCAGCCAGGCTTCTGCTGCTGAGCAGCTCCACTTGCGTTCGCAGTTGCACCTGATCGGACAAGGCCCCTTCATCGACCTCCATCTCGGTGTTGAAGCCCACCACCTTCTTGGCGGCCCGGTCGATCTGCAACACGGCCACGGACTGGTACTGCGGCGTTTGCCTCAAGGTGTAGGTCGTCGCTGCCAGACCGCACACGGCGGTGATGCCAAGAATCATCCACCGGTGCTTCAGGACGGAGCGCCAGAGCTGCCTGAAACTCAGGATATTGTCACCAGAGAGCATGGTTTGCTCGTGCCCGGGCATGGCGTGTTGCATGAGGGCGGCTTCGCCCGGCAATGCCAGGGCACGGGCGCCACTGCCCGGTGGCTGCGGCATGGCGGGGAGGTGGTTGGGGTGGGTCATGGCATGGACTCCGGTATCAAGGCCAACTCAGCGAGAGAACGGGTTGATCGTGTCCAGCACATCGCTGAACAACGAGTCGCGCAAGGCGGTACGACTCGGGTCACGTCGGACCACAATGACGTCATCTGCCAGGATTTCCGGGTCCTGCACTTCGCCAGCACGGACCTTCTCCAGATCAAATGTCGCGACGCGGCGATCACCATCGGTGCCGTATCGGTAGAGCATCACCTGCTCGAGATCGGCAAACTTCGCCTGACCGCCCGCCAGTGCCAGCGCGCGCAAGAGCGTCACCTTGCCGACGACCGGGTAGATGCCGGGCTTGTTGACCGCTCCTTCCACAGTGATGCGCTGCGTGGTGAACTCCTTGATGAAGATGGAAACCTGGGGGTTTTGCAGGTAGCGCTCGCCGTATCGCGCAGCGATGGCGTCTTCGGCTTGCTGGCCTGTCATGCCCGCCACCATCACAGAGCCGATGAGCGGCAATGTCACCATGCCTGATGCGTTGACGCGAACATCGCGGCGCATATCGGGGATGCCAAAGACATCGAACTCGATCAGGTCGTTGGCGGTGATCTTGTAGTCGTTGTTGACCTGTGCCAGTGAGTCCAGGGGAAGCGGTTCGGCGGCGCTGGCTGGCGGCTCCTGGACTGGCTGCTGAAAGGCAGGATCCTGGCCGACAGCTTCCGGTCGCGGAACCTGAGGGCTTCGTCTCTGGTTGACGTCGGTTCGGGCCTGTCCGGGATCGATCGCGACAACCGCATGACCGGCGCCGGCAGCAGGTGTGGCCTGGGCCAGCGCCGATGCACTGCCACATGCCAGGGCGAGCATGAATGGGGAGAAGACGGTGATTCGGCGGAAGACATCTGATTTCATGACAACTCCTTGCTTCTCAGGCTGCGCTGCACGGAAGACAGGCCAAAGGCGTGACGGGCGACCAACATCGGGGCCGGGCGCACTGCTGCGGTGCGCGCTTGACGGGAGATTGAGTTCGAGGGGGCTGAACTTGTCGTATTGCATTGCAGCATGATCTGTGCCTGTGGACGTAAGCATTGGTTTGCAAATCCAACAGGTGGGCTGTTCCGGTTGACCGTTTTCATCACTCTTGCTCCCTGTAACCTTTGGGGTTGAGGCTTTGCCATGCCCACGCGTCCGAGCACATTTGCCCGAGGTCGCGCCTGGCTTGCCAACCCAGCAGCTTGTGTGCTTTGCCCGGGTCCGCGAAGTAGGCTGCCACGTCACCAGGCCTGCGCGCTGCAATGCGATAGGGAATGGGTTTGCCGCATGCAGCCTCAAACGCCTTGACCACTTGCAGCACGCTGTGCCCGATGCCTGTGCCGAGATTGACCGTGAAGCTGTCACATCCATCCATGAGCGCTTGCGTGGCACGAACATGGCCTTCGGCAAGATCCATGACATGCAGGTAATCTCTGACGCCCGTGCCGTCGATGGTCGGGTAGTCATCGCCAAAGACATTCAGGTGGGCCTGCCGCCCGACAGCCACCTGCGATACAAATGGCATGAGGTTGTTGGGCGTGCCGCTGGGGTCCTCGCCGATCAAGCCGCTGCGGTGAGCGCCGACGGGGTTGAAATACCGGAGGACGGCGACCTTCCATGAAGACTCGGACCGACCGACCGCGCCGAGCATCTGCTCGACCACCAGTTTGGTATGGGCGTACGGGCTTTCGAATGTGAGGGGAAAGTCCTCCGTGATCGGAACACGTGAGGGCTCTCCGTAGACGGTGGCCGTGCTGGAGAAAACCAGTGGTGACAAGCGACCGACCTGCTGCCGATGAGCCTGCATGGCCTTCATCAGACTGATACTGCCGCCAATGTTGATGTCAAAGTACTTGATGGGGTTCGCCACGCTTTCGCCCACTGCCTTGACACCGGCGAGGTGTATGACGGCGGCCGGGTCGTGACGTTCGAAGACGGAGCACAGCCATGCGGTATCCAGTACGTCGCCACGTTCGAGGGACGGGCGGACGCCGGAGATCGTTTCAATCCGGTCGAGCACGCGCGGATGGCTGTTGGAGAAATCGTCGACCACCACCACCGGATGACCGGCTTCATGCAAGGCAACGCAGGTGTGACTGCCGATGTAGCCGGCGCCACCGGTGAGCATCACGGGACGTTGACTGGTCGGTGCCGTCATGCCTGAGCCTCCGTTGCAGCAGGTGTTGCGACGCGGCCGCGCACTTGGGGCAAGCGATTTCCCCTGAGGAACAACCCCATCAGGAATGACGCGAGCATGGCGTTTGCAGGAATGCGCGCCGGGTAATCCACCATGGCGTGCAATGCGATGGCGAGCAAGCCCAGCCCGGCGGCGATGGCCATGGGCTGGGTGCTTTGCATCAGGTGGTTGCGGCTGATGTTCGAAGGCCGGCGTGTCAGGGAGATGAACTGCCTGACCACGAGCATGATCACGGCCACCGCGACCACGACGAATGCCACGCCCGCTTCCATCAACCATTGCAGGTAATCGTTGTGTGCCATGTCTACCAGAAACAGGCCCAGCTCAGGTGCCTGATAGTGGGGGAAAGCACTGCGAAACCCGCCAAGACCGACACCAGTGGGCCAGGCGTCAACAGCACCCAGCCAAGCTCCTTGCCGATTGATGGCGCGCAGGGAGCTGTCGGCTGCGAGCTGCTGAACATCGAACCGGGCGAGCCAGTCAATGCCGCCGAGGATCAGGCCGAGCACCAGGAAGATGCCAAAGCCGAGCGCGGCGACTCGCCCATTCACCCATGCGTGCGCAGGGTGGCGAGATGGCGTCAGCATGACAAAAGACAGGAACAGAACCAGGATGCCCGTCGCGATTCCGGTTCGGGATGCGCTGGCAAAAAGCGCCGCAAGAATCACCATCAATGCGAAGCCCCATGCCCAAGGCAGCCAAGGCCTTGCCTCGCGGCGACTGTCCAGTGCCCGCAACCCGAACAGGCACACCATGGGCAATGACAAGACGAGGAAATTGGCGAACGAGTTCTTGCTCGCGAATGTTCCCTTGACCTTCTCAGGACTGATCAAGCCGAAGTCCAGAGCGGACAGGCCACCGAGCTGAAGCAGACCGATGCCTGCCTGCAGGACGGCGCCAAGCATCCAGGCGAGCATGAGCACACGTGCCTGATCATGGGTGACGGACAAGCCCGTCAGCATGCAGATGGCGCACAGCAGGCCAACCAAACCGCTGGCCAACGTGGCCTGGGGGGTGGCTGACAGTGGCACACCATTCCAGATGGGCGCCAGCTGCAGTGCCGTGATCCAGATGGGTGAGCTGAGCACGATGACGAGCAGCCAGGGCGTCCATGTCGCCAAGTTTGTCCCAGTGCCGTCCGGGTGCGAGCGCCTCAGGTTTCGTGGGCCGAGCAGGGCGCGATAGGCCAGGCCGGTCAGGACCAGCAGTCCCATGCACTCCAGCACGGCCATCGCCAGGTGCCGATTGCCTCCGCGAATCCAGGGTGCCGAGAGAAACAGGCAGACGCAGGCGATGAGGCTTGCGCCAGGCAAGCCGATTGAGCGTGAAGCGGCAGTGGACTGTTGCATGATTCGCCTGTGCCCTTCCTACACGGCCTGTTGCGACCTGCGCTGCAGGTTCCAGCGTTGGGCGCTCTGCCAGCCCCAGTAGACAGCCAGTGCCGCGACGACACCGACCAGATCGGATAGCCAGTCCGTGAGGCTGGGCGTGGACCGTGGAAGAAAGTACTGATGAACTTCCACGGCGGCTCCGCCCAGCAATGCCGCCAGTGACACCACCCATGCGCGCCAGGGCAGGCACCAGCGCATGAGCCACCACGCCGCGAAGAACACAATGGCGTGTACCGGCTTGTCCCACTGCGCATACACCTCCCTGAGGGTTTGCCACTGCGAGAACTGGTAGGCCATCATCAGGACGGCCCCGCAGAACATCAGGCGCCACGGATCCGTTTTCACTGGTGCGCCTCCTGCCACAAGGGGTCTGTGCATGCGTAGAGCGCCTGCTCAAAGCGCCGCAACACCTGATCCCGGTCAAGCTGATGTTCGGCATACTGACGGCCGCGTTGGCCCATGGACTGCCGCCTAGCGCCATCGCTGGCAAGTTGCAGCACGGCATTGGCCAGTGCATGGCCATCCTCGGGAGGCACGATCAGGCCGCAGGCGGCATCTGTTTCGACGACTCGCCCGAGCTCGGTATCGGGCCTGGCGGTGGCAACCACCGGCCGGCCACTGGCCAGCATGCCGGTCAGCTTTGATGGCATGACCAGGTCTGCTGCGTCGGCGCGCTGGGGCAGCAGGTGAATATCGGCCAGCCCCAGAAGTTCGCTGAGCCTTTCAAGCGGCTGCAGGTCGAGGAACGTCACTCTGTTCAAGCCCTGGCAGCGGGCTTCCAGATCGGCCTTGCCGGCGCCGTTGCCACAGAAGACAAAGTGAATGTCCGGATGCCCGGCCAGTGCGCGCGCGGCATCCGCCAGCACCTCGAGTCCCTGCTTGCTGCCCATGTTGCCCGAGTACAGGGCAACCACTGCATCCTCGGGTATGCCAAGCGAACTGCGGTACGGACTGACGCCAGCCAGTGGAGCGATGGCGCCGATATCCACCCAGTTGGGAAACGACACCAGCCGCTCTTCAGACACACCCTTGTCGGTGGCGCGCTCGAGCATTCGACCTGAAATGGTGGAGACGCGGTCAAAGCGTCGCATCAGCCATTGCTCTGCGCGCAGCACTGTTCGGCGGAGCGGGCGTGCTTTGATCAGCCCCAGATCGAAAGCCGCATCGACTTCGTAGTCCTGAATGTGGAGCCAGGCCTTGGCGCCGGTCAGTCGGGCGAAGGCCAGCGCAGACGGCGCACACATGAGCGGCGGCTCGACCACCCACACCACGTCGGGGCGCCACTGCCATTGCGGGAACAGGCTCAGGGCGCTGGACGCGGCAAAGCTGGCCAGGTGCAGCAGGCGCTTGAGTCCACCCGGGCGATCGGGCACCCACAGCGGTGCTCGAAACACCTCTACCCCGTTCCATCGCTCGCGGGCGAATCGCCAGGCACTGAAGCCACTGGCCACCTTCCACTCCGGGTAGTAGGGAGGCGCCGTCACTGCGCGGACATCATGTCCTTGCAGCGCGAGCCACTCGGCCATCTCGCCGGTGTATTTTCCGACGCCAGTGAGTTCTGGTGCGAAGTTGATGCTGTAGAGCAGAATCCTCATCGGTTTCATGCGGCCTCCCCCTGAAATCTGGCGCGCTCCGGAACGTGCTTGATGCGTTGAGCCGGGTTCCCTGCATAGACGGTGGCGCGCTCTGCATCGCGCATCAGCACCGCTCTTGCGCCGATGACTGCACCGTCGCCAACAGTGACACCGGGCCCGATGAAGGCCTCTGCCGCCACCCATGCGTGCTGCCCGATGACGACAGGTCGAACCTGCAACTGGAAATCGGGGCTGCGAATGTCGTGTGTGCCGCCACAGAGATGGGCGCCTTGCGAGATCACGGATTTCTCACCAATCTCCATGTGACCCATGCAGTACAGCGTGGCGCCGGGGCCGATGGTGGTGTGGGCGTGCAAGCTCAGGTTGCGGGGATACCAGATGCGAGCGCTGCCGTAGACCCGGGCAGTGGGGTGTACCTCGGCACCGAACAGCCTCAACCATCCGTTGCGCCAACGGTGCAAAGGTGCAGGGGTCCATGCGGCGAACAGGGCCCAGCAAAGGCGCCAGAGTGCGCGATAGGTCCGATGGCCCACGCTGAAGCTGGGGCCTCCTTCCAGGGGTTTGTTCAATCGGGCGTCAAGAAGGCTCATGTGCGCTTTCGATGGATCCGTTGAAGACAGGGGATGTGGCGCTCTGGCACCGCTGCATGGTGTCCAGCAGGCTGCTGGCGACACGCTCGATGTGGAAGCGCTGCTCGAAGCTGTGGCGGGCCATGATCCTCATGCGTTGCTGACCTTCAGGCGGCAGGTCGAGCCAGCGCACGAGTGCTTCGTAGGTGCCTTGTGCCGTATCGGGATGGACCATGCCCGCACCGTCCGCGTCGATCTCACGCCAGATGTTGACCTTGTCGCTGATCAGGACCGGTGTGCCGCACGCGAGGGCCTCGGCGACCACGATGCCGAAGTTTTCCTGATGTGAGGGCAGGCAGAAGACCTCAGCTGCGCGCATGGCTCCCCATTTGTCTTCGCCCTGAAGCAGGCCGGGCCACGTGATTCGGCCGGCGATGCCCAGCGATTTGGCCTGTGCCCTGAGGGCTGCGACCCATCCACTCTGATCCGGTCCGGCCATGACGAGATGGGCCTTGGGGTGGGTGCGGGCGATCCGGGCAAACGCGTCGATGAGCAGGTCGCACCCCTTCTTCTCGTGGATGCGGCTGAGATAGAGAAATATGCGCTTGCCTTGCAGCTCCGGGTGGCGTGCAACGAAACGCCTCGCCAGGCGACCGTCTTCAGCGGGAGGTGGTGCCTGGGTGCCGTAGGCCACCACCTCCTCATGGCAACGATAGAGCCAGAACGACTCACGAGCCAGCCGGCGTTCTTCTTCGCAAGTGAACAACACGGCGGCGGCGTCGCGCAGGACGCGATAGTCAGCCCAGGGCCAATAGAGCCACTTCTTCAGGTGTTTGCGTGGATAGGCGCGCTTGAACCAAGGGTCGAGCATGCCGTGAACAAAGACGAAGTAAGGCACCCCGGAGCCTGCCAGGGCGCGCCAGGTGCCGAGGGCGTGGTATTGCCAGATGCCGTTGACGATCACAGCGTCGAACTGTTTGGCATGACGGCGCAACCACGGTGTCAAGTTGGCGTTGTAGCGGTAGCCCCACCGTGAGGGCCCCAAGGCATGCACGCGCCCCGGGTGCTGCGACAGAAAGTCGCAGTCCGGCGCATCCAGCGTCAGGACGGTCACTTCGTTGCCCTTCTGGATGAGTTCTGCATCAATCATTCGCGCGCCCGAGGCCGGACCACCTGCACGCGGATCCAGTGTGGGCAAGACTCTCAACAGCTTCATGGACGCCTCTCCTCGCTTTGGACCGGGATGCGCCAGGCAAGGCGACCCATCGATTGCATGCATTGCCGCACCAACGCCGTGTGGCGCTCGGTCAACCACCAGACCATCCAGCCAGCCAGCAGCAGAGCAGCAAGACTCAGCGCAAACAACGCGGCGGTACTGGCAGACCATTCCCACTGCATGGCATCGGTACCCCAAACCACCCCGAGAAGCAGAACGAGCGGGAAATGGGTGGCATACAGCGAGTAGGAAATGTCGGAGAGCCAGCGAAACGGCCTGGCCAATCCTTCCAGCACTGGCTGCCAAGGCTGCTGAAGGCAGGAGGCCAGCAGCAAAGCGAAACCCAGACCCAGGACCTGATCCGCGAGGTCGCCGGTGAAGCGTGCGGGCAGCCAGCGAGAGCCCAGCAAGGCCAGCAAGAAAATCAGGCATGCGATCAGTGCTGTCAGAGGGTGCTGGAGCCAGGCACGAGGCTGCCGGCTCGACCACCAGACGCCGACACCCATCAGCCAGATCAGGAAACCGGCCAGCATGGGACGGGGAGCGACCATCAGCCAGACTGCGAACAGAAGCAAGGCCACACGCCCCCGCGTGTCTTTGTGAAACCCTGCCACGAGAAGCGGGAACGCCAGGTAGTACCAGAATTCGTAGGCAAGGCTCCACAGTGGCCCGTTGCTCCCGAACACCGGCACCGTCCAGGCCTGAAGGAACAGGGCGTTGCCCAGGGCAGTGGTCCAGTCGAGATTGTGCTTGCCCGCCAGCGGCGTGGACCCCCACGCTGCGCGCAGACTGCCGTCGAGCACCTGGGGCGCCAGCGCCTGAAGCAGCATGTCCGCCACCAGGGTCAGCAGCAGCGCGGGAAGAAGCACGGTCCACAGGCGGGACAGTCGCGCGGTGAGATACCGGGCCGGCGAGAGCTTGCCGGCCTGCCGCATGACGGCGCCTCCGACCAGAAAACCGCTGAGCACGAAGAACACCATCACGGCTTGATGGCCCAGTCCGGTGGCAGCATAGAAAGCTGAACCAAATGCATCGGCGCGACTGGTCTGCGCATGATCGACAAACAGGCTGGCGCGCAAATGACTGGCGCAAACGGCCAGTGCAGCCAGGCCGCGAAACACGTCCGGCCAGACCCAGTGAGGCGCATCTGCGCTGGTGGATGTGAGGATCGCACTGGAAGGCTTCATGGACCGCTCCTCACACTGGAGGCCCACGCACTTTGTCGCTTGACGCGCTCTTGCGCCCGACAGAGCGCGTCGTCCAGAACGTCCTGGTAGATGGCGAGGTACCGCTCGAAGACGCGCTGTGCATCGAACTGGCGCGCATGCTGCATGGCCGCCAACCGGGCGTGCATCTGCTCAGCCTCTGATCGCTGCAGAACCGACAGCAGTGCTTCGCTGCATTGCGCCAGCCAACTCGCTTCGTTGTCCCGTCCGCGCTCCGGCAAGTAGGTCGCGACTTCGCCACCGACCTCTGTCATGGGTGCGATACCGGTGGTCAGTACCGGACACCCGCATGCCATGGCTTCGGCAATGGGCCAGCCGAAACCTTCGGCACGGCTTGGAAACAGCAGAGCGCCCGCGAGACTGTAGAGCGCTTTCAGAACCTCGACAGGTGGCCGGATCAGAAAATGCACCCGGCCTCCCTGTGCCTGTGCTGCTGCTGCGAGCGAACGCAAGAGCTCAGTGGGCGGCGCTCCCACCATCACCAGTGGAACCGGGTTGGTTGCTGCCTTTGCGTAGGCTCCGTACACAGCCAGCACTCCGTCTCGGTGCTTGTACCACTGGTTGCCGCCAACATGGAGGACGAACGGTAGCGCATCATCCAGCGCAATGTCGTGTGCTTCAAGGCATGCAAGCGCCTCTGACCTGGAAAGTCGGGCGAATGTGTCGTTGAGGCCGTTGAGAACCACTCTTGCCTGAAGCTCGGACGGACGGCGATGGAATCGGTTCAGGTCGTTCAGCGTCTGGCTGGAAATGCAGATGAAGTGGCGCGCATGACTGAAGCCACGCTGAATCAAGGCTTGGTAGATGCGCCCCGTTCGGCCAACCGGATTCTGGGGAATTTCGCCACGGGCGGAGCGTTGTGCCAGGAAGTCGTGGCAATGCACAACATGAGGCCGGCGCGCAAGGGCGGGCATCCACGGGCCCAGTGCCTGGTCAGTGAAGACAAACAAGGTGTCCGGCGATGCGCTTCGCGTGCGCCAGCGTGCCACCCATGGAAAAACCAGATACTGGTCGATGTAGCCAAGCCATTTCTTGAATCGGCTTGGGGCGGGTAGCCGGTGGAAGAAGGCCTTGGCGGTGAGGACCTGAAATTCGACGCCGTGACGCTTGAGCCCGTCCAGGACAAACCTGGCGAACAGGGGCATGCTGGTGGAGTCCACGAACAGGGGGTGGGTGAAGACAACGACTTTCATCGCACCCCCAGTTCAGCAAATCGCCCGGCAAACCAGGCCTGTCTGACGACGAAGACGCCCAAGGCAACGTAGACGCCCATCATTCCGTGCGAGGTGAGCTGCCCGATCGATGGCCAGGTGAACAGGGCCAGGAACAGTCCGGACCAGACAAGTACCGGCAAGCTGCTGTTGGTTCGAACGGACTCCTTGATGGCTACCCATCCACCGAAAGTCATGATCATGATCTTGAATCCCAGGTAGCAGACGCCCAATGCACCGCCTTCAGCCAGCACCCGGGCATTTTCTGCTTCGCCTGCCAGGAACAGACGTTCCCCGGTGGAGATGACTGACGCCAGGCCCGAGCCGGCTCCGAGACCCTGACCCAGCAGGGACAGAGACCGGTAGGCCTGGTCTTCGCCGAAGAACATCACCGACAACCGGGCAACAAAGTCTTCCGAGCGAGCCGCCTGCTCGAAACGGCTGAGCAGAGCGTCCACGGCTCCTGGCAAAACGGAGACCAGCACCATGGCGAGCAGGCCGATGCTCATCAGCATCCACAGTGCGCGCAGCTTCAACTCACCGCGCCCGAACAGAAAGGCGAACAGGCCGCCGAAGACGACGAATCCACCGAATGCCACGACGGCTGCGCGTGACCCCGAGACGCCGGTGGCAATGGCCAGTGCGGCGAGCGAGGCGAGTGCCAGGGGAAACCGGATGCCGAGCCGGCGATGCTCCATGAACGCCGCCATGATCAGGGGTGTGACCAATGCCAGCAGCGTGGTGTAGCCCAGAGTGAAGCTGAAGGTGCCGGTGGTTCGGACCACCCCCATGGAGACGAGAAACACACTCGATTCATCACCGTCGACCTGCTTGTTGATGAAAGCCGCTGGTGGTGAGAAGAACTGGAAGACGGCCAGGGGTGCCGTCAGGATGACGATCCACATGCACACCCTGATGAAGCGGAGCAATCCGTCCCGGTCCATCATCTGGCCGACGGCCAGCCCAAATGCAAGATACAGGCACCAGAAACGCAACCCCACTGCCAGCATCATCGGAGAGCTGACGCCCGCAATCACCTGAAGAATGCCCCACAGCGTGACCACACAGATCCAGAGCAGCATGATGGCGTTGAGAGGCTTCCTCGGCGAGAGGTAGCCCAACTGCATCGCCAGCAAGACGAACCCCAGGGCCAGCAGGTCGCGAATGCCGATCAGTGGACCTGTCAGGGATGGTGAGATCCATTTGCGCAGCGCACCTTCAATGGTGAGCGCCAGCAGCATGGCGATCAGGGATGCCGATGCCCAGTGAGCGTGTCGCAATCGCCAGGCAGGTGCGCCCGGGCGTACAGGCGCCACTCGCTCTCTGGCCAGAGAGAGTCCCGGCATGGGGAGCACGGCGACACTGCTCATTGGGTCGCTCCCAGGTTCATGAACAGCTGGGCGATGCGCCCCCTGTATGCCGCCCATGTGAACTCGCGCGAGGCCGCCAGGGCCTGCTGTCGGGCACCGGCAAGCATGGCAGGGTTCAGCAGCAATTGCCTGACCGACGATTCAATCGCGACCGCGGTTGGCTCGGTGATCCAGCCACTGCCCGGGTGCCTTTCAATGATCTCGCGTGCGCCCGTCATGGTGGAGACCAGAGCAGGCACGCCGTGGGCCATCGCTTCTGCCACGACCATCCCGAACGAATCGAACCGGGAGGGGAGCAGCAGGCAGTCGGCCTTGGCGAACTCGGCGAACAACTCCGACTGCGCCAGCTGTGGCAAGTGGCTGGCGCCGGGCAAGCGATCGATGCGATCGAGCCAGTCGGCGTTCTGGCATCCGCCGACAAACTGCAGCTCGAACGCATGGCCCTGGGCGTGCAGATTTTCGAAGGCCTGGAGGATGAGGTCGATGGACTTTCTCGGAATGAGTCCGCCTGCGTAGATGAAACGGGGTACACAAGCTTCGCCTTGCCTGGCGGTAGCTGTGTGCGTTGACAGCTCCGCGCCCAGCAGCATGGGTTGCAGTTTCTGCTCCGGCGTGCCGTGATCGAGGTAGGACCGGGCCGCCAGGGATGAGCAGGTGATCACCGTATCGGCCAGATCCACTTCTGCGTTCTTGCGCCGGTTGATCTCCTTGCGCAGCGGTGTTTGAGGGGTGCCGAGCATGGCGTCGGCTGCACCGTGATGCAGTGATGGCGCGTCCAGAACGCACCGGATACCGAGTTCGCGGGCCGCCCGAAAGGTATGAAAGGCGGAGTTCTCGAAGCCCACCACAATGTCCGGCTTGAGGCGGCTGATTTGTCTGGCCACCCAGTAGTCGAATGCGTGGAATATCCGGTGCACGTCTTCATTGCCATGGCGGCGCCCGGCCAGCAAGGTGGCCGTTCTGGCTGCAGGGTGTGTCCAGATGGCGTGGCGGCGAAGCGCAGCCGGTATGGTCACGCTGCGCAGTCGACGTGCGAACGCGGCCGGCATCCAGGCCGGCGGCCTCTCGCCTGGGCCGAGCAACGGTGTGCCCGACCAGAAGGCCTGCAGCATTCCATGCTCGTACAAACCCATCGCCATCTGATGGGCGTGTTGCAACATGGGGTGTGCGACAAATACGCGGGGAAGCATGACTTTCCTGAAAGTGGCGGATGGAATCAGGCCGCAGAGTGGCTCAACGACCCGGGCGTGGCAGGCTGCCCGGGTGGCTCATACCTGTGACACATGCGCCAGCCTTTGACATAGCCCGTCCAGCCGCCCCAGGCGATGGCCGGCAGCTGCAGTGGACGCTTGAGCAATCCGTGCGCCAGGAAATACAGGCCAGGGCAGTAGCGCGTGCCCTTCAGAACAAAATAGGCCAGATACTTGGTGCGCTCCCAGGACGTGGCGAAATAGAGTTCGGAGAACACCTTGTTGGTGGTCATCTCGTGGCACTTAAGGCGGTTCCATCCGTGCCGGGCATGGTCGGGCTTTTCGGCAGGGTAGTGGTCGACGTTGGCCGAAGGGTCGAGCACGAGCTTCCATCCATGCTGGCGCAGGTTGATGCAGAACCAGGAGTCGTTGGCAAACTGTGCGCCCGAGCCCAGCAGCCGCGTGTCGGAATGAAGCGAGCCCAGGGCTGTCCTGCGGACCGCCCAGTTGCATCCCTTGAGCACATCGACTTCTCGTGGCGCCCCCACGACCAGATGGTGGTTGCCCAGATACTGCCCCCAGCGGTTGCGGATGCCCGCGACCTTTCGCTCGGGCGACAGGGTCGTGCCACCATGCTCATGGACAAAGTCCCGGCCGCCGACACCACCAACGCCCGGGTCGGACTGGAAGTGGCTCAGGACCTTGCTCAACCAGTCGCGACGCGGAATGGCGTCGTCATCGAAAATCACCACGATGTCGCCGCTGGCGCGCCTCAGTGCCAGATTGAGCGCCGCCACCTGGCCTGGCTCGTGCGATGGCACCAACACCCAGTCGCTGTGTTTGGGGGCCTCATCCAGCAGCCAGGCGGTGGTTTCCGGATCGGCCTCCGGACGGTAGGTGATCAGGACTTCGCGCGGCGTGGTGTCCATTGCCGCTACACCCGGGAGGCAGCGCTGGAGCATGTCCAGGCGCTTGTAGGTGGGAATGATCACGCTAGCCGAGAGTGTGTTGCGCATTGTGTCGTTCATGCGTGGCTCCTGTTTGCGAAAAGAGTTCCAAAGCTGTGGCAGCGACCAGGCCGATGGCGAATCCACCTTGGAAGATCAGGGCGCCGGCGATGGAGCCCAGGGGCAGGTTGAGGATGGCAACGAGGCACCACAGCGCGCCGATCGGTATCTGTATCCAGCTCCAGCGGACCCAGCCCCGGTGTGCGACCAGGCTCCATGCATTTCCGGCAATGCTGGTGAAGCCGGTCGCCAGCGCGGCCCATAGCAGTTCCTTTTCCAGCCCGGCGTAGTTCGGGCCGATGATCATGAGCACCCATTGGGGGAACAGCGCCACCAGGGTCGCCAGCGTGATGCCTGGCAGTGACAGCATGAACACGAGCTGAAAAAAGCGTTTGACGATCCGGTCCTGGGCCTTGGCGAAGTAGGGCACGCAGAAGGCATAGGTGAATGCTTGTACCGGCAGCAGCAGTTGCGCGATCCGGGTGAGCGCGCCGTACCCTGCCGTTTCCTGTGCCGACCCCCAGAGCGCCAGGGTGAGAAGAACAGCCTGGCCTTGCATGATGTAGAAAAGCTCGACCGGAATCTGGCGTCGGGCGTTCGAGGTGATCTCTCTGACGTCTTCGTCAAGAGCAGTGGCCGGGCCAGCTGGTGCGATGCGTTGTACCCAGCGCAGAATCGGACGAATGCGCAACAGGGCAATCAGCGCGCCTACTGCCAGTGCGGCATGGATGTTCAGGCCGCCAAGCAGGAAGAGCCCGCCAATCAGTAGCAGGCGAAGCGCAGCCAGGCCCGTGTCGAGCCATTGAACACGCCCCGTCTGCTGTGCAAAGAACAACACCTGGTCGACAATGCGTGAGCGCATGTCCGCCAGCCAGAAAAGAAGCAAAGCGCCGACCACACCCAGCACCAGACTCCACACTGGCTGGGCGCGATAGACCAGCAGGGCCGAGAGCAGCAGGATGGGGGGCAGTAGCCAGAACGAGATGCGGCGCCTGACTCTGGTCATGGCGACCACCGCCTGCGCCGCCCTGTGCGCGTTGGGCCAGTGACGCCCCAGAATGCCGGTAAAACCCAGATGGACGCCGCCCTTCGTGACCACAGCGATGGCGCCCATGACCGTGATGAAGACGGTGTAGACCGCATAGTCGGGAACACTCAGCCAGCGGGCCAGCAGCAAGCCGGTGACTGCAGACATGGCTTGCGCCGCTACATTGCCACTCAGGAAGACGCCTGCCCTGCGAAGAAGCTGGACATGTGCTTTCATTGGCGTGCCTCCTTCCCGTGGAGGAAAGGCAGAGCCCGTTTCCTGTGGCGCAGCGTTGCGTGATCCATGTGAGTCACCGATGTGCAGGCTCAGTGCTCTGTCATCACGGGCACCTTGTAGCCGTTCTCTCGCAAGAGCGAGTGACGCAAGGCTTCCTGATGATCGTTGAACATCATCTCCCGCACCATGTCATGCAGGGTGATGCGTGGGGTCCAACCCAGTTCGCGAGCGGCCTTGGAAGGGTCGCCCAGCAGTGTTTCCACCTCGGTCGGACGGAAGTAGCGCGGATCCACCCGGACGATGACGTCGCCCGGTTTGACGCCGGGCGCCATGCGACCCTCGACGGCAGAGACGACGGCGTGCTCTTCAACGCCTTTGCCCTGGAACGTCAGCCTGATGCCCACTTCCGCGGCCGCCATGGAAATGAAATCGCGAACGCTGAACTGAACGCCTGTTGCTATCACGAAGTCCTTGGCCTGTGACTGCTGCAGCATCATCCACTGCATGCGCACATAGTCCTTCGCGTGCCCCCAGTCGCGCTTGGCGTCGAGATTGCCCATGTAGAGGCATGGCTCCAGGCCCTGAGCAATATTGGCGATGCCGCGCGTGATCTTGCGGGTCACGAACGTCTCGCCGCGCCTGGGCGACTCGTGATTGAAGAGGATGCCGTTGCAGGCATACATGCCATAGGCCTCGCGGTAGTTCACCACGATCCAGTAGGCGTACATCTTGGCAACTGCGTAGGGGCTGCGTGGGTAGAAGGGTGTGGTTTCCTTTTGTGGGATTTCCTGCACCAGTCCGTAGAGTTCGGACGTGCTGGCCTGATAGAAGCGGGTCTTTTTCTCAAGCCCGAGGATGCGGATCGCCTCCAGCAAGCGCAGTGTCCCGATGGCATCGACATCGGCTGTGTATTCAGGGCTTTCGAAACTCACCGCCACATGGCTTTGAGCGGCCAGGTTGTAGATCTCGTCCGGCTGGGTTTCCTGAACAATGCGGATCAGGTTGCTCGTGTCGGTGAGGTCGCCATAGTGCAGCCTGAAGCGAGCGTTCTCGACATGCGGATCTTCATAGATGTGGTCGACGCGCTGAGTGTTGAACTGGCTCGAGCGTCGCTTGAGACCGTGAACGATATAGCCCTGGTCCAGCAGGAACTCGGCCAGGTAGGAACCGTCCTGACCGGTCACACCGGTGATCAGGGCCACTTTACGCTTCGCGTTGGTCGTGTCAGTCATGGTCATCGAGCCTCGCCGGTTTGTTGAAGAAAGTCGTCGTATGCCAGAGCCAGCCCCTTTGCGAGATCCACTGCAGGCTGCCAACCAAGGGCAAGAAGCCGGGCGCTGTTCATCAGCTTGCGTGGTGCACCGTCTGGTTTGCTGGTGTCGAATGCGATATCGCCTTTGAAGCCGACCACCTGCGCGATCAGCCGGGCCAGTTCGGAGATGGTCAGGTCGTTGCCACACCCCACATTGATGTGACTGAGCATGGGTTGCGTCTGCTGCCGGTATGCGTCAGGCGTCAGTTGCATGACGTGTACGCTGGCCGCAGCCATGTCGTCGACGTAGAGAAACTCCCGGCGGGGGGTTCCTGTGCCCCATATCGCGACGCTGGCGGCACCTGCCATCCTGGCCTCGTGAAAGCGCCGGATCAGGGCGGGGATGACGTGGCTGTTCTCCGGGTGATAGTTGTCGCCAGGCCCGTAAAGGTTGGTGGGCATCACACTGCGATAGTCGATGCCGTGGCTTTCACCGTATTGGCGGTTGTAGCTTTCGCAGAGCTTGATGCCTGCGATCTTGGCGATGGCGTATGGCTCGTTGGTGGGCTCGAGTGCGCCGGTGAGCAAGGCCTGTTCTGCCATCGGTTGCTCGGCCAGCTTGGGGTATATGCAGCTGCTGCCCAGAAACAGCAGCTTCTTCACGCCACTGCGAAACGCCGCGTCGATGACGTTGGCTTCGATCATCAGGTTCTCGTAGATGAAAGCGGCGGGGTAGGTGTTGTTGGCGTGAATGCCACCGACCCTGGCGGCAGCGAGATAGACCTGGTCGGGCTTCTCCTGTGCGAAGAAGCGTCGCACGGCAGCCTGGTCGGTCAAATCCAGCTCTGCGTGGCTACGCGTGACGAGGCGCTCGGGTGAAACGCCCTGGTGCGAGAGGAGATGGCGCACGATGGCTGACCCGACCATGCCACGATGACCGGCGACGTAAATGCGTGAATCGTGTTCGGCAGAGGTTTGTGCGCTCATGTCTTGCTGGTCTCTGTTCGGCCGTAGGTGTCCTCGAGCCGGACAATGTCGTCTTCACCCAGGTAGGCGCCCGACTGCACTTCGATCATTTCGAGCTCGAGCTTTCCCGGGTTGTGCAAACGGTGTGTGGCGCCGATGGGGATGTAGGTCGATTCGTTCTCGGTGAGCAGGAATCTCTCTTCGCCGCACTGAACTTCAGCAGTGCCTTTGACCACAATCCAGTGCTCGGCGCGGTGGTGATGCTTTTGCAGGCTGAGGCTGGCACCCGGTTTGACGCCGATGCGCTTGACCTGGAACCGCTCACCCATGTCGATGCTGTCGTACCAGCCCCAGGGGCGAGCCACTTTGCGGTGGGTGACGGCTTGCGTGCATCCCTCACCTTCCAGAAGGCTCACGGCGGTCTTGACCGCTTCAGCGTGATCGCGGTCCGTGACCAACAAGGCATCGGGTGTGTCGACGATCAGCAAGTCGCGGGTGCCAAGGGCCACCACTGGTCGGCAAGGCGCATGGACGAAGGTGTTGCTGGCGTCGATGGCGTATCCCATGCCTTCGATGCGATTGCCTCGCTCGTCTGCCGGCGCCAGGTCGGCCACAGCGTTCCATGATCCGACGTCGCTCCATGATCCCTTGAACGGGACAACAGCCACGCTGTCGTGATGTTCCATGACCGCGTAGTCGAAACTTTGCGATCGGCAGGCTTCGAAGGCGGTGCTCGCCGGCCGCACCCAGTACAAGTCTTTTTGCGACTGGGGTAACTGCTCGGCAGGTGCGCTCTCGGGCAACGCTGCCTGGCAGGCCGCGAGAATGTCGGGGGCATGCCGGTGCAGTGCCGCGATCAGCGTGTCTGCGCGGCAAAGAAAGATGCCGGCATTCCAGAGAAACGAACCTAGCAGGAGAAGGTCTTGCGCTGTGCCTGCATCCGGCTTCTCGATGAAGCGAACGGCCCGGAGCGCATGGCTTTGTCCAGGCAGCGGATCGCCAGCTTCAATGTAGCCATAGGCAGTGCTTGGAAAGCTGGGGCCAACGCCGAACGTCACGATGGCGCCGCCCTCTGCCGCAGGAATGGCGCCGCCGATGCAATCCCTGAACGACTCGGCATCGGGGATGTGATGATCGGCAGGACAGAACAGCAGCAAGGCGTCTTTCTGGCCGATATGGGCTGCTTGCAATGCGGCCAGTGCCATCGCGGCAGCCGTGTTTCGGCCCTTCGGTTCCAGGATCGCCTGGGTCGGACTGTCGATGGACTGCAGTGCTTCGGCGACGAGGAAGCGGTGCGCCTCCGCGGCCACCAGCATGAGCTGAGGCCCAAGGGGCGCGACACGTTCGGCAGTCAGTTGCAGCAGGCTCTTGCCGCCAATGATCGGGACGAACTGCTTGGGGTAGCTCTTGCGGCTCAGAGGCCAGAGGCGCGTTCCCGAACCGCCGCAAAGAATGACAGGAATGATCATGGAGCGGGCTTTCTTCAAGGAAGTTGAAAAGACATCGGGTGGAGAGGACAAGAGTCCCTGGCTCAACACGCGCCTTCCTGGCGGAGCACGACACGGACGGTCCGGAGCATGATCACCAGGTCGTACCAGAGCGACCAGTTACGCACGTACCAGAGGTCCATGGCAATGCGGTGTGCGAACGTGCTTGCACTTCGACCGCTGATTTGCCAAAGCCCGGTGATGCCCGGCCTGGCCTTGTTGTAGGCGGCCACGCTGTTGCCGTATTCGCCCAGCTCACGCGAGAGCAGCGGGCGAGGTCCGACCAGGCTCATGTCGCCCCGCAGCACGTTGATCAGCTGCGGCAGCTCGTCAATACTGGTTCGCCTGATCAGGCGTCCGATGGGTGTGATGCGTGGGTCTGCTGCCAGCTTGAAATTGCTCTGCCGGTACTCTTCCCAAAGCGTTGGGTTGGTCTTTTTCCACGACTCCAGCGCGGCATCCGCATTGGTCACCATGCTGCGGAACTTGATGAAGTCAAACTCCTTGCCGTCCCGGCCGACACGTTTCTGGACAAAGAAGACAGGACCTTTGTCTTCGCGTCGGATCCGGTAACCCACATAGGCGAACAGTGGGGAAAGTGCGATGAGCAGCAGAGATGCCCCCACGATGTCCAGCATGCGCTTGAGCGCCTGAGGGGCACGTCGGTTGAGGTTGTTTCTGGCCCTGAGCAACAACACTTCGTGGCTGAAGAAATGCGACACCGCCATGCCGTAGATGGGCAGGCCATTGAGCGCAGGCACGATGACGAAGTCATCTCGGGTGAGCATGAGATCCTGTGCCAGTTCGCGAAGCCATGCATTGCCTTCCGCGCCCATGACGCCGACGATCTGGTAGTGGCCTGGTGTGGCCAGAAACGAGCGAACTTCGGGGGTCAATGCTGTGGGCGCGAAGACCTTGCCTCCTTTGAGCCTCACTCTTCGCTCACCTGGATCGGGACAGACCACGGCGACCGGCTTGTACCCCATAAGCGGCTCGGATGCCAGGGCGGCAGCAGCCTGTTCGACGTCCTGCGGCTTGCCGATCAGGACATAGGGCTGGGTCAGCATGCCGGCTTTGAGCAACCAGTGACGCGCCAGCAGGCGGGAGATGGGCAGCATGACGAGGATCAGTGCCCAGGTGAACCCCGTCCAGAGCCGCGAGAGCGGCCATTTGGCCATGTACATGATCAGGGCATCCAGCAAGGCGGCAGCCACCACCACATTCATGATCTGGCGAACTTCATCCCACCAGGGTTTGCGGCGGGTAGCGGTGTACTGGCCCTGTACCGCCCACATCCAGGCGACCATGGCCATCACAACGCCCGCAAACAGCGTGGTGCGCAGCTCTCCGTTGTGGGTCCACCAGGCGCTCGATGTGGCAGCCATGGAGCCTTCGCCGCGCAGCACCAGTGGCAGGCGACTGGCCACAAAGCAGGCGGCCATGACCAGAACGTCATTGAGCATCAGCCAGGCCTTGACCCATTGCTGCCGGGCTGCCAGCTCTTTGCATGGCGCCAGTACCCGTGCGAGATCCTGATGATTGCGAAGCGGCACGACCGTCTCGCCCCGCTGCGCCGCGCGGTCGCCGGATCGCTTGAAGACCTCTTGCTTTCTGCTGATGCGCACCGTGCTCATGTCGATACCTCTTTCACCAAAAAACAGAACATCGCGAGCCGGTCGAAGGTCGATCCGGCTCGTACGGAGAGTGAGTGGGAATGGTGTGGCCGGGGCTCTTGCCCGGCCGGCGGCTCAACGCTTTGTCGTCAGCGCTTGGGCAGCTGCATCGCAGGGGGAACCCGGATGGCGCAATGGGCCGGGGGGGCGGAAATGGCCTGTGGCCAGTGGTGCTGTGGCAGTCATACGGTGGTCCTCCAGAGTGAACTCTGGCCTCGCGGCCGGTACTTGCAGTTGATGGCTTGTTGCATCGCAGCGTAGTCGTTTACCTTGAAAACTTCTACCTTGCACTGTCACAAACCGTGATGGGCACCTTTCCCCAATGTGGTGCACCCTTTAGTTGTAATTTGTTCTGCAAGTGATGTGCCAGATCGGCATCTAACTGCCAACTTACGCACACAATAGCGCTGAAACCTGCGTAGACAGTAGTTCTAAAGAACTATTTGATACTGTGGCGATTTGTAGGCTGAGATTTCCTGTGATCTCAACTTGTTGATTTTGTTATTTTTTAAATTTGAATCTCGTTCAGACTGCGAATTCACTTGTTTGTTTGCTGTGTCATTCGTAGCATCTACTTACGAAATGAGTCAACTGCAAGCAAGGGCATGGTGGTGCGCCACGAAGGGGCCTGATGGTCGAATCTGGGGCTGTTTCGGGCGCTTGGCGCGCGCAAAATGGTGCGCTGCAATATTAGCGACTCAAACCCCGGAGAGACCTCAGATGGCGTTGACGTCGGTCTGGACCGGCCAGGGCAGGCTGGCGATCTTCTGTGCCGGATCGGCTTGGGCAGGCGTGAAGCTGTGTTCCAGCTCCAGGGTGTACCGCCCCGGGCGCATGGTGCAGACCTTGTAGCCTTGTGCCACCGCCTGTACATAGACGGGTGAGCTGTCGAGCTGGCGCAGCTGCCAGGCGCCTTCCATGCCGGCCGGGCGGCTGAGGGAGACGCAGAAGCCGCGTTTCATGTTGGACATGACCACCAGGCGTTGCATACCAGCGCTGCTACCGTCCGGGCCCACGGTCAACTGCCTCGGGTGGCTGTTCTCCAGCAGTCGCATCACGGCGGGGATGATGACCCGGATATTGAGGCTTGCGCTTGCGCTGCCGTTGCCGCCCTGGGCGAGCTGGGCATCTGCCTGCGCGGATGGTGCAAAGACCAGACTCAGCGGCACCGCCAGCGTCAAGCCAACGGCGGCGGACTGGATGCGGGCAAGAATGGAGCGAAAGACGGCAGGCATGCCTCCTGTATCGGAGGCTAAAGCAGGAAATGAAGCGTGAAATGCCGCCAGTTCTGCCGTGCATCAGCCGTCAGGACATGTTTGGCCGCCTAGCGTGAAGCGCTTCACGCCGGGGAGTCGGGCGGGCGTTGGCGGGCATGGCCTTGTCAGTCCCGGATCACCCCGACAAACACTTTGTGCTCGCCGCGCAGCTGTACGGAAACCGGGACTTGCCCATCGTTGAGCTCGGGCGCCCGCCACGGCAGGGGCAACGTGTCGCTGCGAACCGTGATGGCATGCGCGCCGGGCGAGACCAGCGCAAACTCAAACTTGCCCTGCTCATCGGTCAGCACGGCGTAGCGGTTGTCGATCATGACGGGTATGCCCGGCACACCGGCTTCGCTCGCCTCCTGACGACCACTGCCATTGGCGTCAAAGAACACCACGCCAACCACGCGCCCGCCGCCGTCACTGGCCGGCCCGCCGATGGGAAGCAAGCGGCTGCCAGCCTGGAATGTGTAGCTCAACCCGACGTAATAGGTGAGGTCATCGGTGGTGGTGAGACGGGTGAACGATGGCGTGGCCAAGGGGTCGAGGCTGTTTCGAACCCGGCTTTGCCCGACCTGGCGCGTGTAGTTGGCCGTCAGTCGCCAACGATGATTGATGGCCCAGCTGGCGTTGATGCTGACGTTGTGGTTGCGTTGACGGTCGAGCCGTGACTGCTCCAGCGAGAGAGATGTTCCCCATTCGGCACGTCGCCCCAACGGGCCACTCGCAGAGATCGCCAAAGCGGTGACGGTGTCCTGCGTCAACTGCACTTTGTCCTCAATTCTGGAAACACCAAGGGAAGTCCCCAGTGACCAGCCCACAGGTGTCTTCCAGTCCTGATCGTAGGTGAGCGTGGTGCTGTGCTCCGCTTCGGGTTCGCCGCCGTAGAGATCGAGCCGCAGTCCGGAGTTGCCCCAGTCGTGACTCGTTCGCCAATCGGCATAGCTTGCCCAGGCCCGGGTACTGAACTGACGGGCATTGAAGCCACCACTGATGTAGTGGCGTGAATTGAGGCGTCGCTGTCCACTGAGGGTGACGTACCAGCCATCGTCTCGAAGGCCTGAGATGGATTTGAGCCAGTCAAAGGAGCCATCGGCAGACCACTGCCGGCGACGCCAGCCGCCCCGGTAGTAGACCCCTTGCAAATCGTTGGCCAGACCCTGGCCCCCCCAGGACAGACCAGGGTCCAGCCGGTAAATGCCCAGGCTGTGGTTGCGAGGCCCTTCCCGCCATTCGGCGTCGATCCAGGCGGCCTGTCTTGTGCTGTTGCTCTCCAATGCGGTTGACTGGCCGACAAGCCATTTGGCCTGCACCGCCCAGTTGCGTTGCTCATGACGAAGCGCCACCAGCTGCGAACGGGCGTCGGTCAGTCGGCTGCTGTCGTCCGCAACATTGGCGGGCGACGCCTGAATCGTGATGGGTGCCAGCACACCCCGGGCCGCTTCAAGCTGCCACGCCATTGTCCAGCCGGGCAGGCGTGCATAGGGAGACGGGAGTATGCTGCCGCCGTCATCTGCTTCGCTCGCACCGGGTGCTGTTGCATGAATCGTCCCCCAGCGCCACTGCGCCGCCAAACCGGTGCGCCGGCCGGGATATCGGGTGAAACTCTCGCTGGGGCCGGTGCCGAGGATGCCCGGCTGGCCGACACGTGCATCGAGCTGGTAACGGTTGTCGCTGCCGACCCATTCGATCTGTGCGCCTCGCTGAACGGGAGAGGGCAGGGTGATGCGTGAAGGCAGCTGCATCAAGGGAACCTGGTTGGGGTACCCGATGCCCGCCTCCAGATTCAGCAGTGCGCCTTCGCCCATCGGAACTGCCGTCTGACGCAGGGTCAGCGTGCCGGGGTCGGTGCCGCCACCGGTGGCACTTGAGCCGCTGCTGTCGGCAGTTGACCATGCGCCATTGACGGTCAGGACGCCGTGGGCAGGCGTCTCCAGCATGCCCTGAGCCGAGAAGCCGGTAGTGGACCGGTGCTGGCTGTCAAATGGCCGGGTGCCCATTCGGGTCTCCAGCTGCAAGTACCGGGGCCAGCCGCTTCGGTCATAGAGAGGCGCTTCGTCGCCTTCATCATTCTGGTTGCTGGCGGTTCCGTCCGCCAGGCCTTCGATGACCTTGTCTTCGTAAGACCCCGTGGCATCGGCACTGCGAGGGCGGCTGGAGGCCGATGCATTGGCGGTGCTCTGGTCTCCGAGAGCGACCGTGCTCAGTGGCAGGCAAACCAGCGCGCAGAAGATCCGGCGCAAGCGCATGTCCAGAGCGCCTTCCCATGTCATGGGGCGACCGTTGCCTCCAGTGGCAATGTCTGTCCATCGCCCCATTCCAGCGCCCCCCGGATCTGGATCGGAAACTCTATTCTGGGTGCCCGCTTGCCTTCTTCGGAAGCGACTGCCTGCAGGGGGATTGTCCGGGTCTCGCCAGGGAGGATCGGCAAATCAGCTGGCGCCAGTTCCATCGACTGCCCTTGGGCATCGCTGCCATTGACGAACCCGATCAGGCGACCGTGGGCGTTACCGGTGTTGCGCACGGCCAGCGCCACGCCTGCGGCGTCTTTGCCAGGCAGCGCGCTGGCACTGACCAGCTCGAGCACCGGGGCAGCACCACCGATGCGGGCATAGACGATCACGCCAATGCGGCCACTGACCGGAAAACTGATGGCGCCTTGCTGAACTTGCGTGGTGTCGATGCCCTCGATCATGATGGCGAACCGGCATTCGCGGGCAGGAGCGTCGGCTGGTGGGGCCACTTCAAATCGGTACCGGTATTTGTCTTCCGGGTTGAGGGTGAGCTGCTTGCGCTCGATGGCCACCCAGGGGCGGCAACTGTCCGCGGCCAGCTCGTTGGAGAAATTCACCGAATAGTCGGGTCCGAGCGTCCAGTCAGCCGTGTAGATGCGGTAATTGCCTTTTTGCTGTCCCACATGCTGGATCTCGATGACCTGACGCGAGCGCTGGCCCGGCTCGACAGCGAACTCGAATCGCGGCGGCGACACATAGGCAGCAAACCCCTGTGCCTTGGCCGGCACTGGCGAGAAGCACAGTGCCAAGGCCGTCAGACCACTGCCGAGCACGGACAAGAGCGGCGTGGAAGGCTGGCCCATGCAGCGAAGGAGATGCGGGCGTCTGGCGAAAGGAGCGGCAAAGGGCGTCAGCATGGGCAAAGTCAAGGGAAGAGCAGAGTGGTCGAAGCAGGCTTGGCGCCGACGGGCATTCAGTTGGGCTCCAGTTCAAACCTGAACTGCAGGCGGCGTGCATTGCTTTGCCAGTCGGTGCCCGTGCGCAGGCGCAGGGTCCACTGGTCGGTGAGCGCATTCGCACTGATGGTGCCAGCGTAGATCAGGGTTCGCTCGCCAGAATAAACCGTACCATCGCGCAAGCGCCCGGTTCCTGTCCATGATGCTTCGACGCGACTTCGGTCATCCGGGGGCAGGGCCAGGTAGACGCGCACGTTCTGCCCTCTCCACTGGCTGGTGTCCAGATGCACATTCACGCGCAACCACGCCTGCATGCCACCCGTGGGATTCTCAGGTGTTTGCGGGCGCCATTGCATCTGCACGTCGGGCGGTACCGTCTGTGTGCGCGAATCGTCGAGTGTGACGGGGTTGGCTGCATGGCCCATGCCAGCCAGGCCCCATGCCATGGCAGCGAGTGCGGTCACCACCATCTGCTTGGGGTGGAGGCGGCTGCAGGCAAGGCGGAGAGTCTGGAGCATGGTCATCATTCTCAGGGGCTGCTGATGGTGTAGGTGACCTGCCCGGTGTACGTGCCGGCGGCGCGCAAAGCGCTGTTGGCGAAGTGGAACGAGTGGCAGTTTTCGATGTAACGGTTGGCACGAACCGTGGTCAGGGTCTGTGTGCCTGGTGTGAAAGTACCGGCCGGGATGATGCCCGGCGATCCGCTGCCCGGCGCTGACACCGTCCAGCTGATTTCGTTGATGGGTATGGTGTCTCCGGCCCCGTTCACCAGGAAGGCCGGCGCGGTCACCCGCAAGGTGGCCTCGGCAGGTTCGAAGCCGAAGCGTCGTCGGTAGGACGCTCCGATGAGGACTTGCGAGCTCGGGTCCGGGCAGGTCAGGTAGTTGTCCAGCGGGCTTCGCGATTGTGTGCTGTCGCTGCTCATGGTCAGAGGCACGCCGCTGCCCACTTGTCCCATGGGAATATCGACCTGCACCAGGTTGACCGTGCCGCTGTCCGCTTCGAAGCTGCCGTTGCCCACGGAAAGAAAGACCCGGCGGGGCGCCGCCTGCAGCTGTATTTCCCAGGCAGAAGCGATTCCGGGCAGCACGACAGTGACGGCAAAACCGATGGCCAGCGTCAGCCGGCAGACGCGTGGAGAGCGTCCGGGCTTGCTGCGTATGCGCTGGGGGGCAATCGGTTGACGTTTGGGGCGAATGATCAAGACCTCAAGCTGCGTTGTCACGTGGCGGCGCAGGAAGCGGCGGGCACGGTCAGCCCACCGATGAAATACCCTTTGCCTCAACCATAGCGCGTTTCCCCGGTGTGCAGGGACTGACTTTGCGCAAGAACGACAGTGGGCGTGAAAGGTCACACAGGCGGCAAGCCATGCCATGAAAAAAGGGCTGCTTTGCGCAGCCCTTTTCAGGTCGTTCAGGCGTTGCCTGCGATCATGGTGCAGATGCGGTGTAGGTGATCTGTCCGTCGTAGCGGCCGGCCGGAATCGCTGCGGTGTTGTTGTAGCTGAAGCTCCACTGCGCAACACGTTCGGTCAACTTGCCGCCAGCCGAGTCGGGTGCCACGTTGATGGAAGTGCCGACGGCGGGCACGGCCAGATTGGTCGCGTCAGACGAACTCATCGTGAAGTCGCCCCATGGAATCACGTCAGACGTGGCATTGGTCGGGCCGAGAGAGCCCGAATTCGCCGCCAGAGCAATCTGGCCGCTGTTGCCTTTGACGCGCACGTCCACCACCTGTGCTGCCGTGCCGACGCCGTTGCCCACGTCAGCCGACGGAATGTTGAAGGTCAGACGGTCGACCGTGTTGACGCGGGTGGTGGCGTCGCCAATGTTCCCGGCGCCGGTGCCCACACCCAGGAACAGGACGCGTGGAACCACCACGCGGAAGTTCAGGCGGGCGGTGGCGTCGCCATTGCCATTGCGAACGGTGGACTCTGCCGAAGCCATCATGGGCGCTGCGAGGGTGGCAGCGGCCAGGGCGGCGAGAGCGATGTGCTTTTTCATGGTGTGACCTCCTTCGGGAAGTGCAAAAAAATGGAGTTGGTCCGGAATTGAAGACTTTTGTGGGCATTTGAGAGGTGCCCCCGGGGTCATTCGATGTTGAGATAGTAGGGCTGGTGTGGCTGCAGAACAATCAAAAAAGTCACGAATTTCAAAGCCTTAGGAGTGGATTCGGGTAAATGACTCGATGTTTCGTGACGCGTCGCACAAAAAAATCCTCAAGTTGAGCCTCTGCGTGCCGTCGCGGGTACTTTTTGTTCACATGAACAATGGCCGAAACCCTGTCTCGCCTGACTGCGGCGCTCAAGATTTCAGCGCAATGGCCGAACAAGTGCCTTCCGGCTCCGCATGGGCGGCGCTGTCAGAGGAGCAGCGTGGTTTCTGCGGCGTATTTCTGCGCTTTGCTGGGTTTGCCCGGGCATTAAGGTCTGGGTCATCGACTGCAAGGCAGTGACGGGGAATGCCAGATGACACGTATCTCACTGGATGGCGCGCGCCGCCGTCCCATCTATACCGCGCAAAAGAACCACTGGGGGCGCAAACTGGGCCAGTTCATACTGGCCGCTGCACTGGTGTGGATGGGGCTGGGTCTGCCCGGACTCGCACAAGCCTGATACCGGTTCCGGGGCCATGCCCGGGCCAGACGGGCTCAGCGTCGCGTGCCGCCGTGGGAGCTGCCCAGATGCCCCAGTGGCAAGGCACCACCAGCCTTGACCTCGCCCAGCGAAAAGCTGGTGTGCATGTCCTTTACATTGGGCAGGTTGATCAGCACCTCGCGCGCCAAACGGCTGAAATGCTCGAGGTCGGTGCACACCACATGCAACTCGAACGTGCCCGCACCGCTGATGTAATGGCATGACACCACTTCGGGGATGGCCAGAATCGCGGCCTCCAGCCGCCGCGTCACGTCTCCGCTGTTGCGCTCTGCATCCAGCCTCACAAATGCAAGCACCCCCAGCCCCAGCTTGTCGCGGCTGAGGATGGCGCGATATCCCTGAATGAACCCCGCTTCTTCCAGTGCCCGAACGCGGCGCCAGCAAGGTGCGGCCGACAAGCCGACCCTTTGGGCCAGTTCGGCATTGGTCAGGCGCCCATCGGTTTGCAATTCTTGCAGGATGGCCAGATCGAACTTATCCAATATTTCCATAATTGGCCAATTGTAGAAAGAATATTTCTGATTGGCGGGTAATCACGGAGAGATTTCGCAATCTCTTGTCGCCCCACACGGCATAAACTTTGCTGCATGTAGGGCACAGGCCGCGCCTGCCCACAAGGTGGCTCGCGGACAGCCCCACCTTTCTCAACAGGAGAGTTGCCCCATGAATGCCCCACTGCCAGAGCACATCCGCAAAGCGCTGGAAACCGTCACCCTCGACGACAAATATTCACTCGACCACGGCCGCGCCTTCATGAGCGGCATACAGGCGCTGGTCAAGCTGCCCATGTTGCAGCGCCAGCGCGATGCCCTGGTTGGCAAGAACACCGCCGGCTTCATCAGTGGCTACCGTGGCTCCCCGCTGGGGGGCTACGATCAGGCACTGCAAAAAGCGCAGAAGTATCTGCAGGCGCAGAACATCGTTTTCCAGCCGGGTGTGAACGAAGAGCTGGCGGCAACGGCCCTGTGGGGCACCCAGCAGTTGGGCTTTGCGCCCCCGGGAACGAATCGCTTTGATGGCGTCTTCGGCATCTGGTATGGCAAGGGCCCGGGCGTGGACCGTTGTGCTGACGTGTTCAAGCACGCGAACCTGGCCGGCACCACACCCTGGGGCGGCGTGATCGCCGTGGCCGGTGATGACCATGTGGCCAAAAGCTCCACCGCTGCGCACCAGAGCGACCACATCTTCAAGGCCTGTGGCCTGCCGGTGTTCTTTCCGGCCAGCGTGCAGGAAATCCTGGACCTGGGCGTGCATGCGTTTGCCCTCGGCCGCTTTGCCGGTGTGTGGGCCGGCATGAAGACGATTCAGGAGATCGTGGAGTCCAGCGCGACGGCCATGATCGACCCGGAGCGGGTGCAGATTGTGGTGCCGGAATTCGAGATGCCGCCCGGCGGAGTGCACGTGCGCTGGCCCGACGCCGCGCTGGAGCAGGAAGCCCGCCTGTTCGACTACAAGTGGTACGCCGCGCTGGCCTACATCCGCGCCAACCGCCTCAACCACAACGTCATCGAAGGCCCGAACGATCGCTTCGGCATCATCGCCAGCGGCAAGGCCTACAACGATACCCGCCAGGCCCTGCTCGACCTTGGGCTGGATGACGAAACCTGCCGGCGTCTGGGCATTCGCCTGCACAAGGTGGGTGTGGTCTGGCCGCTGGAAGCGCAGACCACGCGCGAGTTCGCGACCGGGTTGCGCGAAATTCTGGTGGTGGAAGAAAAGCGCCAGGTCATTGAATACCAGCTCAAGGAAGAGCTCTACAACTGGCGCTCAGACGTTCGCCCCGACGTGCTGGGCAAATTCGACGAAGCCGGCGCTGACCACACCGGTGGCGAATGGTCCATGCCCAACCCCACGGGCAACACGCTGCTAAGGGCCAATGCCGATCTGACACCGCGCCTGATTGCCCGTGCCATTGCCAAGCGCTTGCGCCGTTTCGACCCACCTGCGGATGTGCTTGAGCGCATGGAGCGCCACCTGAACATGCTGGACGCGCAGGAGCGCGAAACCCAGGTGGTGGTTTCGGGCAATGCCGACGCCCAGCGCCAGCCCTGGTTCTGCTCGGGCTGCCCGCACAACACGTCCACCAAAGTGCCGGAAGGCTCTCGTGCAATGGCCGGCATTGGCTGCCACTTCATGACCATCTGGATGGACCGCAGCACCGAGGGCTTCACCCAGATGGGTGGCGAAGGCGTGCCATGGGTGGGGCAGCAGCCTTTCACCAAAGACAAACACATCTTTGCCAACCTGGGCGATGGCACCTACTTCCACAGCGGCATCCTGGCCATTCGCCAGAGCATTGCAGCGGGTGTGAACATCACCTACAAGATCCTCTACAACGACGCCGTGGCCATGACCGGTGGCCAACAAGTGGGCGAGCGCCCCGAAGGCCACAGCGTGGTGCAGATCGCGCAAAGCATGCGGGCCGAAGGCGTGGCACGCATCACCATCGTCACCGACGAACCTGAAAAGTACGCTGGCGTGGTGGGCATCCCGGATGGCATTGCCATCCAGCACCGCGATCGGCTCGATGCCATCCAGCGCGAATTCCGCGAGATCGAAGGCACGACGGTCATCATTTACGACCAGACCTGTGCCACCGAAAAACGCCGCCGCCGCAAGCGCGGCACCATGGTCACACCCACCGAGCGCATCGTCATCAACGAAGCGGTGTGCGAAGGCTGTGGTGACTGCAGCGAGCAGTCCAACTGCTTGTCGGTCGAGCCGCTGGAGACGCCGCTGGGTCGCAAGCGCCGCATCAACCAGAGCACCTGTAACCTCGACTACTCCTGCGTGAAGGGCTTCTGCCCCAGCTTTGTCAGTGTGGAGGGCGGACAGCTCAAGAAAAGCAAGAAAGATGCGGCGGGCTTTGCCTGGGCTGGCGCTGAACCGGCAGAGCCGGACTTGCCTGCACTGGATGAGCAGGCCTGGGGCATCATCGTCGCTGGCGTGGGCGGCACCGGTGTCATCACCATCGGACAGTTGCTCGGCATGGCCGCGCACATTGAAGGCAAGGGCATCGTCACGCAGGACGCAGCTGGCCTAGCGCAGAAAGGTGGCGCTACCTGGAGCCACATCCTCATTGGCAAGACCCAGCAGCAAATCCGCACCACCCGTGTGGCAGCGGCCTCGGCCGACCTGGTGATCGGCTGCGACCCGATTGTGGTGGCCAACAGCGAGACGCTGCTGCGCGTGCGGCGCGGCCGCAGCCATGTGGCACTGAATGTGGACGCCACGCCCACCGCGGCCTTTGTGAAAAACCCGCAGTGGCAGAACCCGGCGGCCCAGTGCACCGAGTCGGTGACCGAACTGCTGGGCGAAGACGCCGTGGGGCTGTTTGATGCCGAGGTGGCCGCCAGCCGCCTGATGGGCGACTCCATCTTCACCAACCCCATGATGCTCGGCTACGCATGGCAGCGTGGCTGGGTACCGCTGTCGCTGGCATCCCTGCACCGCGCCATCGAGCTGAACAATGTGGCGGTGGCACAAAACCTGGTGGCGTTCGACTGGGGGCGACGCGCAGCGAGCGACCCCGCCGCCATGCAAACCCTGCTGGAAAAGGCCGGTGGCCAGACACAGGTGATTCAGGTGCACAAGCGCGAGTCGCTGGAAGACGTGGTGGCTCGCCGCTTCGCTTACCTCACCGACTACCAGGACGCCGAATACGCCAGGCAATACCAGTCCATGGTGGACCGGGTGCGGCAAGTGGAAGCCCCCATGGGTAAAACGGCGCTGACCGAACGGGTGGCCCGCGAGCTGTTCCGAGCCATGGCCATCAAGGACGAATACGAAGTCGCCCGCCTGCACACTGACCCGGCCTTCCTGGAGAAAGTGGCCAGCCAGTTCGAGGGCAACATCAAGCTATCGGTCCATCTGGCGCCGCCGATGCTGTCCCGCCACGACCCTGTCACGGGCCACCCCATCAAGAAGAAATACGGCCCTGGCACCTTCACGGCCATGCGTTGGCTGGCTGGCCTCAAAGGCCTGCGAGGCACCTTCTGGGATGTCTTTGGGCGCACAGAAGAGCGTAAAAGTGAGCGCAAACTCCTGGAAGACTACCTGTCGGACGTGAATCTGGTCGTCGCCAGCCTCACGGAGGAGCGGCACGCCCAGGCCATGGCGTTGCTGGGCTGGCCTTCTTCAGTGAAGGGTTTCGGGCATGTCAAAGCCCGGGCCTTGGCAGCGGCACGGCGGGAGCGGGATGCCCAGTTGCAGGCCTGGGCGCCTGGCCAGTGACGAGGCAGCACTCCCGCCTCGCCCTTTCTGATGCGCGGGACTCTTGGGCCGTGCCGGTTGGCGGTCGGGCCCCGCGCTTTACAATGCTGGATTCGGCCAAGCTGGCTTGGTCGGTGCGTTGCTGCGCGCCGCTCGGACAGCCAGGGTCGTGAATGAACGATTCAAGTCCAACGGAGTTATCCAGTGTTTATTTCCTCTGCCTACGCCCAGACGGCTGCTGCCGGTGGCGACACCGCCGGTTCCCTGATGAGCTTCCTGCCACTGATCGCCATGTTCGGTGTCCTGTACTTCATCATGATTCGCCCTCAGATGAAGCGCCAGAAAGAGCACAAGGCCATGATCGAAGCCCTGGCCAAAGGCGATGAAGTCGTGACCGCTGGCGGCGTTGTGGGCAAGGTCACCAAGGTTGCAGAAACCTATGTGAGCGTTGAAGTGGCCGAGAACGTGGTGGTGCAGATGCAGCGCACCGCCGTGGTTCAGGTGCTGCCCAAGGGCACGCTCAAGCCCTGAGCGAAAGCCGGAGCGCACCGGCTGGTTTGAACAAAACCGGCTGGCAACGCTCCAACCTCGCTTGCGAGAGCAATGCGTGCCGGCCAGCCGGCTGGCCCCGCACCTGAAACCCACGCGTTTGTACGGACCCATCAGTCCCCGCCCGCCATGAACCGATACCCGCTCTGGAAATACGCCATCATCGCCGTGGCGCTCGTCGTCGGCCTCTTGTACGCCGCACCCAACCTGTTTGGTTCGGCGCCGTCGGTTCAAGTCTCGAGTGCCAGCTCCACCGTCGTGGTGGACGACAACACCGTGACGCAGGTGGCGTCCCTGCTGGAAGCCAAGAGCATCCAGGCCGTCAACATCGCGCGCGAAGGCAACTCGATCAAGGCGAGGTTCGCCGACGAAGACACCCAGCTCAAGGCCAGGGACGTGATCGACGCCGGCCTGAATCAAGCCAGCCAGGAGCCTGACTTTTTGGTCGCGGTGAACCTGGAGCCACTGGCGCCGCAATGGATGCGATCCCTGAACGCGCAGCCGATGTACCTCGGCCTCGATCTTCGGGGTGGTGTGCACTTCATGCTGCAAGTCGACATGCAGGCGGCTCTGGACCAGCGCTCGGACGCGTTTGTCGGCGACTTGCGCACGGCGATGCGGGAGGCCCGCATCCGCAACAACGGTATGACGCTCAAGGGCCAGACCATCACCATCCAGGCTCGGGACGCTGAAACCGCAGAAGAAATCCGCAAGCTGATCGACAAGGACTTCTCGGATCTCACGCTCGACGAACAAGCCGGCGATGGCGGTGCCACGGTGGTCGCCAGCCTGCGCCCCGAGTCGGCCAGAACCATTCAGGAGCAGGCCCTCAAGCAGAACATCACGACGCTGCACAACCGGGTCAACGAACTCGGCGTGGCCGAGCCGGTGATCCAGCAGCAAGGTGCCGACCGGATCGTGGTGCAGCTCCCTGGCGTGCAAGACACGGCCAAGGCCAAGGACATCATCGGTCGTACCGCCACATTGCAGGTCAGGCTCGTGGACGAAAGCGCTGAAGGGCGGTCGGCAGAGCGTGGAACGGGCCCGGTGCCGTTCGGGGCCGAGCGCTACCCCTCGACCGATGGCCGTGACGTGATCGTCAAACGCGAAGTCATTCTGACCGGCGAAAACCTCACCGACGCGCAAGCCGGCTTTGACAACAACGGCCAACCCGCTGTTCACCTCCGGCTCGATTCCAAGGGTGCCCGTATCTTCCGTGATGTGACCGGCGCCAACATCAACAAGCGCATGGCCATCATCCTGTTCGAAAAGGGCAAGGGCAAGGTCGTGACCGCGCCCGTCATCCGCACCGAGATTGGTGGAGGCCAAGTGCAGATCAGCGGCGCCATGTCCACGGCAGAAGCGCACGATACCGCCTTGCTGTTGCGGGCCGGTTCGCTCGCCGCACCGATGGACATCATCGAAGAGCGCACGGTGGGCCCGAGCCTGGGCAAGCAGAACATCGAGCAAGGCTTCAACAGCGTGATCTGGGGTTTCCTGGTCATCGTGGTGTTCATGTGCATCTACTACGCAATGTTCGGCGTGTTCTCCAGCCTCGCGCTGGCGGTGAACCTCGTTCTTCTGGTGGCCATTCTGTCGATGCTGCAGGCCACGCTGACCTTGCCCGGTATCGCCGCCATGGCGCTGGCGCTGGGCATGGCCATCGATTCCAACGTGCTGATCAACGAGCGCATTCGCGAGGAGTTGCGCAATGGCTCTGCGCCGCAGACCGCGATCAGCGCCGGCTACGAGCACGCATGGGGCACGATTCTCGACTCCAACGTCACCACCCTGATTGCCGGTATCGCTCTGTTCATCTTTGGCTCCGGACCGGTCAAGGGTTTTGCCGTGGTGCACTGTGTGGGCATCATCACCAGCATGTTCTCTTCGGTGGTGTTCTCGCGTGGCCTGGCCAACCTCTGGTATGGCCGCCACAAGAAACTCAAGTCGATCTCCATCGGCACCGTCTGGAAAAACACACCCAAGGCGCCGGGCGCCGTCTGATCGGCCAGCCTGCAACAGACCCGTTTGCTTCAACAGCCTCATTAGCGAATTCGCCAGGACACTTCCATGGAATTCTTCAGAATCCGCAGCGATATCCCGTTCATGAAGAACGCGTTGATCTTCAACGTGATTTCAGGGCTTACTTTCATCGCTGCCGTCTTCTTTCTTGTCACCCGCGGGCTCAACCTGTCGGTCGAGTTCACCGGCGGCACGGTGATGGAGCTTGCCTACAAAGAGGCGGCCGACCTGCCCGCGATCCGCCAAGTGGTCGAAGCGCAGGGCTACAAAGAGGTACCCGTACAGAACTTCGGCTCTTCCACGGCTGTCCTGCTGCGACTCCCGCCCGTGGAAGGACGTACGGCCAGCCAGCAGAGTGAAGAGATGATGGCCGCGCTCAAGACCCAGAACCCGGATGTCGAGCGGAACCGGGTCGAGTTTGTCGGGCCTCAGGTCGGCTCTGAACTGGTCGAGAGCGGCTTGATTGCGCTGGGCCTTGTCATCGTTGGCATCATGATCTACTTGGCCTTCCGTTTTGAATGGAAGTACGCCGTTTCGGCCATCCTGGCCAACCTGCACGACGTGGTGATCATCCTGGGCTTCTTCGCCTTCTTCCAGTGGGAGTTCTCACTGGCTGTGCTGGCTGCCGTGCTGGCTGTGCTGGGCTACTCGGTCAACGAATCGGTGGTGATTTTTGACCGGATCCGCGAGACGTTCCGGCGCCAGCGCAAGATGTCGACCACCGAAGTGATCGATCACGCCATCACCTCGACCATCAGCCGGACCATCATCACCCATGGTTCGACCCAGATCATGGTCCTGTCAATGTTGCTTTTTGGCGGCGCGACCCTCTACTATTTCGCGCTGGCCCTGACCATCGGCATCCTGTTCGGCATCTATTCGTCTATCTTTGTGGCTGCGGCGATCGGCATGTGGCTTGGCATTCGCAGGGAAGACCTGATCCAGCCGGCTGCCCGCAAAGCGGACGATCCAGATGATCCGAACGCGGGCGCTGTCGTGTGACCTGTCGCAAGTCTGCCAAAAAGAAGAAATAACAGGGCGCTGAAACCGGGTTAGAGTCGGGGTCCGAACGCCTTTCGTGTCATACTGAAACAATGGCTTTGCCAACCGATCAGCATGTATCGTCACTCGCCAAGCAGGCGCGTGAGCATTTTGTTGTCCATGTCGGGCGCGGTTTGCCTGACCTGGTCAAGGTGGTATCGGCCAAGCTGTCCGAGCTGATCGACATGCCGGGTTCTGCTCCGGAGGTTCAGGAGCGGCGCGATGCCTGGATGGCGTTTCAGAAACAGCAGAATGACTGGCTGGCCAAGAGCCGCAAAGCGCTGCAACGCACGCTGTTGCCTCAGCGCAGTGCCGGAGGTGCACGCAACTCCGCGCCAGGCAGACTGGAGCTGTTGGCTGAAGGGGCCATGGACGACCAGATCATGGCCTCTCGTCTGGCCATGAAGGTGCTCGATCTGGCATCCTCCGAACTCAACGATCTGCGCTTGCGTGTTCAGCATCTGGAGAATCGCCAGGAGCTCGCGCGTGACGATGTGCTGCTGCCTGATGTGGTGACCCGCCTGCTGGTTGACCAATGGCTCGATTGCGACATGTCCCGGGAAGCGTGGCAGCTGGTGCAGGACACGATTGCCGATTTCCTCTCCCGCCATCTGCTCACGTCCTACAAAAAAGCCAATGAATTCCTCGTCGCCAGCGGCGTGATGAAGGAAATCAACCTGCAGGACATGGTCCGCCGAAAGGCGGGGAGCGGACAACCGGCCAGCCCACGCGACCAGGCTAAGCGTACCGACGAAGTCGCATCTGGGCGTGGTGAGCAGTCGGTGATGGGGTCGTCCACCCGTGGTTCGGGGGGCACGTCATACAACGCCGGCAGCCGCCGCAGCGGCGCTCAATCACCGGCCAATCTGGGCGGCACAGACGTTGGCGTACACGAAGAGACACGGCTGATGACCAGTGCCTCGCCCCTGGCGCGCGCGAAAATGCGTGCTCAAGGGGTGGTCGGGCGCTTGAGGCGTTTCCTGGCTGACAAGGTCGGTGACGACTTCGAAGCCACCCAACTGCTGCCAACGTCGCCGCGCCTGCAACAGGCGATTCAGCGCGCCAAACCCGTGGTCAGCACGTCCACCTCTGCGCTGGGCGGTGCTTCGGGCTCAGCGCCCATGGTCATCGGCACCCAGCAGGTCAAGCAGGCCAGCGAGGCCCTGCGTGAGCGGACGCGTGATCTCAAGGAAGCTGCAGAAACCCACTCTGAGAAGGCCATTGTGGAAGTGGTGGCCCTGATGTTCCAGAGCATCCTGGCCGAAGAGCGGATTCCGCCGAGTGTCCGGGTCTGGTTTGCGCGTCTTCAGATTCCGGTGCTGCGTGTGGCACTGGCCGAACCTGAATTTTTCAGCGCCTTGCAACATCCGGCCCGACGCCTGATCGACCGCATGGGTGCGTGCGTGATGGGGTTTGAATCCGACATCGCCTCGGAAGCCCTGGAGGCCGAGATCAAACGCATCGTGCAGGTGATCGAACAATACCCGGAGACCGGCCGCCGAGTTTTCCAGCTTGTCTACGACGAGTTCCAGAAGTTCTTGTCGACCTATCTGAGCGAAAAGACACCGGCGAAGAAGTTTGTGTCTGTGGCACAGCAGATCGAGCAAAAGGAAACGCTCTCTGTTCAGTACACCATCGAGCTGCGCAAGCTGCTCGACGACATGCCCGTGCGAGATGAGGTGCGCGACTTCCTGTTCCATGTCTGGGTGGATGTGCTGGCGGTGGCCAGCGTGAAGCATGGCCTCAAGCATGAAGAGACCCAGTCCCTCAAGCAGGTGGCGTCCGAACTCCTCTGGGCAGCGAGCGCCAAACCTGACCGCAATGATCGCGCCCGTGTGATCCAGCAGTTGCCCAACGTGCTGCAGCGCATGCGACATGGCATGGGCCTGCTGGGCCTGCCTCCCAGTGTGCAGGACGGGCACATCAAGCGCATCAGCGATACGTTGGCTGAGGCCTTCATGTCACGCACTGACCCGATCCCGCAGGAGAGTCTGGACCACCTGGCCGAACGCCTGTCCAATCTCGAGGAGTTCCTGCCCGAGAGCGGTGTGGGCGACCTGGATCTCGACAACGACAGCATCGAGATGATCACGGGTGTCGATGCCAGCAACATCGAGGTCATCAACCAGGGTGGCAGCCAGCCCAATGCCGCCATGCGCGCCTGGGCGGCCGAGCTGCAGATCGGTTCGTGGTTCAGCCTGGACCACAACAGCCGTCTGAACAGCGTGCAACTGGCCTGGCGCAGTGAGCGCGGGCAGCTGTACATGTTTGTGACCAATTCCGGCCGTTGCTATCTCGTCCAGGCCACCCGGGTGGCGTCTTACCTCCAGGCGGGCTTGCTCCTGCCAAGCGAGGAAGAAACCCTGACCGTGCGGGCCACGCGGGATGCGATGGCGAAGCTGGAAGCGAATCCCGAACGACTGTTTGACTGAGCTAGGACGCCCCCTGCGGCGCTGCGCGCCGTCCCCCACTGAGGGACGTTGCGTACGGACCGGGAAACCCGGATCCGTCGCAATCTCGGATGGAGGGGTTTGTTTGCCTTCAGCGGTGGGTTGACGCCTGAAGGTTCAGCTTTGTGAACCAGTCGCGGACTTGCCCCGCCGTGGTGTTTGCCTTCAAGCTCCCTTTCTTATTTCGTTGCTTTTTTCTTCCCCCCCTATCCCCCCCGCCCCTTTCCACCCCCGCCGGGGCGGAAAGGGGAGCCTTTAAACATTCGACTTCTGCGAGTTGGACGGGTGGCTACTGGCGGGAGGTTGCCACTGCTTCTGGCTCACCACGGTTTCTCCACCGCTGTCGTAGAGACCTCGCCTGCTCATGGTTCGCCCACGGCAGCCTGCCACCGTTGCCGCTGCGCGGCTTGTTGGCACGCTGCTGGCGAGAGACGCAACTTCCAGCAGATTTGCAACACGCGAAGCCAGCGCCCAACTGACAAGCCGCAAAGCGGCAAAGTCAGCTGGGCGCCGTGGGCGTGAAGACCGACACCGAGACGCCTACGACAGCCTCAACGAAATGCATGTACCCCCAACCACGGTGGCGACGCGTCGAGCCGTAGAAGCCGAGTCGGAGACCAGAAGCCAAATGAAAGCTCCCCCTTTCCGCCCGGCGGGGTGGAAAGGGGGTTGGGGGGATAGGGGGGGGGGAAAAGAAAAAAACGTGAAACAGGAGGATGCTTGAGAATGAGGCAGCAGCGGCAGGTAGCACAGTTCTACGAGTCGCCTCAGCGTGCGAAAGGCCAGAGCTCTCAGCCCGTCCCCATCCTCTGCCACAGCCCACCTGGCAACCGGGCAATCACCCCATCCAGCTCCAGCTCCAGCAAATCCGCCTGCAGTTTGGCTGTTCCCAATCCCGTGCGAGCCTGGATCGCATCCAGTCCCATGGGGTCAAAGCCCATGGCCTCGAGGATGGAGTTGTCGCACGCTTCTGCTGGTAGCAAGGAGGGCTGCGAGTGGTCACCAAGTGACGGGTCTTGATTCTTCGCGCCCTTGGCGGGGGCCAGTCTCAGATCCTCCAGCACGTCTTGTGCCGACTCCACCAATTTCGCGCCTTGCCGAATCAAGGCATGGCAACCCTTGACCTGGGGGGCGTGAATCGAGCCCGGAATGGCGAATACCTCCCGGCCTTGTTCGAGCGCCTGCCGCGCGGTGATGAGGGAGCCTGACTGCAAGGTGGCTTCCACCACCAGCGTGCCCTGGCTGAGGCCAGAGACGATGCGGTTGCGTTGCGGAAAGTGCGCTGCGAGGGGTGGTGTGCCGAGCAGGTACTCGCTGACAATCGCGCCACCTTGGGTCACGATGCGCTCGGCCAGCCCCGCGTGGCGCTTGGGGTAGGTCTGGTCGAGCCCTGTGCCGACCACCGCAATGGTGGGACCAGCGGCGTCCAGTGCCCCCTCGTGGGCAGCGCCGTCAATGCCTCGGGCCAGCCCGGAGACGACACACAGGCCGGCGCTGGCCAAGGCGTGCGAGAAAGCGCGTGCGTTCTCGACGCCCTGAGGCGTGGGGTTTCGGCTGCCCACCATCGCCAGGCGGGTCGGGTGCTTGAGAAGGTCGAGCTGCCCTTCGACAAACAGCAGAAGCGGAGGGTCGGCGGTTTCGAGCAGCTCTGTCGGGTACGCCGGGTCGCCCATGGCCACCACTTGTCTGGGGGCTCGGGCATCGCTGGCCGTCAGCCATCCCTGATGCTGTTCGATGAGTCTGGCCGACGCCTCGGTAACGACGTGCTGCACCATGGCGCGGGCCAGTTTGGGCCCTACCACGGCAGTCAATGCATCTGTGTTCTGGCGAAATACAGCCTGTGGAAGCGCAAACGCCGCCAGAAGGCGGCGTGCGTATCCCCGGCCGAGGCCGGGAACCGACAGCATTTGAAGCCAGGCGGCCAGCTCATCGCTGGCCATGCGCTCTGGCATCAGCTATCAGGGAGCGACGAAGTGGTCGCCTACCTCGACGGTATCCGACGTCTCCAGCAGCAGCGCATAGGAAACGCGGTCGAACGTCAGGAAAACCATCATCAAGCCGTTGAGCTCGCCTGGCAACTGCATGTCCGGGCGGGCCTCGTCCGTCTTGTCGACAATCATCTTGCGATCGCGCAGGAGGGAGAAAACATGTCCCTGACGAATGCCGTCTTTGGTGCCGCGGTTGATCGCCACCACGTTGTTTTGTCCGGCATAGGTGACGCCGTTTCCGTAGACGGAGACGATCTGTCCCTTCATCTCGGGATCTGGCGCGCTGGGCACGTAGGTGCTGAAGTCGCGGTCAGGCTCCGGCAGGAGGCGGTCGCCGGTGCGCATCTCTTCCTTGGCGTGGAGGATGTCGATGGTGGCAGGAACGAGGATGTCGTCCTTCTTGTCCTTCTTCGCATCGGGCAATTGGGTGCGCTCGACGTTGTGGCTGGTCTTCTCGTAGTTGGACTCGTAGACGTCGTCACCAGTCGGCTTGTCCGGATCGACAGGCGCTTTTTCGCTGCTTTCGGGGCGCACCAGGTGGGCCTTGCCAACGTACTGCGCTTCGTAGCCTAGCACTTCACCAGTCTCAGGGTCCTTGAGCGGAACGGCGTTGCGGAACACGCGATAGTCGCGTGGCAGACCATTTCCGATCAGGAGCGGGTGTTCCTCACCACTGACTTCCTGGCCGTAGCCGGATCGGGCATAGGCACGGTCACCCTGGCTGAGCAGGACGCGTTTTTCTTCGGTGGCCACAATGCGGGGCGCCTTGGCAAAGGTGCCTTCATCAACAATGAGAGGCTCGTCCAGGAAGGTCTGGATGGCCTGGAGGTTGACGGGCGGGATGGCCGATTCTTTCAGGCTTTCGGTTCGCACGCGTGGCGAGACCTTGATCGTGCCGCCCTTGCGTGTCGTCAGGCGCGCGCGATCGCCGTCGCGCACCAGATACAGCATCTGGCCAGGGTAGATCAGGTGCGGGTTCTTGATGTCGTCCAGGTTCATGCCCCAGAGCTCAGGCCAGCGCCATGGGCTCTTGAGGAAGACCTTGGAAATGTCCCACAGGGTGTCGCCGCGCTTGACCTTGTATTCATCAGGTGCGCTGGGGGAGAGCTCGCTCAGTGGCACGCCCGCTTGGGCGACCTGGTTGGCGGTGGCCCGCTGGCCGGCCGTGATGGGGTATTTCTGGGCCCACGCGGTGCCGGTGGTCAGCACGGTCAGTGCAACGGCTGCCCCGATCAAGGTGCGGGCAGCGTGTTGTTTGCGTGTGGATGCGGTCATTTCTGTCTTCATTGGCATGTTGGGGCCCCTGGGGCAGGCGCCCTGCATTTCATCTGGCGGAATTCTGGACTCGACGGACAAAACCCAGGGCGGTTTTTCTTGACAATCCGCTTTTGATTTTGCGCCCAAGCCCTTGATTAGGCAATGTTTATAGCTTTCTGGCCGCACAGCGCAGCCCAAAAGTGGCGAAAATAACGACAAAACGGCAAGTGCTGAGCGTAAACCATGCATCTGGACGCCATGCATGCTGCCTTGCAACATGAGCAATTTCCCTATGAGCCAAGCTGACTTACTCCCGATCCTCTGCTATCCAGACCCGCGCCTGCACAAAGTCGCCAAGCCCGTGGAGGCGGTGGATGGGCGCATTCGTGACCTGATCGAGCAGATGTTTGCCACCATGTACGACGCCCATGGCATCGGTCTGGCGGCCACACAGGTGGATGTGCACGAGCGGCTGATCGTCATCGATGTGAGTGAGAGCCGGGATCAGCGTCTGGTGCTGATCAATCCTGAAATCGAATGGGCCAGCGACGAAAAGCGCAAAGGCGAAGAGGGCTGTCTTTCGGTGCCCGGCATTTATGACGGTGTCGAGCGCTCCATCGGCGTCAAGGTCCGAGCGCTGGACGAAAAAGGTGAGTCCCGCGTCATTGAGGCCGAGGGCATGCTGGCCGTGTGCATCCAGCACGAAATGGACCACCTGATGGGCAAGGTGTTTGTGGAATACCTGTCGCCGCTCAAGCAAGGGCGCATCAAGACAAAAATGGTCAAAGCCGCTCGCGAAGCTGCACGGCCCTGATGCGACCATGCGCCTGATCTTTGCGGGTACGCCCGAATTCGCGCGCGTGGCCCTGGAGCAGTTGCACCAGGCTGGTCATGAAATTGCACTGGTGCTGACCCAGCCCGACCGGCCGGCCGGCCGGGGCATGAAGCTTCAGGCGTCGGCAGTCAAGCAATATGCGGTGGCCCATGGCATGCCGGTCGCGCAGCCGCGCAGCCTGCGCCTGGATGGCAAATTTGCCGACGATGCGGCGGCGGGCAAGGCGGCGATCGAGGCGGCCAAGGCCGATGCCATGGTGGTGGCCGCGTATGGCCTGATCCTGCCGCAATGGGTGCTCGACACAATGGCCGAAGGTGGCCGCGCCCATGGCCTGGCTGGCTTGGGGTGCTTCAATATCCATGCATCCTTGTTGCCGCGCTGGCGCGGCGCGGCGCCCATTCACCGGGCCATCGAAGCCGGCGATGCCGAGACGGGTGTCACCATCATGCAGATGGATGCGGGGCTCGATACCGGAGACATGCTGCTGGTGCGGGGGCTGCCGATTGACGGTCAAGCCACCACGGGCAGTTTGCATGACCAGCTGGCCGATGTTGGCGGGCAGATGATGGTCGAAGCCCTGATCCTGGCTGCCGACGGCGCTCTGGCGCCCAAACCGCAGCCTGCAGAAGGCGTGACCTACGCCAGCAAGATCGACAAGGCTGAGGCGGAGATCGACTGGTCGCAGAGCGCCGACGTCATTGAACGTCGGGTGCGGGCTTTCAACCCGTTTCCAGCAGCCACGACACACCTTGGCGAGGAATTGATCAAAGTCTGGCAAGCGGAAAAGCTTGCTGGGGACATGCCAGACGAAAGCGCACCGGGGGCGGTCCTGCAGGCCGATGCGTCAGGCATTGTGGTTCAGACCGGCCAAGGCCAGCTTCGCCTGACGGAATTGCAGCGTGCAGGGGCAAAGCGCATGCCGGCTGACGCATTCCTGCGTGGCTTCGCATTGACGACTGGTCAGGTGCTGTCGTCGCCATCACCGGGGGCGGTCGCCGGGTCCTGAGCCCGAGCATGCTGGCCGTCGCCAGTATGTGGTCTTGCTGCCTCTTCTCCGTTTTTTTCTTTTTTGTTGACTGTATGTTCTGGCAAGCGCAACACCGCCAATACCGCGAGTTTCGTGAAGGACTGAGTGACCAGTCCTCGACGGGCCTGGGCATCGCTGCCTGGGGTCTGATGACGGGTGTCGCCATCGTCCAAAGCGGGTTGTCACCGCTGGAGGCGGTACTGATGACCCTCATCGTGTATGCGGGCAGCGCGCAGCTGACGGCGCTGCCAATGCTCGCTGCGGGAGCGCCCATGTGGGTGATTCTGGCCGCTGCGCTCTGCGTGAACCTGCGCTTCGTCGTTTTCTCGGCGCACATGCGCCCCTACGTGATGCATCTGCCGCTGTGGCAGCGAATGGTCACCGGGTACCTCACTGCAGATCTGAGCTATGTGTTCTTCGTCAAACGCTATCCTGCCCCGGGTCAGGACGAAGTGACACTCCAGCGGCAACAGGCCTATCTGATGGGCAACTGTCTGGTCAATTACGTGGCCTGGATGTCCGCCAGCTTGCTGGGTATTGCACTGGCCAATTTTGTCCCGTTGAGCTGGGGCCTGGGCTTTGCCGGCATTCTGGCCCTGCTGGGCGTGCTGTGTTCGCTGGCCAGCTCGTCGTTACGTGTGGTCTCGGCGGCGGTCGCTGGCGCGGCGGCTGTGGCTGCCTGGTCGCTGCCCCTGAAGCTGAACATCCTGGCCGCAATCGCTTGTGCCGTGGCTTTGTGCCTGGTGCTGGAGAAGACGCCCATGGGTGGAGGTGGTGGAAAGGGCGCCCATGCTTGAGCTTGACTTCTGGAACCTCGTCACCTTCATTGCGCTGGGCGCCATCACGGTGCTCACGCGTGGCCTGTTCTTCATCTCCAGCCGCGACTGGACCCTGCCGCACTGGGCTCAGCGTGGCCTTCAGTATGCGCCGATTGCGGCCTTGGCTGCGGTGGTCATACCGGAGATCGTCACGGTGAAGGGCCAACTCGTGGACACCTGGCAGGATGCCCGCCTGTTTGCGGCCGTGGCCGGTGCCGCCTGGTTCTTCTGGCGGCGCGGCGTGCTGGGCACCATCATTGCAGGGATGGCTGTGTACCTTCCCTTGCATCTCGCACTGGGGTGGTGAGGCCCTTGGGGCGCAGCCTGGCCAGCTGCCAGTGCCAGCCGGTCAGGCTGATGCCGGCACAGATGACGCCGGTCCAGACCACATGGCTGGGGTAATGTGCGCCCCGAATCACTTGCGTCGTGCCAGCCACGGCGCCCAGCAACAGACAGCCGGCCATCCAACGCCAACCTGTGCTGCGCTTTCGTTTGGTGTCGGACAAAGGTGCTATCCACAGCAGGCCCAACGGGAGGAAGCCAAAAGCCGTGGTGGCATGTCCGCTGGGGAAGCAACGGCCAGATCCGCCATCATGTGCGCCAAGAGCCCAGTGGGACACGTATTGCGCCTCGCCGCCAAACACAGCCAGTGACCATGGGCAACTGGTGCTGCTCAACCATTTGATGATGTTGATGGACACCACACACAGCACCACCAAGGTGAGGGCAGTGCGGCGCTCCAGTCGCTGACCCGTTCGCAGCCCGGGCCGGAACGCCCAGAGGCCCAGCAGCCCCACACCCACCAAAGAGACCTGGCGCCACCGATGGTGGAGGATGTGTTCTGCCCACCAGGCGTGCTGGAGAGGAAACCCGTCGGGGGTACCCGCCAGATGCGCCACCTGAATGTCGAGGCCTGACAGGTCCCAGGCAATGGCCAACAGCATGGAGGCAAGGAAAATCGCCCAGGGTCGGCTGAGCGGGTGAGGGCGGACGACGGTCATTTCCGGCGATGCTGGCATGGCATGCTTAAATCCGGATTAAGTGCGCTCATCGTGACGCAAAAGAGGGCTTCTGCGTGCCGGGTCGGTCAGGTCGCCCCATTTTGGAGCGACAATATAGGGCTTTGCCACCTGGGGCGCCACAAGCGACCCCGTGTTCAATCTGGTCCGAAACCCCCCAAACCATGTCTTCAGCCAACCCATCACCAGCCCTCAGCGCCGATACGCCTTTGGTCTCTGTGCTGATTCCGGCCAAGGACGAGTCGGGAAACATCGGCGCACTGGTGGACGAGATCACCCTTGCCTTGCGCCCGGTCTGCACGTTTGAAGTGGTGCTGGTGGATGACGGAAGCACGGATGGCACCGCCGACGTGTTTCTCAGGCATGGCAGGGAACTTGGCATCAATGCCCAACTGATCACACATGCGCAAAGCTGCGGACAAAGCACGGCGATGTGGACGGCTTCGCGCCACGCGAAAGGGCGCTACCTGGTCACCATCGATGGCGATGGCCAGAATGACCCGGCCGACATTCCGGCGCTGGTGCGCCAGGCCGAAGAACTGGCGGCCCGGTCCGAGCATTTCTGCATTGCCGGCTTTCGCCACAAGCGCAAGGACACGGAGTGGAAGAAGATCCAGTCAAAGATTGCCAATGCGGTGCGGCGCCAAATCCTGGATGATGGCGTGCCTGACACGGGATGTGGCCTTAAGCTGATCCCGCGTGCCAGCTGGGTGTTGCTGCCGTACTTCAATCACATGCATCGCTACATTCCTGCGCTGGTGCGTCGCCTTGGCGGGGAAATCGCTGTGGTGCCGGTCAACCACCGCCACCGTCAGGCGGGGGTCTCCAAATACACCGCCTGGAATCGGGTGTGGGTCGGCATTGTGGACATGTTCGGGGTGCGCTGGCTCATCCAGCGAAGCAAGTGTCCGGTGGTGGCCAAGACGGAATCGATTCGTGAAGTCGGGCGCTAAGCTGATTCTCAAACCCTTTCTCCTCTCGGTCGTCCTGGCCGTGGGCTTTGCTGCGCTGCATTTCGGCTGGTTTGGCGATGTGACTGAAGAAGCCCTGCTTCGCAGTCTGTTTGCGCAGCACTGGATGGTGGCCTGGCCGGTGTTTGTTTCTGGCTCGATCATCTACACCGCTCTGGGAGGGCCCAGGCAAGTACTGGCTTTCAGTTGTGGTTACTTGCTCGGCGGTTTTGCCGGTGGGGTGGTGAGTGCTCTGCTGACGGGCGCGGGCGCCTGGGTGGCCATCATGGTGGTCAGACAGGTTGGCATGGACTGGGTGATGCGCAAACACGGAGAAAAAGTCGAGCGCGTTCGAGAAGTCCTGGCGGAGGACACCTGGCTATGGGTGTGCATCGTGCGATTGATGCCCGTGGGCAGCAACCTGGCGACCAATGTCGCGGCAGCGCTGGCTGGCCTGCGCACATCGTCGGTGCTGCTGGGGAGCCTGCTGGGGTATCTGCCGCAGAGCCTGCTGTTTGCCTATGCCGGTGCCGGTGTGGCGCTCCATGACAGCTCGCAGATCTACATCAGCCTGGCTTTGCTGGTGGGGTCCAGTGCACTGGCGCTCTACCTCTATCACAATGGCTTCAAGCAGCGCATGGGTGCGCTGCGCAGGCCCCGGGCCGATGTCTGAGTTGCGCGCTGGTGATACACCTGCAAACCGGGGTCTGGATGCCTGGAGTGTCGCGCTGTTCGCCCTGGCCCTGGTGGCCTTGTTCGCCGGCATGGGCATGCGCGCACCCTGGCCGGCGGATGAGCCACGCTTTGCCCAGATCGCCCGTGAAATGGTGGAGTCCGGGCAATGGCTGTTTCCCACACGTGGTGGTGAGTACTATCCCGACAAACCGCCGGTCTTCATGTGGCTGGTGGCCGCGTGCTATCAGTTGCTCGGATCGCTGAAGCTGGCTTTTTTGCTGCCCAGTGCCCTGGCCGGGCTGGGCACGGCGGCGCTGGTGTTCGATCTTGGCCGCCGGCTGTGGAGCACACGCGTGGCCACCCTGGCGGTGCTGGCACTGGTGTTCACTCCGCAATTTCTGTTGCAGGCCAAGGCGGCACAGATTGACGCGCTGGTGTGCTTCTGGATCACCCTGGGGTGTTATGGGCTGATCCGCCATTTTGTCCTTGGCCCGAGCTGGCGCTGGTACGGTGTGGCGTTTGTGGCCATGGCGCTGGGCATCATGACCAAAGGCGTGGGCTTCTTGCCAGTCCTGATGCTGATACCTCTGGCCATCTGGCGTCGAGAGGTCAGTGCGGACGCCACGGGTCGGGTCTGGTCGGCGCGCGCCTGGTGGGGCCTGGCTTTGCTGCTGTTGACGCTGGCCTGCTGGCTGGTGCCGATGCTGCTGACGGTACAGGCCGAAGGCACTGCAGAGCTGGAGGCCTACCGCAACAACATTCTGTTCAGGCAAACCGCGCAGCGCTACGCCAATGCATGGGGGCACATCCGGCCCTGGCACTACTTCCTGAGCCAGGGCATCCCGGTGGTGTGGCTGCCGCTGGTCTTGTTGCTGGTGCCGCAGTGGCGAATGCTGGGGCAACTCTCGCGGCAAGACGCGCGTGCACGCGTGCTGCTGGGCTGGGTAGCCCTGGTGGTGCTGTTTTTCTCGCTCAGCAGCGGCAAGCGTGAAGTCTATATTTTCCCTGCATTGCCCATGCTGAGCCTGGTGGTGGCTGCCACCTGGGACCGGGTTGAGATGGCCGGGCGTGGCGGCTGGACGGCAGGCCTGTTGCGCCTTGTCGTGTTGCTGTTGGGGGCGGCTTTGCTGGGCCTGGGCGCATGGCTGCTGGTCAGTCCGGGTGAACTGGTTGCCAAGGCCCGGGAGTATGGCGAGGCGCTGCAGTCCATGGCATGGCCCTTCATGGTGCTGGGGGCGGTCGTCTTCGCCGCCGTGGCATTGACCTGGCGGCGAGGACTGTTTCAGCAACTCGCATGGGTGTCCGTGCTTTGCTGGGTGTTCGTCGCACTGTGGATCTGGCCGCTGATGGACCCTCACCGCACACCGCGCAATGTGATGGATGCGCTGGAGCAGAAGGTGCCTGCATCAACTGAAGTGGGTTTGATCGAGTTCAAGGAGCAGTTGCTGCTGTTCACGCACCGGCCGCTGACGCACTTCAGCTATCTGGCGCCGGTGCAAGCGCAGGAACGTAACGCATGGCAATGGATGAAGGAAGCGCCCGCGAGCAGAGGTATCGTGGTGCCTGATGGTTTGAAGCTTTCCTGCTTCAACATGGGCCGCTCTCAGCGGCTGGACAATGCGCATCGACGCGACTGGCTGTGGCTGGATGCGTCGGCCATGCGGGAGTCCTGCGAGCTCCCTGAGACATCGAGGCGATACCACTATGCGCCGCAGCGAATGGATATTCTGGAATGAAAGAGCAAACAAGCGGGCCTGAGCGGCGCGTCCTGGTGACCGGCGCCGCAGGCTTTATCGGTTCCCATGTTGCGCACAGGTTGCTCGACATGGGGGCTGACGTGCTGGGGCTCGATAGCCTCAACAACTACTACGACCTGCAGCTGAAACAGGATCGACTGGCCCGGTTGACGGCGCGCGAGGGGTTCCGGTTTGCACATCTCGATCTTGCCGACCGGGAAGGCATGGCCCGATTGTTCAAGGCGGAGCCATTCGATGAGGTTGTGCACCTGGCGGCACAGGCCGGGGTCCGCTACTCGGTGGATCACCCGATGGCCTACGTGGACAGCAACATGGCCGGCATGATGACCTTGCTCGAAGGCTGCCGTCATCAGGGTGTGAAACATCTGGTGTATGCCTCGTCAAGCTCTGTGTACGGCGCATCGAACACCATGCCGCTGTCGGAAGACAAGGTCACCGATCGTCCGGTATCGCTCTACGCTGCGAGCAAGAAGGCGAATGAGCTCATGGTGCACAGCTACAGCCACCTGTTCGGGATCCCGTCCAGTGGGTTGCGTCTGTTCACCGTCTATGGGCCATGGGGTCGTCCCGACATGGCCATCTTCAAGTTTGTGCGCGCGATCCTGGCAGGAGAGTCCATCCAGGTGTACAACCATGGTCAGATGCGGCGCGATTTCACCTATGTGGACGATGTGGTGGATGCGGTTGTGCGCGTGCTGTCGCGACCTCCCGTTGCATCGGGGAAGGAGCCGGCACACAGGGTGCTCAATGTGGGCAACAGTTCGCCCGTGATGCTCATGCGATTTGTCGAATGCATCGAGGCGGCGCTGGGGACAGAGGCGATCAAGGAAATGCTGCCCATGCAGCAGGGCGACGTGCCGGAGACCTGGGCCGACGTGACTGCCCTCAAAGCGTTGATCGGCGATGTGCCCGGCACGCCGATCGAAGAGGGTGTGAAGCGCTTTGTCGAGTGGTACCGTACATACTATCCACGCACCGGATCGCCAGGTGAGTGATTCAGGCAGCTGGCGAATCCTGGCTCATTGAGCCGTTGACCGAACAGGAGTGTTGTAGCCATGAGGGTTCTGATCGTTGAGGACGACGCTGCCATTGCGCAAGGCCTGAGCGACAACCTTCGCAATGCCGGCTATGCGGTGGATGCTTGCTCGACGGTGAAGGACGCATGGCTGTCCCTGCAGGCTGAGCCCTTTGATGCCGTGCTGCTGGACCTGGGGCTGCCCGACGGCGAAGGCCTGGACTTGCTTCAGAGGCTGAGAAGCCAGGCTGGCTCGAAGAGTGGCGTACAGGAGGCATTGCCGCACCCGGATTTGCCGGTGCTGATCATGACGGCACGCGACGGCGTGACAGACCGGATCATCGGCCTGGACACGGGTGCGGATGATTACGTGATCAAGCCCTTCAATGCGGATGAACTGCAGGCGCGCATGCGGGCGATGTTGCGGCGCTCTGCGGGACGCAGCCGGCCTGTGATCCAGCGAGGTGATCTTGTGGTGGACCCGGCTTCGCACGTGGTCGAAAAAGGCGGCGTGGTCGTGCCGCTCGGCGCGAAGGAGTTCGCTGTGCTGCTGGCCATGCTGCAGGCGAGTCCACGGGTGATGTCCCGCTCTCGCCTGGAATCTGCTCTGTACGGTTTCGGCGAGTCTGTCGAGAGCAATGCCATCGAGGTGCATGTGCACCACTTGCGAAAGAAGCTGGGCGACCAGTTGATCAAGACTGTTCGGGGGGTGGGTTACTTCATCCCCGATGAGGGGTGAAGCGCCTTGGGCAAGTCATCAGACGTCCTTCGCCTGCCGTCCCTCAAGCGATACCTGTTGCGGTGGGCCATGGGTGCGGTGGTGCTGGTCTGGCTGGTGACCGGTTTGCTCGCCTGGTGGACGGCGTACCATGAAATCGATGAGGAAATTCCGGACGGGCAGCTGATCTCGGTGGGGCGTGGCGTTCTGTTCGCTCCCTGGCCGAAAGAAGATGCGCCGATCTCCGTCACGGAGGAAGCCCACCGGGTGGAACACGAGGAGTATGCGCTGGACCTGGCCTATGTGCAGTGGCGTGATGGTCAGGTGGTGCGTGACTCCCATGGCATGGTTGACCGCCTGGGTTTGCGGCCCGACATGGCGCTGGGCTTGCAAGACATGCATTGGCGATCGCCAGGCACAGGACGAGATGTCCTCTACCGCATGTACATGACGCGAGGGCAGGATGCGCTTGGTCAAGTGCGTGCAGTGGCGGTGCTGCTCGATACGCAACACGGGTATGAGGTGGGCTACGAAATTGCTTCGCATGTGGTCGAGCCGGCCGTGCTCCTGTTCCCTCTGGTGGCTGCCTTGCTGTGGTGGGCCATGGGTCGCGGGCTGCGGCCGTTGGACCGGCTATCTTCCCGGATTGCCGCGTTGAATCTGCGGTCAGGGGAGCGCCTTGAGACAGGCGAGGCGTTTTCGGAGTTTGCCAGCACAGTTCACGCCATCAACTCCCTGGTCGACTCCTTGCAGGAGCAGGCCGAGCGCGAGAGGGCGTTCGCCTCCGATGTCGCGCACGAGTTGCGCACGCCCCTGTCTGCGATTGCGCTTCAGGCGCGGGCGGCGAAGCAGAACCCCACCCCCGAACAGCTGGAAGTCTTGCAGCAGCAGAGTTTGCGGGCCGGCCGGATTCTCCAGCAGCTGCTCGATCTGGCCCGCGCACAACGCTCCAGTGAAGACAGTCGTGAAGAAGCTGATCTCGGTGCGATCGCCGTGGCGCTGCTCAGCGATATCGCGCCAAAAGACATGGCCTCAGGGCATGACCTTTCGCTTGAATCGCCAGAGGCGCCGGTGAAGGTGGCCGCTCCGCCCTTGCTGGTGGAACTGGCCATGCGCAACCTGATTGACAACGCCGTTCGCCATACGCCGCAGGGGACGCAGGTCAGGGTGGACATCTGGCAGGACGACGGCAGCACCCACGTGACGGTGAGCGATGACGGACAGCGCGGTCAGGACGCGCACATACCCGCCTCCGATCGCGCCGAGCGAGGAGGGCTGGGGCTGGGGCTGAGGCTGGTGGAGCGTCTGGCCGACGCCTGCGGTGCGCAATTGCGACGCGATACCGGTCAGCCCCCCATGACCACCCGCTTCTGGCTGAGCTGGCCCGGGCGCTGAGGCTTCCTAATGTTCATTTAAGGTTTCGACAACAGACTTCCGGGACCCTGGCAACACGCTGTTCGCGTCGTCCCGTCGATGTCCATTGCTTTCCGGGAGGCACGGCCCCCCTCATCTTCAACGCCTTTCTGGCTTTTTGCATCCTTGCTGGCAGCGTACCTGGCCTTGGCGGGGAATCTTCCCTTGTGGCAGCGTATCGGCGAGATTGCAGGGTCTTCGGTGCAACGCTGGGCCATGACGGCCTCTATGGCGGTGGCCATTGCGGGTTTGGTCGTGGTACTGCTGGCTGCAGTGAACTGGTCGCGGCTGCTTCGCCCCGTGGCCACTGGCCTGGTCCTGGCGTCCGCTTTCAGTTCCTACTTCATGTGGACATATGGCGTTGTCATCGACAGCACCATGTTGGTCAATGTGGTTCACACAGACGCCCGGGAAGTGCAGGATCTGCTCAGCGTCCGACTCTTTCTGGTCACCGGCCTCTTGAGCGCCTTGCCCTTGTGGTGGATATGGCGCCGTCCCGTGGCGCGGCTTACCCTGGGGCGGCAGTGTCTGACCAATGTGCTGGGCATGGTGGCGGGACTGGCGGTGGCGGTGGCAGCCGTCATGGTGCAATACCAGGGTGTGGCGTCGCTCATGCGCAACCACAAGCCTGTTCGATTCATGATGAACCCGCTCAACTCGGTCTGGGGTGGGGGCGTTTTGCTCGCCGAGAGCTGGCCGAGCAAAGCCATCGCCATGACGCCTGTCGGGCAGGATGCCGAGCTTGTTGTGCCCTCGGGCAGCAGCTTGGCACCCCCGCCCATGTTGCTACTGGTGGTTGGGGAGACTGCGCGCGCGGACAACTTCGGCATCGGGGGGTATGAGCGCGCGACGACACCTGAACTCAAGACGTGGCGATCGCAGCGTGGCCTGATCTACTTTGACCAGGTGTCATCGTGCGGCACCAACACGCATGTGTCATTGCCCTGCATCTTCTCACCACTGACGAAGGACAACGGGGGTGACGAGACACAGCATCAGGAAAACCTGCTGGATGTGTTGCAGCGAGCCGGACTGGCCGTGCTGTGGCTGGACAACCAGTCGGGTTGCAAAGGTGTTTGTAACCGGGTGACCCACGTGAGCACACGAGAGGCGGAGGACCCGCGCTACTGTGCAACGGGAGAGTGCCACGATGAGATCATGCTCGAAGGGCTTGAGCAGAGGATCGCTGCACTGGACCCGGTGCGCGCAGCGCGCGGTGTGGTGGTGGTGATGCACCAGATGGGCAGCCATGGCCCTGCCTACTACAAGCGCAGCCCGCAAGCCTTCAAACGATTCGCGCCGGAGTGCGATCGCCAGTCTCTGAGCGAGTGTGACGAGTCATCCATCCGCAATGCCTACGACAACTCGATCGCCTACACGGATCACTTTCTGGGCAAAACGCTGGAATGGGCGCAGCGGCGTTCGGACAGGGGCCTGAACGACGTGACATGGGTGTACGTCTCCGACCACGGCGAATCACTGGGTGAGGGTGGCGTGTATCTGCATGGTGTGCCTTATGCGTTTGCACCGCAAGAGCAAACCCATGTGCCGATGGCGATGTGGGCTTCACAGAGCACGCGCAATCATCGGGGCTACGACTGGCCGTGCCTTAGACGCCATGCCAACGAGCCATATTCGCACGACAACGTGTTTCACACGGTCCTCAGGCTGACCGGGGTGCGAACCACGGCTTACAACCCAGACCTCGACATCGTCAATGGCTGCGGTCTGCGGTGGCCGACTTGATGCTCTGGGGGGTATGATGGAGAAGGTGCTTTGTTGCAGCCTTCCCAAGCGTGAGAAAACCTGAACTCGAGCGAGTTGCGCTGTGATGCTGGCGGTGACAAAGGTCGTGTGCCTAGCCGTTTCAAATTTCCTACAATGGCCGGCTTGGACTGACGTGTTTCTCACAGCACCGGCCGATGCCGGCTCGAAAAGGTTTCTTCATGCAATTCATTCGCTTTTCCGATCTGTGCGCCCAGGGCAAAGTTGAAGGCAAACGGGTTTTTATCCGTGCCGACCTGAACGTTCCACTCGACGATCAGGGCAACATCACAGAAGACACGCGGGTGCGTGCCAGTGTCCCGGCCATTGAAATGGCACTGAAGGCTGGCGCTGCAGTCATGGTGACCTCTCACCTGGGTCGCCCCAAGGAAGGCGAATTCAAACCTGAAGATTCCCTCAAGCCTGTGGCTGCCCGCCTTGGCCAGCTGCTCGATCGCTCGGTACGCCTGATTTCTGGCTGGATCGACGGCGATTTCTCTGTGGCACCGGGCGAAGTGGTGCTGCTGGAAAACTGTCGCCTGAACAAAGGCGAGAAGAAAAACGACCCTGAGCTGGCCAAGAAGCTGGGTGCCCTGTGCGATGTGTTTGTGCACGACGCGTTCGGAACCGCTCACCGCGCCGAGGGCACGACCTACGGCATTGCTGAAACTGCGCCGGTGGCCAGTGCCGGTCCGCTGCTGGCGGCAGAGATGGATGCCATCTCCAAAGCCCTGGCCAATCCCAAGCGTCCGCTGGTGGCCATTGTGGCTGGCTCCAAGGTGTCGACCAAGCTGACCATTTTGCAGTCGCTGAGCAAGAACGTGGATGGCCTGATTGTGGGTGGCGGCATTGCCAACACCTTCATGCTCGCCGCTGGCCTGCCCATCGGCAAGAGTCTGGCTGAGCCCGATCTGGTGGGCGACGCCAAGGCCGTGATCGAAGCGATGAAGGCACGCGGCGCAGAAGTGCCGATCCCGGTGGACGTGGTGACGGCCAAGGAATTCAGCCCCACGGCCAAGGCCGAAGTCAAGAAGGCTGCCGACGTGGCCGAGGACGACATGATCCTCGATATCGGCCCTGAAACCGCCAAGATCCTGGCCGAGAAGCTCAAGGCCGCTGGCACTGTTGTGTGGAACGGCCCTGTGGGCGTGTTCGAATTCGATGCGTTCGAAAACGGCACCAAGGAAGTGGCCAAAGCCATCGCCGAATCCGACGCCTTCAGCATCGCCGGCGGTGGCGATACGCTGGCAGCGATTGCCAAATACGGCATCGAAAAGCAGGTGGGCTACATCTCCACCGGCGGCGGCGCTTTCCTGGAAGTGCTGGAAGGCAAAACGCTGCCCGCATTTGAAGTGCTGGCTCGCCGCGCAGGCTGAAGAATTCCTTCAGCAAAACAAAAAGGGAGCCAGGAGGCTCCTTTTTTGTTGGTGTGAAAAGTGCCCCAAACCGAGGGTGCGGCGGACCCGGGTTTCCCGGTCCGGATCGTAGCGCCCCCTAGAGGGGGACGCGCGCAGCGCGGCGGGGGAGTCGACTTTCCGGAGCGAAATACCCCAAACCGAGGGTGCGGCCGATCCGGGTTTCCCGGTCGGCGTCGCAGCGCAACGGTGGCGTTGGGGAAGAAGGATTTGCCGCCGGGCCGCCCCAAGGCAAATCGCGCCCCCTCGGGGGGCAGCGACCCGCGCAGCGGCGGAGCGTGGGGGCCCTATTTTCTTGTCGGAATCCGAAGCACAACCCAGGCACCTACCGCCGCCAAGGCCAGCAGCGTGGCCACGGCCAGCGGGCGTTCGCGAAAGCCCCAGGCGGAGATACACACCATCACCAGCATCGAGCAGACGGCGATGGCTTTGGTGCGCACAGTGAGGCTTCGGTTGGCTTCCCAGTCGCGCAACAAGGGGCCGGTCCATTTGTGATCGAGCAGCCGGCGGTGCAGTCGTGGTGAGGCTTTGGCCCAGCAGAAGGCTGTGAGCAGAATAAAGGGTGTAGTAGGCAAGCCGGGCAACACCACGCCGACGACGCCGAGTGCGAGCGAGATACCCCCGGCGATCGCGAGCAGCACCCGCACCAGCTTGCGCGCAGGTGGCTTGGCAGGACACTCTCCTGGCACGTAGCCAGAGACGGTGTTGGCCGTTGAGCTCTCGCGCTCACTCATGCGAGTACCCCTTTGAAAAAGCCCAGTGGGTGTTTGGTCACCGCAATGGAAATCATCCACCCATAGCAACCCAGGGCCAGCAAGAAAAACGCGGCCTTGTTCAAGCGCCCCTTGGCACGCTTGAGCGCCATGGTGCCCAGTAGGATGTACACCACCAGCAAGCCCAGTTTGACGCCCAACCAGGTGTCGTGCAGTGGGTGAAACCCCAGCATGAACCATAGCCAGACACCCGCAGCCAGAAGGGCGACATCGATGTAGACACTGGCCATGCGCACCTTTCGAGCCATGGCCCAGGCCATACCAAGCTGTACCCCGAGGCCACGAGCAGCGAACAACGCGCCGCTCAGACCGACCAGCAAAACGTGGGCGTCGTGGACAAGCGGGTAGGCGCGTGTGATGAACAAAAAAGAGGCCTCATTGAATCGTATGAGGCCCCATCATAGGCGGTGAGGGTGGCGGGCGCCAAAACAACTGTACGTGTTTTCACGCCCATTTCTTTTCATCGGCCCGGCAGAGGCGATCTGCGGCCGCCCACGCTTCAGCCTGCCTGATCCAGCGTCGGGTAATCCGTGTAGCCTTCTGCGCCACCACCGTAGAACGTGACCCGGTGTGCCTTGTTGAATGGTCCGCCGGCGCGAAGGCGCGCCACCAGATCAGGGTTGGAGATGAACGAACGGCCGAACGCCACCAGGTCGGCGCCTTCGGCCAGCGCTTCATTGGCCAGCGGCAGGTCATAGCCGTTGTTGACCATCCAGGCGCCTTTGCCGCCCGCCATCTGGTAGGCGGTCTTGAGTGCACCGTAGTCGAAGGGGCGCTCGGGCAGCTCGCGCGGGCCGCCGGTGGAACCTTCGATGATGTGCAGGTAGGCCAGGTGCAGGGGGGCCAACTGCTTGACCACATATTCGAAGAGGGGTTGTGGGTCGGCATCATCGATGCCGTTGGCCGGCGTCACCGGGGAGAGGCGAATGCCGACGCGATCTGCGCCGATGGCCTCCGTGATGGCGCGCACCACTTCCAGCAGCAGACGGGCTCGGTTCTCGATGGGGCCGCCGTAGTCGTCCTTGCGCTGGTTGGCGCCGGTCTTGAGGAACTGGTCGATCAGGTAGCCATTGGCGGCGTGGATCTCCACACCGTCGAAGCCGGCCGCGATGGCATTCTGGGCCGCATGGCGGTAGTCCTGGACAATGCCCGGGATCTCCTCGGAGCGCAGGGCGCGTGGTTCGGAGGTGGGCTGGAACTCGGGCTTGCCTTCCTTGATGAGCACGGTTTGCGCTTCGGCGCGAATGGCAGAAGGCGCCACCGGCTTTTGGTGATCAGGTTGCAGCTCCACATGAGAGATGCGCCCGACGTGCCACAGCTGGGTCACGATCTTGCCGCCCGCCCTGTGCACGGCATGGGTCACCTTCTTCCAGCCGTCGATCTGCTCGGTGCCATAGAGGCCGGGAACATCTGCATAGCCTTGCGCTGTGGGACTGATGGCGGTGGCCTCGGTGATGATAAGGCCTGCACTGGCCCGTTGCTCATAGTAGGTGGCCATCAGGTCGGTGGGAATGGCGTCGGGCGCGCGGTTGCGAGTCAGCGGCGCCATGACGACGCGGTTGTGCAGGCGCCAGGCGCCGACTTCGGTGGGGTCGAACAAGGTGGTGGTCGTGGACATGAAGAGGTCTCTCGCTTTCTATCTTTCTATCTTTCTATCAATCAACAATCAATCAATCAGTCTGTCTGTCTGTCTGTCTGTTGATCGGGTTGTCACAGTTGGGATGTGAGGTGAGGGGGAACGGAATGTCGGCATTGAGCCCTTGAAAACCACAGACTAATCCGAAACCCAAAGACCTTCCATCACACGGATGACTGCTTTCTGTGCGAAGGGGCAATTGGAAGGTGACACACAAGCGCCAGGCTTTTGGCCACAATTCGGGCATGAATACCGGATACAAGCCCTTGAACGAGATCAAGCTGTCCATGCTGGACCTGGTGGCGGTGCGCGAAGGCGGCACGGTGGCCGACGCCCTGGGCATTGCGATGAAGACGGCGCAGCATGCTGAATCACTTGGCTTTGAACGCTACTGGCTGGCCGAGCACCACAACATGATCGGCATCGCCAGTTCCGCCACGGCGGTGCTGGTGGGCCACATTGCCGGCGGCACGCAGCGTATTCGCGTGGGCTCTGGCGGCGTGATGTTGCCCAACCATGCGCCGCTGGTGGTGGCCGAGGCCTTTGGCACCCTGGCCGAGCTGTACCCGGGCCGAATCGACCTCGGCCTTGGCCGCGCGCCCGGCACCGACCAGATGACCATGCGGGCACTGCGGCGCGACCGGGTGGAACGCGAAGACGATTTTCCGCGCGACGTGGCAGAGTTGCAGCACTTGCTCTCGCCAGCACAGCCGGGCCAGCCGCTGGTGGCCACGCCAGGCGCCGGTACGCAAGTGCCGATCTGGCTGCTGGGCTCGAGCCTGTTTTCGGCGCAGTTGGCCGCGCACCTGGGTTTGCCTTATGCGTTCGCCTCGCACTTTGCACCGCGCTACCTGCTGCAGGCGCTGGAGGTGTATCGGACCAACTTCAAGCCATCGGCGACGCTGGACAAGCCTTATGCGGCGATTGGCGTGCCGCTGATTGCTGCGCCCACGGATGAAGAAGCCGAGTACCTGGCCAGCAGCACTTATCAGCGCGTGCTCGGCATTCTGACCGGGCGACGTGGCTTGCTGCCCAAGCCGCTGGAAGGTTTCCTGGAGCAACTCGATGAGCGCGCCCGTGCTGCGATTGCGGATTTTCTGGCTTGTGCGGTGGTGGGGAGCCCAGAGACGGTGAAGTCTGGCTTGCAGCAGTTGGCGAATGCGACGGAGGCGGATGAGCTTGTGCTGGTGAGTGATGTGTTTGATCTGGATTTGCGGTTGCGGTCGTTGTCGATCGCAGGGGATGTGATGAAGGGGTGAGGCTTTTGGGCTTTTGTACCTTCCACATCTGTGTGCTTTTCCACTTCTCCTTCATTCCTACCTTTTTCTCTTTCCCCCTATCTCCGATTTGCGATGCAGGCTCGTTTTGCCTGCGGCGCTGTCTTGCGACGACCTCGCCCTTCCCCCCTATCCCCCCAGCCCCCTTTCCACCCCGCCGGGGCGATGGAGAGAAGCACCCCCGCCGCGCTTCGCGCGACCCCCTCAAGGGGGCGGCGCGATGCGGACCGGGAAACCCGGATCCGCCGCACCCTCGGTTTGACTGCGCCGCCTCACCTGAGGCGGCTTCATGCAAAAGCCACTGTCGTAGAGACTTCGCCTGCCCTTGATGCGCCCACGGCAGTCGACCAGCATTGCCGCTGCGCGGCTCGCCGGTTGCCTGCGAGCGAGACATTGCAGGCCATCGAGATTGGCAACGCGTGAAGCAAGCGCCCATCTGACAAGCCGCGAAGCGGCAAAGTCAGATGGGCGCCGTGGGCGAGAAGACCGATGCCGAGGTATCTACGACAGCCTCAGCGAAATGCATGTACCCCAAACCACGGTGGCGACGCATCGAGCCGTAGAAGCCCAGTCGGAGACCAGAAACCAAATGAGAGCTCCCCCTTTCCGCCCGGCGGGGTGGAAAGGGGGCTGGGGGGATAGGGGGGAAGAAAAGACGCCCCCTGCGCTGCGTGCGCAGCTTCCCCCACTGGGGGACGGCATGGTGCAGGCCGGGAAACCCGGACCTGCCACGCCCTTGGCTGAGGTCCAATAATCAACTAATCCTCGGCCCCGCCCTCATCTGCTCCGGCGTCGTGAAATACGCCGCTGTCCCCCCCATCGTCTTCTTCGCCTTCTCAAACTTCCCCATCTACCGCTTCGGCGCTAAGCTACGCCTCGTGACCCAAAAGGCATCTCTCTCTACCAAGCTCATCCGCATTGGCGCCGGACTGTTTTTGACTGCTCTGGCCTCGATTGGTCTGACCTTGTGGGTGACGTATCAGCTCGAGGGTGGGGCTGCGGCCGTGAATGAGGCGGGCCGAATGCGCATGCAGACATGGCGACTGGCGAGTGCGGTTCAGGCACAGTTGCCCGAGGAAAAGGTGGCTGACCTCGTTGGCCAGTTTGATCGGAGCCTGAGTTTGTTGCGCTCGGGTGATGCGGCACGCCCGTTGTTCGTGCCCTGGGATGCCGATGTGCGACGCGAGTTTCTCCTGGTGGAGCAAGGCTGGGTCGCGCAAAGAGAACATTTGCTGAACTGGTCGCCCGACGCGGGCGTTGGCTTGTTGGGGCCGACAACCGAATTTGTGGCCGCCATTGACAAACTTGTTCTGGAGATCGAACGTCAGCTCTCTGGCTTCACGGCGATACTGAACCTGTTCCAGTTCATGATGATGGCCCTGGCCATTGGCGGCGCCGTGGTCATGCTCTACACCGGCTACCTTTACGTCATCAACCCGCTGGCCCATTTGCATCGAGGCTTGCAGCAACTGGAGGCGGGAGATTTCGGGACACGGGTAGACGTGGACACTCAGGACGAGTTCGGGCAGGTCGCTGATGGCTTCAACCGGATGGCCGTGACTTTGCAGGGCTTGTATCAGGGGCTGGAGGCCAAGGTTACGGAGAAGACGCAGCACATTGAAGCGCAGCGTGCCCGATTGGAGGCGCTTTATGAGGTGAGCGCCTTTCTGGCCACGGCCAATTCGATTGAGGAGCTGTCCAACGGTTTTGCCCGGCGGGTGCGAGGCGTCATGGGCGCCGATGCTGTGGCCGTGCGGTGGTCGGATGAGGCCAATCAGCGCTACCTGATGCTGGCTTCGGACTGCTTCCCCAGTGAATTGCGCGATGAAGAAAAAAGCCTGATGGCGGGTGCGTGTGCCTGTGGCTCCCTGCAACCGAATGCCACGACACGTGTGATTCCTATCCACAAAGCCGAGGAGGCGCCGTTGCGACGATGCGCCCGCATTGGCTATGAGCAGCTGGTGAGCGTTCCGGTGCGTTTGCAGCAACGCCTCATCGGGGAGATCGATCTCTTCTATCGGGGGAACATCAGTCTGACCGCAGAAGAGGTGGAGTTGCTGGATGCGCTGGCCAGCCATCTGGCGAGCGCACTGGAGGGTCTGCGCGCCGCTGCGCTGGAGCGAGAGGCAGCAGTGGGCGAAGAGCGCTCTTTGCTGGCGCGTGAGCTGCACGATTCGATTGCGCAGTCGCTGGCGTTTTTGAAGATTCAGGCGCAGTTGCTGCGCACTTCCATTGACAAGGGGCAGAGCGAGAAGGTCAGGCAGTCACTGGACGAGCTGGACGAAGGGCTCAAGGGCAGCATCGGAGACGTGCGAGAGCTTCTGGTGCACTTCCGTACCCGCACCAATACCGACGACATTGAGCAGGCCCTGCAGGAAACGCTCCAGAAATTCCAGCACCAGACCGTCATCACGACACGCTTGCACGTGGAAGGCGAAGGTTTGCCCTTGCCTGCCGACGTTCAGGTGCAAGTGCTGCATGTGGTGCAGGAAGCGTTGTCGAACGTGCGCAAGCATGCCCAGGCCTCACATGTGAGTCTGGAAGTGGTCAAAGGCGAGCAGTGGGTGTTCACCGTGCGCGATAACGGCGATGGTTTTGATACAGGGCAATCGCTGGCGCAAACCCATGTGGGGACCAAGATCATGCGCGAACGTGCTGAGCGCATTGGCGCCAAGGTCGATGTGGTTTCGGCACCAGGGCAGGGAACCTCGGTGACACTGGAGTTGCCGCCTTATCCCGTTGCTGCGAGCAATGTGGGTACCATGGGCATTGACGTTTTCCGTGACTCTGCTTTTCTCTCATGAGCCCGCTCCCTCCTGCTGACACCTCTGCTGCCAACAACGCCGCCATGCCAACCTGTGTCCGTCTGATGCTGGTTGACGATCACAACCTGTTTCGCCGGGGCTTGCGCGCGCTGCTGGCGCAAGATGACCGGCTGGAGGTGGTGTGCGAGGCAGGGGACGTGGGCGAGGCACTTCGTTGCCTCGAAAAAGACCAACCGGATGTCATCTTGTTGGACAACCATCTGCCGGGCGTCAGAGGGGTGGACGGCATTGCTTCCATCAAGGAATCTGCTCAGACAGCCAAAGTGTTGATGCTGACAGTCAGTGAAGATGAGAAGGATCTTGCGGCTGCCTTGCAGGCAGGGGCAGACGGATACCTGCTCAAAACCGTGGAATCGGACCAGCTCATCGACACCATCTTCAAGGTGCTTGACGGGGAGTCGGTCATCAGCCCCGAGATGATGACCAAGCTGGTGTCGGTGTTCCGGGCGCGTCGGTCACCTGCGTCGACGCCAGGAGGTGTCGGTGGGGCACAAACGCCACAGGCGACAGAGGCTCAAGCGCAGGGAGCCGGGGCTGCGGCAGTGGCGGCCGATGGTCCTGAAGATGAAGCCTTGTCCAGCCTCTCTCCCCGTGAACGCGAGATTCTGGTGCTCATTGCCAAAGGCGAGAGCAACAAGCTGATTGCACGTGGGCTCGATATTGCCGAAACCACGGTGAAGATCCATGTGCAACACATACTGCGCAAGCTGGAGCTGAATTCGCGCGTGCAGGCCGCGGTCTACGCGACGAACCACGGACTGGTCTGACGGCCTCCATCCGCATCTGGATCGGGTTGATCCAGATCAATTGATCAGGAAATTCCGGACGGACTAGTTCTTTCGAACGATGCGCCAGCGGGCGCGCATCGTTCTTCTGATCAAACTCGACCACACCATTGACGGATGGTCGCCTGCGCCGCATCGCGGGACAGTACATGCCATGACTTTCTGGAGAAAGAAATGGCCTCTGAACTGAGAAACCAACGCAAGGCCTGGTCCGTTCTGATCGTGAGCACATGGGCATTCACGGTGTGCTTCATGGTCTGGATGATGTTCGCGGTGATTGGCATCCCGCTGAAAAAAGAACTGGGTCTCAATGCCACCGAGTTCGGTCTGCTGACCGCCATGCCCGTGCTATCGGGCGCTCTGGTTCGAGTGCCCCTAGGTATCTGGACCGATAAGTTCGGTGGACGCATCGTGATGGCCGTGTTGCTGGCGATCACCGTGCCTGCCATCTGGCTGATGGCTTATGCCACCGAGTTCTGGCACTTCTTGGTCATCGGCCTGGTGCTGGGTCTGGCCGGTGGCTCGTTCTCGGTGGGCACACCTTACGTGGCCCGCTGGTTCCCCAAGAACCGCCAGGGCATGGCCATGGGCATCTTCGGTGCCGGCAACTCGGGCGCTGCCTTCAACAAGTTTGTGGCGCCAGCCATTCTGGTGGCCTTCGGATGGACGATGGTGCCCAAGGTCTATGCCGCCATCATGCTCGGCACGCTGATCATTTTCTGGTTCGGTAGCGCCAGCGATCCAGCCCACCTGGTGCCATCGAACACCAAGTTCATGGACCAGCTCAAGGCACTGAAAGATCCCCGTGTGCTCAAGTACTGCCAGTACTACAGCATCGTGTTCGGTGGCTACGTGGCCTTGTCGCTGTGGATGGTGCAGTACTACGTGGGCGAATACGGCCTTGATATCCGCGTGGCCGCTTTGCTGGCCGCCTGCTTCTCCTTGCCCGGTGGTGTGCTGCGTGCCATCGGTGGCTGGATGTCCGACAAATACGGCGCCCACAGTGTGACCTGGTGGGTCATGTGGGTGAGCTGGATCTGCCTGTTCATCCTGTCCTATCCCCAGACCGATTTCACCATCAACACGGTCAACGGCGCGACGACTTTCCACATCGGTTTGAACGTGTACGTGTTCACCGGCCTCATGTTCATCCTGGGCATGGCCTGGGCCTTTGGCAAGGCCAGCGTCTTCAAGTACATCAGCGATGACTACCCCGGCAACATCGGCACCATCTCCGGCATCGTCGGACTGGCCGGTGGTCTGGGCGGCTTCATTCTTCCCATCATGTTCGGCGCGCTGCTGGACTACACAGGCATCCGCTCCAGTGCCTTCATGCTGATGTACGGCGTGGTCTGGGTCTCGCTGATCTGGATGTACTGGACCGAAGTCCGTCGCACCGATGTGGTTCGCGGCGGCAATAACAACCAACTGGCAGTGGAGGCCTGAAACCATGGCAACCGGAGTCAACACCATGAACACCCCATCCCCCAAGGCCAGCGGCTCGCATGAGCTGACCGACTGGCGCCCGGAAGACGAGCGCTTCTGGAACGCACAAGGCAAGCGCATTGCCTCGCGGAACCTCTGGATCTCCATTCCCAGTCTGCTCTGCGGCTTTGCCGTGTGGGTGATCTGGAGCATGGTCACCGTGCAGATGCTCAACGCGGGCTTCCCGTTCAAACCGGCCGAGCTGTTCACGCTCGCAGCCATCGCAGGTCTGACGGGCGCCACGCTGCGCATTCCGTCCAGCTTTTTCATCCGCATTGCCGGTGGCCGCAACACCATCTTCTTCACCACGGCATTGTTGATGATTCCGGCGGTGGGCCTGGGCTTTGCGCTGCAAGACAAGACCACGCCGTTGTGGATGTTCCAGTTGCTGGCGCTGCTCTCAGGTTTTGGCGGCGGCAACTTTGCTTCCTCGATGTCCAACATCAGCTTCTTCTATCCCAAGAAGATGCAAGGACTTGCGCTGGGCCTGAACGCAGGCCTGGGCAATGCTGGCGTGACCACGATGCAGATCCTGGTGCCGCTGGTCATGACCTTCGGCCTGTTCGGCAGCTTTGGTGGTGAGTCCACCACACTGGTGCAGGCGTCTGGTTCGCTCATCGGCAAGGCCGCCGCTGGCTCGCAAACCTGGATCCAGAACGCCGGCTTCGTCTGGCTGCTGCTCCTGGTGCCGCTGGCCTTTGCCGGCTGGTTCGGTATGAACACCATCAAGAGCGATGAAGTCACACCCAATCCTGGCTCTTTCATTGGCGGCGCTTCCAAGATCATCGGCATGCTGGCCATCGGCTTCCTGACGGCCGCCATTGGCCTGTACATCATCCTGCCTGCACCGACCGGTCTGGGCGCTCCGAGCTGGGCCAAGTGGATCGTCATGGCTGCGGTGATCGCATCGACCGTGCTGCTGATGAAACTCATCCCGGGCGACATCAAGCCCAACCTGCAGCGCCAGTTCAAGATCTTCGGCAACCGGCATACCTGGGTCATGAGCGTGATCTACACCATGACCTTCGGCAGCTTCATCGGCTTCTCGGCGGCGTTCGCCCTGGCCATCAAGGTGATCTTCGGCTTCACTCACGTGATGGGTGCTGACGGCGTGATGGTGCACACCGCTGTGAACCCGAACGCCCCCAGCGCGCTGATGTATGCCTGGATGGGCCCTTTCATCGGTGCCTTCATCCGCCCGGTGGGTGGCTGGATCGCCGACAAGGTCGGTGGTGCGCTGGTGACGCAGATCGTGTCGGTGGTGCTGGTGGTGGCCTCGCTGGGCACTGCCTACTACATGCATGCCGCTTACGTCTCGGCCACGCCTGAAGTGTTCTTCGTTCCCTTCTTCCTGCTTTTCCTGGTGCTGTTTGCTGCCTCGGGCATTGGCAACGGTTCGACCTTCCGCACGATTGCCATGGTGTTTCCGAAGGAGCAGGCTGGCCCGGTGCTGGGCTGGACCTCGGCAGTGGCTGCATACGGCGCTTTTGTGATTCCCCAGGTGTTTGGTGAGCAGATCAAGGCTGCCACGCCTGAGAACGCGCTGTATGGATTCGCCATTTTCTACGGCGTATGCCTGCTGCTGAACTGGTGGTTCTACCTTGGCCCGAAGGCTGAGTTCAAGAACCCCTAGAGCCTGACCACCCCCTGCGCCGCTTCGCGGCTTCCCCCTGCGAGGGGGACCTTACCAGCGGCCCGGCAAAGCCGGTTCCGCGGTAAGCCTCGAATCTGAAATCCATCGCTCCGTTCTGGAGGTCATACATGAGTCACTTTCTCGATCGTCTGAGCCATTTCACGGCTCCCAAAGAGAACTTTTCGGGCAATCACGGCATCACCACGGGTGAAGACCGTACCTGGGAAGATGCCTACCGCGACCGCTGGGCACACGACAAGATCGTGCGCTCGACCCATGGCGTCAACTGCACGGGCTCCTGCTCGTGGAAGATCTATGTCAAGGGTGGCATCGTCACCTGGGAAACCCAGCAGACCGATTACCCACGCACGCGGGCCGACCTGCCCAACCACGAACCGCGCGGCTGTGCCCGTGGGGCCTCTTACAGCTGGTACCTGTATTCGGCCAACCGGGTGAAGTACCCGATGATCCGCGGCAAACTGCTGCAGCACTGGCGTGCGGCGCTGGCCGTGGCCAAGAGCCCGGTCGATGCCTGGGCCAGCATTGTCGAGAACGCTGACGCCCGCCGCGAATGGCAGCAGCAGCGGGGGCTGGGTGGCATGGTGCGCACTACCTGGGATGAGGTGAACCAGCTGATTGCCAGCGCCAACGTGTACACGGCCAAGAAGTACGGTCCAGACCGCGTGATCGGCTTCTCGCCGATCCCGGCCATGTCCATGGTCAGCTATGCCGCCGGTTCGCGCTACCTGTCGCTGATCGGTGGTGTGTGCATGAGCTTCTACGACTGGTACTGCGACCTGCCCCCGGCCAGCCCGCAGATCTGGGGCGAACAGACCGACGTGCCCGAATCGGCCGACTGGTACAACTCCACCTACATCATCGCGTGGGGCTCCAACGTTCCCCAGACGCGTACGCCGGACGCCCACTTCTTCACCGAGGTGCGCTACAAGGGCGCCAAGACGGTGGCGATCACACCTGACTACGCCGAGATCAGCAAGCTGTGTGACCTGTGGATGCACCCCAAGCAGGGCACCGACGCGGCCATCGCCATGGCCATGGGCCACGTGATCCTCAAGGAGTTTTACTTTGGCAAGCAGGACGAGCGCAGGGCCGCCCCAAGCTCGTCCGTCCCCTCGGGGGAAGCGCCGGAAGGCGCGCAGGGGGGGCATTACAGATCGGCGTACTTCGACGACTACGTGCGTCGTTACACCGACATGCCGAACCTGGTGCAGTTGGAAGAACGCACCCTGCCCGATGGCCGCACGGTGGTCGTGCCGGGCCGCTACCTGCGTGCGAGCGATTTCAACGGCAAGCTCGGCCAGAAGAACAACCCCGAGTGGAAGACGGTGGCAGTGGACCAGGCCGACAAGATCGTGCTGCCCAACGGTTCCATCGGCTTCCGATGGGGCGCTGCAGAACGCGAGGACCTGGGCAAGTGGAACCTGGAAGACAAGGAAGCCCGCGACAACGACCAGGTCAAGCTCAAGCTCAGCCTGATGGAGGGCGAAGGCAGCGAGTACGAGGTGGGCGATGTGGCCTTCCCGTATTTCGGCGGCATCGATACACCGAACTTTGACTCGAACAAACAAGCCAGCGCAACCGACGACGTGATCGTGCGCAAGGTGCCGGTGCGTCGCATCAAGCTGGGCAAGGCAGGCGAAGAGCGTTACGCCCTGGTGGCCACCGTGTTCGACCTGACCGTGGCCAACTACGGAGTGCCCCGCGGCCTTCCGGGCGAGAACGCCGCCACCCACTACGACCAGGATCTGCCGTACACGCCCGCCTGGCAGGAAAAGATCACTGGCGTCAAGCGCGACCAGGTGATCGCCGTGGCCCGCCAGTTCGCCGACAACGCCGACAAGACCAAGGGCAAGTCCATGGTCATCATCGGCGCGGCCATGAACCACTGGTACCACAGCGACATGAACTACCGCGGCATCATCAACATGCTGATGATGTGTGGCTGTATCGGCCAGAGCGGTGGTGGCTGGGCCCACTACGTGGGCCAGGAGAAGCTGCGCCCTCAAACCGGCTGGACGGCGCTGGCCTTCGCGCTCGACTGGGTGCGCCCGCCGCGCCAGCAGAACTCGACCAGTTTCTTCTATGCCCATACCGACCAGTGGCGTTACGAGAAGCTGGGCGTGGAAGAGATCCTTTCACCGCTGGCCGACAAATCCAAGTTCGGCGGCAGTCTGATCGACTACAACGTGCGCGCCGAGCGCATGGGCTGGTTGCCCAGCGCGCCACAGTTGCAGACCAACCCGCTGCAGCTGGTGAAAGACGCGCAGGCCGCCGGCATGGATGCCAAGGACTATGCCGTGCAGTCCCTCAAGGACGGCTCGCTGCGCATGAGCTGTGAAGACCCGGACCACCCCAACAACTGGCCGCGCAATCTGTTCGTGTGGCGCTCCAACCTGCTGGGTTCGTCGGGCAAGGGCCATGAGTATTTCCTCAAGCACTTGCTGGGCACCACCCATGGTGTGCAGGGCAAGGACCTGGGGCCGGACGAGGCCAAGCCGCACGAAGTGCAGTGGCACGCCAAGGCCCCGGAAGGCAAGCTGGACCTGCTGGTCACGCTCGACTTCCGCATGAGCACGACCTGCCTGTATTCCGACATCGTCCTGCCCACGGCCACCTGGTACGAGAAAAACGACCTCAACACCAGCGACATGCACCCGTTTATCCACCCCTTGTCCACGGCCGTGGACCCGGCGTGGCAGAGCAAGAGCGACTGGGAGATCTACAAAGGCTTTGCCAAAGCGTACAGCGAAGTGTGCGTGGGTCATCTGGGCGTCGAGAAGGAAGTGGTGCTGACCCCGCTGATGCACGACTCGCCAGCCGAATTGGCACAACCCTTTGGTGTGGCCGAGTGGAAGAAGGGCGAGTGCGAACTGATCCCGGGCAAGACAGCGCCGCAAATTGCGGTGGTCGAGCGCGACTTCCCGAACACGTATGCGCGCTTTACCTCGCTTGGCCCGCTGATGGACAAGGTGGGCAACGGTGGCAAGGGTATTGCGTGGAACACCCAGACCGAAGTCGGCCAGCTCAAGGAGCTCAACGGCAAGGTCAAGACCGAAGGCGTGACCAAGGGCTTCGCCAAGATCGAAAGCGACATCGACGCCTGTGAGGTCATCCTGCAGCTGGCGCCCGAGACCAATGGTCATGTGGCGGTGAAGGCCTGGGAGGCTCTGTCCAAGCAGACCGGACGAGACCACACCCACCTGGCCCTGCACCGCGAAGACGAGAAGATCCGGTTCCGCGATATCCAGGCGCAACCGCGCAAGATCATTTCCTCGCCGACCTGGTCGGGCCTGGAAAGCGAGAAGGTCTCGTACAACGCCGGCTACACCAACGTGCATGAGCTGATTCCATGGCGCACGCTGACCGGACGCCAGCAGTTCTACCTCGATCACCCCTGGATGACGGCGTTCGGCGAGAACATGACCAGCTACCGTCCGCCGGTTGATCTGAAGACGGTGGACGAGATGATCGATCGCCGTCCCAACGGCCACAAGGAGATCTCGCTTAACTTCATCACGCCGCACCAGAAGTGGGGTATCCACAGCACGTACAGCGACAACCTGCACATGCTGACCCTCAACCGTGGCGGCCCGGTGATCTGGCTGAGCGAAGACGACGCGAAGTCGGCCGGCATTGAAGACAACGACTGGGTGGAGCTGTTCAACACCAACGGTGCCATTGCGGCGCGCGCGGTGGTGAGCCAGCGGGTCAAGAACGGCATGGTGATGATGTACCACGCGCAGGAGAAGATCATCAACACCCCGGGCTCGGAGATCACCGGTACGCGTGGCGGTATCCACAACTCGGTAACCCGCATCGTGACCAAACCCACCCACATGATCGGCGGCTACGCCCAGTTCAGCTACGGCTTCAACTACTACGGAACCATCGGCACCAACCGTGATGAGTTCGTCATCGTGCGCAAGATGCGCAAGGTCGACTGGCTCGACAACGAAGGCACCGACAGCGTTCAGGCCTGAGGCCTGAGGCACAGACAGAATTAGGAGAAACACGATGAAAGTACGTGCCCAAATCGCGATGGTGCTGAACCTGGATAAGTGCATTGGATGCCATACCTGTTCGGTCACCTGCAAGAACGTTTGGACCAGTCGCTCCGGCGTTGAGTACGCCTGGTTCAACAACGTGGAAACCAAGCCCGGCATTGGCTATCCGAAGGACTGGGAAAACCAGACCAAGTGGAACGGCGGCTGGGAGCGCAGATCCGACGGCAAGATCGTGCCGAAGCAGGGTGGCAAGTGGTCGTTGCTGATGAAGATCTTCAGCAACCCCAACTTGCCCCAGATCGACGACTACTACGAACCCTTTACCTTCGACTATGACCATCTGCAGTCGGCGCCGGAAACCAAGGCTGCGCCAACAGCACGGCCGCGCAGCCTGATCACCGGTCAGCGCATGGAGAAGATCGAGTGGGGTCCGAACTGGGAAGAGATCCTGGGGGGGGAGTTCAGCAAGCGCAGCCAGGACGCCAATCTGGCGAACTTCGAGCAGGTCCAGAAAGACGTGGTGGGCCAGTTCGAGAACACCTTCATGATGTACCTGCCGCGTTTGTGCGAGCACTGCCTGAACCCCGCCTGTGTGGCTTCGTGCCCATCGGGCTCGATTTACAAGCGCGAAGACGACGGTATTGTGCTGATCGATCAGGACAAATGCCGCGGCTGGCGCATGTGTGTGAGTGGCTGTCCGTACAAGAAGATCTACTACAACTGGCAATCGGGTAAGGCTGAGAAGTGCGTCTTCTGCTATCCGCGGATCGAGGCTGGCCAGCCGACCGTGTGCTCGGAAACCTGCGTCGGTCGCATTCGTTACCTGGGCGTGGTGCTGTACGACGCCGATCGCATCGGCGAAGCCGCCAGCGTGGAAGACGAGAAAGACCTCTATCAGGCCCAACTCGATATCTTCCTCAACCCGAACGATCCGGCTGTGATCGAACAGGCCCGCAAGGATGGTATCCCCGAGTCGTGGTTGGAAGGCGCCCGCAACAGTCCGGTCTACAAGATGGCGATCGACTGGAAGGTTGCATTGCCGCTGCACCCCGAGTACCGCACGCTGCCCATGGTCTGGTACGTGCCGCCGCTCTCGCCCATCACGGCCGCTGCCAACGCGGGCCACATGGGCGTCAACGGGGAGCTGCCCGACTTCACCCAGATGCGCATTCCGGTGCAGTACCTGGCCAACCTGCTCACCGCCGGCGACACCGCACCCGTGGTCAAGGCCCTCGAACGCATGCTCGCGATGCGCGCCTTCCAGCGCGGCCGCCATGTGGATGGCGAGGACAACCTCAAGGTGCTGGAACAGGTCGGTCTGACGTTGGAGCAAGTCGAAGAGATGTACCACGTGATGGCGATTGCCAACTACGAAGACCGCTTCGTGATCCCGAGCTCGCACCGGGAGTACGCCGAGAACGCGTTCGACATGCGCGGTGGTTGTGGCTTCTCCTTCGGCAACGGTTGTTCCGAAGGCAGCACCGACACCAGCCTGTTCGGTGGCGACAAGCCCCGCACGATCCCGATCAAGTCCGTTGTCTGAGGAGTCCAGCATGAAAGACATGAAATATTCCCTGCGTGCCCTGGCCCGCCTGCTGTCATACCCGGATGCCGAGTGGCGAGGCCAGGCCGTCGCTATCGTGGATGCGATTGAATCAGAGGGCGTGTTGCCTGCAGCGCGGATGATGGAACTGCGGTCATTGGTCAGCACCATGCTGCGCAGCGATCCTCTGGAGATCGAGTCAGGCTATGTGGAGACGTTTGACCGAGGTCGAGCCACATCCCTTCACTTGTTCGAGCATGTGCATGGTGACTCCCGGGATCGCGGCCCGGCCATGATCGACCTGGTGCAGACCTACGAAAAGGCTGGCCTGTACCTGTCACCGGAAGAGCTGCCCGATCACCTGGGAGCCGTGCTGGAGTTCGCCTCCACGCAACCGGCAGCGCTGGCCAAGGCCTTTCTGAGCGAGGTGGCACACATTCTGAATGCCATTTTCAGTGCGCTGCTCAAGCGCGAGAGCCCCTACGCTTCGGTGGTGGCGGCCGTGCTGGAACTGGCGGGGCAAAAGGCGCAAGCCGTGCCTTTCGCTGCCGATGAGCCCTTGGACGAAGCCTGGGCAGAACCGGAGGCCTTCAACGGCTGTAGTTCGCGCGGACAGGCCCGTCCCGGACAGACACAACCCATTCACATCGTTCGTCGCGACGCTGCCGGGCAACAGCAGCGCGTTGCTTGACGCTCGGAGGACCCATACCATGGCCTACATCAATCAGTTCATCTTCGGGTACTACCCGTACATTGCCCTGACCGTTTTCCTGCTGGGCAGCCTGCTGCGCTTTGATCGTGACCAGTACACCTGGAAAAGCGACTCCTCGCAACTGCTGCGCAAGGGACAGCTTCGCTGGGGCAGCAATCTGTTTCACCTTGGCATCCTGTTCCTGTTCTTTGGCCACAGCGTGGGCATGCTCACGCCGCACTTCGTGTATGAGCCCTTTATGACGGCGGGTGCAAAACAAGTGCTGGCGATGGTCTCTGGTGGTCTGTTCGGAGTGCTGGGCTTTATCGGCATTTCGCTGTTGCTGCACCGTCGCCTGACAGATGCCCGCATCCGTGCGACCAGCAAGACAAGCGATATCGTTCTGCTTTGGTTGCTCTGGGCGCAGTTTGCACTGGGCCTGGCCACCATTCCGCTGTCGGCGCAGCATCTGGACGGCAGCGAGATGCTCAAGCTGGCCGAGTGGGCGCAACGTGTGGTGACTTTCCGCAGTGGTGCCGCCGAATTGCTGCTGGAGACCAGCCCGGTGTTCAAATCCCACATGTTCCTGGGCATGAGCATCTTCCTGATCTTCCCCTTCACCCGTCTGGTCCATGTCTGGAGTGGATTTGGAACCCTGGCCTATGTGGTTCGCCCCTATCAGGTGGTTCGCAGCCGTCGGGTCGGGTTGACACCTCGAGAGCCTGCTTCACGCGGAGGGCGCCCTGCCTGATGCGAGCAAGGGCGGCGTTGAAACTGGCGCCGATGTTGCTGACGGTTCGTTCCCGCTTGTGGATTTCACTGGAGACCCGAAATGACTGCCTTGTCCGAGGACTTTGAGGGAGCACAGATGAGTGCTTCCGGTTCCGCACCCATCGATGGTGTGGCTTCCATCAATGGTGTATGGCTGCATGCGCCTGGCGATGCAGTGGACTCAGCCGAGTTGCGCGAGCGCGCCTGGGGCGAGCTGCTTCGCCAGCGGGCAGTCGCATTGGGTTTGCTGCCTTTGTGCTCGAGCACCCTAGCGCCCGTGCTCAATGCCGAGGACCATGCGGTCATCGAATCGATGCTGGCCAAGGAAGTTGTCGTGCCCGAGCCAACCGAGCTTGAATGTCGCCGCTACTTCGAATCTCACCAAAAAGACTTCGTCGAAGGGCAGGCCCTGCATGTTCGCCACATTCTCTTCGCGGTGACGCCTGGCGTCGACGTGCATGCGCTCACGCACCGTGCTGAGCAGGCCCTGCTGGAGCTCTCGCGCAAGGACGTACCCGCAGGTCGCTTTGAGGCCTTGGCCACGGAGCTGTCAAACTGCCCTTCGTCTGTGCAAGGGGGAGATCTTGGCTGGGTGTCACCGCACGACTGTGCCCCCGAGTTGGCCAACGAGCTCTTTCATCAACGCGACTCTCGAGGCGGAATGGGCGTCCATCCCAGGTTGGTGCGAACGCGTCATGGTTTGCACGTCATTGAAGTCTTGCGCAGACGCAAGGGTACCCATCAAAGGTTTGAAGACGTGCGTGCTGGCATCTCTCAGCGCCTGAGAGCGCAGTGCGAAGTGACGGCGCTTCGTCAGTACATGCAGTTGCTGGCAGGACAGGCCGCCGTTCACGGTGTGGCCATCGACGCCAGTGCGTCGCCACTGGTCCAATAGGCGCCCTTCGTGCCGACAACCAAGGAGTCCAATGGTGCACTGTTCTTCAGGTTTGCTGCGGGAGGTTGATGTGGTGGCGTCTGCAAGCACGGGAGAAGGGGCCGACGGCGGGGATGAGTTGCTGCTTCGCTTGCGAGACTTTCACGAAGACTACTTTCCGCGCCATCAACAACGATTCCAGGACCTCGTTGCACAAGGGCAGCATCCCAAGACACTCTTCATCGGCTGCTCTGATTCGAGACTTGTCCCCCATCTGCTGACGGGGGCATCAGCGGGCGATCTGTTCATTGTTCGAAACGTGGGCGCGTTGGTGCCCCCGTACGATGGCACGCACGGCCTGCATGGCACCACTGCCGGCATCGAGTTTGCCGTTCTGGGACTCAAGGTCGAGCACATCATCATCTGTGGTCACAGTCACTGCGGCGCTATTCGAGCAGCGTATGAAGGTGCGCCAGCAGAAGCCGTCGCGTTGCAAAGCTGGCTCAAGCTGGTCGATGAAGCACTGCTTCCTGTGCAACCAGGGCCCGAGGCTTTGAGGCGGACAGAGCAGCGTGCCATCGTGTTGCAACTTGAACGCCTGATGGAGTACCCCATGGTTCGCCGGACGGTTGAAGCGGGCAAGCTTTCTCTCCATGGTTGGCATTACGTCATCGAGGAAGGTGAGGTGTATGTGTTCGATGCCCTGCGCGGAGAATTTTTGAGAGCCTCCGAATCGCCCCACAGTGGCACAGGGCCATATGTTCCTTATGTGGAGCATGATGGGCAGATTCAGGATGTGTGAGTGAAGTGAGCGTTGAGGCTGGCCTTGGCAAGGCTGGCGGTTCACTTCTTCTTGTTCTTCTTTGCCTGCGGCGCATAGGTTTTTGCTTCCATTCTTCTTTTTCTTTCCCCCCCTATCCCCCTAACCCCCTTTCCACCCCCGCCGGGGCGATGGAGAGAAGCACCCCCGCCGCGCTTCGCGCGTCCCCCTCAAGGGGGCGGCGCGATGCGGACCGAGAAACCCGGATCCGCCGCACCCTCGGTTTGACTGCGCCGCCTCACCTGAGGCGGCTTCATGCAAAAGCCACTGTCGTAGAGACTTCGCCTGCCCTTGATGCGCCCACGGCAGTCGACCAGCATTGCCGCTGCGCGGCTCGCCGGTTGCCTGCGAGCGAGACATTGCAGGCCATCGAGATTGGCAACGCGTGAAGCAAGCGCCCATCTGACAAGCCGCGAAGCGGCAAAGTCAGATGGGCGCCGTGGGCGTGAAGAACAAGGTAGAGGCATCTACGACAGCTGTGGAGAAATCTCTGTACCCCAAGCAATGGTGGCGACGCATCGAGCCGTAGAAGCCGAGTCGGAGACCAGAAACCAAATGAGAGCTCCCCCTTTCCGCCCGGCGGGGTGGAAAGGGGGCTGGGGGGATAGGGGGGAAGAAAAGACGCCCCCTGCGCTGCGTGCGCAGCTTCCCCCACTGGGGGACGGCATGGTGCAGGCCGGGAAACCCGGACCTGCCACGCCCTTGGCTGAGGTCCAATAATCAACTAATCCTCGGCTCCGCCCTCATCTGCTCCGGCGTAGTGAAATACGCCGCTGTCCCCCCCATCGTCTTCTTCGCCTTCTCAAACTCGTACCGCGCCACGCTGCGCAAATGCACTTCATCTGGCCCGTCGAGCAAATGCAGCGCACGCCCCCAGGTCCAGAAGTGGGCCAGCGGTGTGTCGGGCGACAAGCCCATGGCACCGAACACTTGCATGGCGCGGTCGACCACACGTGTTTGCAAGTTCGCGGCGACGACCTTGATGGCGGCCACCTGGGCGCGCACTTCGCCGGGAGTGGTCTGCTCAGGGTGGTCGAGCAGCCATGCACAGCGCAATACCAGCAATCGCGCCTGATCGATTTCGATGCGCGACTGCGCGATCCAGTCCTGCACATTGGCGTAGTCGCTCAGGTAGTGGCCAAAGGTGCGGCGTTCCAGGGCGCGCTCAGTGGCCAGCTCCAGCGCCAGTTCACATTGGCCGATGGTGCGCATGCAATGGTGAACACGGCCCGGGCCAAGCCTGGCCTGCGCCATCGCAAAACCGGCACCCCATTCGCCCAGCAAGTGCTCGGCGGCGGACACGCGCACCTGTTTGAACACCAGCTCGCAATGCCCCTCGGGTGCGTGGTGGTGCACCACCGGAATATTGCGCACCAGCTCAACGCCCGGTGTGTCCATGGGCACCAGCACCATGCTGTGACTGCGGTGGCGTGCGCCAGGTGTTTTGTCTGCCGGGTCGTGGTCGGCGTTGTGTGCCATCACGATCAGCACTTTGCAACGCGGGTGTGCAGCACCGGTGATGAACCACTTGCGACCACTGATGACCAGATCGTCACCGTCACGGGTCACCGTGGTCTGCAAGTTCGTCGGGTCCGATGAGGCGACGTCAGGCTCGGACATGGCAAACGCCGACCGGATCTCACCTTCAAGCAGAGGGCTCAGCCAGCGCTCCCGTTGCACTGGCGTGGCAAAGCGGTGTAGCAGCTCCATGTTGCCAGTGTCTGGCGCGCTGCAGTTGAACACTTCTGATGCCCAGTGCAGGCGCCCCATGGTTTCGGCCAGCGGTGCGTAGTCGAGGTTCGACAGTCGGGTGCCAGGTTCGTCGTCCCTGAGGCCCGGGAGGAACAGGTTCCACAAACCTTCGTCGCGGGCCAGTGATTTCAGATCCTCCACAAACGGCGGCGGAAAATCGCCGTCTTGTACGGCTTGGTACCAGGCTGCGTTGTACGGCAGCACATAGCGTTGCATGAATGACTGCAACTGCTGCTGCAGCGACAGGGCGAGGGGGCTGAGTGAGAAGTCCATGACGCATTCTGTTGAGCAGTGTTTCACCAGGTGAATCGCCAGGGAGACACGGTGTCGCACAGGTGGCGCAAATACAGGATGAGGAGAGATGGATGGCCCGGTATTTGACCCAGGACAAGGACCAAGGCTGAGCCACTGCCTAAGCTCCAGAGTTCGTGCGCCTTTCGTGCGTTGACCGGTTTTGCCTCGTCCAGGAGACGTATTCACCATGAACACATCCAGCCTTGCTGCATTTCCCGCATCGGTTTCCGAGCGCTTGTGGCGCATGGTGAAAGCGGGAGGGAGTGACAAGCCGGATGTTGACGGGGCCCTCGAGCCCTGGCGTCTGGCAGGGCGCGATCTTTTGCCACTGGTGCAAGGCGGGATGGGTGTTGGCGTTTCTGCTGGTGGGTTGGCCGGTACGGTGGCGTCTTATGGCGCAGTGGGAACCGTCTCTGCAGTGGACCTGCGGCGCCTGCATCCTGATCTGATGGAAGCAACCGGTCATTTGCAAAAAGAGCCTGATGCCCGTGCGCGCATCGACAAGGCCAATCTGGTGGCGCTGGATCGCGAGATTCGGCGCGCACAGTCCATCGCGCAGGGCAAGGGTCTGCTGGCAGTGAACATCATGAAGGCGCTGTCGGCTTACGAGGAATACGTGCAACAGGCACTGGAGAGTGGCATTGATGCCATCGTCGTGGGCGCCGGTTTGCCGCTGGACCTCCCCGATCTGGCATCCGACCATCCGCACGTGGCGCTGATACCGATCCTCTCCGATGCGCGCGGCGTGCAACTGGTGCTGCGCAAGTGGGAAAAGAAGGGCCGCCTGCCTGATGCCATCATCATCGAGCACCCGGGGAGGGCGGGAGGTCATCTGGGCGCTGCCCGCATCAGTGAGGTACACGACGGACGCTTCGAGTTTGAGACGGTGATCCCTCAGGTGCGAGAGAGTCTCCGTGCAGCGGGCATTGAGAACGCCGTGCCACTGGTGGCCGCTGGCGGCATCGGCAGCCGTGAGGACATCGCGCGCCTGCAATCTCTTGGTGCCAGCGCGGTGCAGCTCGGTACCGCTTTCGCCGTGACCCGGGAAAGCGACGCCGACCCGGCTTTCAAACAGGTTCTGGCTGAAGCCGACCCCCGCGAGCTGGTGGAATTCCTGAGTGTGGCCGGTCTGCCGGCCCGAGCCGTGAAAACCCCGTGGCTGGAGAAGTACCTGCGTATCGAGCCCAAGATGAAAGCGGCCGCTCACGTCAAAGATCGTTGCAACATGGCCTTCGACTGTCTGCTACGCTGTGGGCTGCGCGACGGAAAATCCGAGATGGGTCAGTTCTGCATCAACCAGCAGTTGGTGCACGCCTGGGCCGGTTCTGCCCAGAAAGGTCTGTTCTTTCGGGGTGCCGGCCAGCTGCCTTTCGGCAGCGAAATCCGGTCGGTGCAGGACTTGCTGCAGTGCCTGCTCTCCGGTGTCAGGCCTTCTGCTGTGGCCTGACCAGACAGCCATGCCTCCCATCCGGGCGTCCGTGCCTGCGCCCCATCGAACCTGTTTGTTGACTGAAGACCTATCTAGCCCCTGACGCCTGCCATGAAGCGAGACAATCCTTTGCGCGCCCAAGACCTCACCAATACCCAACCCATCAGCCTCGACGTTCTGGCGGAAAAATACCTCAAAGCCGGCGAGAACAGTCAGGAAGACCTGTTCCGTCGCGTGGCGCAGGCGCTCGCGTCGGTGGAAAAGGAAGAGCTCCGTGCCGAATGGGAACAGAAGTTCCTGGCCAACATGCATGCGGGCGCCATTGGCGCTGGCCGCATCATGAGCGCTGCCGGCACCGACATCCAGGCCACCCTGATCAATTGCTTTGTGCAGCCCGTGGGTGACTGCATCCAGGGCGAAGACGATGAAGGCTACCCTGGCATCTACGAAGCGCTGCGCGAAGCGGCCGAGACCATGCGCCGTGGCGGTGGCGTGGGCTACGACTTCTCCCGTATCCGCCCCAAGGGCGCCTACGTCAAAGGCACGGCCTCGATGGCGTCGGGCCCTTGCAGCTACATCAATGTGTTTGACCAGAGCTGCTCCACCGTGGAAAGCGCAGGCTCCCGCCGTGGCGCGCAAATGGGCGTGTTGAGGATCGATCACCCTGATGTGATGGATTTCATCGTGGCCAAGCGCACCCCCGGCCGCTGGAACAATTTCAACGTTTCGGTCGGTGTGACCGATGCCTTCATGCAGGCCGTTCAGGACGACCAGCCATGGGATCTGGTGCACCGCGCCAAGCCGGGCCAGAAACTGCTCGATGGTGGTGCCTACCAGCGTGATGACGGTCTCTGGGTCTATCAGACCGTGGCCGCCACCGACATGTGGGACACCATCATGCGCTCGGCCTACGACTTTGCCGAGCCGGGCATTCTGTTCCTGGACCACATCAATCAGGACAACAACCTGCGCTATGTCGAAGGCATTGCGGCGACCAACCCCTGTGGTGAACAGCCGCTGCCGTCCTACGGTTGTTGCGACCTCGGTCCCATCGTCCTCACGCGCTTTGTGCGAAACCCCTTCGGGTTCGGCGGCGTGCCGTCGTTCGACTTCGAAGCCTTCGAGGCGTCGGTGGCCACGCAGGTGCGCGCTCTCGACAACGTCTTGGACCTGACCTTCTGGCCGCTGGAGCAGCAGCGGGCTGAAGCGCACGCCAAGCGCCGCATTGGTGTGGGCTTTACCGGCATGGGCAATACCTTGGCCATGCTGTGCTTGCGATACGACCGTGAAGATGGCCGCGTGATGGCCGCTCGCATTGCCGAGCGCATGCGCGACGCTGCCTACACCGCATCGGTGGCGCTGGCCGAAGAAAAGGGCGCCTTTCCCAAGTTCGACGCCAAGGGCTATCTGGGCAAAGGCACGTTTGCCAGCCGCCTGCCAGAGCACCTCAAGCAGCTCATTCGGGATAAAGGCATCCGCAACAGCCACTTGCTCTCCATCGCGCCCACCGGCACGGTGAGCCTGGCCTTTGCCGACAACGCCTCCAATGGCATCGAGCCACCTTTCTCCTGGACCTACCGCCGCAAGAAGCGCGAGGCAGACGGTTCCACCAGCGAATATGCCGTGGAAGACCACGCATGGCGCCTGTTCCGCGAGCTCGGCGGCAATGTGGATGAACTGCCCGACTACTTCGTCAACGCACTGGCCATGACGGCGGGCGAACACATCGCCATGATGGAAGCCGTTCAGCCCTATGTGGACACGTCGATTTCCAAGACGGTGAACGTGCCCGCCGACTACCCTTACGACGACTTCAAGAACCTGTACCAGCAGGCCTGGAAGGCGCACCTCAAGGGCATGGCCACCTACCGGCCGAACAATATCCTGGGCTCGGTGCTGGACACTGGCAGCGCGGCGACCGACGCCGCCCAGAAAGTGGAAGCGCCTGCACCGGTTGACCCGATGCGCACCGTGATCGAGAGCCGGCCCAAGGGCGGCCTGTCTGCCGTGGCCGACAAGATCGAATACTGGACTCAGGAAGGCCACCAGACGCTGTACATCGTGGTGTCCTTCCTGCCGATCCCGACGGCCGATGAGGAAGGCGTCATCGAGCGCGCCATCGAATTCTTCATGCCGGTGGGCCAAAGTGGTGAGTCGCAGCAGTGGATCACCTCCACCATGCGCATTCTGTCGCTGGCGGCTCGCGGCGGCTTCCTCGAGCGCGCGCTCAAGGACATGCGCAAAGTGGCATGGGACCGTGGTCCGGTCCGCCTGGGGACGTATCAGAAGGCGGATGGCACCCATGTGCCGATGTGGCACGACTCCGAAGTCGCTGCCATTGCCTTTGCCATCCAGAACATCCTGTCTCAGCGGGCCAAGGCTGTTGCAGCTTCTGCCGCTTCTGCCGCGCCAGTGGCCGCTGCGCCGGCAGCCCCCGAGCTGGCAGGCATGCCTTCAGGCGTGATGGCCGGCAAGAAGTGCCCCGAGTGCGGTGCGCACGCCATGATCCGCAAGGACGGTTGCGACTACTGCACCTCGTGCGGACACCTGGGCAGCTGCGGCTGATCAGTCGCCTGCAGCGCAACAGTCCACCAGTCAAAACGCCCAGCCATGTGCTGGGCGTTTTTTTGTGTTCAGGCTGTGCTGATGGTCCTGGAAACGGACCTTTGCATGCTGGCTGTCTGGCTTGCTGGTCTATTTCGAGTATTGCTTGACCAGTGCCTTGGCGGCGGCCAGCAGCTTCTGACCGTCCGCGCCCTTGGCGCTCACATCCTTGACCCAGCCGTCGTCCACGCTGTCGGTGGCCTTGACCCATTTCTGGTATTCGGCATCGGGCATGGTGTAGACCGTGGCGCCGCCGTCGATGGCCGCCTTGCGGAAAGGCTCGACCACTGCATCGAAGCCGGTTTCACCGGCCCAGGCCGAGACGGCCATGCCGCTGTTGTCGTCGATCACCTTCTTCAGCTCGGGCGGCAGTGACTGGTACTTCGCTTCGTTCATGCCGAACAGGAAGATGGTGTTGGAGATGCGCGGAGCGCCAGCGGGCACATCCAGGTGGTACTTGGTGAGATCGGCCAACCGAATCGCAGGGACTCCTTCCCAGGGGACGGCAGCCGCGTCGACCACGCTCTTGGACAAGGCCTCGGGCACCATCGGCAAGGGCATGGCGATCGGCACCGCGCCCAGGGCCTCGACCATCTTGGCGTTGGAGCGCGTGGCCGCACGCACCTTCATGCCTTTCATTTCTTCCAGCGTCTTGGGTGTCTTGCCTTTGAAGTGCAGGAGTGCGCCATCGTGCACGTGCATGAAGATGCGGTGCACACCCTTGAATTCGTCCTGCGCGTACTGGTCAACGTAGGTCCACAGCGCCTGACTGCCGCCCTTGGCAGTGGTGGTCATCCAGGGCAGCTCGAACACCTCGGATTTGGTGAAGCGGCCAGCGGCATAGGTCGGGATCGTCCACACCACATCCACAACACCGTCTTTGACCTGGTCGTACAGCTGCGGAGGGGTGCCGCCCAGCTGCATGGACGGGTAGATCTGGCACTTGAGCTGGTCCTTGGACTGCTGGGCGATCTTGTCGCACCAGGGCTGGATCAGCTTGGTGTGTGCGCTGGAGGTCGCGGGCAGGAAGTGGTGCACGCGCAGGGTGACGGGTTCGGCCTGCGCCAGGGCGGCGCCAAGCAAGGTGGCGGTGGCCAGCGCCAGGCGGGTGATTGTGTGCTTGGGTTTGGGCTTGGATGGGGTGTGGTTGGTTGTCATGTGGTGTCTCCTCGGATCAGTGGTGGGTGGTCGTCGTAATGGGAGCGGCCGTGGCCGTTGTGCTTGAGTTCGTGTTCGCGATCGTTCTTGTGGTTGGGGTCACTGCTGCTTGAGATTCCTTTTGCCTGACCAGGGCGTGCATCACCCGAAGAACCGGTGTGCCGATGCCGAGGCGTTCTCCGTCGCGAACCACTGCGCCAGCAATGGCGTCGATTTCAGTGGCACGGCCGGCGAGCAGGTCCTGCAGCATGGACGGTTGGTGATGCAAGTGGTGGTCCATGGCGTCGTCCAGATCCCGGTGAACCCCGTCGGCGTCGATGCCAATACTTTGCTTCTGTGCGACCTGGATCACTTCACCCGACGCGCGGTGCACCAGCTCTCGACTCGATGGCACACGGCCGAGCATGCCGACCGTGGCACCGGTGACCGCACAGATGGTGTTGAGCGCAGCATTGAAGGCCACCTTGCGCCAGATGTCCGACATTACGTCCGCCGATACGGTGGTCTCCAGCTCTGCGGCGTTGAAGTCATCGACCAGTTGCTGCACCCTGGCTTTTGCATCGGACGATGCAACATCGGCGGCCATGCACTTGCTCGTTCCCCAGCCGTGCGATGCCACGTGGCCCGGGCCTTTCATGTCGGCGGGCACTGTGGTCACGCCAATGGCAATGCGGTCCAGTGGCACGCAGGCCTGCAGCCGTTCCAGGTTGCCGAGGCCGTTCTGGAGGCTCAGCACACAAGTCTTTGACCCGAGCAGATGCTCAACCGCTTGCAGGGCCGTTTCGGTGTGCATGGTTTTGGTGAAGACGATGAGCCAGTCGGGCATCTGCCGGGCGTCGGCGGGAAGGGCAACCGCCGGGTAGACCACCCGGTTGCCCGCGTCGGTCTCGAGCCGCAGACCGTGTTGGCGGATCTGCTCCAGGTGGGCTTCATTGATGTCCAGCAGTTCGACGTCATGGCCGGCCGCTGCCAGCTTGCCGCCAAACAAGGAGCCCATGGCCCCCGCGCCAAGAATCGTGTACTTCATGTTGTTGTCTGTATGACTGTTGGGCTGCCATCAGAACGGGTAGTGGCGCGCCGCCGTCTGCAACGTGATCCAGCGCAGATCGGTGAAGGCCTCAATGCCGGCCTGTCCGCCGAAGCGTCCCCAGCCGCTGGCCTTGACGCCACCGAAGGGCATCTGGGCCTCGTCATGCACCGTGGGGCCGTTCACGTGGCAAATGCCGGATTCGATGCGCTGCGCCACGCGCCAGCCGCGTGCCGTGTCGGCGGTAAAAACCGCAGCCGACAGGCCAAAGGCGTTGTCGTTGGCACAGGCAATGGCCGCCTCTTCGCCATCCACACGCACGATGGCTTTCACCGGGGCAAAGGTTTCTTCGCTGTAGATGCGCATGTCTTTCGTGACCTTGTCGATCAGGGTGGCCGGCATCAGCGTGGAGTCGGCCTTGCCGCCGCACACCAGCGTGGCACCCTTGGCAAGTGCATCATCGATCAGGGCATTCACCCGGTTGACGGTGGCCATGTCGACCACCGACCCCAGAACGACCGGTCCCTTGCGCGGGTCGCCCAGCGGCAGGGCCTGGGCCTTGGCGGCGAGCTTGGCCACGAAGGCGTCGCCCACGGCGTTGTCAACAACGATGCGTTCGGTGGACATGCAGATCTGGCCCGAGTTGGCGAACGCGCCAAAGGCAGCGCCATTGACGGCTGCGTCGAGGTCAGCATCGTCCAGCACCAGCAGCGGCGCTTTGCCACCCAGCTCCAGCACCGAGGCCTTGAGGTGTTCGGCGCAACGCGCGGCGATGATGCGGCCCACGTGGGTGGAGCCGGTGAAGTTCACGCGCTTGACGGCCGGGTGCGCAATCATGGCGTCAACCACGGTGGCGGCATCGGCGGGGGCGTTGGTCACGAAGTTGACGACGCCTTTTGGCAAACCGGCCTCCTGCAGGGCCTGAATGATGAGGCCGTGAGTGGCGGGGCAGAGTTCGCTGCCCTTGAGGACCACGGTGTTGCCACAGGCCAGTGGTACCGCCACAGCCCGCACGCCCAGAATCACCGGCGCATTCCAGGGAGCCATGCCCAGCACCACGCCAGCGGCTTGTCGCGTGCCCATGGCCAGACTGCCCGGCACGTTGGAGGGGATGACCTGACCGTTGATCTGGGTGGTCAGTGCGGCGGCCTCGACCAGCATGTCGGCGGCCAGATGCACATTGAAGCCGGCCCAGATGCCGGACGCGCCGGTCTCGGCGGCCATCGCAGCGGTGAAGTCGGCGGCACGGGCTTCCAGGGCATGGGCAGCCTTCAGCAGCAACGCGCGACGCTCGCCAGGTGACGTGGCCGACCAGGCCGGGAAGGCGGCAGCGGCGGCGTCCACGGCCGCGACAGCGTCTGCTGCAGAGGCAGCCGGCGCAGTGGTGGCGACTTCGCCATCCAGCGGATTGCGGCGTTCAAAAGTCTTGCCGTCGGCGGCCTGGCGCTGCTCGCCGTTGATGAGCATGGCAATGGTGTTCGATTGGGTCATGTCTTGTCTCCTGGGTTGGAATGAGAGAGGCAGCGAAAAATGGAGGGGAGCGAGGCTGGAAGCGGAATCAGCTGACGACGAGTTCGATCAGACAGGGGCCATCGGCCTGCAGGGCTTGTGCAAGCGCTGCGGCCAGTTCAGCGGGCTGTTCCACCCGCGAGGCATTCATTCCCTGACCCTGGGCCAGTTGCACGAAGTCGAGGTCGGGCAGGGCGGTGCCGGCCGGAATGTCGCCCGGTGCGTAGCCGAACACAGGAGCGAAGTCCTGCAGCGCGGCATAGCGCCGGTTGTTCAGCACCACGAAGGTGATGGGCAACTGCAGCTGCGCGGCGGTGTAGAGCGCCTGGATCGAGTACATGCTGGAGCCGTCGCCAATCAGGCCGATCGTGCGGCCCGGCAGGCTTTGCTTCTGTCGGCCCAGGGCCACGCCCACGGCGGCTGGCATGCCATAGCCCAGGCCACCGCTGGCCATGGTGTAGAAGTTGTCGGCACCCGCCATGGGCAGGCGCCGCTGCATGGCCGCCCGCGAGCCCGGGGCTTCTTCCACCACCACGTCGTCGGTGCCGCGCACCTCGCTCAGGGTCTGCAGCGCGTAGTCCACGCTCATGGGCAGGCTGGGCTCGGCCGGGGGCAGGGGGGCTTTCACCCTGGCCTGGCGGCCGGGGGCAGGCTGGCTGTGGGCCAGCAGGTGATCGACGGCCAGGTGCAGGCTGCAGACCACGCTGTTGCCAGCGGGCGTCCAGGCCGCCACCTGCGGGTCGTCGACGATCTGCCAGAGCGTGGCCGAAGGGGGCACGTGCGGGCCGTTGCCTTCCACGTGGTACGTGAAGGCCGGCGCGCCCAGCACGACGATGAGGTCATGGCCGTTCAGGATATCGACGATGCGCTCGCGCATGGCCGGCAGGAAGCCGCCAAACAATGCGTGGCGTTCGGGGAAACCTCCGCGGGCGCTCATCGGGGCGATGTACACATTGGCCTGGTGCTGTTCGGTCAGGTTCACCAGTCGGTCCACGGCGCCGTCGCGGTCCACCCCGGCGCCCACCACGAAGGCCGGGTGTTTCGCCGCATTCAGGGCTGCGGCCAACGGGCTGATGGCCTTCGGATCGGGCGCGAAGGCATGGCTGACCTCACGGGCGGGCAACCAGTCGGCGGGCTGGTCCCAGTCGTCGGCGGGCACGGACACGAACACCGGGCCGCACGGGGGCTGCATCGCCATGTGGTACGCACGGGCCAGGGCGCGGGGCACGTCGGCAGCACTGGCCGGCTCGCAAGCCCATTTCACGTAGGGCTTGGGCAACTCGGTGGCCTGAGCTGAAAACAGGAAGGGGTCGTAGGGCAGGATGGACCGCGCCTGCTGGCCGGCCGTCACGATCAAGGGTGTCTGGTTGCGAAACGCCGTGAAGATGTTGCCCATCGCATGGCCCACGCCCACGGCAGAGTGCAGGTTCACCACCGCGGCGTTGCGGGTTGCCTGGGCGTAGCCGTCGGCCATGCCCACCACCACCGATTCCTGCAGACCCAGCACATAGCGGAAGTCCTCCGGAAATTCCCGGAACAGGGGCAGTTCGGTCGAGCCCGGGTTGCCGAAGATGGTGTCGATGCCGAGGTCGCGGAACAGCTGCAGCACGACGTCGCGGACGGTGGGGCGGGCGGGGGTGTTGGGGGAGGGCATCGGGCGCCTTTGTCTCTGGGGCTGGGTGTTGTGGGCCTTGTCGTGTTCTGGTTCTGACATGGCCGTGCGAAGGGAGGCGGGAGAAGGGAGAAGGGATAAGAGTGAAGGGGAGCCGCGCCAGTGTCGGCTTTGGCATTCAATACGCCAATACAATGAGCCAACTAAGTCATATTCGATTTATCAATAATAGATTTCGCTGTTGAATGTCGATCTGAATCTCCTCAGGGTGTTCGACGCCATCTACGCGGCCCGCAACATCAGCCGGGCCGCCGAGCGCCTCGACATGTCCCAGCCCGCCTGCAGCCAGGCTCTGGGGCGCCTGCGCGTGTTGCTGCACGATCCGCTGTTCGAGCGAACAGCCGGTGGCGTCAAGCCCACCGAACGCGCGCACCAGCTGGCCCGCTCGGTGCAGGGCGGGCTGGCCATGCTCGAAGAAGGCCTTCGCGAACCCGAGGCCTTTCACCCGGCGACCAGCCGGGCCGAACTCAAGCTGCACCTGACCGACATTGGCGAAATGCGCTTCTTGCCGAGGCTGATGTCGACTTTGCGGGAGCGGGCACCGGGCGTGCATGTCATCACCCGCCCCTGGCCACAGCCCGACATTGCCGAGGCCTTGCACAGCCAGGCGCTGGACCTGGCCATTGGCTATCTGCCCTTGGTGCAGGGCACGTTGAAGGTGGAGCTGCTCAAGGACCGCTACGCGCTGATGGTGAGGGCAGGGCATCCCCTGCTGCGCCAGGTGAAGAAGTCGGGTCTGGCGGCTAAAGCCCTGGGGCAGTTCGACTTCGTGACGGTGCGCTCGCACAGCGAGACCCAGCGCATTCTTCAGGTGCTGCGCCTGGAAGAGCAGATCCGCCTGTACGCGGCCAGCTTTCTGGCCCTGCCATCCATCGTGCGCTCGACTGACCTGGCCGTGGTGATCCCGCGCGACATTGCCCACGAGTTCGAACCACGAAACGAGTTCGTGCTGCTGGAACCCGACCTGCCCAGCCGGGACTTCACGGTGTCGCTGCACTACGGCCGCCGACACGAGCACGACCCGTTCCTGCGCTGGATGCGCTCTTTGGTGGTGGAGCTGTTTCAGGAGAAAGCCCAGGCCGGGCGGTGATCCTGGCGTTCTGCGTTGGGCATGTTGGTGCCGTTCTTGATGCAGTTCATGGACGCCACCAAGCCTGGCCGGGAGAATGAGGCCATCGCGCACCTTCTCTGGCCATCGCATGTTGATCAAGGCAGCTCCCGCAACACCCCAAGCCGAACCCCGTCATCCGGCGAATGCCACGCTGACATCCCCGTCCTGGCGTTGGTCCCTCCTGTCAGCGGCACCACATCGTCTGTCCTTTTTTGCCGGCATGTTGATCGTCTTGCTCTCAGGGCTTTGGTGGCTGCTGGTGCAGCTCGACCGCGTCACCGGATGGCTGGACATCTCCTACGCCATGTCGCCCAGCCTGACGCACGCCGCGGTCATGACGCTTGGTTTCATGCCGCTGTTCTTTGCCGGCTTCCTGTTCACGGCTGGCCCCAAATGGTTGTCCATGCCCGCACCTTCGGCCGGCGCCGTCGCGCCCGCACTGGCGTTGCAAGTGGTTGGCTGGTCGATCTGGCTGGCCGGTGCGCACCTCCATGTGGCCGTCGCCGCCGGAGGTGCTTTGCTGGCGGCGCTGGGTCTTCGGACGCAGTACGCCAGATTTGTGCGTTTGCTGCTGGCCAGCCCGGCACAGGACAAGCTGCATGCGAGCGCCATCGCGGTCGGCGGGCTGCTCGGGACCGCATGTACCGCAGGTCTGGCGGTGGCGACATTTCTGGAAGCCCATGACCTGGCCTCCGTGCTCGTACGCACTGCGTTGTGGGGCTTTGTGGTGGTGACCTATGGCGCAGTGGCGCACCGGATGATTCCCTTCTTCACGGCGGCAGCGCTGCCGGCCGTGAAAGTCTGGCGTCCCAAGTGGATTCTGAAGCTGATGCTTGGCGTGGCCGCGCTGGAGGTGCTGGCGGTTTGGCTCGACTGGGCTGGTTGGGGTGGTCAAACCATCTGGCGCGGACTGCGGGGGACGATGGAGCTGGCTGCCGGCGCCGCACTGATCTGGCTGGCTGCCGTGTGGGGGCTGGTCCCCAGCCTGAAAGTTCGGCTGTTGGCCATGTTGCATATCGGCTTTCTCTGGCTGGGCGTGGCCATGGCGATGCTGGGTGTCAGCCAATGGTGGTGGATGCTCACAGGGGCGGGCACCTTTGAACTGGGCGCTCTTCATGCAGTGACCATGGGCTATCTGGGCTCTCTGTTGCTGGCCATGGTGACACGCGTGTCGTGCGGTCACAGCGGCCGGCCGCTCCACGCCGATACGCTGGCGTGGGCCATGTTCTGCTTGCTTCAGCTTGCCACTCTGCTGCGCGTGTTCCAGCCCGTGACAGGCAGCATCAGCGGCCCGGTGCTGTTGGTCATCTCCGGCATGTGGTGTTTGGTCATGCTCGTCTGGGGTGGCCGATTGCTGGTCTGGTATGGCCAGCCCAGGGTGGATGGCAAGCCTGGGTGATGACCGTTGCCGCGGCGTCACGCGGGGTACTCAAGCCAGGGCTCGGCAAGCCCGTGCCAGAGTAGACTGCCTCATGGACCAGACAAACCCGACCCACCAGGACGTGGCTACGCTCGTTGAAGAGCTGTTGGCTGCCCGGCGGACCATCCTGCCCAAACGCCTGATGCCACCAGGCCCTGGTCAGGCCGAACTTCAGCGCATTCTGGCGGCTGCCGCCCACGCGCCCGACCACCAGCAACTCCTGCCCTGGCGTTTCATTCTGGTGCCCGATGAACAACGGGGAGCCTTGGGGCAGGCGTTTGTCGACGCACTGCTTGAGCGCGATGCGGATGCTTCAGTCGTCGATCAGGACAAGGCGCGTGACAAAGCCACCCGTGGCCCGGTTCTGATGCTGGTGGCCGTTGACGAATGCAAGGGCGAGGCGCCAGACGTTCCGTTGGCCGAGCGCATATTTTCTGCTGCGTGTGCGGTCCAGAACATGTTGCTTGCCTCCACTGCTTTGGGTTATGGATCGGCCGTCACCACCGGCAAGGGGATAGGCACCTCTGCCATGCACCGCTTCTTTCAATTGCGTCCGAGCGAGCAGGCGCTGTGTTTTGTGAGCGTTGGATCAGTCGAGAAGAGCCGCCCAGGCAAATTGCGGCCGTCTGTTTCCGACTACGTCTCTCGTCTCGGAGAGGATCTGGAGAAACCACAAGCATGAGTTCATCAGACAGCACCACACCTGGCACAAGAGTGTCCATCTCATTGCCTGGGCACCGCGCGCCCGGCGCGGGTTTTGAAGCCCCATTCGACATGCTGGAAGCGTGCCACGAGCGCGTGGAGCGCATGCTCGGTCTGCTGCAGAAGTTGCGGGCGCATGTGTTGGCGCACGGGACGGACGAGCAAGGTCAACAGGCGGCGCGCGACATCATGCGCTACTTCGATCAGGCAGGTCCCTTGCACCACGAGGACGAAGAGTTGCACGTCTTCCCTGCGCTGCTGGCCCAGCGCGATCCTGCCGTGGTGGCGGTGGTGATTCGCCTCAAGCAAGATCATCGCGAAATGGCCGAACAATGGAAGGACGTTCGCTCTGCACTGGACCGTTTGGTCTGTGCACGAGTTGACAGTGATTGGCCAGGCTTCAGCGACGATGAGTCTGTGGCCTTCGATGCCTACGATGCGCTGTACCGGCGCCACCTGATCGACGAAGACGGCACCGTCTATCCGGCGGCCAAGCGATGCATACGTGATGAGTCGCTGGCGGCGATGAGCGAAGACATGATGGTGCGAAGAGGTGTCAAACCGTTGGCGATCTGAGGCCCGGCCGTGAGCGGGCACAATGTGGCTTTTACCTGACCTGATCTTCCGCATTCGCCCAGCATGACCGCCCGCTACACCATCAGTGAAGAAGACTATGTTCAGGCCATGCGTCTGCATGCACGGCTGACACCGTTGCGCGTCGTCGGCACGGTGGCCTGTCTGCTGATCATTGCGGTCATCGCCGTCATGGCGCCCGCCAGCGTGCAGCCGGTGTTCTGGGGAGCATTCATCGGCACCGTGCTGATGATTGTGTTGGGGCGGTGGGTGCTCATTCCCTGGCAGGCGCGCAGAGCCTATCGCAAGTACAAAGCCATTCATGACGAGTTTTCGCTGGGCTTTGTGCCCGAAGGCATGCAAGTGGCCTCAGTGGATGCCAGTGGCCTGGTGCCCTGGGAGAAGATGCTCAAATGGCGGGAAGGCGAAGCCTTCATCTTGATCTACATGATGCCGCGCCTGTTTCACATCGTTCCGAAGTCCGTTGCCTCGCAAGGCCTGGATGTGGCAGGCTTTCGAGCGGCCTTGCAAGACCGCCTGGGTCCGGCAAAGTAAGACTTTGTGTGTGACAGCCTTGCGCCAGAAAGCCGGCATTAGGCCTATGGTTTTATCAATGTGACTAGACTTGTTGGCTCCTTCAATCGTTACAGGAGCCAACCAGATGACTTTGGGCCGATGCCTCGTCGCAGCCGCAGCTGCTTCCCTTTCGCTCACCGCCTTTGCCAAGGGCAATGCCCACGGGCACGTGGATGACGCTGTTGTCAAGCAGCAGCGCCAGGCGTTGGCCAAGAACACGATAGATCAGGGTTTTGGCCCACAATCGCCACGCGACATCGACGCAGTGGATGGCGACAACAACATCGCCTTCAATGCCGCACCTGCTTACGAGCAAATGAATCTGTGCAACATCCACTTTCACAAAAACGCAGAGCACAAGGGTGGCGAGTTCACCCGCTATGCCGGCAATGGTGATGGCAAGGGGTACCAGAGTGGCTACCAGTACACAGGCACGCTCACCAAGGCCGAGCTGGCACCCGTGAAAGATGAGATCTGCCCCAGCGACCACGGCGCGCTCGTGCCGGGTGACACCATCGAGGTTCACTACGTGCACTCCACCGCTCAGATCAAACCCGGTCCGACACTGGGTGCCTGCCTGAGCGAGTCGCTGAAGAACCCGCAACTTCGAGTCGAGGCCCAGGTGTTTGTGCTGGTCAACGACGACAAGGCAGCAGATTTTGCTGACCTCACCAAGCTGGGTGAAAAAGACGGTATGCAGCAAGCGCTGGCCATTCCCGGCGACACCGGCAAACCGGTCCAATATGCCGGCTCCACTACTGGTCCGTCATACAACGAAGTGGGCTCACCTCTCCAGGTGAGCTGGAGCGTTCGGCCCAAGGTGAAAAAGGTCAACATCGCGTCGGTCGGCCAATGGTGCAAAGGCAATGTCTTCAAGGAAGACCACGCGCACGGCGTTCGCAATCTGGTGAAGAATCCTGCTTTGCTCTCAGACATTCATTGACGGTCTGAATGGCGGCTTGGGTGGAGGCTTGCCTCCGCCCAAGTGCAACCAAGGCGAAAGGTGAACCCATGTTCTCTCATGTCATGGTCGGGGTATCCGACTTTCCGCGTGCGCTGGCGTTCTACACACCTTTGATGGACCTGCTGGGTGTGCGCCTGCGGTTTCAGGAAGACGATGTCCCGTGGATCGGCTGGGAGTCTTCGCCCGACCCGCGCCCGCTGTTCATCGTGGGCAAGCCATTCAACGGGGCGCCGCATCAGCCAGGCAACGGGCACATGGTGGCGTTTCAGGCGGCCACCCGCTCTCAGGTCGACCAAGCCCATGCCTTGGCCATGGCCCATGGCGGTGTGAGCGAAGGCGAGCCGGGCTTGCGCCCGCACTATCACGCCCACTACTACGGCGCGTACTTCAGAGACCCCGACGGCAACAAGCTATGCGTGGCGTGCCATCGCGCAGAGTGATGCTGCTGCGGCGGCACGTTGCCGGGCAGAGGTGATGGTCAATGCGTTGAATTGACAAGCAAGGCTGCTTCGCCTGTGCGAGGTTTCAGTTCAAAACCCTGTCATCGGCATCCAGGTCGCTGTCTTCGTCGTCATTGTCGAACGCTGCGGCGTCGTCCATTTCGAGTAGTCGCATCCAGCCGCCCGTGACGTGGTCCGGCAGGACCGAGGAAGGGCGTGAAGTCCAAGGAACGCCAACAATGGACAAGCCATTGGCATTGGCCTCGAAGGCTTCCAGTGTTTTCATGCGGGCTTGAACGTCGGCAAAGTTGTTGGACCAGTAGGCGTGGCCGATGCGCAGATTGCGGTGGTAGCTTGCCAAGTCTCCAAACAGGGCGTGAATCCACTCGCTGACTTGCAGCAAGGTGGCCCATGCTTCATCTTCCGTGATGAGGTCTGCGATGTAGGCACCCCGTGTCATCGGAAAGATGCGCCACCAATCCCATGCCCAAATCAGCGCTGGAATGGCGTTGGGCCCGCCCGTGGCTGAAGAAGACAGCAGCGATGCGATCTCTGAGGATGGAATGCCCGTCAGCGCGGAGAGGCGGTCGAAGAGCGCGTCACGTTGAGGGCCAACGGCATCTCTCACAAATTCGCGTGTGTGCAAGCCTTGCTTGAGAGCTTCGACCATGCGCAAGTAGTCGGCTCTGGTGAGGATGCCCCAATCGGCATCAAGGCTCGATTTTTGTTCATCGACTGTCAGCAGTGAAAACGAGACGAATGTGGGCATTCTTTGGGTTTTGGCGCGACGCTCGCACGGCCAGTTTTCCAGGGTCTCGCTCCAGTTGCCGACAGCGTTGACACCATCGAGCTGCAATGCCTGCCGGTACAGCTCTGGGTACGGCAAGGAGATACCGGCGGTTGCGCAGTAGCGCTGCTGTTCTTTCACGCGTCGCGTCGCCGCTCGTGAGAGCAAGAAGATCATCACAGACAAGCAAACCGCGCCCAGCATCGCGCAAATGCCGACAAACCACCAACCAGCTGGGAACGGCTCGGTGAGGTCCGAGACCACACCACCGCCAATGCCGGCCAGGCCCAGTGTGATGATGGCCAGGGTCAGCATTCCGTGTGCGGCGACGCGTTCACGGTCGGTCAGTCGCAGCGTGACCTTCGCATTCCAATCCGGTTTGACTGGGAATGAAGCTTCGCCAGGGTGGTTTTGCAGCATGTTGTGGTGGGCAGAAATCGTTGGAAATGTCGAACGGAAAGCGGGTTCGGGCAGCTTAACAGGGCGTTTGCTGAAGGCGCTTTCGCAGATGAAAAAAACACATCAAGGGTCTGGCGGTCGAACGCGATAAGCTTGTACCTGCGATGACCGAAACCAACATCATGGGCTTGCCCATTCTTTACAGCTTTCGCCGCTGCCCTTATGCCATTCGGGCGCGCATGGCCTTGCGCAAGTCGGGTGCGCGGCTTGAGTTGCGCGAGGTGGTCCTTCGAAGCAAACCCTCAGAAATGCTCGCGGCATCTCCCAAGGGCACGGTGCCGGTGCTGGTGTTGCCCGACGGGCGTGTGATCGATGAAAGCCTGGACGTGATGCGCTGGGCTTTGGCGCAGAACGACCCTGACGGCTGGATGGCGCACGCTGATCATTCGGCACAGCAGCAATGGATTGCCATCAACGATGGGCCCTTCAAGAAGGCGCTGGACGCCTACAAATATCCCGAGCGACACCCGCAGGTGTCTCAGTCAGAACACCGTGCGGCGGGTGTTGATGTGCTCATCGCCCCGATGGAAGAGTGTTTGTCCATGCAGGCCTTTCTGGCAGGAGCAACGCCGGGCTTGGCAGATGTGACGCTCATGCCCTTCATCAGGCAGTTTGCCGCGGTGGATGCGGAATGGTTCGCCGCTTCAGAATGGCGCCGCGTGCGCGCCTGGCTCGATCGCTGGTTGGCGCATCCGGACTTCACTGGCGTGATGGAGAAATTTGCACCCTGGAAAGCTGACGAGCCGCCCGTGGTGTGGGGCGGCTCGTGATGTGGAGCCATCGCTCCCGCTGAGCGAAAGAACGCGGGGGAGTTATTCTGGCTGGCCGATGGTCAGTGCCACGGTGCCCACGCCTTCCACTTCGCCAGACAGCACGTCGCCCGCTTTGACCGGGCCCACACCTTCAGGCGTGCCGGTGTAGATGATGTCGCCTGGCTGCAGGTGGTAGTACAGCGAGAGGTCGGCAATGATCTCGCGGATGTTCCAGATCAGCTTGTTCACGTCGGAGTTTTGGCGCGTTTCACCATTGACCGTCAGTGCAATCTTGCCGGACTCGATCACCTTGCCAGGCATGGGCACGATTTCACTGCAGATGGAGCCGTCTTCGATGTCCTTGCCCAGATCCCAGGGGCGGCCTTTTTCGCGGGCCACCAGTTGCAGGTCACGGCGTGTCATGTCCAGACCGCAGGCATAGCCGTAGATCAAGTCGTCGGCTTGTTCCTGGCTCACGCGGAAACCACCCTTGCCCAGCACCACCACCAACTCCATTTCGTAGTGGTAGTTCTGTGTCTCGGGTGGGTAGGGAATGGTCGCGCCAGAGAGCGTCAGGCTGCTGGGCGCTTTGGTGAAGTAGAAGGCGCGCTCATTGGCTTTGTCGACTTCCTTGCCCACCATTTCCACAGCGTGCGCATGGTAGTTGCGGCCGACAAAAAACAGACGGTTCACCGGGAACAGTTCGGACTGGCCGCGAATGGGCAGGGCAGCGACGGCCGGGGGAGGAAACAGGTAGTTGCTCATGGATGAAGAGGTGGGTTGGCTCAGCGCTTGGGCTGATGGTTTGAATGGAAAGAAGGCGGTGGAATCGGGCAGTGCCGTCGGGGTGCACAAAAGATGCTTCAGCGCACCTCGTATACCCCCAGCTTTCGGTGCAGAGGAGATTCATCGGCAATGAAGACGAAGGCGGCGCTGTCCGCCGACCGGTTCTTCAGTGTCACCGTTTCATAGCCCGGTGCGCAACAGGTGTCGGCTTCCACCAAGGCAAATGTCTTGCCACAGGTGCTTACGTCGACCCCACCTTCGATCAGGTGGAACACTTGCGACGGCGACCGGGCCGGCAGGTTCAATGATTGTCCAGGGCGCAGCATCAAGGCGTAGAAGCCCAGAATGTTTTCAGCGTCTTCGCCCGTTTCCGGGTTGATGTAGGTGACCTGCACGCACTCCAGCGCCGGGTCGTCTGCCGCCAGTTCTTCCAGCGCGGAGCGGGTGGCCGCCCACGGATAGCGCAGCATGGGGTAGCGCTTGTCATGACGCCCGAACACTTGGGTCGGCACCACACCGGGCCGGCTCCAGGCGCGTTCGCCGTTGCCTGGCTTGACCTCCTGGCGCGCACCATTGATGTGGTAGCTGGCTTCCATGTAGTACACCAGCGGCAGGTCCAGCACATCCAGCCAGACCACCGGGTCGGTGCCGTCATGGCCGTGCTCGTGCCACAAGCCGGTGGGCGTGAGGATGAGGTCGCCCCGGCTCATGGGGCACTTCTCGCCATCCACTGTGGTGTAGGCGCCTTCGCCCTCCACGATCATGCGCACGGCGTTGGGAGTGTGCTTGTGGCTGGGCGCCCACTCACCAGGCATCAGCAACTGCATGCCCAGGTAAATGGCAGGGCTGGCTTTCATGTTTTCCAGGCCATGGCCAGGGTTGGCCAGCACCAGCACGCGCCGCTCGGCTTTCTCAATGGGGGTGAGTTCGCCCGCTTGCAGCAGCAAAGGCTTGAGCGTGCTGTAGGCCCAGTGGATCGCCTGCGTGGCACGGGCAGGCACGCCTGGCGGCAGCACAGCCCGCAGGCTGGGCCACAAGGGCACCAGATTCAGGTCGGTCAGTTTGTCGCGGTAGTCCTGTGGCAGGTCTTCCAGGCGACCGAGGTCTTGGCTCATGCGTGTCTCGAAGGGGATGGTCTTGCAGGGCAAGGTGCTAATTACTAAGTATGCTTAGCATATGGGCGCTGATACCATCGGTCAAGCGTGATTTCCCGAGTTTCCGAGATGCCCAAGCCAGCCCCTTCCGCCAAAGCGCCTGTCGCCATCGATATCAATGACATTCCCGGGCATCTGATTCGGCGCCTGCACCAGATATCGGTCGGCATATTTCTGGCGGAGGCCGCTGAAACCGGTTTGACACCAGTGCAGTTCGGGGTCTTGCAAGTGGTGTGCAATCAGCCGGGCATCGACCAACGAACGCTTGCCCGGGCCATTGCGCTGGACGCGTCGACCACGGGCGGTGTCGTGGACCGCATGGCCTCCCGGGGCTGGCTCAAGCGTGCCACCTCTAGAGAGGATCGGCGTGCGCGGGTGCTGACGCTCACGGCTGAAGGGGAGGTGCTGCTCGCTTCAGTGGTGCCTGCCATGCAAAAAGCGCAGCATCAAATCCTCGCCCCGCTTACCCCTCGCCAGCAGAAGGACTTCGTGCACCTGCTCAACAAGCTGGTCACCTCGAACAACGACATGAGTCGTGCCCCGACCGGCGCGACAGGCTCGACCGAAGGTCTGTAGCTTTCTCTTCTCAAGGTCCGGTCATTGGTGTCGAAGACAACGGAGACGCGCCCGCTTGTGCGGTCAGCGCACCCTGGAGCTTCTCAACATGTCAATCTGGACCAATCTTTCTGTCGTCAAACGCCTCTATTTCACTTTCGCCCTGGTGGGTATGCTGGCGGTGTCGGCGCTGGTGTTCGGCTATGTGCAGCAATCCCGCGCCAGCACCATGCTCGACAACATTGCGGGCATCGAATACGACCGTGCCCACGAGGTGGCGGCATGGCAGCTGCATGCCACCGGTACGACGGTGCGGATCATGGCACTCAACCGAAGCACAGACCCGGCCGTTGCCATGATGTTTGGCCCGGAGATCGGGCCGCGCGTAGAAAAAATCCAGACCTATCTCGACTCGATTCGCCAATGGGCGACCATTCCGGAAGAGAAGGCCATCATTGCCGAAGTGGACAAACTCTCAGGCGACATCCTCAAGGCCTTGGGAGGCATTGAGAAGGCGCGGGCCAACAACGACAACGGTACGGCGGTTCGCCTGTTTGAGGAGGCATTCATGCCCCCAGTGACGGCCTACCACGCTGCCATCGACAGGCTTGGCGAGGTACAGCAGCGCAAGCTGCGCGAGAGCATTGCTCGCCAGCAAGAGCGGCAATGGCAACGCTTCGTGCTCGGCACGGGTGTAGTGGCCGCGTGCCTGGTTCTCGCCGGGCTGCTGATCACCATGGTGGTTCGACATATCCGCAGCGCGATGGCACGGGCCGTGGCCACGGCCGAAAAGGTGGCCGAAGGTGACCTGACCGTCCGCTGCAAGACCCGTGCACAAGATGAGTTCGGCCAGCTGATGAACGCCATGGACCGCATGGCAGAGAGCCTGGGCGGCGTGGTTCGCCATGTTCGCAAGAGCACCGACCAGCTGGGTGTGGCGTCTGCCGAGATCGCGCAAGGCAACAACGACCTGTCTGAGCGGACAGAGCGCCAGGCAGGGCACCTGCAGCAGACCACCAACACCATGGCACAACTGACCGACGCCGTGCGCCACACGTCCGACAACGCGGGTGAAGCCACTCGCCTGGCATCCAGTGCTTCTCAGGTGGCCGAGCGGGGTGGCGAAGCCGTGGGCCGGGTCGTGGCCACGATGGGCATGATCGAGCAGTCATCCCGCCGCATTGAGGAGATCACCAGCGTGATCGACGGCATCTCGTTCCAGACCAATATCCTGGCGCTCAACGCGGCGGTGGAAGCCGCGCGCGCGGGCGAGCAGGGCAGGGGCTTCGCCGTGGTGGCGGGCGAGGTGCGCAGCCTGGCACAACGCTCTGCATCAGCTGCCAAGGAGATCAAGTCGCTGATCGCAGACTCGTCGGACAAAGTGCGCGAAGGGGGCGAGCAGGTCGCCGCAGCGGGCGCAACCATGACCGAGCTCGTGCAGTCGGTCAACCAGGTCAGCGCGCTGATCGGTGAAATCAGTCGGTCCGCCAACGACCAGCGTTCGGGGATCGATGGCGTGGGTCAGTCCATCAGCGAAATCGACAATTCGACGCAGCAGAATTCGGCCCTGGTGGAAGAGGCTGCTGCCGCTGCCAACGCCATGCGCGAGCAGGCGGGTCAGCTGGTCAGGGCCGTGCAGAGGTTCCGCATCGACTGACCCACACTTCGTCTGACCGGCGCCTGCCCTGCAAGCCCCGCAAGCCCCGGCCATCCCGGGGCTTTTGCATGGATGTGTCTTTCAGCGGCGACAGTGCCGGCGAGGGTGGCATGAAACAGGTCTGTAACCACGATGTAACGCCTTGCACCCATAATGCAGCGCAGAACCATCAAAGGATCAGGAGACAAGCCCATCATGCCCCAGCGCGCCACCAAGATCGTTGCCACACTCGGCCCGGCTTCCAGCGACCCTGCCAAACTCGAAGCCATGATTCGCGCGGGCGTGAACGTGGTTCGCCTGAACTTCTCGCATGGCACGGCCCAGGATCACATTGACCGCGCCGAACTGGTTCGCAGTACCGCACAGCGCGTGGGCAAGGAAGTGGGCATCATGGCCGACCTGCAAGGCCCCAAGATCCGCGTCGGCAAGTTCGCCGAGGGCAAGGTCATGCTGGAAGAGGGCATGCCCTTCGTGCTCGATGCCGACCGTACCGAGCCGGGTGACATCGAAGGCGTGGGCCTGGACTACAAAGAACTGCCACGCGACGTGAAGGCGGGCGACGTGCTGTTGCTCAACGACGGCTTGATCGTCATGGACGTCACCAACGTCATCGGCGGCGCTGTGCACACCACGGTCCGGCTGGGCGGCGAGCTGTCCAACAACAAGGGCATCAACAAGCAAGGTGGCGGCCTTTCCGCACCCGCGCTCACGCCCAAGGACATGGAGGACATCAAGACCGCCATGAGCCTGCAAGCCGACTACGTGGCCGTGAGCTTCCCCAAGGGCGCCACCGACATGGAACTGGCCCGCCAGCTGTGCAACATGGCTGCGGCCCCTTACAAGCACAAGCCGGGTTTGATCGCCAAGATCGAGCGCGCCGAAGCCATTCCCGAGCTGGCCAACATTTTGCAAGTCTCGGACGGCATCATGGTCGCCCGCGGTGACCTGGCCGTGGAAGTGGGCAACGCGGCCGTGCCAGGCCTGCAAAAGCACATGATCAAACTGGCCCGCCAGATGGACAAAGTGGTGATCACCGCCACCCAGATGATGGAGTCCATGATCACCAACCCGGTACCCACCCGCGCCGAGGTGTCCGACGTGGCCAACGCCGTGCTCGATGGCACCGACGCTGTGATGCTCAGCGCCGAAACCGCCGCCGGCAAATACCCGCTGGAAACCGTGCAACAGATGGCCGCCATCTGCGAGGAAGCGGAAAAGACCGAATATGACCCGCTGGAAGACGACTTCATCGGCCAGACCTTCAAGCGCATCGACCACGCCATTGCCATGGGCGCACTGTTCACCGCCCACCATTTGCGCGCCAAAGCCATCGTGGCCTTGACCGAATCTGGCTCTACGGCTTTGTGGATGAGCCGTCACAACGTGCGCATGCCGATCTTTGCCGTGACCTCGCGCCAGACGTCCCAGCGCCGCATGACCTTGTATCGCAACGTGCGCCCTTTGCTGATGGACACCAGCGCCGACCGCGACACCGCCCTGGCCCAGGCCGAAGCCGACCTGAAGTCGCGCGGCGTGGTGGAGAGTGGGGATGTGTACGCGATTACTGTGGGTGAGCCGATGGGGACGGCTGGTGGGACGAATACTTTGAAGATTTGTCGCGCCGCCTGACGAGGCACCTCGCGGTAGGGAGCTTTTTGCCTCCGGCGAGCTGTTCTTCTTTCGCTCTTTCTTTTCTTCCCCCCCCTATCCCCCCAACCCCCTTTCCACCCCGCCGGGCGGAAAGGGGGAGCTCTCATCTGGCTTCTGGTCGCCGACTCGGCTTCTACGGCTCGATGCGTCGCCACCGTGGTTTGGGGTACATGCATTTCTCCGAAGCTGTCGTAGGAGCCTCGGCTTTGGTGTTCGCTCCCACGGCGCCCAGCTGACGTTGCCGCTTCGCGGCTTGTCCGGTGGGCGCTTGCCTCATGCGTTGCCAATCTCGTTGGCCTGCAATGTCTCGCCCGCAGGCAACCGGCGAGCCGCGCAGCGGCAATGCTGGTTGACTGCCGTGGGTGCACCAAGGGCAGGCGAAGTCTCTACGGCAGCGGTGGAGAAACTGTGGTGAGCCAGAAGCAGTGGAAACCTTCCGCCAGTAGCCACCCGTCCAATTCGCAGAAGCCGAATGTTTAAAGGCTCCCCTTTCCGCCCCGGCGGGGGTGGAAAGGGGCGGGGGGGATAGGGGGGGAAAGAAAAAGAAGAAAAACCGAAAAAGACCGGTTCTCAAAGGCAAAGTACCTCATTCGAGCGCCAAAACCCACCAACGAGTTGGATTCGAGACCCATGGTCCCTAAGTGGAAACCCGCATCCGCGTTAGAATCCCCCGAGTTACCAATCGGTTACCAACTTGTTTTGATAGGGGAAATCCATGCCACTCGTCTCCATGCGCGAACTGCTCGACCATGCCGCTGAAAACGGCTATGGCATCCCGGCATTCAACGTCAACAACCTCGAACAGGTCCAGGCCGTGATGGCCGCTTCGGACGAGGTCGGTGCGCCGGTCATCCTGCAGGCCAGCGCTGGCGCGCGCAAGTACGCTGGCGAGAGCTTCATCAAGCACCTGATCCAGGCCGCTTGCGAGGCCTACCCCAATATCCCACTGGTCATGCACCAGGACCACGGCACCAGCCCGGCCATCTGCCAAGGCGCGCTGGACCTGGGCTTTGGTTCCGTCATGATGGACGGCTCGCTCAAGGAAGACGGCAAGACCCCGTCCAACTTCGACTACAACGTGAGCGTGACCCAGCAAGTCGTGGCCATGGCCCACAAGATTGGCGCCACCGTGGAAGGCGAGCTCGGCTGCCTGGGCTCTTTGGAAACCGGTGAAGCCGGTGAGGAAGACGGCGTGGGCGCTGTCGGCAAGCTGGACCACAGCCAGATGCTGACCGACCCGGAAGAAGCCGCCCAGTTCGTCAAAGCCACCCAGCTTGACGCTTTGGCCATTGCCATCGGCACCAGCCACGGCGCCTACAAGTTCACTCGCCCACCCACCGGCGACGTGCTGGCCATTTCCCGCGTCAAGGAAATCCACGCCCGCATCCCCAACACCCACCTGGTGATGCACGGCTCTTCTTCGGTGCCGCAAGACCTGCTCGCCATCATCAATGAGTACGGCGGCAAGATGAAGCAGACCTACGGCGTGCCCGTGGCTGAAATCCAGGAAGCCATCAAGCACGGCGTTCGCAAGATCAACATCGACACTGACATCCGCATGGCCATGACCGGCGCGGTGCGCAAGTTCCAGGTCGAAAATCCTGAGAAGTTCGACATGCGCGAGTGGATGAAGCCGGCCCGTGAAGCGGCCAAGGCCATCTGCAAGCAGCGCTACCAGGAATTCGGCTGCGAAGGCCAGGCCAGCAAGATCAAAGGCGTCAGCCTGGACCAGATGGCCCAGAAATACGCCGCTGGTGAATTGGCCCAGAAGGTCGTCTGAGCCCACCAAGCCTCATCGTGTAACGCCTGAAGGGTCAGCGATCGACCCTCCGGGCTGGAAGCCCGCCCACAAGGCGGGCTTTTTTTCGCCCTCGGCGGCCAATGTGCGGCGTCTTCCTACACAAGATCGCTGCACATGCCGTTAGAGTTCGAGCATGCCCGAGACTGCCTCAAACAAGTCCACGCCCACATCCATCTCCACTGAAGATTGGAAGGAAGACCTCTACGAATTGCTGACCGCAGAAGATGAGGCTCGCCTGTGTCGCGACATCCCTGACAGCCAGTGCAGCGAACAGCCCGACAGCTTCTTGCGGCAAGTGCTCAGCCAGGCGCTGAGCAAAACCGGGGACGTGCTGGCTGATGCCAAGATCGTGCTGCCCTGGCTGCTCGGTGTGGTGGGGGCGCCTGGCTATCTGGTCGGCATGCTGGTGCCCATCCGCGAGTCGCTCTCTCTGCTGCCGCAAATGCTGGTGGGCGGCTGGATTCGCCACTTTGAAGTGCGCAAGGGCTTCTGGGCTGTGGCCAGTCTGGTGGAGGGCTTGTGCGTGCTGCTCATGGGCGCGCTGGCATGGAGCGGTGTGCTGGACGGCGCGGTTGCCGGCTGGGCCATGTTGGCGCTGTTGGCCATCTTCAGCTTGTCCCGCGGCGTGGCGTCCATTGCGGCCAAAGACACCTTGGGCAAAACGGTATCCAAGGGCCGGCGCGGGCGCGTCTCTGGCTATGCGGCCACGGCGTCCGGTCTGGTCGGCGGCGCAGTGGGTTTGCTTTTGTTGCTGCAACCGTCCGTCAAACAATCCGACAGTTGGCTGGGCGGCATGATTCTGGGCGCAGGTCTGTGCTGGGTGCTGGCTGCCCTGGTGTACTGGGGCATCCGCGAGCACCCGGGCGCCACCGACGGTGGACGCGGCTTGGGGGATCTGGTGAAGTCGCAGATGCAACTGCTGCTGCGCGAGCGTCCTCTGCAATGGTTTTTGCTGGCCCGTGGTCTGATGATTTCGACGGCGCTGGTCGGGCCGGTGTACGTGGGCATGGCCCAGTCGTCCACCGGCGAATCCCTGGCGACGCTGGGCGGCTTGATGGTCGCCTCTGGTCTGGCCGGAACGCTGAGTTCTTCCTTCTGGGGCGTGTGGTCCGATGCCTCCAGCCGTTTGACCATGGCGGCAGGCGCGCTCATTGCAGCCGTGCTGGGTGTGCTGGTCTGGTTGGCGCAAACCGCCTGGCCGCAGGCCACCGAGCACATGGCCTTTTATGCGGTGGTGATGTTCATTCTCGGCGTCGCCCACGCGGGCGTGCGCATCGGGCGCAAGACGCAATTGGTGGACATGGCCGGCAAGGACAACCGAACCGACTATGTCGCGGTGAGCAACACCTTGATCGGCGTCGCCTTGCTGGTCATTGGTGCTGGCGTCAGTGTGGTCATTGGTTTCAGCGCGATGGCCGGTATCCTGTTGCTCAGTGCCATGGCCGCCGCGGGTGCCTTCATCGCCTGGCGATTGCCGGATGCGCAGGCGTGAAAGCCTCATCGCTACCTGACCTTGATCGAACACGAAGAACCCTAACCTAACGCGATGTCCATTCTTTACCGGCTGAGCCTCTGGCTGAGGGACCCACGCAACCTCATCTGGACCACCCCTGCCGCAGCCAGTGCGTTGGCGGTGCTGTTGGCCTTGGCCGCTGCGCTGGTCAACAACTGGCTCGACCATGACCTGGTACCCGACATCAGGATCGAGACGATTGATTCCCTGCTGACCGTCATTGCCTCAAGCATGTTGTCGGTGACGACCTTCTCCCTGGGCATCATGCTCTCGGCCTTTGCGTCGGCATCGAGCAGCGCGTCGCCGCGCGCCACCGAGCTGGTCATGGCCGATGACAGCACGCGCATTGCCATTGCCAGCTTCATTGCCGCCTTCATCTATGCCGTCATTGCCAAGACAGCACTGGGAATGGACTATTACGGAGCTTCGGGGCGCTTCGTGCTGTTTGCCTGCACGGTCGGCGTGCTGGTGTACCTGATCTTCACCCTGATCAAATGGGTCAAGACCCTTTCGCACCTTGGCCGCCTGCCCAGCACGCTGGAGAAGCTGGAGAGAGCGGCCTGCAAGGTGATCGACGAATACCACGTCGCGCCGCTCATGGGCTGCCGCATGGCCCCGGTGCAAGTGCCCGATGGCACCCGGGTGTTCATCAATGCGGCGGGATATCTGACCCATATCAACCTCCTCAGCCTCAATGAACTGGCCAGCGAAACGGGTGCCACCGTGCATGTGCGGGTTCGGCCTGGAGCGTTCATCCTGCATGACACCGTGCTGGCCGTGGTCGAAGGCGAATGCCCGGAAGATGCCGTGCGAACGGTGCAGCATGCGTTTGTCATCCAGCACGACCGCAGCTTTGATCAGGACCCGATGTTTGGTCTGGGCGTGATCAGCGAGGTGGCACAGCGCGCGCTTTCGCCAGCCGTCAACGATCCGGGCACGGCGTTTCAGGTGCTGACGGTGCTCACCCGCCTGCTGTTGCGACTCAGACCAGGCTTTGAGGCGGACGAACCACCGGACGTGAAGCCGCTGGACCATCTGACCATGGTGGGTCTGGACGAGGGCGAGTTTGTGCGCGCCGGGTACGACCCCATCAGCCGCGATGGGGCAAGCCTGGTGGAGCTGGGCATGGCATTGCAGCAGCACCTGGGCGCGCTGGTGCGGTGCAGTGACCTGCGCATGTCTGACGCGGCTGCCGAGCAGGCCCGGGTCGCCATGGGGCGTGCAGAGCTTGGCTTGTCGCTGCCGCATGACGTCGCGCGCGTGCGCAAGGCCCACAAAACCGCTGTCGGCTGATTCTGTTGCGCGAGCTTTGGCCCGACAGGACCGATAATAGGCGGATGCCTGAACAAAAATCCGTCCATACCTCTGCCCTCAAATCCCTGCCGCTGATGGCGCGCGGGAAGGTCCGCGACAACTATGCCGTGGGCGACGATCGCATCCTGATGGTGGCCTCCGACCGCATCAGTGCGTACGACGTCATCATGGGCGAGCCCATTCCGGGCAAGGGCAAGCTGCTGACCCGGCTCTCCCTGTTCTGGTTCGACCAGCTCGGGCCCAAAGGCCTGAACATCTGCCCCATTCACCTGACCGGCGATGCCCCCGAAAGCGTGGTGTCCGCCGAGGACTTGCCGCAGGTGGAAGGCCGCTCCATGCTGGTGCAGCGCCTCAAGCCCATTCCGGTGGAAGCCGTGGTGCGTGGCTATCTGGCCGGCAGCGGCTGGAAGGAATACCAGGAAAGTCGTTCGGTTTGTGGCGTGCCCCTGCCCGAAGGTCTGGACAACGCGTCCAAGCTGCCAGAGCCCATCTTCACTCCGGCAGCCAAAGCTGCGGTTGGCGAACACGATGAGAACATCACCTACGAGCGCACGGTCGAGATGATCGGCGCCGAGCTGGCAGCCAGGATCCGCGACACCTCCATTGCCCTGTACAAGGCTGCGGCCGAGATCGCCCTGACCAAGGGCATCATCATTGCCGACACCAAGTTCGAGTTCGGCCTGGATGCTGATGGCAACGTGGTGCTCATGGACGAAGTGCTCACGCCCGACTCTTCCCGCTACTGGCCGGCCGACCAGTACGCCGTTGGCAGCAATCCGCCCAGCTACGACAAGCAGTTCCTGCGCGACTGGCTCGAAACGGCCAAGGTCAACGGCAAGCCCTGGGACAAGACCCCGCCCGCACCACGCCTGCCCAAGGACGTGATCGAGAAAACCTCGGCCAAATACCAGGAAGCACTCGAGCGCATCATGGGTTGACGTAACTGCAGGGATAGCGGATGGGCTGAACGGTTCGAGGAGGGCGTCTACCATTCGGCAAAACTGCCGTCTGCATGTCGCCAGATCGGATTGCGCCATCGATGACCTTCGGCTGCTCGCTCTTTGACGTATGCCTCGTTGACCTCAATGCCCAGTCCAGGTCCTTTCGGGATGCCCACCATGCCACCGTCGTACTTGAATACGGAAGGGTTGCAGACGTAGTCCAGGAGGTCGTTGCGCTGGTTGTAGTGGATACCCAGGCTCTGTTCCTGAATGAATGCGTTGTAGCAGATGGCGTCGAGTTGCAGGTTGGCTGCCAGGGCGACCGGGCCCAGCGGGCAGTGCAAGGCCAGCGCCACATCATAGGCCTCGGCCATGGCGGCAATTTTTCGTGTCTCTGTGATCCCGCCAGCATGGGAGGGATCAGGCTGGATGATATCCACGTACCCCTGGCTGAGGATGCGCTTGAAATCCCAGCGGCTAAAGAGGCGCTCTCCCAAGGCAATGGGCGTGGATGACAGGCCGGCGAGATCGCGAAGGGCTTCGTGGTGCTCACTGAGCACAGGCTCCTCGATGAACATGAGTCGGTAGTCTGAGAGCTCCTTGACCAGCACTTTCGCCATGGCTTTGTGAACCCGGCCGTGAAAGTCCACGCCAATGCCCACGTCGGGCCCAACGGCTTCCCTGACCGCCGCGACGTTTTGCAGGCAACGATCTACCTTGGCATGAGAGTCGACGAACTGCAGTTCTTCCGTGCCGTTCATCTTGACTGCAGTGAAGCCGCGTTCAACCGCTGCTTTGGCTGCCGTTGCGGTGTCGGCCGGACGATCGCCTCCGATCCATGAATAGACGCGGATGCGGTCTCGCACAGGGCCTCCCAGCAACTCATTGACAGGCACCCCCAAGGCTTTTCCCTTGATGTCCCAAAGTGCCTGATCGATGCCAGCCACGGCGCTCATGTGCACGCCTCCGCCTCGGTAGAAGCCCCCCCGAAACATGACGGTCCAATGGTCTTCGATGTGACGCGGGTCTTTGCCCACCAAGTAGTCTGACAGTTCATCGACCATGGCCGCCACTGCATGCGCACGCCCTTCCAGCACCGGCTCGCCCCAGCCATCGATACCAACGTCGGTCTCCACTTTGAGGAAGCACCAACGTGGAGGAACCAGGTAGGTCGTCAGTCGGGTGATTTTCATGATGTCATTGAGGTATCAAGAGATGGGGGGACGGGCAGTGAGATGCTCCTCAACCATCTCGCCACGCCTGAAAGAAGGCGGACGCGCGCTGACGGACGATATCTGCGTTGTCGCCAGCCCGGTACAAGGCGGAACCGAGGCCGAAGCCGCTCGCACCGGCATTCATGTAGTCCGACAGGTTCTGCGGGTTGATGCCTCCCACTGGTAGCAGAGGCACGGAAGCCGGTATCACTGCACGCCAAGCCTTGACGACGGATGGAGGCAACATCTCTGCCGGAAACAGTTTGAGCATATCGGCGCCTGCATTCAAGGCGGCGAACGCCTCACTGGGTGTGGCAACTCCCGCTGCACAACTGAGTCCATGGGTCGTGGCGGCTTGAATGACGGCCGCATCGGAGTGGGGCATGACCACCCATTGCCCGCCAGCCTGGGCCACATCCGCGCACGATCCCGGGCTCAGAACAGTGCCTGCGCCAATACAGATGTCGGCCGGCAGGTGTCGGCGCATGATTTCAATGCTGCGAAGAGGGGCGGGCGAGTTGAGGGGGACCTCGATCAGTGTGAACCCTTTTTCCACCAGAGCTTGCGCCACCGATAGCGCGTCAGCTGGCGGGATGCCGCGCAAGATGGCCACGAGCGGGCAGCGGGCCAAGGCCTCTCGGACTGCGCAGGAGGCGGGTCCAGTGGTTTGGTCTTGTGTTGTCATGATGAAGCAGTCGGCGGCACCTGTGACGGGGCCAGGAGGGCGGCCTGATCAGCAATGGACCACAAGCCCTCAGCACAGGCGTCTGTGAACTCGGCGGCGGGCATGACGCCTTGGTCGATCAAGGCCGTGCGATAGCGCTCGCACAATCGGCTGTCGCCGCACAGCACAACAGGAGGAGGTTGCATGTCCTGCATGTCCTGTTTTAGCTGGCGGACAAGGGCAACCACTTCGTGACCGATCAAGACCCCGGAGAGGTAGTCGGCTTGTTCGTTCGGCGCCAACCGGCCGCTCAGTGACATTGCGCGCGTGGTGAAAATGTCAGAGAGCACACCGAGACGGGCGCCTTCATCTCTTGCCGTCGACAGACCCTGTCGGAAGGCGCCCATATGCGATGTCGCGTCCTCGCGCGGCGTCATGGTTTGGCCCAGAAGGCTGTGTCGGCAGAGCAAGCCGAATACCTCGCCTGTCATGACGGTTTCGAAACGCGTGATACAACCCTCTTCGCTTACCCAGACCCATTTCGAGTGGGTCCCCGGTAAGCCGATGAGCAGCGGGCCGAGCGGCAGCCTTTCGGTGTGTGCGAATCGCCGCAAGACTCCCAGAACCTGTGTTTCCTCTCCCCGCATGACGTTGGCGCGAGGGGTGGTCTGCTCAAGACCTCCGATGACATGAATGGGCGTGTTTCCGGGTCCACGATCAATGGTGGTCAGTGTTCGTGCGAGAGACTTCGGGTCACAGGGCACCCTCAGATAGGGTGCCTGGCGCCAGCCTTGTGCGCTCCCGATCATGCCGCTGGCAATGACGGGTGCGCCAGGGCTTTCCTGGATCCAATCACCACAAAGCTCCTGAAAGGCCTGCTCAAATGCGGTTGCGCGGGGCATCCTCCCAGGCGGGCAACCGCCCTGGGGCAGATGCATGATTCCGTGCTTGCTGTGCCGTTGGTCCAGCAGCTCAGCTTGTCGGCCCATACGGAAAGCGCGGACCGATGAGGTTCCCCAGTCGATGCCGATCAGGCCGGTCGCGTCGCCACTGGCACGGGCGGTTTCCATGTCATTTCGCCCAACGCAACACCATAGGATCGAGCCGCCGCGCGATGCTGATCAACCCCTCTCGAACGGCCGGATGCATGGCTGGAAATGGATGCCTGCCCGCCTCGCAGGTGATGATGCCGCCTTCAGCCATCAAGGCCTTTGCGGTCAGAATGCCTCCCTGCCGGTTCTCGTGGTTGATCAATGGAAGCCATCGTTGGTAGTGTTCGAAGGCTTGCTCGTGATCGCCTCGTCGATGGGCTTCGATGATAGGGCGGATGCCGTCAGGAAAGCCTCCGCCCGTCATCGCACCAGTTGCGCCCGCGTCAAGGTCGGCCAGCAAAGTAATGGCCTCTTCTCCGTCCCAGGGGCCTTCGATGGCGTCTCCACCCAGGCGGATCAGATCGCGCAATTTGCTCGCGGCGCCTAGAACCTCCACTTTGAAATAGGACAGGTGCTCAATGGTTTTGGCCATGTCGGCCAGAAAGGCTGCCGACAGATTGGTGCCGGATGCAGGTGCGTCTTGCACCATGATCGGGATGTCGATCGCGTCAGAGGTGCGCGCGTAGAACTCACGGATCTGGGCTTCCGGCACCCTGAACGTCGCTCCGTGATAGGGGGGCATGATCATGACCATGGCCGCGCCCAGCTCCTGTGCGCGCCGACTGCGCTCCGCACAGACTCGGGTGCCATAGTGCGTCGTGGTGACGATCACGGGGACACGGCCGCCCACGTGATCAAGGCAGGTGTGCGTCAGCAGTTCGCGCTCGTCATCGGACAAGGAAAACTGTTCTGAGAAGTTGGCCAGAATGCAAAGCCCGTCAACACCCGCATCGATCATGAAGTCGAGACAGCGTTTCTGGCTCTCGAGGTCAAGCGTGCCATCCGGATGGAAGGTCGTGGGCACGACAGGAAAGATGCCCCGGTAGCGGGGCGGCGTGGCTGAGTTTGAAGGACTGGATGAAGTTGGCATGTGGATCGCGGTGCTTCGGATGGAGGTTGGTGGTGGCGTTCTGCATCGGTGGAGGTGTCGATGCTCAGTGCGAGTGGGAAGGAACGGCTGCGCCCCGACAGCCCACCAGAAAGTCGAAGTCACAGCCTTGGTCCGCCTGCAGCACATGATCCACGTAAAGCTGTTGATAGCCGCCATTCATGGCAGGTTCGCGCAGCGGCAGGTCAGTCAGGCGATGTGTCAATTCCTCTTCGCTGATATCGAGGTGGAGCCTTCCCTCATCGCAATCCAGCTCAATCCAGTCGCCGTCCCGCACAGCTGCCAAAGGGCCACCGGCCGCCGCCTCCGGCGCGACGTGCAGCACGACGGTTCCGTAGGCCGTTCCGCTCATGCGCGCGTCCGAGATGCGAACCATGTCCTTGATGCCCTGCCGCAGCAGCTTTGGCGGCAAGCCCATGTTGCCGACTTCGGCCATGCCGGGGTAGCCTTGCGGGCCACAGTTTTTCATAACAAGAACAGAGTTGGCGTCGACTTCGAGCGATTCGTCGGCGATACGTTCTTTGTAGTGGGCAAAGTTCTCGAACACCACGGCTTTGCCACGGTGGCGTAAGAGGTGTGCTGACGCCGCAGACGGTTTGAGGACGGCGCCGCGCGGAGCGAGGTTGCCTCGCAAGACGCAGATACCACCATCAGGTACCAAGGGGGAATCCAATGGCCGAATGACCTCGTCGTTGTAGATGGGCGCATCCTGGACGTTGTCCCAAAGGCTGTGGCCATTGACTGTCAGGGTGTTGGGGTGGGGCAGCAAGCCTGCTTCTCCAAGACGCCTCAGAACCGCTGGAAGTCCGCCCGCGTAGTAGAACTCTTCCATCAGGAATCGTCCTGATGGTTGCAGGTCGACCAGGGTGGGGGTTCCTTTCCCGATGTGTGTCCAGTCCTCAAGCTCCAGGGCAACGCCGGCGCGCCCGGCGATGGCTTTGAGGTGAATGACAGCATTGGTCGATCCGCCGATCGCGGCATTGGTGCGGATGGCGTTCTCGAACGCCTCCCGGGTCAGGATCTTGGACAAGGTGAGGTCTTCATGCACCATGGACACGATGCGCTGTCCCGACAGGTGAGCCAGAACGTAGCGTCTGGCGTCCACAGCGGGGATGGCTGCGTTGTGAGGCAGAGATGTCCCCAGCGCCTCGGCCATGCAGGCCATGGTAGAAGCGGTGCCCATCGTGTTGCATGTACCGGCTGAGCGGGACATACCTCCCTCCGCTGCCAGAAACTGATGGAGAGTGATTTCTCCCGCCTTGAACTCCTCGTGCAGTCGCCACACGGCGGTTCCGGAGCCAATGTCCCTGCCATCCAGCTTTCCGTTGAGCATGGGGCCGCCGGTGACCACAATGCTGGGAAGGTCGCAACTGGCAGCGCCCATCAAGAGCGCAGGGGTGGTCTTGTCACATCCGACCAGCAGCACGACGCCGTCGATCGGGTTGCCACGGATAGCCTCTTCCACATCCATTGCAGCCAGGTTCCTGGTGAGCATGGCCGTCGGGCGCAGGTTGGATTCTCCATTGGAGAAAACGGGGAACTCCACCGGATATCCTCCTGCTTCCAGAATACCCTTCTTGACGTGCTCGGCCAGCTTGCGAAAGTGGGCGTTGCACGGGGTCAGTTCTGACCATGTGTTGCAGATGCCGATGATCGGCCGGCCGTCAAAGACGTGGTCGGGCAGGCCTTGGTTTTTCATCCAGCTTCGATACATGAATCCGTTCTTGTCAGCGGTGCCAAACCATTCGGAAGATCGAAGTTTCTGTTTTCGTTGGGTCATGATTGGTGTGAATCCTGGAGTCTCATTCGGAGTGGCTCATCCCACACGGGATGAATCGGCCTTGCGGGTGAGCAAGCGTTGCAACAGGCAAAATACAAACAGCAGCACGCCGACGAAGATGCGTGTCCACCAAGAACTGAGGCTTCCATCAAATGCAATCAGTGTCTGAATCAGGCCGAGCATCAGGACGCCGAAGAGGGTGCCAAAGACATAGCCCACGCCACCAGTCAGCAGCGTGCCTCCGATCACAACCGCGGCGATGGCGTCGAGCTCCATTCCGCTGGCATGCAGTCCATATCCGGAGAGCATGTAGAGTGCGAAAGTCACCCCCCCGAGGGCGGAGCACATCCCTGAGAGCGCATAGACGGCGACGATGGTCCTGCGCACGGGAAGCCCCATCAAAAGGGCCGAATGTTCATTACCTCCAATGGCATAGACAGTGCGTCCGAACGGCGTGCCGTGGGCTGTCCAGACGGCCAGCAGCACACACGCGACAGCAACCAGTGCGCTCAGTGAAAGGTAGGCATCCTCGGTGATCCACCATCGCCACAACGCAAGGTCGGCCATCGGTTCATCGGAGATGCTGATCGAGTCGATACTGATGAGATAGCAAAGGCCGCGGGCGAGGAACATGCCTGCGAGCGTGACGATGAACGGCTGCAACCGGTATCGCTCGATCAGAAAACCCATGAACGCTCCGAACGACGCACCCATCAGGAGCACAACGGGCAAAGCCGACCAGAACGACCAATGGTGGTGCTCTACCAGGGTAGCCATGACCATGGTGGTCAAGGCCACGACCGACCCGACAGAGAGATCAATTCCGCCCGTGAGGATGACAAAAGTCATGCCGACGGTGACGATGATCAGGAAGCTGTTGTCAATTAGCAGGTTCAAGAAGACCTGTGGCGATAGAAAGCCGTCGTAGAGTGCGCCGCCAACCAATGACATCAAGAGGAACAGGCCGATGGTGGCTGCAAGAGGCAGGAAGCGCAGGTCAAAGCGATGACGGCGCGAAGGTGACGAGTCGGTGCCGCGGACCTGGGCATTCTCCAAGGCTTGAGTGACGGTGCTCATTGCGCGACCTCCACGGAGCTGGGGCGTCGGACCAAAGCCCAGACCTCGCTGCGAAAGGCAGGCGATTGCAGGAGCATGACGACGAACACGACGGCAGCTTTGACCACCATGTTGATTTCTGGCGGAACGCCCATGGAATAGATCGCGTAGGTCAAGGTTTGAATGATCAGGGCGCCAATGACGGTGCCCATGAGGCTGAAACGGCCACCTGTCAGCGCCGTCCCGCCGAGAGTCACCGCCAGGATGGCATCGAGCTCCATCAGCAGACCAGCGTTGTTGCCATCAGCGCTCTTGACGTTCGAACTGATCAACAGGCCTGCCAAGCCAGCGCAAAAGCCACAAAACACGTAGGCCCCAAGAACCAGCTGGCGTGCACGGATGCCGCTGCCGCGGGCCGCTGACGGGTTCACACCGACGGCTTGAACGAAAACGCCCAGGGCGGTACGCGACAGGGCAAAGCTCATCATTGCCAGAATGCCGGCGACCACGAACAGTGAAAACGGAAGGCCTAGCCAGTAGCCCCCGCCCAGAAAAAAGAAAGGCGGATAGTAGACGGTGATGATCTGTCCGTCGGTGATGAGCTGAGCAATCCCTCGACCGGCCACCATCAGGATCAGGGTGGCGATGATCGGTTGCATGCCCAGCCCGGCCACCAGAAGCCCGTTCCAGAGACCGCACAGCATGGCCACCACCAGTGCGCCGACTATCGCAACTGGCAGAGGGAACCGGCTGGTCTCACCATCTAGTGATCCCCCGATCATCCACGCCCCTACTGCGGCGGCAATGGCCACGACCGCTCCCACCGAGACATCGATGCCTCGCATGGCGATCACCAGTGTCATGCCAAGAGACACCAGTATCAGAGGCGCCGCGCGATTGAGGATATCGATCAAACTGCCGTAGAGGTGACCTCCCCGCCACTCGATGCTCAGGAACGTCGGGTTGAACGCGGCGTTGGTGACGAGCAGAAGGCACAGGGCAGTCAGGGGCCAGCTCAAGCGGTGCGAAAGCAAACGACGCCACACAGGGACTTTCTTCTTCACGATGTGTCTTTTCTCAGTGGTGTTCATCGGCAATCAGTTCGTAGACGGCGTCTTCCTCCACACCGCCAGGCAGTTCTCCGACTTTTCGTCGGTCCCTGAGCACCAGGATTCGGTGCGCAACGCGCACGACTTCGCTCATCTCGGAGGAGATGAACATCACGGCCATGCCCTCATCGGCCAGAGCCAGAATCTGCTCCATGATTTCCTGCTTGGCCGCCACGTCGATACCTCGCGTCGGTTCGTCCAGGATCAGCAGGCGGGGAGCGGTGGCCAGCCAGCGAGCAATGATCACCTTCTGCTGGTTGCCGCCAGACAGCAAGCCCACTGGTGTTTCGGCATCCTGTGTTTTGATGCCGAGCGTCCGGATGTACCGGTCGGCCATCTCGCCCTGTTCGGATTTGTTCAGGCTCAATCGGATGCCGCTCCTGGCCTGCAAGGCCAGCACGATGTTCTCGCGCACGGACAGGTCGGCAAAGATGCCGTCTGTCTTCCTCTCTTCCGGGCACATGGCCAGACCCTGGGCGATGGCGTCGACCGGGTTGAGGAATCGGACTGAGCGACCTTCGACTACGATGGCACCCGAGTCTGCGGCATCGAGTCCAAAGAGCAGTCTTGCCAGCTCGGTCCGCCCCGCACCCAGCAACCCGGCCACCCCCAGCACTTCCCCGGCTCGAATCTCCAGGTCCATCGGCTGCAGTCGACCGCTTTGCCCCAGGCCTTGAGCCGTCAACCAGGCAGGTGATGTCTGTGGCTCTCGCGGCTCATGCAGTGGTCTTTGCTGGCTCGTGTTCAACTCGCGACCCACCATGGCCTCGATCAGGGCCTGTGCGGGGAGGGCCTCGGCCTGCCATTCACCCACCCATGTCCCGTTGCGCAACACCGTGATGCGGTCAGCGACGGCATACACCTGATCGAGAAAGTGGGTGACGAACAGGATCGCCAGCCCTTCCTGACGCAAGCGATTGACAACGCCGAACAGGGCATGAACTTCGTCGTCGTCGAGGCTGGAAGTGGGCTCGTCGAGAATCAGCACCTTCGCCTGGATACCCAATGCCCGTGCAATGGCGACCAACTGCTGAATCGCAACAGGGTAGTCGGCGAGACGCCGTGTCACGTCAATCGACAGACCGACCCGGGCGAGCAGCGACTGTGCCTGGCGGTGTGTCTGGGACCAGTTGATTCGTCGGCCTTGGGCCCACCCATGACTCGGAAACCGGCCAGAAAAGATGTTCTCTGCGACGCTCAGGTTGGGGCACAGATTGACTTCCTGATAGACCGTGCTGATGCCCAGGGACTGGGCTTCGGCAGCCGTGCCGGGCCAACCCGACCGGCCGTCCAGAACCATATGCCCTGCCGTGGGCTGGATGATGCCGGTCAATATCTTGATCAGAGTCGACTTGCCAGCGCCGTTTTGTCCCATGAGCGCATGGACCTCGCCCGGAAACAGACGAAAGCGGATGTTGTCCAGAACGGTGGCATCACCGAAGCGCTTGGTGACCGACTCAACTGACAGAAGAGGTTTCGGTTGCGTCATGCTCTGTTCTTGTTGTAGACATCAACGAAAACGGCAGCGAGCAAGACCAGACCCTTGATCACCTGCTGGTAATCGATCCCTATGCCCATGATGGACATGCCGTTGTTCATGACACCCATGATGAAGGCACCGATCACCGCACCCATGACTTTGCCAACACCGCCGGAGGCAGAGGCGCCCCCGATGAAGCATGCGGCGATGACGTCCAGCTCAAATCCCAGGCCGGCCTTGGGTGTGGCGGTGTTGAGTCGGGCCGCGAAAACCAGTCCGGCCAGCGCAGCGAGCACACCCATGTTGACAAAGGTGAGAAAACTCAACCGCTCGGTGCGGATGCCCGATAGCTTGGCTGCTTTCTCGTTTCCGCCGAGTGCGTAAATGCGCCTTCCCACAGTGGTGCGCGAGGTCGCGAAATGGAAGATGGCGATCAATGCCCCCATCACTACCAGCACGTTCGGGAGCCCCTTGTATGACGCCAGCAGATAGCTCAAATAGACGAGCAGTCCGGAGAACACCAATGTGCGTGCGAGAAAGACGGGCTGTGGCTCCACGTTCATCTCGTACCGTGCTGCCTGATGTCTTGAGCGAGCAGCCGCCACGGCCAGCCACATCGCCACGACCAGACCGGCTCCAAGCGAAGTCCACCGGAAGCCATCCGGGTTGAACGCTGCTGGCACGAAGCCTGAGCTCAGCGTCTGGAAGCTGTCCGGAAACGGGCCGACAGACTGACCTTGCAAGAGCGCCAATGCCAGGCCCTTGAAAACCAGCATGCCGGCCAGCGTCACGATGAACGCAGGAATCCGGTAGTACGCGATGAACCAGCCTTGCACCGCTCCGATCAGGCCACCTGCACAAAGGCAGACCAGAACGGCGGGAAGCACAGGCCAGTTGAAGTTGACCATCAAAACCGCGGCCAAGGCGCCGATGAATCCGCACACTGAGCCCACAGAGAGGTCGATGTGTCCTGCCACAATGACCAGCAACATGCCCAGCGCCATGATGACGATATAGCTGTTCTGGAGCACCAGGTTGGTGATATTGAGTGGCTGCATCAACGTGCCGTCGGTCATGACCTGGAAGAACACCATGATCATGATGAGAGACAGCAACATCCCATATTCGCGAAAGTGCTGGCGCAGGAAGTCCAAGGTGTCTTCTCTTGGTGCTTTGGACTGGACTTCAGCACTTTCGGGCAGAGCGGAAGATGAGGTTGGCGAAGTGGGGGAAGTGGATGAACTGTGCATGGAAATTCAGTGTCTTCCGACAATGGCGCGCATGATGCGTTCCTGGGAGGCTTCGGTGGTGGGCATCTCGGCAACGATGCGCCCTTCGTTCATCACGTAGATGCGGTCGGTGATGCCCAGCAGCTCGGGCATCTCGGAGGAGATCACGATGACGCAACGCCCCTCGGCGGCCAGGTTTGCGATGATGGAATAGATTTCGAACTTGGCGCCGACATCGATGCCTCGCGTCGGCTCGTCCAGGATCAACACCTTGGGACGGGCGTAAAGCCATTTGCTCAACACCACCTTTTGCTGGTTGCCTCCAGACAGGTTCACAGTCTTCTGACCGACGCCAGCACTGCGGATGCGGAGGCGCTCGCGGTAGTCACTGGCGACCTGATGCTCCAGCCCACGGTTGATCAGGCCCGCTGGCGAGACCCCTTCGAGCCTGGCCAGCGTGGTGTTGAATTGGATGTCTTCCGACAGAATCAGGCCAAGCGCCTTGCGGTCTTCCGTGACATAGGCCAGGCCGCCGCGTATGGCTTCACCTACGTTGCGAAAGTTCACCGGTTGACCATCGAGCTCCATGAGACCGCCGATATGGCGTCCCCAGCTCCGTCCGAACAGACTCATGGCCAGTTCGGTTCTACCGGCCCCCATGAGGCCTGCAATACCCACCACCTCGCCCTTGCGCACTTCAATGCTCACATCCTCGATGAAAGATGAATGCCTGTGCTGAGGGTGTGCCACGTGCCAATGCGAGACCTTGAACCCTACGTCACCCGGACACGGCGTTCGATGAGGATAGCGATCAGCCAGTTCACGCCCCACCATGCCCCGTATGACCCTGTCTTCGTCGATTCGACCATCGCCAGCCTCGAGTGTTTCGACAGTGGTGCCATCACGAAGAATGGTGATGTGGTTGGCAACTTGAGCGATCTCGTTGAGTTTGTGCGAGATGAGAATGCACGCAATACCTTGCTCGCGGAACTCGCACAGCAGTTGCAGCAACCCCTGGCTGTCGGATTCGTTCAGGCTGGCCGTCGGCTCGTCAAGAATCAGCAGCCTGACCTTCTTGGCCAAAGCCTTGGCGATCTCCACCAATTGCTGTTTGCCGACTCCAAGATCTCCGACGGGGGCGGATGGCGACTCCCGCAAGCCGACCTTGGCCAGGAGTTCCTGCGTCTTGCGATGGGCCGCCATCCAATTCACAACGCCGTAGGCGGATAACTCATTGCCGAGGAAGACGTTCTCAGCGATGGACAATGAAGGGACCAGGGCCAATTCCTGGTGGATGATGATGATGCCCAACGCCTCGCTGTCGGCGATACCGTTGAATGATCGTGGCTTACCATCGAAACGTATCTCGCCGGAGAAACTGCCTGCAGGATAGACCCCCGAGAGCACTTTCATGAGCGTGGACTTGCCCGCTCCATTCTCGCCGACGATCGCGTGAATCTCTCCGGGCATGACACGCAGGTTGACCCGATCGAGCGCCAGCACGCCTGGGAACGTCTTGCGGATGTCCCGCATGTTCAGGAGGGGTTCGGTCACGGACGTACCTGTTCTGATCAGGAGTGGCGAGAGCGGTCTCTTTGTGCTGGGGTGCTTGCCTGATAGGCAAATTCACCGGATCTGGGAGGCCTTGTAGTAGCCGCTGTCGACCAGTACCTGTTTCCAGTTGCTGGCATCAACAGCCACTGGCTTGAGCAAGTACGATGGCACGACCTTGGCGCCGTTGTCGTAGGTCTTTGTGTCATTCACTTCGGGCTGGCTGCCGCTTAGGACCGCATCGACCATGCTGGCCGTGACCTTCGCCAACTCCCGGGTGTCCTTGAATACGGTTGATGACTGCTCACCTCGCAGTATGCTTTTCACGGAAGGGACCTCGGCGTCCTGTCCGGTCACGACGGGACATGGTTGTTTGGCCGTGCAGTAGCCCACACCCTTGAGCGAGGAAAGGATGCCGATGGAAAGACCGTCATATGGCGAGAGAACGGCATGGACTTTGTCGTTTCCGTAGAAGGCACTGAGCAAATTGTCCATGCGGGCTTGAGCCACGGCGCCGTCCCAGCGCAGGGTGCCGACCTTGTCCATTCCCATCTGTTTGCTGCGCACGACCAGCTTGCCGCTGTCGATATAGGGCTGCAAAACGCTCATGGCTCCGTTGTAGAAGAAAAAGGCGTTGTTGTCGTCGGGAGAGCCACCAAAGAGCTCGATGTTGAATGGTCCCTTCCCTTGTTGGAGTCCCAATTTTTCGACGATGGAGTTCGCTTGCAGCACGCCGACCTGAAAGTTGTCAAACGTGGCGTAGAAGTCGACGTTCTTGCTGCCGCGAATGAGGCGGTCATAGGCGATAACTTTGATGCCGGCATCGGCGGCCGTCTGCAGTGCTTTGGATAGGGTGGTGCCGTCGATGGATGCAATCACCAAAACCTTGGCGCCTTTGGTGATCATGTTCTCCACCTGGGCCAACTGATTGGGAATGTCGTCCTCTGCATATTGCAGGTCCGTGTTGTAGCCCCGTGCTTTCAGCACCTTGACCATGTTGTCGCCGTCGGCGATCCAGCGCGCGGACGATTTGGTTGGCATGGAGATGCCGATGGTGCCTTTGTCCGCTGCCAGAGCGGGCGATGATCCCAGTGCGGCGGACAGCGCAAGCGCAGATACGCCCCTCAGGAAATGATGACGGTTCATACGTGTCTCCAGTTGATCTTGTGGTGATGGCTGGCGGGCAGAGAAAGAGGCGGTTGAGCAGCCGCCTCTATGCCACTGAGCCATTGAGCGTCTACGACTCGCGCCTCAGTGGTCTTTTCAGGCTCTGACTCTTTCTCAGTATTTGCGATTGGGCAGTTCTTGCTTGGCCACTTCCATGGGAAAGATGCCTTCCTTGGTCACGATGCGCTTGGGGACAGATTTCCCGGCTTTGACATCCTTGACCACCGACATCAACTGGTCGCCCAGCAAGGGGCTGCACTCGACGGTCACATTGAGCTTGCCCGCGATCATGGCTTCAAACGCACCCTTGACAGCGTCGATGGAGATGATGGTGATGTCCTTCGCTGGCCTGAGGCCCGCCTCCTCGATGGCTTGAATGGCACCGATGGCCATGTCGTCGTTGTGGGCGTACAGCACGTTGATCTTGTTTCCTTCGGCTTTGAGGAAGGCCTCCATCACTTCCTTGCCCTTGGCGCGCGTGAAGTCACCCGTTTGCGACCGGATGATCTTGAACTTGGAGTCGGTCTTGATGACTTCCTCAAAGCCTGCTTTGCGGTCGATCGCCGGGGCTGATCCCACCGTGCCCTGCAGCTCAACGATGTGGATCGGACCGGTTTTGTCCTTCATCTCTTCGAGTAGCCAACGCCCTGCCTTTCGACCCTCTTCGACGAAGTCGGAGCCGATGAACGACACATATAGCGAGTCATCCTTGACGTCAACGGCTCGGTCCGTCAGGACCACTGGAATGCGGGCAGCCTTGGCTTCGCGTAACACGTTCTCCCACCCTGATTCAACCACTGGAGAGAAAGCGATCACGTCCACCCGCTGTGCAATGAAGGACCGGATGGCCTTGATCTGGTTCTCCTGCTTTTGTTGGGCGTCCGAGAATTTGAGTGTGATGTCGGCGGCCTTGGCTGAGGACTTGATCGATTCGGTATTGGCCGTGCGCCATTCGCTTTCAGCGCCAACCTGGCTGAAGCCCAGCACCAGGGGTTTCTCTGCCATGGCAGCTTGGGGAAGCAGGCCAGCGAAGGGGGTGAGTGCCAGCGCCAGACTCAGCGCGCGTCTTTTCATGGATTTCATGGGTTTGTCTCCTGTGTGTTTCGTTGTGATGTAGTCGGTGACGGGAAATGAAGCATTCGGAGTCCGTTCAGGCCAACATATAGCTGGTCTTGACGGTCGTGTAGAACTCGGCAGCGTAGCGGCCCTGCTCGCGCGGTCCGTAGCTGGACTCTTTTCTTCCGCCGAAGGGAACATGGAAGTCGACGCCGGCGGTGGGCAGGTTCACCATGGTCATGCCTGCCTGTGCATGTCGCTTGAAATGCACGGCGTGTTTCAGTGAGGTGGTGCAGATGCCTGCGCAAAGGCCAAAGGGCGTGTCATTGGCCAATGCCAGTGCATGCTCGTAGTTCTGGGCTTCCATGACGCAGGCCACCGGTCCGAAGATCTCTTCGCTGGCGATGCGGTGCTCTGGCTGAGCCAGAAACAGGGCTGGAAGCATGTAGTGTCCTGGCGTGGCGCGCTCGACGCGCTCTCCACCCCATACGTGTACGGCGCCCTCTTCGCGTCCAATATTCAGGTAGGCTTGGTTCTGTTCGAGTTGCGACTGGTCTACCACCGGGCCCATGTCGATGCCTCGCTCCAGCGCGTTGCCCACCTTCAGTGCTTCAAGGCGGTTGCGCAAGCGCACCACAAATGCGTCATGTATGTCTCGGGTGACGATCAAACGGCTGGAAGCCGTGCACCGCTGCCCAGTGGAGAAGTAGGCGCCTTGCACTGCGCAGTCCACAGCTTGATCCAGGTCTGCATCGCCCAGAACCACCAGAGGGTTCTTTCCGCCCATCTCCAGTTGAACCTTTGCCCCTCTGCTTGTCGTCGCCTCCAGCACTCGTTTGCCGGTGCCGACGGACCCTGTGAAGCTCACAGCGTTCACTGCGGGGTGCTCGATCAGCGTCTGTCCCACTTCCCGCCCGCTGCCCATGATCAGGTTGAATGCCCCGGCTGGCAAACCGCTACGGCTGATGATCTCAGCCAATGCCCAGCCGCAGGCTGGCACCAGCTCTGCGGGCTTGAAGACCACCGTATTGCCGTAGGCCAAGGCTGGGGCAATCTTCCACGCCGGTATCGCAAACGGAAAGTTCCAGGGCGCGATGATGCCGATGACGCCCACGGGCTCTCGCGTGATGTCCACCTGTATGCCGGGACGCACCGATGCAAGCGTTTCCCCTTGGATGCGAATGGCCTCGCCGGCAAAGAACTTGAACAGTTGACCTGCGCGTGCCACTTCGCCAATGGATTCGGGCAGGGTTTTGCCTTCCTCTCGTGCCAGCAGCTCTCCGAGCTCCTCTTTGCGCGCGAGCAACTCGCTGCCCACCATGTCGAGGGCTTCCGCGCGGCGTTGCGGCGTGCTCAGCGCCCATTGTGGCAAGGCGTCTGCTGCGGCTCCGATGGCGTCATCGGTCTGGTTGCGGTCTGCGCGAGCGTATTCGGCCACCACTTCCGCCGTGTTGGATGGATTGATGCTGATACCGGTGGTGGTGCCGTTGACCCATGCACCATTGATGTAGTGGCGGGGTTGGAGGCGAATGTCAGTGAGTTTCATTTGACGGGCCGCTTCTGGATGTCTGCGCAGGACAGCGATCGGTGTGTGAACAGTGCAAAGCAGTCTAGAAGAGAAATTGATATCAATCTAATGATTTTTCGATCAAAATAGATATCAATAACAGCATTCTGGAAAACCCCTGATGACGGCCTCCTACAACCACTGGTTCATCCGCGCCCGCCTCAAAACCCGACAACTGCTGTTGCTTGTCGCGTTGGCCGAGGAAGGCAATATCCACCGGGCGGCACAAGTGCTCAGCATGACGCAGCCGGCGGCCTCCAAGCTGCTCAAGGATCTGGAGGAGGTGCTGGGGGTGTCGTTGTTCGATCGCTTGCCCAGGGGCATGAAGCCAACCTGGTATGGCGAAACCATGATCCGGCATGCCAGGATGGCCCTGGCCAGTCTCAATCAGGCGCACGACGAGCTGCAGGCGCTCAAATCCGGGCACTATGGGCAGGTGGGAATCGGCGCCATTACGTCACCGGGCCTGACGTTGCTGCCGGCGGCAGTGGCCTTGGTCAAGCGAGAGCACCCCAATCTGCGGATATCGATCGAAGTTGAAACCAGTCCGGTCTTGCTCGACCGCCTGGACCAAGGCAAGGTCGACATTGTGGTGGGCCGGCTCTTTGCGGAACACAACCGGTCTCATCTTCGGTATCAGCCCATCAGCCAGGAGCCCGTCTGCGCGGTGTCGCGACCGGGCCATCCACTGATGCAGTTGAGCGAGTTGGGGTTGAGGGATCTGCACGGCGCCGCGTGGCTGGTGCCACCGGCCGGCAGCGTTCTCAGGCACCGTTTTGACCTGATGTTTCAGCAAGAGGGCTTGTCACCTCCACTCAACATCGTAGAGACTTCCTCGCTGCTGTTCATCTCCCGCATGCTGCAGCAAAGCGACATGATTGCGGTGTTGGCACTGGATGTCGCTCGCTATTACGCCTCACATGGGCTGATGTCTGTGTTGCCGATGGAGCTTCCCTGCCACATGGACGATTTCGGATTGATCACGCGCTCCGACCGTCTGCAGTCTCCTGGTGTCAAAGTGGTCGTTCAGGCTATCAAGCAGTGCAGTCTGGCGCAGTTCGGGCGGCGCCTGGATGCCGACTGATCCTGCGCACCAGCAGATACTTCCGTGCGGCAGGCGCTTGTCAGGTCCAGCCCGCGTCCACAGTGAACTCTTGCGCTGTGCACATGGCTGAGTCGTCGGCCGCGAGAAACAGCACCATGTTCGCCAGGTACTCGGGTTGAAGCTTGTCGGGCAGGCATTGGTTGCGCTGGATGTTCTGCTCACCATCCTCGTCGAGCCAGAGGTTGATCTGGCGCTCCGTCATGACCCAGCCAGGCGTCACCGTATTGACCCGTATGTGGTCCTTGCCAAGCGGGCCGGCCATGCCTCGGGTGAGGCCGTTCGCCGCTGATTTGGCCATCGCATAGCAGGGGTAGTCCCCCTGTTTGGCCTTCCAGCCTATGGAGCCGAAGTTGATGATGGAGCCGCCGCCAAGGCGCTTCATGCCGGGAACCACCGACTGAATGGCGAACAGCGCGGGACGCAGGTTGATGGCCATGCGCTCGTCGAAGTAATCGGCAGTCACCGATTCCAGCGAATGCCGGTCATCACTGGCCACATTGTTGACCAGGGCGTGAACGTCGCCGTGGGTCTGCATGGCCTGCGTGATAGCCGCCTGCAATGCGTTCACGTCCTTCACATCGCACGCTCGGAACCAGGGTTTGGGCAGGCTCTCTGCAGCCAGGCGCGCGCTCAAGCTCTCGCCTGCTTCATTGGCCACGTCCACGTATGACACCTGTGCTCCCTGATGCGCAAATGCTTCCACCATGGCGGCCCCGATGCCGGTAGCGCCGCCCGTGATGAAAACGTGCCGCCCTTTCAGTGAGGGATAGACCGCCGACGAATGTGTTGATCGTGACATTGCAAAACTCGTATTAATATATGCAGAAAATATAAAAAACTATTATCAATATGCCTCCATAATCGATCCATCGTCAAGCACTTTCGCTCGGACAGGAGGCATTCATGACGGAAACCGGGTCGCAACCCGCAGCGCCAGAGGTCGACATCTCGTCGATGCGCTGCGTGTGGAATGGCCAAGCCAGATTGGGCGAAGGGGTCTTGTGGTCCCCTCGCCGCCAGCAGGTGTTCTGGGTGGACATCCTCTCCTGCCAGATCCACGCTCTTCACGTGGCGACCGGTACCCATCACGCATGGCGCCTGTCGGAAGAGGTGTCGGCGCTGGCTGAGCGTGAGGAGTCAAGCGAGCTGCTCATCGCGATGCGCAGTGGTCTCGCGCATTGGTCGCCAGACGCCCATACGCCTGCGCCACCAATCTGGGTCCGTCCAGAAACAGGCCGCACGGGCAATCGATTCAATGACGGCGCCTGCGACGCGAAGGGCCGATTTTGGGTGGGAAGCATGGACTTTGATTGCCAGAAGGCGACAGGCGCGCTGTATCGGGTCACGCCGGATGGACAGTCCGCTCGCCTCGAAGATGGATTTCCCGTCACCAATGGGCCGGTATGGGTCGACGAGGGTTGCACCATGCTGTTCACCGATACCGCGGGAGCGACGGTCTTCGCTTATCCGTTCGATCCGGAACGGGGAACGCTGGGCCCTCGCAGGGTCTGGCTGCAGCTGGCGCCAGAAGATGGCTTGCCCGATGGTATGACTGTCGATGCAGCGGGCAGGGTGTGGTTGTGCCATTGGGGTGGCGGGTGCGTTACCTGCCGCGACCCTGTGTCGGCGCGAGAGCTTGCGCGTGTGGAGTTGCCTGTCAGCCAGGTGACCCGTTGCGCCTTTGGTGACGATGATCTGCGCACGCTGTATGTCACCACGGCAAGAGAGGGACTGAATGAGGCCGCCTTGGCCCGCGAACCCATGGCTGGCGGTCTTTTTGCGGTCAGGGTGTCTCAAGCAGGCGTGGCGCCAGCGCGCATGGCGTCTTCATGAGTTGGAGGGGATCAGATGTCTGATGTTCACTGGGTCGCCCATGCCGGGCAACGAATGGGCTTCATGCCATCCCGCGGCGGAGCCGTGACAGCATGGACCTGGTCCCGGGCGGGAGAATCGGTCGACGTGTGGCGGGCCTGGGATGGTATCAACCCTGCCATCGAGAGCACGGCTTGCTACCCCATGGTCCCCTGGACGAACCGGATCTCAGGCGGAGGGTTCGCCTTTGAGGGACGCTTTCGACCCTTGTCGCCCAACACAGCCACTGACCCTTACCCTATACATGGTGATGGCTGGCTACAGCCTTGGACGCTTCGCCAGCCAGATGAGGGAGTGGTGCAGATGGAGCTGCGTTCTCATGGCTATGGAGGAGGTCCCTATAACTACTGGGCACAGCAAGCCTTCGAACTCACGCAGGAAGGCCTGACCCAAAGCCTGACCGTGCGCAACGAAAGCGACGAAGCCATGCCATTTGGGTTGGGCCTGCATCCATGGTTCACCTCAACACCTGGTTGTACGGTTCGCTCCGCGGTTGAGGGTGTCTGGATCAGCGGGCCAGACAAGATACCCACGGGCTACGAGAACGATTTCCCAAGGGGGTGGGATCTGAATGCCGGTATTGAAGTCGGTTCCGTGGTGATCGACAATGGTTTTGGCGGATGGTCGGGGCGGGCGACGATCGAATGGCCCGAACGACGCCTGCGACTTACGATGCAGAGCGAGTTGAGCTCACCCCAGGCAGGGCATGCGCTGGAGTGCTTGCTGTACAGCCCAGCCGAACCCGCTGTGTTCTGCTTTGAGCCCGTGACACACCCCATTGATGCACCCCATCTTCCTGGTCAACCAGGCTGGGTGGCTCTCAGGCCGGGTGAGACCATGAGCCTGCGGACCCGATGGGGCTTACAAGTCATCATCTGAACGAGCAGGCGCGGTCCAGCCCTCTGTGCATCAGCTCCGCCGTGAGCGACACATGGAGCCACTCAAGCCTGACGGCAGGAAAGCCGTTGGACAGGCTGTGGCGCATGTGTTTGAACAGTGCCGACACGGCCAGCGGAACGCGTGAGATACAGCTCAACAGCGACGTGAGTGTCCGGCAGGCTCAGCTCAATGCCTACTTGCGGGTACTGGCGCAAGTACGCCGATAGTGAGGGCACGATCTCGCCGCGGCAGCGGCGTAACGGCCCTGGCGGTCGAGCACCGTCAGCCAGTGCATGGGCCCCAAAGACCATGAATCGTTTGTTCGCCCATGCCGCTGTTGTTCACCAAACAAAACAATCAATTCAAGATCCGAGTCTTGTATGGCCGGGCCCGTCTCTCTAGGCTGGTGGGGTTGAAGCTGTCCTCAGAGCGAGGCATACACACCATGAACGCCTGAACCAACGCCGTGACCGAGAAGATCATGCCCAAGCTGATCGAACGCACCAAGGCGCTCAAGGTTTTGGCGACATGCATGCGTATGGCGAGGAAGGCGTGCGGTTCCACATCAGGCAGAAGTCCATCACGCAGCGCTGGCCCGTGAGCATTGGTCAGAGGGCTGTCGTCGTGATGCCAACGGCCAAGCAAGGTCCCATGCTTCGCCGTGACCGGGTTATGCTGCGCCGCCTCACTTGAGGTGGTTTGCTTTCTATGCCACGAGATATGCCTCGAGAGTCGCTTATCGCACGAAGCCGGTTCCCCAGCGAAAAACTTTGTGTGCTTTCTTGCGGGTGGCTTCTATTCGTCGCGCGTTGGGGTCGTCCGTGCCGGTGATCCATGCTTTGGCCTGATCCGGGTTGCGGCCGAATTCGATGTGGCGGGCCAGGAGGCGTTCTTGTCGCAGAGCGTCGTCTTCTGCTTCAACGTACCAGACCTGATCCAGTAGACCGGCGACACCTCTCCAGGCGGGATCGTCCAGCAGCAAATAGTTGCCCTCGGTGATGAGGATGCGAGCGGACGAGGTCACCGGGATTTCTCCTGCGATCGGCTCCTCGATCTCGCGGTGAAAGGCGGGCGCGTACACCGTCTGGCCAGAGGCCAGAACCTCGGGTGAGCGCAGGCGCGAGAGCAAAGCTGCATAGCCCGCAGCGTCAAAGGTGTCGGGTGCGCCTTTTCGCCCGGCCCTGCCCAGACGTGCCAGCTCGGCATTGGCCAGGTGAAACCCGTCCATGGGCACGAGTGCCGCTTCAGCGCCCAATGCCTCGCACAAGGCCTCGGCCAGCGTGGACTTACCGGCGCCGGGTGCTCCGGCGAGGCCGAGAATGAAGCGGCCCTGCGGCGGAACAGCGGATCGCAGGGTCCTGACGGCTGCTGCGATGCTGTCGCGGTGGATGCTGAGCAGGGTCAATCAGTTCAGCGCCATGCTGAGCTTGCGGCGGTAGCGCGAGACCATTTCCTGCTGGGGGTCCTGCTGCTGCACCGATGCGCCGGCGAGCTGAATGCCGCCAGCCGACTTGCCATCGGTGCTCTCCTCTGCCTTCTGGGGTGGCGGGGTCATCAGCTCGAGCAGGCCGATATAGGTCTTGCGCGGCGCTTCGTCGTCCCACTTCTTGTCGCGCATGATGATCTCGAGCATCTCGTCCAGCGCGGCAGGCCACTCGCCCATGGCGATCAGCACACGGCACTTGGCAAAGCGGGTTTCGAAGTCACGCTTGTTCTTCTCGATGGCTTCGTCGAACTTGGCGATCGGCCACTGGCCGCGCGGGTCATTGGTGACGAACTCCAGCGCGTTGAGCCACTGGCTCAGGGCTTCGAATCGAAGCTGAACCGGGATCTGGCCCATGGCTGGGGCGAGGGCGCCAGCGGCTTCTTCCAGGCGCCCATGGGTGATGTACTGCTTGACCAGCTCAAAGCGCAAGCCATCGTTGTCAGGCGCCTGGGCCACGGCCTGAGCCAGCTTGTCCAGTGCGCTGCTGGCCTCGGCCGGGTCGTCCGCGGTGGCCAGCATGTCCTGTGCGGCTTCGGCGTCGGCTTCGGCCTGCAGCTCGCCTTCGCTGGGCAGATGCTTGTCCAGAAACTCCTTGATCTGGCCTTCGGGCAGGGCACCCATGAATCCGTCGACCGGCTGGCCACCGATGAGCAGCACACAGGTCGGGATGGAGCGGATGCCGAAGGCGGCAGCCAGTTGTTGTTCCTGGTCGGAATCGATCTTGACCAGCTTGAATCGCCCGTCGTACTCCGTCTCGAGCTTCTCCAGAATCGGACCGATGACCTTGCATGGACCACACCAGGTGGCCCAGAAATCGACCAGCACAGGGGTCTGCATGGACGCGGCAATGACTTCTTGTTCGAAATTGGCGACGGTGACGTTGATCATGTTCTTTTTGGGCCGTTGGGCGGCCTATCGGGGCAAAACGTAAAATCGACACTTTACCGGAGATGGGCCACCCTTGCGGCCCGACCTAACGGCTGGCCCGATCGGTGCCCGTCAGAAAGCCCACAGACATGAGCAACATCCAGGTTGGCGTGGTGATGGGTTCCAGCAGCGACTGGGACACCATGCAGCACGCGGTGCAGATACTTGAGCAATTCGGCGTGGCCCATGAGGCCAGGGTTGTATCGGCCCATCGGATGCCTGATGACATGTTCGCCTATGCCGAGAGTGCGGCAGGGCGGGGCATCAAGGCCATCATCGCCGGTGCGGGTGGCGCCGCCCACCTGCCTGGCATGCTGGCGGCCAAGACCGAGGTGCCGGTGCTGGGCGTGCCGGTGCAGTCCAAAGCCCTTTCCGGGGTGGACTCGTTGCACAGCATTGTCCAGATGCCCAAGGGCATTCCTGTGGCATGCTTTGCCATCGGTCAGGCCGGTGCGGCCAATGCAGCCCTGTTTGCCGTGGCCATGCTGGCCAATGAAGACGCCGGGTTGCGGCAGAAGCTGACAGACTTTCGGGCCCGCCAGACCGAAGCCGCAAGGGCCATGACGCTGCCGCCGGCATGAGGTGGTAATGCCTGAGTCCGGCTGGACAAGCCTGGCCCAGTGCCTCATTCAGCGAATCTTTCAGGGCTCCCCCCTTCCTCATTCCCCAATCTTCACTCTCCCAACACCGGACGGTTAATTTCATGAGTCTCAAACCCTTGCTTCCCGGCGCCATGACCGAACGCGGCCACCAGATGACGCTGGGGGTGATGGGGGGTGGCCAGCTGGGCCGCATGTTCGTCCAGGCCGCCCAGGCCATGGGCTATTTCACCGCTGTGCTGGACCCGGATCCGGCCAGTCCGGCCGGTCTTGTCAGTCAGTTTCACATCCAGACGCTGTACGACGATCAGGACGGCCTGGCGCAGCTGATGCAGCGCTGTGCAGCCATCACCACAGAATTCGAGAACGTGTCGGCGCCAGCGCTGGCGACGCTCGGCGCGCAGCGTCCGGTGGCACCTTCGGCCCAATGCGTTGCGACGGCACAGGATCGCGTGCAGGAGAAGGCCAACTTCGTTCAGTGTGCGCCGAAAAGCGGCGTCTATCCCGCACCATATGCGGCCATTGACACCGAAGCCCTGCTCGAAGCCGTGCCGGCCGACTTGCTGCCAGGCATTCTGAAGACCGCCCGCATGGGCTACGACGGCAAGGGGCAGGTTCGTGTCAGTACCCGCGAGGAACTGGTCGCCGCCTGGGAGCAGCTGGGCAAGGTCCCCTGCGTGCTGGAAAAGCTGTTGCCTCTCAAGGCCGAGTACTCGGTCATCGTGGCGCGCGCTGCCAGCGGCGAGGTGGTGAGTTTCCCTGTTCAGAAAAACACCCACCGCGACGGCATTCTGGCGGTGACCGAAGTCCACGACGAAGTCATCACGCCCGCACTGGCCGAGCGCGCCCGTGCCGCCACTGTGGCGCTGGCGGAGCACATGCAATATGTGGGTGTGCTGTGCGTCGAGTACTTTGTGGTCGATGATGGCAAAGGCAGCGAAGATCTGGTGGTCAACGAAATGGCGCCTCGTCCCCACAACAGCGGCCACTACACGCAAGACGCCTGCGACATGTCGCAGTTCGAGGCCCAGGTGCGCACGCTGGCGCGCCTGCCGCTGCACACGCCGCGTCAGTATGGTCCGGCCATCATGATTAACCTCCTGGGGGATTTGTGGTTCGACCCCAATGCTGACCGCGCGCAAGCCAGCGATACGCCTGTTGATCCGCCATGGGACAAAGTCCTGGGTCTGCCGGATGTGCATCTGCACCTCTACGGCAAGCTCAGTGCCCGCCGTGGACGCAAGATGGGTCATGTGAACATTGTGGGCACCAGCCTCGCGTCGACGCGGGAGACCGCCGCAAAAGTGCTGGCGTTGCTGGGTCTGCCGCCGCTGCCCTGAAACCTGCCGCCGCCTACTCATGCCCCTGATCCTGGATGCTTCTGCTGCATCGGCCATCGAGCAGGCTGCCGATCGCCTGGCAGCGGGTGGACTGGTGGGCATGCCGACCGAGACCGTGTACGGGTTGGCGGCAGATGCCGACAACGCCACCGCTGTGCAAAGCATCTTCTCGGCCAAGGAGCGCCCGGCAGACCACCCCTTGATCGTGCATGTGGCCGCTGACGATGCCGGTGCGGCGTCCGGGCACTGGGACGCGGTGGTGGCGCCGTTTGCACAGAATGTTCCGGCAGTGGCACTGGCCCTCATGAAGGCTTTCTGGCCGGGGCCGCTCACGCTCATTCTTCCCCGGCGCCCGTCGGCGGTGGCGGTGGCCGCGGGCGGGCAGGATTCAGTGGGCTTGCGCAGCCCCTCGCACCCGGTCGCTCAAGCGCTGCTCAAGGCGGCGCGAGCCAAAGGCGTGCAAGGTCTGGCTGCACCCAGCGCCAACCGCTTCGGCCGTGTCAGTCCCACCACGGCAGCCCATGTGCAGCAGGAATTTGAAGCGTTGCCGGAAGACGCACTTCTGGTGCTCGACGGAGGCGCGTGCCCGGTGGGCATCGAGTCCAGCATCGTGGACTGTACCCGCGCGGTGCCGGTGCTGTTGCGCCCGGGCATGCTGTCGGTGGACGAGCTCAGCCGGGCTTGCGGTGTGCGTGTTCAGCAGCCGGAAGAAGCCGCGGACAATGAGTTGGGCGATGCGCCTCGCGCGTCCGGCACACTGGCATCGCACTATGCGCCGTCGGTGCCGGTTCGCCTGATGCCCGCGAGGCAGTTGCAGTCCGCGCTGGATGTGCTGGGCCCGGATGCCCGGCACATCGCCGTCTATGCGCGGGCCGATCTCAAGGTTGCACCGGGCATCCTTTTGCGCCGCATGCCATCAGAGGCCGCTGCCGCTGCCCAGGAGCTGTTTGCCCAGCTCCGTGCTCTGGACGACACAGGCGTGAAGCTCATCTGGGTGGAAACACCACCGGAAGATGCTGCCTGGGACGGCGTGAGAGACAGGCTTCAGCGCGCGGCTGCCTGAGCCAACCCGCTGGTCAGTCAGTCTTCACCTTCACGGCATGGGTTGCCGCTGCGGACCCTGCCGCAAGCCACCGAACCGGATCCGCATGATCAGGATGGCCAGCGCAAGCGAAAAGGTCACCGTATTGGCTGCGATGAGAGGCCAGGCGCCGAGCGCAATGCCATAGACCAGCCACATGCCCACGCCCACCGTGAACACCGTGTACATGCCCAGTGATATACCGCTGACGTTTCTTGTGCGAAAAGTCATCAAGGCTTGCGGAACAAAGCTGACCGTGGTCAGAAAAGCCGCACAGTAACCGATAAGATCGAGCGTGGTCATGGGACATCAGAGACAGGTTAGAGGCGATGATACGCCGAGCTGTTGGCCCGCAAATGGCCGTTTTGAACAAGAATATCGCTGTCACACCCACTGCTTGCTGTTCGCCGCATGATTGCCATGTCCCGACGTTCGATACCCGAGGCCCAGGACCAGGACGGAGACGCCCTGGATATCAATTCCCGTACCATGCATCAGTACTACCACACGGTGGTGGCTGATTCGGATGACACGGACCCCATCGCTGAAGCACTGCTTCGGCGAGGGCAGCGTCTGGCCCAGGAAAAAGCCCGCCGCGCCCAGCTCCGTCGGGCCGCCATGTGGGGAGCGGGCTTGCTGGCTGCAGCGGCCCTGGCCTTCGCGGTCTGGTGGGTACTCGGCGCGCTCGGTTGAAGACAGCGCCGGGCTGACGCGACCCGCCGAGACTCGTCAGGGGCGAGTCGCTCCGAGGCTGGCCGTCCATTCGACCAGAGCATCCAGCGCCGGCCGGCCCTGACGGGCCTGCGCATCATTGACGAAGGCGGCGATGACATATCGCTGGCCGTCGAGTGCCTGCACATAGCCCGCCACACCAGATACATCGTCGAGCGTGCCGGTCTTGAGCCAGGCCTTGCCATGTGCGGCATTGTTCGGGCTGCGAGCAATGCGTGCAGCCGTGCCCTTGACGCCGGCCACCGAGAGTGAGTCCACAAATGCCTGGCCATGCGGGTGCTGCGCAGCCTTGAGCAGCAGCGCTGCCAGTGCGCCCGGCGTCAGTCGCTCGGTACGGGACAGCCCTGAACCGTTTTCCACCACGGGTGTCGAGTAGCGCAAGCCCAGGGTGCGCACCCACCAGTTGCGCAGCACCTCCTTCGAATGCTCGAAGCGCCCCTTGCGCATGGGTGTCAGGGGGCCGTCTGCCGCGCGCAGCTCCTGCACCTGATCCGGTGCGACTTGTCCCAGCGTGAGGAACACCTGCTGTGCCATCACGTTGTTGCTCCATTGATTGACGTCGGCAATGATGTCCTTGAGGGGCAGTGAGTGCGCTTCGTGCAGCAGTTTGAGCCCGGGCGGCGTGAGCCCGTAGCGGGAGTGCCCGGTCAGTGCGCCACCGCTGGCGCGCCAGAGCCCCTCCAGGGCGCGTGCAGAGTAGGTGTCCGGGTCCTGGTAGGCCACGGCCCAAAGCTGCTTGCCGCAGCGACGCGGGTAACGGCCTTCAAAACGGATCTTCTCCGGCTTTGAATAGTCGGCAGCCAGACCGCCACGCCAGTCACCGCAGCCGCCACCGGCGAGCGGGATGGTCTCCTGAATGTCCAGACCCGCCAGGGGCGGCTCGCTCGTCACACGTGCTACGCCCGCCCGCCGATCGGGCTCGAACTTGAGGATCACGGATTTGAAATTGACCAGCAGTCCGTCTGGAGCGGCGTTGTAGGGGCGCAGTGCTTCGCCATCAAATGCCGCAGGGTCGTGCGGTGGCAGATCAAACGCACTGTGGTCCAGCACCATGTCACCCAGAATCACTTGCACGCCCTTGCTGTGCAGTGCCCAGAAAGTTTCCTGGATCCGCTCCAGCACCAGCTTCGGGTCACCGCCACCCCGAATGTAGAGATTGCCGTAGAGCACGCCGTCGGCAATGTCTCCGTCCACATAAAAGCGCGTGGTCCAGGTGAAATCCGGCCCGAGCATGTCCATGGCGGCATAAGTGGTGACCAGCTTCATGACCGATGCCGGGTTCACCAGCTCGTCGGCTCGGTGCTGCACGCGCGGACCGATCAGCCCGTCGACCGGGACCACCATGGCGGCAAAGTGCTGCTCTGGTATGCCTGCCGCCGCCAGTGCTTCTGATACGGGCGCTGGCAACGGCGTGTCGCGTAGCGCCTGTGGTGAGCTGTCGGCCCTGGCCGGCCCTGCCATCAGGGCACTGAGCAGCCAGGCGGCGAGCAAGCAGCCGCTCGGGCGTCGCCGGGAGCGGGTGCGTGTGAAATGGCGTTGGCGCAGAAACATGTGCTCCCATTATGAAACCAAGGTGGTCATGCACAGTGCGGCATTTGCTCCGGATGGTCGACTTGTTACAGGCGTGGCCCATAATTCGGGGATGACTGTTGCATCCAGCGAACGCCGCTTCCTGAGTATCGAATCCAGTACCGATGTGATGTCGGTCGCGCTCGGCTCAGGCGTGCCCGGTGAACGCGTGTGGGTTTACCGTGGCCCGGGTGCAGCGCAGTCCTCCCTGCACCTTCTCCCTCAGGTGCGTGCCTTGCTGGCAGAGTCTGGCTGGGCGCTCTCCAGTCTGGACGCTGTCGTGTATGGCCGTGGCCCCGGATCGTTCACCGGCTTGCGCACGGCCTGCGCCGTGGCACAGGGCCTGGCCTTGGGCGCTGGCTTGCCCGTGATCGGCGTGGACACCCTCATGACCCTGGCGCAGCAGGCAGCCGTGGCATCCAGCCAGGCCGGGCAAGTGGCGCCGTCGCGCGTGACCGCAGTCCTCGACGCGCGCATGAACGAAGTCTATGTGGCGCAATACGCCCGCCCGTCCGGTGAAGCGCTGTGGCAAACCGTCTCGCCCCCCCAGTTGTGCGCGCCGCGAGCCCTGGCTGCTCATGTGGCTGCCATCACCGGGGACGAAACGCACGCCGGCCTCCGGTGGCTGGTAGGCAATGCCCGCAAGGCCTATCCGGATGCACTGGACGCCGTTGAGGGGCAGTGGCTGGACACCGTGCCGGATGCAGAGGCCATGCTCTCACTCGCGCCGTCGCTGCTGGCCGCCGGTCTGGCAGAAGCGGCGGAACAGGCGCAGCCGGTCTACGTGCGCGACAAGGTCGCTCAGACCACTGCCGAGCGGGAGGCGCAGCGGGCAAAGGCTGAGCAAGCGTGACCGCGATGCCTGCCACCCATGCAACTGGCTGGCCAGACAGGCCTGTCAGGGATGCGCCCCAGGGCAAGGTCTGGTTCAGTCCGATGACGACAGCCGATGTGCCCAGCGTCCACGAGGTGGAAAAGACGGCATACCCTCGCCCCTGGACGCAACGCCATTTCACCGATTCCATCCAGGCCGGCTATGCGGCCATGATGCTGATGGCAGATGACTTGCCAAAGGCCCCGGCCGTGCAAGGCGGGCCGCACGACGGTCAGGGCCTGCTGGGCTATGTGGTGGCCATGGAAGGCGTGGACGAAGTGCACTTGCTCAACATCACCGTGGTACCGGCCTTGCAGAGGCAGGGCTGGGGTCGGGTGTTGATGGATGCGCTGGTGGCCTGGGCGCACACACGTGGCGCCGAATCCTTGTGGCTGGAAGTGCGTCTGGGCAACCACAATGCGCAAGCCATGTACACGCGGTACGGATTTGTGAAAATGGGGGTCCGGCGTGACTACTACCCGGCAGGGCAAGGCCAGCGTGAAGATGCGGTGGTCATGCAACTGGCCCTGAACCCCCAGACCGCCAACGGCCAACCGTCGGCAAAGAACGCATCGGCATGAGCGAGCAAGACAACACCTCTGTATCGGCGCAGGCGCCAGACGCCACGGACGCGCCAGAGGACACCTCCTTTGTGGTGTCGCTGGATGCGCGACAGCGTGCGATGCTCGCCGAGATGGGCGTCAAGGTGTGGGCGCCCAAACCAGCCAGGGCAGTTGCGGCGCCTGTTGAGGCTCCCGCGGCCACCCCCGAGGCGGCGGCGGTGGCGACGCCTGCCCCTGCTCGTGCTCCCGCTTCATCGCCAGCACCCGCGCCAGTTCGCGCGCCCGCCCCTGCAGCTGTACCTGTTGCTGCACCTGTCGCTGCGGTACCCGCGGCAGCGCCTGCCGCCGACCTGGGCCAGCGCCCGCCCGGCATCGAAACCATGGACATGGAGGCGCTGGAGAAGGCTGTGGCCGGCTGCGAAGCCTGCGGCTTGTGCAAAACGCGCACCAACACCGTCTTCGGCGTGGGCGACGCGCAAACCGACTGGCTGGTCGTGGGCGAAGCCCCGGGTGAAAACGAAGACCGCCAGGGCGAACCGTTCGTGGGCGCTGCCGGCCAGTTGCTCGACAACATGCTGGCCGCCATCGGCCGCAGCCGCCAAAAGCAGGGGGCGGAGGGCGCCTACATTGCCAACGTGCTCAAATGCCGCCCGCCCGCGAACCGCAACCCCGCGCCAGAAGAAGTGGCCCAGTGCGAGCCTTTCCTGCGCCGGCAGGTAGCCCTCATCCAGCCGCGCATCGTCCTGGCCATGGGGCGCTTTGCTGTTCAGTCATTGCTGCAAACGCAAGAACCCATCGGCCGCCTGCGTGGCAAGGTGCACCGTTATGAAGGCGTGCCCGTCATCGTGACCTACCACCCTGCCTATCTGCTGCGCAGCCCCAGCGAGAAGGCCAAGGCCTGGGCCGACCTGTGCCTGGCGCTGGACACGCTGGCAGCCAGCCAGGGACCCTCTGCATAAGCTGCGCCGTGCGCGCCCGGCAAACTTACAATCAGGGCATGACATTCATCGACATGCTGCTGGCCGCAGAGCGCCAGAACGGTTCCATGCTGTGTGTGGGTCTGGACCCTGACCCCAAGCGTTTTCCTGCTGCGCTCAAAGGCGATGCCAGCAAGATTTACGACTTCTGCGCCGCCATCGTCGACGCCACGGCCGACGCCGTGATCGCTTTCAAGCCGCAAATCGCCTACTTCGCTGCCCACGGCGCCGAAGACCAGCTCGAGCGCCTGATGAAACACATGCGCAGCGCTGCGCCGCATGTCCCCGTCATCCTCGACGCCAAACGCGGCGACATCGGCAGCACGGCTGAGCAATACGCGGTGGAAGCGTTTGAACGCTACGGCGCCGACGCCGTGACGCTCTCGCCCTTCATGGGTTTTGACTCAGTGCAGCCCTACCTGAAGTACGAAGGCAAAGGCGCGTTCCTGCTGTGCCGCACCTCCAACCCCGGCGGTGACGACTTCCAGAACCAGCGCCTGGCCGAAGTCGACGGCCAGCCACGCCTGTACGAACACATTGCCGGCTTGGCCCAGGGCCCGTGGAACCTCAATGGCCAGCTTGGCCTGGTGGTGGGTGCCACTTACCCCAACGAGATCGAGCGCGTGCGCGAACTCGCACCCACACTGCCGCTGCTCATTCCCGGTGTGGGTGCGCAAGGCGGCGACGCCATGGCCACCATCAAAGCCGGCCATCGCACAGACGCCAGCGGCAACACCACCGGCGGCGTCATCGTCAACTCATCCCGCGCGGTGCTTTATGCCTCCAGAGGGGAGGACTTTGCACAGGCGGCAAGGGCAGAGGCGCTGCGCACGCGTGAGGTGTTGCAGCAGGCGAAGACGGCCTGAACGATCAGGTCGCGAAGCGCCTTCTTCGGTTCTCTGCTGGCTTCTTCACTGCGATAACCACGCTCGAAGGCGCGAGGTGGTCAGGCCTTGTCGTATTCCGGATGTGTCGCTGCCTGAGGCGTGCTTTCTTTTTCGCAGCGCTGTCTCCACCCGAACAATTCAACCGCTTGTCCTCGCTCTTTGACCGTTCATTGGCGTACCGGCCAGGCCTGTTGTGGCGGTTCAACGGAAAGTGGTAACAGTTCGGGTTATCCCTTGTCCGAATGGTGTAGAAAAAGTTTCACCTGACTACAATTGGACACATGGGGAGCGGCCGCGATGCCGCGTGTAGAGAAGTGTCAAAGGGAGGATCTGGTGGGACAAGCCAGAAAGGTGGCGCTGTGTCTGACAGCTGCCATGATCAACATTGGGCAGGCTTGGGCGCAGGACGCCCTGCCTGACCCATCACAAGAACTGATTCGCCAGCAAGAGCGCGAAGAAGCGCTCAAGGCGCTGCAAGCGCCGCAGCGAGCACCCGCGCCTGCCGATTTGCGCGAGGATGATGCTGGCCGGCTGGTGGATGGTGAATCACCATGCTTTGCCATCCAGTCGGTACAACTGGTGGGCCCTGATGCCGACGAGTTTTCCTTTGCCTTGAGCGCTGTGACGGGCCCGGAAGGTGATGACAACCCGATCGGCCGTTGCCTGGGCGTTAACAGCATCAATCTTCTGCAAAAGCGTCTGCAGAACGCCATCATGGAGCGCGGCTATGTGACCACGCGCGTCATCGTCCAGAATCAGAACATTGCGTCCGGCAACCTGCAGTTCTTCCCGATTGCCGGCCGTATCGAAAAACTCAACAGCGGAGATGCGTCGGGCGTCAACTTCGGTGCAGCCATGCCCGCTGATGTGGGTGATCTGCTCAATCTGCGGGATGTTGAGCAGGCCTTGGAGAACCTCAAGCGCGTTCCCACGGCCGACGCCGACATTCAGATTGCGCCGGGCACGCGTCCGGGCGAGAGCGAGTTGCAGCTGAAGTGGCGCCAGGACAAGCAATGGCGCTTTGGCGTGTCGGTGGACGATGCCGGCAGCGACGCGACCGGAAAATTCCAGAGCAGCTTCACGGCTTCGCTGGACAACCCGTTGGGGCAAAGCGATCTGGCCTATGCCACTTACAGCCGTGCCTTGGGTGGCGGCGATGGCCCTTCGCCCAAAGGCTCACAAAGCCTGACCTTGCACTATTCCATTCCCTACGGATATTGGTTGTTCTCTGCGAATGGCAGCGTCAACCAGTACCACCAGACGGTGCTCGGTGCTTTTGACAACTATGAATACTCGGGCGAGGGCAGCAACTTCTCCCTCAATGCGTCGCGCGTCCTGTGGCGTGACAGCAGAAACGTCACAACGGCCAGCGTTGGCCTGCAGCGCCGCACGTCACGCAACTACATTGACGACACCGAGATTCTGGTGCAGCGCCGTGCAGTCACATCGGTTGAGGCAGTCCTCTCACATCGCCTCTACTGGGACAAGGCGACAGTGACCGCTGATGTCCAGTATCGCCAAGGCATCAAAGCGCTGGGCAGCCTTGAAGCACCTGAAGAGCCCTATGGCGAAGGCACCAGCCAATACCGTTTGACCACCCTGGGCTTGCGCCTGCAAGCACCCATCACCGAATCGGCCGGTGGCTGGACATACAGCGGTAGTTTCAAAACACAGTTCCATCACACGCCACTGACGCCGCAGGATCGCTTCAGCATTGGTGGCCGCTACACCGTGCGGGGCTTTGACAGCTCGGCGTCCATCACAGCAGAGCGCGGCTTTCTGCTGCGCAACGACTTTGTGACCGCCAGCCCATGGTTGCTGGACGGAACGCAAGTCTACCTGGGCCTTGATGCCGGTCGGGTCTCCGGCCCTTCAGCCTTGGCACTGTCAGGGACGCGATTGGTGGGCGCGGCCATTGGCTGGAGAGGTCAGTGGGCCGGTACCCAGTTCGATGTCTTCTGGGGCAAGCCCATCAGCAAACCACCAGAGCTCAAGGCGGACTCGTCGGTCTGGGGCTTCATGCTCTACCGCGCGTTCTGATCGTAGACGCCTGACTGCAGCGGTGGCCCACCACAGCGGGCCACTGGAAAGCAGGACAGCAGAACAGCAGAACAGCAAAACGGAATAGAGCCAGTTTCAAAAAACCATTCGTGCCGATTCAGCCCGCTAGGAAAGGGTGAACGAGCGCAGGCCAAAAAACCAAAATCTGCGGCAGAGAGAGCCGCAAGACGCAAAGAGGGATTGAGATGAACAAGGGTACGGGACGCAAGGTCTTCAACAAGGCGCGTGGTTGCATGATGCTGGTGGCTGAAACAGCCAAAGGCGCGGGCAAGGGTGGCTCTGCCGGGCGAGGCGAGAGCAAGGCCAGTGAGGTGGTGAAAGCTGTACGGGGACCTTCGTTCACCGTTCGCGCGGTCAACACCGTGGCGCTCTCGGCCATGCTGGCGCAGACCATGCTGACGCCCATCAACGCCATGGCGCAAATCCGCTCGGACCGCAATGCGCCGGGTGCCGAGCGGCCCACGGTGCTCAACACCGCCAACGGCCTGCCGCAAATCAACATCACCACGCCCAGCGGTGCTGGCGTCTCGCGAAACCAGCTCTCTCAAATGGATGTCGACCGCCAGGGCGCAGTCGTCAACAACAGCCGCACCAACGTCGAGACACAGCTGGGTGGCTGGGTGCAAGGCAACCCTTGGCTGGGCCAGGGCGAAGCCCGCGTGATTCTGCTGCAAGTCAACAGCAACAACCCCAGCCAGATCAATGGCTATGTGGAGATTGCCGGCCAGCGTGCAGAGATCGTCGTTGCCAACCCGGCGGGCCTGAGCGTCAACGGCAGTGGCTTCATCAATGCCTCGCGTGCCACGCTCACCACCGGTCAGGTGGAGATGAGCGGCGGCGACCTGCGCAGCTACACCGTCAGCGGCGGCAAGATCACCATTGGGGAGCTTGGTTTTGACGCATCCCTGACGGACTACACCGGCATTCTGGCCCGTGCAGTGGAGGTCAATGGCCCCTTGCACGCCAAAGACCTGCAAGTGGTCACCGGCACCAACAAGATCGATGCCGATCACCACGACCAGATCAGCTCAGCCGCTGCATCAGGCTCGCGCCCCAGCTTCTCGCTGGACGTGTCCCGCCTGGGTGGCATGTACGCAGGCAAGATCACGCTGGTGGGCACCGAGGCGGGCGTCGGCGTGCGCAACGCGGGCGCGGTGCAAGCCGGCTCCAAAGGCTTGACGCTCAATACACGGGGTGATCTGGTCAACTCGGGCGCCTTGGGCGCCGATGGCGATGCCGATATTCAGACGGCTGGCAAAGTGGACAACAGCGGCACTTTGTTCGCCGAAGGCAACGCGAACGTACAGGCCGGCCGAGACATCAACAACGAAGGGACGATTCGCTCCGGCGGGCATCTGGAGGTCTCCACCCCCGGTGCGCTGAACAACCCTGGCTTCATCGATGTTGGTCAGTCCGCGACCATCACCGCCACCAGCGTCGACAACAGTGGCGCATTGCTCGCGGGGACGGATGCCACCATCGTCGCCAGCGAATCGTTGAACAACAGCGGATACATCGGCGCGGGCAATACCTTGTCCATGCAAGCGAGTGACGTGCAGAACAGCGGCATGCTCAATGCGGGCGGCCTGCTCGATCTGCAGTCGGGCTCGCGCTTTGACAACGAGGGCAGCGTCATCGTCCAGGGCAGTGTGCATATCTCCGCGCCCGACGGCATCTCCAACGCTGGCGCCATCGAAAGCCAGCAAGACGTTCGTCTGCTGACGGAGCAAGGCGTGACCAATGCCGGCACGCTCATTGCGGATGGCAGCATCGCTGTGCAAGCCGGCACTGAAGTGGTCAACACCAACACCGGTTTTGTGGCTGCCGACAACGGCATCACCATCGCCAAACCCGACGTTTTCATCAACGAAGGCCAGATCTTCAGTGGTGCTGGCATCGATGTGGAAGCCGGCCAACGCATTGAGAACCCGGGCCTGATGGTGGCCGACGGCAGCATGAACCTGCAAGCGGGCGATGCCGTCACCAACGCAGGTCAAGCCTACGCTGCACAGGGCGCCAGCGTGACGGCGGGGCAAACCGTGGGCGTTGAAGGCCTGATGGCATCGGGCAAGGACTTGAATCTGCAAACCAGTGCTGCCGATGGCACCGTCACCGCCACCGATACGGCAGTGCTGGCCGCAGGCATGGACACAGAAGGCTATGTGCTTCTGGGCGAAGGCGTGCTCACCGCGCATGCAGGAGAGTCGGAAACCGGCCAAGTGAGCCTGCAAGGCACCACCTTGGCCGGCGAGGCACTGGATGCCAAAGGGGGTTCTGTCCATCTGCGCGACCAAGTCATCGTCTCCAACCGGATCGATGTGCAAGCCACAGCGGGGGATATCGAGGCCACTGGTGCTTCGCTGCAAGCCGTCAATGGCCTGAGCCTCAATGCCGCTGGCGATCTGGTCACCCCGGACGCCAACCTGGGCGGCAAGGCGGTTGCCTTGACCGCAAAAGACTGGTCCGCAGAAAACGCTGTTGTGACGCAAACCGGCGATGGCGATGATGCCCGCATGGCGGTTTCCGGCAAGGTCAATGCGGCCGGCATCGTTCTGGAAGCCAACGCGACCCACCTGGCATTCGATGCCCAATCCATCGACATGAGCGACGGCCTGGTGCTGCACAGTGGTGCCGGCAAGCTGCAGCTCGATGGTGAAGAGCAAGTCAACGTCACAGGCGCATTGGTCGCCACAGCAGGGGACCTGGAGGTTCGCGGTGGCCAACTGCTGGCCGACGATGCAGATCTCTCCGGTCTAGGCAAAGTCACGGTCGACATGACAGGCGTCATGTCCGGCACGGACGCCATCGTCTCGGCGGGCCAATCCTTGAGCCTGGGCTCGGCCTCTGCCAAGCTCGACGGCGCCAATGTCACGGCGCAGCACAGCGCAGACCTGTCGCTGGGCGAAGACGCCACCGCCACAGAGGCCACGCTGGCCGCGAACGAGGCCATGAACCTGAAAGCAGGCAGCCTGTCTGCGCAGAAGGCCACCGTCATCGGCGTTTCTGGCGATGTGGCGGTCAACGTGGCAGGCGCTTTCGACCTCAATGGCGGCGCGTTGCAATCAGAGAGAAACGTCGCGCTCACCACGGCAGGCGCCACCGACGTCAGTGGCGCCACCGTCTCTGGCGAACGCGTTGCAATTGAGACCAACGGGAACGCGCTGGACAACACCGAAGGCACCATCATGGCCTTCGAAGACATGAGTATTCGCTCGGGCCAGCTCAGCAACGACAAGGGCATCATCCAGGCCAGCACCACGCTCACGGTGGACATTGGGGGCGAAGGCACCCCGGGCCTGACCAACCGTGGCGGCCAGATGCTGGCCGGAGAAACCCTCGCCGTTCAAGCCATCGGTCATATCGACAACTCGGCCTCCACCGACGACGCAGGCGACCCGGTGCGAAGCCAGATCGCTTCGGCGGATGGCGTTTCCATCACCGCAGGCAGCCTGGACAACCGTGGCAGTGACATCAAGTCGGCGGCCAACGTGGACCTGCTGCTCGAAGGCGGGCAACTGGACAACAGCGATAACGGTCTGATCGCCTCGTCAGAAACCTTGACGGTCAAGGCTGGCAGCATCCTCAACGTCGACACCAAGACCCGTTTGCCTGATGACGAGCTGGATGTGAACGGCATGCAGGCACGCCAGATTGACATCACTACCGAAGACCTGGACAACACGCGCGGCGGCATCATTGCTGCCGAAGCGGTGAACATCGAGGCCTCTGGCACGCTCAACAACACCGATGGTCTGCTCTCTGCAGGCACCACGCTCACCGTCAAAGATCCCTTGGCCGACCCTGACGGCGAAACCAACGTGGCCGGCAAAACGCTGGATGTGGTCAATGGCACCGACGGCATCATCGCCAGCAACGGCGCGTTGAGCTTTGACGCGCGCAGCATGGTCAACAACGGCACCATTGCCAATGCTGGCCAGCTGGTCGAGCAAGGCGATGGCAGCATGGCCATTGAAGAGGGTGACACCCGCATGGTGCTGTCGGGCAACTTCACTTCCGGTGATGGCTCCATCGTCCAGTCAGCCAACAACCTGGAGTTGTTCTCGGACGGGTCCGTGGACAACTCGGGCACGCTGGAGTCTTCGCAGGTCACCACTGTGTCGGGCGCAAACGTGCGCAACCGCCAGCCAGGTGCCATCCGGGGCGGCCTGGTCGATGTGCGTGGCGGCGCTGTGACCAACTACGGCCTCATCAACGGCAACCTCACCCTCATCCAGGCTGGCGCGCTGAACAACCGGGGCACGGGGCGCATCTATGGCGACCACATCGCCATCTCGGCCGGCAGCGTGACCAATGCCGCCAGCGGCGGCAAAGCACCGGTGATTGCCAGCCGTGAAGATCTGGATTTTGGCGTGGGCGCCGTCACCAACTCTGACGGCGCGCTTATCCTCGCCCTGGGCGACATGCGTGTGGGCGGCTCGCTCGATGATGAACTCAAGGCCAAGGGCACCGCCGGAGGCTTTGTCAACAGCAGTGCCGAGGTCGATGTGTTCGGCAACGTGACCATCAACGCTGGCAGCGTCGCCAACGTGGACGGCCATGGCCGCTCCTACAACCGCACCACCACCGAGGACGTGGTGGAATACCTCGTCGTCGACGAAACCCTGACAGGCAACCCTGCCGACCCCCGTCCGCACCCCTACGCGGACACGCCGCTCAACGCCAACGACGGCGAGATGGACTGGCGCTGGGACGACGACAACCAGAAGTACGCCTACTTCGTGCCCAACGATGGCAGCGAACAAGTCAGTGCGCAGGAATGGTGGATTGACCGCTACACCCGTACCATCACTGAGAGCGGCACCTTCGGCAGCGACCCGGCTTCCTTCTCCGTGGGCGGCAACCTCAAGATCAATGCCGCGAGCACGGTCAACGACAAGAGCAGCATCATCGTCGGTGGCAACCTCACGGTGCGCGGTGGCGACCTGCAAAACATCAGCGGCTACAAGTCCCGCTCGGTAGACGAAGTCGGCACCCGCCAGCTCTCCTGGACCGAGAAACGGTGGTACGACTGGGAACGTCACCACCGCCGCTTTCAGGGGCCTGAAGAGACCCGCGTGTTCGAACAGCAAACCCAGTACGAAGAGATTCCTTCGACGGTGAAGTTCAACACGGCACCCAACCACGGGTCGCGCCGCCCAGGGGCTGCCGCCACCGTGGAAGTGGAAAGCCAGACGGCAGAGCAGTCGGCCGACACCAGCACGGAAACCAATGACCAGCCCACGGCGCCCACGGGCCGCCTGGGCCGCCCCGGTCCGGGCGTGGTGGTGCGCACCATGCCTGGTGGAGTGGCTTCGGCTGCGTCCGTCTCCGGCGCTGGCAGCACAGCCGCGTCTTCCGTCAATGCACCGGCACCGCGCATTGCGCTGCCCAACAACTCGCTCTTCCAGCTGCGCGTGGGCGCGCCGTCGGGCTATCTGGTTGAAACCGACCCAGAGTTCACCATGGAGCGCCGCTGGCTCGGCAGCAGCTTCATGCTGGAGCAACTGGGCCATGATCCGGCCACGGTCACCCAACGCTTGGGCGACGGCTTCTACGAGCAAAAGCTGGTGCGCGAGCAGGTGGCGCAGCTCACCGGCCGCCGCTTCCTGGGCACCTTCACCGACGATGAAGAGCAATACCGTGCGCTGCTGACAGCCGGCGCTGAATTCGCGGAGAAATACCGCCTCAAGCCCGGCATTGCGCTCACCCAGGCGCAAATGGCCGCGCTCACGAGCGACATCGTCTGGCTGGTCGAGAAGACCGTGAAACTGCCCGACGGCAAGGTTCAGAAAGTGCTGGTGCCGCAGCTCTATGCACTGGTGGACAAGAAAACCGGTCGTCAGGAGGCTGGCCTGATCTCGGCCAAGAAGATTGACATGAAGCTCAGCGGCGACGTGTTCAACACCGGCACCCTCAATGCCCGCAAAGACCTCAAGATCAGCGCCACCAACATCACCAACATTCTGGGCTCGCTCAACGGTCGCAACATCGACCTGCGTGCGCGTGGGGGCCTCACCAGCATCCTGGGAGACATCGCGGCCAAGCGCAACCTGCGCATGCGCAGCGGTGGCGACACCGTCATCATCGGTGGCGCCATCAGCGCCGGCGGCAGCGCCCGCCTGAGCGCTGGCGGCAACTTCTCGCTGCTGGCCTATGACACCGGGCGCCGCATCTATGCGCAGTCCTCCGAAGGTGCGCGTGGGCCGAAGTGGCGCAGCGAAGACTCCACCTTCAACCAGACCGGCACCAAGCTCAACATCGGTGGTGGCCTGAGCATCAGCGCAGGCAAGAACATCGTGGCCCAGGGCGTTCAGGGCAACATCGGTGGCGGCGCCAGCCTGCGCGCTGGCGAGAACATCTCGCTCTCCACCGCCCAGAACGGCCATGTGCGCAGCTTCGAGTACTCGCACAAGTACGACACCTGGGGCGGCACGGCCAGCACCAAGGTCACCCGCGTCTCGCGTGATGTG
>NZ_BAABWG010000002.1:65000-837749 GCF_040372165.1 Hydrogenophaga sp. 5NK40-0174 | reverse complement strand
TCCCGCAGGCAGACCGCTGACGCTGTAGGTCAGGGTGTCACCATCGGGGTCATCGAATGCTCCGCTGACATCCAGCGGTGTGATGCTCTGACCATCTTGACCGGTCTGGTCTGATGGCTGCCCACCACCAACCAGCGTCGGTGCATCGTTGGCGCCGTTGACCGTCACGCTGATCGTCGCCGTGGCCGACTCTCCGTGGGGATCTTGCACCACATAGGAGATCGACGTCACCGCTGTCTCTCCTGCGGCAAGGCTCTCGAACTCGCCATTGGCATCAAAAGTGACGGACCCGTCCGACGCCAGGTCGAACAGGCCTCCGCCCGAGCCGGCCGTGCCACTCTGGATGACTGCTGTCAGCGTGTCGCCATTGGCGTCACTGTCATTGGTCACGGCATTGCCCACGACTGTGGCCCCGCCGTCCTCGCTGGCGCTGAAGGCATCATTCGCGGCCACCGGCCCCACGTTGGCCTCGGTGATGTTGACCGTCACCGTGGCATGGGTCGTGTCTCCGTCCGAGTTCTGGACCGTGTACGTGAACGAGTCTGTTGCTGCATTGATGCCGTCACCCGTCACGGTCACCTGCCCTCCGCTGCCGATGGTCAGATCCACACCAGAGGCCAGCGTGACGGTGGAGCCGGTCGACACCGGGCTGCCATTGATGGCCACAATCTGCAACGGTCCTCCATTGAGGTTGAAGTCGTTGGCCGTGATGTCCACGGTTGCAGGGACATTGGCCGGCGTGGTCACATTGTCGTTCTCGGCCACAAACGCCGTCTGCAACGAGTCCGCGCGGATGAACATCCAGGAGTCGTACGCAGCGTCACCCGTGTCGGCAATGCCGATTCTGATGTCGTTGCTTTGCCCCACGATCACATCGAAAGACAAAGAAAGGGTCACGGTGAACCCGTCCATGCGGGTGTTGTAGGTACCGCCCTCGTTGTTCACGTACAGACTCGGGTTGGCGCTGGTGAACACGGTGGTGCTGTGTCCCGGGTTGGGGTCGTTTGTCGCGTTGCCGTTCGACGGATTGATCGTTGCCGCATCGTTGATGGTGTCAATGCCGATGGGCAGCCCATTGGGTGCAAGCGCGACGTTGGTTCCGTTCACCCAGATACCGATGGAATCGTTGAAGCCGGCATAGACGTACTCGTTGTACTCCTCGGACCCGAAGACGATGGACGCCGTCATGCGGACGGTGTCGCCCGCATTGGTGCCCGGCAAGATGTCCGGCGTGAACTGGATATCGATGTACGAGGCATCAAAGGTGGCCACCCCGCCACTGACTGCGTTGAATTGCGCATCTCCGTCAATGCCAGGCGCGTCCTGGCTGACGTTGCCGGTATCCGTGCCTCCCACCGTCGACGTGTTGGTGGCAGTCGTGAAAATCGCGCCATCAGTGAAGTCGATGACATTGGAGCCAAACGAAAGGCCTGCGCCAGTCTGGAAGATGCCCGCCTGGTCAGGGCCACCCGAGTAGGTCGCACTGTTGACCACCACACCGGCACCCATGATGGCGTTGGCCAGCGCCGGCGCGCCGGCCGAGCCCACGTTGTTGATCACCAGATCCAGATTGCCTATCCAGGCGCTTGGCGCCAGAGACACTGCCTCGACATGGCCGATATGGGTCTCCAGTTGCCAGTCGCCTCCACGGTCTGCACTGCCCGTGGTATCTGTCGATGCCGCCACGTCTGCGCCGGTCAGGTCTGCCAGCATGTTGGCAGCACCAAGTCCTTCCTCGCCTTCAGTGAAGTTGCAGCCATAAATCAGAATGTCCGCATCATCGCTCAAGGCGCCACTGATCTGCTCCAGTGCTTCACCGTGCTGTGCCTGCATGGTCGCACTCGTGAGCACCGTGTTGCCCAGCATCAATTGCCCCTCCACACCGTGGCTCACGATGTGAATCGCGGTGATACCTTCGCGCCCGGCCAGCGCCTCGGCCATCTGCTCGACGCCATCGGAGCCACTGTCCAGATAGACAATTTCCAGCGCCGGGTTGTTGATGTAGTTGCCAACGTCCGCCGCCACCCAGTCAATGAAGACAATCTCGGTCGCGGCACCGGTGGCATCAACGTCGCCGAGGGCGGGCAGTTCTTCATCACCGACGAGCTCTGTGGTGTCGGCCACCGGCTCGGTTTCGGCGTCGCCAAGTCCGGTGTCGGCTTGGGCTCCGGCTTCGGCATTTGTGGTAGCAGCGTCGGCACCGGCATGGGTCAGACCGTTGTCCGCAGACAGATCTGCGGCAGCTTCCGTTTCGTCCTCTGCATGGCCGGCGGCGACATCCGCCTGAGCAGCCACTGGCGTCTCGGCAAAGCCCGCTGGTTCCGCCCCATCATCCGGCTGGCCCATGCCGGCCGTCAGGTCGTCTGCGGAGGGCATTGGCTCCGCAACTGCTGCTGCGTCGGCCGTTGCCACCAGCGCTGCGTCAAAGACGATGCGGGGTTCGAGCACCAAAGCAGCGGACACCGCGCGAGGCGCCACGCTTTTTCTCGCTCGACCCGAGCGGCTTGGCTTGCCCCGTGCCGACTCATGCTCGGCCACGGCGACATAGCTTCCCAACGATGCGTTCCAGACGGATTTGTAAGTTCTGTTCATGGCATTTGAACCCGGCCCTTCGATGCCCCATGCACCGCACAGACCAAAGTGGGTTTTCCCTCACTGACCTAGAAATGAGTGTTACTGGTTCTCCCTTTCGGTTAAGGAGAGAAAAGCCTGCCAAATCACCTCCAAATCAAGAACCGACCCGTACCAGATCACGAAACCCCCGCATCGTCCCGCCCTGCTGCTATCACGGCCATGAGCAGATTTGATGACGCTGTGTTGCTCAACAGGCAAACTGTGGATATGGGCTGATGCCACCGCGATCCCGGCTTGGTCGGGTGACACCATTCTTCTGACACAAGCGATTCCTTTTGCATGACTGAACTGATTCGACGCGTTGAGCCCACCTTGCAACGCTTCCAGGCGGAAATGGACGCCCAGCTGCCGCCCAACGCGGCCAGAAAGGCACTGCTGGGCCTTGCAGCGTCGGTGCTGGTGATGGCAGGGCTGGCCGCAGCCAGCACGTTTCTGGCGCCGACACGGCATTGGTGGGAGGCGCTTCCCAACGGCAACGCCTTGCTCTCCGGGCTGCAAGCCTCGATGCTCGCAGCGGCCGCCACAGCGTTGGGCGCCACACCTGTGTTCTTCGTCGGGCGTATCTCGAAGCGACAGGAGGCCGCGCTGATGGCCTTCTCAGCCGGTGTCATGCTGACGGCCGCCATCCTGGCCCTTCTCATGCCGTCACTGGAGGCATCGCAACGGCTCGTCCCGCAAGGGGGCATGGGTGCAGCCATGCTGACGGCGACCGGGCTGGCCCTGGGCGTCGGGCTGATGATGGGTATTGACCGCCTGCTGCCCCACGAGCACGCTGTGTTGCCGCCAGCGGCTCAGGGGCATACCGGACGATGGGAAGCTGCCGGCGACGCACGCGAGGTCACGCGCCAACGCGGGTGGCTCATGGTGCTGGCACTCATGATCCACAACATTCCCGAAGGTCTGGCTGTCGGCGCCGCCTATGCTGGCGTCATCCCCGGCGACAGCACGACCACACAGGCGGGCGCGGCCGTTGCCATCGCCATCGGGTTGCAGAACATGCCTGAAGGCCTTCTCGTGGCCATGGCCTTGCACACGCTCGGGCAATCGAAGGCCACCGCATGGTCAGTGGCCGCCCTGACGGGCCTGGCTGAGCCCCTGGGTGCCCTGGTCGGACTGCAAGTGTTGGGCGGCACGCCGGCACTCTACCCTGTCGGCCTGGCGCTGGCTGCCGGCGCCATGATCTTCGTGGTCAGTCATGAGATCATCCCAGAGACACACAGGCACGGATTCGAAGGGTTGTCCTCTGCCACCTTGATGGGGGGCTTCATCTTCATGCTCATGTTGGACGCCGCGTTCTGACATTCCGGGCAATGGGCAGCCCACGTGCCGCCCTGCCTGCGGGTTGAGAACGCGTCAGCCGCACAAGAGTAAGATGGATTGATCATGACCGTCCATATCCGCTTTCTGGGTGCCACCGGCACTGTGACCGGCTCCAAGTACCTGGTTACCCACAACGGGGCCTCGCTTCTAGTTGATTGCGGCCTGTTTCAGGGCTACAAGCAGCTTCGGCTGCGCAACAGGGAGCCACTGCCCGTCAACCCGGCAGACATCGGTGCCGTTGTGCTCACACACGCCCATCTTGACCACAGTGGCTATCTACCCCTGCTCATCAAGAACGGATTCACCGGAAAGGTCTGGGCTTCAGCCGGCTCATGCGAACTCGCCTCCATCCTGCTGCCTGACAGCGGCCATATTCAGGAAGAAGACGCGGCCTATGCCAACCGGCACGGCTTCTCCAAACACAAGCCGGCATTGCCCCTGTACACGGAGGAAGACGCGCGCATCGCCCTCAAGCAGCTTCACCCTCAGGCCCTGGGTGAACCCTTCGAACCGATTCCTGGCTGGTCAGTGCAATTGCGCGGTGCCGGACACATCCTGGGCGCCTGCAGTGTGCTGATAGAAGTGGGCGGACGACGGCTGCTGTTCTCCGGAGACCTCGGCCGCCCCGATGACAGCCTGATGCTGCCTCCCGAGCCACCCGTCGAGGCTGATGTCGTCATCATCGAGTCCACCTATGGCGACCGGGAGCACCCGGAAGAGAATCTCCTGGCAGAGCTGGGGCCAGCACTTCAGCGCGCCTGCGCACGCGGAGGCGCTGCCGTCGTTCCGGTATTCGCCGTGGGCCGCGCTCAGGCACTCCTCTACGCCATTGCGCAACTCAAGGCCGACGGAACCCTGCCCAAAGGTGTTCCCGTCTACCTGGACAGCCCGATGGCCATTCACACGACTGATCTCTATGACCACCACATTGGTGAGCATCGCCTCACCAAAGCCCAGTGCCAGGCCATGGAGCATGCAGCCCAGATGACCATGACACCCGACCAGTCCAAGGCCATCGCTTTCCAGCATGGACCCAAGATTGTGCTCGCGGCTTCCGGCATGGCCACTGGCGGCCGTGTGCTCCATCATCTGGTCCAGTATCTGGAAGACCACCGCAACATGGTGATCCTGACCGGCTACCAGTCGCCGGGCACGCGAGGCGCCACCCTCGCCAAAGGCAATGATCGCCTTCGTGTGCATGGTCAGGACCTGACCGTTCGTGCCGAAGTGGTCCAGCTCACCGCGGCCTCTGCCCATGCCGATGCCAGCCAGCTCCTCGAATGGCTGCGCCAGATCCCTGCCCCTCCCCACAAGGTGTTTGTCACCCATGGCGACATGGAGGCATCAGACAGGATGCGCCTACGCATCAAGGACGAACTCGGTTGGCCGGCTCTGGTGCCCGAGCACGGCAGCGAGTGGGCCGTCTGATCACCTGGAGGGGAACCTCCTTGCCCCGCCTGCGTCCATTGACCATGCGCTCATATCCACACATGTCACATCCTCCGCTATTTCCTCGGCATTTTTCACGCAGCGTCACCATTGGTGCCCTGGTACTCTCCAGTCAGGTGCATGGACAGACGGCGAACACCGTCAGCCCCTCCGACCAGCAGGCGTTTGAACGCTGCCTTGCCGAACTGGCCAGCCCTGCTGCCCAGGCTGGCGTGCGGCCCTCCATCTACGAAAAGCTCACGCAAAACCTGGCGCCCGATCTCAGCGTGGTCCAGAAACTGGACTACCAGCCCGAGTTCACTACCCCCATCTGGGACTACCTCGCCGGTCTGGTGGATGCCGAACGCGTGGAAGATGGTCAGCGCATGTTGGCACAACACCGTGATACCTTGCGAAAAGTGGAGCAGGAATACGGTGTCGACCCAGAGACAGTGGTCGCGGTCTGGGGGGTGGAAAGCAATTTCGGACAGAGCTTTGGCTCCTACCCCCTGCTGCAGGCGCTGGGCACACTGTCGTGCAATGGCAGGCGTCAGACCTTCTTCCGCAAGGAGTTCTACGCCACGATGCGCATCATTCAGGGCGGGCACATCGCCGCCGAACGTCTCGTAGGCTCCTGGGCTGGTGCCTTCGGCCACACTCAGTTCATGCCAACCACATTCGAGCGGCTAGCGGTGGACTTTGACAACGATGGTCGCCGCGACCTGATGGACAATGCAACCGACGCGCTGGCCTCTACGGCCAACTTCCTGAAGAAGGCAGGCTGGCGCAGCGGCCAACCCTGGGGTTACGAAGTGCGGTTGCCCGATGGATTCGACACCTCGGGCGAAGGACGCCGCCAGCGACGCTCCATTGCCCAATGGACAGCGCGAGGACTGGTCAAGGCCGACGGTTCGCCATTGAGCGATCACGGCACCGCAGGCCTGCTGGCGCCAGCCGGACCCAACGGCCCTGCATTCCTCGTCTTCCGAAATTTCAACGCCATATACAGCTACAACGCCGCGGAAAGCTACGGACTCGCCATCGCACACCTGTCGGACAGGCTCAGAGGTCGGGGGCCGATCGCGACCCCATGGCCCACAGACGACCCGGGGCTCTCCCGAGCCGAACGCCGGGAACTGCAGGGTCTGCTCATACTGCGCGGACACGACATCGGAGAAGTTGACGGTATGCTGGGACAACGCAGCCGTGCCGCCATCGAGGCGGAACAGCGGCGGCTGGGGCTTGAAGCCAATGGTCGAGGCGGACAGAAGATACTGAGAACCCTGCGATCCGAATAGGCTTCAGTCTGGCAGGCTGGGCAGCCTGCCAACGTCAACAGTCGGGCATGGTCGCGTCAGTGCAATGACCACATTGGGAGTTGTTTCTGCCATTCTGAAAACCGGTTCTGCCGCTGAAGGTGCTCCTGCCACATTCGGCATAGCAGGCTGCCGACGCTTCATAGGCTCGCTTTTGTGCTTCGCAGCTCTCCTGGGAAGCCTCCACCGACAGAGGTCGGCGGCGCACTTCTTCAGGCGGCTGCTCTGGTGCAGGCTTGACCTCCGCTGATGAATTGCGCCGCACGTCCACGGGCATGCTGGAGGGCCTGGAAACAAAGGGCTGAAGCGAATTGGTCGACCTAGGCTCGATCTCTTGCACGGTCAAGCCAGGCTGCTCCGGCCGCTTGTCGCTGAAGTGCACGCGACCATTGGCGTCCTTCCATCGGTACATCTTGGGTGATGCGGGCGGAGAATCATCTTGTGCCGATGGTGATGGCGAACTCTGCTGGGCCACTGCCCCCACAGGAAAAAGAGACAGCGACAACGCCGCTACCAGACACAGGAGCGAGAGCATTCGCTGCACAGTCATAAGCGAACCGCCGTCCCGCTGACGGTCACCATCATCATGCCATTGGCCTCGCCCAGCACTTCGTAGTCGAAGTCGATACCGATCACGCCTGTGGCGCCCAACTCCCTGGCTGCCTCGATCATGTCGTCCATGGCGGACTCTCGGGCTCCGCTGAGCGCACGCTCATAGCCGCCAGCTCGTCCACCCACGACATCCCGAATGGAAGAAAACAGGTCCCGAAAAATGTTGGCGCCGATGATGGCTTCACCGTTGACCACGCCAACGTAACGGTCCAGCTCAATCGAAGCGGGTGCCACCGTACTCAGGAAGAAGTCGTCCTGACGTCTAGAAAACCAACCCATCGTTCTCCTCCTGTCCTTGATCCAGAGGGTGCAATTGCCTGAGCACCGTCGACGGACTCATTCTGCCAGCGACGAGGACCGCTTACCAGAGCCGGACCAGTCTGCCCGCTTCCAGCTTCCACGCACGGCATGCCATGGCCCGTGCCTCGACTTCGTCATGCGTGACCAGCAGGGCAAGCATGCCTGAAGCTTCGATGCGCTGACGAAACTCGTCGCGAAGCTGCAAGCGAAGCTGTGCATCCAGTGCGGAAAACGGCTCGTCGAGCAACAAGCCCCTGGGAGCGGTGACCAGCGCCCGGGCCAGTGCCACGCGCTGCTGCTCGCCGCCCGAGAGCGTCCACACCCTCGACTTGTGTGCATGGGACAGGTTGAATCGGTCGAGAAGTTCACGCGATCGAACGCGTGCTGCGCCTTTGGCCATGCCCTGCTCAATCAGGCCGAACGCCACGTTGTCTTCCACATTGAGATGAGGAAACAGCGCGAAATCCTGGAACATCATGGCCATGCGCCTTTTCTCGGGCGGCATGCCAGTGATGTCCTGGCCGTCCATCCAGACGGTACCGGCGTCCGGCGCCTCAAGCCCCGCCACAATGTTCAGCAGCGTGCTCTTGCCACTTCCCGACGGTCCCAGCAAGGCAACCGTCTGGCCTTCGTCAACAGACAGATCGATGCCCGCCAGCAGCGCGCGATCATTCCATTGCTTGGCAATGCTCTTGAGTTCAAGCATGGCGCCCCTCTCCAGTGGAAGCCGGAGCATGGTCCGCCCGCTTGTTGCTCCGTCCAGTGCCTTCAATGGCCAAGAAGGCCGTCAGGGCCAGCAGCATCAACACAAATGCCAACACCAGGGCGGCATCCAGGTTGGCCTCGCCAGGCCGCCCCAGGCGCTGATAGATCAGGGTCGTCAACGTGGTCCATTCGGGACGAGAGAGAAACAGCGTCACTGCGAACTCACCCAATGCGGTCGCCGCTGCAAAAGCCACGCCACGACGAAGTGCCGGCAGCATCAATGGCAGGGTCACTCTGCGCCAGGCTCTCCACGGGGAAGCGCCGAGGCTGCGCGCCGCCTGCACATATTGCCTCGGCATGCTGTCCAGGCCTGCAGTGATGCTGCGTGCCACAAACGGATAGGCCAACAAGGCATAGGCAGCGAGCAGCACCAGCAATGAAGCCGACCATTGGGGGTACAGCAACAGAAGTCCAAACGCCACTGTCACCGACGACACCACAAATGGCAGGTAACCCGCTGCGCGCCACACCACACCCAACACAGCAGCATCGCTTCCTGAACGTCGCTGATCGATGGCATGGCCCGCTGCTGCATGCAGCAAGCCCAGCAAGGTCGCCAAGACCACCGCAGCGAATGTGAAGCGCAGCGTGTTGCCCAGTGCATGCCAAGTCTGCGGCTCAGCGAGAACACCCAGCCCCGCACCCGTTGCCATCGCCAGCACGGCTCGCCATGCAATGACCAGCAGCGGCGCACCGCACACCAGAAACAGCGAGAGCATGGCGCCCACGACGGCCAGCTTCTGCGCCAGACTCTCCGGGCGCAACCTGATCAACGGCCTTGCCTTGCCTGGTGCCGCCAGACGGCGCTCAATGGCCGCATAAACTAGCGCGACGGCACCCGTCACAAACAACATGCTCACGGCCAGAATGCCAGCTTGCCGGAGCTCGAGCTCATGCGCCACCAGTGTGTAGATTTCCACCTCGACCGTCGCATACTGGTGACCACCAAGCACCAGTGCCAGCCCCAGGCCCGAGAAGCAATACAGAAACACTAGGCACAGCGCAGATGAAAGCCAGGGGGCGATGGCCGGCCAATCGACCCGCCAGAACGCCCGCCATGGCGAAGCTCCCAGACTGCGGGCGGCGGCAACGCGCGTCGCACTGACATGCTCGAGCCCATCGACGCCTGCACGAATCACCAGACAGAGATTGAAAAACAGGTTGCCGTAGATGAGCAGCCAGGGCGACTCACCCAGTCCCATGCCGTGCTCGGCAAGCCACTGGCCTGGCGTCCCGCGAGCACCCCATATCGCCAGAACTCCCATGGCAGCGACCAGGGTCGGCATGACAAAGGGCAGCATGAGCAAACGCAATGCTGCAGACCGGCCGGGGAAATCCATGCGCGCCAGGACCCAGGCGATGGGCAGGCCAAGTACAAACGACAGCACGCATGTCAGCCCCGCCTGAGCGAGCGACCAGAGAAACCGCCAGCGAAGGTAGTCGTCCTGCCACCAGAAGATGCTGCCAAATGAACCTTCACTGGCGACTGCTTCCCACAGCAGGCGCCCCGCCGGTGCGATCGCCACGGCCAGCAGGAACGCGAGTGGCAGCGCAGCGATCAGCCAGGGGCTTGCCAGCACACGTTTCATCTGGAACACATCCGGAACAACAGGTGTGGACAGAAGCGTCGCGCGATGGATTATTTGAGGACCGTCTTCACCCAGCGCTGGACCCAGGTCTTGGCTTTCGCGTTCATGTCTGCGGACGTGGGGTTGTCAAAGCGCTCTGGCTCCGACGCATGTTGGCGCATCACTTCCACGCGCTTCGCGCCCGATTCGGCAGGGAACATCCACATGGTCGTCTGCAAGGCTTCCTGCACTGGGGCGGATCGCATGAATTCGATGAACGCACCACCCGCCTCTCTTGCCTGAGGGTTGCCTCCCTTGATCAAGGCAACGCCTTCGACTTGCCGGAACACGCCGCCCTGCAGAAACAGGTTCGCGGTAGGCGATACCTCAATTTTCTCCTTGCTGTAGAACACCTCTGCAGCCGGGCTGCTGGCATAGCTCACAACGATCGGGTAAGCGCCACCATTGCGGCTGAACTCGGTGTAATACGCCTCGCTCCAGCCTTTGACCACCTTGACGCCGTTGGCACGCATCTTGGCCCACCAGTCAAAAGCGGCCTGCTCACCCATGCCGGCAATGGTGGCCATGACAAATGCCTGCCCCGGGCTGGACGTGGCGGGGTGCTCCACCACGAGCAGCTTGGCGTACTTCGGCGTGGTCAGCTCCTGCAGCGACCCGGGCAAGGCCAGGCCCTGCTTGGCAAACCATGCCTTGTCGACGTTGAGGGTGACATAGCCATAGTCCACCGGAACCACTGCAGCCGGCGCTGCAGGTGCTTTGGTGTCGTTGGCTGCATCGGCCATGGTGGCGGCTGGCTTGCGCAGCGCTGCTGGCCCGGCATAAGGCTCGACGATACCGGCGGCCATGGCGCGTGGCATCAAGGTGTTGTCAATACCGTAGGCCACGTCAGCCACCGGATTGGCCTTGGTCAGCACCAGTTTGTTGACCATTTCACCGGCATCGCCCCCTTTGATCAGTTCGAGTTTGACCCCGTTCTGATTCTCGAACCCCTCCAGCAATTCCTTCGGCAGATCAAATGAATCATGGGTCATGACGCGCAACACCACCGAAGCGTCTGTTGCAGCCACAGCCGAGGCAGGCGCGCCACAAACTGCGGCAGCAGCGATCAAAGAGGTGATGACAAACTGGCGACGGGACATGCGGCAAACCTTTCAAGGACAAAACGGTGGAGGGAATGCCGGCCGGCCAGGGTTGGCCATCGCACACTCCCTACGCTGGTACTAACCAGATCAGGGACAGGGAGGCGTCGCTCGGTCGTACCAGGACAGCGACAACACTCCCAGGGGTCTTTCTCAGCCGCGCTGGCGGCACCCCCGGTGACTGCCCTGATTCTATCGGTTGCCGGGGTGTCTGGCCTCTCTCGCGTGATTGCCCTGCCCTCCGTACGCACAACGGGCAAGGTCGCATCGAGGTAAGCTCCCCCCATGCAGATCTCGCCGTTGTTGCGCCAGTTTTCCTGGCAGGACTGGCGCCACCACCCCTGGCGCACCGGTGCCGCCGTGCTCGCCGTGATGCTGGGGGTTGCGCTCGGGTTGGCGGTACACCTCATCAACGCCTCTGCGCTCAGCGAGTTCTCCAGCGCAGTGCGAACCATCAACGGCGAGCCCGACGTTCAAGTGCGCTGGCGCAATGGCCTCATGCCCGAAGCCTGGTACGACCATCTGGCCCTGAACGAAGGCGTCAAGCTGGCAAGCCCGGTCCTGGAGCAAAAGGTTCGCGGGGTGGCAGGCGAGACCTCGTCCGCCACCGTCGTACTGGCTGGTGTCGACGTGCTGACCATCGGACAGGTAGCGCCCCAGCTGATGCCCCGCCCCGACGACACCGAGTCCAGCCGCCTGGTCTGGTTCGAGCCGGACGCAGTGTTCCTCAACCCGGCGGCGCGGCGCCTGTGGGGCAATGCTCAACACATCACCATCGACACCGGCGGCCAGACACACCGTTTGCGAGTGGCCGGGACAGTGTCGGCGAGCGGACCTCCCCTGATCGTGATGGATGTGGCCGCGGCACAAGTGATCACAACCCGTCAGGGTTACCTCAGCCGCGTCGACTTGCTCCTGCACCAGTCGCTGGATGAGAATGCGCTCGGCTTGCCCGGCAACGCCTGGCTCGAACGTCCAGCGCAGGCCGACGACAGAGCACAGGCCTTGTCCAGGGCCTACCGGGTCAACCTCACAGTGCTCGCACTGGTGGCCTTGTTCACCGGCGCGTTCCTGGTGTTCTCGGTACTTTCCCTGTCGGTGGCCCGACGCCAACAGCAGTTTGCGCTTCTGGGCGTGCTCGGCCTGTCGGCGAGCGAACGCATGAAGGTGGTGCTGTGGGAATCTGCATTGCTGGGTTTGGCCGGCAGTGCACTGGGCATTGCCCTGGGCGCTGCGCTCTCTTGGATGGCGCTGCAATGGCTGGGCGGCGACCTGGGGGGAGGCTACTTTGCCGGCGCTGCGCCACCTCTTCAATGGCACTGGGATGCCGCGCTGGTCTATGCCGCCCTCGGTACCCTGGCTGCACTTGCGGGTGGCTGGTGGCCTGCCCGAAGCATGGGTCAGATGGCGCCTGCCCCGGCGCTCAAAGGCCTTGGGCTCACGGGCGGCTCCAGCGGATCGGGTGGTCTGAAGCTGGCCCTGGCGGCCATGATCGCGGCAGTCGCACTGACCCTTCTGCCCCCCATCGCCGGCATGTCCCTGGGCGCCTACGTGGCGATCGCCTTGCTGCTGCTCGGCGGCATCGCCGCCTTGCCCGCGCTGGCAGGCGCCTTGCTGCGCCAGCTGGCACCCATGGTTCAACAACGGCCACTCCTGATGCTCGCCGTCGAACGATCGCGACGCCTGCGTGCAGTGGCCGCAGTGGCCACCAGTGGTGTGGTGGCCAGTCTGGCGCTTTCCGTGGCACTCACTGTCATGGTTGGCAGTTTCCGCACCTCGGTCATGCAGTGGCTGGAAGAGGTTCTTCCCGCACAGCTCTACGCTCGTTCCGGTGGGCGAGGCCTGGGAGACGGGCAAGTCCTGCCGCCCGCCTTCATCGACGCCATTGCCCGCCTGCCGCAGGTTGACCGCGTAGATGGCTTGCGCGCCCTGCAGTTGCAACTCACCCCCGATTTACCCCCCGTGACCCTGATCGCGCGCCCTCTGTCGCCAGACAAGCCACCTGGCACACTGGTCGCCCCGGCACTGCCACGGCCCGAATCCGGAGAGGATGGTGCGCCCGTCACGGCGGTGTTCATCAGTGAGTCCATGCGCGACCTCCATGGCATCAAGCCAGGTCAATGGCTCTCTCAGGTGGAGACAGCCATCGGGCGCGGAAAAGACGCTGGCCGGCTGCGACTGTATGTCGCCGGTGTCTGGCGCGACTATGCGCGACAGAACGGCAGTGTGCTGATGGACCTGGACGCGTACCGCCACATGACGGGCGACGAATCCATCAACGACATCTCCATTCACCTGCACCCGGATGCCACAGTAGGGGAGACGACCATCGCCATCGAAGGGGCCGCCGCGGACCTCGGGCTGGACAAGCGTCAGTATGAACTGGCATCGGCCGACACCATCCGGACCACCTCGCTGCGCATCTTCGACCGCAGCTTTGCGGTCACCTACTGGCTTCAGGCGGTGGCCATCGGCATCGGCCTGTTTGGCGTGGCCGCCAGTTTCAGCGCGCAGGTGCTGGCGCGCAGAAGGGAGTTCGGCTTGCTCGCACACCTGGGTCTCACCCGGCGCGACATCCTGGGTGTGGTGGCCTGCGAAGGCCTGGCATGGACCTCGCTGGGGTCGATCGCCGGCCTGCTGCTGGGCTTGGCGGTGAGCGTGATTCTGGTGCACGTGGTCAACCCTCAGAGTTTTCACTGGACCATGGACCTGCAGATTTCCTGGCCACGCCTGTGGCTGCTGTGCATGGCTGTCGTGGTCTCGGGCACTGTCACCGCCTGGCTGGCAGGACGCAGCGCTGCCAGCCGCGACGCCGTACAGGCGGTCAAGGAGGATTGGTGATGCATTTTTCAAGTCGTCGGCAATGGCTGGCCTGGGCAGGCGCCGCCTGGATCGCTGGCTCGAACGGCCTGCCGGCATTCGCCTCACCAATGGCCCGCAGGGCCTTGCAGTTCCCTCGCGACCACGGCAGCCACAACGACGCGCAAACGGAGTGGTGGTACCTCACCGGCCATGCAAAGACCGGGCGCGGCCAGCTCTTCGGCTTTCAGTTGACCTTCTTTCGGAGCCGCGTCCCTCTCAGCACAGCATCGAATGGACGGCTCGCTCCGCGCCAGTTGCTCTTTTCTCACGCCGCCCTGACCGACGTCGCTGCCAGCCGCCAATGGCACGACCAGCGCATCGCCCGCTGGAACGGCATCACAACCCGCCCGCCAGAAGCGCCCAGGTACGCCCAAGCGTCTACCGAGGACATGGCGGTTCACATTGGTGCGGACGCCTTTCTGCGACGGGAAACGGACGGCACCTGCACTGCGCACATCAGCACCCGGGACTTCGCTCTCAGGCTCCGGTGCATGCCCACACAAGCCCTCCTGCTTCAGGGCACAGAAGGCTTTTCGCGAAAAGGGCCCTCAGATGAGAACGCCAGCTACTACGTCACCCACCCGCAACTGAACGTTCAGGGCCAACTTCGGTCCAATGGCGAAGAGATGGACATCGAGCAAGGCAAAGCCTGGCTTGATCACGAATGGAGCGCTTCACTGCTGCCCACCGAGGCAGTGGGCTGGGACTGGATCGGCATCAACCTGCACAACGGCGCGGCCCTCACTGCATTCCGCCTGCGCCGCACAGACGGGAGCACCGTTTGGGCGGGAGGCTCATGGCGAGCAAATGGCTCATCCACCGCAACGAGCTTTGCCGCCACCGAGGTCAACTGGACGCCACTGAGCCACTGGCGAAGCGACCGGACACAAGCGAGCTATCCTGTTCGATGGCGAGTGGACACACCTGCCGGCACATTCGTCGTGAAAGCACTGGTCAACGACCAGGAGCTCGACAGCCGTCAGAGCACGGGCACGGTGTATTGGGAAGGGCTATCCGCCTTGTACGATTCGTCCGGCGCAGGGGAACCGCTCGGTATGGGGTATCTGGAGATGACCGGCTACGCCGGGCGCGTGCGTCTCTGAGCCGGGCTGTTGAACCGGGCTGAGAACGACGAAGCCAAGCGCTACTCCTGAACCGCGTCCGGGCGCCAGGTACGGAAATACCTTATCCGTTCCTGATCGCCAGGGTGTGAGGAAATCGCAATGCCCAGGCCATCGCCGCCCTCATCATCATGACCACCATCTTCTTCATGCCCGGAATGCTCGTCGGCCTTGCGTCCACGCCCCGATGAGCCCATGCGCTCGAAAAACAAGGCCATGACTGCCGGCGAAATGCCCGCGTCGTGCAACATCTGCGCCGAATGCGCGTCCGCTTCCCGCTCGACATCACGCGAGTAGCCCTGCGTGGTCAGGGTCAACGGTATGGTGGTCAGGAAGGTGCTGGCATCACCCAGAACCAAGCCTGCCAGCGCACTGAGCATGCTCGATCGGAACAGCATGTTCAGTCCGTGCTTGTGTTCGACATGGCCCAGCTCATGCGCCAGCACGCCCACAATGGCATCGGGCTCATCCTCAAGCAGCCTGACCAGCTCATCTGTCACCACCATGTGGCCACCGGGCAATGCAAACGCATTCGGCCCCAGCAGTTTGGCCTTGTGAAAAGACAGCTGCCATTCGGGGGGAGCGTCCCGGTGGCGGTAAGCTTCCTGAACAACCGCTTCAAAGCGTTGCCGCAAGGCGGTCTGTTGCGCCTCGGGAAGCTCGCTGTCGTCGAGGAACATTTTGTCCAGCTGCTTCATGCTGTAGTCGCCAATGGACTCTTCCACCGCGGCTGGCACCATGTCCGCCATGACGGATGCCGCGATCGGTACGCCCCACAGCCACGCCCCCACCAGAAAAGCCACGGTGCCTGCCGCCGACATGAAGGCACCCCGCCAGGATTGCATCATCTGGACGACCGCACTGTCCTCATGCCCGTGCGACTCGCGCCACATGTCCCATTCCGGGCCGTCTGCGTGCACGATCATCCCGCCGTCGGGCAGGTACACCTGCCGCTGACCATGGCGAGTGCGTTCAGGCCAGCGCACCTGGCGAACCGGATAGGCGCGCGATTGCCCGTCTTCGCTGCGAAAGCGAAGCTCCCCCTCTTCCAGCCGCAACCAGACCGTGCGCGGCTTCGGTGTCTGGCCGTCGTACCAGACGCTGGTGAGCGTGGAAAAGGCGCCTTCCATTGTGGCTTGGTCCGGCAGTGACTCAGAAGCCGATGTCGATGTCGAAGAAATCTCCAGCGGCATCCCCCACAGGACCTGCCTCGGACTGAGCCCGTGCCACCCACTGGTCCACGTTGCCTTCCACCTCGATGGCCATGGCCTCGAGCTTGACCTTGGTCAGGTTCACGCGCGCCCATGGCCAGTACAGGCCCAGCGTGATGGCGGTGAGCAGCCAGTTCTTGAGTGTGACCTTGAACAGCGGCTTGAATTCCAGATCGCTGAGAAACGTCAGCCTCGGGCTGCGCGTGTTGTTCCACAACAGGTTCTGCATGCGTGACTGAAAGTAGGTGCCAGTGATCAACGGAATGACGATGTACACCAATGACACCAGGCCAATGATGGCGCCCATGGCCGCCCCCATCGAGTCTTCGATGCCGCCGGAAGCCACCCCCAAGACGCCCACCGCCAGCATGATGACGGCCGCAATGATGGCGACCACGATGGACACACCCATCGAAAGCAAGAACAGCTTGCCCCACAGCAAGTAGAAGCTGCCCGTCGTTGCGGTCAGTTCGGTTCGCTCCTGCGCAAAGCTGTAGCCACCATGCTGATAACGCTTGAGCCGCGTCATGATCCAGGGCAGCATGAAAACGAAGGCAATCATGACCAGCCCGAAAATGCCCATGCCTTGCATCACCTTCTTCGGATCGGCTGTCTCCGGATTGGTCGGCATGACCAGCACAATCACAAGAGCGGGAACGAAAAACGGCAGCATGGCGATATAGGCACTCTTGACGTCTCCGAGGAACGCCAGGCGAACCCCTCGCCAGCTGGTGTTGCGCAAGCGAAAACGCAGCGAAGCGCGCCACAGCGCCGGCCAGACGATGGCAAACACTGCAATGGCAGCCAGGTTGAACTCCGGATAGAAGTTGCTGACGACCGAGTACGTCACACCCAGCACCAGCACAATCAGATAGCCCCAGAACATGCGCCAGGGATTGGCATGAAATCCGAGCGAATCGCCGTCGATGAGCGTGTTGGCCTGGAAGTAGGTCATGCGCCGCGCCCGCGCGAACGGGATGTACAGCGTCAGGGTGATCAGTGTCAGCAGCAGATTGACGATCCAGATCCGGAAATACTCGCTTCCCGAACCGGTGAACTTGATGTCCAGTCGCTTCGGTTGCAGCGGTACGGTGGTCGCACTGCTGTTGTCGTGAATCTCCGTGGGTGCGAAGTCATTGGATTCGGCCATGACCAGCTGTTCCTCCCGCCCCTGACAGGCATTGGTTTCAAACCCGCTGTAGCCCAGCGATGAGTGCAGGATACTAACATTTGACTACACCTTCATGGCTCGTCTGATGGCGTCGGAGGCCAGATCGTGGGACAACCGGTACAGTGGTGGATAGCAACTGTCGCTTTTCAGCCATTTCAGCTCCCCATCCATGGCCCTTCCCGAAACCTCTGCAGCCGAGCGTCCCAAAGGCACCGCCCCCAAGGCGCTCACCGGCCTGTGGCCCTACGTCCGCCCGTACCGCTTGCAGGTGATCCTGGCGTTAGCGTTTCTCGTCATTGCAGCGGGTGCCACCTTGCTGTTCCCGGTGGCCTTGCGCCACCTGGTCGATGGCGGCCTCGGACAAGCAGATGCCGGTGCAAAGGCGCTCGCACTGCGTGGCCATTTTCTGACCTTGTTTGGGGTGGCCGTGGTGCTCGGCCTGGCGTCCGCCACGCGCTTTTACCTGATGAGCTGGCTGGGCGAGCGGGTCACGGCTGACGTTCGCAATGCGGTCTATGCACACGTGCTGCGCCAAAGCCCTGCGTTCTTCGAAACCACCCAGACCGGCGAGGTCATCTCACGCCTGACCACCGATACCACGCTGGTCCAGACCGTTGTCGGCTCATCGTTCTCCATGGGTTTGCGCAGCTCGGTGACCGGACTCGGTGCGCTGGCGATGCTGGTGTGGGCACACCCGGCCGTCATGTTTCAGGTTCTGCTGGTGATCGTGCTGGTGGTACTGCCGGCCATGTGGTTCGGGCGCAGAGTACGGCGCCTCTCCCGCGCCAGCCAGGACAGGGTGGCTGACGCCAGTGCCGTTGCTGCAGAAATCCTCAACGCCATTCCCGTGGTGCAGAGCTACACCGCCGAAACCCGAGAGTCGGCTCGCTTCGCCACCGCCACCGAAGGTGCCTTCAAGACCGCCATGCGCCGCTCGCGCGCCCGCGCTGGCCTGGTGGCCTTCATCATCATTGCCAACGCAGCACTGATCCTCTTCGGCCTGTTCCAGGGCACGCAGTCGGTTCTGGCAGGTGACATCTCCGCTGGCGAACTGGGTCAGGCCGTTCTGCTGGTGGGCATTTTTGCCAGCGCCGTCGCCATTCTGGGAGAGGTCTACGGCGACCTGCTTCGCGCCGCTGGCGCCAGCGAGCGCCTGATGGAGCTGCTGGCCACCGAGTCCCCAGTTCAATCACCCACCAGCCCGATTCAAGTCCCCAAGCCGCAGGGGGGCAGCACCGTGGCGTTTCAGGGTGTGTCCTTTCGCTACCCTTCTCGCCCCGACGAGCTTGCCATCGCCTCTCTGGCATTCGAAGCGAAGGCAGGTCAGACCATTGCACTGGTAGGACCCAGCGGCGCTGGCAAAACCACGGTGTTCGCCCTGCTCCTGCGCTACTACGATCCGGCCGAGGGCCAGATCCTGGTGGACGGCACCCCCATCAACCAGATGGCACTGGCGGCTCTGCGGGAAAGGGTTGGCATTGTTCCCCAAGACCCGGTCATCTTTTCTGCCAACGCCATGGAAAACATCCGCTACGGCAAGCCGGATGCATCTGACGACGAGGTACTGGCAGCAGCCCGAGCCGCCTTCGCCGATGAGTTCATTCAACGCCTCCCCGAAGGCTACCAGACGTTTCTCGGCGAACGCGGTGTCCGCCTCTCAGGCGGCCAGCGCCAGCGCATTGCCATTGCCCGCGCCATGCTCAAGAATCCGCCGCTGCTTCTTCTCGATGAAGCCACCAGTGCACTGGATGCACAGAGTGAACGCATGGTGCAGGCGGCTCTGGCCAGTGCTATGGAAGGACGCACCACACTTGTCATCGCCCACCGCCTGGCCACGATCCAGAAGGCTGATCGCATCCTGGTGCTCGACCATGGCCGGCTGGCGGAGCAAGGTTCTCATGAGGAGTTGATGGGCCACGCGGGCATCTACGCCGGCCTCGCCGCCCTCCAGTTCAATGCCTGAATCCGGATAGCGCTTCAGGCAGCGGAATGCCTGTTATGAAAAAATTGCATAACATCAGGCAAAGCCAGCCATGGACGAGGCCATTGCGCCCCACTATGCTTTCCTCACCATGAAAAACCCCCAGATCGCCCCCATTCCCGCAGCCTCGCTGAACCCGTCGCTTCCGTCCTACCTCGCAGCAGATCACCTTGGCCCCTGGGGCATCTACCTGCAACAGGTCGACCGCGTCACCCCCTATCTGGGCAGCATGTCGCGCTGGGTCGAGACGCTCAAGCGTCCCAAGCGCACCATGATTGTCGACGTACCCATCCAGCTCGACGACGGCACGCACGCCCACTTTGAAGGCTACCGGGTACAGCACAACACCACACGGGGGCCTGGGAAAGGCGGGGTCCGGTTTCACCCTGAAGTTACCCTCTCGGAAGTCATGGCGCTTGCCGCCTGGATGTCCATCAAGAATGCCGCCGTGAACGTGCCTTTCGGAGGGGCCAAAGGCGGCGTGCGCGTCGACCCGAAAGTGCTGTCGCAAGCCGAGCTTCAAAGAGTCACCCGACGCTACACCAGCGAGATAGGCGTCATCATCGGACCCAGCAAAGACATCCCCGCGCCAGACGTCAACACCAATGAACGGATCATGGCCTGGATGATGGACACCTACTCCCAGAACATCGGCGCCACAGCAACCGGCGTCGTCACGGGCAAGCCCGTGGACATCGGTGGTTCACTCGGCCGACGCGAAGCCACCGGCCGCGGTGTGTTCACTGTAGGCATGGAAGCAGCCAGCCGCATGGGCCTGGAAGTCAAGGGAGCGGCCGTCGCCGTGCAGGGCTTCGGCAATGTGGGCGCCGTCGCAGCCCACCTCTTCGAAGGCGCTGGCGCGCGGGTAGTGGCCGTTCAGGACGCACACGGCACGGTCTACAAGGAGTCGGGCCTCGACGTCCAGAGGCTCAAGGCACACCACGACAAATCCGGCTCCGTGGCCGGATACGACCAGGCCGAAACGCTGACGCAAGATGCGTTCTGGGACGTCCCCTGCGACATCATGATCCCTGCAGCGCTTGAGCAGCAGATCACCACGTCCAACGCACCACGTATTCAGGCCAAGATGATCATCGAGGGCGCCAACGGTCCCACCACACCGCTGGCCGACGACATCCTCAACGATCGCGGCATCCTCGTCCTGCCCGACGTCATCGCCAACGCCGGCGGCGTCACGGTGTCCTACTTCGAATGGGTGCAGGACTTCTCCAGCTTCTTCTGGAGCGAAGATGAAATCAACCAGCGGCTGGTGCAGATCCTGAAAAAGGCACTCGACGCCATCTGGACCACCGCCGAGGAGCACAAAGTCAGCCTGCGCACTGCGACCTTCATCATCGCCTGCCAACGCATCCTCCACGCCCACGACCTGCGTGGCCTGTACCCCTGAGGGCAAACGCCACCTTCGAATCCGCGCAACTCGCCCCCTAGCCACTCGGAGCGAAACCGACTCGCCGCCGGGCCGCCCCAAGGTGAAACGCGCCCCCTCGGGGGGGCTGAGGGCTGCGGCTCCGAGTCTGCCTGCGCAGGCTTGGACAGACCGAAGAGGCATGGCCTCCGGCCATGACGCGGCCTGCAAGGCGCGGGTTCATGTGAAACGGCGGAGCGCGGGGGCTACATCACCGGCGTGGGTGACAAGGTTTCACCGCCGGGCCGCCCCAAGGTGAAACGTGCCCCCTCGGGGGGCAGCGACCCGTGAAACGGCGGAGCGTGGGGGCTAATGTCCTAGCGTGGGGGGTACAAGTCTACTGCAGCGTCTCTTTGGTCGAAGACAGACCAGGCAAAGGCACCACGTCGATTCCATCCTCGATGAGTTCCATGGTCTCCTCTGGTGTGGCTTGCCCGCGAATGCTGCGCTGCTCCACTTCGCCGTTGTGCATGGCTCTGGCTTCCTCGGCAAAGCGCTCACCCACATCCTCGGTATTGGCCATCACCTCGCGCAGTGCCTGGAGCATGCGCGCCTGCAAGGCCTTCTGATCACCACCCACTGCGAGCGCAACCTCCTGCCCTTCACGGCCAGCAGCAGGCGCATTGCCCTTGCTGTCAGTCTCCCGAGCATCGCCCTTCTGAAGGTTGAGGCGTGGTGCAGAGAGCATCTTGCGCACTTCCGCCTCACCACACATGGGGCAGGTCAGAATGCCACGCTCCTTTTGCTGGAGATAGTCGTCCTCAGACGAGAACCAGCCTTCGAAGCTGTGGCCATGGGCGCATTGGAGATCAAGAACCTTCATGTCGACAATTATCCGGGAAATCCTGCGGCCGTAACTCAATGCATCAACGACCGGCGCAGCATGGCCGGCAGCAGTGCTCAGCGGCTCCGCTCGTGCCCGGGAGTGACCTGTCCGGACCAATCAAGAGACCACGCACCCGTCCTGACCTGCTCCAGCCACAGTGCAGCCACCAGAGTTTTGGAGTCATACACTGCGCCAGTGCGACAAGCCGCCATCAGTTCTTCATGCGCCATGTCAATGACGTCCAGAAACTCGCCGTCATCGAGCTGCCGCTCACCCAGCGTCAGGTTCCGCGCAAACCAGATGTCGATGATCTCATCCGAGTAGGCGATGGTGGGTGCTAGCCGGCCGGCATATGCCCATTGCCCTGCGTCATAGCCAGTCTCTTCACGGAGCTCGCGCCTGGCACAGTTGAGGCTGCCTTCGCCAGCGTCAAGCTTCCCGGCAGGAAACTCGACCATCACTTCACCCATCGGGTAGCGATACTGCCGCTCCAGGACGACTCGCCCGTTCGGCAACATGGGCACAATCATCACCGCTCCCGGGTGAAGCACAAACTCTCTCGATGCTTCGGCGCCGGACGGGAGTCTGACCGTGTCCCGGGCCACATGGAGGAATTTGCCCCTTAGCAGTTCTTCCCGGCTCAGTCTGTCTTCCCGCAAGTGCGCGTCAGCTGGCGCCTGGCCAGTGGTGTGTTCAGACACGTCAGCCCCAGCCTGTTCAATGGTGACGCTTGAACAGATAGCGCATCACGAATCCGGGAAATGCCAGCGTCACAAACAGCGCCACCGTGGTGGCGTAAAACTCCCAGCCTTGTGGGTAGATCTGACCAGACGTCTGCTCCAGGAACAGGCCGATGCCGCCGACCAGGAAATACCAGACCACGAGCTCCAGCAAGCGACCCCACAGCGGCTTGGACGGCCTGGCAGGAACCACCAGCATCCAGCGATTGCTCAGGAAAGGAAGATTGGCCGCCACGATGGCGGCCAACAACACAATCCAGACAGAAGATGCACTCGACATCTGCGGATCTTCAGAGCGAAAGGGCTCAAGCGCCCGCGAAAATCTGGCTCACCGCTTGCGCACACAGTGCCATGAGACCGCCAGGCACGATGCCCAGGATCAGAACCAGAGCGCCATTGATGGTCAGCAAAGAACGCGCGCCCATCGAGCCTTCGATTTCAGCGGTCTGTGTTGGCGCATCAAAGTACATGACCTTGACCACGCGCAGGTAATAGAACGCACCCACCAGCGACATCAGCACAGCAAAGACGGCCAGCCCGACGTGGAAGCTGTCAGGAGAAGCCAGCAGCGACTGCAGCACCGACAGCTTGGCATAGAAGCCCACCAGCGGCGGCACGCCAGCCAGGGAGAACATGCACATGGCCATGATGGCGGCATACAGCGGGCTACGCTGATTCAAACCGGCCAGATCGGTCAGTTCCTCGGACTCAAACCCTTCGCGAGACAGCAACAGGATCACGCCGAACGAGGCCAGCGTGGTGAGCACATAGGTCACCACGTAGAACATGCCAGATCCGAACGCATTGCCCAGGTTGCTGGTGTCGGTACCGTTCACGCCGGCCACCATGGCCAGCAGCATGAAGCCCATTTGCGCCACCGTGGAAAACGCGAGCATGCGCTTGACGTTTGTCTGCGCGATAGCGGCCAGGTTACCCACCAGCAAGGACACCACGGCCAGCACGGCCAGCATCTGCTGCCAGTGAACCGCCATGGGTTGCAGGCCTTCTGCCAACAAACGGACCACGATCGCGAATGCGGCCAGCTTCGGCGCACCACCGACCATCAGCGTGACGGCAGTCGGGGAACCGTGGTAGACATCAGGCACCCACATGTGGAACGGCACCACACCCAGCTTGAACGCCAGGCCAGCAACGACAAACACCACACCCAGCACCAGCACTTGCTGTGAGCCCTTGAGGGTCGCTTCGCCGCCGGCAATGGCTTTGACCACTTCTGCGAGGTCCAGGGAGCCGGTGGCGCCGTAGAGCATGGACAGGCCATAGAGCAGGAAGCCGCTGGCCAGCGCGCCGAGCACAAAATACTTCATCGCCGCTTCGGTCGCCTTGAGATCATCACGACGCAGCGCCACCAGGCCGTAGCTGGTCAGCGTCAGCAACTCAAGACCCAGGTAGATGACCAGGAAGTTGTAGCCGCCAATCATGACGTAAATGCCCAGCAAGGCGTACAGCGCCATGGTGAAGAACTCGCCACCGCGCAGCATGTCGCGTGAGCCGGCATAACGTCGGCCGTACACCAGCGTCACCAGCATGGCCAGCGATGCAAAGGCCTTGAGCCAATGGCCCATGGGGTCACTGATCACCAGGCCACCCAGGGCGACCACCGTTTTTCCGTCTGCGGCATACACCCCATTGAGCACCGTCAGACCAGCCAGCGTGAGCAGCGTCAGTGCGTAGGTCACACCACGCAAAGGCGACTTCACGCCAATATCCACCAGGGCGATCACACACGTCATCACCAGCAACAGAATCTCAGGGTAGACCGATACCCAGCTGAGGTTGTCAATCATTTGAACAGTCTCTCTTGTGTCTCGTGTACCGGATACGCTCAGTTCAACTTGGAGATGGCCACATGGCGAAGCAATTCAGCCACCGATGCGTCCATCACGTCAGTGAAAGGCTTGGGATGGATACCCATGTAGAGCACCATCACGGCCAGAAGGCCCATCACCAGGAATTCACGGCCATTGATGTCCTTGAGTGCCTTGACATCGTCATTGGCGGGAGCGCCAAGATAGACACGTTTGAACATCCACAGCGAATAGGCTGCACCGAAGATCAGTGCCGATGCGGCCAACGCGCCAATCCAGAAGTTGTACTTCACAGCCGCCAGGATCACCATCCACTCACCGACAAAACCGGCCGTCGCAGGCAAACCGCAATTGGCCATGGTGAACAGCAGCGCAAAGGCGGCGAACTTGGGCATGGTGTTGACCACGCCACCGTAGGCGGCGATCTCGCGCGAATGCACGCGGTCATAGAGCACGCCAATCGAGAGGAACATGGCGGCAGACACGAAACCGTGCGCAATCATCTGAACGATGGCGCCGGAGACGCCCAGGTCGTTGAAGACGAAGAAGCCCAGTGACACAAAGCCCATGTGCGCCACAGAAGAGTACGCCACCAGTTTCTTCATGTCCTGCTGGACCATGGCCACCAGGCCCACGTAAATCACGGCCACCAGGGACAGTCCGATCATCAGGCCAGACCACTCGTGTGATGCGTCAGGCGCAATCGGCAGCGAGAAACGCAGGAAACCGTAGGCGCCGAGCTTGAGCATGATGGCGGCCAGCACTGCCGAACCACCAGTCGGTGCTTCCACGTGCACGTCGGGCAACCATGTGTGCACTGGCCACATCGGCACTTTCACCGCGAAAGCTGCGAAGAAGGCAAAGAACAGCAGTGTTTGTGCCGAGGCCCCCAGCGGCAGCTTGTGCCAGGTCGCCAGATCGAAGCTGCCACCCGACTGGGTGTAGAGGTAGATCAGGGCCACCAGCATCAGCAGCGAGCCGAGCAAGGTGTAGAGGAAGAACTTGAACGCCGCGTAGATCTTGTTCGGGCCACCCCAGATACCGATGATCAGGTACATCGGGATCAGCGTGGCTTCAAAGAACACATAGAACAGCATCGCGTCCAGCGAAGCGAACACGCCAATCATCAGGCCCGAGAGGATCAGGAACGCGCCCATGTACTGATTCACGCGCTGCGTGATGACTTCCCAGCCCGCGATCACAACGATCACGGTGATGAAGGCGGTCAGCAATACCAGCCACAGGGAAATACCGTCCACACCCAGGTGGTAGTTGACATTGAACTGGTCAATCCATGGGGCGAGTTCCACGAACTGCATGGCTGCACTGCCAATCTCGAAATTGGCATACAGCGGCAATGTGACTGCCAGGGAAACCAATGACCCTATCAGGGCAACCCAACGCACTGCATTGGCGTGCTCGTCCCGACCAAAGGCCAGCAAGACGGCGCCGAAGAAAATCGGCGTCCAGATCGCAAGGCTCAGCAAACCCATTTTCTAGTTCTCCTTATTTGGCGAGCCACACGAAGTAGGAAACAAATCCGATCACGCCGAGGATCATGACCAGCGCATAGTGGTAGAGGTAACCACTCTGGGCATGACGGACAGCGGCAGAAACGATGCCCACGATCTTCCAGGAAGCGTTCACCACGCCACCTTCGATCACGCCGCGGTCACCACCTTTCCAAAGGCCGGTTCCCAGCAGACGGGCGCCACGCGCCAGGACGTTTTCGTTGAACCAGTCGAGGAAGTACTTGTTCTCGCCAATGATGACCAGCGGACGCAGGATCTTCGACAGTGCAGCCGGAATCGACGGCGCCACCATGTAGAACAGGTAGGCCACGACCACACCAGCGAGCGCCAGATAGAAAGGAATGGTCTTGAAGGCGTGCAAGGCCATGTGCATGGCACCGGTAAGACCACCCACGATCTCACCACCGCCGTAGAAGAAGTCACGCAGCTCTTGCATGGCAGGATGCGCCTCGGTATTCACTGTGATGGCGTCCTTGAGGAATTCGCCAAACAGCAAAGGCTCGATGGTGATGAAACCAATGATGATGGACGGAATGGCCAGCAGGATCAGGGGCACGGTCACGACCCAGGGTGACTCATGCGGCACGTGCGCGTGACCATGGTCATCGTCATGATGGTCGTGCTCGCCCGGGAATGGCTTGTGATGGAAATTTTCCTTGCCATGGAAGACCAGGAAGTACATCCGGAAGCTGTAGAAGGCCGTCACGAACACGCCGATGATGACGGCATAGTAGGCCCAGTGCGCGGCCGGCAGCTTGCTGAAATGCACCGCTTCAATGATGGAATCCTTGGAGTAGAAACCGGCAAAGAATGGCGTTCCGATCAGCGCCAGGGAACCGATGAGCGAGGTGATCCACGTGAAAGGCATGCGCTTCCACAGCCCACCCATGTTGCGCATGTCCTGATCGTGGTGCATGCCAATGATGACCGAGCCTGCGCCCAGGAACAGCAGTGCCTTGAAGAAGGCGTGCGTCATCAGGTGGAACACCGCCACGTTATAGGCAGACACACCCAGCGCCACCGTCATGTAGCCCAGCTGCGACAAGGTGGAGTAAGCCACCACCCGCTTGATGTCGTTCTGGATGATGCCCAGGAAACCCATGAACAGTGCCGTGATGGCGCCGATCACCAGAATGAAGTTCAGAGCCGTGTCCGACAGTTCGAACAGCGGCGACATGCGCGAGACCATGAAGATGCCAGCAGTCACCATGGTGGCGGCGTGGATTAGCGCGGAGATCGGGGTCGGGCCTTCCATGGAGTCAGGCAGCCAGACGTGCAGCGGGAACTGTGCCGACTTGCCCATGGCGCCGATGAACAGGCAGATGCAGATCACGGTGATGAGCATCCAGTCTGTGCCGGGGAAGCCCAGCGTGCCCAGCTCGTTCGCTTTGGCGAAGACGTCGTTGTAGTTGAGCGAGCCGGTGTAGGCCACGATCAGACCAATGCCCAGAATGAAGCCGAAGTCACCCACACGGTTGACCAGAAAAGCCTTCATGTTGGCAAAGATGGCGGTAGGCTTGTTGAACCAGAAACCGATCAGCAGGTAGGACACCAGGCCCACGGCCTCCCAGCCGAAAAACAGCTGCAGCAGGTTGTTGCTCATCACCAGCATCAGCATGGAGAAGGTGAAGAGCGAGATGTAGGCGAAGAAGCGGTTGTAGCCTGCGTCCTCTTCCATGTAGCCGATGGTGTAGATGTGCACCATCAGGGAGACGAAGGTCACCACACACATCATCATGGCGGTCAGACCATCGACCATGAAGCCGATTTCCATCTTCAGGCCGCCAATGACCATCCATTCGTAAATGGTGTCGTTGAAGCGTGCACCGCCGGCGACGTCTTTGAGTGTCAGGGCGGAGAGAACGAACGCGATGAAAACACCCAGGATGGTCAGGGTGTGCGCGGCGCGGCGCCCGAGCACGTTGCCAGCAAAGGATGTTCCCAGAATACCGGCAAGCGCCGAGCCGACCAGAGGGGCCAGCGGCACTGCCAGAAGCGTGGTTGCAGAAAGTGTGGTGCTCATGGTGTTGTTGCCTGAGTACGGTGTGCCAAAGCGCTCGGCCTTAGCCCTTGAGCTCGTTGAGTTCCTCGACGCTGATCGACGAGCGGGCCCGGAACAGCAGCACAAGAATGGCCAGACCGATGGCGGACTCGGCCGCAGCGACGGTCAGGATGAAGAACACGAACACTTGGCCGTGCAGGTCACCCAGGTATTGCGAGAAGGCCACGAAGTTCATGTTCACAGCCAGCAGCATCAATTCGATGGCCATGAGCAGAACAATGAGGTTCTTGCGGTTGAGGAAGATACCCACCACCGACAGCGCGAACAGCAGCGCACTGACGGTGAGGAAATGGCTCAGGGACAAATGTGCGAAGTTCATGCTTGACCTCCCTCATCCGCGGCATCTGCCGCTGGAGCTGCGCGCCGTGTCGGCTCGACCTTGACCACATCAAGGCGATCCTTGGCACGCACGCGAACCTGCAAGCCGGCGTCGATGGCTTTGGAGTCCTTGCGGTCGCGCAAGGTCAGGACGATGGCAATGATCATGGCCACCAGCAGGATGACCGCAGCTGCCTCGACGGCGTAGATGTACTCGGAGTACAGCAACTTGCCCAGTGCGTGGGTGTTGGAAACCTCGTCGGTCGTGGCTGCAGCCAGCTCACCTGGCACCACGCCTTGCAGTGCCGGGAAACCCGCCCATTGCACAGCGGCCAGTTCGGCTGCGACCAGAAGTCCCAGCGCAGCAGCCAGCGGGAAGTTCTGCCAGAACGCCCACCGGTCATCGTCCAGCCGGATGTCCAGCATCATCACGACAAACAGGAAAAGCACCATCACCGCCCCCAGGTACACCAGCACCAGGGTCAGGCCAAGGAATTCGGCCTTGAGCAGCAGCCACAGGCCCGCTGCCTGCGAGAAGGCCAGCATCAGGTACAGCACCGCGTGCACAGGATTGCGGGCCGTGATGACACGGAACGCCGCAAACAGCATCACGGCCGAGAACAGGTAGAAAAATCCGGTCTGGAAATCCATGGGTGTGATCTTTCGCCGGTATCAGCGGTACTTGGCATCAGCTGCCTTGGCAGCCGCGATTTCGGGTTCGTACTTGTCACCAACGGCCAGCAACATATCCTTGGTGAAGTACAGGTCACCACGTTTTTCACCGTGGTACTCGAGAATCTGCGTTTCAACGATGGCATCGACCGGGCAAGCCTCTTCGCAGAAGCCGCAGAAGATGCATTTGGTCAGGTCGATGTCGTATCGGGTCGTCCGACGCGTACCGTCTTCGCGCTCGGCCGCTTCGATGGTGATGGCCATCGCTGGGCAAACCGCCTCGCACAATTTGCAGGCGATGCAGCGCTCTTCACCGTTTTCGTAACGGCGCTGGGCGTGCAGGCCACGGAAGCGCGGCGAGAGCGGCGTCTTCTCTTCAGGAAACTGAATCGTGACCTTCTTGCGGAACAGGTAGCGGCCGGTCAGGGCCATGCCCTTGCCCAACTCCCAGAGCATGAAGCTCTTGAAGAAGTCGCGCAGGGAAAAAGGTGCAACAGCTGCAGTGGACATGATGGATGCTTTCTCCCCGATTTATTTCCAAGGATTCCAGGAATCCGACTGAATCAGAAAGCCCACGAGGAGCAGCCAGACCAGCGTGACGGGAATGAAAATCTTCCAGCCCAGACGCATGATCTGGTCGTAACGGAAGCGCGGGAACGTGGCACGGATCCAGATGAACAGGGACACCACCACGAAAGTCTTGATGCCCAGCCAGATCCAGCCTGGAATCGTCATCCAGTCTGGCAACAGACCGACAGGCAGGGAGAAAGGTGCCTGCCAGCCGCCCAGGAACATCAGCACGGCCAGAATGGAGACCAGCCACATGCTGGCGTATTCCGCCAGGAAGAAGATGGCAAAGCCCATGCCCGAGTACTCGACCATGTGACCGGCCACGATTTCCGCCTCACCCTCGACCACGTCAAACGGGTGACGGTTGGTCTCGGCCACGCCGGAGATCAGGTAGACGACGAAGATGGGCAGCAGCGGCACCCAGTTCCAGCCCATGAAATCCAGACCCAGGCTGCGCCAGAACTGCGCCCAGGCGCCGTTCTCCTGCACCGCCACGATTTCACCAAGGTTCAGGCTGCCGGCGGTCATGACCACGATCAGGAAACAGAACCCGATCGCAATCTCGTAGCTCACCATCTGGGCCGACGCGCGAAGCGCACCCAGGAAAGGGTACTTGGAGTTGGACGCCCAGCCAGCGATGATCACGCCATAGACTTCGATGGAGGTGATGGCCAGAATGACCAGCAGGCCCGCATTCACGTCCGCAATGACGGCCTCTGGACCAAACGGAATCACCACCCATGCAGCCAGCGCCGGCATGATGGCCATCACCGGCCCCAGACGGAACAGACCGTTGGAGGCCGCTGACGGGCGAATCAGCTCTTTGGTCAGCAGCTTGAAGGCGTCAGCAATTGGCTGCAACAAGCCGAACGGACCCACACGGTTGGGACCGAGACGAACCTGCATGAAGCCCAGGTAGCGTCGCTCCCACAGCGTGAGGTAAGCCACGGCGCCCATGAGCGGGGCCAGCACAGCCACGATCTTGATCAGGCTCCAGATCACGGGCCAGGCCGCTGCCGTCCACCAGGAGGCGTCGATCAGGCCGAGGCCGGCGTTGTACATCGCTTCGATCATGCCTGGGCTCCTCGAGCGTCTTTCGTCTTTTGCAGGGATGGCGCACGACGCACCAGCGAATCCAGCTGGTAGATCGTTGCCACGCAGGGGGCTGCGCTTGCCGGCGTCAGATCGGCGGCCGCAGCTGCCGCGCCGCTGTCGCCGTTGGACAGCCGGGCTGCTGGCACTTGCTCACCGTTGACAACGCCAGGCAGAGCAGAAGCCAGAACCGCCTGCGAGGAGTCGGCATCAAAGCCAGACAACTCCAGCAGGTTGCCCAGTACGCGCAACACCTTCCAGGCGGGACGGGTCTCACCCAGCGGCCGGACCACAGCATTGAAACTCTGCAGGCGCCCTTCTGCGTTGACGAAACTGCCAGACGTCTCCGTGAAAGGTGCCACCGGCAGCAGCACGTCGCTGATGTCCAGGTTGGTCTTGAACGGGCTGAGCGTGACCACCATCTCGGCGGCGGCCAGCGCATCGCCTGCCACTGCCGTGTCTGCACCGGGCTCAACGCCCAGCAGCAAAGCTGCCTTGAGCGCACCGGGTGCGAGCATCTGGCTGGCATTGAGGCCGGCAGCTTGTGGCTGTGCACCCACCAGCTGCGCGCCCACCGTGTTCGCCGCTTCGGTGAGGTAACCCACCTTGGCGCCAGTTTCCTGGGCGATCCAGTTGGCCAGAGCCAGCAGGCTGGAAGCCTTTTCGTGATGAGCAGCGGCATTGCCCAGCAGCACTGCCTTGTTCTCGCCCTTGAGCAGAGACTTGGCCACGGCCTTGGCAGCATCCGTTGTTTCAACGGCCACTGGTGCCGGAACACCTTTCTCCTGCGCCACAGCCACCGCAATGCCAGCCAATGCTTTGCCCCAGTCGCCCGCAGGCACCTGGCTGACCGACGCCAGCGGCATGGCCCAGTCCACAGCACCGTTCGTCAATGCGTGGATCTTGCCGCCCCTGCGGGCTGACTGACGGATGCGCTGTGCAAACAGCGGGTGATCCTTGCGCAGGTTGGAACCCAGGATCAGCGCAGCGGACAGGTGCGAAAGGTCTTCAATCGCCAGGCCCAGCCAACGAGCTTTGCCTGCGGCAACGGCGTTCTTGAAATCGGCGTGGCGCAAGCGGGCATCGATGTTGTCGCTGCCCAGGCCGCGCACCAGTGCGCCGGCCAGTGCCAGTTCTTCCACCGTGCTGTGCGGACTGGCCAGAACACCCAGCGCGTTGGAGCCGTGGTCGTTCTTGATCTGGCGCAGGCCGTTGGCCACGTATTCCAGAGCCGTCTGCCAGTCGACTTCTTTCCATTCGCCGCCCTGCTTGAGCATGGGTTGCGTCAGGCGATCTTCGCCGTTGAGCGCTTCGTAAGAGAAACGATCGCGGTCGGCGATCCAGCACTCGTTCACAGCTTCGTTCTCGAAGGGCACCACGCGCATGGCCTGATGGTTCTTGACCTGCACCACGAGGTTGGCACCGGTGGAGTCGTGCGGGCTGACCGTCTTGCGGCGCGACAGTTCCCAGGTGCGGGCGCTGTAGCGGAATGGCTTACTGGTCAAGGCGCCCACAGGGCAGATGTCGATCATGTTGCCGGACAGCTCGGAGTCCACCGTGCGGCCGACAAAAGTTTCGATCTCGGCGTGCTCACCACGGTGAGACATGCCCAGCTCCATGTCGCCAGCGATTTCCTGACCGAAACGGACGCAGCGCGTGCAGTGGATGCAACGGCTCATCTCTTCCATGGAGATCAGTGGACCCACGTTCTTGTGGAACACCACGCGCTTCTCTTCTTCGTAGCGCGAGCTGCCGCCGCCGTAGCCCACAGCCAGATCCTGCAGCTGACACTCACCGCCCTGGTCGCAGATGGGGCAATCCAGCGGGTGGTTGATCAGCAGGAACTCCATGACCGATTGCTGGGCCTTGATGGCCTTCTCGGACTTGGTGCGAACGATCATGCCCTGCGTCACAGGCGTGGCGCAGGCCGGCATGGCCTTGGGGGCCTTTTCCACGTCCACCAGGCACATGCGGCAGTTGGCGGCGATGGAGAGTTTCTTGTGGTAGCAGAAGTGCGGGATGTAGGTGCCAGCCTTCTCGGCCGCATGCATCACCATGCTGCCTGGCGGCACTTCTACCTTCTGTCCGTCGAGTTCGATTTCAACCATGTTGTTTCCCGAATTCACACCTGTGCAGATGCCGGTTCTTCTGTGCGGATCCTGGCCGCAAACTCATGCCGGAAATGTTTGAGCATGGCGCGCACCGGCATGGCGGCGGCGTCACCAAGCGCACAAATCGTGCGGCCCATGATGTTCTCGGCCACGTTATCGAGCAGGTCCATGTCTTCCGGACGGCCTTCGCCACGGTTGATACGGTCCACCAGGCGCCACAGCCAGCCGGTACCTTCCCGGCAGGGGGTGCACTGGCCGCAGGACTCGTGCATGTAGAAATAGGACAGTCGCTGCAGGGAGTCGACCATGTCGCGCGAATCGTCCATGACGATCACGGCGCCCGAACCCAGCATGGAGCCAGCCTTGGCGATGGAGTCGTAATCCATCGTGCACTCCATGATGATGTCCGCAGGCAGCACAGGCGAAGACGATCCGCCTGGAATCACGGCCTTGAGCTGGCGGCCGGTGCGCACACCACCTGCGAGCTCGAGCAACTTGGAGAACGGGGTGCCCATGGGCACCTCAAAGTTGCCCGGGTTGTTGACGTCGCCACTGACCGAGAAGATCTTGGTGCCGCCATTGTTGGGCTTGCCGCAGGCCAGGTAGGCAGCGCCACCGTTGCGGATGATCCATGGAACGGCCGCAAAGGTCTCGGTGTTGTTGATGGTGGTGGGCTTGCCGTACAGGCCAAAGCTGGCCGGGAATGGCGGCTTGAAGCGCGGCTGGCCTTTCTTGCCCTCCAGCGATTCGAGCAGCGCCGTTTCCTCGCCGCAGATGTAGGCACCGAAGCCATGGTGCGCATGCAACTGGAAGCTGAAGTTGCTGCCAAAGAGGTTGTCGCCGAGATAGCCCGCTGCGCGCGCCTCTTCCAGCGCGGCTTCGAAGCGCTCGTACACCTCGAAGATCTCGCCGTGGATGTAGTTGTAACCCACGCTGATGCCCATCGCGTATGCCGCGATCGCCATGCCTTCGATGACGATGTGCGGGTTGAACATCAGGATGTCACGGTCTTTGCAAGTGCCTGGCTCGCCCTCATCCGAGTTGCAGACCAGATACTTCTGGCCCGGAAACTGGCGAGGCATGAAGCTCCACTTCAGGCCGGTCGGGAAGCCTGCACCACCACGACCGCGCAGTGCCGATTCCTTGACCTCGGCGATGACCTCATCCTGGGTCATGCCTGCGCCACCGTCCTTGCCCAGGATCTTGCGCAAGGCCTGGTAGCCACCGCGGGCTTCGTAGTCCTTGATTGACCAGTTGCTGCCGTTCAGGCCGGCATAGATCTGGGGTTCGATGTTGCGCTCGTGAAAGCAGGTCTCCACGCCGGTGGAGCTGAATTGGTCGAGTACTTGCTGGGCGTTCATCACTTGCCCTCCGCGGCCTTGAGGCCGTCAATGAGCTGGTCGAGCTTGTCGGTGCTCATGAAGCTGCACATCTTGCGGTCGTTGACCAGCATGGTCGGTGCGTCCGCGCAGGCCCCCAGGCACTCGCATTGCTGCAGTGTGAACATGCCATCGGCCGTGGTCTCGCCCATGTTGATGCCCAGGCGTTTGGCCAGATGTGCCAGCGCCTCATTGCCACCGCGCAGCTGGCAAGGCAGGTTGGTACAGACGTTGAGCTTGTACTTGCCCACCGGCTGCTGGTTGTACATGTTGTAGAAGGTAGTGACTTCGTGCACCGCCATCGGAGCGATCTCGAGATACTCGGCAATGGCCTGCTCTGCCTCGCGGCTCACAAAGCCCTGCTCCTGCTGCACGATCGACAGGCAAGCCATCACGGCCGACTGCTTGTGCTCTGCTGGGTACTTGGCCACTTCGCGATCGAAGCGAGCACGGGTGGCATCGCTCAGGGTCATCGCCGTGACCGCTTGCGGTGCTGAAGAATGACTGGCGCTCATCGGTCAATCTCTCCGAAAACAATGTCCATGGTGCCGATGATCGCCACCGCGTCGGCCAGCATGTGGCCTTTGGCCATTTCATCCATCGTGGCCAGGTGGGCGAAGCCGGGGGCCCGGATCTTCAGGCGGTAAGGCTTGTTCGCACCGTCGCTGACCATGTAGATGCCGAACTCGCCTTTCGGGTGTTCGACAGCAGCGTACGCCTGACCTTCCGGTACGTGGAAGCCTTCGGTGAAGAGCTTGAAGTGGTGGATCAGCTCTTCCATGCTCGACTTCATCGACTCGCGCGATGGCGGCGCCACCTTGTGGTTGTCGGTGATCACCGGGCCGGGGTTGGCACGCAACCAGTTCACGCACTGCTTGATGATGCGGTTGGACTGCTTCATCTCTTCCATGCGGACGAGATAGCGGTCGTAGGTATCGCCCGTCTTGCCGACCGGGACGTCGAAATCCACCTGATCGTAGACATCGTAGGGCTGCTTCTTGCGCAGGTCCCAGGCGATGCCCGAGCCACGCAGCATGGGGCCGGTCATGCCCAGGTTCAAGGCACGCTCAGGCGTGACCACACCAATGCCCACCGTGCGCTGCTTCCAGATGCGGTTGTCGGTCAGCAGCGTGTGGTATTCCTCCAGGTACTTGGGGAAGCGCTGCGTGAAGTCGTCGATGAAGTCCAGCAACGAACCCTTGCGGTTTTCGTTGAGGGCTGCCACACCGGCCGCATTGCGCACCTTGCTGGCGGTGTACTGCGGCATGGAGTCAGGCAGGTCGCGGTACACGCCGCCTGGACGGAAGTACGCTGCGTGCATGCGGGCGCCGGAGACGGCCTCGTACATGTCGAACAGGTCTTCACGCTCGCGGAACGCGTAGATCAGGATGGTCGAGCTGCCGCAGTCGTTACCGTGCGAACCCAGCCACATCAGGTGGTTGAGCAGGCGGGTGATCTCGCTGAACATCACTCGGATGTACTGCGCGCGGATGGGCACCTCAATGCCGAGCAGCTTTTCGATGGCCAGGCAGTAGGCGTGCTCGTTGCACATCATGGACACATAGTCCAGACGATCCATGTAGGGAAGCGACTGGATGAAGGTCTTGTGCTCTGCCAGCTTTTCGGTCGCGCGGTGCAGCAGGCCGATGTGCGGGTCAGCCCGCTCGACCACTTCACCGTCCAGCTCCAGCACCAGGCGCAGCACGCCGTGCGCGGCCGGGTGTTGAGGACCGAAGTTCAGGGTGTAGTTCTTGATTTCTGCCATGTCTTGTCCGCCTCAGGCGCCAGCCTTCAGTGCAGGCCTCCGTAGTTGTCTTCACGGATGACTCGCGGCGTGATTTCGCGCGGCTCGATCGTGACCGGCTCGTAGACCACGCGCGCGCGTTCGGCGTCGTAGCGCATCTCGACATTGCCGGAGAGCGGGAAGTCCTTGCGGAAGGGGTGCCCGATGAAGCCGTAGTCGGTCAGGATGCGGCGCAGGTCGTTGTGACCTTCAAAGACCACACCATAGAGATCGAACGCCTCGCGCTCATACCAGTTGGCCGAATTCCAGATGGTCGTCACCGAAGGGACCACCGGGAAATCGTCATCAGCGGCAAACACGCGAACGCGCAGACGCTGGTTGAGGCTGACCGACAGCAAGTGACTGATGGCAGCAAAGCGCAACCCATCCCATCGGCCATCACCATAGGCCGAATAGTCGATACCGCACAAGTCGATCAACTGCTCGAACCGGGTGGCCTCATGGTCACGCAGCGTCTGCATGGCTTCGAAATAGTCCGCAGCCTTGATGGTGACCGTGACTTCTTCGTGCTGAATGTCGATCGACTGGGCTTTGTCTCCCAGCGCAGCTTGAACCGCTTGCTGGATCTGCTCAGCCGTGACAGCCGTTTTGCTTGCGTTTTCGCTCATACCAGTGGAGTCTTTCGCTTGAATCCCGGTCCCGCCCTCAGGCGCGGGCGATGGTGTTGGTGCGACGGATCTTCTGCTGCAGCTGGATGATCCCGTAGATCAGCGCCTCGGCAGTGGGGGGACAGCCTGGCACATAGACATCCACTGGAACAATGCGGTCACAGCCTCGCACCACCGAATAGCTGTAGTGGTAGTAACCACCGCCATTGGCACAGGAGCCCATGGAGATCACCCAGCGTGGCTCTGCCATCTGGTCGTAGACCTTGCGCAATGCGGGCGCCATCTTGTTGCACAGCGTGCCGGCAACAATCATCAGATCCGACTGACGGGGACTGGCACGGAACACCTCGGCGCCGAAGCGCGCGATGTCATAGCGAGCTGCCGCCGCATGCATCATCTCGACCGCGCAGCAGGCGAGGCCGAAAGTCATGGGCCACAGCGAACCCGTCTTGGCCCAGTTAACCACGGAGTCGTAGCTCGTGGTAACGAAGCCTTCCTTGAAAACACCTTCAATCATGAACAGCTCCTGTGCACGCGCAGCCTGCAGCCACGCGAAGCCCGAGGTCGGGCAGGACGGCGGGAGTTACTCCCAGTCCAGCGCGCCTTTTTTCCACGCGTAGATGAAACCTACGAGCAGATCAAAAAGGAAGATCACGCCTGACCAGAAACCGTGAGAGCCAATGTCGGTCAATGCGACGGCCCAGGGAACCAGAAAAGCGATCTCGAGGTCGAAAAGAATGAAGAGGATGGCCACCAGGTAGTAGCGGACATCGAACTTCATGCGAGCGTCTTCGAAAGCTTCGAAGCCGCATTCGTAGGGAGAATTCTTTTCTGGGTCCGGGCGATTGGGGCCCAGGATGAAGCCCAGTACTTGCGGAATGATGCCTACGGCAACCCCGACCAGAATGAACAGGAGGACGGGAAGGTATTGCTCAAGACTCATCGTGTGTATTCCGCTGGCATGGCCCGCGAAGCGGGCCACGTTGGCTAAATCTGGTGCCGACGGCGAGACTCGAACTCGCACAGCTTTCGCCACTACCCCCTCAAGATAGCGTGTCTACCAATTTCACCACGTCGGCTTAGGGTCTGCTTTGAGCGACCTGCGAGGTTCAATGCAGGTCTTGCTGACAACCTAGGAGTTTACCCTGAAACAGAGCAAAATTTCGAGCAAACTCTCATTTTGAACAGTAATTTTTTTTCGTCTTGGTTCTGGCGATCGGATGATCGCCAAAACGCAAGCGAAAGTGTTCACTGGCCAGGGATCTGAGCGGCTCCGGATGGCGCTTCAGTGGATTCCTTCTGGGCCGCAGGCTCGTCTGTCACGGCCGCAGGCGCAGTAACGGCGCCGGTTTCAGCTGGCTGCGCCGTCTCTGCAGGTGCCGATGGCGCTGCGCCTTCCAGGACCGACCCCGTGGACGCCGCAGGTGCAGACTGGTTGCCCAGATAGGCCAGCGCCAGCGTGGCGACCAGAAACACGGTTGCCAGAACAGCCGTGGTGCGTGAAAGAAAGTTAGCACCACCCGTGGCACCGAACAGGCTGGCAGAACCGGCACCGCCGCCAAAGGCTGCTCCGGCATCAGCACCTTTACCGTGTTGCATCAGGATAAGGCCGATCATGCCAATGGCTGCCAGCAACTGGACAACCTGAAGAATGGACAGAAATGCGTTCATGTTTGCTCCGTTGGAAGAGGTGGACGGCAGACTTCAGCCGGCCGCCCGAACAATTTGCAGAAAATCTGCAGCCTTGAGAGAGGCGCCGCCAATCAGGCCACCGTCGATATCAGGCTGCGAAAGCAGGCTGGCAGCATTGGCTGCGTTCATGCTGCCGCCGTAGAGAATCTGGACACGCTCCGGGTGCTCGGATGCCGCTGCGATCTGGGCACGAAGAACAGCGTGAACCTGCTGCGCCTGCTCCGGCGTGGCGGTCTTGCCCGTCCCGATGGCCCAGACTGGCTCGTAGGCCACTACGATCTCGCTGATGCAATGGCCGACCGCGTGAATCACGGCTGCCAGCTGACGCTTGACCACAGCTTCGGTTTCGTTGGCTTCACGTTGCGCCAGGGTTTCGCCGACACAGACAATGGGCGTGATGCCGGCGTTCAATGCGCGCTGAGCCTTGGTCGCCACGGCCTCATCGGTCTCGCCATGGTATTGGCGACGCTCGGAATGCCCAACAATGGCGTAACGGCATTCAAAGTCGCGCAGCATGGTGGCGCTGATCTCGCCGGTGAATGCACCCTTTTCCTGGGCGGACACATCTTGAGAACCCCAGGCGATCGGGCTGCCCTTGAGCAAGGACTGCAGTTGTCCCAGGTACAGCGCCGGCGAGCACAAGGCCACATTGCAAGAAGGAGTGCCGATATCGGCGAGCATGGCTTTGACCAGTGCTTCGTTGGAAGCGAGGTCACCATTCATTTTCCAGTTGCCTGCGATCAGTTTCTTCATCTCTTTTTTCTCCTCGACGCCTGGCATTCACCAGGTGAGCACAATCTTGCCGATGTGCTTGTTCGACTCCATGAGCGCATGCGCCTTGTCGGCATCCGCTGCCGGCATGACCGAGTGAATGACCGGTTTGATCTTTCCGTCGGCAAACATGGGCCACACCTTCTCGCGCAATGCACTGGCAATCTGCGCCTTGAAGGCAACGGGCCGCGGCCGCAGCGTTGCGCCAGTGATGACAAGGCGCCGCCGCAGCACGAGGCCGGCATTGAAGCCCGCGTTGACACCACCTTGCACGGCGATGATCACCAGCCGGCCATCTTCGGCCAGGCACTCCACTTCTCGAGCGACGTAGTCCCCGGCGACCATGTCCAGAATGACGTTCACACCCTGGCCGTCCGTCAGTGCCTTGGCCTCTTCCACGAAGTCCTGCGACTTGTAGTTGATGGCGTGGTCGGCGCCGAGTGCCAGGCATGCCTGGCACTTCTCTTCAGAGCCTGCCGTGACGATGACGCGGGCACCAAAGGCCTTGCCCAGCTGAATGGCCGTGACGCCGATGCCGCTGCTGCCACCCTGGATCAGCAAGGTCTCGCCCGGCTGAAGCCTGGCGCGATCGAACACATTGCTCCAGACGGTGAAGTAGGTTTCGGGCAGCGAAGCCGCCGCGACGTCATCCAGTCCTTCCGGAACAGGCAGACACTGCGCCACCGGGGCGACGCACAACTGGGCGTAGCCACCACCAGCGACCAGTGCACAGACACGATCGCCGACAGCCAGGCCGGCCTCGGCCAGCGCCTGTGCATCACCCGCTTCGATCACGCCAGCCACTTCGAGGCCGGGAAGATCAGAGGCGCCAGGTGGCGGCGGATAGAACCCGGCGCGCTGCAGGACGTCTGGCCGGTTGATGCCAAAGGCACTGACGCGGATCAGTGCCTCACCCTCGCCTGCGACAGGCACCGGGCGCTCGGCAACGCGGAGCACCTCTGGCGCACCGAAGCTGCTGATTTCAATGGCTTTCATGGACATGTGGCGACAGGTCTCTCGAGCTTCCAATGGCTGAAGCACGGAAAGGCAGCGGCTGCCACCTCTCCGGCCTGCACCGATTACTGCTGCTGCTGTTGCTGCTGCTGCTCGGCAGCAGGGGCAGCATTGCGGTCGATCAGCGCCTTCATGGACAGCTTGACGCGGCCCTTGTCGTCGGTCTCGAGGACTTTGACCTTGATCACCTGACCTTCCTTGAGGTAGTCGGTGACCTTCTCAACGCGCTCGTGGGCGATCTGGCTGATGTGCAGCAGACCATCCTTGCCGGGCAGCAGGTTGACCAGTGCGCCGAAGTCCAGAATCTTGGTGATCGGGCCTTCGTAGACCTTGCCCACTTCCACTTCGGCGGTGAGCTCTTCGATGCGGCGCTTGGCCTCTTCCGCCTTGTCGCCGTCAGTCGAGGCGATGGTGATGGTGCCGTCTTCGGCGATGTCGATCTGGGTACCGGTCTCTTCCGTCAGGGCACGGATGGTGGCGCCGCCCTTGCCGATCACGTCGCGGATGCGCTCCGGATTGATCTTCATGGTGTACAGACGAGGCGCGAAGCTGGAGATCTCGGTGTTGGCTTCGCTCATGGCTTCCTGCATCTTGCCCAGGATGTGCATGCGAGCTTCCTTGGCCTGAGCCAGTGCCACCTGCATGATTTCCTTGGTGATGCCCTGGATCTTGATGTCCATTTGCAAAGCGGTCACGCCATTGGTGGTACCAGCCACCTTGAAGTCCATGTCGCCGAGGTGGTCCTCGTCACCCAGGATGTCGGTCAGCACCGCGAATCGGTTGCCGTCCTTGATCAGGCCCATGGCGATACCCGCCACGTGGGCTTTCATCGGCACGCCGGCGTCCATCAGGGCCAGGCAGCCGCCGCAGACGGAAGCCATGGAAGAAGAACCGTTGGACTCGGTGATCTCGGAGACCACACGGATGGTGTACGGGAAATCGTCCTTGCTCGGCAGTGCGGCGATCAGTGCGCGCTTGGCCAGACGGCCGTGGCCGATTTCGCGACGCTTGGGGCTGCCCACGCGACCGGTTTCGCCGGTGGCGAACGGAGGCATGTTGTAGTGGAGCATGAAGCGGTCTTCGAATTCGCCAGCCAGGGCGTCGATACGCTGGGCATCGCGGTCGGTACCGAGCGTGGCCACCACGAGGGCCTGGGTTTCACCACGGGTGAACAGGGCCGAGCCATGGGTGCGTGGCAGCACGCCGTTGCGGATTTCGATGGGGCGAACGGTGCGGGTGTCGCGACCGTCGATGCGTGGCTCGCCGGCCAGAATCTGGCCACGAACGATTTCAGCTTCAACGTCGTGCAACAGACCTTCGACCTTGACGCTGTCGAACTCGACACCGGCTTCGGTCAGGCCAGCCATGACGGCGGCGTAGGCTTCGCGGCAAGCCTGGGTGCGGGCTTGCTTGTTGCGGATCTGGTAGGCAGCGACCAGCTTCTCTTTGCCCAGGCCTTCGACCTTGGCGATGAGATCTTCGTCGCGGACCGGGGCTTCCCAGGTCCACTCGGGCTTGCCAGCCTCGCGCACCAGGTCGTTGATGGCGTTGATGGCGATGTTGCCCTGCTCGTGGCCGAACACGACGGCGCTGAGCATCACATCTTCAGGCAACTGATCGGCTTCGGATTCCACCATCAGCACGGCAGCTTCGGTGCCAGCCACGATCAGGTCCAGCTTGGAGTTCTTGCGCTCGGTCTGGCCAGGGTTGAGCACGTACTCACCATTGACGTAACCCACGCGAGCGGCGCCAATCGGGCCGTTGAACGGGATGCCGCTGACGGCCAGCGCAGCGCTGGTGCCGATCATGGCGGCGATGTCGGCATCAACTTCAGGGTTGAGCGAGACGGTGTGGATGACCACCTGGACTTCGTTGAAGAAGCCTTCAGGGAACAGTGGGCGAATGGGGCGGTCGATCAGGCGGCTGGTCAGCGTTTCGAGTTCGCTGGGGCGGCCTTCGCGCTTGAAGAAGCTGCCAGGGATCTTACCGGCGGCGTAGGTCTTCTCGATGTAGTCGACGGTCAGGGGAAAGAAATCCTGGCCGGGCTTGGCTTCCTTCTTGGCGACCACGGTGGCCAGCACCACGGTGCCTTCCATGTCCACCAGCACGGCGCCGCTGGACTGGCGAGCGATTTCGCCGGTTTCCATGGTGACCGAATGCTGGCCCCACTGGAAGGTCTTGGTGACTTTGTTGAACATCGTCATGGTTATCTCCTTTGGGTCTGAGTGTCCCGGCGCCATCGCTTGGCGCGCGAGAGCATCAGATGTCGCGTGCGGCTATGCCACACAACTGATGGTGGAGAGTCGGCTCAGAAAACGATGCCATTCCAGAGGGGCTCCCCCGCCGCTGGAGGGGGAAAGTCGCTCTGGAATGACACAGCTTCGATCTGCAGTCAGGCTCTCCGGCGATACATGGAGCCTGCCAACAAACAAAAGCGCCCGAGCCAGCGAACCAACTCAGGCGTTTTGACTGTGTGCAGGTGCTCCGTGTGGATTACTTGCGCAGGCCCAGCTTCTGGATCAGAGCAAGGTAACGGTTGGCATCCTTGGACTTGAGGTAGTCCAGCAGCTTGCGACGGCGGCTGACCATGCGCAGCAGGCCGCGACGACCGTGGTGGTCTTTCTTGTTCTGCTGGAAGTGCGGGGTCAACTCGTTGATGCGAGCGGTCAGGATGGCCACTTGAACTTCTGGGCTGCCAGTGTCGTTGGCGCTACGGGCGTTGTCTTTGATGACACCGGCCTTGACGGTTTGGTCGATCATGATGATTCCTTCAATGGACTTGCGTCCTGAGGCAGCCATTCCCCTCCGATTGGGGGCGCCGCTTCAGGCGTGATATTGCCGGCCAGATAGACGCGGCAGCCTTTGATTATAGCCCAGCCCTTACAAACGAGCAAAATTCCGCCACAGTGCGACTGACGGGCGCTCAGGAGAAGCTCAGGGACGGCGAATTTCCAGTGCAAATGCCCCATTGGTCACCGCCCACGTGGTCTGGCGCCCTTCTGACGCTTCATCATGGATGGTGCCACTGAAGGTGCCCCGCATGATGCCGTCTGACACACCTGTGACCGTCACCTTGAAGTCCATCTCGGGCCCAACACCCGAAATATAGTGCTCGTTTTCCTTGGGGCTGTAGCGAAAGCTGGGGCCCAGCTCGCTTTCCTGATAGGTCTTGCCTTTGACGCCGCTGGCGTCGATGAGCTGTATGCCTATGGACGGGTAGGTCTGGCTGCCCTGCACGGCGCCGGCCGTCAGCAAGCCGTCTGCCTTGCCCTGGTACGGGTAAAGGGCTGCCACAGCGAACTGGCGGTATTCCACCGTCCTGCCGTTGATATTGGCCCGCATGAACAAATCCCCGGAGCCGCTACCTCCACCGTCATCGCTAGCGCCCCCGCCACAGGCGGCGAGCAGGCCTGCAGCCAGCACCAGCGCGGCGAGCAACTCTGCGCCGACTCGCCATGGGCTGGGCGAGCGTCGGGAAATGGAACGAGATGACATGGCGAACCCCCTCAATGGGCAAAGTTAATGGGCAAAGTAGAGAACAGGAACAGGCGAAACTGGCGGACACAGGCAAAGCACCGCCCTGCCCGGCCATTGGGCACAAACCTGGGCGTCAGAAAACAGGACGAAGGAGCCGAAGAAGCCGGACCAGATGCAGTGCTGGTCAGGGAACGCCAGGAGCGCTGGTCTTCAAGGGCTTGCGCGCCACGATGAATGGGCGCACATCCTTGCCTTTGGAGGCATGCCATTCGACCGACAGAACCTCGAACCCTGCCTGACGGATGGCACTCTCGAGTTCGCTGGCGTCGAACACCTGGACGGGTGGCGCCTTGCCCAATGCCTTCATCACAGGCAGGGCGATCCAGTGGAGCAAGGGGTTCATCAGGCCGAGACAAGGTGTCTTGGAGATAAAGAGGCCTCCCGGCTTCAGGGCGCTCGACATGGACGACAGGGCGCCGGCGAGGTCGTCTACAAGATGAAGCAGGTTGAACGCCAGCACCGCATCGAATGCCTCTTCTGCATGACAGGGGGCGTCCGCATCTGCCACCGCAAAACGCAAATTGGCCAGGGGGCGGGCTGCCAGCTTTTCCCGGGCGATGGCGATCATCTCGTCAGAGACATCCGTGGACAGCATCTGACCGACACCGGGCGCCAGCCGGAGCGCTGTGGAGCCAGTGCCGCATCCGATTTCCAGCACTTGCTGCGAAGGCGAAAGCAGTGCCAGTACTCGCTTGAGGGACCGCTCATAGCCAGCTTCGTCCGCGATCGCACTTGCTGCGTATTTGCGAGCAATTCGATCCCAGAACACAGCTTTTTCAAAGCTCCCCGGACCCATGGGGGCTTTAGGCGGTGAGGAGATGGCAGGGTTCGTCGGCATGTTCGTTTCAATCCGGTTCGAGAGTGGTGAAGGCAGGCCACAGATCATCTCGATTGACCTCCGGCTCAGTCAGGCCACCGGCGCTGAAGTCTTCAGCGGCAATGACATTCAATGCCTGTCATCGTATCCATGCATCAGATTTGATGGAATTGCGATAAATTGCAGATTTGTTATGCAATAACGCATAAGCACCTGAAAACGCGAAGGAAAAGACCTTGGACTGGAATCACTTGCGCGCCTTTCTGGAGACTGCCCAGACCGGATCGCTTTCGGCGGCAGCCCGCAAGCTCGGGCTCTCCCAGCCGACTCTGAGCCGGCAGGTGGCGTGCATCGAGCAAGACCTTGGGGTCACCCTGTTCGAACGCGTGGGCAAGTCCATGGTGCTGACGGACACTGGTCTTGACCTGCTGGAGCACGCCAAAGCCATGGGCATCGCTGCCAATGAACTCGGCCTGGCCGCCACCGGTCGGTCGCAGATGGTGGAAGGAACGGTGTCAGTGTCCGCCACCGATGCTGTTGCAGCCTACCTTCTGCCACCATTGATTCGCTCACTTCGAGAAAGCGCGCCAGGAATATCGATTGATCTGGTCTCGTCCAACACGCTCAGTGACTTGCGGCGTCGCGAGGCCGACATCGCGGTCAGGCACGTGCGGCCAGAGGAGCCGGATCTGATCGGGCGCCTGTTGCGCGAAGCGACGGCCAGTTTCTATGCGTCAAAGGCCTGGGTCGCCATGAACGGGCACCCACGCACCGCAGCGGACGCAGCACAGCATGACTTCATCGGTTCGGACCGGACAGGGAACTACCTCGCCTACATGCAGCAGCATGGGTTGCCCATCACCGAAGCGAGTTTCAGTTGTTATGCAGATCACTCAGTGGCCAATTGGGCGCTGATGCAACAAGGCCTGGGCATCGCGGTCATGATGGATGAGATGGCCAGGGCGACCCCTGACGTCGTCAGGGTGCTGGACGATGTGCCGGCGGTGAAATTTCCGGTCTGGCTGGTCACGCACCGGGAGTTGCGCACCTCACGTCGCATTCGTCTTGTGTTTGACTGGCTGGCCGAAGGACTGAGCACACCAGCCGAGACATAGGCCGAGTCGAGCAGTTTTCCACATCACTGGCGGCTGAGCCACGCTGACAGGCGATCAACGCCTTGCGCCAGCCGCGCCACATCGTGGCTGGCGAAGCACCAGCGCAACCAGCCCTTGGCTTCGTCACCGAATGCACTGCCGGGTGCCAGTCCAAGCCCCGCCTCTCTGACCAGCCGCTTGGCGGTGGTGAGGCAGTCGGGGTGCGCGTCCAGTCGGAAGAAGGCGTACATCCCGCCCAATGGTGACGCCACCTGAACGCCAGGGACCTCTTGCAGCAGCGGCAGGAGCGTGTCCCTGCAATGGCGGAGATGACGCACCAAAGGTGGCGTGATGCTCTCTTCATGTTGCAGGGCAACCATGGCGCCCCGCTGAACGAACACGGGCGAGCACGAGGTGTTGAATTCGATGAGCTTGGCCACCTGCGCAGTGAGACTGGCCGGCAGGACCATCCAGCCCAGACGCCAACCTGTCATCAGAAAGCTCTTGGAGAAACTGTGGATGACGATGAGGCGCTCGTCGGGTTCGGCGATATCGAGAAAACTGGGTGATGATGCCCCCTGCCCTGCGCCGCCGGCGCGGTTCACCGGCACCGATGAATGATGATCCGGGTAATACAAGCGCTCATAAACCTCGTCAGCCAGAACCCAGGTGCCGGTGCGGCGGCAATGGTCGAGGATGGTTTGCTGTTCTGCGGGGGTCAGCGTCCAGCCGGTGGGGTTGTTGGGTGCGTTGAGGATGAGCAGTCGCGTCTGCGGTGTGATGGCATCGAGCAGGCGGTCCATGTCGAGCTGCCAGGCACCGGCATTCGGACCGCCCTGCACAGGTTGCAAGGGCACTGTGACCATGTCGGCGCCCATGATTCTGGGCTGTGCAATCAGATTGGGCCACACCGGTGTGACCCCGACCACGCGGTCGCCAGCGTCGACCAGGGTCTGACAGGCCAGCATCAGACCGTTGACGCCACCAGCCGTGACCGCAATGCGATCGAACCAGTGGCCGGTGTCATGCCGTGGATGCAGCACGTGGGTATAGCCGGCAATCGCATGCCGCAACTCTGGCAGACCCAGATTCTGCGCATAAAACGTTTCGCCAGCCTGCAAGGAAGCTGCCGCTGCATCACGAATGACTGCAGGGGTGACCTCGTCACTCTCGCCAAACCAGAAGCGCAGAACATCCGGGAGGCCCAGGCCTTCGTTGGCCACCTCCCGGATACGCGATTCCTGCAATTGTTCTACCACTGACCGCATGGCAATGCCTTTCCCGGGACACAAGACCCATGCCCTGAGCTGACCGGCAAGCCACTCGAACGCGGCCGGGTCAATGGCGTTTCAGTTCACGGTCTGACCATATTACAGGTGTGTGGCATGGCTGCCTGCTCTGCCGTCAGCTGACGGACAACTTTGAATCCGTAGCCAGAGCCTTCCACATCGAAAAGTGTGCCTTCCGCCCCCTGGCGCTCCATGACGGCGACGGCCAAGGGCTGCTGCACCTGGTGGTCGGCAGCTCGAACCGTGGCAGTCTGCCCGGCCAGGCTTGTGCTGCTGTCTTCCAGCGCATAGGCAATGGCTTTGGCATCTACCTTGCCGGCTTTCTCGATGGCTTTGGCGAGCGCCTCGATCATGAGGTTCATGCGCATGTGGACATAGTCGTCGGCCGGGTCGGGGAAGCGCTGGCGGAACGACTCATAAAAGGTCCGGGATTCGGCCTGGGGCTGGTTGGGGAACCAGTCAGCCACGGCCACCACTTTGCCGATTCCGGCACTGCCCATCGCAGCAGGTGCACCCAGGGCATTGCCGTAGAAGGTATAGAAGCTGCCGTCGAATCCGCTTTCCTTGGCTGCCTTGACCAGCAGTGTGAGGTCGTTGCCCCAGTTGCCGGTGATGACGGCCTGCGCACCACTGGCGCGAATCTTGGCGGCATACGGAGCGAAGTCCTTGATGCGGGCCATGGGGTGCAACTCTTCACCGACGACTTCGATGTCGGGGCGCTTTTCGGCCAGTTGGCGCATGGCTTCCTTGACCACCGAGCGGCCGAAGCTGTAGTCCTGCCCGATGAGATAGACCTTTTTCAAGTCCTTGTCTTTGGCCAGCACGCTCATCAGAGCCGTCATGCGCATGTCCGCATGGGCGTCGAAGCGAAAGTGCCAGAAGCTGCAGCGTTCATTGGTCAGAGACGGGTCGACAGCGGAGTAGTTGAGAAAAACCAGTTGCTTCTCAGGCATGCGCTGGTTGTGACGCTCGATCGTTTCGATCAGGCCCGCTGCCGTTGCCGAGGAGTTGCCCTGCATGATGATGCGGGCACCCTGATCGACGGCAGACTGAAGTGCAGCGATCGCCTCCTCCGTCTTGCCTTTGCTGTCGAAGCGATCAATCTGCAATGGCCGGGCGCCATCTGGCAACTTGACACCGCCTCGGGCGTTGACGCGCTCCGCCGCCCAGACGAGGTTACGGAACACAGCCTTCCCTGTATTGGCGAACGGTCCGGACAGCCCTTCGATCATGGCGAGGCGGATCGGTTCTGGCTTTGGGTCCTCTGCTGCCCAGCTGGCGTTTGCCAGGGCGGCTGCACTGATGGAAGCAGCGATGGCTGCGAAGAGGCGTCGGCGGACAGGTCGGAGCAAAGTCATGGCCTGGGTCATCTCCTTGAAGAAGTTTGTGCGAAACTGCTGCATTGCAACAGAGGGACTCGGGCCGGGATTGTATCAAGCCTCGTAATTCATAATTACAGAAGCCTGAAACTTCGTATGGCTTTGCCAAACATGGCGGGTGCAGCGTTTCCTGCTATCGAAACACCGCATTGGTGCCACGCCAGCGTGGCACCGGGCCCGGATCAGGCCGGCCTGTCCAGTGCCGGCAAGCGGGCTCAGCCAGATACCGGCGGCGCCAAATCTGCCAGTGGCCAGCGCGGCCTGACATCAAACGCGTAGCGGGTGGCGTCTTCATCGTCTGAGAGGAGACCCGCCTGGGCTCGAAGCCCTGCCGCGAGAGCGATCATGGCTCCGTTGTCGGTGCACAGGTGCAGTTCCGGGTAGTGCACCCGCACGCCCTTGGCACGGCAAGCAGTATTGAGCTGCTCGCGCAAATGGGCATTGGCCCCTACCCCACCGGCGACCACCAGCCTGTCCAGCCCCGTCTCTTTGAGCGCTTTCATGGACTTGCGCACCAGCACTTCCACAATGGCCGCCTGAACACCGGCAGCCACGTCGGCCTTTTCCTGCTCGGTCAGCGGGTCGGCCAGATGCATGGTGGCCGGCCCGTCGAGCTTGACCTTGGCCAGACGCTTGACCTGGGTCAGCACCGCCGTCTTGAGGCCAGCAAAGGAAAAATCGAGGTCGCCACTGTGCATGAGCGGTCGCGGGAACTTGTATTTCTCCGGGTCGCCCAACTGCGCCATGCGAGAGAGCGCGGGACCGCCAGGGTAGCCCAGACCGAGCAGCTTGGCCGATTTGTCGAAGGCTTCGCCTGCTGCGTCGTCAATCGTTTCACCCAGCAATTCATACTGTCCCACACCCGTGACCTGCATCAGCTGGCTGTGACCGCCCGAGACGAGCAGCGCCACAAACGGGAACGATGGCGGATCGGCGCTGAGAAAAGGCGAGAGCAAATGGCCTTCCAGGTGGTGGATGCCATGGGCGGGTCTGTCCAAGGCCATGGCCAGCGCACAGGCCACGCCAGAGCCCACCAGCAACGCACCGGCCAAGCCAGGGCCGCGCGTGTAGGCGATGGCATCGACAGCGCCCAGCCCCACACCAGCCTGGGACAGAACGGATTCGGTCAGTGGTAGCACCCGGCGAATGTGGTCGCGGCTGGCCAGTTCAGGCACCACGCCGCCGTAGGCCTGGTGCATCTCGATCTGGCTGTGCAAGGCATGGCCGAGCAAGCGCGGCGTGCCGTCGACACCGGCATCGACCAGGGCCACGCCGGTTTCATCGCAGGAAGATTCGAATCCGAGAATGAGCATGTGCGCAAGTGTACGGGGCTGCGGCCAAGCCTGCGTCAACACAGGGCAATGCTTGATCAGGTCAGCGCCGGCGTGAGTGCTGATAGCTTCTTGAGGTCAGGGATTCGTATGTCGCGTTTGTCAATCTCGATGAGCCCTTTCGACTCCAGCTCATGCAAAACGCGCGAAAAATACTCCGGGGTCATGGACAGCCTGGAGGCAATGGACGCCTTGCTCACGGGAAGGACCACGCGAACGGGCGCCGCGTCGGGCGCTTCGCCCGCCAGCAGATCGTCGGGTACGTCGCGCAGCAGAAAACCGATGACACGTTCGACCCCACTGTGCAGCGAATAAGCCTGGACGTCGTTGACCAGGCCATGCAAGCGGCGAGAAAGCCCTGCGAGCATGCGCATGCAGAAATTCTTGTCGTTGGCAATTTCCTGCAACACAGCGTCGCGACTGACGCTGAGCAGCAGTGTCTCTGTAAGGGCCTGGGCGTTGATGATGTAGGGACGCTCCATGAACATGAGCGCTTCTGCAAACGTATTGCCCGGACCGACGATTTCGATGATCTTCTCCTGCCCTGCAGGAGAAATGGCAAACAGCTTGATCTGCCCCGAGACCGTCACGTGAAATTCACTGCATGGCTCTCCCGTGCGGAAGACGTCATCGCCACGACCAATCTGGCGCAGCCGACACCCTTGCGCCAGGCGCTGAAGTTCCGGCGCTCCCATTTCCTGAAAGAGTGGAAGCATCGACAGGTACCGTGGGAGATCGAAGTTGGAGAGGTTCATAAGCGCTCGACGATCCGCTGCAAAGAACAGGCTTGAACTGTAACCCCTGGGGGTGACAGAAAGGAGTCACTTCCCTGACGTTTGCCTCATGCCCAGACGATCAGGTCTGACGGCGCAGTTGAAGATAAGCCTGCGTCAAGCGCTGAGCCAGATCTTGCGGCTGGCGCACCAGCGCGTAGCCGTTGTGGCCGAACAGCATGGGCAAGTAGTCGTTGGCCGTCTCATCAATGGTGATGCAGAACGGCGTCAACCCTTGTGTGCGCGCTTCCAAAATCGCATGGCGCGTGTCTTCAAGACCATAGCGCCCTTCGTAGACATCCAGATCATTGGGTTTGCCATCGGTGAGCACCAGCAACAGCTTTTGCCGCTCCGGACGTTTGCTCAATTGTGCCGACGCAAAGCGGATGGCGGCACCCATGCGTGTGTAGTAGCCGGGCTTGATGGCCCCGACTCTGTCACGTGTAGCGCTATCCCACCGATCGTCGAAGCCCTTGATTCGATGGACCCGCACATTCTGGCGGCGAACCGACGAGAAGCCGAGCACCGAAAAGGGATCACCCGCAGCGTGCAGTGATTCACCAAAGACATAGAGACCGTCACGGATCACATCGATGACACGCTGGGTTTGCGAGGCATATGCGTCCGTGGACAGGGAAAGGTCGGCCAGAAGCAGCGTCGCCAGGTCACGTTGCTCCTTCGACTGCCTCCTGTAGACGGATGGGCTGGCGGTGACCACTTCACCGCCCATGCGAGCCACCTCGTGGTGAACCACTGCGTCCAGATCCAGCTCATCGCCGTCTGCCTGGTGTCTCAGCCATTGAGGAGCCGCCCTGAGTACCTCCATCCGCCGGCGCACACGTCGGGCCGTGGTACGAAGAGCAAGGCTGGGGTTGAAGGGCTCAGATGGCAGGCTTCGCAGCTCCTGAATGGCGCAGTGATCGGGCAGCAGGCGGCCTTGCTTCCAGTTCCACTCCGGAAAGCGCTGCCCAGGCCCCAATGGCAGGTCGTCTGCTGCGGCACTGGGCAAGTCCAGATCGAATCGCACTGACCCGGCGGTGGTGGCGTCGCCGCTGGCAACAGAGAGTTCATCCATGTCATTGGCGACCTGTGACGCATTGTCATTCGGGTCTTCGTCACTGGCGCGATTGACTTTGACGAATTCACCCCATGACAGGATGGATTCAGCGCGAAAGAACATCATCAATGGAGCCTTGTCGCGCTCATCCTTCACGCGACGAGCGCGTCTGCGTTTCCCATCACCCTGACTTGGGTTGGTCTCGCTTGTCCCTTGCTCGCCCTCTCCCCCTCGGGGTTGGCCGAAGGCCATACCAGGATGTGCTGCTTCGCTCGATTCCAGCCAAAGCCAAACCGGCGCGACGTCTTCTGCATTCACGCTGCCAGCGCCAACAGGTGCCACACCTGTTCGCAATGCCTCTTGCACAGTCAGTTCTGCCGACGCTTGCTGGCGCGAAAGCTTGGAAGGGTCAGGCCGGAGTGCCAGATGGGCTTGCCGCAGCTCCTGGTACTGCCCTCGAAGCCCGGGAAACATGGCGAGCACGGACTGCGTAGCCCGAACATTGTCTGCCACCCAGTCACCGGAGTTGTCATGAACCGCAGCCATGGCTGCCAGCCAGAGATAGAGCGAGCGATTGAGCGAACGCTCGGTGAAAACCGATAACTGGGCCGGCAGTGAGAGCACGTCGGGCTCCAACCGTGCGGTGGCGGCCCGATCGACCCGACCGGCAACACGTTCGAGCCAACGGCGATGCGACCGGTGCGTCCGTTCGCTGCCTGGCGCCACACGCACGCCATGGGCGCCACCGCCGGCCCGGAACAGCATGCCGATGCTGCGCTGAACATCGCCAAGACACACTTCGGCTTCAGGATGGTCACGCCGCGCGACTTTGTCGATGAAACGATGCCATTGAAAGCCTACCCACTCTTCCATCAGCCTACCTCTTTCTGTTGTTCACGCGCTTGCTGATCCGATCGGCGCTGGCGCAAGGTCTCGCGCACAGCGTCAGCATCGATTTTCCATGTCAGCAGTGGCGCTCTTCCCTGTTCGACCTGCTGTGATTCATCGCAGGCATCCAGACACTGCCCACACTGGACGCAGGAAAACATCATGCGTTTGATGTTGCGTGGGTGCAGGCGCATGGGGCATCCGTTGTCACATGCAGCGCCATGCGAAAACCGGTCGGTGTGGCAGCTTCGACAATCACGGGCACGGGCACGATCGAACGCCACCACCATGCCCTTGGGGTTGGCCATCCATACCAGACTCTGGAAAAAACCCACGGCACACCCAAAGCGACAGAAGAGATGGCGCGCAAACGCGAACTCCAATGTGAACACCAGCGTGCCAGCAAGGAGAAATCGCGCCTGGTTAGGGGTGGCCGTCCCTCGCATGAGGTTGCCCCAGACCTCGGCAGGCGGCAAAAGATAGGTCAGCAAGGTGATGGCCCAAGCGAATCCAAACATCAGGCAAAGCATGAAAAACACTGGCCACCACTTGGCCGAGGGTTCAACCTTCGCATCCACTGGACCGCGTTTTTCCCAGACACTGAAACGGCCACTGGCGCGGTACAGCACCTGATTGAGCATCTCTACCAGCGTGAAGTGAGGGCAAAGCCAGCCGCAATACAGACGCCCATAGCGCCAGGCCACAGCCAGAAATGTGCCGACAACAGCCATGGCCGGGAGAAATGCCCGGGTCACGATATGCAGGGCTGCCTCCGTGGCAGATATCTCGCCTGCACGGAATGCATCTATGCCAAGACTCCACCGCTGCCCCAGAAACCACAACTGGGTTTCATTGAGGTCGAACCGAAGCAGGTTAAGCGCCGGCGCCAGCAGAAACAAGGCAAAGAAGCCCAGTTGAAAGAAAAGGCGGCGGCGCTGCAAGCGGGTGACCGCAGAGGAGTCCAACAGCACCACCGCTGAAACCTTCGTGCTCAGGCCGTAATGCCAATGACGGCCCGCACCACTTCGCCCAGGGCTTCGGCGGTATCTCCATCATCGGTCAGGGCGTCCACGATGGCCGCCTGGCACGCCTGCAGCAGCGGCAATCCGCTTCGGTGCAGGCGGCCGGCCATCACCAGCAATCGAGTGCTGGCTGTCTCCTCCAGGTCATGATCGGTCAGGCGCCGCAGCGCCACTGCCAACTGCACCAGTTGCGCGGCCACCTGGAAATCAACGCCGGCTTCCTGCTCCACGATGCGCTGTTCGACAGCCGCCTCAGGGTAGGAGAACGTCATGGCCACGAAGCGCTGGCGCGTACTGGGTTTGAGGCTCTTGAGCAGGTTCTGGTAGCCGGGGTTGTAGCTGACCACCAGCATGAAGCCAGGCGCGGCGGCCACCTGCTCACCGGTGCGCTCGATAGGAAGCACACGGCGGTCATCGGCCAGCGGATGCAGCACGACCGTGGTGTCCTTGCGGGCCTCCACCACTTCGTCGAGGTAGCAGATGGCCCCTTGCCGAACAGCCCGTGTGAGTGGTCCGTCCACCCACACAGTCCCTTGCGTGCCCAGCAGATGGCGACCAACCAGGTCAGCTGCACTGAGGTCATCATGGCAACTGATGGTGATGAGAGGCCGCCCCAGGCGAGCCGCCATGTGCTCCACGAAGCGGGTTTTTCCGCAACCGGTTGGCCCTTTGATCAGCACCGGCAGACTCTGCGCATGCGCGTGTTCGAAGATCGACTCTTCTTGCCCTTGTGGGGCGTAGAAGGGAGGCGTTGCAGCCAGCCGGGTGAGTTCACTGTGGTCCATGGCGTGTGCTCTCCATCAGGCGCGTTGCGCTGGGCTGGCGCCGAGTATGCCGCCACCGCCACCACCCCCGTTGACGACGCGAGGCGTGTCCTCAACCGTCACCGGGTCACCCCCGATGAAGAAGCTTGCAAAGTACAGCAACTGGCCGATCAGGAAGATCACGCCACCAGCGATACGCGTCCAGTAGAAGAAAGCCAATTGGTCTTGTGTCGCCATGAAGCTCATGGCGCCTTCTGTGGGCATGCGCTGCAGCCACACCTGAAGGATGCCGGCACCGGTCAGGGCCAGCACCATCACAGCCATGCCAACCGTCATGATCCAGAAGCTCCACATCTCCGCAGATTGCGCTTTGCGGCTGTTGGCGATGCGTCCCCGCAGCGTGGGCATGGCATAGCTGATCAGGGTGATCACCACCAGCACATATGCGCCGTAGAAAGCCAGGTGGCCGTGGGCTGCCGTGATTTGTGAGCCATGCGTGTAGTAGTTGACCGGACTCAGCGTGTGGATGAAGCCCCACAAGCCGGCGCCCAGGAAGCCCAGCACTGCAGTGCCGACGGCCCAGAGGACTGCTGCCTGATTGGGGTGATCACGTCGACGGCGCTGCACCATGTTGAAGGCGAACACGGTCATCATGAAGAAGGGGATGGGTTCCATGGCCGAGAAGATCGAGCCGATCCACTGCCAGTAGCCGGGCAGGCCAATGAAGAAGAAGTGGTGGCCCGTGCCCAGGATGCCGGTCATCAACGCAAACGCGATGATCACGTACAGCCACTTGTCGATGACCTCACGGTCAACCCCGGTGACCTTGACCAGAACGTAGGCCAGCAGCGCGCCCAGGATCAGCTCCCACACGCCTTCCACCCAGAGGTGGACGACGAACCACCAATACATCTTGTCGCGCACCAGGTTGTGCGGGTTGACGAAGCTGAACAGGAAGAACAGAGCCAGCCCCCACAGACCCATCAGAAGCACCACCGAGATGGCGGTCTTGCGGCCTTTGAGCACGGTCATGCTGATGTTGAACAGGAAGCCCAGCGCAACGATCACGATACCGATCTTCGTCGGCAGTGGCTGTTCGAGAAACTCGCGTCCCATGGTCTGCAGCAGATCATTGCCGGTGAGCTCGGCGAGCTTGGCGTAGGGCACCGTGAGGTAGCCCACGATGGTCAGCGCGCCGGCCACCAAGAAGACCCAGAACAGGACTTTGGCAAGCAGTGGGCTATAGAGCTCGGTTTCGGATTCTTCCGGAACAAGGTAGTAGGCCGCGCCCATGAAGCCAAAGAGCAGCCAGACGATGAGCAGATTGGTGTGGACCATGCGGGCCACGTTGAATGGAATGTAGGGAAAGAACAGATCCCCAACGACGTATTGCAGGCCCAGCGTGATGCCAAAGATCACCTGGCCGGCAAAGAGCAGCATGGCGGCGATGAAGTACAACTTCGACACCGACTGGCTCTGGTACTTGAGAGTGGTTATGGTCATGGTGGTTTTCTCCTGTCAGCCTTCGGTGTCGATCAACCTTCGATGTTGGGTGGCCATTGTTCGGTGTTGATCTCACCGGTCCACTTGAGGAACTCGACCAGATCGTTGAGCTGCTGGTCATCCAGGTTGAACTGGGGCATCTGGCGCCGATGTGGCGCGCCAGTGGGCTGCGCCTGCATCCAGGCCTTGATGAATTCACCGCCGCGACGCTTGTAGACGTTGCCCAGCTCGGGCGCGAAGTACGCCCCCTCCCCCAGCAAGGTGTGACAGCCGATGCAATTGCGCGTCTCCCAGATCTTCTTGCCCGCAATGACGCCAGGCGTGATGGCCTGCGCATTGGATCGCTCGGGTATTCGACTCTCCGTGTCAAAGACGATGACGGCAAACAGCAATGCAAAAAACATGCTGCCGCCGTAGAAGATGTTGCGGGCCATCTGCTTGGTGAACCCGCTCTGGTTCTGGTTCATGGTGGAATTCCTCCAACGGTTGTCGATGGGGTGAATCCTCCCTTTTTGGTCGGGTATCGGCCTTGAACCAGTTCAAGGAACAGCGAAGAAGGCGCCACGCACGTTTGTGCGCCACCCGTCACGCAGGGATCAGCGCCAGATCAGGGCCAAAGACTGATGACGGCAATGGCCGACAGCACCAACACCAGCCACCCCACCACCAAACGCCGCCAAAGTGGCGGTGCGTGACGAAGTTCCATGTAGGAAAGCGCAATCAGAAGCCCTTTGACGGCCGAGAGCATCAGCACCGCCACCACGACCATTCGCCCCAAGCCTGCCGGCGAAGGGTGCTCGCCCAGCCAGGCTGTGAGGAGACTGCCACCGGCGAGCGTGAGCCAGACCCAATCCAACCGCCGCCACAAGGACACCTGCGAGCGGCCGACTCGCGTCTGCTGAGTCTGGTGCACTCTTTGCTCGGAATTCATGGCGCGCGTGTTCCTAACGGATGATGTAGACGAGCGGAAACAACACCATCCACAGCAAATCGACCATGTGCCAGAACACAGCCGCCGATTCTGGAGTGCGAATGAACTGTGCGCTGTAGCGACCGCTGCGCGCTCCCCGAATCATCGCCACAAAGACAAGGCATCCCACGACCACATGGAGGTAGTGAAAGCCCGTGAGCATGAAGTACAGCATGTTGAAAGTTGAATCGGCCCAGTCGAAACCTGCGCGGAACCGACCGGCAAATTCAAGCGATTTCATGCCGAGAAAAGCCAGGGCCGCCAGGAGTGCACACGCCCACCATTGCCAAGCGCCATGCCTGTGAAAGCGGTGCGCACGCACCGCCGCGGCGGCAAAGGCACTGGCTGCCACCAGCGCCAGTGTGTTGGCCAGACCATGGCCAATATCGAGCGTTGCCTGGCCCGCAGCGAACACCTCGGGCTGAACCCGCCTGGCCACTGCGAAAGAGACAAACAGCAGCGCAAAAGTGAGCAATTCCGCCAGGACCAGAAGCCAGACGACCAGATCGCCCGGCAGTCGCTGTTCAGGCGCACTGCCTTTCAATGCGAGGTGCCCTCTGAACGGGTGATCTTGTTCCAGACGTTGTACTTGCCCACTGGCTTGCTCATGGGCAGGCGCTTGACTTCCTTGAAGGTGGACGCGTCGTAGACGACGAGAGCCCCGTCCATTTCCCAGACGCTGGCCAGCGCGTACTTGCCGTCCTTGGTGAACTCGATGTGGGCCAACGTTTTGCCAGGTTCGCGCACTTCAGCCACCACCTTCAGGGTCCGTTTGTCGATGATGCTCAACCGGTCTTTGTCTTTTGGGCTCATCATTGAATCGGTCCACGCATAGGGCGTGTTCTCGTGGCTGCGCATGAAGAACCCAGGCCCAGGCGTTGGAATGGTGGCCACAGGTTTCCAACTGTTCATGTCAATCACGTCAATGGCACCGTCCTTGAGATTGGGGGATGCCATGACCGTGGTATCGCCCCATGCGAACGTGATACCCGACCCCAGGTGAGGCATACCGGCGATGGGCAGGTCAGCAATCTTGCGGCGAACGTCCAGGTTCACCACCTGGGCAGTGGCAGCCCCTTGCCCGCGCTTGGGCCGTGTGGCGCCCAGCACATGGCGATAGCTTTGATCAAAGAAGAAGTCATCCAGGGGTTCGTCCAGCGGCGTGCGACGCACACCATGGAAACCTGACTTGGCAATGCCCTCTCCCATCTTGTAGTCGTGCACGTAGCCATCAAAGATGGGTTCAGCCTTGGGGTCATAGGAGATCTCCCACAGCTCTGGAATGTCCTTGAGCGCCACGACGAAGCTTTGCCGGGGCGTCGCATCGTAGACGGCCGAGACACGAGAGCTTTGTTTGCCGTCGAGCGTGGCTGCCTCGTACGTGCGCACCAGATTGAGGTCTTTGTCGAACAACGCAAGCGAGTGCGGCAGGTAGTTGGCCGCCATGATCCACTCTCCGTCGCCACTGACCGCCACGTTGCGCATGTTCAGCCCGGCACGCACTTCTGCCACCACTTCGAGCGCCCACAAGTCGTACTTGGTGATCCAGCCATCACGGGAACCGAAGTACACGAAGCGGCCATCCGGCGTGAATTTGGGGCCTCCGTGCAAGGCAAATCGGCTCTGAAAACGATGCATCACATCGAAGCGGTCACCATCGAGGACGCTGACATGGTGGTCCCCACCTTCCACAACCAGGAAGACGTTCATGGGGTCGGCAGTCCAGACGGGCTTATCCAATGCAACAGCGTCGTACTGAGGGTTGACGGTGTGTGAAGCCCTGATATGGGTGTCGTCCCAACGGGGCGCAGGAACCACTGGTGTGCGCACAAACGCTTCCAGCGCCGTGATGTCGTCGGCACTCAGCTGGTCGGCAAACGCGGGCATCTGCGTCGCAGGGCGGCCTTCACGGATGACCTTCACGGCCTCTGGCGTGCGCAAGCGGCTCAGGCTCTCCGGCAACAAGGCGGGCCCCATGGCACCCGTGCGCTGCTCTCCATGGCAGGCAGCGCAATGGGACTGATAAAGACTCGCTGCATCGATGCGACCCTCGCCAGAATCAGGGCGGGACGCGGAAGCAGGTTTTGCCGGTGACGCGGCATGCGCCGTTTGAGCAGGCGCCAGATCCATGCCCATCCAAAACAGGCCGGCCACAAGCGCCAGTTTGGCCACATCGGCCAAGCGCTCCTTCCAGGCTGGCGGGAAAGTACTGGACAAATCATGCATGGTGAACCTCCACAATCGGAATGACCCGATCAGCAGGAGCAGCGAGGCGAGCCGCCTCAACCGACGCCTGCTGCTGGGCACCGATCTCATCATCTGTCAGGTAACAGCCCGGGTCTTCTGCCCAGGGGTTGCCGCTGAGCTGCTGAGCCCTCACCCGCGTGTTGCCACCACAGATCGAAAAATGCAGGCATTGGGCGCAGCGCCCCTGCACCGGGCGAGGACGCTGCTTGAGCCCAGCCATGAGCGGATCGGACACATCCGACCAGATGGCAGAGAACGGCCGTTGACGCACATCGCCCAGCGTGTGATGCCACCACATGGTGTCCGGGTGCACCAGACCCTGGTTGTCGATGTTGGCCACGTACACGCCGCTGGAATTGCCGCCCCATGCGACCAGCCGCTGGCGCAGGGACGCCGTCCATTGCGGAAAGCGGTCTTGCACCCACTGCAAGAGGTAGGGTCCATCCGCGTCGTTGTTCCCGGTCACGTATTCCTCATCCAGCCCTTGCTCTGCCGCCTCCCAGGCGCGATCAAACAGCAAGTCGAGTGCGTCACGGGTGGCCTGGAAGTGCGCGTCCTTGCCGCGGTGGATGTTGCCCCTTCCCGCATAGTTGAGGTGCGAGAAGTAGAACTTGTTGACTTTCTCCTGCCGCATCAGGTCGAGCAGAGGCGCGAAGTCGTGGCCGTTGAGCGAGGTCATGGTGAAGCGCAGCCCCACTTTCACTCCCCGATCGCGCAGGTAGCGTACGGCTGCCAGGCTGCTGTCAAAAGCGCCCTCCAGCCGCCGGAACCGGTCATGTGTCTCGCGCAAGCCATCCAGACTGATGCCGACGTAATCAAAACCCGTGGCCGCGATGCGGTCTGCCATGGGTTCATCGATGAGGGTGCCATTGGTGGACAGCCCGGTGTAGAAGCCCATGTCGCGCGAGCGCTCGGCAATCTCGAGTATGTCGGGGCGCATCAGAGGTTCCCCTCCCGAGAGGATCAGAACCGGCACACGGTAGGCTTTGAGGTCGTCCATGACGGAACAGACCTCGTCAAAGCTCAGCTCGCCGTCGTATTCATGGTCTGCCGACAACGCATAGCAGTGTTTGCAGGTCAGGTTGCAGCGGCGAATCAGGTTCCAGATCACCACAGGCCCTGGTTTGGCTTGCGACGGCACAGGCGCGGGTGATGCGCCATCGGTGTTGGCAGGGCCAGGCTGCTGACGCACACGCCGGGCTGGCTGAGGGTAGGTTCCAGTGCGAACGGCCTGGGCCAGTTCACGCATGTATTGGGTCACTCGAAACATGATGTCTGAGCTTTCAGGAAAGGCGCAACCCGGTTTTTTTCAGGATGGCCGTGGAATACAAAATGTCGTGGGCATGACAGGCCTTGCCCAGCATGGCTTCGATCTCTTTGGCCTGGGCCTCGACCTCTTCCCTGCTGCGCCCATGCAGCATGGCGAACAGGTTGAAGCGCCAGACCGGCAAACGGCGGGGACGACGGTAGCAGTGGCTCACGCCCGGCAGTTGCCCGATGCGTTCGCCCAGCTCGTCCACTTTGTCGTCGTCCACATCCCACACACTCATGCCGTTGGCTGTGAACCCCATGCGGTAGTGATTGGGCACCGCGCCAATGCGCCGAACGAGGCCCTGATCGAGCATGGCCTGCAGGCGTTGCCGCACCACTTCGCCGGTGATGCCCAACGAGGCACCTACAGCTTCGTACGGACGCACGACCAAGGGCAGTCCTGCCTGCGTTGCGCGGATGATTTGCCGATCCAGGTCGTCAAGCGTGGTCATGGCGTTCCTCCAGCAAAGGCAGCTTGAGTTCGACGAAGTACTCACGCTCTTTGGGAAAGGCGAATACGGGCAGTTCTGTTGCCGCCTCGATGCGCTGCATGACTGCATCGGTCTGGCTGGCGTCTTCGACTGCCACCACAAACCACATGTTCAGAGCGGCCGCGCTGCTGTTCTGGCCAAACGCCGACTCACGGCGGTAGTTGTGCGCCACTTCGGGCATACCATCGAGCTGGGCAGCAACCTCTGCAAAGCGCTCCTCCGGCACTGCCATGGCAGCCAGCACAAAGCGCCCGCCTGCCCGCTCGATCTGGAAAAGGGGGCCAAACCGCGTCAGGTCGCCCCGCGCCAGCAACCGTTGCAAACGCTCAAGCAACACGTCTTCCGAACCGCCAATCTTGGCCGCCAGCTCGGCAAAGGGTCGATCCGACAGGGGGAAGCCACCATGCAGCATGGCAATGAGGCGTCGATCATCCTGAGACAACATCTGACATCTCCTCCGTTTGGGCCGCGCGGGGAATCGCCGCAGCGAAGCGGCGCCCGCCGGTCTGCTTGAAACGGCGGCGGGAGAACAGGACGCGGCGTTCAAAGCCTTTCAATCCCGACCTCACGGTGATGAGGTCGATCAAGGCAACGACATCCTCGCGCCGGCGGCCATGCACCATCGCGTAGAGGTTGTAGTGCCACTGGCCGTGCCGCATGCGGCGGTAGGCAAGCGTCACCCCCGGCTGCAACGCCAGTCTGGCACCCAGCTCGTCGGCCATTTCATCAGGCACGTCAAACACCGTCATGGCGTTGGCATCGAAGCCCAGTTCGTGATGCCTGACCACCACCCCAAAACGCTTGAGTTGCCCTTGTCTGATCCAGGCACGCAAGCGGTCAATGACTTCCCGCTCTTCCGTACCGAGCCACTCGGCCCAATGTGCAAATGGGCAGTCGCAGATGGGTAGACCCTGCTCGACCAAGGCAGCCAGAGCGAAGTCAGATGGCAGCAATGCATCGCAGGATTTGCGCTGCGGCCGCATGCGCGACGCATGCCGATCGGCCGCCAGGTCGAATCCGAGGTCAATGCAATAGGGCCGCACCATCGGCAAGCGAATAGCCTTCAAGCCTGACTCACGCTCAATGCTGTCGATCTCGGCTTCAACGGCCGCCCGATCAGGACCGGTCACCACAAACCAGAGGTTGAACTCCGCTTCGCGTTCATAGTTGTGGTTCACGCTGGCATGTGATGACACTTGCAAGGCCACAGCCTCCAGACGCTCATCTGGAACAGCCAATGCCACCAACATGGCATCACCACCAGCGCCATGAGCGAACACCCCGCCAATGCGGCTGATGCGGCCATCGTCCAGCGCTTGACGGTAGAACGCCATGACGTCGTCGGCTACCGCGGAGGTAGCCAGCGCCAGCGCATGGTACGGCTGCGACGTCACCGGGAAATCATGCTGCCAGTCGTTGATCCATCGGGTGTGCGTGGCGGGCAAACCCGATGCTGCGAGCTCCGCCGCCATGATCAAAACCCCATGCGGGCGGCCCGCGATGTCATGAAGATGCCGCTGGGTGCTTTGACCTTTAGCGCAGACAGCGTCTCGAAACTCGCCGTGTCAACCACGCTGACCCGGTCCACATCACGGCTGCTGATCCAGACCGTTTCACCGCGCGGGGTGAATTCCATGTGCAGCACCGCTTTGCCGGGCTCCAGCGTTTTGACAATCTGCCGGGTCTGCGTGTCGATGACCTGCACGCGGTGGTAGTCGGGCACCGCAAAGTTCACCCACACCTGGCGCCCGTCGGGGCGTGCCATCACAAACACTGGTTGACCGGCGACAGGAATACGGCCCACTTCGCGCCAGGTTTCGGTATCGACGACCAGCACTTCGTGTCGCCCGATGGCAGGCAGGTAGGCATGGCGCCCCGCCACCGCCCAACCACGCAGATGCGGCATCTTGTAGACCGGCAATGGCGCTTCGCCTTTGCCATAGCCGCTCAGGATGCGCTGCACCTTGGGCTGCGGCTGCCACAAATCGACCATGGCCAAGCCGTCTTCGCCGAAAAGTCCAGCGATGTAGTGGCGGCCGTTGGGCGTGACCAGGGCATCGTAGGGCTGACGCCCCACTTGCTCAAATTTCTGGGTCTGCACTGCCTTCAGATCCGAGCAATCGACGACCCAAATCGCGTCTGCATCAAACAGGCTGTACGCGAAGCGCTGGCCAGGCAAATCCACCAGACCCACCACGCGGGAGAGCTGTCCATCACCATAGGTAGCGGGAATATCGGCCACCAGTTCCAGCGTGTGTGCGTTGAACACTTTCACCCCGCCTGGCTTGTAGTTTTGCGCGGCCACCAAAGTGCCGTCCGCACTGATGGCGCCGCCTATTGAATTGCCGGCCTGCATCACGCGTTTCTCGATGCGCGCGGTCAGAATATTGACCTTTGTTAGGCCGCCATCGCGGCCAAAAACGTAGGCATAGAGCCCGTCTCTTGAGAAAACAACCGAGGCATGGGAGAGGTCACCCAGACCCTCCACTGTGCCCAGCACCGTTCGTTCGCTGGTTTCAACCAGCGTCAGTGTGCCATCGGCTCTTCCAATGATGACCCCCAGGTCACCCGTTCCTCTTGCACTCAGTTGCCCCGTCGATGTGGCACATCCGCCGAGCATCAGGCCCGTCGTCGCCATCATCGAGGCCTGCAACCAGGCGCGTCGATTCATTGCTTGCATGGCGTTCACTCCTCATGGGGAAATCCCGCTCTGAGGCGGGAAGCAATCCAGGCAGCCTCGTTTTCTGTCAACATGCCGCGCCATCCTGGCATCGGCGTGCCGGGCCGTCCTTGGTAAATGACAGCTGTCAGGTTTTCCTCCGGCCAGTGACCAATGGCCTCTGGCGTCAATGCAGGTCCAAGCCCGCCCGTGAGCTTCATGCCATGGCAGGAGCCGCAATCCTGACGCACCATGCGCACCAGTTGCTGTTGCCTGCCGGCGCTTGGCTCATGAGCATTCGGCTCTGCATGCACGAACACCGCTGGCAGCGCTAACACCAGGCTGGTGAGCAGTGATCGTGCAAAGAAACGCATGACAGCTGTGCTCCTGTTTCACGACGTTTTGAGAATCAGGGCGATGGCGTCCTTGAGGTCGCCGTCGCTGATCTTGTCTGCGCCATTGGGCGGCATGGGAACAGGACCGTAGACACCGGATCCGCCCTTGCGAACTTTCTCCATCAGCTTGGCTGTGGCGTCCTGCCCCTTGTACTTGGCGGCAATGTCCTTGAAGGAAGGCCCCACCAGCTTCTTGTCCTTGGCGTGGCAGGCCATGCAACCAGCCTTGTTCAACGCAGCGTCTGCATCTGCCCACGCGGCGCCACTGGTCAATGCCAAGGCAGCCACAGCTGCCACAACAATTCCTGCTTTTTTCATCGTGTTCTCTCCTGAAAGGGGATGTTCACTGCACTTGAACCGGGCCAAGGTGTCACTCGGCCCGGTCTCGCCTGCATCAGTAGACGTCGTGCTGCGTGTTGTAGACGTTGAAGTGGCCCGTTGGGGTGATCAACTTGGGATCCTTGATCACCGCTTTGAGCTTGAGTGTCTTGTCGTCGACAACGACCACGGCACTCTCCTTGTCTTTGGCACTCCAGACAGAGAACCAGACTTCATCGCCTGCCTTATTGAACTCAGGCTGGACCACGCGCTTGGCGCCGTCATCCTTGAGGCCTGCCCATTCGGCAATCGGCAATACCGTGAACCCTTTGTCCAGGTTGTTGATGTCGTACACCGCGACCGACTGAGACAGCTTCGGATCGGGGTTGAGCGGGGTATCAGAGTACAGGTGTGTGCTCTTCGGATGGCTCTTGATGAACAATGCTCCGCCACCTTGACCCTGGAGTTTCGCGACCTCTTTGAAGGCGTATTGCGGGTGCTTCTCAGGATCTGTACCGATCAGGGAGATGGTTTCATCACCCAGGTGGCCAGTGGCCCAGACCGGACCAAACTTCGGATGGATGAAGTTGGCACCACGGCCAGGGTGCGGAATCTTGCCCACATCGATCAGCGCCTTGAGCTTGCCTTCCTTGGCATCCACCGCTGCAATCTTGTTGCTTTGGTTGGCTGCCACCATGAAGTAGCGCTTGGACGAGTCCCAGCCACCATCGTGCAGGAAGCGGGCCGTGCCAATTTCGGTGACCTTGAGTGCATCGATGTCGGAGTAATCCACCATCAGCGTCTTGCCAGTCTCTTTCACGTTCACGACGAACTCAGGCTTGAAGTGGCTGGCCACAATGGATGCCACGCGTGGCTCGGGGTGGTACTCCTGTTTGTCCACAGTGTTGCCACGGGTCGAGACAATCTTGAGCGGCTCCAGGGTGTCACCGTCCATGATGGTGTACTGTGGCGGCCAGTAACTGCCAGCGATGGCGTACTTGTCTTCAAAGCCCTTGTACTTGGATGTATCGACCGAGCGCGCCTCGAGACCCACGCGGATTTCGGCGACGTTGTCGGGCTTCTCCATCCACAGGTCAATCATGTTGACCTTGGCATCCCGGCCAATCACGAACAGGTAGCGGCCAGAGGCAGACAGGCGTGAGATGTGCACCGCATAGCCGGTTTTCACGATGTTGATGATCTTCTTGGTGTCACCATCGATCAGCGCCACTTCGCCCGTATCGCGCAGCGTCGTCGAGAAAATGTTCTCGATGTTGTAGCCGTTCATCTTCTTGGTCGGGCGCTTCTCTGGCGGCACGATGACCTTCCAGGTCTTCTTCATGTCCTCCAGGCTGTACTCAGGAGGTGTGGGCGCATCATGCTGGATGTAGCGCGCCATGATGTCGACTTCCTTCTCGCTCATCTCGCCGCTGGTCTGCCAGTTGGGCATGCCGGCAGGCGAACCGTAGGCGATGAATACCTTGAGGTAGTCGGTGCCTTTGGTCTGCGTGATATCGGGCGTCAACGGCTTGCCCGTTGCGCCTTTGCGCAAGACGCCGTGACAACCGGCGCAGCGCTCGAAATAGATCTTGCGGGCCACATCGAACTCGGCCTGGGTCATCGGCGGCGCCTTGGGGTTGGATGACTGATACATCTGCTCAGCAGCCAATGGCGAGCCACCCGCCTGGTAGTTGGCCTCGGGTTGGGTCACCTTCTTGTCGCCGGTCTGCGCATATGCGCCCGCTCCAATCATGGCAGCCATGGCCAGGGTGGTCAGGCGAACGAACATTCTGGATTTCATGGGTTCTATCTCCATCGCGGAACAGCTTCTTGGATAAGGCCTTCCTGGCTGTGCCCTCCAGGCCTGTGCTCGCCGAGCCGCTGTCCATGACATCTGACGAGTTGGGAGTGATCGTCTCCCGACTGGCCTGCCGTGTCCTTGAACTGGTTCAAGGACGCTCGCGGTTACATGCTTCAGCATTGGTTCCAAGACAACAAGCAGACAAGCAGTCCAGCCCCACGGAGAAGTTTCATGAGCACGTCACAATGCCTGAGCCGATTGGCCGCCCACCACCGATCGGATACCGAAAAACAAGTACCTCCAGGGACTGTCACACTCGTTGGCGCCGGACCAGGCGACCCTGAGTTGCTCACCGTCAAGGCAGTCAAGGCGCTGGAGGCCGCGCGCGTGGTGTTGTACGACCACCTGGTTGCACCGGAGGTGTTGGCCTACCTGCCTCACCATGCCGAGCGCATTTACGTCGGGAAGGAGTCCTCCCGACACACATTGCCTCAAGGTGAGATCATCGATTTGATGATCTGCCTGGCACGCGCGGGCAAATCGGTCCTTCGGCTCAAGGGGGGCGACGGCTACATCTTTGGCAGGGGTGGTGAAGAGGCCCAGGCATTGGCCCAGGCAGGGATTCCCTTCAAGGTCATTCCCGGCCTGACGGCAGCACAGGGCGCAGCCGCGTCGGTGGGCATCCCCCTGACCCACCGGGATCACGCGTGCGCCCTGGTCCTGGCCACAGGCCATCTCCGCGACAACAAGGGTCTGGACATGGACTGGGACATGCTGGCCCGGCCCAGGCAAACCGTGGTGCTCTACATGGGCGTCAACAACCTGCCTGAGATTTGCCGCCAGTTGCAAGCGCATGGCAGGGGCGCCGGCACGCCCGCCGCCCTGATCGAGAATGCCACCACCGCCAGGGAGCGCTGCATCACCGGTACCCTCGGCGAATTGCCTGGTTTGGCGCTGCGTCATCAGATTCGCCCGCCCGCGCTTGTGATGATCGGTGAGGTTGTCACTGTCAGACAACAGCTTGAGCATGCAGGAGATGCAGTATCCAAACCTGCTGCGGCAGTGCACGCAGCGGCCTGACCCCCGCCGACACGTGATTCCTGGCGGCTTGAGTACCGGCTTTCGTGCTCGCACGTCGTGAATGATCGCCTCCGGGATGATCTACCGGACGTCAGAGAGTCTTTCGGTTTGAGAGAGAATGCGCAGAAAATGAAAATTCGAGGCGGGCTACTTTCCGCCAAGAACCGATTGACTCTGCTGACTCCTCATAATCGACAATATGACCACCACCGTCACTGTCATATCCTCCATGGCCACCAAGGCCCTTCTCAACGAACTGGCCAACGCCTTTGAATCGGCCAATCCAGGCATCCTCATCGACGTGGAATCTGTCGGCGGCATCGATGCGGCCAAGCGCGTCGCCGCAGGCGAACCCTACGACGTGGTCATGCTGGCCAGCGGCGCACTGAAGAAGCTGGCCAACAACAATCAGGTGGTGGCCTCCAGCGTGGTGCCCATGGTGCGCTCGGGCGTGGCCGTGGCGGTCCGGTCAGGCGAGCCTCACCCTTCCATTGCCGATGAGGAAGCCCTCAAGCAGGCGGTGCTGGCGGCCAAGACGATCGGGTATTCCACCGGCCCTAGCGGAACGGCGCTCGCAGAGCTGTTCGAACGCTGGGAGATCGCCGATCAGGTCAATGCCAAGCTCGTCACCCCGCCACCTGGCATCGCTGTCGGCTCTCTGGTGGCCGAAGGCAAGGTCGCCCTGGGATTCCAGCAATACAGCGAGCTCAAGAATGTCGAAGGCATCGACGTGCTGGGCCCGTTGCCCCCCAGAGCCCAGATCACCACCATCTTCAGCGCCGCCAGAGGGGCCAAGTGCCGCAATGGCGACGCGGCGCGACTGTGGCTGGCATACGTGACCTCCCCTGAAACGGCGGACATCAAGCGCAACCACGGGATGGAGCCGGCCTGACAGGCCGGGTACCACCGTCCGGCTGCCCGACGGCCGACAGGCCGGCATACAAGTTGCAAGCGTTCAGATGAAGCGTGCCTGATTCGGCACAATACGGGGCTTTGCCTTCAGCCCCCGGTACCCATCTTGACGCATATGCCCTCCGGCCTTCACTTTCTCGTCGCTGCCAAACAAAGCGAAATCGCCCACCTGGAGCAGCTGGCCCAGACCAGCGCGCTGGTCAGCGCAAGCGCTCAGCTGGTGCACTCGCTTCAACGCGAGCGTGGACTCTCCAACCTTTTTCTGGCTTCGGGTGATGACCAATGGGCCACCGCCCTCGAGAAACAGACTGAAGACAGCGTGCGCAGCGAGGCACGCCTGCGCATCTGCCTGGCGGAAATGGTGGAAGCCGACGAACCCGTACTCCATCGTCCCCGGGTGCTCAACCGCATTGCCCTGGCCTTGCAAGGCCTGGATGCCCTGCCTTTTCTTCGCCAGGACGTCTCCCGCAAGGGACTGAAGCCAGCCGGCGCGACTGTCGCCTTCATTCGCCTGGTGGATGCACTGCTTTCCATGGTCTTCGAAGCAGCCGACGCGTCGGCCGAGCCGGACATTTCCAACTGCCTGGTGGCCATGTTCAACCTCATGCAAGGCAAGGAGCTCGCCGGCCAGGAACGGGCCGCTGGTGCTGCGTTGTTTGCCTCCGGCAAGGCGGACCGGAACCAGCAAGAGCACCTGATTCACCTGATCGAGTCCCAGGAGCGCAACTTCACTGTCTTTCTGAATTTCGCTGACGAAGCGGTCCTGAATGTCTGGGCCCGGTCTGCCTCGCTGGCCGTGATGCCCCAGGAACTGCAACGTCTTCGCAAAGCCTTGCTCGAAAGCGCAGACGGCGGACCACTGAGCACAGACTGCAGCCAGCGCTGGTTTGACGCCTGCACCGATCGGATCGAAGCCATGAAGCTGGTCGAGGATGCACTGGCGTCTGAACTCAAGATCCTGTGTGAAAAGCGCATTCAGATCAGCAAGAACGAACTTGCCCGCTTCGAGCTGGTCGCCAAGGCGCCACTGGCCTCCCCCGCCGCTCAGGAGCAGGCAGCGCGTCACTTTTTCGCCCAGACCAGCGCTTCAACCGCAACGCTGCCCGCCAACAGAATCTCCTCCGACCCCGAAGCCGGCGCCAGCGCCGGTGGCACTGAATTGGAGAAGAGCATCCTGGACATGGTTCGCGACCAGGCACGGCAGCTCCAGACCATGAACGAAGAGCTCGAGGCAGCCCGGGCAAGCCTGAACGAACGCAAAGTCATCGAGCGAGCCAAGGGCCTGCTGATGGCGCACCGACGGCTGACCGAAGATGAGGCGCACAAAACCATGCGCCAGATGGCGATGAACCAGAACCGGCGACTGATTGACGTTGCTAACGCCGTGCTCGCCATGGCCGACGTGCTGCCGACACCTGCCCCAAGCCGGTGAAATGTGCAGCCTGCACTGTTGCGGTGCAGCGCCACGCCGTCAGTGACAGGGAAATCAGCACCAAAAAGCGTAGCTGACCACCAGTCGCGCACGCTCTTGAACGCACCATGAGAGCACTTTCCGGCGATGGTCTGGGTTTTTTTATCGATACAAATCAGACACTTAGAGGTATTTCGCCCGTGAAAACCCTAATCTGGCACGGTCTGTGCTCTGAACAGGACAAGCGGAAACACCAAAGGCGGTGATTCCGCACCCGGCCTGCCAGGGCCACCAGGACAACGGCGTCCACCTTCCCCCCGTCAGGGAGGAGCGAGGTGGGCGCCGTTTTCGTTGGCGACCTGTCCGGCCGGACTTCCGAAATCTGTTTTCCGATTCATTTCATCCTCTGTCTCACGCACCAAGGAGTTCCACATGTCCGACGCTTCCAGCCGTTTCAGCCGCCGCCAGTTCACTGCAAGCGCTCTTGCCCTTGCGGGCGCTGCCGGCATCAGCCCGCTGGCCATGGCCAAAGGCAAGTACCCCGAAAAAGAAGCCTTGAAGTTTGGCTTCATCAAGCTGACCGACTGCGCCCCTCTGGTGATCGCCTATGAGAAAGGCTTCTTTGAAGAAGAAGGCCTTTTCGTCACCCTTGAAGCACAGGCCAACTGGAAGGTTCTGCTTGACCGCGTGATCGACGGCCAGCTCGACGGCGCGCACATGCTTGCCGGCCAGCCTCTGGGCGCCACCATCGGTTTCGGCACCAAGGCCGACATCGTGACCGCCTTCAGCATGGACCTCAACGGCAACGGCATCACCGTCTCCAACGAGGTGTGGGCGGAAATGAAGAAGCACCTGCCCGTGAAAGACGGCAAGGTCGAGCATCCCATCAAGGCCGACGCACTCAAGAAGGTCGTCGATGCCTGGAAGAAGGAAGGCAAGCAGTTCAAGATGGGCATGGTCTTTCCCGTCTCGACCCACAACTACGAACTGCGCTACTGGCTGGCTGCTGGCGGCCTCAACCCTGGCTACTACACCGCATCGGATATCTCCGGCACGTCCAAGGCCGATGTGCTGCTGTCCGTCACGCCACCACCGCAAATGCCCGCCACCATGGAAGCCGGCACCATTCACGGCTACTGCGTGGGCGAGCCCTGGAACCAGCAAGCCGTGTTCAAGGGCATTGGTGTGCCGGTGATCACCGACCACGAAATCTGGAAGAACAACCCCGAGAAGGTCTTCGGTGTCACCGCCGACTGGGCCAAGAAGTACCCCAATTCTCACGTTGCCGTGGTCAAGGCCCTGATCCGCGCTGGCCAGTGGCTCGACGCTTCGCCTGAAAACCGCGAGGAAGCCGTCAAGATCCTGTCCAAGTCGCAATACGTCGGTGCAGACGCCAAGGTCATTGCCAACAGCATGACCGGCACCTTCGAATACGAGAAGGGTGACAAGCGCCCTGCGCCGGACTTCAACATCTTCTTCCGCAAGTACGCGACCTACCCGTTCTACAGCGACGCGGTGTGGTACCTCACGCAGATGCGCCGCTGGGGTCAGATCACCGAATCCAAGCCAGACAGCTGGTACCACGACGTGGCCAAGAAGGTGTACCGCCCGGATGTGTACATGGAAGCCGCCAACGCACTGGTTGCCGACGGAAAGATCAAGGCGAGCGACCTGCCCAAGACCGATGGCTACAAGCCGGTGGACAACGGTTTCATTGACGGCGTGGCCTATGACGGCAAGAAGCCCAACGACTACCTCTCCCAGTTCAAGATCGGCCTGAAGGCCAACGACAAGGTGTAAATCATGGAAATCGCAGCCAAACTCTTCGGCGGTGCTGCCGCCCTGCGCGATCCCAAGGAACTGGCCCGCGCCCTGGTGATGAACCTGGGCGTACCCCTGATCGCTCTGGTTCTCTTCATGGCCTTGTGGTCTTTCACGGCGGCCCGGATTCAGACCAGCCTGGGCGCCGTCCCGGGACCGGTCAAAGTCTCAGAGCAGGCCATGGTTCTTGTCAAGGAGCATTTCTCGGAGAGAAAGCGGGAAGCCGCCTTCTACGAGCGCCAGGAAGAGCGCAACGCCGAGCGTTTGGCTGACGATCCCAACTACGAGCCTCGCATCTTCCCCTGGACAGGCAAGGCCACCTATTTCGATCAGATCATCACCAGCCTGAAGACGGTGTTCGTGGGCTTCATGCTTGCCACACTGGTGGCTGTGCCGCTGGGCATTCTGGCCGGTACCTCCAAGGTGGTGCAGGCCGCCATCAATCCGCTGGTGCAATTGTTCCGCCCCGTCTCTCCGCTGGCCTGGCTGCCCATCGTGACCCTGATCGTCTCTGCGGTCTACGTCACCACCGGCGAACCCATGTTCGAGAAGTCCTTCCTGATCTCGGCCATCACCGTGACGCTGTGCTCCCTGTGGACCACACTGATCAACACTGCCATTGGTGTGTCCTCCGTTGACAAGGACCTGGTCAACGTGGGCAAGGTGTTGCAGCTTCCTCTGGGCACCCGCATCCGCAAAGTCATTCTGCCCTCTGCCCTGCCCTATATCTTCACCGGCATGCGCCTCTCGCTGGGTGTGGGCTGGATGGTTCTGATCGCTGCCGAAATGCTGGCGCAAAACCCGGGTCTGGGCAAGTTTGTCTGGGACGAGTTCCAGAACGGCAGTTCGGACTCGCTCAGCCGGATCATGGTTGCCGTTTTCACCATCGGTGCCATCGGCTTTGCCCTGGACCGCCTGATGCAAACCCTGCAAAACCTCGTCTCTCACCGCTGATTCCCGCTTCACCCCATTCGCACGCACAAGAAGTGTGAACAGGCCTCAGGAGCCGACATGAACGCCATTGCCATGCCCCAAGCCATTCTCGATACCGCTGCCTCACATGACACGCCTCAGCTTGAGGCGGTCCCTGGCACTGCTGCGCTGGAACTGCGCAACGTGTGCAAGGGCTACGGCAGCGGATCCAGCCGCACCGAGGTACTCAAAGACCTCAGCTTGCGGGTGGAGCCCGGCGAGTTCGTGGCCATCGTCGGCTTCTCCGGAACCGGCAAGACCACGCTTATCAACCTGCTCGCAGGCCTGACCCAGGCTGATTCGGGCGAAGTGCTCAAGAATGGCGATGCCATCACCGGCCCGGGGCCTGACCGAGGCATTGTGTTTCAGAGCTACTCCCTCATGCCATGGCTGAGCGTTCGTGAGAACGTATCGCTGGCGGTCGACCGGGTCAATGGTTCGATGAGTGCCTCCGAGCGCGGAGATCTGGTCAAGCACTATGTGTCCATGGTGGGCCTCACGCCCGCCATCGACAAGAAGCCAGCCCAGCTCTCCGGCGGCATGCGCCAGCGCGTCTCCGTTGCCCGTGCGCTCGCCACCGACCCTGACGTGCTTCTGCTGGACGAGCCACTCTCCGCCCTGGACGCTCTTACCCGCGCCAACCTGCAGGACGAGATCGTCAAGATCTGGAGCGAAAACAAGAAGACCGTGGTGCTGATCACCAACGATGTGGACGAAGCCCTCATGGTGGCCGACCGCATCATTCCCCTTCAGATCGGACCTGGCGCTGCACTCGGCCCGTCGTTCAGCGTGGACATCGACCGCCCCCGCGATCGCCGCGCCATGAACCACGACCAGCGCTTCAAGGAACTGCGCCAGGAAATCACCGCCCATCTGATTGCGCTGTCACACCAGAACGCTGCACAGCAAGGCAACAATGTTGTCCAGCTGCCAAGCCTGACCCCGCGAGCACCCAACGAAAGCAAGAGCCAGGGTGTTGGTGCCACAGCTGCGAGGCTGCTCGGCATGCGTCATGCCGCCCTGGCGGAACGCATCGAAGCAGAAGCCCTCGAGGCAGAGCGCCAGATCCCTGGCAACGTGAATGACCGCGAGCCCACCACGGCCGACGACCGCTTTGTCGAGTTCTCCAACATCGTCAAGATCTATCCGACGCCCAAGGGGCCGCAGGCGGTGGTCGACGGCTTCGACCTGAAGATTCGCAAGGGCGAGTTCATCTCCCTCATCGGGCACTCTGGCTGCGGCAAGTCCACGGTACTGTCCATGATGGCCGGGCTGACCGACGTGAGCGATGGCGCCATCGTGCTCGACGGGCGCGAAGTCAACGATGCCGGCCCCGACCGGGGCATCGTGTTTCAGGCGCCCAGCCTGGTGCCCTGGCTGACAGCCTTCGAGAACGTCATGCTGGGCGTGCAGCGCGTGTTTCCTCATGCTTCCCAAGCCGAGCGCAAAGACACCGTGGAGTATTACCTCAACCGCGTCGGTCTGGGCAGCTCCATGCAAAAGAAAGCCATGGACCTGTCCAACGGCATGAAGCAGCGCGTGGGCATTGCCCGGGCGTTTGCACTCCAGCCCAAAATGCTCCTGCTCGATGAACCGTTCGGCATGCTGGACTCCTTGACCCGCTGGGACCTGCAAGAGGTGCTGATGGAGGTGTGGTCGCGCAGCCAGGTCACCGCCATGATGGTCACCCACGACGTCGACGAAGCCATCTTGCTGGCTGACCGCGTCGTCATGATGACCAACGGGCCACGTGCCAAGGTCGGCAAGATCATGGACGTGCCGCTGCCCCACCCGCGCAGCCGCGAAGCGCTGCTCAAGCACCCACGCTACTACGAGTTGCGCGAAGAGCTGATCGGCTTCCTGGAAGATTGCGGCAGCCAGCACTGATTCGCGGGCAGAGCAACAGAAGACGTATCGGGAAAGAGGGACGAGGGGGAAGGCGCCCGGCAAGAGAACGACAGAGAATCATCCTCGCGCCAAGAGCGGCGCAGCCAGCGTCACCGTGGCCATGTCGCCCGGTGCGCTGTGCTGTTTCTGCCTTCGCTCAGTGCCATTCGCGAAGATCGTGACAGCCATCACAGATGCGCCCGGAAGTTCTGTGCCGGGAGCACCGATGGCGACAAGAGCACTAACAATATCGGATTGATTGCGTTCATCCGGCGCAGACGACAGACAGCCGCCAGATGATCATCTCATCTCAGCTGGATGCGCCTGTCGCGATGAAACCAGTACAAGAATCAGCATCACTGACCTTCAGGGAAACACGACATGGAGCAGAAAACACTGCAATTGATCGCCAAGCTCCGCCGACTCGCCGGCAGGCAAGGCAAGCCCTTTGACGTGCTGAAGTTCTCCGAGGACAGCGAGTACGCCCAATCGACCCTGACGGGCCTGATGGACACGGACGACGAAGATGTGCTGGTCACAGGGCTCTCACTGCAACAGGCCTTGACGTCCATTCCTTCACGCCCCGAAACGCAGGAAGTCAGAACCAGGACGGGCGAGCCGCTGACATCGTCAACTTCGCCATCACCAGCTCCTTCTTCTGCCTCTGACACCCCACGCAGCAGCGGCGCACGCACCTACAACGGTCGCCTGCGCTGAGCTCCCTGCCGACAGCAGCAGTACGCGCACACCAAAACGGTGCGAAGTTTCTGGGCAACAACATTTGGTGCACACCGCCAACAGGCACGCACCACAACGCTGTCAATACGGCAACCGCGCAGCCTGCTTCAGATCGCGCCACCAGGCTCGCCCTTGGTCCTGATTGGCATGAGCCCAGCGATCCGGCGCTACAAAAATCAATAACTTAGCGCATCTGCCATTCTCGCCCGCCATGTCAGCGGCGAACGACCTTGGCACCATGGCCTGTCTTGCGCCACAGCTCGCCACACTGGCACACCTCTTGCATTAACAGAACAAGCGCAAAGAAGCGCTATCCAGACACCCTGGTCTGGAGCCCGGTGTGCAACGGCGCGCACCCAACACCTGTCCCCCGGCAACGGCGCCTGGTCAGAGTGTGCTCTCCAGCAGAGCAATCCCGTACCCCCACATTTCGGAAATGTCTGACGTCTGCCTGCACCTGGTTTCAGCAGCAGACACCTGACACCCTTCCTTCCCTACGCAGGCCATGGTGGCCGGCAACCCGCGAGCTTTTGTCAGGAGTGGTCGCAATGAAAAAGATGAACTTGGTGATGATTGGCAATGGCATGGCAGGCGTGCGTGCCCTGGAAGAGCTGCTCAAGCTCACCACTGACCTGTACGACATCACTGTCTTTGGCGCCGAGCCGCACCCCAACTACAACCGCATCATGCTCTCGCCTGTGCTGGCTGGAGAGCAGACGCTGGAAGAAATCGTTCTCAACGATTGGGACTGGTACAAGGAAAACAACGTCACCCTGCACGCGGGCTATAAAGTCACCGACGTGCACCGCACCAAGCGCATCGTGACTGCGGTGAACGGCGAAGGTCAGACGCTGGAAGTGCCTTACGACAGGCTCATCATGGCCACCGGTTCAAACCCGTTCATCCTGCCCATCCCTGGCAAGGATCTGGACGGCGTTCTGGCCTACCGTGACATCGCGGACACCGAAGCCATGATCGACGCAGCCACCCGGTACAAGAGCGCTGTGGTCATCGGCGGCGGCCTGCTGGGACTGGAAGCTGCCAACGGCTTGATGAAGCGCGGCATGAACGTCTCTGTGGTGCACGTGGCTCCATGGCTGATGGAGCGCCAGCTCGACGATGTCGCAGGCAAGATGCTGCAAAAGTCGCTGGAAGACCGCGGCATGAACTTCCTGATCGGCGCGCAGACACAAGAGCTGGTGGGCGACGACAAAGGTCGCGTCAAGGCCATCAGGTTCAAGGATGGCTCGGAAGTCGAGGCTGACCTGGTGGTCATGGCGGTCGGTATCCGCCCCAACACCGAACTCGCCCAGAAAATGCACTTGCACGTTGACCGTGGCATCGTGGTCAGCGACACCATGCAGACTGTGACCGACCCCCGTATCTATGCAGTGGGCGAATGTGCTGCTCACCGTGGCATCGCCTACGGCCTGGTGGCTCCGCTGTTTGAACAGGGAAAAGTGCTGGCCAACCATCTGGCTGAATTCGGCATTGGCCGCTACACCGGATCGCTCACCTCCACCAAACTCAAGGTCACCGGCATCGATCTCTTCTCTGCTGGCGACTTCATGGGTGGCGATGGCACCGAAGAGATCGTGATGAGCGATCCGTTCGGCGGTGTCTACAAAAAGCTGGTCATCAAGGACGACAAGCTGGTCGGCGCCTGTCTGTATGGCGACACGGTGGACGGCAGCTACTACTTCAAACTGCTGCGCGAAGGCCGCACCGTCCAGGACATCCGAGACAAGCTGATGTTCGGCGAAAACCACCTGGGCGATACCGGCCATCAGAGCCAGAGCAAAGCAGCGGCCATGGCCGACACCGACGAAGTCTGCGGATGCAACGGTGTGACCAAGGGCGCCATCTGCAAGGCCATCAAGGAAAAGGGCCTGTTCACGCTTGATGAAGTCAAGAAGCACACAAAGGCCAGCGCCTCCTGCGGCTCCTGCACAGGCCTGGTCGAGCAGATTCTGATGTTCACCGCTGGCGGCGACTACTCCGCCACGCCCAAGAAGAAGGCCGTGTGCGGTTGCACCGATCGCAGTCACCAGGAAGTTCGCGAGGCCATTGCACAAAACAAGCTGCTCACCATCGCCGATACGTTCAAGTTCCTGGAGTGGAAAACGCCCAATGGCTGCGCCACCTGCCGCCCAGCGGTCAACTACTACCTGATCAGCACCTGGCCCAAGGAAGCCAAAGACGACCCACAAAGCCGCTTCATCAACGAGCGCACTCACGCCAACATTCAGAAAGACGGCACCTACTCGGTCATTCCGCGCATGTGGGGTGGAGAAACATCGGCAGACGAACTACGTCGCATTGCGGATGCAGTCGACAAGTACAAGATCCCGACCGTCAAGGTCACCGGCGGCCAGCGAATCGACTTGCTCGGCGTGAAGAAGGAAGACCTGGTTCATGTCTGGAAGGACATCGGCATGCCCAGTGGACACGCCTATGCCAAAGCACTGCGCACGGTAAAGACTTGCGTTGGCAGCGAATGGTGCCGCATGGGTACACAGGATTCGACCCAGATGGGCAAAGATCTGGAACGCGCCCACTGGCGCATGTACGCGCCGCACAAGGTCAAGTACGCCGTCTCGGGCTGCCCGCGCAACTGTGCCGAGGCAGGCATCAAGGACGTCGGCATCATTGGTGTGGACAGCGGCTGGGAGATGTACATCGCCGGCAACGGAGGCATCAAGACCGAGGTTGCGCACTTCCTGGTCAAGCTCAAAACTGCGGAGGAAGTGCTGGAGTACACCGGCGCCTTCATCCAGCTCTATCGCAAGGAGGGCTGGTACCTGGAGCGCACCGTGCACTACGTCAACCGGGTGGGCCTGGACTACATCAAGAAGCGCATCCTGGATGATGCCGAAGGCCGCAAGGCACTGAACGAAGAATTGCTGTTCGCTCTCGACGGTGAGCCCGACCCCTGGTTCGAGTTCGACAAAGCCGGCGTCGACACGCGTCAGTTCGAGACGCTCTCGGCCAAGGCTCAGGAGACGGCATGATGAAACTACAGCGTCGCTCTTTCGTGGCGCTTGCCTGCGCGGCCCTGCCTTCTGCATGGGCCCAGGGAACAGGCGCTGCGCCATGGACACCAGCCGAACTCAACCTCGCCATCAACATGGCGGGTCGACAACGCATGTTGTCCCAGCGCGTGATCAAGGCCTGGCTGGCATCGACCATGCTCCCGGGCCATGCCGCTGCCCTGAAGGTCCTGGAAAGCTCGAAATCCCTGTTTGAAAAGCAGCTGACGGACCTCTCTGCCAAGGCCCCGTCGCAAGAAATCCGCTCCACTTACCTCAGCCTCGCGGCTTCGTGGAACGACTTGCAAAGCCTGCTAGGAAGCACCACCAGCACCCCGGATGCCGTTCGCACGCTCATCCGTGCCGACGCACGCGTGCTGTCACTTGCGCACCAGGGCACGCAGCAATATGAAGCTGTGCAAAACCAGGCGACCGGAGCTCTGGTCAATCTGGCAGGACGGCAACGCATGCTGACCCAGCGCATGGCCAAGTTCTATTTCACATCGGCCATGGGAGTAGACACAGACGCCTCAATGGCCGAGCTGCAAAAGGCCCGAGGTGAATTCGAGGCCGCCCTCGCCAGGCTCAAGGCTGCCCCTGAAGCCACGCCGCGCATCCTGGCCGAACTGCAGCTGGGTGAGACCCAATGGGTGTTCTTCCAGCACGCGCTCAAGCGCCTAGACCCTGGCACGCCCAACAAGACCTACCTGTCCGACGTCTTCGTCACCAGCGAGAACCTCTTGCAGGTGATGGACAAAGTCACCCACCTGTTCGCTTCCCTCGAAGCATGAGAAAGCCAAACCATGAGCCAATGGATCGCCATCTGCAAAGTTGAAGACATCCCTGTCCTGGGCTCGCGCCGCGTGTCGCGCGAGCAGGGGCTGGACGTGGCCATCTTCCGCAACGACAAGGACGAGGTCTTTGCCCTGCTCGATCGCTGCCCCCACAAGGGCGGACCGCTGTCGCAAGGCATCGTGTTCGGCGTGCACGTCACTTGCCCGCTGCACAACTGGACCATCGGCATGTGCGACGGCCAGGCCATGGCACCCGATGAAGGCTGCACGCCGAAATTCGCACTCAAGGTGGAAGACGGAGAAGTGTTCCTGGATGCCCATGAGCTGAGCACTCACGCCACCGATCTGGAGCGCCCCATCGCGGGCCCGGCACGCCGCAGGCAGCCCGCCTGAAGCTCACCCAACTGAACGCCTGAGACACGATGAGCAAAACCACCACCCGGTCCACCTGTCCTTACTGCGGCGTTGGCTGCGGTGTGCTCATCGAGTCGGATGGCCAGCAGATCACGGGCGTTCGGGGCGACCCGGACCACCCTGCCAATTTCGGCAAGCTGTGCACCAAGGGCAGCACACTGCACCTGACGGCTGCACAGCCCATCACCTTGCAAACGCGCCTGTTGCAACCCATGCAACGCGCCCAGCGGGGCGCTGCGCCACAGGCCATCGAATGGGACGAAGCCATTGCGCTGGCCGCCAACCGGCTGGCTGATGTGGTGACCCGCCACGGCCCGGACGCTGTTGGCCTCTATCTCAGCGGCCAGTTGCTCACCGAGGACTATTACGTCTTCAACAAGCTGGCCAAAGGCCTCATCGGCACCAATAACGTCGACACCAACTCTCGCCTGTGCATGAGCAGTGCCGTGGCCGGCTACAAGGCCACGCTCGGCGCCGACGCACCGCCTGCCTGCTACGACGATGTCAACCATGCCGACTGCCTGTTCATCGTGGGCAGCAACACGGCGTTTGCGCACCCCATCCTCTTCCGCCGCATCGAGGATGCCAAGCGCAAGAACCCCGACATGAAGGTCATCGTGGCCGACCCGCGTCGCACCGACACTGCGGGCCTGGCCGACCTGTACCTGCCGGTTCAGCCCGGCAGCGACGTCGCCCTCTTTCATGGCATGTTGCACCTCATGCTGTGGGAAGGCTGGGTTGACCAGGCCTATATCGACGCGCACACCGAAGGTTTTTCAGAACTCAAAGCACTGGTCCGTGAATACACCCCGGCCCATGTGGCTGAAATCTGCGGCATCAGCACCGAACAGTTGCAGCAGGCCACCCAATGGTTTGCCACCTCGGGCGCCACACTCAGTCTGTACTGCCAGGGCCTGAACCAGAGCAGCAGTGGCACGGCCAAGAACGCTTCGCTCATCAACCTGCACCTGGCCACCGGCCAGATCGGCAAGCCCGGTGCAGGCCCGTTCTCGCTCACCGGGCAGCCCAACGCCATGGGCGGCCGGGAAGTCGGCGGCCTGGCCAACCTGCTCTCCGCCCACCGCGACATGGCCAACCCTGCGCACCGTGCTGAAGTGGCAGCGCTGTGGGGCGTACCTTCTGTGCCAGAAAAGCCCGGCAAGACGGCCGTGGACATGTTTCAGGCGGCAGCCGATGGCGAGATCAAGGCGCTTTGGATTGTCTGCACCAACCCGGCGCAATCCCTGCCCGATCAGGCCACCGTACGCCGTGCGCTGGAACGGGCCGAGTTCGTCATCGTGCAGGAAGCTTTTTCCACCGCTGCCACCTGCGACTATGCAGACCTGCTGTTGCCCGCAGCTACCTGGGGCGAAAAGGAAGGCACCGTCACCAACAGCGAGCGCCGCATTTCTCGGACCCTCGCTGCCGTGCCGCCCGCTGGCGAAGCCCGTTCCGACTGGCGCATTGCCGTCGACGTGGCGCAAAGCCTGCAAAGGCGCATCCACCCCGAGCTGACCGACCTCTTCCCCTACCAGGACACCGAAAGCATCTGGCTGGAGCACCGCGAAAGCACCCGAGGCCGTGACCTCGACATCACGGGGCTGAGCTTTGACATCCTGGAAAAGCAAGGCCCGCAGCAATGGCCCATGCCGGAAGGCGCCAGCCAGGGCAAAGATCGCCTGTATGCCGACGGCGTATTCCCGACTGCCAGCGGCAAGGCCAGGTTCAACGCCACGCCATGGAAGCCCGTCGCTGAGCGGCGCGAAGCCCGCTACCCGTTCTCGCTGACCACCGGCCGCCTGCGTGACCAGTGGCACGGCATGACGCGCACCGGCACGCTGGGTCGGCTCTTTGGCCATGTACCGGAACCCGTGGTGGAGCTCAATGCCCACGACATGGAGCGCCGCGGCATCGCTGAGGGTGACCTCGTGGAGCTGGCCAGCCAACGCGGCACACTGGTGCTGCCCGCCCAGGCCAGCGATGCCATTCAGGCTTCCCAGGCTTTCGTGGCCATGCATTGGGGCAGCGAGTACCTCAGCGGCCGCGACATTGACGGCAAGGCCATCGGCGGCATCAACGCCCTGACGACGCCCGCCTACTGCCCCACATCCAAGCAACCCGAACTCAAGCACACTGCCATCCGTGTGAGCCGGGCCAAACTGCCCTGGCGTCTGCTGGCCATGGCCTGGCTTCCCGCCAGCCGCGCACATGCCGTCCTCAGCGAACTGCGCTCCCTCATGCCTTCGTTTGACCACGCGGCATGTGTTCCTTTCGGCCGTGAGCGCACAGGTGTTTTGCTCCGGGCCGCCGCCACGGCACCTGTGGATGATGCCGTCCTCGAGCGCATCGAGGAACTGCTCGGCCTGGACGCAGCAGACGCCCTGCGCTATGCCGACAAGCGGCAGCACCAGCGCCGCAGTGCGCATTTCACCCCCGACGGAGAGGAAGTGCAGCTGCGCGCCGTCATGCTGGCAGGCGATGCCTCTTCAGAAGCCTGGATCAAGAACCTGATCAAGGACGAGCTGCCGGCCAGGCAATACGGGCGCCTGGTCCTGATGCCTGGCGGTACGCCCCCGGTGGCGCTGGCCACCAAAGGCAAGGAGGTCTGCACCTGCTTTGGGGTCAGTGAAGACGCGATTGTGGACGAGCTGCAAGAAGCTCAAGGCACTCCCGAAGAGCGTCTGGCCAAGGTGCAGAAAAAGCTCAGCTGCGGCACCAACTGTGGCTCCTGCCTGCCCGAACTGCGAAAAATCATCGCCATCCACCCGGCCAGCCAGACCGCCTGAAGTCCCAGTACACCCGTCCTACACCCGTCCCCAAGGGTGTACCCCGCGCCTCCCGGCATGTCCTTATTACCCAAAGTCATCAAAATTCACTGACAATTGCCACCCATGGGAATCAGTCAGTACATCAAGGAAATCGGTCGCGGAAAAGACGGGGCCCGCGCACTCACGCGCGAGCAGGCCACAGACCTGTTCGGCCAGGTCATCGACCGCAGCGTGACCGAGCTTGAAGTGGGTGCTTTTTGCCTGTCCATGCGAATCAAGGGTGAAACCCCGGAAGAGATGGCTGGCTTTCTGGATGCCACCCACGCTCGCCTGCAACGTATTCCCGACAATGGCACCACCACCGTGGTGCTGCCCAGCTACAACGGCGCGCGCAAGCTACCGGTGCTCACCCCCCTGCTCGGGCTTTTGCTCGCCAGAGAGGGGGCTGCGGTGATCATTCACGGCACCGCCACAGAGGAGCGCCGTGTGAGCACCGAATCGGTGCTTCGGGCACTGGATCAGGACATTGCCACCACTGTGCCCTCCATTGCACCAGGTGAGCTGGCCTACGTGCCCACAGAGGTCATGTCCCCAGGCCTTAAGAATCTGCTCGATGTGCGTCGCGTGGTGGGCTTGCGCAATCCGGCGCACAGCGTCGTCAAGCTGATGAACCCCTGCCAGGGTTCGGCTTTCATCGTGGCCAGCTACACCCATCCGGAGTACGCCGTGTCCATGGCAGACACCTTTGCCTTGACCGGCACACACGCCATGCTGCTGCGAGGCACGGAAGGCGAACCCGTGGCCGATGCCCGCCGCACCCCTCAAATGGAAGCGTTTCGCCAGGGGCAACGCCACCTGTTGGAACCACAGCAAGAAGGTTCGCTACAAAAGCTGCCCGAGCTGCCGTCCGAGTGCAGCGCGCATGCCACGGCTGCCTATATTCGTGCAGTCATGAACAACTCCTTACCTGTACCCTCCCCAGTAGCCATTCAGGTGGCCCACATCTTGCGAGAGATCGGAAAATCATGAGGAGCCACGACATGACCGTCCCGCAACACGATGATTCCCGAACGGGGTTGGTGTTCGCCCCAGGCACTGTGACGCTTGTGGGCGCCGGCCCCGGCGACCCGGACCTGCTCACCATCAAGGCCGTCAAAGCCATCAGCGCGGCCACGGTGCTTCTGATCGACGATCTGGTCAACGAGGCCGTCCTCGAGCACGCGCGGCCAGATGTGCGCGTGGTGCACGTGGGCAAGCGCGGCGGGTGCAAAAGCACTCCCCAGGCATTCATCGAAAAGCTCATGCTCATGGCAGCACGCGAAGGCGAGGTCGTGGTTCGCCTCAAGGGCGGCGACCCGTTCATCTTCGGTCGCGGCGGAGAAGAAGTGGAGCACCTCCAGCACGCAGGCATCCCGGTCCAGGTGGTCAATGGCATCACGTCCGGTCTGGCCGGCCTGACTTCGCTTGGCGTGCCGCTCACCCACCGTGACCATGCCCATGGCGTTGTGTTTGTCACCGGCCATGCCAAGCCTGGTGACCAGGGCACAGACTGGGAGGGCTTGTCCAATACAGCCCACAAGGCCAAGCTCACGCTCGTGATCTACATGGGCGTGTCCAGCGCCAGCCAGATCGAAGCCGGTCTGCTCAAGGGCCTGCCCGCATCCACACCGCTGGCCATCATCCAGCATGCCACCTTGCCCGAGCAGCGCCATGCGGTGAGTACGCTGGGTGAACTCACCACAACGCTCGCACAGGAGGGCCTGGGCAGCCCTGCCATCATCGTCGTCGGTGACGTGGTCAGCGGCATCGCCGCCGCCTCCCGGCCCGATCAGCTCGACGCACTCCGGGCAGCCTGAAGCCCTTGCCTGCCGTGCCAGGGGACTGGCACCCCGGTTCAATGGGTACACTCCTGCAAACGCCATTGGCGACGGATGACGCCGCCCCGCGAACAACAAAAACCCTGCAGGAGACACCCCGTGTTCAGCAAAATCAACCAGCTCTCGGAAAGCCACGGCGAGCTTCGCACCGGCAAGGGCTTCGTCTCAGGCGTCATTGCGCTTTCGCTGGCCATGCTGTGTTTTCTGGGCGTGCTGGCCTTTCACTTTCCGCAGTACCTGACCACACCCGAGCTTCGGCAAAGCTACGACGTCGACACCATCCGGCTGATCATGTTCGTCGCCATGGTGGTCTCGGGCGGACTCAGCCTGGTGAACATTCTGCTGCGTCGCACGCCCTGGCTGTCGTTTGTGGCATTTGGTTTTGTCGTGCTCACCGCCTTCCTGGGTGGTCACAAGGTCCCCGTCAACGATTTCGCTGACGGCACGCCTTACATCGGCCTGGACTGGTTCATCCTCGACTTGCTCGGCTCAGCGCTGATCTTCATCTTCATCGAGAAGCTGTTCGCACACCGCAAGGATCAGCCTGTGTTTCGCCCTGAGTGGCAGACCGACCTCAACCACTTCATTGTCAACCACATGCTCATCGGCTTCATGCTGCTGGCGACCAACCTGCTGGTGCACAAGCTGTTCGGCTGGGCTGCCAACGATGGCATTCGCCACTGGATCGCCAACCTGCCCTTCTGGGCCGCCTTGCCGCTCATCATTCTGGTGGCTGATCTGGTGCAGTACTGGACGCACCGCGCCTATCACGAAGTGCCGCTGCTGTGGCGCCTGCATGCCGTGCATCACAGTGCCAAGCACATGGACTGGCTCGCCGGCTCGCGCCAGCACGTCATCGAAATTCTGCTGACCCGGGTTCTGGTGCTCGCCCCCATCTTCGTACTGGGCTTTTCCAAGGAAGTCATCGACGCCTACATCATCGTGGTCGGTTTCCAGGCCGTGTTCAACCACGCCAACGTGAGCGTGCGTCTGGGTCCATTGAGCTACCTCATCGTCACCCCCAACTTCCACCACTGGCACCACAGCCAGGATCAGGAGGCGCTGGACCGCAACTATGCGGCCCACTACGCCTTCCTGGATCACCTCTTTGGCACCGCCGTGAAAAGCGACCGCAAATGGCCAGACCACTACGGCGTGCTGGGTGACTATGTGCCGGATGGTTTTCTCAAACAGCTGAAGTTTCCGTTTGTGTGGAAAGGCTGAAGTACTTTCAACCAGACCCTCTCAAGCCATGTGACCTATGCAATCGAGAATCCGCCGTCCACTGTCAGCACATGCCCGTTGACGTAGCTTGCAGCTTTTGACAGCAGGAACAGCACCATGGCAGCCACCTCGACAGGCTCACCTGCACGACCGGCCGGGGACGCCTTCATACTGGTATCCATTTCCTCCAGACCGCCAAAGCCTTGCTCAGCCATCGGCGTTCTGATCGGGCCTGGCGCTACGGCATTGCAACGCAGACCCGACTGAAAATACTCCAAGGCTGCCGCACGCGTCAGTCCATTGACCGCATGCTTGCTGGCCACGTAGGGGCCAAGGTTCGCAAATCCCAGCTCCCCGGCAATGGAACTGGTGTTCACAATGGAACCGCCACCCGAACTCAGCATGGACGCAATCTGGTGCTTCATGCTCCAGAACACCGACATCACGTTGGCCTGAAGCACTGCATGCATCTCCGCATCACCCGTCAGATGCAGGCTCTGTGCGTCACCCAGCATCCCGGCGTTGTTGAATGCTCCGTCAAGGCCACCAAACCGGGCCACGGCAGCCTCAACGGCAGCCTTGACCTGAGCCTCCTGGCTAAGGTCTGCTGCAATCACCAGGGCTCGCCCCGGCCCTTCGTCAATTTTCGCGGCCACCGCCTCCAGGGCCTGGCGACGGCGCGCCACCAAGGCCACGTTGGCCCCTGCCTGCCCCAGAGCCAAGGCAGTGGCGGCACCAATGCCTGAAGATGCACCGCTGACCCAAAACGTCCGCCCCTGAAACTCTGTTGATGCAACTGGTATTTCCATTTTTCCGATACTCCAATATTCAATGTCCGATATTCAATAAGGGACTGCGCCAATCCGATCGACACAGCGTTGATGAACATGTACCCAGCCCGTGCAAAGTGGCATCCCTGCCCGATACACACCCGTGGCTACACCCGATCCAGATGCCACTCAACCAGTGAATGACAAGCGCCCTTTTCTTCAATGACCTGTTGAACCGCATTCATGAATGAACAACAAGATCCGCTCAACTTCGCCGATCTGGAGAACTTCTGCGCGGTCGCGCAATACAGGAGCTTTCGCCTGGCTGCAGAAAAGCGCGACAGCTCACCCTCGGCCTTGAGCCACAGCCTGCGACGCCTGGAAGCCAGCCTGGGCGTTCGGCTCCTGAATCGCACCACGCGCAGCGTCACCCCCACAGACGCAGGGAGCGAACTTCTCACCACCCTCGCACCCGCCTTCCAGGACATCAGGCAAGCCTTGGCGGATCTTCGAGCGCACTCAACGAAGGTCACTGGTCACTTGCGCCTCAATGCCCCCCGGTCTTTGGCAGTGCACGTCGTCAGCCCTCTGATCAACGCCTTGACCAAACAGCACCCCGATCTGCAAATCACCCTCGTGACCGATGACAGCCTGGTCAACATCGTCGAGCAAGGCTTCGATGCAGGGTTCAGGTTTGGCGAGTCCCTTGAGCAGGACATGCTGGCTGTGCCGGTGAGGCGAGCCATTCGCTTCAACGTAGTGGCGTCCCCTGCATATCTGGAACGTTTCGGCACGCCTGAGCACCCCGGGCAGTTGCTCGAACACGCCTGTATCGGCCTGCGCTTCCCCAATGGAAAAGCCTATGCGTGGGAGTTCAGCGATCAAGGCCGCCCCTTCAGCGTCAACATCAAGGGCCCATTGCAGGTTGACGCCACAAACCTGGCGATCAACAGCGCCTGCGAAGGTGTGGGCCTGGCATACGTGTTTGAACACGACTGCCAAGCCCTCATCGAGCAGAATCGATTGGTGCCAGTGCTGCAAGCCTGGATGCCCCCGGCAGAAAGACTCTACCTCTACCACCCCAGCCGCCGTCAGATGACCCCAGCCATGTCCGCCTTGATCGAGCTCATTCAAACGCAGGCGGAGACCAACGACCTGTCACACCGACACCGAGGTCAGAGCTAAACTCACCTGCATGCAAGTCTTCGACGTCATCATCATCGGCGCAGGTGCCGCAGGTCTCTTCTGTGCCGGCGTAGCAGGGCAACGAGGCTTGCGCGTGCTGCTTGTCGATCACAGTGCCAAGGTGGCAGAGAAGGTCCGCATCTCCGGCGGTGGGCGTGCCAACTTCACGAACCGCGACATCGACACCCGAGCCCCTCAGCAGCACTACCTTGGCAGCAGCCAGAACTTCTGCCGCTCTGCACTGTCTCGCTACACGCCGGCCGATTTCATTGCGCTCATGCAGCGCCATCACATTCCCTTCCACGAAAAACACAAAGGCCAGCTTTTTTGCGACCATTCCGCCGGCGACCTGATCGACATGCTGCTGCGCGAATGCGATGCCGGTGGCGTACAGCGCTGGCAGCCTTGTGGCGTGAAAGCGGTGCGGCGAACCGATGGCAGCGAAGGTGGCTACGAGGTCGATACCGAGCACAAAGGAACGGTGAAAGCACGCAGCCTGGTGGTGGCCACAGGCGGATACTCCATCCCCAAGATCGGTGCCACCGGCTTTGGCTTTGAGCTCGCCCGGCAGTTCGGCATCAACGTGGTCGATACCCGGCCAGGCCTGGTACCGCTGACCTTTGATGGAGACGCCTGGAAGCCCTATGCCGACCTGGCCGGCATTGCCATGCCCGTGCGCATCAGCACTGGCAGCAAGAAAAAACGCACCGGATTTGACGAAGACCTGCTGTTCACGCACCGCGGTCTCTCGGGCCCTGGCATTCTGCAAATATCCAGCTACTGGCAGGCTGGCGCCAGCATCGATATCGATCTGTTGCCCCAGGTCGAACTGGCGGCCGAACTCTCCAGCGCCAAGACCCATTCGCGCAAACAGCTGGGCAATGTCCTGGGCCAATGGCTGCCATCAAGGCTGGCAGATGCATGGGTACAGCAGGATGATCAGTGGCTGCGCCCGGTGATGGAGTGCAGCGACAAAGCGCTCAACCGTCTGGCCGAACATGTCAAACACTGGCAGCTCACGCCCAATGGCAGCGAAGGCTACGCCAAGGCGGAGGTGACCGTGGGCGGTGTCGATACCGCAGCGCTTTCCGCTCAGACCATGGAGGTCAAAGCGCAGGCAGGGCTGTACTTCATTGGCGAGGTGGTAGACGTGACGGGCTGGCTCGGTGGCTACAACTTCCAGTGGGCATGGTCAAGCGCACACGCATGCGCGATGGCATTGCCCCAGTAGCCACCCTGCTCACGGCCCACCTCCCCTTCGTTGGCCCCAAGGCTCTCAAGGCTCTCAGCGCGCTCGTTCAGTGCCAGCCACTGAACGAAGGTGGTGAACAAGGCTTGCTCCCAGGTCATATCATGACCACCGTCGTAATCTACATCCGATACCTTGCTCGGCCGGTACTTGCCATTGAGCAATGCGTGCACACGGGTCAACCGGTCAGCCAGGGCTGACGAACCGGGCTTGAGCCGATTGGGCGCCATCAGCATCGCCACCAGCGAAAGGTACTCCTCGTCACTCAGTGCAGTGAAGGGTTTGGCAAAGTAGACCCGCGCCGCCTTTGCAAAACCTCGCACAGGCTTGCCCTCATGCTCGCCCAGGTAGGCCATGTTCAGCAGCAGCGCCAGTTGCTCACGCTTGGAAACCTGCGCATCAAAGGCGTAGCGGGCAATCAGGGTTTGCCTGAGCTTCGCAAAGCCTGGCTGAAACCCCTCAGGAAAGTACAGCAGCTTGACCAGCCCCTGGCTGATGGTGGTCATGCCAGCACCCGGGGTGGAGACATCGACACCACGGTGCTGAAAAAACGACGGATCCTCCACCGCAAGCAACCACTGCAAGCGTTCCTCGGACAGGGCATCAAGCTTGACCGCATGGCCATGACGCAGCCACGCCTTGTGGACGATGGATGGGGTGTCCTGATGCGCCTGCCGAACCACAAGCACAAAATACACCGTGCCCACGCCCACCAAAGGGATCGTCACACACAGCAGCAAGAGCCACGCACGGCGCACCACGCGCCATGCTGGCCCTGTAAACAAGGGCATCGGGTTCCTCCCTCACGCACCGCCACCACACCTGGTGCAGTGTCGGTGTTTCAGTCGATACGCCTCATCTTAGGCAAGAGGCGACCGATGCCTCGTCTCCATTTGTGTCATCAAGCAAACGCTGTCACGAGGCCTGACGCTGCACCTCGAGAGTCAGGCCCTCATCGCTGGCAGGAGGCTCGAAATGACTGGTCACCGACCTGAACACCGCCTCATTGTCGAAATCAGCCCGGTGCGGTTGCTCTTCACGGCGCCGCCGAAGGCGCGCCAGGCACACCTCGTCATCTGCTTCAAGATAAATCAGCCTGTGCCCAAAACCCACCTCTTCGCACACAGACTTCAGCCACGTTCTCTGGCGCCGGGTATTGGCGGGAAAATCCAGAACAACCGCAACGCCTTTGGGGAGCAACGACTGCACCATCGACTTCACCAGCGGCTTGAGCCGGGCCGAGCAGCGCAGGTAGTCGTCAAACGAGCGGATCTCCTCCGGGTACAGCTGCGTCAACCACTCATCTTCCGATATCCGCACCGCCCCAGTGTCTTTGGCCAGCCGTAACGCCGTGGTGGACTTTCCTGCCCCCATTTTTCCGCAGAGGAAAAACACCACCGGTTTCACTTGCATCCTGTCATCCATATCGTTCATTGCCCCTGCAGAATTTCGGCCTCACCGATCACCAGACACACGGCCCGCCAGGCGCCCTGACTCAGATTCAGCGAAGACGGCGGCGGCTCATGCAGTTCCGCCAGATGAATGCACGGGCATACGCTCAGCAAGCAAACCCGCAGACCAGGACTGTGTGCGCACCTGCCGCATGAGCATCATCCCCAGCATGTCAAGAGAGACGGCTGTGTTGGCCAGAATGACGACGCCGGATTTCGTTTTTGCATCAATGGCCAGATAGGAAGCATAACCACCGACCATGCCGTTGTGCCAGACCATTGTCTGGTTGCCCAACAGCCTGTCCAACAACGATGGCTGTATCCAGCCGATGCCGGAGTCCCCATTGAATTGCGGCTCCCGCATCTTCGCGAATGGCTTCCACAGCAGATCTCCTTCGTTCAGGTTGGCCTGCATGAACTTCAACATGTCGTGCACATTGGAACTCAGCGCGCCCGCACCAGAGAGCGCACCAAAGCGCCAGATCGGCGTTGGTGACCCTTTGCCCGTGTGACCCTGCGCCAATGCTGCCTGCATGGACTCGGACATCTGGACGCCAGTGTGGTCCATGCCCAGCGGCGCCAGCATCTTCTCCCGAAGCAACGACTCGTAGTTTTGGTCAGTGAGTTTCTCGAGCAAATGCCCCAGCAAGCCCATGCCGTAATTGGAGTATTCGAAACGGCCTGGCTTCTTCTTTCCGTCAGCAACAGACAAATGCTCGAAGATCTGATCCGCCCCCAGTGGGCCATAGGGGTCCAGCATCAGATCATTGCCTTTGGCGGCAGCAGTCATCCAGGCAAGGAGCGAAGGCGGAATGCTCGGAAAGCCAGACGTATGCGTCACGAGCTGCCTGAGCGTCACCTGCTGCACGGCTGGAGACAAAGGCATCGAGTCGCCAAGCAGCTCCCGCAGCGTGGCGTCCATGCTGAGACGGCCTTCATCGCACAGGATCTGGAGCAATGCGGCGGTAAATACCTTGCTCACCGACCCAATCTGAAACACTGTCGTCTCGTCCGGCGCTTCGGCGCCACCTGAGCCATCTGCGCGCACTCGTCCATAACCCTTTGTGTATGCCTCGCCATCCTTGAGGACGCCAATCACCAAGCCAAGATCAGGCATTCGCTTCGCAAACTTGGCCACCTCATCATCCATGGCAGATTGAAGCCCATGCCTGTCAGCCGGATGGGCCAGCCGGCGCCTCAGCCAGGCGACGCCAGGCAGGGCCGCCAGCGCCAGCACAATGATCACGATTGAGACAACAGGCATGTAACGACGATATGTCAGGAGGCCTCAAGGGTTGGAGGCAGGTTCAGGTACTGGCGCGTGGCCGTCCCGCCAGAAACCAGGCACCGAGAACTGCCATCGCCAGGAACCCACACAGCGGCAAATAAACGAGCCACTGATACGGGAGACCGGAAGGGTCGCCAGCCCCCCAGACAGACATCGCTCCAACGAAAACCAGCGAAGCCGACGAAGTAACGAAACCGGAATGCCAAACAACGAGCGATGGCCTCAATGCAGCCGACAGGCCAGCCCAAAGCAAATGCGGAACCGCGTAGAACAGATAGCCCCAGACCAGATGTGGAACAAGAAGCTCGCCTGAGAATGGCTCATAGCGCAGAGACATGAGAAGCGCCAACAGCGCAATCAACGCCGGGACGAGCAGGTGAGCCAACAGGTGCGCGCGCTTCATGGGTATCTTCAATCAACGGCTGGCAAGATCATAGGCAGCCCATGCTGATCCGATCTGCGAACGCTCGTGCGTTAGCGAGTCCAGCCAGCACTTTCTTTTGCGAGCAATTGTGGTTGGCCTTGTCATGCATTATGACTTTTCCACGCAGTATAAGTTTTGGGAATATCCAAAGTCTTCAACTTTTCCCATGCGATTCTTGCTTCCTCTCTGCCACCCTCATTGGCCGCGAGAAAATCAGTAATGAAATTGTTAAAGCGTGCAGACGGAATTTGTGGAAGCCTGCCTTCCTGAGTGCTTAACTTAACAAAGTGCTGTATTAGATCTCGATACGTAATTCTCTTACTCTTCTCTAGCTGCTCTTCACGCCAACGATTGGTCCAGTACCATACCCCGGATTTCTTGGGCAAATCAGGGGCAATCTTTTGAGCCTCACTCACAATGAATGACTTTGTCTTCTTGTTGCTAACGTAGTTTTCTATTGCCTGATCAAGCGCCAGAGTATCAGTCCCTTGAGATTTTAAACCCTTTGATTTCGAATTCTCAAATGGCACGCCACCTTGAATATGGCTTTTTACAATACTTTCCAGCTGGTCTTTTCTTAGCTTATTGCCGCCAGACACACCAATTTCTTTTGCAAATTGCTTTAACTCTGAAGCATACCAATAGCCAGCCTCAAACTCAGCGACTGTTTTGACGTGATGCAGATTCTTCCTGTGAGTCACGAGCTTTCCTTCGATGCATGACGCCTAGCTTACCTGACGAAAATCGCATCGCGGTTTTTGGTCAGGTGAAGCAACGTACTATGCATCCTTCTTGTCAGGAACCTCGGCAATAGAAATCCTATCCGGCAATCCAAGGTATTCATTTCCAGCGTTAATCGAAAACTGGAGAATTCGGGCTCCAAAGCAACTTCTCAGCGGCGAGACTGTGGTATAGAAACGAATAAAATCTGTGAGCCGTGTGTAGTTGGCCATGTTCTTTGTGGATGCCCATTGGTTTACAAGTTGGGAGAGTTGTTTCAAAAATAGATTATCAAATTTTTGCTGGACTTCCTTGCTTGCAAGACTATCCTTGAAGTTGCCTACAAATGTTAGTGGTAGTATGGGTTGATTCGCATTCCAGGATGTCGGTACGCGATACATAGTGAACCCAGTTTCCTTTAGTCCAAGATTCTCCTGATCCAGTTCAACCCAAGACCTTATTGTTTCTGCGATGGTTGATTTAGTTTTCTCTTCAACGAGGGATGCCACCGAAAAGCTTGCAATTGGTTCACCGAGATTAATAGTAACACTTTCGGCTTCAATCAATTGTGGAAAATATTCGTTAGCAGGAGACATCTCGAACACCAACGAAATATTTTTTATTACCCCTTTTGTTCTAAGCATTGAAAGCGCAAGCGTCTGATAAAGGTCGATCTGAAGCGATTTCTTATTTACCACACACACGAGGAATGGGTAGTTGTGAGAAAGAAGCCACTTGACGTCATCTTCTCCCGTGTATGTTATCGGATCTTTAGTGCTCTTGACCTGAACCAAATATTGATTCTCAACCAGAAACCGACGTCCGACCCTTCTGCCAAGAGTGCAGTACAAGTCAATTCCGGAATCTTCAGGGTGGGGAGCAGGAATTGACGTGCCGAACGTAGAGAGAGCGTATTGCGCTAAGTACTCTGATCGCGTTCCTTCATGTGCGTTCTTTGCGATTCCTCCGGCCACCTTTATCTCTCCTATCGCCTACTAGGTATAACGCCACGCATCAGCCGCGGCTTTGCCGTAGCGAAGCGGAGGCAAATACGTCGACTGGATACGATTGTTGGGCATCACTTATGGCGCCCAAACCACGATAACTGCTTAACCCTGACGGGCATTGCCTTGTTGTACACATCTGTGTAGCTCACAGAAATCGTCAAAGGTGCGAGGGCTGCCCGAACCGCTTCTCTACAAGCGGCGTAGTTCCGCTCCCCGTCATATTCCGTTAGCTCGAGAAGCACTATCTCGCTGCCCGGCTGTAGCGTTCTGTCTTTGAGTTCATGTGAAAAAGTGTTCCATGGCCGCCCTGCCGGTAATGGAGGCATCCACTCGACTACGCACGCCTTGAGGTCTGTTCCATCTGATACTTGCACGGCGGTGATGATCATTGGGCCAGTACCGTTGTTCCGTACTTTGACCCGCAAGCTATTTTCGTAGTCGGCAACGGTAACTTCCGCCAAAGGCCTGACAGATAGCTCGTTGTGCTTTTGCTGCGCGCTCATGGCCCGGAGCGCAATCCAGACAGAAATGCCTGAAACAACAAGCGCCAAGAATGCAGCTATGGCGCTGGCGAGCGCCCCGAACGCGTTAACTGCGTTCGCGTCAGTTTTGAGAAGAGCGATTAGCTCAGTCATGTCTTTGTGATGCCCAACGGCCAAGCTCAGCTGCCTGGCGCATTGGCGCGGGGCTTGCGCAAAAAAACCGCGTGAAAAGGCGACAGGGCCGTTGCAGCGTCATGTTAGGCGGCACCTGCGCTGCGTGTTTCGTGGTGCACTTGATGGACCGAGCCATTAGTTGACCGGCCCAGGCATCGGACTACCGAAACGCAAACTGTTTCCGTCCGGGTCGCGCACATAGACTTCGCGCATGCCCCAGCCCTGGTTCGTTGGTTTCATTTCGGTCACCAGGCCACGAGCCTTGAAACCTGCGTACATGGCATCGATGTCGTCGACGTAGCAATAGGTTGCGGTCCCCACCACCCCGTCACCGGCGAATGTGGACAGGTGCAACAGATTGCTGTCGAGTGACAGTCCAGCATAGTGCGGCCCACTTGCGCTCGCTGAGTAACCGAAGTCTTTAGCGAAACCCAATCCTTTGCAGTAGAAGTCGAGGGCCAACTCGATATCTGAGACGCGGATTATTGGAACGATATGCTTAGCAGTCACGGATCTTTTTCTCCACTCGGCCGAAACTCCTCGCGCTACGTTTCAGTGCCGTCTTACTTTGATTTAAACGGCAAAACGTCGGATACCCACAATGCTTGCCGTTAAACAAAGTCATGCGAGATCTAGAAAAGTCTTTTTAAATCAATCCTGTAGCGCATATTCATGTGCATTTGTACAGGTATAACAAAATCGACAAACCCGACGACCGACCGGCTCCTCCTTTTTGCCTGTGCCTGTGTCGGTGGCGGTGGCTTCGCGGCGCAGCGCAAGCTTGTGGAGCTTGAGCGCGCACGAAAGCGTCTTTGTCCTTGTTTATATGTTCGATGGTTCGAACGATTGTCTGGACTCAAGCCTATCGGCGACAGCCCGCCGTGTCCAGCATCGGGCCCGCACGCCCTGGCCACTTGTGCAGCCAGCGCCACAACCCGTGCCCTTCTGACACGCCGGGCAGTCACCGTGCGGTACGAGCGAGTTCCCAACACCCCGCGAAGCGCTTGCTAGTGCGCCAAAACCCGCTATAATCGTGGGCTTTGCTGGCAATACTCCGTCTGCCAATACTAGTTCACAGTGACGGAGATACCGCGATGACGAAGCCGGACTTGATCTTCCCGAGCCTCCTCTCACCGCACATTTGGAAAATCTTTACTCATGACCACCATCCGAGTTAAAGACAACGAGCCGTTTGACGTGGCTCTGCGTCGTTTCAAGCGAACCATCGAAAAGCTGGGCCTTCTGACCGAACTGCGCGCACGCGAGTTCTACGAGAAGCCAACGGCTGAGCGCAAGCGCAAGAAGGCTGCCGCCGTCAAGCGCCACTACAAGCGCGTGCGTTCGATGCAGCTGCCCAAGCGCATGTACTGATTGGTTGATCGATTGATTGATTAATCGGTAGTCTGCGCTTCGGTGTCGCACCGAAGAACAAGAAAAGCCCGCCCGGGACGCCGCGGCGGGCTTTTCTTTTTGTTCACCCCAACCCCGCAACAGCAAACGCTCGCTCCCTCGTCACTGCGCCTTCGCGGCGTCGCGCAGTGCCTTGGCCAGCACTGCCCGCAGCGGATGCTCTGCCCTGTACACCGGTGTGACCAGCGCCACGTGAAAAGGGATGCTCACTGTCAGCGGGCGCACCACCAGCGCTACCGAGGCCTGATCGGCAGCGGTGAGCGGGTTGACGATGCCCACCCCCACGCCATACCGAGCCATGGCACACACCGAGACGGCGCTGGGCGTTTCCACCCGAAGCTGGCGGGCCACGCCTGCTGAGGCAAACACCGAGTCGATCTGCTGGCGATAGGGGTCGCCCGGTGCCAGGCTGATGAAGGCCTCGCCGGCAAAATCTTCAGGTGCCAGCACCGGTTTGCGCGCCAATGCATGACCCGCCGGCAGGACACACACTTCGTCGGCCAGCACCAGGGTTTCCAGCGTGCAGGCAGCGGGTGCCTCGCGCCGCTCCGTCAGGCCAAGGTCAAAGCGCTGCTCGGACAGCTGGGACTCCAGCAGAGGTGACTCCAGCGGGTCAATGCTCACCGACGCCATGGGTTGCGACTGCGCGAAGCGCTGCAAGGCGGTGGGCAGCAACGCCTGCGCCAGCGCTGGCAAACACCCCACTTGCAAACGCCCTTGTGCATAGGAGCGCAGGGATTCGGCCGTCGCGGCAATGCGCTCCAGCCCCACGAATGAGCGCTCCACTTCGTCCATCAGCGCCAGTGCGCGGACGGTGGGTTTGAGCCGGCCTTTGACCCGTTCGAACAACACCATGCCCAACACCTGCTCCAGGCGTGCGAGCTCGCGGCTGACAGTGGGCTGGGAGGTGTGCAGCAGCTCTGCCGCACGCGTGACCTGGCCCGTCTGCATGACGGCGCGAAACAGCTCTATCTGGCGGTGCGTCAGCCGTGGGCCCTGGGTATTCATGGTTGTCCTGGATCATTCATATTCATATCGAATTTGAATGATCTCAACAAATCAAAGCATTTGCAAATATGGACTGAGTCGCCGACCATGGGCGTCATGACACAAGATCTGCGCTTTTCTCCTGAGCTGCTTCGCAGCCTCGCCCAGCAACACGGCACCCCACTGTGGGTGTATGACGCTCCCACCATTCGTGAGCGGGTGGCCAACCTCAAGGCTTTTGACACGGTGCGCTATGCGCAAAAAGCCAACTCCAATATCCACTTGCTGCGCCTGATGCGCGAGCAAGGCGTGGTGGTGGATGCCGTCTCTCGCGGCGAGATCCTGCGAGCGCTCAAAGCGGGCTACACCGCGGCGCCTGCGGCCTGCGGGGCTTCCGGCATCGTGTTCACGGCGGACGTGTTCGACCACGCCACCCTGGCCACGGTGGTGGAGCACGAGGTGCCGGTGAACGTTGGCTCGGTGGACATGCTGCATCAGTTGGGCAACGCCTCTCCTGGCCACCGCGTGTGGTTGCGCATCAACCCCGGCTTTGGCCACGGCCACAGCAACAAGACCAACACCGGTGGCGAACACAGCAAGCACGGCATCTGGCATACCGACCTGCCAGAAGCGCTGGCTGCCGTGCACGCGCACAAGCTGCACCTGGTGGGCCTGCACATGCACATTGGCTCTGGCGTGGACTACGGTCACCTGCAGCAGGTGTGCAGCGCCATGGTGGACCTGGTGAAGAACGCCGGCATCACGCTCGAAGCCATTTCCGCTGGCGGCGGCTTGTCCATTCCTTACCGCGACGACGACCCGCGCATTGACACCGAACACTACTTCGGCCTGTGGGACGCGGCACGCCGCGAGATCGCCAGCCACCTCGGCCGCGATGTGCACCTGGAACTGGAACCTGGCCGCTACCTGGTAGCCGAAGCCGGCGTGCTGGTGACGGAAGTGCGCGCCACCAAGCAAATGGGCAGCAACCGCTTCACGCTGGTGGACGCTGGCTTCAACGAGCTGATGCGCCCCTCCATGTACGGCGCCTACCACGCCATGAGCGTGTTGCCCGCTGGTACCGATGCAGGCAAGCGCCCCAGCACAACCGTGCCCACCGTGGTGGCCGGGCCATTGTGCGAATCAGGCGACGTGTTCACCCAGGGCGAAGGCGGCGTGGTGTTCACGCGTGAACTTCCCGAAGCGCAAGTGGGCGACCTGCTGGTGATTCACGACGCCGGCGCGTACGGCGCTTCCATGTCTAGCAACTACAACTCGCGGCCGCTGGCGGCGGAGGTGCTGGTGGATGGGGACTCTCATCGCCTGATTCGTCGGCGGCAGACGGTGGAAGAGTTGCTGAGGTTGGAAGAAGTTTGATGATTCTTCGTTGCACCTCAGGCGCGATCTGTGAAGATTGTTTGTAGCCTGCGGCGCCACGAAGGCTGATATGCAATGCCGGGGGCGCGGCGGGTCCGGGTTTCCCGGGTGGCAACGCGCCGTCCCCCAGTGGGGGAAGCTGCGCCAGCAGCGCTTGAGGCATTCGCTCTTGTTGCCTCAAACTGGACGTTGCTTCTTCCGTGCCTGCGGCGCTGTCTCGCGACGACCTCGCCCTCCCCCCTATCCCCCCAGCCCCCTTTCCACCCCGCCGGGCGGAAAGGGGGAGCTCTCATTTGGCTTCTGGTCTCCGACCCGGCTTCTACGGCTCGATGCGTCGCCACCGTGGTTGGGGTACCTGCATTTCGCTGAGGCTGTCGTAGATGCCTCGGCGTTTGTCCTCGCTCCCACGGCGCCCAGCTGAATTTGCCGCTGCGCGGCTTGTCAGATGGGCGCTTGCTTCACGCGTTGCCAATCTCGTTGGCCTGCAATGTCTCGTTCGCAGGCAACCGGCGAGCCGCGCAGCGGCAATGCCGGTTAACTGCCGTGGGCGCACCAAGGACAGGCGAAGTCTCTACAACTACACCTCGTACCCAAAGCCGCCTCGAGTGGGGCGGCGCGGTCAAGCCAAGGGTGCGGCGGATCCGGGTTTCCCGGTCCGCATCGCGCCGCCCCATTGAGGGGGACGCGCAAAGCGCGGCGGGGGTGCATTTCTCTATCGCCCCGGCGGGGTGGAAAGGGGGTTGGGGGGATAGGGGGGGGAGGAAAGAGCGTTTGAGCTGAGAGACTTGGTGCTTCGCCCAAAGCAGCCTCCAGCAAGCTGGCGCCGCCAAACCAAGGGCGCGGCGGATCCGGGTTTCCCGGTCCGCATCGCGCCGCCCCATTGAGGGGGACGCGCAAAGCGCGGCGGGGGTGCGTCCCTTACTTTGTCTTCTTCCTCTTCACAATCAGGTTCCGCCTCGCATCGCCCGCAATGGCAAATGTAATGACGCCGTCTCTGACCTTACCCAGCACCAGCATGTCTTCGGTCAGGGCGTCCTTGTCTTCCTCTGAGAAGGGGCGCTCGTAAGTGGCGACAACGCCGTAGTAGGTACGTGGAATGTTCTCCAGCGCCTGCTTGACGGACGGGCCGGTGAATTTTCCGCTTCTGATGGTGAACAGCGCATAGGTCAGCAGGTAGGCCGCGTCATAGGCTTGTGCTGCGGCCATGGGCACCGGGATCTTCTCCTGGTAGGCGCGTGAATAGGCCGTCAGAAAGGCAGCCCGGCGCTCGTTGCTGGGCTCGGCAATGAATGTCTGCGCCATGAGAGCGCCCTCTGCGGCAGCACCGGCCCCCTTGATGAAGAACGGAAACGACAACGGCCATGCGCCCACTTGTGGCACTTTCCAGTTCAGCGCTTCGCGCCCTTTGGCAATGGTGGCGTTTTCCGGGCCCACCGTGTAGCTGAAGATGGCGTTGGCGCCTGCCGCTCGTGCTGCCTGCAGCTCGGCCGTCAGGTCCTTCACGCCCAACGGAAAGCGGGCCACATGCACCGGTTTGAGCTTGCGCGCTTCCAGTGCAGCCACCACATCACGCAAGCCGGCATCACCATAGCCGGTCTCGTCTGCAAAGATGGCCACTTTGGTCCAGCCCTGCTTGACCAGGTGCCCCACCACGAAGGGGGCCTGGATGGCATCGCGTGCCGAGGTTCTGAAGATGTAGCTTTCCTGTGCCGGGAAAGTGGCGGTGATGGGTGTGCCCGTGGCGCAGGGAACGATCAGGGGGATCTGCGCGTCCTGAAACGTCTTGATCGACTTGAGCGCATTGCCGGTATTGCAAAACCCGATGGTGGCCACCACCCCTTGCTTGACCAGCTCTTCAGATGCGGCCAGGGCAACATCCGGCTTGCCCTGGTCATCCATCTTCACCAGCTCGAACGGACGCCCCAGAAAGCCGCCGACCGAGTTGATCTCGCCAAATGCCAGCTCCACGCCCTTGAGCATGGGTTGGCCGAAGTCAGACGATGGCCCGGTGAAAGGGCCAATGACGCCGATCTTGACCGGCTCCATGGCGCTGCTGCCCTGAGCCAGCCCGATCGAGGGCAACAGAGCAGCCCCCAGCATTGCCAGGGAAGAGACCAGTGGTTTGATGACCTTTGTTGAGAAGGCAGACGGCATGTTGTCGCTCCAGACCTTGTTTCCATTTGTGACAAACAGAGTCTAGGCGGCGACACCTTTCGCGTATCTTGCGGTTTCCCCTCGGGAAGCCGGCAAACGTCAGTCAAACGTCAGATCCTGCACGCTTTTGCTATCGGGTTTTTTCCTTCACTGCCTTCTGCTTCTCGATTCTTCTGTGGCTTGGCCCGTCTGTCTGGCCTGCGCTGGATCAACCAGCCAGTGCTGCCTTGACTGCAGCCGAAACCTGCGCCATGTCGGCCTTGCCCGCCAGGCGCGCCTTGGCAGCCCCCATGACCTTGCCCATGTCGCCCATGCCACTGGCACCCACTTCCACCACGATGGCTGAGACGGCAGCGATCACCTCGTCAGCCGTCATGCGCTCGGGCAGGTAGGCCGACAGCACTGCCAGCTCCCCTTTCTCCTTGTCCGCCAGATCTTGCCGGTCAGCCTTCTCAAACGCCTCAATCGAGTCCTTGCGTTGCTTGACCAGCTTGTCCAGCACACCCACCACGGCGGCATCGTCCAGCTCGATCTGCTCATCCACTTCCTTTTGCTTGATAGCGGCCAGCAACAAACGAATCGTCGCCAGACGCTCCATCTCTTTGGCACGCATGGCGGATTTCAAGTCTTCGGTGATTTGGTTCTTCAGGCTCATGATGAAGTGTTCTCGCTGAAAAGGTAGATAGAGATTTCTTTGGAAGGAGTGAGAGGGATTTTCGCTGATGCTGGAGGAGTCCATCTTCCTTCGTCTCGCTTCTTCATCTGGCTCTTCATTCCGACTTTTTCCCTTGCCCCCTTAACCCGCTTTCCGCATCGCAGTGCTGAACGTGCCCCCCTCAAGCGGACGGTTTGGGACAAAGCATGGTGCTTCTAAGGCGTACATGCAAGGCGGAGGGTGCGGCATAACCGACTTGCCCGGACGGCGACGTGCGGTCCCTCAGTGGAGGAAGCTGCGCCAGCAGCGCTGGAGGCATTCGCTCTTATTGCCTCAAACAGGACGTTGTTTCTTCTGCGCCTGCGGCGTTGTCTGGCGACGACCTCGCCCTTCCCCCCTATCCCCCCAACCCCCTTTCCACCCCGCTGGGCGGAAAGGGGGAGCTCACATTTGGCTTCTGGTTTCTGGCTGCGCTTCTACGGCTCGATGCGTCGCCACTGTGGTTGGTGGAACATGCATATCTCTGAGGCTGTCGTAGGAGCCTCGGGCGTGGTCTTCACGCCCACGGCGCCCAGCTGACTTTGCCGCTTTGCGGCTTGTCAGTTGTGCGCTTGCTTCACGCGTTGCCAATCTCGTTGGCCTGAGTTGTCTCGCCCGCAGGCAACCGGCGAGCCGCGCAGCGGCAATGCTGATTGGCTGTCGTGGGCACAGCAAGGTCAGGCGAAGTACTTTCAACAGTGGATTCGCCCAAAGCCGCCTCAAGTGGGGCGGCGCGGTCAAACCAAGGGCGCGGCGGATCCGGGTTTCCCGGTCCGCATCGCGCCGCCCCCTTGAGGGGGTCGCGCGAAGCGCGGCGGGGGTGTGCTCCATCACCGCCCGGCGGGGTGGAAAGGGGGTTGGGGGGATAGGGGGGGAAAGAAGAGAAGAAGAGAAAGCAGAATGGCTGGAAGAAACCAAGAGCCGTAGGCATCCATTTCAATCCAAACCCAGGTTGCCACCGGTCCGGGTTCCCCGGCCGGTAGGCAACGTCCCCCAGTGGGGGACGGCGCGCAGCGCCGCAGGGGGCGTCCTATCAGCTCCCAGCAACCTTCATCTTCTCCACCAAAATCGACCCCGTCGTCTTGGCGCCAAAGTTGTACGCATCCGCGCCCACAGCGGCAATGCCCATGAACATGTCTTTCAGATTGCCGGCAATGGTGATTTCATGCACGGGATACGCAATTTCGCCGTTCTCGACCCAGAAACCGGAAGCGCCGCGTGAGTAGTCGCCAGTGACGTAGTTGACGCCCTGCCCCATCAGTTCGGTCACGAACAGGCCCCGGCCCATTTTGCGGAACATACCCGCCAGATCGTCACGTTTGTCAGTCAATCGGCTGGTCAGGGTCAGGTTGTGTGAGCCACCGGCGTTGCCCGTGGTGCGCATGCCCAGCTTGCGGGCCGAGTAGGTAGACAGGAAATACCCCTGCACCACCCCGGCGTCCAGCACCTTGCGCTTCTGGGTCTTGACACCTTCATCGTCAAATGGCGAGCTGCCTTTGCCGCCTTTGATGAACGGGTCTTCCACAATGTCCAGATGCCCCGCCATCACGGTCTGGCCCAGGCTTTCGTTCAGAAAGGAGGTCTTGCGGTAGAGCGCACCGCCGCTGGTGGCCTGCACATAGGCACCCAGCAGGCCGGCCGCGAGAGGCGCATCAAACAGCACCGGGCATTCGGTCGTGGCAATCTTGCGGCCGCCCAGGCGGGCCAGGGTCCGCTCTGCTGCATAGCGGCCCACCACAGCCGGGCTGGCCATGTCGCGCGGGGAACGCTGCGAGGTGTACCAGTAGTCGCGCTGCATGTGCTCGCCTTCGCCGGCAATCGGCGCCACGGACAGGCTGTGGCGCGAGCTGGCGTAGCCGCCGCTGAAGATGCCTCTCTTGCCCCGCTCGCCACCGCGCATGTGGGCGGCAAAGAAGTGCGACTGCTGGGCCGAAACGCCGGCGCCCTCGCTGTTGGAGATCAACGGGCAGGTGGCAAACGCTGCCGCCTCGCACTCCAGGGCCAGCTGCAGCGCCTCGTCAGACGAAATGCTCCAGGGATGAAACAGGTCCAGATCCTTGTAGGTGTTGGCCACGTCTGCCGGGTCGGGCAGACCGGCGACCGGATCTTCTGCGGTGAAGCGGGCGATGTCGTATGCAGCCTGCACCGTGCGCTCGATCGCCTGCCGCGAGAAGTCAGACGTGGAGGCATTGCCCCGGCGCGAGCCCAGGTAAACCGTCACACCCAGAGATTTGTCGCGGTTGCGCTCCACGTTCTCCAGCTCGCCCTTGCGTACCGAAACGCTCAGACCGGCCCCTTCCGAGACCTCCGCCCCAGCGTCGGCAGCACCCAGTTTTTTGGCGTGTTTGAGCGCTCGATCGACCACTTCTTCGAACTGGTGGCGCGAGTACTGGAACCCTTCGAGGGGTTTGCGGGAGGATTTGGCAGGTTTATTCATGGTGAGGGCTATGATAATGGCCGCCCTTCAAAAGGTTATTCATGGCGCGTAAATCCACAAAAGGTTATTTCGTTCGGGGTCATTTCGTGGCCGCGGGAAGTGAGCTCGACCAGGAGCTCAAACAGGAACTCAAAGGCACAGATGGCCTGAGCAAAACGGATCTGAAGAAGCTCAGCGACCGCCTGCAGGCCCTGGGTGAGGACTTGCTCACCCTGCGCAGTGACCTGATGAAGCGGCTGCGCGAGCAGCACGACATTCCCGAAAAGCTGATCGATGCGCTGACCGAAGCCAAGCGCATCACCAACTTCGAGGGCAAGCGCCGCCAGATGCAGTACATCGGCAAGCTCATGCGCCGGCTCGACCCTGCCATCATCGAAGCGGCCGAAGCAGCTCTCGAAGAGCAGCGCAAGCCCTCCGCCAAGGAAACCATGGCACTGCACCAGGCCGAGCAGTGGCGCGACAAGCTGATTGACAGCGACGACGCCATGACCGCCTGGCTGGAGCGCTTCCCCGAGACCGAGGTGCAGCACCTGCGCGCACTGGTTCGCCAGGCCCGCAAGGACGCCAAAGCCACGGCCAGTCAGGAACGCCCGGGCGAAGCCGTCCGTCACGCCAAGGCCTACCGCGAGATTTTCCAGCTGGTCAAAGCAGCGTTCAAACAACAAGCGGCAGATGTGGATGGTGACGATAACGAAGCAGAGAGCGGCGACGACGCTGCCGACATGGACAACCGAGACTGAAGCGAACGAAAGCCTGACATGAGCGAAGCATCCAAGACCGAGAGCAACAACAGCAGCAACAACAACACGTCCACCACCTACGACAACATCCGCATTGGCATCGTCTCCGTCTCTGACCGCGCCAGCACCGGCGTCTATGAAGACAAGGGCCTGCCTGCGTTGAAGGAATGGCTGGGCAAGGCCCTGCACAACCCCATCACCTTTGAGGAGCGCCTGATTCCGGACGAGCAGGACGGCATCAGCCAAACCCTGATCGAGCTGGTGAACGCTGGCTGCTCTCTGGTGCTCACCACCGGCGGCACCGGCCCGGCCAAGCGAGACGTCACCCCGGAAGCCACGCTGGCGGTTGCCCACAAGGAGATGCCGGGCTTCGGCGAACAGATGCGCCAGATCAGCCTGGCCTTTGTGCCCACCGCCATCCTCTCGCGCCAGGTGGCCGTGATCCGTGACGAAAGCCTGATCATCAACCTGCCCGGCCAGCCCAAGGCCATCGCCGAGACGCTCGAAGGGCTGAAGGACGCCGAAGGCAACCAGAAAGTCAAAGGCATCTTCGCCGCCGTGCCCTATTGCGTGGACTTGATCGGCGGCCCGTACATCGCCACCCGCGACGAAGTCTGCAAGGCATTCCGTCCGAAGAAGAAGTGATGGGCACTCAACAAGCCCACAACATGGCAGCCATTCACTGACAAGACCAATCATGAAAATCGAAAAGAACACCGTTGTCACCCTCACCTTCCGCGCCAGCGATGCCCAAGGCAAATTGCTGGAAGACGGCAAGACCCCGCGCAGCTATTTGCATGGCGGCTATGGCAACACGCTGGTGGGCATCGAGAACGCCCTCGAAGGCCAGGAAGCGGGCTACCAGACCACGGTGACGCTGGCCCCGGCCGACGCCTTCGGCGAGCGTGACGAAGAGCTGGTGACCACCATCCCCAAAAGCCAGTTCCCGCCCGGCGTCAAAAAAGGCGGCCAGCTCCAGGGCCGCGACAACGACGGCAACGAGCAAGTCTTCACCGTGATGAAGATCAAGGGCGACACCGTGCACCTCGATGGCAACCACCCCCTGGCCGGCCAGTCGCTGATGTTTCAGCTCAAGGTGCTGGAAGTGCGGGCGGCCAGTGACGAGGAAGTGGCGCATGGGCATGCGCATGGTGAGCACGGGCATCATCACTGAAATCAGCTCACCCCCGCCGCGCTGCGCGCGTCCCCCTCAAGGGGGCGGCGCGATGCGGACCGGGAAACCCGGATCCGCCGCGCCCTTGGCTTGACCGCGCCGCCCCACTCGAGGCGGCTTTGGGTACGAGGTGCAGTCGTAGAGACTTCGCCTGCCCTAGGTGTGCCCAAGGCAGCCTGCCAACCTTTCAGCTTCGCGGCTCGTTGGCACGCTGCTGGCGAGACACTTCTGGCCAACGAGTCTGGCACGCGCGAAGCAAGCGCCCAACTGACAAGCCGCGCAGCGGCAACGTCAGCTGGGCGCCGTGGGAGCGAAGGCCAAGGTCGATGCCTCTACGACAGCTTTGGAGAAACCTCTGTACCCCAAGCCACAGTGGCGACGGTTCGAGCCGTAGAAGCCGAGTCGGAGACCAGAAGCCAAATGAGAGCTCCCCCTTTCCGCCCGGCGGGGTGGAAAGGGGGCTGGGGGGATAGGGGGGAAAGAAGAGAAGAAGAGAAAGCAGAACGGCAGGAAGAAACTACGAGCCTTAAGCAACCAAACCGCGCCAGGTTGCCACCAGTCCGGGTTTCCCGGCCGGTAGGTAACGTCCCCCAGTGGGGGAAGCCGCGCAGCGGCGCAGGGGGCGTCAGATCCTTCGGCGCAGGGGGCGTCCTACTTCCCTACCAGCTGATTGAGCTTCTCAGCCTCGAAATGCTCTTCCTTCGCGGCGTCGTCCGGCACACAGTCACCTTTTTGCGCGCAAGCGAGCTTCTCGATCGCGCTCCACAGCAGCGCAATCTGGTGCTCCTGGCTGGCGGTGCTGTCGATCAGGCCGCGCATGGCCTGCGAAAGCGGGTCGTCTTCCTGCGTGATGCCGTAGGCCTGGAACTTGGGTTTTTCGTCGCTGGTGACGTCGGCGCTCTCACCCTGCTTGGAAGGGATGATGCGGGCAGGAATGCCTACCGCTGTGGCACCGGCTGGCACAGGTTTGATCACCACGGCATTGCTGCCGATCTTGGCGCCGTCGCCCACTTCAAACCCGCCCAGCACCTTGGCACCGGCCGAGACCACCACGTCCTTGCCGAGCGTGGGGTGGCGCTTGGTGCCTTTGTAGAGCGAGGTACCGCCCAGGGTCACGCCTTGGTAGATCGTGCAGCCGTCACCGATCTCGGCCGTTTCGCCCACCACGGTGCCCATGGCGTGGTCGAAGAACACGCGTTCGCCGATGGTGGCGCCCGGATGGATCTCGATGCCTGTGAGCCAGCGCGTCATGTGCGAAATGAACCGCCCCAGCCACTTCAGGCCGTTGTTCCAGCACCAGTGCGCAGGCCGGTGCAGCCAGACAGCGTGCAGGCCCGGGTAACAGGTGACGACTTCCCATGTACTGCGAGCAGCCGGGTCGCGCTCAAGAACACACTGGATGTCGGAACGGAGTCGGTCAAACATGACGAAAGATGGGCTTCCCTAAAGTGAACTGGCGAATGCAGGGGGCTGTCAACCCTGCCTCGCACCACCGGCAACTGCCATGGCGCGTCAGCACAGTCTAGCGCTTTGCCTTGTCTGCGGTGCGAAGCATGGCTTTGGCAACACCACGAAGAATGTGGATTTCCTCATCGGTGGGGTCGGCACGGTTGAACAACTGGTTCAGACGCGGCATCAGCTTCTTGGGAGCCGCCGGGTCCAGAAAATCCACCGCCACCAGTGCCTGTTCCAGGTGATCGAGCATGCCGGAGACCGACCTGGCGTCGGCGGGTGCCTGCTCATCAGTGGCCGGCGCCAGCGGGAAGCTGCCCAGCGCCTCGCGCCAGTCGTAGGCAATGAGCTGCACCGCCGCCGCCAGATTCAGCGAGCCAAAACCGGGGTTGGTCGGGATGCTCAAGCATGCATGACAGCGGTACACGTCCTCGTTTTTCATGCCAAAGCGTTCCGATCCGAACAGAAATCCCACGCCTTGTGGCCGGGCACCCTGCTCTTCGCTGGCAGCTCCGCCACCGAGCAACTGAGAGAAGTGTGCACGGGGCGCCAGCGTGGGCGGACCGAAGTCTCGTGGCGTCATGGCCGTGGCGCACAGGTGCGAGATGCCGTCCAGCGCCTCATCCAGCGTCTCCACGATGCGTGCCTTGTCCAGCACATCGTTGGCGCCACTGGCCCGCTGAATGGTCTCTTCCCGCCGCAACACGTTGGCCCAGCGTGGCTTCACCAGGACCAGATCATCGAAGCCCATCACTTTCAGGGCGCGGGCAGCCCCACCCACATTGCCGGCATGGCTGGTTTCGATGAGGATGAATCGGGTCAGCATGAAAAAATCTCGAAATAGGTCGAACCATCGTCGGGCGGCGGTTCAAAAGTCACACCCGGGCAGCCTGAAAAAAGCCCAATTGCCCGGAGATCCGCTGAAATCCACCGCAAAAGCCAGTCTGCCCGTAAAATCACCCTATTGTCGCCGCCCTGCATCGCCAGGGTCGGAGCTTCCCATTTGCTCATCCTTTCTGCCTCGCAGCCCAGGCTGGCGGGGCCAGGAATCACAATTCATGTCGTCCTCTTCCCACCCCATGCTCAATGTGGCCATCAAGGCCGCCCGTGCTGCTGGCAACATCATCAACCGCGCGTCCTTTGACGTCGACGCGATCCGCGTCTCGGCCAAGCAGACCAACGATTTCGTCACCGAGGTGGATCACGCCGCCGAGCAGGCCATCATCGAAACACTGCTCATGGCCTACCCCGACCACGGCATCTGGGCCGAAGAATCGGGCAGGCAGGAAGGCAAGGGGCGCGACAAGGATCATGTGTGGATCATCGACCCACTGGACGGCACCACCAACTTCATTCACGGCTTCCCGGTCTATTGCGTGAGCATTGCGCTCATGGTCAAGGGCCGGATCGAGCAGGCCGTGATTTACGACCCCACCCGCAACGACCTGTTCTACGCCACCCGTGGCCGTGGCGCATACCTCAATGACCGTCGTATCCGAGTGGCCAAGCGCAACGCGCTGCGCGACTGCCTGATTTCCACCGGCTTTCCGTTCCGCCCGGGCGATGCCTTCGCGCCTTACCTGAAGATGTTCGCCGAGATCATGCCCCGCTGCGCTGGCGTGCGTCGCCCCGGCTCGGCCGCACTGGATCTGGCTTATCTGGCCGCTGGTTTCTCCGACGGTTTCTTCGAACTGGGCCTCTCGCCCTGGGATGTGGCTGCCGGCTCACTGCTGGTGACCGAGGCAGGTGGCCTCATCGGCAACCTCACAGGTGAGGCCAACTTCCTGGAGCAAAAAGAGTGTCTGGCCGCCAACCCCAAGATCTACGGCCAGCTCGTCGGCGTTCTGGGCAAGTACAGCAAATTTGCCACCGCTGGCGACAAGGCGGCCGTGCGCGAGTCGCTGCGCGAGGGCAATGTCTCTGAGCCAGATAACGACCCGTCCGCCCAAGACGACACCGCTGAAGAAGACGGCTCCAACAACTGACGACACCCCCGCCTGAGCTGAGCCCCGCAGCGGCTCAGGCCATCGGCAGCGTCCACCAGAAGGTGGCCCCCTGGTTCGGGCGGCTCTCGGCCCAGATGCGGCCACCGTGGCGCTCAATGATCCTGGCCACGATGGCCAGGCCCACGCCGGTGCCCGGCACCTTGCTGCCAGCGTGCAGGCGCTGGAACAGGCCGAAGAGCTTTTGCGCCCTGGCCATGTCAAAGCCGATCCCATTGTCCTTGACGAAATAGGCCTTGCGCTTCTTGTCGAAGCCCACCTCCACAATGGGCTTTTCCACATCCCGCGAATACTTCAGCGAGTTGTCGACCAGGTTGTAGACCACGGTGCGCAGGAAGGTCGGGTCGCCCATGGCCTCCGGAAGCGAGTCAATGCTGATCGAGGCCTTGGGGCTGGACGACTGCAAAGTGTCCTGCGCGAGCCGTGCCAGCGCTTCCATGTCGACCGGCACCGGCATCATCTCAGCCTGTACCACGCGCATGAGTTCGAGCATGTCCGTGATCATCTGCCCCATGTTGGACGACGACTTCTGGATGCGCTCGAACATGTCCAGCGCGCCCGGGCTGAGGTTTTCCTTCTCGTCCTCCTCGATCAAGGACGCAAAACCATTGACGGCCCGCAGGGGCGCGCGCAAGTCGTGCGCCATTGAATACGAGATGACCTCCAGGTCTTTGAGCGACTGTTCCAGCTCTGCCGTGCGCTCGGCCACCCGCAACTCCAGCGAGGCATTGAGCGCCTGCACTGCGTCACGGGCTTCCACGTGTGACGTCACATCGGTGAAGGTACGCACCATGCCGCCGTGCGGCAGGCTGTGGGTGTAGATCTCCAGAATCCGGTTGTCCTTGGTGCGCCGCATGTAGCGCTCGGGTGAATGCTGGTAACGGTTGCCCTGCACGTACGGCCGCGTGGTCTGGTCCACCAGCTCGCAGTCGGGGCCGAAGTCTCCCCGGTCTTTCTGGAACTGCACCACATCGTGCAGCAGCGGCTGGGATGCCAGCACAGCGTCGTCAAAGTCCAGCAGCTCCAGCAGGCGCTGGTTGTAAAAGCGGATACGGTACTGCCCGTCCACGAACATGATCCCCTGGATCACGCTGTCCAGTGTGGCCTGCAGCACGCTGGTGCGCTCGGCCAGCTCGGCCGAAGTGGCCTGCAAGACCTCGTTGGCGCGTTGGCGTTCGGCGTCATTGCGCCAGGCCAGAATCAGCTGCGTGACCGTGCCCAGCACCGGCTCGAGCATGCGCACATCGCTCATCGAATACCCACTGGGGGCATTGGCCAGACCCACCATGGCCACCAGCTGCTTGCCCGCGAACACCGGGACGCCAATAAAGGCGCTCAGCTGTGGGTGGTCGGCAGGCAATTGCGCACTGCCCGCTCGCCAGTCGTTGGCCGGATCATTGGAGATCACGGGTGCGCCAGTGACCCATACCCGCCCGATCAGGGTTTCCGGGTCGTGCAACACCATGCTCGGCGCTGTTGCCCCTTCGGCGCGCGGTTTGACTTGCGTCAGCGCGTGGGTCTTGAGGTACGGGCGCCCATCGGACTCATGCAAGACCTCGCCAATGAAACCGAAGGAGCTTCGGGTGAGCAATTGCAGCGCATCCAGCAGGCGGTTGAAGGCCAGACCGCGGTCGTCCGATGCGATGAAGGTCGATTGCGCCTGCCTCACCGCCTCGAGCATGCGGTGCTGCCGATCGAGCGCCTGCGCAGAGAGGCGGGATTCGGTCACGTCCAGTGCAAAGCCGTGCCACTCGACCACGTCATCTCCCAGGCGCTGGTGAGACGCTTCGATGCTGAACCAGCGCAGACCCTGGCGCGGCAGCACCATCCGGACGGTCTGGCGGAAATTCACCTTGGTCTTGACGGCGTTGACCAGGCCGTTCGAGATCACGGTCTGGTCATCAGGGTGCACATGCTTGAACAGTGCGTAGGCGTCGCGGTACAGCTCTTCGGGTGCGACCTCGATCATTTCGCGCGCCGAGCTGCTCAGGTAGGTGAACCGGGCGGCTCCGCTGCGCTCCACCTGCGACTGGAACATCATGCCGGGCACCCGGGCCGCCAGGTTGTGCATGAAGCGAAGCTGGTCGCTCAGCGCGTTCATGGCTGCGCGCTCTGACGAAATGTCCTGGACCACACCAATGACAGCATCCCCGCCATCGACCCCGGCCGTCAGGCGGCGCATGCGGGTGCGCAGCCAGCGCATGTCGCCATCGGAGCGGTTCCACCGGTACTCGACTTCACGGCCATCCATGGCCTCCCTGGCCTCCATCCAGACGGCAAAATCGTCCGGGTGAATGCCGGCCCGCGCCGACGCCAGGTCGAGCGTGTCTTCTGTGAGCGGCAAGCCGGCAATCTGGTACAAGCCGGGCGACCAGTGCACCTCCTTTGACTCGATGCTGGTGATCCAGTAGCCCACACGGGCCATGGATTCGGTTTCCTGGTAGAGCTCCAGCTGCTGGATCAGCTCATGTGCGGTCTGGTGGTGCTCGATGCGCGCCCGGTGCTCCTGGTCCTCCTGCATCATCTGCGTCAGCAGCAGTGGCACCTCCCGGTCCGCAAGACGGGCCAGGTGCAGGCGAACCCAGTGCCATTTGCCGTCGGCATGCCGGATCTGGAGCAAATCCGTGTGATCCTTGCCGCCCTCCAGAAACGCCTGCCGACTCTCTGGTGACTTCCACACGCCCACGTCCACACCGGTTTTGCCAACAATGGCATCCGCCGACAGGCCCAGCATGTTCGCAAAAGCACTGTTGACGGCCAGTATGCGCCCGTTCTCCAACTCGCTGACCGCCGTCGCAATCGGACTGGCCATGAACAGCTCGAGAAAAGGCAGATCGGTGAAGTCCTTATGTTCCATTGGACGCGTATCTATTCCCTGTCACAGGGCTGGCCGTGGCGGCCAGGCACCAACAGCATCCATGGATGACGTCAGCGCGAAAAAACTCCCGACGGATCAAAACCCACGCCTCCCTTCGGCGCATTTTCCAGTACATCAAGCCCTGAAACTATCAGGGTTCGAACTGATAAAGTATCCGATCCTTCAAATACCCTAGCGTACCCAGGCATATCGTGAGTTCCGACACGGTCAAGCACACCCCCATGATGCAGCAGTACCTGACCATCAAGGCAGAGTACCCGCGCACCCTCGTTTTCTACCGAATGGGCGATTTTTACGAGCTCTTCTTTGAAGACGCCGAGAAAGCCGCGCGATTGCTGGACATCACGCTCACACAGCGTGGACAGTCGGGTGGCAAACCGGTGGTCATGGCAGGGGTACCTTTTCATTCGGTGGATGGCTATCTGGGGCGTCTGATCAAGATGGGCGAATCCGTGGCCATTTGTGAACAGGTGGGAGACGTGGCCACGTCCAAAGGCCCGGTGGAACGCAAAGTGGTTCGCGTCGTGACCCCGGGCACGCTGACCGACAGCGAGTTGCTGTCCGACAAGTCAGAAGCCATGTTGCTCAGCGTCCACCCGGGTGCGCGCACAGGCTGTGGCCTGGCCTGGATGGCCGTGACGCAGGGCACCGTGTATCTGGCCCAATGCGAATCTGACGCGCTGGGTGACTGGATCGCCCGCATTGGGCCAAGCGAGGTGGTGTACAGCGCGGACGCCAGCAACACGTTCGAGCAACGCCTGCTCACTTTGACAGCCCAGCCTCTGCCCAATGGCCAGCGCACGGTGGCCGTGCTACGGCCGGCCTGGGCATTTGACAGCGGCCTGGGCGAGCGCAAGCTGCTGGAGCAACTGCAGGCCGCCAGCCTGGCGGCATGGGATGCCCAAAGCCTGCACGATGCCCATGCCGCAGCCGCTGCCCTGCTCAACTATGCCGAGCATACGCAGGGCGGCCAGCTGCCCCACGTGCGCAGCCTCAAGGTCGCACGCGACGATGAGCTGATAGACCTTCCCATCAACACACGGCGCAACCTCGAGCTGACCCACACCCTGCGCGGTGAAACCAGCCCTACCCTGTTCTCCCTGCTCGATACCTGCCGCACCGGCATGGGCAGCCGTTGCCTCAAGCAATGGTTGCTGGAGCCCCCGCGCGATCGCAGCGTGGCCTCCGCCCGGCTCGATGCCATCGGCCAGCTCGCCGACTCACAGCTGTGGTCCGGCCTGCGCGACACGCTCAAGGGTGCCAACGACGTGGAGCGGGTCACCGCCCGCATTGCACTGAGGCAAGTCAAACCGCGTGAACTGGTGGGTTTGCTGCAATCGCTGGAACGGGCTGACGCCCTTTCCCAACGCCTGGCTGCCACCTGCGAAAACGAAGACGAACTGCTGGCCAAACTGGGCCACGACCTCTCGCCCCCGACAGATGCCGCCCAGATGCTCGCACGCGCCATTGCGCCAGAGCCCTCGGTGCTGGTGCGCGATGGCGGCGTCATCGCCGACGGTCACGACGCCGAGCTCGACGAACTGCGCGGCATCCAGAACAACTGCGACAGCTTCCTCATCGAACTGGAAACCAAGGAGCGCGAGCGCACTGGCATTGCCAACCTGAAGGTGCAATACAACAAGGTGCACGGCTTCTACATCGAAGTCACGGCCGGTCAGGCCAGCCGCGTGCCAGAAGACTATCGCCGTCGCCAAACGCTCAAGAACGCCGAGCGTTTCATCACGCCCGAACTCAAGGCCTTTGAAGACAAGGCCCTCTCTGCACAAGAGCGTGCGCTGGCCCGGGAGAAGTTTCTCTACGAACAACTGCTCGACCAGCTGCAGGCCTTCATCACACCGCTGACTCGCCTGGCCCGCGCCATGGCTTCGGTGGACGCCTTGTGTGCCCTGACCGAGCGTGCCCTGACACTCGGCTGGACCACGCCCACGTTTGCCAACGAGCCTTGCATCGAGATCCGGGGCGGGCGCCACCCGGTGGTGGAAGCGCGCCTGAACGAAACCTCGGGCGGCAGCTTCATCGCCAACGACACAGCACTTGGCCCCAAGCAGCGCATGCAGGTCATCACCGGCCCGAACATGGGCGGCAAAAGCACCTACATGCGCCAGGTGGCCGTGATTGTGTTGCTGGCCAGCATGGGCAGCCGCGTGCCGGCAGACACCTGCCGCCTCGGCCCGATCGATGCCATTCACACCCGCATCGGGGCCGCCGACGACCTGGCCAATGCGCAATCGACCTTCATGGTCGAGATGACCGAGGCTGCACAAATTCTTCACGCGGCCACGCCCAACAGCCTCGTCCTCATGGATGAGATCGGGCGCGGCACCTCTACCTTTGACGGTCTGGCACTGGCCAGTGGCATCGCCACCTACCTGCATGACAAGGTCAAGTGCTTCACCCTGTTTGCCACCCACTATTTCGAGCTCACCGAGCTGCCCGCCCGCCAGCACCAGGCGGTCAACGTGCACGTGAGTGCGGTTGAAGGCAACGGCAAGTCCGGCATTGTCTTCCTGCACCAGATCGAACCCGGCCCGGCCAGCCGCAGCTACGGCATTCAGGTCGCCCGCCTGGCCGGCGTTCCCACGGCCGTGGTGCAGCAGGCCCGACACACGCTGACCTCGCTGGAAGCGCAAAGCGAGAACAGCCGCGAGCAGGTGGACCTGTTTGCGCCACCACCTGTGGCCGACGACCCGGAGCCCTCTCCCCTGGACGCGGCCATGGCGCACATTGACCCCGACGCGCTGTCCCCCCGGGAAGCGCTGGAACAGCTATATTTGCTGAAGAAACTCTCTTTGAAACACCCATCATGACCTACTGCGTCGCTGCCCGCCTCAAGGCCGGCATGGTCTTCCTCTCCGACTCCCGCACCAACGCCGGCCTCGACCAGATCAGCACCTTCCGAAAAATGATGGTGTACGAGAAGCCGGGCGACCGCTTCATGTGCCTGCTCTCAGCTGGCAACCTGAGCATTTCACAATCCATTCGCGAGATCCTGCAGACCGAGCACCTGCACGACCCTGACAGCGAAGAACCCATCACCATCTGGAACGCCGCCAGCATGTTCGACGCAGCTCGCGTCCTCGGCTCGGCCGTGCGCCACGTCTACCGGCGCGACGGAGAAGCCCTGAAAAACTCTGGTGTGGAATTCAACGTATCCATGATTTTTGGCGGCCAGATTGCCGGCGAAGGCATGCGCCTGTTCCAGATCTACTCGGCGGGCAACTTCATCGAGGCCACGGCCGAAACCGCGTTTTTCCAGATTGGCGAATCCAAGTACGGCAAACCCGTGCTCGACCGCGTCATCAACATGGACACGCCACTGGACGAAGCCGCCAAATGCCTGCTGGTTTCCATGGACTCCACACTCAAATCCAACCTGTCGGTCGGTCTTCCGCTGGACATGGCGGTCTACGAGGCCAACCGTCTCGAATGTGACCGCCTTGCCTGCATTGATGAGCAGAATCCGTATTTCCAGATGCTTCGCTCGACCTGGGGCCAGAAACTGCACGACGCGTTTGTCAGCATTGACGATCCCAGCTGGGGGCGCTTCCCCACCGACACGCCCATCCTCCACCGGGGCGAGCACCTCTCGGAACTGCGCAAGATTTCCGACCCGCGCCAGCGCTTCACCGACTGAGCGGGTTGCACCTTTTTCCCGCCCGGTAGCGCTACCTGCGCGCTGCCATCACGACGAATGTCCCTGATCGTTTTTTCCCACGCCAACAGTTTTCCGCTGAGCACCTACTCGGTGATGTTCAAGTCCTTGCGGGCCAGGGGCTACACGGTCAGGGGGTTGGAGAAGATCGGTCATGATCCCGGCTACCCGGTCACCAACAACTGGCCCCACCTGATCCAGCAGCTGGCTGACTACATCAACGCCGAAGCCGCCGGTCACGAAGGCGAGCTCTGGCTGGTCGGCCACTCTCTGGGCGGCTTTCTCAGCTGCATGTGCGCGGCCGTGCACCCTGTGCTGGCGGGCAAGCCAATCGCCGGCGTGGTCATGCTGGACTCGCCCCTCATCAGTGGCTGGAAAGCCAATGTGCTGGGCCTGGCCAAGCACACGCAGCTGGCCGGCTCGCTGTCCCCCGGGCGCGTCAGCCGCAAGCGCCGCAACAGCTGGCCCAGCCGGGACGATGTGCTCAGTCATTTTCAGCACAAGCGCGCCTTTGCCCGCTGGGACCCCCAAGTGCTGCAAGACTATGTCGACCATGGCACGCACGACCACGTGCTACCGGACGGCTCCACACAGCGCGTCCTCTCTTTCGACCGCGATGTCGAAACCCTGATCTACAACACCCTGCCGCACAACGTGGACAGTCTTCTGCGCCGCCACCCATTGCAATGCCCACTGGCATTCATCGGCGGACAGGAATCTACCGAGCTGCGGCATGTGGGTCTGCGCATGACCCGCAAGGTCATCGGTACCGATGCGCCACCTCGCCTGACCATCACGCCCGGCAGCCATCTGTTTCCGATGGAGAAGCCGCTGGAGACGGCCGCGCTTGTCGATGCAGCCATCAAATCCATGAACAAGGACCTAAGTCACGAACCCGTTCAGCGGTCTTGACAAAAGTCTCTACCCTTTGGCCTGTGTGTCGGCTATAAGAAGAGAGGAAGCGGGAAATGCCCCCGCCCGGAACCTTCACCCACACATCGCCTGAATGTCCTCCACCCCTCAGCGCTCCAGACCCGTATGGGAGTGGGCGTGGAACACACTGCAGAACTGGCAGCCATCGGCGCACAATGCCTGGTTGCGTTACGGCGCGGCCATCGCACTGACCGTGCTGGCAGCCTGGCTGCGCATCCTGCTTGCGCCAGCCGAAGAAGGCGGACGCTTTCTCACCTTCACCCTGGCCGGTGCCGTGGCAGCCTACATTGGCGGCCTGGGCCCCGGGCTGGTCAGTACCGCTCTGGGTACCCTGCTGGTGAACTTTTTCCTCGTCAAGCCGTACGGCGAGCTCGCCTTCGATGACGTTCAGAACGCGCTCATTCTCAATTTCTGGCACCTGACCACACAGGTCATCGTGGTCGGCAGCATCTGGCTGCTGCAGCAGAAGCAGCGCAAGCTCGAAGACACGGGCAGCGCCTTGCGCACCAGCCGCAAAAGGCTGCAGCAGACGTTCCAGCACGCGGCCGCCGGCATTGCACACATTGCCCTGGACGGCCACCTCATCAGGGTCAACCAGCAATACTGTGATCTGCTGGGCTACACCGAGGCCGAACTCTCCCACCTGCGTTTTCAGGACTTGACCCACCCCGACGACATCGAGCTGGACGAAAAGCTGCTCAAGGAACTGCGAGCCGGTACCCGCGACAAGTTTGCAAGACAAAAGCGTTACCTGCATCGGTCAGGCGAGATCATTTGGGCACAGCTGACCACAGCGCTCATCCGGGACGACCAGGGGAGGCCAGACTACCTGATCTCCGTGGTGCAGGACATCACGCCTTACAAGCGCACCGAGGAAGCGCTGCAGGCCAGCCGCCGGCTCATTCGCCAGGCCCACGCCCTGATCCAGATGACGACCTGGGAGGGCGACATCGCCACCGGGCGCTACAAGGCCCACAACAACTCGCATGTGTGGATCGGCATGCAAACCAACGATTTCAGCAACGACGATTTGCTCGCCATCGCCCACCCGGATGACCGCGAGCGCCTGGTCACCGACTGGCGTCGCGCCATCGATGGCGACGTGCAATACGACGCCACCTACCGCGCCGTGATCAATGGCGAAGACCACTGGCTCGCGGTGCGTGCCGAGTTCGAACGCGACGACGACGGGAAAGCCACACGTGCCTATGGCGTGACGCGCGACGTGACCAAACAGATCCTGGCCGAGAAGGAAATCCGGGACCTCAATGACACACTGGAGCGCCGCATCCGCGAACGCACCCATGAGCTACGGCTGGCTTACGACCAGTTGGAGAGCTACTCCTACGCGGTGGCGCACGATCTGCGCTCGCCACTGCGCGTGATCAACGGTTTCGCGCAAGCCATTGTGGAAGACGTGCAGGACCTCGGCCCGCTGGGGCAAACACACCTCAAACGCATCATGAATGCCAGCGCCAAGATGGGCGTGCTCATCGACGGCCTGCTCAAGCTCTCGCAGTACTCCAGAGGGGAAGTGCACCGTTCCGACATCGATGTCAGCGGCGCCGCCACCCGCGTGCTGGAAGAGATGTCTGCCGGCGCTCAGGGCAGGCGCGTTCGCTGGACGGTTGCCCCGCACATGGCCACCCAGGCCGATCCGGGCCTGCTCGATGCGCTGCTGCAAAACCTGATCGGGAACGCCTGGAAGTACACGTCCAACACCGAAGATGCCCACATCCGGATCTACGAGCGCGACGTGGATGGCAAAACCTACATCTGCGTGCAGGACAATGGGCCCGGCTTTGACATGGGCAAAGCCGAAAAGCTGTTTCAGCCGTTTCAGCGCCTGCACATGGAACGCGAGTTTGAAGGGCTGGGCATCGGGCTGGCCACGGTGCGGCGCATTGTCGATCGCCATGGCGGAGACCTGTGGGCTGAGTCGGCACCGGGGGAAGGCGCGACCTTCTGCTTCACGCTGGCAGCGCAGGATGGCAGCCATGTCAGCCAAAACACCCAGCACGATGCCAGGAGCCAGGCGCCCGCGCACTGAAAGCGGCAATGAAGCGGTACCTCAAGGTTCCTTCATGTTCCCGGCAACACAAGCCCTGCAAAACCTTGCGAAACCTTGCGAAACCCTGCCGAATCCGTCAAATGGCTGACGCAAATCAAACTGCATGACAGGCGGTGATCCGGCGCTCTAGCTGGCCGTTACAAATAGGAATATAACCAACTCATCGCAACTTCGGCCCTGACACAACTGTCGGGTGCGTATCTTGGACAATTTTCTGCAGGTGCAGCTGCACCTGTATCGCAGGGTGTTTGCTGCCCTGTTCAATACATCCCCACAGCAATCCCCTCTCGCCCCCAGGCTAGTGCTGGGCCTGGTGACGACTGCAGCAGCGGCATTGGCGACTGCCCTGTTCCCCGACCAATGGGAAGGCGGCCGCTTTGCCACTTACAGCGTGGCCACCATCATCTCCGCACTGCTCGGTGGCTGGCAGGCGGGCGTCTTCAGCATGTTTCTCAGCCTGGTCTTCATCGACCTGGCCCTGACCAACTGGCAGCCCGGCCTGGCCTTCTTTTCCTGGCAGCAAGCCTTGCTGCTCAACGCCAGCCATTTCATTGCCATGGGGCTTGCCGTCGTGAGCACGGCATTGCTGCAAAGCCGGAACCACCGCCTGCGCGAATCCATCAGCCAGGCAGAGTTCGAGCACCAGCACTTCATCGACACCTTCGAGCATGCGGCCATCGGCATTGCCCACGTCTCGCCCGCAGGCAACATCCTGCTGGCCAACAAGATGCTGTGCGACATGCTGGGGCTGATCCGGGCCGAGATCATCTCTACCTCCGTGGAAGAGCACCTGGAGGACAAGCTATCTCCCGCACTGCTGCCAAGGCTGCATGCGCTCGCCGCCGGCGAGCATCAGCAGGCACAGATCGAATGCAAGCTGCGGCCCAAAGGAGGCCGCACCGAATGGGTCTTGCTCACGTTTGCGATCGTGCGTCACCCACACACGCGCAGCCGCACCGCTGTGCATGCCGGCGCCAGCTATTTCATTGCCGTCTTTCAGGACATCACCCCGCGCAAGCTGGTCGAGACCGAGCTGCGCCGCCTGCACAGCTCGCTCGAGCGACGCATCAAGACACGCACCCGCGAACTGTCCACAGCCTACGATGAACTGGAGCGCTACTCCTACGCGGTCGCCCACGATCTGCGTTCACCACTGCGCATCATCAACGGCTTTGCACAGTCGATCGAAGAAGACGAGAAAACGCTGTCAGAAGCCGGCCACTACCACTTGCAGCGCATCAAGGATGCGAGCCGAAACATGGGGCAGCTCATCGATGGGTTGCTGCGCCTGGCCCAGTACGCCAGAGGCGGCATCCGGCGCACGCCGGTGGATGTGTCTTCCATGGCCACCAAACTGCTGCAGGACTACAGCAGCGCTTCACCAGAGCGCCTGGTGCAGTGGCAGGTCGAGCCGGGCATGTCTGCCCAGGCCGACGAAGCGCTGATGCATGCGGTGTTGAGCAACCTGCTGGGCAACGCCTGGAAGTACACCGCGCAAACTCCGTCGCCCAGAATCACCGTGAGCTCCACCCAGGAAGGGCCGGACACATGGTTTCACGTGGCCGACAACGGCGCAGGCTTCGACATGGACAAGGCCAGCAATCTGTTCAGACCGTTCCAGCGTCTGCACACTGCAAAAGAGTTTCCGGGGCTTGGCATCGGGCTGGCCACAGTGCGCCGAATCGTCGAGCGGCACGACGGGCACATCCGCGCCAGAGGCCAGAGAGGCGAAGGCGCGAACTTTGCCTTCACCATGGGGCACGCCTTCGCAGACTCGGGACAGTAGTGCCGGCTGCCCATGCAGCGGCTACTCGTGCTGAGGCGCAGGCCGCTCAGCCTCTTCGCCGCCCATGGCGGCCAGCTCGGGCTCCGGTCCTTCGGACGGCAGCTCTTCGGCCAGACTCCTGGGGTCCATGTGCAGCACCGCCTGTGAGCCGGCACCCATCACCACGAAATCGCCCTTTGCCTCTTCGGGCACCGGCGCCACCGTGGTGATGCGCTTGAGGGCGTAGGCGGCCATCCCGGCCAGCACCACTGCAAAATAGAACATCAGCGTCGACGGACCAAAGTAGTCCATGACCACACCTGCCACCGTCGGACCGAGCGCGGCCCCTGTGCCGTGCACCAGCAACAGGCCGCCCGTGAATTCCACCAGCCGGGTGGAGTCGACCACGTCGTTCGTGTGGGCCACACCCAGCCCGTACACGGCGAAGATCATGCCGCCAAACACCACCGCCAGCGGAAACAGCGAAGCCACCGACACGCGGGCCAACGCCTGCACGGCCAGGCACACCACCACGCCCATCGCACACACGAAAAACAGCACCCAGCGCCGATCGTGCCGGTCGGAATAGTGGCCCACCGGCCACTGGAACAAGGCACCACCGAGAATGGCTGCGGCCAGAAAGGCCGCAACCGACTGGTCCTGCAAGCCCACGCCTTGTGCAAACAGTGCTCCCATTCCGTAGAACGCACCCGAGATCAGACCGGAGGCCATGGCAGCTGCCACACCCACGGGCGATGCCTTGTACAGGGTTCGCATGCTCAGGCGTGGCGCATCCACCGGCTGGGGCTGATCCACTGGCGTCATGGTGATGGGCAACAGGGCGAAGGAGAACATCACAGAAACCAGTGCAAACGGCACAAAGCCGCCACTGCTGTCCACCAGAATCAGCCACTGGCCCAGCGCCAGCGCCACGAAGTTCACCGCCATGTAAACGGAAAACAGGCGGCCGCGGTGCTCGTTGGGCGCCAGTGTGTTCAGCCAGCTCTCCACCACGATGTACAGGCCCACCAGGCAGGTTCCCGTGATGAAGCGCAAAGCACCCCAGAACCATGGGTCCATCCACAAGGCGTGCAGGATGGGCATGGTGGACGCCAGCGACGCCATGGCCGCAAAGGCCCGGATGTGTCCGACCTTGCGGATGATTTTGGGGCACAGGTATGTGCCGGCCACAAACCCGACAAAGTAGGCCGACGTGATCAGGCCCAGGGCCACACCGGAGAAATCCGCCTCACCCGCCCGCAGGCCCAGTACCGAAAACAGCAGGCCCACGCCGACGATGAGCATGGCCACACCGCCGAGCAAACTGGAAAGCCGCCACAAAAGAAAACGCATAACCGACCTGAAACTACCGCAAAAAAAAACAGGACCCCTGCCTGTCAGGAACTCGACCAGTCTACCCAGCCCATTTGTGCCGTGAGAAGAATCAGCAGCCCAAAGCCAATGCGGTACCAAGCGAACGGCACCAGGTTATGGCTTTCCACGAACCGCAACAGCCAGCGCACACACACCCAGGCCGAGGCCCAGGACACCAGCAGACCGATTGCATACATCGGTACATCCGCGCTGCTCAGCAGCTCATGGTGCTTGTAGATATCGTAGGTGGCGGCACCGAACAGCATCGGGATGGCCAGAAAGAAGCTGAATTCGGTCGCTGTCTTGCGCTCGAACCCCACCAGCATGGCGCCCACGATGGTGGCGCCCGAACGGCTCACGCCCGGCACCAGCGCCACGCACTGGATCAGCCCCACCTTCAGCGCATCGATCCAGCTGACGGCGTCCACATCGGTCACACGCGACGATGCGCCGCGCGCCTGCAGACGCTCGGCCCACAGTATGACCAGCCCACCCACGATGAACCCCAGGGCCACCACCAGCGGATTGAACAACACATTCTTGATGATGTCGATGAACAGCACGCCTGCCACCGCGGCCGGCAGGAAGCCCACCACCACATTCACCGCAAATCGCTGAGCTGTGCGGTCCCTGGGCAGGCCCAGCACCGTCTTCCACAGACGCTCAACGTAGAGCGAGACGATGGCCATGATGGCGCCTGTCTGGATCACCACTTCGAACAGCTTGGTGCGCTCGCCCGGCATGTCCATCAGCGAAGCCGCGAGGATCAGGTGCCCGGTCGACGATATCGGCAGGAACTCGGTCAGTCCCTCGACCACGCCCATGACGGCGGCCTTGATCAGCAAAAGTATGTCCATACAGGAAGCAATTGGGTGGTGTGAATGTGACGCGGTGAAGTCCGGTGCACGGCCGTATCGTAACGGCTGGCCGGGGTCGTCTTTGCAGGCCCGGCTGCCCGGCCATTGCGCTATCGGGTAGGCAGCCAGGCTGGCGGGCTAACGGGACGAAGACTGCAAATTGAGGCGAAGCCCTTTGTCGAGCACCTGCACCTCACCCGGCATCAGCCCCAGACCCTGGGCCATGAGCATTTCGTGCTCGCTGAAACGGTGCACCGCTGCGTCGTGCAAGGCGTTGGTGGCGATCAGGGAGCCAAGGTTGCGCATGGACTCCTTGTGCACCGGGTCGAGCACACCGGGCAGCTCGAACTGCTCCAGTCGCGGCAGGACAAGGCGCACGGCCCGGGTGGGCGGGTCAAACCGCAGGCCGTAGCTGATCTCCAGCGCCTTGAGGTTGAGCACCTGATTGCCGTACAGGGGTGATGACAGCCGCCCATCGAGCAGTGTGGACAGCCGGTTCTGGGCCGGCAGCATCCGCACCTTGGGGTTGGAGAGCAGCACAGTGAAAAACTCCATGAACTCCAGCCGCTTGGGGAACTGCTTGGCCAGCAGTTGCGCCACCAGCGATGTCGGCACATCGAACGAGGTGGGCATCGACTGCGCAGCGGCTGTTCGGCCCAAAACGCCGAGGCCGGACCATGCGGCAGCCGCCAGTGGCAAGGCCAGCCATTGCCGGCGTGTCGTTCGAGAAATGGGGTTCATGAAGCCATTGTAGGGACTCCCCGGCCCTGCGGCCGCCCCGGCACAGACGCAGGTGTTTCCAGGCGTCAACAGCCTGTGTATGGCCTTGGATGGCCTGCATTTCACGCCCGATTTTGGCATTTCAGGCCGAAAGGCGCCGCCATTCACTCCCTGTCAGCGGCATTTCACGACACCAGTGGGCGTTCCGTCGCAAGCCTGCTGCGCCGGGCGGCATGGCCCGGCAAAGTTCACCCATCGACAGACAAACAGCAAACAAACAAACCAACACACGGAGCCCACCATGCAAATGACCCCTTTGATCGCCGTCCACGCTGGCGCCGCCATTGCAGCCATTCTTGTGGGTCCCGTCGCCTTGATGGCCCGCCGTCAAGGCACCACCGGCCCCAGGCCCCGTCTTCACCGCATGGCCGGCTACCTTTGGGTGAGCCTCATGGTGGTCGCCGCCATCACGGCCCTGTTCATTCGCGATTTCCGTCTGCCCAACATCGCCGGATACACGCCTATCCATCTCCTCGTCCCGGTGGTGTTCGGCAGCCTCATCCTGGCTTTCTGGGCCCTGGCCAGAAAGCGCATCCGCACCCACCGCATCACCATGATCAGCCTCTATGTGAGCGCCTGCCTCATCACCGGGGCACTCACCCTCCTGCCCGGCCGCTACTTCGGCAACCTGGTCTTCGGCTGAGTTGCCCGCTCCGACACAAATCCAGATCCAGACTCAATTCACCCCCGAAAGGACAACATCATGAACGCCGCATTCAACCAATCCAACACCAACGCCACCCCCGACACCCGCGCCCTCACCGAAACCGAAGAGAAGGCCGCCCGTCGCGCTGCCAGCATGAAGCTGTCCTGGGCCATCCATCTGGCCGTGTTTGCCGTCGTCAATGCCGTGCTGTGGTTCAAGGGCAGTGACAGTGGCTGGCTCGGCCTGCCCACCGGTGGCTGGATCATCGGCCTGGCGGTACACACCCTGGTGGTGTGGATGCAGCCCACTGGCCTGGTGCTCCGCGAAAGCCTGATCGAGCGAGAGCGCGAAGCCATTCGCCGTCGCCGTGGCTGATGCCGGGAAAGCCAACGCCATGACCAACCGCCGCCAGTTCATTCTCCAGACCACCGCCACCGTTGCAGCCACCGCCATGACCATGCCATTCGCCACACCTTCGCTTGCCGGGCAGGACACATCCGCAGACGCATCACCCGTGCGCATCGGCCTGACCGAGTGGATGGCCGGCACCACCCCGGTCACGCTCGTCTACCCCACCCAGGCAGCGGAGCAGCCCCTGCAGCGCGGAGACTTCCGCATCCAGGTAGCCGTGGATGCCGCGCCACTGCCCGGCCGCCATCCGCTCATCGTCATCTCCCATGGCAGCGGTGGAAGTGCCGTCGCCGACCATGACCTCGCTGCCGCGTTTGTCCGGGCAGGTTTTGTGGTGGCGCAGCCGCTTCACGAGGGAGACAACTACCGGGATCGCCGCCTCACAGGCCCCGAATCCTTCAAGCGCCGCCCCCTGGAAGTCAGGGAACTGATCGATGCGCTGGCCGAACACCCGGACTGGTCGCAGAGGCTGGACCTCCGCTCGGTGGGTGTGCATGGCATGTCGGCCGGCGGCGTCACCGCCCTCTCGCTGGCAGGAGGCCAGTGGAGCCTGCAGACCATGGTGCGCCATTGCAACCGCCATCGCGAAGCGGACGAAGGCTTTTGCTTCCAGGGCGCGCCCAGCGGGCCCGCGCGCAAAGAACGCGAAGCACGCTTCAACCAGGCGCGCTGGGTGCCTGGCTTCATGTTGCCTGGCCATGTCAAGGCCCTGCACGGTGGACGCAGTGTGCAAGCCCAGCAGGACCCACGGCCCGATCCGCGCGTGGCCGCCATCTCGCTGGCCGTGCCCGTGGCCGCGATCTTCACCCCTGAGAGCCTGGCGCGCATCCGCATTCCTGTGTTCGTGGTCACCGCACAAGACGACACAGTGCTGGTGCCCCGCTTTCACGCCCAGCATGTGGTGGCCCACTGCCGCACCGCAGAGATGATGGCACCGCTGCCCAATGCCGGCCATTTCGACATCCTCTCTCCATGGCCCGCGTCTGTGGCCAGGGAAGTGGCGGCCAGCCAGGTGCGCGGCGGCGAGCCCAACCCCAAGTTCGACCCGACAGACCGGTCCGCCGCTCATGCCAGAATCGTGGCATTCCATGTGCAGCATCTCGCTGCCAATGCAAACAAGGTTTCATGAGCGACAAGCCCCTGCGACTCCGGGTGGCCAACACCCTGTTCTTCTGGCTGCCCCCCGAGAGCCGGCCCGGCCTGCTGAGGCGACTGGCCGTGATCCTCTTGCTGGCGCCGCTGATCGGCACCTTTCAGTGGGGCACCGGCAACAAGGGGGCGGCCCTGGGCGTGTCCATGGTTTACAGCTATGCGATCTCGATGTGCATCTGGACGCTGTCAGACCCATTGCGCATTGCCCTGCGCGGGCCGCTGAACCTGCCAGCGCCCAGCTACTGGTCCAACATGACGGCGACCTGGATCTACATGGGTGGTGCCATCCTCGTGGGCTATGCCCTGGGCACACTGGTCGGCGACCAGTACAGCGGCCACGACACCTTCGCCCTGCTCACCGATTCGCCCTGGCGCTTCATGGGTTTTCTGGGAGGCTCCATCGCCATCAGCGTGGCCATCCTCAGTTCGTTCTATGTGCGCGAGCGCAGTCTCTCCCTGCAGCGCCAGGCCTCCGAAGCCCGACTCAAGCTGCTGGAGACACAGCTGGAGCCGCACATGTTGTTCAACACCTTGTCGAACCTGCGTGCACTCATTGCGGTGGACCCGCCCCGGGCGATCGACATGGTGGACCGGCTCAATGCCTATCTGCGAGCCACACTGGCCGCATCGCGCGTGGATACCAGCCAGGGGCAGACGCAACACACCCTGAGCCTGGAGTTTCAGCGCCTGGACGACTACCTTGCCATCATGGCGGTGCGCATGGGCCCGCGCCTGCGCCACACGCTGACGCTGCCCGACGCCCTGCGCGACTGCCCGGTGCCGCCCCTGCTGCTGCAGCCGCTGGTGGAAAACGCCATCCGCCATGGCCTGGAGCCGGCCGTGCAGGGAGGCGAGCTTCGCGTGTCCGCCGAGCCGGAGGCGAAGGGCCGCATGGTGCTGACCGTGAGCGACACCGGTACCGGCTGTTCGCTCAACCCGTTCGATGCCCCACCGCCCGAAGACGGAGGCAGCCACTTCGGTCTGGCACAAGTGCGTGAAAGGCTGGAGACGGCCTACCCCGGCGAGGCCAGCATCGAATGGGACAGTGCCCCCGACCAGGGCACGAGCATCCGCATTTCCCTGCCCTGCCACACCTACACATCCGCATGACGTCTGCATCACCCACCGTCAACGCCCCCACCGCCCTCATCGCCGAAGACGAGCCCCTGCTCGCCGCCGCCTTGCAGGCCGAACTGGCCAAAGCATGGCCCGAGCTGCAGATCGCCCGGCAAGTGGGCGATGGCCTCTCCGCCGTGAGTGCAGCGCTGGAGCTGCAGCCCGATGTGGTGTTTTTCGACATCCGCATGCCAGGCCAGACCGGGCTGGACGCCGCAGCCGAGATGGCCGATGAATGGCCACAAGAGGAGGATGCGCCGCCACTGCCCGCCATCGTGTTCGTCACCGCCTACGACGAATACGCCATGGCAGCGTTTGAAGCCCAGGCCACCGACTATTTGCTCAAGCCCGTGCAGGCCGACCGCCTGGCCCAGACCGTCAAACGCCTGCAGGAGCGGCTGTCTGCCCGGCAGCAAGCGGCCCAGTCCCCGGCACTGGACGAGGCCGCGCTCGGCCAGTTGCGCGCCTTGCTGGGGCAAGGCATCGGCCAGAGCGCCTCGCCTGCCGCCGCGCCCCCTGCCCGGCTGCAAGTCATCCAGGCCAGCCATGGGCAGCAGATTCACATGGTGCCTGTGGACGAGGTGCTGGTCTTCGAAGCGGCAGACAAATATGTGCGCGTGCTCACCGAAGAGAAAGAGTGGCTGATCCGCACACCACTCAAGGAACTCCTGCCCCAGCTCGACCCCGACACCTTCTGGCAGATCCACCGCGGCACTGTCGTGCGCTGCACCGCCATCGAGACAGTGGAGCGCGACGAAGCCGGAAAGCTCAGGCTGCGCCTGCGCCAAAGAAAAGAGGCGTGGCCGGTTTCCCGGTTGCACGCCTCACGCTTCAAAGCGATGTGAGCGGGGTTCGCCTCAAAGCGGACTCAATCGTCAACCCTGCCTGTCTCAGCGGCGGTGGCCTCGGTGGCCACGGTCGTCGTCCCAGCGATCGTGGTCATGTCCACGCCCGTCCGACCAGTCACGATGGCCGCGATGGTGGCGGTGTCCATGATGACGGTGGCCATGGTGGCGGTGCGCACGCTGAGGCCGGTGAACGCGATAGTACGGCGCTGGCTCGTAGACCACGCGTGGCGGCTGGTACACCACCTGAGGCGCGGGATACACCACGGCCGGTGCGGGGTAGACCACAGGCGGCGCCGGATACACCACGGCAGGTGGCATGTTGCTGGCACCGATGGCCACGCCGGGGCCGGTGACGCCGATGGAGAAGTAAAGGTCCTTGCCGTGGTGCTCGCCACCGCGGGCATGGGCTTCGGTGCCGGCGGCCGAAGCGCCCCATGCACCCACCACGACCACCGTCGCGGCCAGCACGCGGGTCCAGATCGAGGCCTTGCGGCCGGCTTGGGAAGTTTGGGTCATCTTGTTCATCAGATTGGCTCCTGGTTGTGAGGCCACTCCTCGTGGGTGGTTTGGCGGCCCGGTGATTGAATTACACCCAGAAGCCCTGAAATGAGTTTCGTATGCACGGTCAAACTCGTATCACCATGTAACATGGGCCGCAAGTTCAGCCCAAACGCTCACAGATCACACATCCTGCTGACATGACCTCCGCAGAAAACCACACCCCACTTGAACCGCAAGCCAGGCAAGTGCTGCTGTACTGGTTCGGCGACACGCTCGAGGCCGACTACCCGCCCGATGATCAGACCCACCACTGGTTTGAAGGTGGCGATGCCGTGGACGCCCATATTCGCGAGCGATTCGGCGATCTGGTGGCGCAGGCCGTGGACGGCGGCCTGCAACACTGGGAAAACGACTTGCGCCACCGCATGGCACTCATCATCTTGCTCGACCAGTTCACCCGCAATGTGTACCGCGGAGAAGGGCAGGCATTTGCCGGTGACGAGCGCGCACGGCGCCTGTCACTGCGCACCATCGACAGCGGCGAGCACGAGCAGCTGCCCCGTGTGGGGCGGGTGTTTCTCTACCTGCCGCTCATGCACGCAGAAGACGCCGCACTGCAGGCGCAGTGCGTGGCGCTGTTTGAGGCGCTGGTGGCCGGTGCGCCCGAGCCGCTGGCGACCACGCTGAGCAAAAATGTGCACTTTGCGCGCCTGCATGAGGACATCATTCGCCGCTTTGGCCGTTTCCCGTATCGCAATGCGGCCCTCGGACGTGAAAACACCGCCGAGGAGGCGGTGTTCATCAAGGACGGCCCGCGCTTCGGGCAGTGACATTTCAGCTGCGCTGGCCCACTCAGGCTTAAAGCGTCACCACACCCGTGCGCAGCGCCCACAGGGCCACAGGCACCAGCAGCACCGCCAGGCCGGTCACGAAGCCACCCGTGGCGCGATGCCCGCGCCTGAACAGGCTGAAGGCCAGCAGGAATGCGCCCACCGCATAAGCACCGGCCAGGCCACCCAGGCCATAGTGCCCAAAGCCTTCCCAGCCCGCCAGCATGAACAGGGCCAGTGCGCCCACCAGCAGAATCACACCCAGAATCAGCGCCAGCATGGAGCCGGTGCCACCGCTGGAGGCCAGAGGCGCATCCAGATCATCGGCACCCTGGCTGCCATGGCGCGCCCAGGCCACTTCGGGCATCTCGCCTTGCAGGCGCCGCACCGGCGGCATGGGGGTGCGGCCAGACGTTGCCGACTGCTGTTGTGGCGCCTGCATCATGGGTGCCTGTGGCGCGGCTGGCTCGGCGGCGCCTCTGCCGGTGCCTTCTTCGATCCGGTTGGGGCTGCCCGGAGCGGCCCACTGCGCCCAGAGCGAATACGCCTCGGCGGGCACGATGGCACCACGCACCACTGCGTTCTCGATGTCGCGCCAGGTGACCTGCACCTTGATGTCGGGCTGGAACACGTCCTCGGCCAGCGTTGGCTGCCATTCCGAGTCGCCTTCCATCGCCACCGTGTCAGCGTTGAGCTCTTCGCCGTTGGTCATGGTTGTCAATCTGTCAGTTGTTCTGTGCTTTGTGTCCTGCGACAACAAGAAAGCCTTCTCAGGCCCGGTCGGGACAGCTGATCGGCCAGACGTCGCCTGTGCCCCTGGCCGCTATCCGAACTGTAGTCTTTTGTCGCACAAAAATGCAATGGTGAGACCTTACCCGAAAGCCGCTCCCCGTGAAACCCTCAGTTACACGGGCGCCCGCCAACTGGCGCTGCACGCCCCCCAGGCGGCAGGTGTGCTGCGACGCAGCAACACCACACAACACCTCGGCAAGCTTGGCCGGATGCGGGCCTGCAGGCAAATGCGCTGCAACAAATCTAGAATGCTGGGATGAACTCGCCCAACGCCAAAAAAACAACATCCGGCAACGCTTCGCCTGCCGGGGTCCATGCCGCCGAAGCCGCTGATGCCAAGGCCAGCAACTTCCTGCGCCAGATCATAGAAAAAGACCTGGCCCAGGGCACCTATGCCACCCGCAAATGGGGCGGCAGCCCGGGCGACGGCGCCCACCACGAGGCCGGCCAGCCCGACCCCGCCAAGGTGCGCATGCGCTTCCCGCCCGAGCCCAACGGCTACCTGCACGTGGGCCACGCCAAAAGCATTTGCCTGAACTTCGGCCTGGCGCGCGACTACGGTGGCGTGTGCCACATGCGCTTTGACGACACCAACCCCGAGAAAGAAGAGAAGGAATACGTCGATTCCATCCTCGACTCGGTGAAGTGGCTGGGCTTTTCGTGGGAATCGAACTTCAACGGCCCCAACGGCCCCGTGACCGAAGAGCACCTGTACTACGCGTCGAACTATTTTGATTTCATGTACCGCGCGGCCGAGGCGCTCATCGAGCATGGCCATGCGTATGTGGACGAGCAAACCGCCGAAGAAATCCGCGCCAACCGCGGCGACTTTGGCAAGCCCGGCGTGGACAGCCCTTTCCGCTCCCGCAGCCCCGAAGAAAACCTGGCGCGTTTTCGGGCCATGCGGGCAGGCGAACTGGCCGACGGCGCTGCAGTGCTGCGCGCCAAGATCGACATGGCCAGCCCCAACATCAACATGCGGGACCCGGCCATCTACCGCATCCGCCGTGCCACCCACCACAACACCGGCGACGCCTGGTGCATCTACCCGATGTACACCTTTGCGCACCCGATTGAAGACGCGCTGGAGCAGATCACCCACTCCATCTGCACGCTGGAGTTTGAAGACCAGCGCCCGTTTTACGACTGGCTGATGGAGCGCCTGATTGAAGCCGGCCTGCTCAAAGCCCCGCCGCCACGCCAGCACGAATTCGCACGCCTGAACCTCACGTATGTGATCACCAGCAAGCGCAAACTCATGCAACTGGTGAACGAAAAGCGCGTGTCCGGCTGGGACGACCCGCGCATGCCCACCATCGTCGGCCTGCGCCGCCGCGGCTACACGCCCGAAGCCATCCAGCTCTTTGCCGACCGCATTGGCGTGACCAAGAGCGACTCCTGGATCGACTACAGCACGCTTGAAGGCTGCCTGCGCGAAGACCTGGAAAACAAAGCCCACCGTGGCATGGCCGTGCTGGACCCGGTGAAGCTCGTGCTGACCAACTGGGGCGAAGTGTTTGGCTCAGACGACTACACCGAAGACTGCGAAGCCCCCGCCCTGCCCCCGGCCGTGCTGAAGAACCTGCCCGAAGGCACACCCGCCCCGGCCAAGCGCGTGTTCAAAATCGGCAAAGAAGTCTGGATCGAGCGCGAAGACTTTGAAGAAGTGCCACCCAAAGGCTACAAGCGCCTGTTCCCAGGCAACGTGGTGCGCCTCAAAGGCGGCTACGTCATCGAGTGCACTGGCGTGGGCGCCAAAGACGCTGCCACAGGCAAGGTGACGGAAGTCCACGCCAAGGTCATTCCCGACACCAAGAGCGGCACCCCCGGCGCCGACAGCGTCAAAGCCAAAGCTGCCATCACCTGGGTGGGCGCAGCCGACGGCGTGCCAGCCGAAATCCGCTTGTACGACCGCCTGTTTGCCGACCCGCAGCCCGATGCCGGCGGCAAGAATTTTCTGGAAGCGCTGAACGCTGATAGCCTGCAAGTGGTGCAAGGGTTTGTAGAGCCATCACTCGCCAACGCCCAGCCGGACGACAGGTTCCAGTTTGAGCGCTTTGGTTACTTTGTGGCGGACCGGGTGGACCATGATCCTGAAAAAGGGAAAGTGGTGTTCAACCGGGTGACGGGGTTGAAGGATTCTTGGGGGAAATGAGTCGCCGTGTTTTACCTTGACCTTTTCGCCGCACTGGACCGCCATCAAGTGCAATACGCCTTGATCGGCGGTTTGGCCGTTGCGTTGCATGGGGTCGAGCGCAACGCCACCCTGCATGGCCCGACAGAACCACAACGACAATGAGGAAGCGAAAAGTGAACGAGGCTGAAGCAGGCCACCGACTATCCACCCGCGACCAGCGGACGTATTACGTCAGCGATGAGCGGCTGGCAGCCTTCGGCCAGCTGAGCTATTTGCAAAGGCTTCAGTGGGTAGAACAATGCTCGCAGTTCGTTCGCATGGCGCAGGCGGCGAAAAAGGATGTGGTTGACGCGAGCCTCAAGCTCTGAGCCCGATCATCGGGGTTGAAGGACAGTTGGGGGAAGTAACGACAATGGTTCCGACCGGCCGCTGACCCACAAAGCAGAGGCCAATGACAGGATGAAGCCGCAAGCGTCTCTGGCTCTTGCGGCTTCGCTGTCTCTGCCCGCTCGTCCCGGGCTTCCCTCCTCAAGCAGTTGCCCGGCATAAGCCTCTGGATGTGCGAGCCCTCACGGAACATATATGGGGGATCACTGCAGGGGCCGTCTTCGCACATTGAGCCATCTAGCAATAAACTCAAGCGAGCATGACCAAACTGGCCACAGGTGCCTCGGGACTCGCATCTCGCGGGCTTTACCTGTGCCGCCAACTACCCAGGCGAGGAAACCCACAAATGCGAAGAATCATTCTTCCCGTTTTCATGACGGCGGCCATGGCTGCCTGTGCCCAGACAACCCACACAGCCAGCGAGCGGCACGCCATGCTCGATGAGATCTACGACGCCAAGATCATCTACGACCGTACACAGCGCAACGAGATCAATGGCATTGTCTTGAAGTACCTGCCCATCGGGACCAGTAAAGAAACAGCCCTGGCGTTTCTCGGTGGTTTGGGTGAAGGTGAGGCCAACGAATCGGGCAACACCATCACCTACGCAACGCACAAGGGCGAAGGCTACAAAGCCAACCGCCGCGATATCCGCGTTGAAATCAAGCTCGACAGCAGCGGCAACATCGAGTCGCTAACGTCCTTCATCGACAAGTCGAACAACCTCTGACTTGCCACCTGCGGAACGCGAAAGCGCCATGTCAACCGACGACTCCGACTCACCCCATCCCCTGCCGCCCAAGCCAGATGGGCCAGGCGAGAACCAGCCGCCAGCGGAAAGAGAGGAAGACTTTGAGAAAGTCAAAGACTGCAGCTGGCTCAACTTCAGGGTGCGCTACGACAAGGTCGTCTGGGCGATCGTGGTTACCAACACCTTGCTCGCCATCCTGCTTGGCGATGGGATATCCATCTTTTGGTCTGCCTTCCCACTCGTCGTGCAAGCGATCGTCTCGAATGCCTACAAGGCGCTGGCACGAGGGGAGTCTGCCTTCCTCTTCTACAGCGGCCAAACAACGCCAGAGAGCAACGCCGACTGGCTCATGATTCACATGGTCATCGAAGCCGCAGTGCTACCCATGTTCCTTGCTGCGACTTGGTTGTCTGGGTCGTCTTTAAGGTGAGCTTGCGGGCTGGTTGAAAAGGGCTTGACGCAAATCGCAAGAGCTGGCCCCTAGGCCTCCGCGAGGTCCACCTAGAGACGTCCATGTTCATTGCCATCTAGCAAGTAGCCCTCGAAAGCCACCAATAGGCTATCGGCAATTTGATCGCTAAAACGCACTACCCCTGAAGCCAAAAAGGCCACTTGCCCTTTTCCTTCATTTGTGATCACCTCATACGTAGAGTTTTCGATGGAAAAATCTAAGCCGCGAAGCACTGTCAAATGCTCAAGGACAATGCCTTCTCTCGACGCGACTTCAACCCTTGCGACATAGTTCCGCCGACGATCCGCGCCAGCCCCTTTAAGTGCAATCAGTCGAGTAGACTTAGGTCCAGAGAGAATTATCTGATGACAATCAAATGGGAACGTCATCAACTCCACTGAAAATCCTTCGCCACAAGCACGCTCCAATCTATCGAGAAGCGATTTTATCGAACGCGGCGGATCATCTATCCTAATAATCAAAAGCCCATTTGAGGAAATGAACTCAAACTCAAAAGACTCAATCGAGTCAATCAGTCTATTAGCAGGATCACCACGCTCATCAACAAAACCAACTACGAGCTTCACCCTTCTATAATACCGAAATCTAATACGACCTCCACTACCCGCCACAAAACCGAATCCAAAATCCACATCGCCCAAAAAGGGATTTGAATTCAATCTATCCAACAGCAACTGGAGATCGATTGGAAGGCTAATACGAAACCATTTATACCGTTTCATTCGAGGCCTCTACAGCATCTTCGTTCGCCAATAAAATCAGTAGTTCTCGTGCCTTCTGCTCAATAACTTTCGCAATAACATCTGCCTCACTTGCACTAGGAGATCGCCGAGTCTTCGACAGGCGATTACCTTCCCCAAGATCGTAAACTCCCCGCAAAATATAGGAAAAACCTGTGCAATCTCTTGGGTTGGAAAACGCTGCTTCGATATCAAAGCCGGCCCCCTTCGCCAACACAGATTGGGCAATCCACCCCACCTTGACAATGTAATACTCCTTGTCCCTGGTAAGGTTATTCAGCAGATCGGACTGAGAAACACCGACGCCCTTCAGCATGACTCGCTCAACATGAGGGTCTATCTCCTCCTGAGTGGTCCCATCCTCATCTTCGTCCGGAAGAGGCTTATAAACATACACATCGGTCACATCTCTTCTATAGAAGCCAGGAAGATCTGACATCAGATCATAAAAAAACTTACTCCGTACTGAGGCCAAAGGATACTCATATAGAGATATTTCCTTTCGAATCAGCCCACCCCCAACCTCGACCAGAATTTCTTGAACTAACTTATCCCGCACAATTTCAAGATAATCTGATTTTGGGCTTCTAATCACATAGCGATCGCTCTCTGGAATAAGTTCTACGACACCGGTCCGATGTTGTAGCTGACTGAATTCTGACCTCTTGTAATCCACGATCGAATATGAAACTGAGACATAGAACTTACAGCCATCTTGGTTCACCCTAACAGTGTCACCCTCCGACTCGAGCTTAGACTTGACGGTGTCAATTGCTCGCTGCGTCGCATCCATTGGAACCAGTTTTCCCAGCAGATCCACAGCTGTGACGCGTTCACGACGAGGATTTATCCCGAGTCGATTGGATAAATCTTGATGATCCAGGTAATCATGCGGCAACCTACTAAAGAACCTGGCGAGCTCTTCACGCTTTGTGAGCTTTGAGCAAACGATATTTCTTCGTCGAAACATAGTTTGAATGGTTTCCGCATCGACCTTAGACTGATTTAAGGCATCATAGATATTCTTATCCGTAGCGTAATAGATCGATGATCCTTTAATCATTCCCAGCTCTCCAGCCAATTATTGGCGCTGAATATGTTGACGCTACAGCGGTCACAGGCGACAACTGTATTGCATTCATCACTTCCATCCTAGACTCGTCAAACCCCCATGCACGTGCGTACTGCTCCTTCGCCGCGTCAAAATGGCTAAGATACTCTTCGCTTGGAGCTTTAGAAACCATTCTGATTCGGATAAATTTATCGGGCTCTAACATTTGATACCGAGACAAACTATCCAAGAAGTACTGAAATTCAGCGACTGATGATCCACTTCTATTATAGTAAATAACATATCCCGAAGAAAGCTTATTATTTCCTTCGTAATTAATTATAAAGTAAGGTGCAGTCAACGCCTCTATCGTAGCTGACTGTGAATACACATCACCTTTTCTATGCCACATCACCAAATCAGGATAGTAAAATGAATACTTCTCAGGCAACAATTTCTCGTACTTCAGCCGAATTATGTCGTTTGCAATTGTATACAATCGAGAAATATCATGAGGTCCAATCAGATGGATATACACGCCTGGTGCAATAGGTATTGTGCCTAGCTTAGTCTTTCTAACGGTCTCATCGAAATCGTCCATGTACAGGCCATCGTGATTATGGACAAAGAGTAGCCCTCGTAAATCAAAGGCTTCGCCTTCTGGAACGGAATACTTGGTTCGCCAGACTTCCGACGAGCGACCACACTCGACAGTCATTGCCAACGACTCGATTGCCGATCGCAACTTCACCGACGAGACAGAGTCTTTTGCATAGCTCTTCAAGTCTGTATGCAAATAGACCCTCCTACCAATATACGGATCCTGATAATGGAAAACAACATCCCCTGGATGAGTTTTCTTCTGCTGTATTTTTTTCCCTGAGGCATCAGCCTTCTTGGACTTAACGGTATGGTTGGGATTAACGCATGGAAAGTTATCATCCCTTTTTGGGTGCACGACCCATCCGAAGTGTTTAAATATATCCTCGGAAAGCCTATTCGATATTTCTCCGATATTTACAGTTTCTGCCATAGAACGGTTTACTTCACTTCAAACTAGTGCACAAATAGGAAAATTCGGAGCAAGGTCTTCCCTTTTGCCCCACCCAGACTGTGGACTTAGGGGTCGGGTCTTGCCTTTTGCCCCACCCAGACTGGATAGCGCCAATGGCGCCGGGTCTGTCTTTTTGCGTTTCGTGCCTCACTCACGCCTTTCGCCTCACATACAACTGCACGTGCTGGCCGTTGTCTCCCACAGGCACTTCTTTCATTTCCAGGTAGTTCTGCTTGCGCATCAGATCGCCCAGCTTGCTGACTGCATAGTTGCGCGGGTCAAAAGACGGATGGGTTCTGTTGAGCTGACTGCCCAGAGATGACAGGGTGGCCCAGCCGTCGTCTCGGGCCACCACTTCCAGCGCCTGCACGACCATGGGTTTGAGCTTGGGGATGTCAGCCACGGCTGCTGCGGGCTTGGCGTCCTCAGGCTGAGCTGGCTTTTCTTTTTCAGCCGCTGGAGCGGCGGCCACGTCGGCTTGGTCGTTTTCCTTTGCGGGGATCGCAGCTGCCGCTGTCGCCCCGACCTTCTTGGCCTTGGGTTTCGGTTGCGGCAACTCTTCCTCCTCAGCCACGGCTTGTGGCTTCAGAATTTCCGTGTAGATGAACTTGTCGCACGCTGCCACAAACTGGTCGGGGGTCTTGCGTTCTCCAAACCCATACACCACCAAGCCATCTTCCCGGATGCGAGTGGCCAGACGTGTGAAGTCACTGTCGGACGACACGAGACAAAACCCATCCACTGCCCCTGCGTGCAGCACGTCCATGGCGTCGATGATGAGCGCGGAGTCCGTGGCGTTCTTTCCGGTGGTGTACCGAAACTGCTGCACCGGCTGGATGGCATGCGCGTGCAGCACACTTTTCCATTTGGCGAGGTTGGGCGTCGTCCAGTCACCGTAGGCACGCTTGATGGTGGCTGACCCATAGCGCGAAACCTCCGACATAAGCTCGCTCACGAGTGATGCCTGCGCATTGTCCGCATCGATCATCACAGCCAGCCGTGTGTTGTCTTGTTTGGCTCCCATGCTGGCTCAGTCTGCGAATGTCAGCGAAACCGACCTGTCGCCCTCGGTGGGTGGCACGCAGACAGGTTTGGTGTTTTTGCCAGCTTTGCGCGCTTGATAGCACTCGTAAGTCCATAACCGACCGTTCTGCGGGTGGACCAGCTCGAACGGTGATGTGCCAATGCGCGTATTCAGTGAATACTCATTTGGACCGGCATATATCTCAGCTTCAGGCTCGTCGGTTGAAATGGTGAGCTTCGATGGCCCCACCGCTTCGAAGCCAGCTGCCTGCATGTTTTGCGCGCAGACGTCATGCATGTGCAGTGCCATTGGTGCACCCACGAAGCCGATTCCGGAGGCGGTGCAGTAGCGCGTCTCTCCCGTCGCCTTGTTCACATATGACGTGTTCTTGCTCGCGCACCCCGCCAGTGCAAGCATCGCCCCCAACATCAGCGAAACGCGAATGGTTTTGTTCATAGCTCCTGGTCTCCTCGGCCGGGCGAAGGGCGAATCGAACTCGCCCAATAACAATTGGAAACAAGCCTACCCCGCTTTGGGGATGGTGCGAAGTGCGGGCCTGTCAGGACCTACACAAAAGGGAGGAAGGTACTCAAGGGTTCCAGCGGCAGGCATTCCGCGAAGCGTCTCACTGCGAAATCGGGCAATGGCTCACAGGCGCTTCATGCACCTCGATGCGCTGCACGGACGATGCACTCACGGACACACGCGCCAAAGGCTGTTGACTGTTCGCGTTGCTCGGTGTCGAAGCCATGGCTGAGTTGCCAACGGGAGGCAACACGTCGAGCAACCATTTGGAACCGACGGTAGAGAGCACATGGACATGGATAGGTTGCCATGGCTTGCCTTCCTCGCACGCGTAGGTGCCTGAGGCATCAGGATTCAGATTGACTGCAGAAGCGACCAGCTGGCAGGTGGAGGCATCGACGAGAAGCAAGGATGGTTTGGCATCGCTGATACCGGCGAGGTTTGCGATCTTTCGCGGGAGGTAATTCTTATGTCCCGCAAGGTCGGGCAAGAAGTACAGCAGTGCGGGCAACATGAAGGAAAGCGCAACGCCCCAGACAAGCGCAGGGATTCGGGAGACTGCCCAAGCATTCGCCACAAACAGTACCAGTGGAACCACCGCCATTGCAGTGACCTGCAACCACGACCCTGCTCCTGGCGGAGACAAGAACAGGTCGAAGAAAACGCTCACTGCTATCGTCGAGAAGCCAGCCGTTATCAAGCAGTTGCTTAAAGTGCTCCAACGCGAACGGCGGTTGTGCGGTTGCTTCATCAGACTCACGCAGGCAAGAAGCAATGCCGCGAACAACGGCAATCCAACCTTCCACCAAAAGCTCGCATGAGGACTGCATCGGGCTGTTTGCACCGCAGCCATCGCACAGATAGAGAACCCAACGCCACCGACTTGAAGCCCTAGCAGGTGCCAGTCGAAAGCCCGCACAGATTGAGGGCAATCTTCAGCCGTTTCCACCGATGCAAACGGCGACAGACTCCGTTGGTACAAGACATACGGCCCGACCAGGGCCAAGCCGACCCAGGCTACATAGACAACCACCATGGCAAAGGCAATGCCTGCCAGCGTAGCCACCGCGCCAAACTCCGCCGGGACATACCCAATGCTCCAGAAGTACCAGTAGAGCAGCAGCAGGCCAAGGCTGGTGGCGCCCACGCCAATCGGTGCCAGTGGCAGCTCTTTCAGGCTGCGCAACGCGGTTTGCCCGGCACGGTAAAACGAGCCCAACATTCGTTCGGTGCCGAAACCGGAAGCAGAATCAGCGCCGGCGTTATCGTCGCTGGTCTTATCAGCGACGACCTTCTCGCCCTTGGCATTGTTTGTGGTCATTGCTTCCCTCCCATAGTCTCGACGGTCACGGGCTGTGGCGATGGTTGCAGCATGTGCAGCCTTCGCCACGCCAGCCAAGCTCACTCAGCCGGCTTTTCGGCTGCTTCGGGCGCTGGTTCTGATGCCGGCGCTGGCGTCTCGGTTGCCTGCGCAACGGCTTCTGCATATTTCAGCGGCGGCACTTCCAGGTCGCCACCGAAGCTGTACACGCTGTCGGTCACCGCTTCCTGCAGTTGCCGCGCCCACTGAACGCTGGATGCTGAAACACCTGGAGGCAGTGCCGTCTCTGAATCGCCCGTGCCGGGAGCGCCCATGGGTGCCAGGGGGCGAACCACGGCCACGACATGTGCAAAGGCTGCCGTGTTGGCATACTGGCTGGCCGTCGCGAAGAAGACGGATGGTGGAAGCACCCACCCTTCTTTTGCGATCGCAGCCTTGGTGGCGTCATCCAGGGCCGGCGAGGAAGCAAGGTCGTGCTCGGCAGTGACTTGGAGGCAACGGAAAGAGGTGGGCGCCGGCGTGGTGGGGTCGCCTTCAGAGAACATCTCGGATGGGCCAACGCACTTGGCGCCGGGGTAGCGCACCCCGGAAGACCGCCCCCGGCCTGAGACGTTGGCCCGAACCACCACCAAGGCGTTCAAAACCTTGTCCTCGCCTAGGTGCACCATGACTTTGGATTCAGCTGTCTGGCGGTAATCAAGGCCCGGCCCAACGAGTCGGTTTCCGCGGTCATCGATGGAGACGACGCGCCACCCTTCACCAGGCAACTGCACATCGACACGGCCCACCGACACCTCTTGATCGGCATGGGCAGCCGACAGGCCAAGGGCGAAAAGACACGCAGCGGCCAGAGCGATGGCTTTTGTTCTTGTTGTTGTGGTGGTGGTGGCGACAGATTTGGCGCGCCCGCGCGCAGCGCCAAGCTTGTGCTTGCTGTTCATTCAGATCCTCCCAAATGTGTTTTTGTGTATCTGCGCATTGTAGACAAGAGCGGGAACCACACCCTGCTTACGCACGGAGCTGAGGCGAGAAATGCTCAACGGCCCCAGGCGCGCTTGGAAGGCCAGGTGTTGTCGGCCTTGAGCTTGAACCGGCACTGGTCCAGATGGGAGAACTGACCGCTTTGCCGACCGCGGCACGCCCAGACCAGGTTGCCGTGCTGGTCGTAAAACTGATCCCAGGCCCAGTCGTAGTCATGCGGCGCGCCACCATAGTAGGCGCCTCCGCCACTGCCTTGATGCCGGGCAGCAGCGACGACGGTGGCGGCAGCGAGTACCCCAACAAAAGCAGCGGCAGCGCGCCGATCGGCCGTGGCCACGATCGACGAACAGGATTCGAACGGGATGCCCCTGCGCATGAGCTCCTCGCCGATCTCATCCTGGTAGTCGAAATCCGTCGCTTTCCGGGCCGCCAAGGACGCTCTGCACACTTCGTCATCGCGCAAGCTGTGCTTTTCTCGATTGAACTGTGCGCGGCTGACGGCACAGCCACTCAAGGCCATCGCGATCGACACCGCCAGCACACCCGTCGCGCGGATACTCCGACGCCTCCACTTGGTCTTCATTTTCCCGGCTCCCTTTGCGTTCAGCACACACACTTGGCCAGAGTAAGGCTGGTACCGAGTGGCCCCGCATCGGGCGGGCGCATCTGCCATCGCACTCGTGACTTATGGCACGACCGGTTCGAAGAGGAGCGAAGCATGACGCAAAAAAAGGACAGGTGTTGGCCTGTCCCTTTCCTTCAATGGCAAACCAAAGCCTGCTTCAGCCCTTGAGCAAAGCCGACATGCTCTTGCACTGCTTCACGCCCAGTTTGCTGGCCAGCTCGAAGCCGTACTTGGAGCCTTTCTTGATGGCCTTGATGGCTGCTTTGTCGTGGCGCGCGGTGATTTTCTCGGGCGGGTCCATGCGTGGTTCTGGGGTCGGGTCTTGCCTTTTGCCCCCAGCAGCCCTGCGTGACGTTCATTGCTCCCATTCCGCCGTTTCCGCCGCTGTCATCAGCAGCTCAAACATCGGCTTCCATTCGGTGCTGATGGCCTTGGCAAAGGCTGCATCCACTTCGTTCTTGCCCATGGGGCTTGCTTCTTTGCTGTCGACTGGCCCCTGCGTTCTTTTCTTGCCCAGCCACACAGCGCTCTTGGAGAGCGTCACTTCGACAATGGAAGACATCAGGAAGAAGTGGTTGCCCTTGTGACCCATGACAGTGGGCACAGCGAACGCCTTGCCGCCAGGTTTCGTGCTCTCGTCAACCATCAGGGTGACGGCAGATTCGACGGACACGCCCTTCGATAGCGTTTTGTGCCGGTAGGGCACCAGATACACGGCCGTGTCTGGATAGATGATGGGGCGCATGTGGAGGTACATGCGCAGGTTGTTGAGCACGTACTCTCTTCCCATCTCATTTCTCATCGGATGGATGACGGCATCCTCGCTGGCACCGCCTTTCTCAGCCACAAAGTCGGCCAGGCGAAGAATGATCTGCCCACCTTTGCCATTCTTCAGCTGTGCACTTCCATCGTCGAGCTCGTAGGTCCACTCTGGCGGAAACGGCACACTGACGGCACGCGAATACAACCAAACGCGATCGTCCTCCTCGGCTCTGGAAGGCTGAGTGCCAATGGCAGTGACGCGAGGCGCTTGATCTGCTGACTGCGCCCATGCTTGACCGAAGAACAGACCGGCTAAGATCAACACAACACTGGCAAGCAAACACCGAGCGTTCAAGCGCAGTGGCAAGTTCCAATGATGTTGCCCAAATTCTGAATTTGGTCGCCGCTGTTGATGAGACGCTGACTTCTGTTTCAACAATGCCATCGTGATCTTCTGATTCGCCTCTGGCTGAGCTGGCTTCAAGAAACCCAGCCAACTCGCACCAACGGCGACCTCCTCTTTTGCTTCCTCACCACAATTGGAAACAAGCCTACCCCGCTTAGGGGATGATTCATCAGAGCGCCCTGTCAGCACCTACACAAAACAGATGAAGGTACTGGTGGGTTTCGATTTATGGACTCTTCAGAACCCTTCGCCACACTGGCGGGCTCGTGCCACAATCCCGCCGACTCAAACTCGGGACTTTTGGAAGCTCAGATGAAACACCGCATTGCCACGTTGACTTTGACCTCGACCTCGAAAGTTATGTTCGTCGTCGGTTTGGCCGCCCTACTCAGCGCTTGTGATTCGCGTTCTCCGGCATCGCCGGATCAGGCGCCACTGAATCCAGGCAGCGTGGCCAACGCAAGCATGGGCCAGCAAAGACTGTTGGACCAGCCACCCGGGGAGGCAGAGGTGCGCAGTGCTGCCCAGGCCAATGGCTGTGAGCTGATGGGCATTCAAAGCACGAACTGGCCAGACGATAGCTATCGAACGCCGGCCAGCTATGACGACGCCAAGGTGGTTTACGACGCAGCCTGCACACCCGCAGGCGCCCTGGAACCTCGGCGGGTCACGTATGAGGCACAGTTTGGGGCGGCGGTCAGAACCAATACCGGCGACTCCCAGCCGTTTTGGGAGCTGAGGCTCAACCAGCCTGTGAAGGGGGCTGCTGCTCCAACGGATGCACCACACGCCATGGCCGACAACAACAGCCAAACCAGCCAATCCAGTGAGACCAGCCCATCGTCGGGTGAGTTGTCGGGCGAACTGTCGGATGGCCCGGCGTGCAACGCCTTGCTCAAAACCGTTGCATCGCAGGTGATTCCGTGCGTTCAGGACATCGACGCCAGGGCGGCCGCACGCATCCAGTCGTGGCTGGATGTCACCGCGCAAGCGTCACGCATTCCCAGCGGAAGTGCAAACAAGGATTTCGCTGCGGTCAGAATCGATGAAGCCTGTCTTGGCTCATGGCAGACAGGAATGGCGCGAGACTTTCAAGGCAGCAGCCCTTTTGCAGCCTGTGCCCCGCAGTAAGCAGCCTTGACACTGTTTGATCGGGAGTTTGGGCTGCTCCCGAGATGGCTGTTTCCGGCAATCAGGGGAGGAAGACTCCCCTGATTCGCCAAGGCCATGCCCACATCAACAAAGCTTGGGATGGCAAGTGGCTGGCTCAGGATCAGAATCGCTGAGCGTTCGCACTGCAACGCGTTCTTTCTCCAAAGGAGATGCCAGCCATGAAAACGTCATTCACTTTTGCTGGGTGCAAGCACTGGCTGCTGATCGGGTGTGTGCTGCTTGCAGGGTGTGTCGAGCAGGTTTTCACAGACCCAGCTGTTGGCGTCGCAGAGACGCTAGAGACATATGAGTCCACGGCGTTCTGTGGCCGTCTATGGGAGCCTGTGTATCCATCCATCGAGCGGAGACCCGATGTACCCGGCAGGGTCATGGCGGGGTTCCTGACATTTTTCAACCCTGGCAGGCAACCCATCCCCTGTAACCGCCTGGCCATCGTGCGTGCGCAGGGTCAGTTCGAGTTCTCCGGAACGATTGACCCGGCGCTTCGCGGCAACATCGCCACCGCATTTCTGGAAGTGGTGTCGTTCGACCCCGTGTTTCCGATATCGGTCACCGAGGCCAAGCAATGGGGGCCTGCCGTTTCCGGAGGCTGGAGCGGAGAGACCCGCGCGCATTGCGGCTTCGTGGTTCGCACCTTCAACGCACGGGGCTGGCGCCCGGCCGAGTCAGGTGCCGAGCTACCCTGGCAGAACTCCACCGATTTGGCCATTGCCGGCAACAGCAGCCAGTTTCAGATACCACTGTCAGGCGTCAGACCAATCAACGTGACCTCCGAGATGCTGGCGAGCATCACGGGTGACACGTTCAGACTTCGTCTGACCATCGAGCCCTACGACCGCGCCATCAGGTCTCAGGCGAACAGTTCCTGCGCAGGGCGCTTTGAAGTGAGGCTGAGGCTGCTTGGCGAGAACCGGTAGGCGGCGGAGAGAGCAAGTGAGCAAGTGAGTGCGTGAGCCAGGGCCCAGAGGTGGCTGCTCCCGGGGCGCTGCTGGCCCCGGGCGCGAAGAAGTCTCCCCCGAAGTGGGAGCTGTTGTTGTCCTTGTTTCGTTGTTGTTGTTCTTCTTCTGTTTCTTGTTCTTCTTGGCGATCTTGGTGTTCTTTCAGGCCTTGCTCTTTTGCGTCAGTGGTAGGTCTCTTCCAGAATCTGGTGCATCTCCTGCTCCAGGCCCTTGGAAGGAATCACCACCATTTGTTTGCCGGCCACCTCGGCGGTGTAGCGCGGCATTTCGCTGGCATGCTGATAGGCTTCGCCGAGCTTGACCAGCACTTTGCCCATCTCGATGTCAGAGAGGCCGTGCTCCTGCGCAAACTCCCGGAGCCCGGTAACCTGCCCGTCGTGAATCCAGGCGATGCCAAAGCGTTTCGGTGGGTGGCCGAGAAACACGAAGGCTTCGTGTTCGGCGGGCACCACTTCCAGATGGCCGCTCACTTTGTGCACCAGCTCTTCCAGCGGCTCTCGAAGCTCGGTGATGGTGTCTCCCGCTTCGCTGCCAGCGGGCAGTGGCGGAAAGTCGTCCTTGTGTCCAAAGATCTTGTTCAGCAGTCCCATGTCGTTCTCCTTTCAGGTGAAGCCAACAGAGTCTGGCAGGCAGCAGGTCAACGGCCCGGCGAAGACACGCCAGTCATCCGGCCGCCAGACAACACCAGCCTAGACCCGGGGGCGGAATTGATCAAACGGGCACGGGGGATTTCTGCCGGGTTTCCCCTAGTTTTGACCGCGTTTTCCCTCACATGAACCGATGAGCGGCAGACACGGGGCACGCGGATCTGCTCGCCCCGTTTGCCGGGCTGGCCGTCAGGGACTGGGCCCTTGACGGCCAGCTACGCCACCTATGCCTTCAACATGGCCGACATGCTCTTGCACTGCTTCACGCCCAGCTTGCTGGCCAGCTCGAATCCGTACTGCGAACCTTTCCTGATGGCCTTGATGGCCGCTTTGTCGTGGCGCGCGGTAATTTTCTCGGGCGGGTCCATGAAGGCCTGGCGCATGGACACCAGGGCGGCGCCGAGCGCGACGTCCACAATGGGCATGGCGTCGAATACTGGCAGTGGTGGATCACCCTTCTCCAGCAGCTTTCGCACCACCGGGTCCCACGGGTCTAGCAAATCGATTTCGATGAACTCGCGCGCCCAGGAGAGTACCCACTGGAGCGACTGGCACTGGCTGGCGCGGCGGCCGAAAACGTCGCGGGCATGCGTGCCGATGTGCATGAGCGTCGAGGGAGAAATTCGCTCCAGTTCAACCTCCAGCGTGGTGAGCGTGGATTCCACCAGATGCTCGGTAAACAGGACTTCCCACCATACGTTTTGATTGAAGCACTGGTGGCGTTCTGGCGGTGCGATCCAGACACCGACGTTGGTGTAGTAGTTGCGAATTTTGGCGAGCACAGCCTGCCCTGCGGGTGAGCTAAGGAAGCCATCGTGCTTGCTGGGGTGGTCGGGGGCGTCTTCAAACTCGTCGAACAGGCCACCCTCGACCACGCCAATGAGGTTGACGTTGACGAAGTGGTGCCAGGTGGAGTCGCACGCCACGCGACCGACCCCACCAGCCCGGTGGCCGTCATAGGTACTGACCACATCGAAATTGTGGGGGTAGGTGGGTGTCTTGTTGGGGTTGGGGCCTGTAGACCGGGTCGTATTGCCCGCATTGACGTGGCCCGTGGCCACCACCTCGGGCACCACTTGCACACCGTTGCCGTCGTCCGGATATTCCGGTGCGCCCCCGAAAGACAGGTTCAGATCGGGTGGCACGCGCACCTCACCTTCGTGAGGGTGATCGGGAAATACATTGATGCGCCCCGTGCGGCCGCACATCACAGGGTGCGGGTAGCGCGCCTTGCGGAAGACACCCACCCAGGAGGAATAAAGCTTCAGGTCAAGCGGCTGCGGCACATCGTCGCTTTGGTCGCTGAATGACAGTCCGGTATCGTGACCTTCCTGGTTGGAGTCGTTGCGCTTCGGCCCTTTCATGCTGACCTGGTTTTGATCGTCTTCGGAGCTGGGAAAGTCGTTCCAGTAGCGCATGTTGCGCACACGGGGGATCGCACCGCACAAGGCGTTGCCCAGCTTGCCGTGGTCGCCCGTGGCGAAGACACCGCCGCCACGCTGCATGTGTTCGTGAATGGCGGCCAGCTCGGCCGGCGCGAGGTGCGGCCCCCGACCATTGCTGTTGGAGTAGCTTGGATCGACACCAAAAAGCCAGACCTCGTCATACATGTCCGCGGTGAAGTGGCTGGCGTTGTCGAAGCGGAACTGCTTGATGCGCCGGGCGATACCGGCCTCGCCGTCGAGCATCTGCGCATCTGTGACCGGCTTGATGTGCGCGAGCGTGAGCTCAAAACGAATGCGGCTCGGCGCATGGTCCTTGAGGCTGCGCACAAAGGTGGACAGGCCGAAATCGCCTTCACCGAAGTCGAGGCCACCGTCCGTGACGAGCAGAACCTTGACGGTACAGCGGCGCCACCAGGGGTAGAACGTTTCAGGGTTTCGCTTGAACTCGAGCCGCCTCAGGCGGTTGGCCTCGATGAGTTCGCGCGTGGCCAGGCTCGCGCCCGAAAGAGCGGAGGAGGATAAGAAAGAGGCATTGGCCAGCGCCGGGCGCCGGGCATCGGTATCCAAAGGCATATCAGGGTCTCCATGAATCGAAGCTGCCAGGAAAAGATGGTGTGGGTGAGGAGCGTGCGCGCTGCACAGTGGCCGAACCGGGCAACTTCAAACAGGCAGTCAGCCTTCAGCACGCAGCCGTCTTCGTTCGCGATGTCTTCTTCTTTGGTGGGTTGCGCACGTGCTTCGCACGTCGTGCCAGGCCGGCCCTGCTCCGGCTGACGAGGGCAAATCTATGCCGGATGCCTGTGGGTGGCATCCCCTTGCAAGATGAGCCAAAGAAGGAGAGACACACGGGCACGCACGCCACAGCCCCCGCGTAACGCGGCCTCAGCGCCCCATGGGTTCGGAGCGCCTCCTCAAGGCGTGGGAATCCATCCGGATGATGTTCCTGGGGATGGGGATGGGGTTGCTGGTACTGGAGCCGGTACCAGGGCGAGGGCTACTGCTGGCGGCCGGTGCCGCTGTCTGCCGCCGTCTTCGCCCGCATCTTGGCTGCGATGTACTCGCCGTGCGTCACGTGCAGCAGGCCTGCCACCTTGCTGATGACGTGGTTCTCGTGCGCATCGAGGTGCGCATCGGCATAGGCCACGTGCCACAGGCTCTCCACGAGCTCGACCTTCTTGGGGTGCGTGAAACGCTCGTTGATCTGGCTGGTGAAAGCATGAAAGTCGTTGGCGGTCCGGGCCGTCTCCTGGGCATGGGCCATGAGTTCTTCCAGCGCTTGCGCAGGCAGGTCGAAGCGCGACCTGAGCGCACCGAGCACAGCCTGCTTCTCTTCACGGCCGATGTCGTGGTCTGCCCGCATCACTTCAACCAGCAGCACTGCCGTAGCGAGGTGCAAGGCCCTGGCCTGCTCCTCTGCCGTGGGTGCCACTTGTGGCGAGAGCGCATTGTCGAGCAGTTCTTTCAGGGTTCGGAGCATGGCGGTGTTCTTGGGCTTCTGTTCAGGTCGGGGTCTATCAATCGGTGTGGGGCGGAGACCGTATGGGCGATACGAGACGATCGTGTGAAACGGTCTCCAATGGCCTTTGACGGATTCGCGTGAGGCCTGGTTGGTTCCCCTGTGCGCACGACTGTGCGTCCGACCGAGCCCATTTCACACACAGGATACAGCGCGAGGCACAGACGCAAGACAAAGGCCCCGCAAGCGGGGCCTTTGGTTTGGGGTGCGACCGTTCCATCAGACGCCTTTCGCGCCTTGCAGGTCAGTGGTGCATCACCTGCTTGAGCGCCGCCGCCAGTTCGGACGCCATGAATTTGGCCACATAGGCGTCTGCTCCCACCGAGGCCACATGCCCTTCGTTGGTGGTGCCGGTGAGCGAAGAGTGGATCACCACCGGAATGTTCTTGAAGCGTGCATCCTGCTTGATGTTGCGCGTGAGCGTGAATCCATCCATCACAGGCATTTCCAGATCGGTCAGCACCAGTGCAACCTTGTCCCTGGCGGTGCCGCCGGCCGCATGTGCCTCGGCTTCAATGGCCTGGATGCGTTCCCAGGCTTCCTGCCCTGTCTTGGTCATGACAAACGGAACGCCCATCGCGGTCAGGCCTTGCTCGATCATCATGCGGGCCACGGGGGAGTCATCTGCGGCCAGCACAAAGGTTCCGTCGGGCAGCTTGACGCTGTCCTTCATGTCCTCATCGATGGTCTCTTGCACATTGCCCGGGAAGACGTTGCGGAGAATCTGCTCGACGTCGAGCACCTGAACCAGGCTGACCTGTTCGTCTTCGCCCTTGATCTTGGCGATGCTGGTGACCAGATCGCCACCATTGCCTTCGGCGGCCAGCACGTTGCTCCATTCGAGCCGCACGATCTCAGCGACCTCTTCCACCGCAAAGGCCTGGGTGGAGCGGGCGTACTCTGTCACCAGCAGGATGTTGTGGCCGCGCTTGGGGTTGCAGCCCACCATGGCTGGGAGGTCAATGACGGGAATCACCTGCCCCCGGATGTCGGCCACCCCCAGCACTTGAGGTGACGAGTTGGCCACCTTGGTGATCTTGGGCATGACCAGCAGCTCCCGCACCTTGAACACGTTGATACCAAAGAGCTCGCGGCGGTCACTTCCCGGCGCCTCGCCCAGGCGAAACAGCATCAGTTCGAACTGATTGTTGGACGTGAGATTGGTACGCTCGTTGACGTCGTGCAGGGTGTTGATCATGCTGGCTGACATAGATGGCTCCGGTAGGCTCCAGTGGGTTCCGGTGGACAATCCACGCAGATTAAGCCTTCTATATCGGCACGAAATGGCCCATGAATGAGGGGAAATCCCCTTAATTCATAGGTTTTCGTTCCTGGGCAGCATTCAACAGCGCCTGGCGGACGGCATCGAGGCGTGAAAGCCTCTCAGTGTGCATGCGGGAGATGGGCTCCCACTCGGCTACGCGATCCGCTTCCAGTGCCTGGCGGCGCTCTGCCAGACGCTTTTCATCCAGACCCATGCCCGGCCAGATCGCCTCCCGCGCTTCTTTCAGGTGCTGCTCATGCTCCTGATGCGCCAGGGCAGACTGTGACTGTGCCAGCTTGAGCAGTTCGCCCGCACGCTTCACAGCATGGGTGCCATGCTGATCCTGTGCCAGCGGCGAAACGCCTTGGGCAAGCAGCCAGCGTACGCGGTCCAGTACTGACGAGCCGTAGGCCTGCTCAACGGTCATCAGCATGAGGTTGGCGCCACTGTCGTCCTTGAAGCCCAGGTTTGCGCCACTGGCCAACAAAAAATCGAGCACGTCTGAGCGGGTGGCAAGTGCCAGTGCCGGCCCATAGGTCGCGGCGTACTTCTGCTCGCGCTGATCGAGCTTGCCGCCCTTGGCGACCAGAAGCCTGAGCGCCGGCAGATCATTTCCCGCCGCTGCGAACAGTGTGGGGGACAACTGGGCTGCACCAAGCAGGCCACTGTCTTCCGAGAGCAGGTTGGGATCAGCCCCTGCTTCGAGAAGCAGCGCAAGACTCTCGAGCCGGTCCGGTGGGAGCCGCGTGCCGGACACGTGGGGTCCGTCGATGAAGAAGCGCAAAACAGACCCGCCTGCTGCACCCACCAGGAAGTCCCGGGTGCTGTCGTACGACCTGGCTGCTTGGTAGCTACCACCTTTGGTGATGTAGTCGGCCACTTCAGGCGCGGACAGTTCGCCTTGCACCATCTTCCGGGCATAGTCACGCAGCTCAGAGCGGTGCTTGAGGGCCGCCAGTGCCCCACCAGGCTTCACCACTTCAGGCGCGCCCGAACTGCCTTGCGAGAGAGCCGGCGTCACGCAAAGTGCCAGACTCAGCGCCGTGCCTACCAAAACCGCCATCCACGGGGTGCTGGTGGCTCCAGTGCATGGCCTTTCGCCGGCCGCCCCGCAAATTCGTTCCATACTCACTCCCGCTCTTCATGTATGACATGCGGGAATGATGACACACGCCTGTAGAGGGCTGGTCAGCGCTCTGAATCAATGGCGCTCAGGCACTTGCTCTGACGCATCACCCCACGTGCGATTGATGCGGCGACCCCGCTGCACAGCCGGACGCTCGGCAATGGACGCTGCCCAGCGCTGCACGTGCTTGTACTCGTGCACCGAGAGGAACTCGCCTGCCTCGTAGGCTTTGCCCTCGACCATGTTGCCGTACCAGGGGTAGATGGCGATGTCGGCGATGGAGTATTCGTCGCCCGCCATATAGGACTTGTCAGCCAGGTGCCGGTTGAGCACGTCGAGCTGGCGCTTGGTTTCCATGGCAAAGCGGTTGATTGGGTACTCGAACTTCTCGGGTGCATAGGCATAGAAGTGGCCAAATCCACCACCCACATAAGGGGCTGAGCCCATTTGCCAGAACAGCCAGTTCAGCGTTTCGGTGCGCTTGGCAAAGTCCTTGGGCAAAAAGGCTCTGAACTTTTCGGCCAGGTACAGCAGGATCGCGCCGGACTCGAACACTCGGGTGGGTGTTTCGGTACTGCGGTCGAGCAGGGCCGGGATCTTGGAGTTGGGGTTGACTTCGACAAAGCCGCTGGAGAACTGATCGCCCTCGCTGATCTTGATGAGCCATGCGTCGTACTCGGCGCCAGTGTGGCCCTGGGCCAGCAACTCTTCAAGCATCACCGTCACCTTCACGCCGTTGGGCGTGCCCATGGAATAGAGCTGCAGCGGGTGCTTGCCCACCGGCAGTTCTTTCTCGTGCGTCGGTCCGGCAATGGGGCGGTTGATGTTGGCGAATTTGCCGCCACTGGCCTGATCCCAGGTCCAGACGGCAGGAGGGGTGTAGGGGGTGGTTTTGGTGCTCATGGCTGCGATCCTAGGGCACAGGAGCAAATCCCTTCAGCAAACGTGTGTAACCCGATTGGCAGCTGAAAAGTCAGGGTGAGGACGGCTCACACCCATCACACCCATCGCACCCATCACACCACCCAGGCCACTCATTGGTCGACCGCAACCGTTGTTTTTTACCCGGGTAATATTGACGCAACATTATTACCCGGGTAATAATTAGCTGTCTGACGGGCGCCAGGAAGATTCCTGCCGCTTGACGAGGCCACCCGCCTCGCCGTCAGCCACCTAAGACCCAACTTTTCTCAACAAAGGAGATACACATGTCTGAAATCAAAAACCCCTCTCTTCCCACTGCTGCAGGGCCACCAGCGACCCAGCTGGAAACGCGCAGCGTGGCCTTGCTGCCCCGACAATGGGCATGGCTCGATGCGCAGCCGCGAAGCGCTGGTGCCAGCTTGCGCCAATTGGTGAACAACGCCCGACGTGACGTGCATGGAAGGCACCGAGCCGAACGCCTGAAGGAAGACTGCTATTACCTGATGCGCGACCTTGCCGGCGACCGGCCCCACTTCGAAGAAGCCTGTCGCGCGCTGTTTGGCGGCGACCTCTTCCGACTGGGCTCGCTGGCAGATGGCTGGCCACCAGAAGTGGCGCAGCCGATCACCGATTTGGCAGCGCAAGCGTGGAACCCCCTCCATGGACAAGGTTGACCGCAAAGCCAGGGTGCAGGCCTACAAACTGGCGTTCCCGGAGATGGGCATATACGCCGTTCGGAACCTGCAATCGGGGCGGCAGCTGATTGGCATGAGCACCAACCTCCCGGGTTCCTTGAACCGGCACCGAACCGAACTTCGCTTTGGGAGCCACCGCAATCCAGCCTTGATGAGCGACTGGAAAGCAATGGGTGAAAGCCGGTTCGCATTCGAAGTGCTTGAGCAGTTGAAGGAACAGGCCGACCCTGGCTTCAACTACCGTGCGGAACTGGAGCGCAGGCTGGAAGCATGGCAGCAGCGGATGCCCTCAGGCTCTGACGCTTCATACCTGTGACCCCTCGGACTGGCACTGCACGCCCGCCTGCCTGCCGGCTCGTTCGCATACATACTCCTAGGTGTATAGTGGGCCTTTCGCCCCCGTTCGACCAGCGTGTCTGCATCACCGAAGGAAAACATGGATATCGAGAGCTTTTTCCGCCAGTACTGGCCACTCATGGCGCTGGCAACCTGGTTCGGCTACAAGTGGTGGAGCGCACAGCGTGTCAAAGGGCAACTGCCCGCACTGAAGGCTCAGGGCGCCGTGCTGGTGGACGTGCGTTCGCCCGCAGAATTCGCCGCAGGCAGTGCACCGGATGCGATGAACATTCCGCTGCAGGAGCTGGGTCAGCGCCTCGGTGAAATACCGACCAACGTGCCGGTGGTGCTGTGCTGCGCCAGTGGCACGCGAAGCGGCATGGCGCGCTTGATGCTCAAGAAGAACGGCTATGCCAACGTGTTCAACATCGGCAAATGGACCAACCTCATGTCCTGAGCTGATCCGTCAGGAGAGGCCCGACGTCAGGCCTCGACCCTGACGCCCTTCCAGAAAGCCACGCGGCCACGGATCTCTTCGGCCTCAGGCTTGGGGTCCGGGTAATACCAGGCGGCGTCCGGATTGAGCTCCCCGTTGACCAGCAGGGAATAGTACTGGGCCTGCCCCTTCCAGGGGCAGGTGGTCCGGTGGTTGCTGAAGGTCACCACGTCCCGGTTGAGGGAATCTTCGGGGAAATAGTGGTTACCTTCGAGCAAGACGGTGTCGTCGCTTTCGGCGATCACGGCGCCGTTCCAGGTGGCTTTCATGGCCTGAACTCCTTGGCTTCGGGCCAGCCGACCCGAAGGCTTACTTGTATCGCTCCTTGCCCTTGGGCATGACGGAGGTGACGGGTGCGACCGGACGGTCCGAGACCACCGGCCCTTTGGGTGCACCAAGGTCCTTTTTCGGTTTCTTCACCATTTTCTGGCTACGCTGCTCTTTGCCCATGATGGCTCCTTTGAACACCGCAATGTGCGGCAATTGGCGCCATGGTAATTCAAAGCCGGCAGAAACGCACCGGGCGATTCATGGACCTGGAGACAGGTGTTGCTGGCCCGCCAATCAGCCGAAGCTCTGCTGCTGCGCCATCTGACCCATGCGCTTTCCGGCCTCGTGAAATTCGCGGACCATGCCGTCGATGATTTGTGCTGCCGTCTTCACTTCGTGAATCAGCGCCGCGCTTTGTCCGGCCAGTGCAGGCGCGGCTTCCATGTCACCTTCAAAGTACACCCGCTGGATGCCCGCAAAGGTGTCGGGCGGCATGGTGCCGGCTGCATGGATGGCGGCAGTCCGCTCAGACTTGAGTGCACGAATGCACGGGCTGGACTGACGATTGAGCACCCAGGTGCCCGTGTCCCCTGCCTCGACAATGGCCTGTTTGAAGTTGTGGTGCACAGGGCTCTCGGCGCAGGCCACAAAGCGCGTCCCCATTTGCACCGCCTCTGCGCCCAGCGCAAAAGCAGCAGCCATGCCGCGGCCATCCACAATGCCGCCCGCTGCCACCAGCGGCACATCCACGCGCGCCCGGATGGCCTGGAGCAACACAAGGGTGGACACTTCTTCCGGGTTCTTGAAGCCGCCACCCTCCGCACCTTCGACCACCAGGCCATCAATGCCGGCGTCCGCGCACTTGAGCGCGGCGTCCAGCGTAGGTACTGCGTGATACACCGTGATGCCAGCCGACTTGAGTGGAGCAATGAACTTGGCGGGGCTTCCAGCGGATGTGGTGACGAAGCGCACACCCGACTCACAGACAAAACGCAGCATGGCGTCGTCCTTGAGGAACCTGATGGGCAGGTTCACGCCAAAAGGCAGGCCGGTTTCGGCCATTTTGGTGATTTCAGCCTGACAATTGGCCGTTTCACCCGAAGACGTTTCGATGATGCCCAGCCCGCCCGCGCGCGACACCGCTGAGGCCAGGGGTGCACGGGCGATCCAGCCCATGGGCGCCTGGATGATGGGGTAGCGTGCGCCGGAGTGTGCGAGGAATCGGTTGCGGGGCTGGGAGATGGTGTCGGTCATGCAGCAGCGGTTGTGGTGAATGTGAAGGAAGGAAGGATCGAAGTGCCTGGTTCAGCGCTCCGACCATTCTTCAGCCGACCGCCCGCATGACGTGTCACACCGGTTACGCAGCCAGGACAGCAGCGATGGCCGCCAGCGCTGGCAATGTCTGGATGAACAGAATGCGCCGGCTGGCCGTGGCCGCACCGTAGACACCTGCTACAGCCACGCAACCCAGCACAAACAGCAAACCTCCCCTGTCGCCGAACCAGAGTGCCCAGCCAATGCCCGCCGCGAGAAACCCGTTGTAAAGACCCTGGTTCGCCGCCAGCACCTTGGTTGCCGTCGCGAATGAGGGTTCAAGCCCGAAGGCCTTGTGGCCCGTGGGCGTGTCCCAGAGAAACATCTCCAGCACCAGGATGTAGACATGGATGGCGCCAACGAGCAACGAGAGAACAAGAGCAATTGTGGACATCGGGATTTCTGAGTATTGATGCAAGACGGCAATGCAGGGCGGCGGACGCTGTGCAGAAGCAAGCCCGCAAAGCCTAACAGTTCACCGGGCAGCATAGTGCATGGCGCAGACGACCAGCCTGTGCACTGGCTCGATAGTTGCTATGGCTACCCCATGAAGACCTTTATCCGCATTGCCGAAGTCTGGGTCCCCACGGCCGACGGTGCTTCGCTTGAACTCTCCAGCGGGCTGTTCCCCGATGCGCGTGCGTTTGAAGTCATGACCCGGCAGATGATCTTCGCCCGTGGTGAAGGACTTCCAGGGCGATCCTGGGATCAGGGCCACCCGATCATGATGCGGGAGCTCAGCGGCACCTATTTCAAACGTGCGGCAGCCGCCCGGGCGATCGACCTGACCTGCGCGGTGGCCTTGCCAGTCTTCCAGGACCGTCAATTGCGCTGCGTGGTCGTGCTGCTCATGGGCGGGGCCTTGTCCTCCATTGGCACCGTGGAGCTCTGGCACAACGACGCCCGCATTGGGCCCGATCTATCCCTGGCGGAAGGCTATTTCGGCTCTTCGCCCAAGGCCGCAGAACTCGAAGCCCTGACGCGCGACGGATGGCTGCCTCGGGGGACCGGCATACCCGGGCTGGCATGGCAGAAGGGCCAGGCGATCTGCGTCAGCGATGTGGCGGAGTCCAGGCATTTTCTTCGCAAGGAGCTGGCACAAGCCATCGGCATCGGCCGCGCCATGGCCATGCCGTGCAGTCCCAAGGGCACTGATACCTGGGTGTTTTCCTTGCTGTCGGCGGAGGAAACGCCCGTCGCCTTGCGAACAGAGGTCTGGCGCAAGCACACGTCCAGCAAGAACAAGCTGACGCTTTCTGGCGGCTTCTGCGAACAGCAAGGACATCTGGCCGACGGCACCACGCACAGCATTGAGGCACCCAGCCCCATTGCAGAGGCATGGCGCACCGCAGTGGCGCAGGCTCAGTTCCTGACCGAAGACAAAGCCCCGGCGCCAGGCATAGCGTCTGTGCTGGCCATGCCGGTGCTGGTAGACGATGTGCTGGAAGAGGTAGTGGCCTTGTATTTCTAGAGCAGTGTGCATACCCCCTTGAGCGGCTGCCCAGTTGGGGGAAATTGGCGCTCCGCCAACGCGGCGCACTTAGCGCAGCCGAACAACACCGGAGATTTTCCAGTCGCCCGCTTCTGACTCATTCAGCTGAAAGCCCACCATTGCCCAACTCGCATATGGAAACAAGGGGCCCATCGGGTCAGGCGTTGCGAAAAACTGGTCCTCCCCGCTGCGCCGAACAATCCAGCGAAAGTTGGAGCTCCAGTCACGATCAGCAGATTCAGCCAGCAGCTTCTCAAAGTGGGCAGAATCAGGCGACAGTTTGACTGGCACGTAGCCTGTCCGGACCATCAGCCGAAGCGAACCCGCATCCATGGCGGTTCGCCAGGTGCCCTCGAGCTCGTCCTCGAGAATCTGATCGCGCAACTCATCCAGCCGCCGCTTCTGCTCACGGGACTTACCGTGCCGACGATTCAGAAACTCTGCCTTCAGGTCGTCTATCAGAAACAGCCTGATGCTCTGGGCAAGTTTCTCGTGATCTATGCCTGAGACTACCGTTGGCAAGTCCTTCTTCATGGCTGCCTCATTGACCGTCTTCATCGCTTCATGTGGTGTCTCAAGACCTGACGGTTGAGATGGCGCCATGCCTGACCACCACCAGACGACCAGACCTGCGAGCACAAGGCCGATCACGACCCCTTTGATGCCTTTGAACATGCAAACCTCCCTCCCTAACTTGCACAGACCATTCTAGGTCCATGTCCTCCAGGGGAAATCGGGAAGGCTGTGGACAGGACACTCGGTCTTTCTCTGTAGCGATCAGCCGTATGCGAGAAGGCAGCTAGCCCCATGCTCCCCGAGCGCACCATGCGCAATAGACCCGCATGGCGCCACGCCCATCCTTTGCACAACAACGCAAGCCATGGGCAGGGCCGATAATGGCCGCCCATGAATGCATCGACTGTTTCTTCTTCGCCAGGCTGGCTGGAAATGCTGTTTCCTCTGGGCTGGACGCACTACCTGGTGGGTGGCCTCTGCATCGGCCTGGGCGTAGCACTCCTGTTCTGGGCAACGGGCCGCATTGGCGGCATGAGCTCCGTGTACAGCAGCACCTGGTCATTCGTGATCAGGCGTCCGTTCTTTCAACAAGCCCGATTCACCGGCTCGCGCCAATGGCGCCTGGTCTACGCGGCCGGCCTGATGCTCGGTGCGCTGGTGTGGTGGCTGTTCTTTTCTGACGGCACTGCGTCCTCTACCCAGGTGCCTGTGTGGCAACTCCTGGTGGGCGGATTCCTGGTTGGCTATGGTGCACGGCGCGGCAATGGCTGCACCTCCGGGCATGGCATCTGTGGAATGGGCGCACTGCAGTGGCCTTCTGCCCTGGCAGTCCTGACCTTCATGGCCACTGCCTTTATCACCGCCAATCTGATGGCCTGGATCACTGCATGACAACCGCTACCCCTGCACTCAGATTCACGGGCGCCCAGCTCGCCTCCCGCGAGCTCTTCACCCTCTTCGCCGGCATGCTGTTCGGCTTTGGGCTGTCCTATGCCACCATGATCCGCCCCGAGGTGGTGTTGAGCTTTCTGCGCTTTGAAGACTGGGGCCTGATGCTGGTCATGGGTGGCGCCGTCTGCGTCGCCATGCTGGCTTACAAGGTCTTGCCCCGGCTGGTGCAAAGACCGTTGCTCGACGACCATTTTCATCACCACCCATCCAGCTGGAACCGGGATACCCTGACCGGCGCAGCCACATTCGGCATTGGCTGGGGTATCTGCGGCGTTTGCCCCGGTCCGGCCATTGCTGGCCTGGGCGCAGGCAACCTGGACCTGATGTGGGCGGTGGCAGGGATTGCAATGGGCGCACTGGTTCACGGCAGTACCCAGGACTGAAGCGGCTGAGGCTCTCGTGGGCCCAGCCCGATTTGGCGTGTTTGTTCAAGCCGGACCACCGACGGGTTAAGACAATGCGCGGCAGTCGCTGTCACGCCTGCGTCACGCACCTGGGCAGAACAAGCACAGGGAGACGTTTTGCCGATAGACACGCCGCCAGGCAGCGCGGGCATTCGGCTCCAGAGCAGGTCGGATCTTGCAGCGCTGGAAACAGCGTTTGATGCCGTCACTGAACTGGTTCCAGCCGATCGTCCCGTTCAGACATTCCGAAGCCGAATCCGAAACGCCGACGTGGTGGTCTCTCGCCACCTGTTGGCCACCGGCAGTGGGCAAGCCACAGCCGCATCCATTCGCGCCCTGACCGATGATGGCCTGGAAGTCGGCGTGCGCCGGCAATCCCCGGGCTGGTGGGGCCGCTGGACTGGCGGGAGACCGCAGCTTGAAGCCGGCTTTCGTGACAGGAAGTCGGCCATTGCTGCATTCCGCCCCATTTGGCCAAACGCCACGGCCATGAGCCTGCTGCAAGACATCTGGGCGGAAGCACTGGCGCGCACTGACCAATGGACGCACTGGTGGCCCCGGATGGAAGAAGCCGTGCGCCCTGAAGACGTGCAGGCCATGAAGCAGGTACTGGAGAAAGACAAGACCGGCCTCTGGGATGGAGCGAGCCGCTACAGCCTGATCACGTCCACAGACTCATCTCTTGCCGGCGCTGAGGCCGACGCCGATGTGTTGCTCAGGATCTGCCTGCCACGACACGACACCCTGGAACACGAGCCGAACGACATGCGGTGCTATGGCTTTCAGCTCGACATGGACGCCCACGCATCGCCACTCCTGGGCTTGCAATACCAAAGCTCACAACATCACCGCCCGCTGCAAAGCCTGACGGACCCTTACCGGGACGGGCTTCTGCCGCTGGGCCTGTTCGACGGCGAGCAGATCGAGGAAGCACTGGCCCTGTATATGCGTTGCCGAGAGCACCTTCTCGCTCAGTCAGCCTGACGCAGCTTCACTGTGAAGCACGAGCCCTTGCCCAAGGTGCTGGTGACACTGATGCGCCCACCCATGCGCTCGACCATCTCCTTGACGATGGCCAGACCGAGGCCTGTGCCCGGTATGGGCCCCGTCGGATCGGCTCGAAAGAAGCGCGTGAACAATCGGGCCTGATGCTCCTCGGACAGGCCCAGGCCTTCGTCCTTCACAGACACCTGCCACCAGCCGGGCTCGTCCGCTGGCGAAGCGCTGCACGTCACCTCGCCGCCTGATGGCGAGTATTTCACTGCGTTGGACAACAGGTTGATCAGAACCTGCTCGAGCCTGGCCCCATGGGCCAACACGCGAACCGGTGTATCAGCCGGCTCGACCCCCATCTTCAAGCTGTGCAATCCACCCGGCAGCTCAATGACATCGCAGGCGTGGCGCATTGCATTCGCGAGCTCCACCGGCTCCAGCGCAAACGCTTCCTGCCCTTTTTCGTCGAGTTGTGCCAGATCGAGAAGATCGTCCAGCAAGGCGCCCAGGCGCAATGACTGCTTGAGAATGGTCTGCAGCAGGGGCTTGGACTGCTCCACGCCATAGTCGCGCATGAGCATGAGTTCGGAGAAGCCCCGGATGCTGCCCAACGGGGTGCGAAGCTCATGTGCAGCGGTGGCCAGGAAATGATCCCGGGATGCCTGACGGACCTGTTGCTGGGTCACATCCCGCAGCAAGACCATCTGCTCTCCCGTCAGCTCACCAATGGCCGACACACTGACCTCCAGCACGCGTGAGGCATGCTGACCCAGATGCCACAGCACTGTTCCTGGCCCGTCAGGCCAGGAGAGGTTGGCCGGATCTGTGTCCGTGGCGACCGCCACCTTGTGCAACCAGACATTCCTGGTTGACTGAAGCACGTCCTGTGACGTCACACCCAGCAGCGCTTCGCAGGCCGGGCTGAAGAGTTGTACGCAGCCCTGGTTGTCCAGTGTGATCATGCCCAGCGGATGCGCGCTGATGGTGCGCTCCAGCTCGAGCGACTTCACCAGACTCGCCTCCTCGCGCTCGCGCTCCAGGGTGACGTCGGTCTGCACGGCAAAAAAATGGGTCACCGCCCCTGCGGCGTCCCGCACCGGACTCATCTCGACCCGGTTCCAGAAGCGTGAGCCATCGCGCCGGTAGTTTCGCACCACCACATTGGCGCTCTCCCCTTTGCTGATGGCGTCGCGCAGGCGCTGCACGCCAGGCTGATCACGATCCGGCCCTTGCAGAAACGCGCAGTTGCGTCCCAGCACCTCGTCGGCGCTGTAGCCGGTGAGGCGCGAGAAGCCGGCATTCACATGGACGATCGGGTTCTTTGCCCGCGTTGCATCGGTCACCACCACGCCGTTGACCGTCTGCTCAAGCGCGCGCTGAACAATGGCCTGCAAGTCAGCCGGCGTCTCCGATGGTTCTGGATGCGGGAGTGTGGACATGGAAGCGAATACAAAGTTCAGCACTTTCTCGCTTCATCGGTTGAAACCTGCCACAGCTTGAATGCGGCAAGACAGGCGGCTGCAACAGCACTAACAGCACTGCCAGGTCAGCAACTTGCTGCCGACGTCGCAGCAGCATGGCTCAGCGCTGCGATGGTGGCGAGCCTGCAGGTATTGGCACGGGGTCGAGCGTGATGGTCATTTCCTTGTAGACACCGCCCGATTCCACGCTGCCTTTGGCAGTGCCGTCGCCCAGCACCATGCGCTCGCAGGCCTGGCGCAGCAACGGGTCCTTGTGCACGGCACATCGCTGCAGCGCATTGCGCCGGTGCAATTGCGCGTCTCCCGTTGCCTCGGGGAAGTTGCCCCGAATCGATTCCTGGCGCGCAGCACCAGCCTCTTTCAGGCAGGCCTGCCGTGACGCTGCATCGTCAATCTTGCTGCAACGAAGCCGGTCTGCGTGATACTGTGCATCAATGGCAACCCGGTCAGGCCCAGCTTCCTGCGCTCCTTCACGCTCGGCAGCCCACAACAGGCTCGAGGCACCCAGAAGCGCCAGCGACAAGCCAGCAGCCCTCACGCACTGCGCTGCGACACCCCGGAAAAGGTGGCTCGAACTCATGTGTGTGCTCCTTTCTTCAGGTCCTGAGGGTCATTGTGTGCGCATTCATCCGATTTGGGCGCGCACGCTGTGTCGAGTTGTGACGTGCAATGCGGGCAACGTGTCGCGCGAAACGCAATGGTGCTTCGACAATAGGGGCACTTCTTCTCCAGGGGCTCCTCTGGCGGCGGCGCCCCATCATCGAGCATCCCGTCCAGTCGCTCCTCTGCGCGCTGAATCATGCGGATGATGAAAAACATGGCCAGCGCAACCACGAAAAACGCCACCAGACTGTTGACGAACACGCCATAGTTGAGCGTGACAGCCCCGGCCGCCTGCGCATCGGCCAGCGTCACGTAGGGGCCATCGGCCTTGGGTCCGGACCGCAGTACCCAGAACAGATCGGTGAAATCGGTTCTCCCGATCAAGAGGCCGATCGGCGGCATCAGCACATCGTTGACCAGGCTCTTGGCAATGGTGGAGAACGCCGCCCCAACGGTGAAACCCACCGCAAGGTCCACAAAGTTTCCGCGGCGGGCGAATTTGGAAAAATCAGCAAGCATCGACATGCTGCGATGGTAGCCGCCCTGGCCTTGTCTGGCATGCCCGGATTGGCCGCCAAAGTGTGTAGGACAGCGCCGCGTGTCGATCGCTCTGGTTGCCCGGCAATGATCAGCGCGAAGGCAACGACACGGTCACGTCTCAGCGACGGAACTTCCCACCTGAACCAATGATGGAGAGCTCGGCAAAGTCCAGGCCGGTGTGATCTTCAGCCGAGTAGTCGACACTGAGCCCACCAAGGTCGAACGGACTCATGGTCTCCAGCGCCTTGGCCAGGCTCTCCCTGGTGGGCTTGGGGCCGGCGCGACGCAAGCCTTCGACCAGAACCTTGGCCGCTGCAAAGCCCTCGAGCATGGCCGGACTGATGTTGCCCACGCCAGCACTTTGGGCCAGCGCTTGCGCCTCGCCCACCATCTTGAACGCCACGGCTCGTTCACTTGGATACACCTGGCTGACGATCACGCCATGCCGTGTATCGCCCAGGCTGTCGATGAAACCAGCCGAAGCGTTGTTCGAGAGCGTCACGATCTGGGCTGAAGAGCCCGCTTTCCTGAGCGCCTTGACTCCGTTTGAAACAGCCGTTCCGGACCCCGCCCACACCACAGCCTGGACCTTGGCCTCGAGCAGTTGCGGAAGAATGACGCTGAAGTCCGGGTTCGACCGGTCCGCCGCGATGACAACTACGGGCTCGAGCTTGACCTCAGCGAACCCCTTGCGGGCGCCCTCTGCGGCATCGGCACCAAACGAATCTGCGGCGTGCACGACACCAATGCGCGTCAGGCCAATGGTGGACAGGAAGATCACTGCCTTCTTGGACTCACGCTGATAGGGCGCGCGAACGTTGAATACCCAGCGATTGACCGGCTCGTGCAGGACCATGGCGCCGGTCGAAGGCCCCACCAGTGGCGTCCGGTTCTTTTCCAGGTGGGGAAGAATCGCTTGTGTGTGTGGTGTGCCACGGGTCAGAAACATCGACAGCACTTTGCGCTCTTCAATGAGTATGCGCGCGTTCTCGCCCGACTTCTTCGGATCAAACTCGTCATCCAGGGAGATCAGCTCAACCTTCTGACCATTGACTCCACCTTTGGCATTGACGGCATCGATGTAGAGCTTGGCACCCTGATGCGTCTCCTCAACCCCTGCAGCCACAGGCCCCGTGAATCCCGCCGTCTGACCGATCAGCAGCTGAGCACACGCACTGGACACGGTCGCGCAAATCAATGCGCCTGCAAACACTTGCTTCCACATGGGTTGTCTCCGTCAGAATGATGTTCTTGTGTCTCCGGGAGCCTCGGGGACCCCCAAAAACAGTCTAAGGCGAACGATTCGCGGGCGCCTATTCGCAATTTCGCGTACGGCATCACAGCGACCAATGGCAGCTGCAAGCACATGAACGGCGCTCGCCAGTCGGCGCCGGCCAATGGCCAATCTGATTACTTTGGCAGTCGTTGCGGTGACCAGGTCCGGATGGCGACTGATGGTCTCAGGGGAAAGTCACCCGGCCACCGCTTGCCGGACACAGAACCAAAGTACTCGCACGTGCCCGGCAGCCTGGGCGACCTGTTTTGTTGCCACAGCGAGACAAGGTGGACCAGGAAAGCCTGTATCAAGCCCACTATCATCCATCTTCACCGCATCTGGAACCCCGACAGTCACCTCGCACCTGGATTGCGCCATGTCACGCACCACGGAACCTCAAACGCCCCGAAAGCGCCGGCGCCCCCGCTACCACGTGTATGTGGTGGAGCTGGCGCCCGACGTATTGCAAGAGGTCCGGTTTCGACGCTGCAACCCTGACTACATCGAGGGCAGGCCCTGCGTGTATGTGGGCATGACGGGGCTCGATCCGGATGTGCGGTTTGACAAGCACAAGGCAGGCATCCAGTCCAACGCCTATGTCTTTCGCTATGGCATCCGGCTCCTGCCTGACCTTTATGAGGGCTTCAACCCCATGACACGAGACGAGGCTGTGGAGCGGGAGGTGGAGATCGGCCTTGACCTCCGTTCGGCGGGCTTTGGCGTCTGGCAGGCATGAGCCCTCAGAGACCAGCTCAGAACCCCGTTAACATCACATCAACCACCCTCGATCACCTGACCCGGGCGCGGAGGCCCTCTGCATGCTGTTGCTGGAGCGAGAACTGGAACTGGACGCGTTGCGCAATGCCCTGGGGCAAGTGCGCACGCATGGGGGGCAGATTGCGTTTGTTCACGGGGAGGCCGGCATCGGCAAGTCCAGCCTGATGGATGCCTTCACCCAATCGGTCAGCCACTCGGCCAGCGTGGTGACCGGCTATTGCGACCCGTTGAGCACGCCAAGGGCGCTGGGTCCGGTTCGGGACATGAGCCGCATGCTGCTGGGCTCAGACACCACCGAGTCGCCAGAGAAGCAGTGTTTTGATGCACTCACCGAGCACGCCCTGCGAAGCAAGCAGGCGCTGGTCTGGATTCTGGAAGACCTGCACTGGGCGGATCAGCGCACACTGGACTGGCTGGTGTTCATCGGCCGCCGCATCTCACAGCTTCCACTTTTGCTGATCGGCACTTATCGGGACGATGAGATTGGTCCATCCCACCCACTCAAGGCTGCGTCGGGCAGCCTGCCCACACGCCGCGTCCTGCACCTGCCCCTGCGCCCGCTGAGCGTGCAGGCGATCGAGTCGATGGGCATTGGCCGGCACGACGCTGCCGCCGCCTTGCACGACATCACGCATGGCAATCCGTTCTTTGTGACAGAGCTGATGCTGCACGGAGAGGGCATTGTTCAGGGCAAGGTGCCGCGCACCATAGCCGACTCTGTCCAGCTGCGACTGAGCCGCCTTCCCGGGCAGCTGCAATCGTTTCTGACACTCATTGCCTGCTGCCCGTACGCACTCACGCCCGATGCCATGGACAAACTGTCCGAGCAGGAAGACGCCAGCACTTTGCTGGACGATGGCGTCTCGGCAGGCATGCTGGTCGGCGGCGAACACGACTACCACTTTCGCCACGAGCTCGCCCGCCTGGCAACACTCAACGCCCTCAACCCGCAGGCCCGTCGCGACAACCACAAGCGTTTTCTGCGGGCTCTCACGCACCCGCCGGGACATGTGCACCTGGACCATGTCGTTCACCATGCACTTGGGGCGGGTGACGACGATGCCATCATCCGGTTTGCACCGGAGGCTGCCGCAGAAGCTGCCGCCATGGGCGCGCACAAGGAAGCGGCGAGCTACCTGCAGCACGCACTGGAGGCGATCGACAGGCGAGGTGATGTGGCAGATGCACTGCAGGCAGACATCAATGAACGCTGGGCATACGAAGCGGGTCTGGCCTGGGCCATCGACGACACGGTGATCCGTGCCCGCGAGCGCGCCGTGAAACTGTGGGCCGGCCTCGAGCAGCCCGAGCGGGTGGCAGAGAATCTTCGCTGGCTTTCGCGGCTGCACTGGTACCGGGGCGAAGCGTCACTGACGCAACGCTATGTGCGTGAGGCCATCGCCACACTGGAAGAAAAGATCCCGGGCAACAGTGCGGCGCTGGCCAAGGCCTACTCCCTGCGCGCCCAGTTCTTCATGCTTCAGGACCGGATGGATGAAGCAGTGGCCTGGGGCCGCAAAGCACTGCACCTTGCAGAGCAATCGGGTGAAACCGAAGTCCAGGCACACAGTCTCAACTCTGCCGGTACCGCATTGCTGTTCAGGGCCCACCGCGAAGGAGAGGACATGCTCAGGCGCAGCCTGGCCATCTCACTGGAGCACGGCTTCCATGAGCAGGCGGCGCGCGTCTACACCAACCTCTCTGAATGCCTGATCGAACTGGACGAACTCGACAAGGCCGAGGCCGTGGTCGAGGAAGGCATTCGCTTTGACACGGCACACGACCTCGATGCCTGGACCTATTACCTGGTCGGGCGCAAGGCTCAGCTTCGGTTCGAGCAGGATCGATTTGAAGAGGCCTTGTGGATTGCTCAAGATGTGCTGCGAACGGGTGACCAGACTTTGCTCATGCGCATGCCCGCCATGCTCATCCGAGCACGCAGTGCGCTTCGGCTCGGTATCCCGGAGGCCCGTGAATGGCTCAAAGAAACAGTCGAGGGCAGTCTTCAGATTGACGAGCCCCAGTACATCATCCCTGCGCAGACTGCTCGACTCGAAGCGTCCGTGCTGTGGGGAGACCTGTCCATGGCTGGCGAAGTCATGCATTGGGCGTCCGGCCTGGATGCCGCCCAGATCGGTCCGCGCAAGCGAGGCGAACTGGTGTTCTGGGCCATGCTGGCTGGACAGCCCGTGCCCGCTTCGCTGGAGGGCGACATGCCGACAGGCTTCGCGCTCTTCGCCCAAGGAAAAACCACCGAGGCGGCGAGACATCTGGAGCAAACCGGGCACCGCTATCTGGCTGCATGGGCCTGGCATCACATTCAGCAAAACGTCCAGGCCAACCAGCTCATCGAAGCCGTCGGCGCTGCTGGCGTGGCACCGTTTTCAGCCCCTGAAGCCACCCGCTCCACGTCGGGCAGCAGAGGAAAATCAAAGGGAAGCAAAGCACACCCCTATGGTCTGACCCGGCAAGAACAGGTTGTCCTGCAACTCATCGCCAACGGGTTGAGCAATCCGGCCATCGCCGAGCAGCTCTCCAGGTCAAGAAGAACGGTGGAGAACCACGTCTCGTCGATTCTGGACAAGCTCGCATGCCGCAACCGGCTGGAAGTGGTGCTGCGAACGCAAAGCGAGCCGTGGCTGCTCGGTGCGGCACCTGACACTGTGGCGAGCTGATGTCGACACGCTGGCTCGACAACTCCCGCTGCATCCCTGGTGGCCCTGTAAACACGCACCGGTTTCAGTGCAACTTGTCCAGATCAACCACGGTTGGGGGCGCGTAGTCGCGTCCCACCAATGCACGTGCAAAAAGATAGTCGGCCTTGTCCTTCTCGCTCAAGCTGTCAAGGTCCACAACGCCATGATCGTCGCACGGAAAGTGCAGATCTGGCTCCTGCCGACACTTCGACGAATACCACAACTCGTAGTGTGACAACTCGTCCTGATTTCCCGAATCCTGGAACATCATGGTGGTTCTCCTCCATGCCGTTCGACGCGACGACCGCGACAGTCTGAAGTTACGCCTGTTCGACCCATGTGTCATTGGCCAAACGTCCATCTCTTGTGTCGGCACATCTCCAAGGCAATGTAGGCACAGCGCTGACGTGCGTAATTCACGCTACGCATTTGCGGGGGAATCGTCCTGCATCTCCCGACTTAGGACGACGTTTTGCCACTTTCGCCAGAAAAAAGAGGCCTCGCCGGCCTCTTTTCTGCGCTTTGACCTGAACTCACGTCACCGCTTGGCTTTGTCAACCGCTTGCACACAAACCGACAATGGCGAACATATTCAACGCGGCCGGGCCACCAGTTGCCGGAAGGCCTTGAGTTTGGCCTGAAGCCGTTTCTGGTTGTCTGCCCCCGATCGAAGCAGCATTTTCTGGCCTGCAGACAGGTCGGCGTAGGCCGGGTCTACAAATTCGTAGCGGACCCACGGACGCAAGGAAGGAACAGACCCTTTGACCTCCACCAGCGACACTTGCAGCGGCTCGGAAGGTATGGGCGTGGCGATCATCTGATCCAGCACAGTCACCAGGCGGTCATTGAAATACTTGCCTGGATAGCCCAGATCTTCGTATGCCTGCTGAAACAGCGGATACAGGCTTCGGTAGGCGGCGGCCGCTTGCGCCGTGTCGACCGACTCCACGACGCCCACAAACGGTGTGTAGCGGTCGCTGTTGGCTGGCGCGATGACTTCGGTTCCGTCATCGCCCTTGGCCGTCATGAACTTCTTGGGTGTCGGAATCACTGGCCAGACAGTGGGCGGAGCGTGTTTGCGCCCCATGTTGTCCACGGTGGCCACCACTTTGCGAACAAAACCGTCGAGCTGAAGAAACGTCAGCATGTCGCGCTTGCTCAGCATCGTGCCAATGACTTGCTTGACGCGGGCATCCGAATCCTGCAACGCGGGCAAGGGTTCTTCGATCACCTCCTCTTCGCCCTCCTCAGGCTCCAGGGGCTCGATCGGATTGGCGATGGCAGGGTCTTCGGTCTCTGGCGCCAAGCCAGCCGGGGCCGGATCCGCTGGCGCGGGTTCGGGCGGAGCGGGGATGGTGACTTGCGACTCCGGGCTGGCGAGCAGGCCCGGGTCCGTCTTGGCGAAATACGCCCACGCCAGCAGGCCAACACCAGCCAGCACGGCCACAGCAATCACCACGGTTGACAGACCTGAAGATTCTTCTCTCATGGCACGCACGCTCATTTGGATCAAGGATGTGCCCCATCCTACACTGGCCCGCGGACTTCGCGCCACCTTGTCTGGAGGTCCCCTACTGCTGCACAAGGTCTGGCCAGCTCAAGCAAAATGTTGCCATTGGAAACACACCCTCTCGCCACCAGATGCCACCCATGCCAACCGATACCTCATCCATTTTCGGCTACCACGCTCACGTGTACTTTGATGCCAACACCCTGGAGCAGGCGCGAACGCTTTGCGAGACTGCCGCACTGAACTTTCCGCTGAAGATGGGGCGCGTGCACGAGAAGCCGGTTGGCCCTCACCCCGACTGGAGCTGCCAGCTGGCCTTCAAGGCAGCGCTGTTTGCCGACGTCATCCCATGGCTCATGCTCAACCGCAATGGCCTGGTCATCCTTGTGCACCCCATCACCGGACACGACTTGAGCGACCATCGCGACCGTGCGTTCTGGATGGGTGCCGTGCGTCCGCTCGACCTTGGCGTCCTCAACGACGAGCCACACACGCAAACCCACTACGACCTGTGATCGCCAGCCGATGAAGGCACAGGTGACTCCCCTCCAGCCACCAGCCACCAGTCATCTTCTGCGCCATGCCGGACAATAGGGCGATTTGCTCCCTGGCGAGCATGACCCGCTCCAATACTCCAAAACTGCACGCAACCAGACCATGAACTTTGCTGACCGACTCAACTCGCTGCCCTCCATCGACCACCTGGTGTCCCTCGACCTGATCGACCCCAACAAGAACGTTGTGGCCACCATCGAGAACAAGCCGGGCAAAGCCGGCTCCTTGCGCTTGTACAACGGACTGGCCGCCAAACACGGGGGGCTCATCACGCCTGCTGCAGCAGCCGAAGGCATCGAGTGGTTTGCCGAGCACACCGAAGATGCCAGGGCCAACCCCGGCAAGCACCCCAATATCGATCGCCTGATCGAATGGGCCGCAGGAGACGCCACCTACAGCGTCAAGCTGCACTCCACGGCAGCCTGATCTTTGCCTGGCAGCCATGGCTGCCGGCACCCTGGAGAGGCCGGTTGCATCATCGCGACCGGCCTCTCTTGCTTTGCAGCGCAGCATGTACCGGCCAGGAAGCACAGTTGCTCCATCCGCAGACAACTGCTTTGCCATGGCACATCACATGCTCCATCAGCAAGTTCTGATTCGCAGCGCAAACACATAGCAAGACACATAGGCAGGGGTTCGCGCCTCTCACTTTGCGACATGGCCACCCCCTGCGTGGCATGGAACTTGTCGACTCATGAACGCCGCACCACGGTGGTCCCTCGAGAAGTCCACCCGGTGTTGCAACACAAAAGAAGTTCAAAACACATTCATCCAACGATGAGGAGACATTCATGAGTTTGTTGATTGCCCTGACCATTTCGATCGGCTTGCTGGCGGTCGTGGCCACCTGGCTTTTCCTGGGCCCCTTGGCAGCGTTCCAGATGCAGATCTGGCAAGCCTTTGTGGCCTGGGCCAGCTTCTTTCACAACGGCGGCAAGCAGGACGGATTCGTCAAAACCGCCGTGTGCATGAGCTTTGGCGCAGCAGTGGGCATGGCTTCTGTCATGCTCATCGGCTATCTGGGTGGCCTGGGCGCTCTGGCTGCGCCGGTGGCCGTGGGCATTGGTGCTGCGGTCATCGTGCTGGCCGCACACATTCCGCTGCTGTCCACCATTCCGTCTTCGGTTTACGGCTTCGCCTGCGTGGCCGGTTTGATTCTGCTGGGCAAGGACATGACGCCAACGGCAGCCATCGTTCCCACCATCCTGTCCATCATCGTCGGTGCGGCGTTTGGCTGGGTGTCTGAAATGATCGGTGGCGTGCTGACCAAGAAGGCAGACTGAACCCTCCTCACTTCCTGAAAGTGAAAGAAAGGCCAACGGTCCGGCCGTGCGCCGGCCGTTGGTCTTTGTTCGTCGTCAAGGTGTCGCCGGCAAGGCGAGGAGCGTCTTCTTCAGGTGCTCATGCACGGCCAAGCCCTCTGGCATGCGCATGTTGCGCTTGGCATGCAAGTAGTGCTCGCTGAACACATCCAGGTAAGCGTCCAGCACCTGCGCAGCGTGGACCTCACCGGCCAGCGCCAGGCACATCGCGGCCACCTCTGACGTACAGAAATGATCCGTGCGGTTGGAGCGCCTCAGTGCGTACCGCGACGCATCTCCCGGCTCCAGACTGAGCACGGGGAAGGCGTTCAGGTAAGGGCTCTTGTTGAACATCTTGCGCCCCTGCGTCCAGGTGCCATCCAGCAAGATGAACAATGGCCTTCGCGCACTGTTGCCTGAGTCAGCCCGGCATTCTTCCGCCACAGCCTCGACCACCGCCCGGCCTTTTGCGAACTCGCCCGGGAACACCACGTAGGGTTGCCACTGCGGGTCAGCCAGCAAAGCCAGCAGCGCCGGCTCCACCGTGGTTCTGGCCCACGGAAACGCGAAGGTATCGCGCACCACGTCGGCCACCAGCCAGCCCGTGTTGCTGGGCTTGTAGGCTTCGCCGTCCCCCATGAGCAAGCAAAAGCCCGCTCGCACGTCCATCGTTGGCTTGTGCGCGCACAGGCAGTAGGCTTCGGGCAACCGGCAGGCCTGGCAACGCCGGGAATGCCCTCCCCTGGCCACGAAGGGTTTGGTGCTGGCTTCCAGCATCGCCGCCTTCAACTGCGCGACAGCGTGCATCAGCCCTTGTCCTTTGCTGGCGTGGGCTGCGCCGCTTTCCCGCCATCCTTGAGCTGCTTGTCGCCCTTGAACGGGCTGCGCTCTGGTGGCTCATCGTGAACAGCCGTTTTGGTCAAGGCACTGATCACCCAGTTCAAGGCCGATACACGGTGTCGAATGCCGCAGGCCAATGGCACAGGTTTGCACCCCATTTTTGCCTTGGGCTCCAACGCTGTTCTACCCAGAGACAACTGCGCGGCGCCAAAGCCAATGGCATCCTCAATCGTGCTTTGCAGCAGTGAGAGGTACAGCGGTGCGTCGGCATTGCTGGTACGGTCATAGCCGATGTAGTAGCCCACAGCCGTGTCGCCATCCTTGACCGTGGTCACAAAGCCCAGCAGCTGGCCATTGCGTTCGGCCACCCGGCAAACGAAGTGCTCAGGCCCCAAGGCTTTCGCCATGGCGGGCAAATAGCCTGGCACCAGGCTGGCCAGACGCAAACCCTGAGCCTGATGGACCTGGTTGTACAGCGCATGCAACTCGTCCTGGCGGGTGGTCATTTCGTCGGCACCCATGGTTCTGAAGACGACGCCAGCCTCCGCACAAGACTTGGTCAACTTCTTGCAGTTGCTGCGATAGCCGCTCGTCAAGCTGGCCAGGTAATCGTCAAAGCTCTTCCACTGCGGCGAAATGGCGAGCACCATGTCCGGCTCCGTCTCGACACTTCGATAGCCCAACAAGCGCAACGCCTGTGGTGCGGTGGTGTTGTCACCCGGAAAATCCTTGATCATGGCGAAGTCCGACTGCCCCAACAATCGGTCCGCCCGCCTCACCCGGTACAAGGCCTCGCCAACTGCACGCCAGAGCTGGGCTTCGTCTTCGCAGTCTGATGCAAAGGCCACAGCGCGCGGCCCCCACACCAACAGGTTGCCACAGACAAGCATGTGTTCCTTGTAGCCAGACATAGGCTTGGCCAACAGGCTCTTGCCACCCGGCTTGCGGAGCCGGCCACCATCCACCGCCAACCGCTGGAACAGCATGATGGCGACCGGCCTGCCGGCATCTGTGGCCAACACGTAGCGCAAGGACATGTTCACTGGCGTATGCTCTTCCAGCGTACGAAGGTAGGCACGGCTGAGAAACACCGTTTCCTTTTCCGCCAACGCGTCCCACAGGACCGGATTGAGCCCGTCAATGTGGTCGGCCATCGTCAACTGCAAGCCCGTGCTTTGGCGGCGCGCCTTTCGACGCTCCTTCACATTGGTCAACACCACGCCTGGCGGCGCAGCTTTGGGCGTCAGTTTGCGCAGAACCGATCCCACTCGCCGCAGGCGGGATACGGTCTTGCCGGGTCGATTGGCTTTCGGTTTGGTCATGCTGTGTCTCCCACGGGCTTTTGGATTTCTTCGAATCGGCGAAATGTGGGTAGTCAAGAAGTTCGCCTCCCTGTCCCGGGTTCAAATCTACCCGAAATCTCCCTGCAATTTTTCCGCCGGCCGTGTCCGTACTTCTGCATGTTGTCCTGCCTTCAGGATCAACGAGTCAGGCAGCACCTTGCTACCGACCTTCTGACATTGGTACCTGTTCCGTGCTGTTTGCTCTTGGCAAGGTGTTCGGCGTTGATGGATCCGTTTGGCCTTGGGCCCACGCCAGCGGAAAGGCTCACTCCTCAGCCTGCTTCTTAGGGATGGCAAAAGACATGGCCCTGACTCGCTCAAGGCCATGCGAGGAGCACGCTCGCCTCTGACCATTTCTCGCCACAATCACGGCATGAGCACTGCCAACACCACGCCCCTCTTCCCGTTCGACAACCAGTTCGCCCGCGACATGCAAGGCATGTTCGCGCCATGGGAGCCGGCCAAGGTGCCCGCGCCGCGCTGGCTGCGCTTCAACCATGCGTTGGCCGAAAGCATGGGCCTGGAAGCCGACCGGCTCGGCAGCGATGAAGGCTTGCAGGTGTTGGCAGGCAATGTGGTGCCTGAGGGCGCTACGCCATTGGCCCAGGCCTATGCCGGCCACCAGTTTGGTGGCTTCTCGCCCCAGCTGGGCGACGGGCGTGCGTTGCTGCTGGGCGAAGTGGTCACGCCGGAAGGCAAGCGCCTGGACATCGCTTTCAAAGGCTCCGGGCGCACACCCTTCTCGCGCGGTGGCGATGGCAAGGCGGCGGTGGGGCCGGTGCTGCGCGAATACCTCATCAGCGAAGCCATGTATGCACTGGGCATTCCCACCACGCGCACCCTGGCTGCCGTGGCCACGGGCGAGACGATTGCACGAGATCGCCCACTGCCCGGCGCCATCCTCACCCGTGTGGCGTCCAGCCATGTGCGTGTGGGCACATTCCAGTTCTTTGCTGCGCGGGGTGACATCGACAGCTTGCGCAAGCTGGTCAACTTCGTCGTCAATCGCCACTACCCGGCGTTGGCTGATGCAGAAGGGCCGGAGCGCGCACTGGGGCTGCTGCGTGCTGTGCAAACGCGCCAAGCGAAGCTCATCGCCCAATGGATGGGCGTGGCCTTCATCCATGGCGTGATGAACACCGACAACATGACGCTGTCTGGCGAGACCATCGACTACGGCCCATGCGCCTTCATGGAAGCCTACGACCCGCAGACCGTCTTCAGCTCCATCGATCATGGCGGCCGCTATGCCTATGGCAACCAGCCCGGCATCGCCCAATGGAACCTGACCCGTCTGGCCGAAACGCTGTTGCCACTGATTGACGCAGAAGACAGTGACAAAGCCGTTGCGCTGGCCACTGAAGTGATTGAGGCGTTTCCTGCCGAATTCGATGGGCATTGGTTGAACGTCCACCGACGCAAGTTGGGCATCCCAGCCACGCAAGAGGACGGCCCGCCGGGCCAAGACACCGAGGCCGAGCAAGACCGAAACCTCGTCAACGACTACCTGCAACTGCTGCACCGCCATGGCGTGGACTTCACGCTCGGCTTTCGCCGGCTTTCCCGTGTGCTGCGCGGACAAAGCAGCGAGTGGAGCAGCCAGTTCGCAGCCCAAGCCGAACCGGATTTGCAGGCATGGTCCCAGCGGTGGCTCTCGCGCCTGCCGAGTGATGGCACGGTTGCGCGGTCTGAACACGCAGATGCCATGGACGCCGTCAATCCTCTCTACATCCCGCGCAACCATTTGGTGGAAAACGCTTTGGATGCAGCATCAGACCCTGGCGACATGGCGTTGTTTGAACGGCTACTGGCCATCGTGACGCGGCCCTTCGACGAACGTGAGGCAGATGCCCTGGCGGCTTTGGCGGGCACGCCTGAGCAGACCCAAGGGTTCCGTACCTTCTGCGGAACCTGAGCTCTGCGAGGCTCCCACGGCATGTCGATCTGAGGCATGGCTCTTCGTCGTCGCTCTGATGGCTGCTTCCCCAGCCCCCACAACTGACAACATGCACAGGAGTCCTTCATGAGTTCAACCGGAACCGTCAATCTCCATCGGGTGCTTCGCGCCCCCGCCGAACGCATTTATCGCGCCTTCCTCACCGCGGATGCCGTTGCCAAGTTCTTGCCACCTCACGGCTTCACCTGCCGCGTGCTGGAGCTGGACGCCAAAGTGGGTGGGCGCTACCGCATGCAGTTCACCAACTTCAGCCAGCAGCAGCCCGTGGCCTTCGGCGGCGAGTACCTGGAGCTGGTGCCGGGCGAGCGAATTGTCTACAACTGCGTCTTTGATGGCGCCGACATATCCGACGAAATGCGCACCACCATCGACCTGAAACCGGTGATTTGCGGCACGTCCGTATCAGCCACGCAAACAGGCATTCCCTCTTACATTCCGCAAGACCCCTGCTACCTCGGCTGGCAGGACACGCTGCTCCAACTGGCCAATCTGGTCGAGCCGGACATTCCGGCAGGATGACAACGCGCACTGGCGTGGGCTGCTCACTCTGGCAGCGGCAACTGTGCGAAATCGATGAGCTGAAGATGCTCTCGCAGACGGCGCCCTTGCACCAGCCCCAGGGCAGCTGCCAAGACGTTGCCATGACTCACTGCACCGTGCTCCCAGGCGTCCATGCCGTCCCCGATGCGTGCACTGGTGTGGCTGACGGTCGCCGCCGCCACGCCAGCGTCTTGCAGCAGGTTCAGTGCGGCCATGCCAGCACCGTCCTTGCCGCCACCAGCATCATTGAACACCACCAGACGCATGGGGTAGCGCAGCGCGAAATGCGCAGAGCTGACACCGCCGTGTGAGCCGGACACCACCACCGAGCCGGCATCTTCTGTCGTGACTGCGGTGATGGAATCAACCACCACTACCCGTGCCCTGACGCCGCTTTGGGCGGGCGTGAGCACGAGGCGAAGTGGTTCCTGCCTCTGGGTCACGGCAAGAAGTTCAGCTCTTCTGGCAAAGGCAGCACTGCCGGCACTTCAAACATGGGGGCCGGTCCATCGGGATCCACAACAAGCTGTCCGTCCGACTGGAAGAACACGGCCATTTGCTGCTGTGCCATCACCGCGTAAGGCGCTCCTGAGGCAGATGAGATGTTGGTCAGGAAGGTGTGTGGATTCTTTGGCACCCCCGAATCGGCAGCGAAAGCCAGATCATTGCGGAAATACGTCGCCTGAGGAGCCAGGTCACCAGCTCGCAGGATGGCCGTGGTGGTCGGGTTGGGAACGGTCTGGTCCCCTTTGGCAAACTGGTAGATCACCGGCTTGGCCACACTGCCCCTGAGCGGATGGCGCCGAATCAGCGACGCATACGAGACCGGGTTCCCCGGCTGCTGTGCCCACTCCTGCCGGTCCAGCACCTTGGCGATGGCCATCGCGCCCGGCACATCGTTGGTCACTGGCGGCTGGTCACGCAGTGGTACGTTTTCGTCGAAGTTGAGGTTGTACGGAACCGGAAGCCCGGGCGTCGGCGGCAAGTTGATGAGTGAGGGTTGTCTGACTGCCAGACCACCCGCCACTAGTGCGCGGAATACACCCAATCGTGCCACGTTCGATAGCGAGCCGCCAGGCACGTTGGCCACGCCCGCACGCAGGGAGGGCTCGAGTCCAAGCAGCATGGTCCCGTAAATCCCCCCGAAAGACTGGCCTGCGTAGTAGATGCGTTGCTGGCTGAGATCAGTCGCACCATCGCCGTCGACATCCAGCCCTTGCTCGATCTGTCGAACCAGCTGCATCAGGTCGACCGTGGTCTGCCGCAGCCCGTCACGGTTGCCCAGCACGTCGTTCGGAAACACGGCGGCCACGCCTTCTGTGCTGTCGATGACGCCATCACCGTTCTGATCCATGCCACGCCCGCCGGCTGGAACCTTCACCGTCTGACCATCCAGCCGCGTCAGCTCCAGGTAGCCATCGCTGCCCCCCGCGTGCCCCACCACGTTGAGAGACGCCGTGGCGATGCCGCGCGAAGCGAGAACGGATGCCACCACCCATGGCGCGCCATACATGCTGTCGGTGAATCCATGGCCGAACAAGGCCACCGGCCAACCGCCCTGGGGTGCTTGACCGGCGGGGAGGAACACCTGAAACACCAGCTCTTCGCCTCCCGTTGGCTCAGGTGTGCCCGTCCAGGACGGCACCGAAGGCATGAACCGTTGCGCATTCAGGTACTGGGTTGACTGGAATCGGCCATAGGCGAGCTTGCCCACGGCACCTGGCACCACCTGCAAAGCGCCCAGCGGCAAGGATGTCGTGGTCAGCGGGCCTGCCACCTGCGTCTGGCGCTGAAAGCTCGCCTGTACCAGATCGGCCACCGGAAACACCGATGGTGCTGCAGCTCCGCCCACGCGTCCCAGGTCGAAGCTCGCCGGCGTTGGTGTGCTGCGCTTGATCTGACGCATGATTTTCACCAGGTCGACTGTGCTGCTTTGGGTGGTGAACAAGGTGGCAGAGACCACCCGCTTTCCCCTGGCCGGCAGCGCCCGCATCGCAGCCTTGAGGTCCATGTCGTGTTCGGATGCCCTGGGCACCGGGGCTTTCCATCCCTGGCGTTTGGCGCGGGCCAACCATGGCGCAGTACGCTTCTTGCGAATGGGCCGCCCATCCATGTCCCGCACACCGCCGGTGACCACCACGAGATATCGCGTGTGATCGGCCAGAAGCTCATCGGGCTCGAATGCCAGCGTCAATGTCTCCGGGTCCCACACGACCTGGTTGATGCCGACTTTCTGCCCCAGCCCCTGCAACGTCTGGGTATCACCGAGGTTGAGCAAGTACACACTGGAGCTGTCCACTGTGGACACGTCAATTTCACCGGTGAACGGCAGCGTGATCCGGGGCTGGGTCGAGAAACCGTCCAGCTGGTTGATGTGCGCGAGATCCGCGCAATCGCTGATCTGCACACTGCAATCCGGCAGTGGCAGGTTTACCCGCTTGAAGGTCAGGTTGCCAAAGTCTGGCACCGTGTACCGATCGTTCGGGAAAGGCCGTGCCAGCGCATCGTCCTGCACTGACACGCCGGCGGCGGCAGATGTCGCAGGCCAGCAAAGGGCCAGCACGGACAGCGCTGCCATACAGCGCAGATACTTCGGGCTCATGATGTGTCTCCTCAATCGTTGTCAGACACTCCCGCGCGCGAACGGCTTTGCGTCCGCTGCGCTCCCTCTGCCATTGGCCCCGTTCTTTTTCCGGGCCGTTTCCGGTGCACTCAGCCCTTATAACCACGCCGCGAAAGTCGCAGCGTCATCCATGTGTCACTCTTGCCAGCAGTCTCATGGCGTCAGTATCAGTTTCGACCGGGGTGCTGCTGTGTCCGTGCTCAATTTGCGATAGCGCACATCGGCCCATTCATGCTTCATGTCAGCGTAACGTGGCGAAAACACGCTGCCGTTCTGGCCCGTCTGGTAGATGAAACGTGAATTGTTCAGGTCTGACAGGTCGTAGATGGCGCGCAGACTGGGCGCCAGACGCGAAGCAAACGGCATGGCGTCATGGTGAGCCCGGTACTCACCGACATTGACAGTATGTGAATCGCCGCCGGTAGGCACAGCCACTTCGAACAGCCCGGCCACCGCCGGCACCACGCTAAAGGGTCGATGAGACGAGATGGCGGGATGTGCACGCCCCCACTGCCAGCGAGACACATCGCGACCTTGCCAGGCCGCCACCCGCTCCATGGCTTCATCAAATGCCGCCACACTGACGGCATCGCAGCCGCCCGCACCACACCAGCGGTCATCAGCGCGCAGCAAGATGCCTTCTACCGCCTCGCTGAACAGACGCTTTCCATACAGCGCGTCAAACGTGTCCTGGCCCAGCCGCTGCCCGACTGTCTGCCTCAAAAAAGCGTCATACCAGGCATGAAACACCAGCGGACCCGCCGCATCGGCATTCATCACGCCATCGAAGCGCTCGATGACTTCCCTCGCAGAAGGCGCCATGGGATGGGTCGACTGCCCGGCCGCCTTCCTGAGGAATGGCATCAGCTTGAGCGCGCCAGCCGAGAGCAGATCCGACTGAATGCGTGCAAAGCTCTCCACACTGTGCTTCTCCGTCTCTCCCAGCAGCGCGTCGATCCGCTTTTTTCGATAGTCGGGTCGCCAGTCCTGTGCAATGAAATAGGGATAGTCCAGTTCGTGGATTCGCTGGTTGGCAGTGGCGATCCAGCCGTTGGCTCCGTCGTCCTGAGGCGTTTCCTCGTAAGGTATCCAGGAAACCCAGTCGTACTGCGGCAGCCACCCTGGCGCTGGTGCCTTGCCCATGATGTCGTTGTTGTCTGCCCGCACCGGCACGCGACCCGCCGCCTTGTACGCGATGCGCCCATGGATGTCGGCCATCACCACGTTTTGCATGGGTGAATGAAAGTCCCTGAAGGCAGCTTGCAGCGCCGGAACGCTTTGCGCCCGGTTGATGGCTGAGAACGCCTGCATGGTGCCGTTGTCGGCGTCCAGAGCCGACCATCGCAGTGCAAGCGCATAGCGTCCGGTATCGAGCAGGTCCCGCGTCTTGCCTTCCACATCGCTGACCACCGGGCCATGCCGCGAGCGCCGCACACGGTAGTGCACCTCGCCCTGCCCTTTGACCGGGATGCCCACCTCCTCTACCTCAAAGGAAGCCCAACGGGGTGTGCCGTCCGGTGCATCAGGCAACCGATACCGGTCCGGGTCGTCCGGGTGCAGCTGCTCCAGATACAAATCCTGCGTATCCGGCCCCGTGTTCGTATAACCCCAGGCCGCTCCTTGCGTGTGGCCCAGTACGACGTACGGAGTGCCGGGCAGACTGGCCCCTACCACGTCGAGCGCATCGAATCCATCCACGGCCGGCGCACGCAAATGGGCGAAATACCAGATGGCAGGAGCTCCGATGCTCAGGTGCGGGTCATTGGCCAGCAGTGGCTTGCCGGTCGTACTTCGTGATCCGTCCACCACCCAGTTGTTCGATCCCTTGCCACCGGAGGCAATCAGCTCTTCCATGGAAAGGCCGGCCAGGGTTGAGGGCACAGCCGCGCCAGCCGTGGCGCGCTCTGCCCGATACACCCCCAGTTCCCGGTACAGGGCAGACAGATCCGCACTCGACGCCGGTTGTTCATCGTCATAGGGCGGCAGCAGTTCGTGCACGGCACTGGTGTCCAGGTCGCGGGCCACACGCCATCGAATCAACTCATCCGACCAGTTCTTGCCCAGATCCAGTGACATCAGCAGCACCCATGCAGCAGAGTCGCCCACATCCCAGAACAGGCCTTCTCGCGCCAGGGGCCGAGGGTCATCACCTGTCAGCAGGAACTCAGGCGGCAATGCCTGGCGGCTGTCGGCAAAGAAAGCATTCACGCCAGCGCTGTAGGCCTCAAGAGCGCTGACCACTTCCGGCGAAGCACCTTCGAGCTGGGCCAGCGCAGCGCGACGAACACCGAGCGTCAACAGCGTCTGGTCTGTCGGCAACGTGGCCGGCCCCAGAATCTCGGACAAACGCCCGCGCATCAGCCGCCGGTTGAAGGCCATTTGCCATGGCCGTTCCTGGGCATGCACATAGCCCAGTGCCATCCAGGCATCCCGCGGGTCTTGCGCCTCCACATGCGTCACATCGCTGGCGTCTCGCGTCACCAGCACCGGGTGTTTCAGCCCTGGCAGGCTCAGCTGCCCGTTCATCAATGGCAAGGTCTTGCGGCCATACACCGCCAGGACGGCACCTGTCAGCAACAACACCATCACCACGCTCAGCAGTGCCCTGTTCAACCACTTCATCTTGTATCTCTTCCTTTGCTTGGGCACCGCCTGACTCCAAAGGAGAGGCGAACCGCCAACCTCATTGTCAGCGGCGACAGACGCACAGGGAATACGCATCCACCCGGATGCGCCGGGGAGCCACCAGATGCCGGAAAGGTCAAGTGGCCGCCTCAGGCCCTGACAGCGATCAACGCTGCCAGTGCCGCAGCAGGGCAGCGCGCTCCATGGTCGCATCCAGGTGGCAGGCCGCCACCTCCAGCGGCGCCATGGCGCTCTTGTTCACCCGGTGATGAAAGCTGCAGGTGCTGTTCTTGTAGTCCGCCCAGTGGGCCTGGGATGCCTGGAGCAGGGACACGGACCGCTGGTCGAGCTGCTGCTGCAGCCTGCCCAACGCGTCGTTCATGTGCCGCTGCTGCAAGACCAGCTCGGCGTCGACACATTTCTGCATCGCAGGGGCCATGCCGCGCGCTTCATCCTGGCAAGCGAAATAGTCCGCCGAGAACTCTTCCACCGGACCATCGGGGCCCGTGCTTGTGTCCAGGTCACCTGCAGCTGCAGAACCTGAAGCCAGCAGCGCAGCCATGCATACGCACCAGAGCGGATGCGCCAAATGCAGGCGCCGGTCCGGCGCCTTGTTCTTTTGATTGAAACCTGCCATCTCCCTCTCCGCGGGTTCATTGTTTTCCTTGGCCGTCATGCAGCATGCATGAGATGATAGCGCTGGCCATGAGGAAACACCATTGACCCGACGCAAGCTGCTGCTTCACACCTTGACGAGCCCACTGCTCAGGCTGGGCATGCCCGCAGGGTGGGTGCTGAACATGCACCACGCGCATGCAGCCGACACCGACGACACTGTCGCGCCCGGCGAAGTGGCACGGTGGACGCTTCCTGACCTGGATTCAAGACCTGCCGTCACCTGGCACGTGCTGGAGGAAGGCGGCACTGCCAGTCCGGGACGCGCCCTGGTCGCCCGCATCGAGGAAGATGGCGCCTGGCAGGCGCTGGTCGGGCTGTCGCTTGACGCCAAGCCCGGAAGTGAACTGGTATTGCAAAGGGTCGCCCCGGACGGATTCGTTCTGGACAGCAAGCGCTTGCGGGTGATCGACAAGCGCTACGCCGAGCAACACCTCAAGGTTGCCGGGTCGAAGGTATCGCTCTCCCCCGAAGACCTGAACCGGTTCAAAAGGGAAAAAGCCCATCAGGACGCGTTCATCGGCACTTACAGCAGGCCCGACGCGCCGCTGTCCAGCCCCTTGGGCCTCATGGTGCCCCCAGTCGAAGGAAGGCGGTCCAGCTCTTTTGGCCTGCGCCGGTATTTCAATGGCGAAGCGCGCAAGCCCCACAGCGGCATGGACATCGCAGCACCCACCGGCACAGCCGTGATCGCGCCTCTGGATGGGCAGGTGCTGGACGTGGGCGACTATTTCTTCAATGGCAACACGGTGTGGCTCGACCATGGGCAGGGTTTGCTCACCATGTACTGCCACCTGAGCACAACAAGCGTCCGGATCGGAGAAGCCGTGGTCGCCGGACAGCGCATCGGTGAGGTCGGGGCGACCGGGCGCGTCACCGGCCCTCACCTGCACTTTGGCGTCATGCTCAATCAGGCCATGGTCGATCCGGCGCTGTTCCTCAGCGATTCGCGCTGATCCGGTGCCTCGACGTCAGCTTCACCTTCACCTCACCGGCGACAAGCTGCGAAGCTGACCCGCCACTTCTGACATGGAGGGGCGCCGCGCCGGAGGTTCGAACCGGCATGCAGCAGACACCGCCAGTGTCGCCTGGCGCAGGTGCCCAGCCGCCGCGCCTTGCAGCCGCTCAGCCACCTCGCCAAGCCAGATTCCAAAGGCACAGGTATCCATCGCCTGCCAAAGCGGTATTCCGCCCGGCACACTGTCTGGCAACACCACGGCCGCTCCAAAATCGCTCAGTCGAACCGCCCCGGTAGGTGGGTGCCACAAGAGGTTGTGCGCATAGAAGTCACCGTGCAACAGGCCTTTGCTGTGAACCGATGCGAGTGCGGCTGCAGCATCGGCCATCAGCCGCTGCGCCACTGTCACATCCGTCAGGCACCAATCGCTGGCATACAAGTCGCGCGTGCAGGCATCCAGATCCGGCGGGCCTGCCAGCGCGCGCGCATCGGCCGCCACCAGCGGCATCAGCATGGCCTGCCCACCCTCCGGCACACCTGAGACCTTCGCCAACCCTGCCACCAGCAGGTCCTGATCACCCACTGCCAGGCTCGCTGCCATTTCGTCGCCGGGCAGGCCATCGCTGGTCACCTCTCCCTTGAACTGCTTGAGCGCAAATGACTTCCCTTTAGAGCCAATGCCAGGCAAGTCTCTCCGCAGTGACACCTTCAAAATCCTGCCAGACGCTCCTTGCCCCAGCAGTGCCCCGGCCTCAAGATCCGTCCAGTCCACCGTCAGAGTCAGTGCGTCGCCCTGCCCGGCAGGTGCTTGCCGGCCAGGCCCGAGGTCACTGAACGGATTGCCTGATGCAGCCAGCCAGGCCAGCCCATGCATCTCGGGCAGCCAACCCGGCACCCGGTCGACTCGGTTGGCGGCAATGCGCAGCAACTCCAGGCGCGGGGCCCGGACCAATGATTCGGGCAGGTCGCGAAGAGCATTGCCGGTGAGCATGAGCTTCTGCAGGACTTGCAGGTCGCCCATGGCCCCTGGCAGGGTTGTCAGGCGGTTCTCGGTCAGGATGAGCGAGCGCAAAGATGGCGCAAGGGCTTGCGCCGGCACGTGCTCTATGCAGCAAGCCCTCAAGCCCACGACCTCAACCCGAGGCAGCGTCCCCAGCACTTCAGGCAAATGGGTAAAGGCATTGTGCGAGGCGAACACCACCTTGAGTTTTTCAAAGTCCGCCAGCCAGTCCGGCAGGTCCGACAGCTGGTTGCCGGTGAGGTTGAGCACCTCCAGCGACCCCGCCAGCCCTTTGACAGCCTCTGGCAACACTGAGAGACCGGCCGCCTGCAAGTCCAGTCGCTGCGCGCCAGCCATGGCACCGCGCTCAAGTTGTTCCAAAGTGTTGTTCATCTCACCCCGGATTATCCCCGGCAAGCAGCTGCACTCTGCTCTCCGAACGCCATGACCGCCACGCTGGCCATGCGGGCATCTGCCTGCGTTCAGAAATCCAGTGAACGCTGCGGCGCTTCGGGTGCAGCAGATGGCGCCACAGCGGCAGGCGCCCCCACCAGTGGTTCGTCCGGTGCCGGCTGCAGAAACTGGGCTGCCTCCTCGGGCGAGGCTGTCAGCCACCTCTCATGGTCGGTGGCCCCCACCATGGACAGCATCCTCTTTTCGTCACCCGGCCGATGCATGCGGCGCATCAGCGGGTGCTGGTCGGCATTGACAGTCAGCATGGTGAAGCTGCGCACTGTCTCGCCAGTCGTCCGATCCAGCCAGTGCTCATACAGTCCCGCCACGGCAAACGGCCTGCCATCCGGCCGCGCAATGCGCCAGCGCAAGGCTCGCCCCGACTCCCAGCAGGGTTCGTAATAGTGGCGCATGGGCACCAGGGCAAACTGCCGTTCCCGCCAAGCCGACCGAAAGCTGGGCTTCTCCGCCACTGTCTCGCTTCTGGCGTTGTACGTGCCTCGCCCCACCCGATTGGCTTCCTCGCGTGACCTGCACCACCGGGGAAGCAGCCCGAACCGCGCCAGTTCACAACGCACCGAGCCGGCACTGTCCAGGGACAGGATGGGAGCGAGGTAACCGGGAAACGTCTCTTCGGGCCATTCCTGGTCAGGCAGATCGATCGCCCCCAAGGCGTCGAACGCCATGAGATCGGACGCGGAGGCGGGGGTGTAGTTGGTGCACATGTCCTGTCGATTTTGCGCTCACGCCACGTAGACGCCAAACAGTCCCGCCAATGGGGGATACATCCACGTTTTGCAACGATCACTTGCAATTACATTGAATCTTGGTCATCAACTGGAAACAAACTCAAGAGATCATCAAATGGCGCCGATATGGCGGTGACCGCTCCGGGTCATCCTTGTTCCAGCCCGCCCCCACAACGCTTTACCCCGCGGAGGCAAGCATGAAAGTTCGCGCTTTGGCATCCACTCTCGCCGCCGTCAGCATGGGCTGGGCCCCTGGCGTGCACGCTCAGCCACCCGAGCAGGTGCGCCATGCGCGCAACGAGCCGCAGCATGCCCTCGACCTCAAGGCCGACGACGATACGCCACCTCAATGGCGCCGTTACTACAGTGCCCGGGGCCCGCAGTTTCAGCTGGGTGGCCCGCTGCCCGAGCACTTTCGCCAGCGCCAGTACATCGTGAAGCAATACGCAGCACACGGCCTGCCACGCCCTCCCCGCAGCCACCACTGGGTCCAGATCGGACCAGACTACGTCCTCACCCACATCGCCAGTCGACTGATCACACATATCCAGTTCGGCGCCTGATGCAAGCGCACCAGGGATCGGCACCGGAGCGCTGGTCCCGAGCAATGGCGCACGGCCGGAGGGAATAACCCTCCGCCGCGTCCTCAAGACAAGAAACCTTCCTCAGAAGCCTTCCGGCACCTCACCCTCGCACATCTGCGATGATTGGGGTTTTCACGCACACCCGAAAGAAAGCACGCGAAGGTCTGCGCGTTGCGCTCCAATGAGCAGCTACGCCTGCAGATTCACCGCTGGCAATTTCCCGAATGATCAAGCCCCTCACTCTGTCCCGTTTCGCCCTCTTGAGCCACAGCGCAAGAGCCACCGGCCTGGCCCTGAGCATCGTTCTTGCCTCGGCCCTGAGTGCCTGCTCCCAGGAAGCCAGCGAGGGTGCTGCCCCCGCCGAAGCCGTGTCCCAGGACAAGGCTTTTGATCTGGTCGCTGCAAAGGGTCACGGATTCAATGCGGGCGCTGTCATGAGCGCCCACAAGGTCTATGTGTTCTTCGATCCACAGTGCCCCCATTGCGCACATCTGTGGGAGTCGGCCCAGACCCTGATGGACAAGGTGCACTTTGTCTGGATGCCTGTGGCCTTCATCAACGGTTCCAGCCTTCCGCAAGGTGCGGCGCTGCTGCAGTCCGACAATCCGGTCGAGGCGATGAAGGCCCACGAAGCATCCATCCTGGCGCGCCAGGGTGGCATGGACGCCTCAGCCAGTGTTCCCGACGAGATCAGCAGCCAGATCAAGGCCAACACCGCATTGCTGAACCAGCTGGGAGCCGAATCCGTTCCTTTCATTGTTGCCCGCAACGCCAAGACACAGGCAGCCGTCATGCACGCTGGTGCCATGCCTCCGGCCGAGCTGGCCAAGACCCTCGGTCTGGACTGAAGCCCCTCTCCCGCGCATCTCCTGCGCATCCGCCCCACACACCGTCCCATACCCCCGTCCCGCCCCCCTGCAAGCTTCACTACCTCCGCATGCACCCTCTGGCCCTCGTTGTTCTCGTCGTCCTTGGCTATGCCTTCCTGGGCTGGTATGACCAGGCCAAACGCATCGTCCTGTTGTCCCGCCTGCTGTCCCACTACCAGATCGAAGCCTTGATGGAGCGCCTGAACAACGGCTACATGAGGGCGCTGACGCTGGAAGACGAAGAGCGCCAGGCGCTGGCGTTTGAACAGCAACACGCTACCGAGCAGCAACTGGCAGAGCAGCTGCAGAAGCTCTCCCAGGATTTGCGCCAGCAGCCGCCTGCCGACGTGCGGATCAGCAAAGTCCCTCTGCCGTTTGCCCGGCACTGGCTCCCCGCCGCGTGTTTTGACCTGGCCAGCGTCATGACCATTCACGCCAACGGCGTCTCCGCGCTGGCAGACAACCCGACAGGCATTGCCGCCAAGCCCCGCGCCCGCCAGATGCTGGCAGAGGTACTGCTCATGCAGCACACCTGCCACTGGTTCTGCCGCAACCGCCGCATGGCCTCCGCACGACTGCTGCAGCGCCATCAGACGCCATACGAAGACGTGCTGGGCAGGGTCTCCCAAAAAACCCGCGACGGCTACGGTCACCTCGCCGGCGTTTGACGCCACCGTCCAATGGGCGGCACCATTGGACAACCCTGGGGCATGCGCTTTCCCACGCCAGCCCCATAATCCAAAGCCCAAAGGACCATCCGTGCGTTTCCTACACACCATGCTGCGCGTTGGCGACCTCCAGCGCTCCATCGATTTCTACACCCAGGTGCTCGGCATGCAACTGCTGCGCACCTCCGAGAATCCGGACTACAAATACTCACTGGCCTTTCTTGGCTTCGACGGCGGCAACCCGGGCCAGGCCGAGCTGGAGTTGACCTACAACTGGGGGCAGGACAGCTATGACATCGGCACCGCCTACGGACACATCGCCATTGGCGTCCCTGACGTATACGCCGCCTGTGATCGCATCAAGGCCGCTGGCGGCAACGTCACCCGCGAAGCCGGGCCGGTCAAGGGCGGCAAGACCGTCATCGCGTTCGTCACCGACCCCGACGGCTACAAGATCGAACTGATCCAGCGCAACGCCTGAACCAACTGGTTCCGCGCCCCCGTGCACCATGCACCAGGGCATGCGACACAAAAAAGCCCGGCATCGCCGGGCTTTTTTGTTGTCAGAGTCGCTGAGTGAACCGAACGGTCACTGGGCAATCATCACCTCGACGCGACGCGCCTCGGCATTGTTGCCGCTGCCCGCGGTCTCTTCCGGTTTCTTCAGCTCGATGCTGGACTCGGCCACACCGTCTGCCACCAGCGCGTCGCGAACCGCCATGGCCCGCTTCTTGGCCAGCTGCTCGTTGAACGCCTTGTTGCCAGTCGGATCGTGGAAGCCGGAGATCACCAGCTTCTTGCCAGCCTTGGCTGCAGCCACCGCGTCGGCCAGTACAGTGGAAGCGCCTGCGGCGAGATCCGCCTTGCCGGAGGCAAAGTAGAACTTCACCACACCATCTTCCACTACCACCGACGCGTCATCTGCGGCAGCGGTTGCAGCGGTTGCAGCCGTGTCGCCACCGGCAGAAGCCCCATCGCCTTCGGGCGTCGCCTGGCCGGCGTCATCATGGCCCGACTCTTCCCCGCCGGCGGTACCTTCGGAAGAAGCGTCTGCGGAATCTTCTGAAGCATCGGCAGCCTCATCAGAGGAGCCCTCTGCGCCCACCGCAGCCACGGCATCGCCGGAACCTTCGCCAGCCATCGCTGCGCCGCCCGAACGGGACTTGTGGATACCCATGCCCACGGCCAAGCCGACCGCCAGCAAAATGACGGCGATGAGCACAACCGCGACGACGCGCGTATCCTGATTGTCATCTGATGAAGAAGACATTCGCTAACTCTCCTGTGTTTGAATGGTGTTCTTTGGCAATATGTCCGCCACCCCTGACTCGAGGTCCTTTCAAGTCATGGCGCCTCAATGGCAATCATTTGGCTTAATTTGGCGGCAACAACCCGCATTGTAGATCGATGACAGCCCCGTTTCCGCCCAACATGCCCATTCCGCCAGCCGGCAAGCGCCCGCTCACCTGGGATCCGGCCCGGCGCAATGGTCGCCAGATGATGCAGGACGTCCTCGACCAGTGGCGCTCGCTGGGCCGCAAACCCGATCTCTGGGTGTTTGGGTATGCATCACTCGTCTGGCGCCCCGAGTTCGAAGCAGCAGAACACCGCCCTGCCAAAGTGCGCGGCTATCACCGCAAACTCAGCATGTGGAGCCGAATCAACCGCGGCACCCACGAACGGCCTGGCCTGGTCTTTGCCCTCATGCCTGGGGGCAGCTGCACCGGCGTGGTGATGCGATTGCCCCATCATCAGGTTGAAGCCCATATGCCGGCCCTGTGGGAACGCGAAATGCCCAACCCTGTCTACGACCCCAAGTGGGTGGTGGCCGAAACCGCCAAAGGGCCGGTGGTGGCACTGGCCTTCACCCTCTCGCGCAAAAGCCCGAGCTACACAGGTGAGCTCAGCGAAGAGCAATACCGCGAGATATTCGCCAAAGCGCAGGGCCGCTACGGCACCACGCTCGACTATGCACGCCAGACCCTGCACGGCTTGCGCCGTCACGGCATTGAAGACCGTGCACTGGCCCGGCTGCTCAGGCTGGTGCACCACCTGTGACCCAGCTCAAACCCGACTGACCACACCGCTGCCTATACTGATCGCATCATGGACATTGCCCAACTCCGCAAGAGCTACGAAAAAGCCGAGCTCAACGAAACCGCCTCCCACGCCGACCCGCTCACGCAGTTCGACCAATGGATCAAGGAAGCGCTCAAGGCCGAAGTACCTGAACCCAACGCCATGACCGTGGCCACGGTTGGCAGCGACCTGCGCCCCAGCACCCGCGTTGTCCTGATCAAGGGCTACGACCCTCGCGGCATTGTCTGGTTCACCAATTACGACAGTCGCAAAGGCCGTGAGCTCGCTGGCAACCCGTATGCAGCGCTGCAGTTTCACTGGGTGGAGCTCGAGCGCGTGGTTCGCATCGAAGGTGTGGTGGAGAAAGTCAGCGATGCCGAGAGCGACGAGTACTTTCACAGCCGCCCGCTCGACAGCCGCATCGGCGCCTGGGCCAGTCCGCAAAGCCAGGTCATCGAAAGCCGGACCGTTCTCGTGACCAACGCCGCCAAATACGGCGCCCAGTTCATGCTCAAGCCGCCACGCCCCCCGCACTGGGGCGGCTACCGGCTCAAGCCGCAAGCCTGGGAGTTCTGGCAAGGCCGCAAGAGCCGCCTGCACGACCGGCTGCGTTACCGGCAGGAGACCACGGCTGATTCCGGCGAAGCCATGATCTGGGTGCGGGAGCGGCTGGCGCCCTGAGCCTGACTCAATCGCTCAGCAGGGACAACGACAAGGACTGCTGCTGCGCATACAACAGGTGATGGATCACATCACCTGCGTCCTGCGTCGAACTTGCGCCAGTACCGGAACTCATCCTCGTGGAGTTCGATATCCAGATCGGCTACGCGCGCCTGCATGCGCTCCTGAACGTCGGCGACGGCCTGGTTGTAGACAGCTGGGCCCACCTCCTCCAGAAAAAAGCCCAGCAACCCGCCAGCGGCAATGTTGCCGATCGGCTCATCCATGTTCTCGCGGAAGTAGCGCTCAATGGACGCAATGGCTTCCTTGCGTGCCTCCTTGCTCAGCTCGATGCTCACGCTCGCCTCCTTCCTTTCAGGCACTGTGGTGATCAGTCTTCGTACTCATCGGACCGGCACTGCTTGGGCAGATATCGGTCCTCGATGTCAGGACTGCTGCAAGTCCAGCCCAGGATGATGCCGTCGTCACCCACCACCGGCTCGAACTTGAGCTGCGCTTCGCTCACCTGGCTCGCCTCACTCTTGTCAAACGTGAGGTAAACGCTGTGTACCTTGTGGTCCACCCTCAGGCGACCTGCGGGCTTTGCGGTGGCATTCGACGAAGGCGTATCGTCCAGCGTATCCCAGGGCACCTCGTCCATGTGCTGGCCCGAATGCGGGATAAGCCTCATTTGCGCCTCCATGTAGCCCGTGGTGACTTTTGCCCGCAAGGCGTATTGCTGATAGGCAGGAACAGCGACGGCAGCCAGCACGCCCAGACCAGCCACGCCGACGAACAAGATCAGATAAAGCCACAGAGCCAGCTTGGATACGTGTGGCTGTTCTTCCAGGGCTGCCACCAGTGCCGAATGGCTGGTGTCCAGCCCCTTGCGGTGACGCTTGGCCTTGAGCTCCTTGATGCGCTCTTTGGTGTGCCCGTGGTACACCCTCACCGCGAACAGCGGCGGCACCAGCCACATCACCAGCATGAAAAGCAGGAAGAAAATGCCAAGCGATATCAAGGCCGACTCGGGGTTGTCGACGATGAAAAACGGTGCAGCCATCTGCATGCCGAACATGATGATGCTGGGCACAACGAAATACAGACCGGCAACAGCCCACATGCGCCGCCACAGCAGCCACCCGAACGTCACAAAAAACGCTGGCCAGTGCCAGCCGATCGAGCCCTTGCCGGCATCGTCAAAGGCCAGGAACCTCGGCACGTAGTACTCGGCCTTTTTCTCGCCGACCGCAGCGCGGTACAGCTCCTCCATCTCTGCCGACATCGGCATTCCTCCGTTTGTGTTTTGGGTGGGCGCGTGTGCGCTCAGGACGAGCGCGAACAGCCAGTCATTTTACGGACTGGCTGTTGCAGGCAAACGACGTGCTCAGATAGCGACCCAGTCGTCCTCTGCCGACTCGCGCGTCGCTTTGGTCTCCGCCGCCGGCCGCGCCGTGGCGCTGCTGCTGACTGCGCCTTGCGCATTCTGCAAAGCCGTGATGGCCAGCAGTGTGCTCTGCGTCGCCTTGGCGTACACCGAGCCATTGGCCAGTGCCTGCATGGCGCCATCTTTGTCGCCGCTCATCACCAGGCCAGCCACCCGGCCCGCCTCCTTGTGAAAGCTGGCGTGTTGCTCCACCAGTGCCGTGAACTGGGGCAAGCCTCCCCAGCGCGCACGGCCATCGCCATGGAGCCACTTGCCCAGTGCACAGCAGTCGTCGCGCGAGATCGTCTTCGGGTCCAGCTCCGAACCATGCGCAGCCGCGTTGCGCAGCCTGGCTTTCCACTGAACATGGGACTCGATGGCGTCGCTCAGCTCAAAGGGTTTCTCTGCGCGCGCGCCCGCATCCCTGGCGTCGCGTCGCAGCTTCACCGCATCCACTTCAGCCACCGTCCTGCCCCCCTGCTTCAGGCGGAACACACTGGTGCTCTTGTCCACCACCTCCACCTGCTGACGCAGCGTTCGTGCTGCGGCTGCCAGCTGCTCGACCATGGCTGCATTCTGCTGCGTGATGGAGTCAAGCTCAGCCACCGCTGTGTTGACTTGCGAGACCCCCATGCGTTGCTCGTTGGCCGCCACATCAATCTGACTGAGCAACTGGCTCACCTGCGAGACCACCCCCACCGCCTCGGACATACGCTCCTTGGCCAGCTGGGTCTGGTCCTGCCCCGCCGCTGCACGCCCGACCGAGTCCTCCACCAGCGACTTGACTTCACGCGCAGCCGCTGTCGTGCGCTGCGCCAGCGTGCGAACCTCTCCGGCCACCACCGCAAAGCCCCGGCCCTGCTCGCCTGCGCGGGCAGCCTCCACCGCAGCATTGAGCGCCAGGATGTTGGTCTGAAACGCAATGCCCTCGATCACACCAATGATCTCGCCGATGCGACGCGATGATTCATTGATGCCGGACATCGCGTCCACCACGCCTTCCACGCCTTCACTGCATCGTTTTGCCGCATCCACCGCCTGCGTGGCAAGACGTGCGCCTTCGCTGGCAGACGCGGCGCTGTGCTTGATCGTGCCGTTGATCTCTTCCATGGAGGCAGCCGTCTGCTGCAGGTTGGCCGCCTGCGCCTCCGTGCGGGCTGACAGGTCTTCATTGCCAGCCGCAATTTCTTCCGCTCCGCCTTGCACACTCATGGCCTCGGTACGGATATCGCCTGTGACCGAGCGCAGGTTCACTGCCAGCTGCGACAGCGCCACACCAATGTCCGCAGACAGGCCCGTGCCATCCTTGCGAACGTTGTGCACCAGATCACCGGCAGCCAGCTGCAATGTGTCTTCGAGCACGCGCCGATAGGGACGCGCCTCCAGATGCCGGAACACCGCCAACGCCACGCCGGCCATGGCCGCCGCCGCCCACAGCACCAGTGGCTCTTCTGCCACCCGCGCCAGGGCAATCAGACTTGCAACGGTGAGCATCCACAAGGCACCACCCCAACCCAGCCTCGCGGGGGCTCTTTTCAGAAAGCGCAACACGCGGGCCACTGGCCCTTTGCCCACCACTTCTCCGGCCAGCAGTCCAATGGACAGTTTGCCCTCCGCTTCCTGCTCGCGCATCGTGGCATACAGGGCTTCCGACGCCTCCACCTGCTCGCGCGCCGGCGTGGTTCGCACCGAGAGGTAGCCCACCACTTCGCCGTCGGAACGCATGGGTGTGGCGTTGGCCAGTACCCAATAGTAATCGCCGTTCTTGCGCCGGTTTTTCACCAGACCAGACCAGGGCTTTCCGGAGCCAATGGTGTGCCACAGGTCCCTGAAGGCCTCTTCAGGCATGTCCGGGTGGCGCACCAGGTTGTGCGGTTGCCCCAGCAGCTCCGTCTCGTCAAACCCGCTGGCCTCGGCAAATGCCGGGTTGCAGTAGACGATGCGTCCTTTGGGGTCGGTCACAGACACCAGCGTGGTATCAGGGTGGAGCAAATGCTCCCGTTGAGTCACCGGCAGATTCGTTCTCATGCTTGCCTCGTTGGAATGAATTTGTAGCGGTACGATCCAGTTCCGCACCTCCAAAGTATTCATTCGTCACGACAAGGCAATGACTTGAATAACAGGCCAAAAACGAGGCCTTTCAGATGCTTTCCGTGATCCTTTGCCCTCTTTTCAGACCACTTCCGGGGCTTGCAGCAATACCTTTGTACCCCCAAGCGGTACACCGCCAGCCTGGCCAGCATGCTATGAATAACTTAAGCACAGCTGGGTACAAAGCCCTGCGTGCCTTGGGTCCGGTTTGCGGGAGAAAATGCCACGCATAGGGGGGGAGATAAAGACACCCACACCCCCACCTTCAACCTTTGCGTGCGCCTTCACCCGCACCCGCCCGCGCACTGACAGCCGGCCTACCGAAATCCGGTGACCACGTGCGTACGAAACGGCACCTTCAGGCCATCCCGCGACTTGCATGAGGCGAGCTGCTCCTGCACATCGCGCACCACAGCTTGCCGCGCACTCTCGTCCGCTCGGGAAAAAGCAGCGGCCATGGGTGTGGCACTCACATGCAGGGGAACAAAGCTGTCTGGCGGGGGCAGGGCCAGATCGAGCCTTCGCGAGACCGTCAGCACATGGCGGAACCCGATGGCCTTCATCGGCGCCGTCACCGCCGACGCATCCGGCAGCCGAAACGCTGCCCGCAAACCGTCTGCCGCTTCAGCGCCGACATGCCGGTCCATGGCGCGAACCAGCGCGTCAAAGTAGGGGTTGCTCTCCAGCCCACCCCAGAAGCTCAGGACGGCACGCCCACCGGGCTTGAGTGCGCCATACATGGCAGTCAGGGCTTCCTCGCGCTCAGGCAGAAACTGCAATGTCTGCGCGCACAGCACCACGTCGAACGTCTCACCGAGCGAGGCAAGATCCACCGCATTGCGCTCCACCCAGCCAATGCTGGCCGCGGATGCGCCGTCCGGCTGCAGCGACTGCGCCACCGCCAGCATGCCGGCATTGATGTCCACCCCCACCACTCTGGCTTGTGCACCCACGAGGCCTGCCGCCATGCGTGTGGCAGCTCCTGTGCCACAGCCGACGTCCAGCACAGATTCGCCATCACCCAGGGCTGCACAATCCACCAGGGCACGTGCAGCCGGCCCGAGAATGGAAGCGACCAGAATGCGCTCGTAGCGCTGCGCCGCTCCCTGGTCGAGTTGCCATTGTGTCGATGTCGCCACGGGGAAACGCCTCTCTTGCTCTCCCGGAGGAATGAACCTCGGCCCTGTCAGCCAGCTCCCGGTTGCCGGCCGCGCCGCGCATGTCTCCATTCTGAGTCAGACAGAGCGGCAGGGGAACCGCATGCACAGACAGCGTCCCCAGAATCAGGGATGGGGCTCGCGCTGAACCCACTGCCCACTACGTCCTGCTCTTCTTCTTGAGGTGATAGGTCAGCGCCGCCTCGATGCACACGGTCAACTCATCCACCGGCAAGTCCGTGTCCAGCGCCAGCACCACAGCCCGATGGCCATCAAAGCGAAACGTACCGGGAAACAGCGACCTGAATGTATCCACCAGCGTCGTCTGGCAGTGGAAATACAGCGCGTACTCGTTCGGCTGGCTGGCCTTCCAGTCCATCCTCACCGTGCTGCCGCTACCACACACCGTGACATAGGCTGGCTCGCCCCACTTCAGCGTTTCTTCCATCTCTCCCACACCAGGCGTCGACGCCGCCGTGCGAAGAACCAGCTCACGCAAGGCCATCATGCGCTCACGAGCGGCTGGTGGATACGCGTCAAACCGGGCCTGAACACCCGGATGTTGAATGGGTTGTCCGTCCTTCTTCACGCCGTCGAACCGCTCCTCAAAGCCAGCAAAGGCAAGACCACGGGCAAGAGCCCGGAACCGCACCGGCGTCGGCAGGATTCACTGCTTCGCCGGCGCTGCGGCATGCCTCGCCGAACGTCTGGAATGCCCTGCGAAAAGCACACCCAGCAGCGCACAGGCCACGACAAACTGGGCAGCACCAGTCGATTCAAATATCGCGTCCCCAGGGGTCAGCCGAACAAAAGCCCAGCTCATGCCATTGTCCAGGCCAAGGAGGCTCACCACATTCAAAGCAGCATGATTCCAGAACCCTTCGTAGACACCAACCAGCAGCACCCAAAGAAGAACTGACCAGACCGTGAACATCACCGTCCCAGTTTTGCTCTTGTGCAGCCACAACGGCGCGAACGTCAGAAGCAGCGCCAGCGGGGCAAAGATCGCGATGTGCAACCTCGTTCCATCTTGATAGAGAAAGAACTCTCCATACAGATGGTGAATCACCGTCAACGCAAACTGGACCAGAACCAGCGCAGACAGCGCTCGACCGTACTTCATCGCCATAGAGAAAACCTCCTATCAGTTTGTTTGCATATCTCACGCATTGACGTGATGGCCTCCGAATGCCAGTGCGTCGCCAGAAGAGTCTTTGTACATCAAACAGCGCCGGCAAGCGGCTGTGCCGGCGGGCGTGCAAGACAGGGTTGAGCGCCTCTTCGAATCACAGCTGCCGTCCGATTCACAGCTGCCTGTCTACTGCTTGCGCAAATCCTTCTTTGCAGACTTGATGTAACGACCAAAATCCCGATCCTTTCTCCGCTTCTCGGCATAGGACAGGTCGTTGAATGCCATCTCGTCTCTGAGCTTGAGAAAGCTCTCAAGAGATTCCTGGCTGATCTCTCCGGCTTCTATCGCTGCCCTGACGGCGCAACCAGGCTCTGCAGTGTGGCTGCAATCCTGATAACGGCAACGGGATGCGAGAGCAGAGATGCCTGAGTAGCTGCTCTCCATGCCGCTTTCCGCGCCGACAATGCCGAACTCGCGCATGCCTGGGTTGTCGATCACCAACGCGCCGCCGTCGAGGCATATCAGCTCACGGCGAACAGTCGTATGACGCCCTTCGCCCGTCCCGCTGACTGCCCTCGTTTCTGCCCGCTCATGACCCAGCAACTGATTGATCAGGGTACTCTTCCCGACACCTGACGAACCGACAAAGCAATAGGTCTTTCCTGGCTGCAGCATGCGTCTGATGTCTCCCACGCCGTCCCCGGTGACGTTGCTCAAGGGCAAGATGGGCGCGTCGATACCGATGGACTGGATCTCCGATATCTGAGCGGCCAGTACTTCAGTGCTCACCAGGTCTGTCTTGGTCAGCAGAACGCAGGGCTCGGCCCCACCTTCCGTCACCATGACGAGGTAGCGCTCCAGGCGTTTCGGGTTGAAATCGAAATGGCAAGACTGCACGATGAGCACGACATCCACATTCGCCGCGATCATCTGATAGGCCACCGTGCCGCCCGCCGCCTTCCGGCGCAGAGAAGTCTTGCGTTCCAGAAGTGCATGGATCACGCCGAAGTCATCGCCGGGCTGCTTCTCCACACAAACCCAGTCGCCCACGCACGGCAGCTCCTGATTCAGGTGGTGATGGTGCCAATAGCGTCCAGCCAGCCCAGCCCGGAAACTCCCTTTCTCATCCGAGAGCAACCATTGATCCCGGTCGACCGCCACAACGCGGGCGACAGTGTCCGGCAGCTTGCAGTCTGCCCGCTGAGCAAACCAGTCGTCCCAGCCGAGTCCACTCAAATCACAATGTTGATTCATGGTCTGGTATTTTCCATCCAGGCGCAGTGTGGCGCAGGAAGAGACGTTGTCATTGGTTCTCGTACTCCCTGTGAAGTGCAAGGATGACACGTTCGATCAACTCCACCGGCAGGGGCTGATCGAGAGGAAACGACAGGTTTCCCTTCGGCCCACGAAACGGCGCAAGCTCTTGTATCAACGCTGCGTCACGGGTAACCGGCGGATAGATGCCGATGTGCTTTTTGAAAGCCGCAAAGTAGAAGAAAACGCGCTTGTCCCTGAAGGCCGGCATGTTGTAGCTGATGCACTTCGTCGCACCCGGCACGAGCCTCAGAACGCTGGCCTGAAGGCGCTGAAGTCGTGTCTTTGCCTCAGCGGGCAAAGTCTCGAAGTAAGCCTCTTGTGACTCGTGTGCCATGAGCGTCTCTCCCTTTTTTCTTGTTCAACGATACCGCGCAATGCTCCGGGCAGCGCAGCCGAAGAAGAACATGATGATGAAGAAGATGTTGAAGAAGAAAACAACGGCGTGGCGCACCTTTCATTGCCCCGCTGGGGGTTGCCAAAGTTCAGCCTTGTTTCCCTCGGGGTCGATGACCCAGGCAAATTTCCCGAACTCGGACTCTTCCACCTTGTCGAGCACGTTGCAGCCTTCTTTCCTGAGCGCCCTGACCACTGCGTGCAGGTCGTCCACCCGGTAGTTCACCATGAACGGCGCACTACTGCCGGACGAGGCGGCGTCCTCCACGGCGCCCACTGACCAGATGGTCGATCCGCCGATGGGTTGCCCGACTTCGTCGGCCCAGGAAAAGGCCGTCCCTCCCCAGGCCTGTACATCGATGCCAAGATGCCGCTTGTACCAAGCCTGCAAAGCCTGCGGATCTTTCGCCTGGATGAAAACGCCTCCAATGCCTGTGACTCGCTTCATGAGGACTTCAACTCCATGGTGATACCGTCAAAACACTGCTGCTTTGCCACTATGCCACGACTGGCCTCACCCGGCGCATGGCTACGACTTGCAGCCGCCAGGATCCACCACGTTGGTGTCGGCCTACCCTGAGCGCCGCCGCCTCTTCGCAGTCCGCACGCAAAACCCAGGTGTCTTCATTGTCATTGCCGACGATTCGCTTCACCAGTTTTCGACACGCACGGCTCCGCAGAAGCACTCGCCTTCAATCATGCGGGGCGATACCCCCGATTCTTGGTGCTCACGGTTGCGCGTCTGGTGTCAGGGCTCAGGGTCTTCGCACTGAATTGACCGGCCCACAGCCACAGTACACCCAGAAGAATTTGACGAAGTGAATGCATCATGCTCCCTGACGCCAGGACCTGGCCACCGCTCCGGCGGCTGAAGACAGAAACAGCAGCAGCATGGCCACCAGCGTGGCGATTTGCCAAAGCACAAAGATGCTCCATGGTGGCGGCGCATGCATCGACCCCAAAAGGCCGATCACAAAACAGCCAGCCGAAAGCAGAAGTGCCGTCAGAGATCTGCCCCAAGAGTAGCTGTAGGAGCAAGGCCGAAGAATGGCGAAAACGGCCATTCCTTCAACTGCCATGAACGCAAGCACCCACAGCACTGCACCGAAAGGGTAAGGGTGCGGCGGCGGGACGTTGTGGACATGCTCCAGATAGGAGTCAGCGCGAAACCCGGCCGCCACAGCAGCCACTGCACCTGTCAACACCACCGCGGGGACAGCAAGCGTTCGCGGAGCACAGTTGTCACACTGGGAGCGCTTCTTATTCATGGCATCTGGCGCACAGGCAACCGGCGCATCATCGCCTTGGCTTTGGCTTTACCCTGTAAGCCATGCCAATCGAGACGGGTGCTGTTGGCTCAAACCCGTACTTCGAATACAAGGCTGGCGAATGGTGGTCAGCGATCAATGAGACGTAGGCCGTGTCTGGTGCGTTTTTCTCTATGAAAGACATGATGGCGTCCATGACTGCGGTGCCCAGACCCTGTTTCTGATAAGCAGGATGCACGGCGACGTCCACGACTTCATAGTTGCACCCACCATCGCCGACAACTCTTCCCATCGCTATCAGTTTGTCACCGTCACGGACAGTGGTAGCGAACAAACTGTTCGGCAGGCCCCGCTGTGCAGCTTCAACAGATCTCGGGGACATGCCACACAGAGCACGCAGCTCTTGGAACTCCGCGGCCGTCGGTACGGTGGCTTGTTGTTCGTAGTGTGGAAGTTTCTGCATAAGTGGCCTTTGTGCGGTAGGCGCTTTTCGCGCTACTCGTCATCCGGGGCATAAATGTCCAAACCAAGTGTAATGCCGCGAGTTCCAAGCGCTACCAGCGTTGCTGGCGATATGTCTTCGCCTTCGTTGCTTTCGTCCATGAACCAGCCACAGAAGAAGTCCACGGTGTACTTCGCACTCAACGCTTCCCAGACGGCCAGATCCTGCGTGAGTTGAGCGAGCAGCAACACAACCTGGTCATTGAACTCCGACGGCTCGAACGGAGGCGCATCTAACCGCCACATTCCGAAGTTGGCGATTCGACCTTTTGGGCGTTTCAGCACTTCACCTTTTGAATGTGAATAGGTGGGGGCCGCACCAAGCAGCTTCGTGATTTCGCTTGGGTCCAGTTCATCGCCAATGATGCGGAGCGCTGCAACTGATCGGTGGATTGCTGCCATGTGAGTGGCCTGACGGGGGGAAGCCCTTGTCGTTGAAGTTGAAGTTGTAGTTGTAGGTAAGGGGCCGACGCGCAATTATCGAAGCAAGAAGAGTAGCGGCGGCATGAAGGTAAGCCCGAACCCCGCGAGAAAAGAGGGAACAGGAGAAAGGTAGCGGCGCAACACCCATGTGAACGCGAGTGCGGCGGCCAAGAACTGAAGAAGTGCCATGAAGACGGCCGGCATCCCCGCCACGAACGTGGCGCTTGAGGAGTACTTGCTGTTTGCCGCATAGAAGCCGTCGCCATGAACAACGATCCAGCCCCCGAGAAGTGACAGAGCACCAAATGCGAAGACTGAAACGAAAGCGGGAATCGATGTGGGTTCCTGGTTGCTCTGCATGGGGTCTAAGGTGCTAGCGCAGGGGCGACCGAAGGCCGAAGGCCGGAGGGGACCGTGAAGCGCAGCTTGTCGGGCGTCCCCTGGAGCGGCGGGTTAGAGTCAATTGGTCGGCAACCACGAAGGTTGACAATCCGACCGCCACTAGTCTTCAAGTTTGAGCCCCTGCTTTCCCTCGAAGATTTTACGAAGTGCATCACAAAGATCATCTCGTTCTGGCCCTTCAATGCCGAGGAGACCTATGGCGTAAGTCGTGTGGCCGTCAAGGTGGGCCGCAAGCGACTTGTCTAGGGTGACATTCAGTGTGGAGCCTCGCAGTTCTACCGACAGGTCTCCAACCTTATGGTTGATTTGGTCAAGAACCATCACTTCAATCTCGTCTTCCTCGGGGAATCTGGATAGTGAGAAGCAGTAGTTCCTTTCCCTGTCAAAGCAATAGACCAGCGCCATTTGGTAATGCTCGTCAAAGGCCGATGCTGACACGGTGGCATTGAGGTGCATGAAGGTCTCTGACGTCTGACATGATGGGTTAGGCGTCATGTAGTGGGACATTGGCAGGTTGTCGTTCAACCTCGTCAGGTTACTTCCTTGCAGTTGTGTCCAATTCCTTTTCACGACGCGCATGTGAGCGGGACTTTACCTCGGTACGCTCGAAGAAATGACCGTCAGGCCATGTAAGGCCCACGCTAACGGATCGAGCTTTGAGTTCGGCAATATCTTCGACGCGCTGGTAGGCCCACAGGCGCCACTTGGGAGCCGAGACAGACCACCAGATCCATGCCAGCAAAAACCCGGCGCCGAAGACCAGTAAACCCAGCCAATTGTAGGAGCGAGAAATAGCGCCGTCATCAACAAATTGGCTAAAGATAAAGAGTGGTCCGCACAGTAGAAACAGCACGGGGGCGTTTACAACCAGAAGGCCCAGCCAAGTGGCTCTTGAAGTAGATATGCGCTGGCTCATGACACCCAACTTTGACGGTGAGCGGCAGCTGCAGGCGGGCGAAGCCCGCCGGAGGCCGACCGCTCGACCGACGGGTTGGGCGTCATCAAAACCATGGCAGCCCCGCGTTGAGCGTGACACGTGCAGTGAGTGCGACAAGAGCTACAAGGCATACAACGATGAGAGCGCCAAGAATGGACGCGCCTGCCGAAAGGGCCCGCAGTCGGGCGGCCAGCCCGTCCGCTGCATTCGCGCCCCGATGTGCGGCGACGGCAAGACGAAGGATTGGGACCGGCCAGCTGAGCGCCGCTATGCCCGCGAGCAGAAGCCACAAGCTAGCGATAGACGGCGGGGCAAGAAGACCATAGTTCTTTGCCGCCGCAAAGACACACACTACCAAGGCGGCACACGGCAGTTGGATGCGCACAAAAGTTCGGCGAAAGCGGTCGTCGGCCGAGCGGACCGCTGGGGGTGCGGTCTCGAGCCAGCGCAGCCAGCGTGGCCGTGCTTCAAGCCGTTGTAGAGAGTGGCGAAAAAGCTCGATCAACGGCATGACGCCCAACGATTTAGGCCAGCGGAGGCCGTAGGCCGTCCGTGCTGGGCCGATTTGTTAAAGCTCATTGCGGCCCCCGATGTGCACATCAACCCCGAGCATCATGGGCGGAAAGACATGCCGAAGCGTTAAGGTCGCGCCGGTACTGAGAACGAGATCAAGCGCCGAGACGGGACCTTCACCCATCGAGTCCCAAGGCCGCACATCCTGGACTGTGGCAGGCAAATACTGCTGAAGCTCTTCCGGTGTCGTAACACCATACTCGCCGCCGTCCCAGCGCTGAATGCCAGGCGGCTCAGGCCAGCTGCGTAACTCAATCCCTAGCGCCGGGTATCTTCCGGGAATCGCGACCTCGCATGGACACACCTGAACACAGCCAACTTCCTCCGGGAATTCCAGATTAGCAGCGTAGGTTGCGATCTGCGGAGTGGAACTGTCTACCCAGGCTGGGTGGGTCCCCACGCTCATCAAGCGCAGCGAAAGTAGACGTTGGCCCGAAAGAGCACTGAATTCCATGAGCTTTAACGCCAACATCAGAGGCGTTTTGTGGAGTGGAGCAATTTTGCTAAAGTGAGCGGAGCGAGCGCAAAATTGAACCACGGAACAAAACGTCCTGTTGCATGTTTTTGTTAGCTATTTGTGCCACTATACAATTTCTTTTTAGTGACACCACCCATAACATCAAGCAAAACAATGTCACCGTCAACTGTGTAGCTCCAAGGTGGCTCAACGAAACAGGACCAAAGCCTTTTGCCATCAACTCCCCAAACCGCAAACTCTAGCTCACCGGACATAAGAACTAAATCTTTATGATGATTCCAATGCCAGAACCCACAATCTACAGTGTAGTCAAATTGCTTTTCACGATTGGATAAATCCCAAACCTGAACCAAATCGCCCGCACCAAAAAATAGAATATTCGTATCAGGCACAATCAAAATCCCCGGATTAAAGCCAGAGGCACTAGCAGGTGAATAATTGCCGTGAATTACTAAATCTGGGCACAGAAAGTGATCGCCAACACCGAAAATTATATACTCGGAGTAATCGTCATCACGCACTAAATACTCAACAACAGCTGCACCTTCAGCGAGATTTCCATTTTTCTTATCTGAACTACAAAAGACAAAGTATTTCCCATCGGAAAATTTAAACATACTTACCCCTAATAGCTAACGCCTGACATAAGCGGCCTGCCGTAGGCAGGTCCGCTTGATGGAAATGTTGGGCCTCTTGACGGAATAGCCGTGGCCAGACAACCAACCTCGGCCGCCGACCACCGAGATAAGCCCGGCAGTGCGCAAGAAGAGCGGTGGCACTTGCACAACTGACTCGGTGAAGACTGGTTCATTCACTTTTCGTTCTCCTCGCCTTTCGCGCCGGGACGATCTGTGTTCCGCTCAGCCTCGCCCCGCAGTGGGGGCAAAAGGAAATTTCGATACCGCCACCACCCGCGGACTCCGCAATGACGATGACCCAGCACTTGTCTTGAGGCCACCATTCAAATCGCACATCGTAATAACAGTTGGCGGTGTGCCGATCGAAGTCTTCGCAACAAGCAACGTAGCCGCGGGGAACGCTTCTCGTCCCTTCCGGGCAGAGTGTTCCGTCGGCGTGCTTGTTTACTGATTTCATGAGGCCCAACTTTGATATACCCGGCAAAAAGTCGGATACCCACAATCGAAGTCGGATAACACGGACCGGGATATACCTAAAACTTGTTTGAAATCAATCCTGTAGCGCATTATGCTGTATAAATGTACAGGTATAACAAATCCGACAAACCCGACTGGACCCCTCCCAGGTCCAACCGACTGCTCGATCAGGTGCGCGAGCGAGTCAGATATTTGCACTACAGCTTACAGACGGAGAAAGCCTACGTCTACTGGACCAAGTCGTTCGTGTTGTGGGCAGCGCGAAATCCGGACGGTACCGGAGCAAAGGGCTTCAGGCACCCCAAGCAAATGGGGCAAACCGAAGTTGAATCCTTTTTGACGATGCTCGCGGATGAACGGCGGGTGTCTCCGGCCACTCATCGGCAGGCGTTGAACGCACTCCTGTTTCTTTATCGCCAGGTCTTGGGTTGTGATTTACCGTGGTTGCAGAACATTGGCAGGCCTCCGGAACGCAAACGCATTCCGACTGTGATGACCACCAACGAGATCCAGGCGGTACTCAACCTGATGGGTGGCACTGAAAAGCTTCTGGCCTCCCTGCTCTACGGGACGGGAATGCGCCTGAAGGAAGGCTTGGGCTTGAGGGTCAAGGACGTGGACTTTGACCGTAACGCTATCGTTGTTCGAAGTGGGAAAGGCGGCAAAGACAGAGTGGTGATGTTGCCTGCTTCGATTGTGGCCAGCCTGAAGGAACAATTGGCGACGGCCCGAGCGCTCTGGGCACAGGACAGAGCGAGCAGTCGAGGGGGCGTCTTCATGCCACACGCTCTGGAAAAGAAGTACCCCCGGGCCGGGGAGAGTTGGGCTTGGTTTTGGGTATTTCCATCAAGCAAACATTCGACAGACCCGGTTACTGGTGTCATACGTCGCCATCACCAGTTCGAAGAACGGTTGTCACGCAAGCTGAAAATGGCCGTCCTGCAAGCCGGCATTGCCAAACCCGTGACCGTCCACACCCTGCGCCATTCCTTCGCCACCCATTTGCTGCAAGCGGGCACCGACATTCGCACGGTGCAAGAGTTGCTCGGCCATTCGGATGTGTCCACCACCATGATCTACACCCATGTGCTCAAGGTGGCGGCGGGTGGAACCTCTAGCCCTTTGGATGCTTTGAACGCACCAAGCGCCCTGTCCGGCTGAGCCAGGCTTTTCAGGTTGAGGCAACCAGCGCCAAAGGCCAAGGCCAAGGCCTTGAGACGTGAAAACGGACGTTTGCTCAAGAAGCGACCCGGAGGCGCAAAGCCTCCTGGGCCAGCAAGTTGATGCTCTTTCCTTCTGCCTGAGCAGCAATCGCAAGCTGCTCGTGCAGCTCCGGCGAAATGCGGAGATTGAATTTTCCGGAGAAGTGCTTTCTGGGCTCTATGCCTTTCTCCGCGCACACCTCAAGAAATACTCGCAGGGACTTCTTGAACTCAGCGCGCAACTCTTTGGGGTTCTTTCCGTAGAAGTCTGCGCCACCATTCAGTCCAAGAATTTCGCCGCGAAAGAGGTCAAGCTCCTCGTCGTACTCAATCTTGGCGTGGTAGCCGTCAACTGTCATCACGTTCATGGTTCTACTCCGTGCTGTTTTAGGGCCTGTTCACACTATTTTTCCAAGTGCGAAAGGGGTGGAAGCAGCGCCAATTTAGGCGTGCGAGGACGGGCAGACCGGGTGTCTGGCCTAGGAGTGCAACGACAAGTGGCGCTGCTTCCACCCCTTTCCCTCCGGGTTGCCACCAAAAAACGCCATGCGCGGCGTTGCAAAGCCTTGTCGGGGCAAGACCCCGGCTGCGTTTTGCGCCTTGCGCATGGCATTTTTGATCTGCAACGCATCTTTGAAAAATAGTGTGAACAGGCCCTTGCCACTTGCGCACACTGGCGACAGCGCCTTTGTCGGTATGAGGCGATGGATGCGGCCGGTGAAATACACGCACTTCACCAAACAGAACCACCGCAACTCAGCTGCCTTCGCGCTCGCTCACCTCGGCACCCAACCCATCAAAAAGGCTCTCAATGTCGCGCCACAGAATATTCGCGCTTGATGGCCTGGAGAAAATGAGTTCGAGCGTGCATTGGTGTTTCCGCTTCATTTTTAGATAGCACCAATATTTGGTACCTCAAACAAGTCCGCAACGACGACTCTACCTTGTTGGCTATGGGCCGATACGATGCACGCCTCTCGCCTGCTCCGCCACGGCGTCCAGGGTGGCCTGGCTTACCTTGCCTGGCGCCAGCTCGTGCAGCGGCACCAGCACAAACGCCCGCTCCCACATGCGCGGGTGCGGCACGACCAGGGTGGGTGGTGCCTGGATGCGGCCATCACCATAGAGCAACAAATCCAGGTCGAGCGTGCGCGGTGCGTTGCGGTACGGGCGTTCGCGGCCAGCCGCGTTTTCGATGGACTGCAAGGCTTTGAGCAAGGCAGGCGCGGTGAGCGTGGTGCTCAGCTCAGCCACGGCGTTGAGGTAGTCCGGGCCGGAAGAATCAATGGGTGCTGTGCGGTAGATGCTGGACGCCTTGACGCTGGCGCCGTCCACGCCGGGCGTGGCAGCCAGTTTGGCCAACGCGTCCTTCAGCGCTGTTGCCGCGTCACCGAGGTTGGCGCCCAGGCCAACATAGGCTTTGACTGGGCTTCTACTTGCTGAAAGCGGTTCAGTCACCGGACGGTGGTGCTGGTGGCGTGGACGACCCACCGCCACCGGTGCCGCCCGTGCGCGGCTTGCGACGGCGGCGGCGACGTTTGCGAGGCGCGGAGGAAGACGGCGTATCCTCGCCAGAGTCATCGTCATCACCGTCAATGGGCCGGAAGCGCGGATCGTCTGACAAGTCGGCTTCGCCTGCTGCGGCTGCGCCGGGTGCTGCGTCACCCCCTGCTGCTTTGCGAGAGGTCTTCCTGGCGGAACCAGACGATGGCCCTTGCTGGCTCTTGGCCCTGCGCTGGGCGTCGACCATGTCGCGGCGGTGGTCGTCATCAGCGGTGCTGAAGGTTTCCCACCAGTGGGCCAGTTCTTCGTCGATCTCGCCCACCTGGGCGCGCAGGCGCAGGAAATCGAACCCGGCACGGAACCGGGGCTGGTCGGCCAGGCTGAAGCAGCCATTGCCGGTGCGCTTTTCAAAGCGGGGCTGCATGAGCCAGATCTCGCGCATGTCGGCACCGAGCTTGCCACGGCCAGACACGTCGCCAATGCGGGCGTCGAACACTTCGTCCACCGATTCCTGCAGTGCGGCCACGGGCGGCATGGGACGCTGGCCCTGGCGGCGGGGCGGCGTACTCATGCGTTTGTGCCAGCCGTCGCGCACGTCGGACCACAACACGCAGGCCAGCAAAAAGCTGGGGGCCACGGGCTTGCCTTCGTCCACACGGCGGTCGGTGTCGGTCAGGGCAGCGCGCACGAACTCGCCGTCTGCGCGGTCCACCACCACGTCCAGCAGCGGGTAAATGCCTTTGCCCAGGCCAGTGGCCTTGAGCTGCTCGATGCTGGCCAGCGCATGGCCGGTTTGCAGCAGCTTGAGCATTTCGTCGAACAGGCGGCTTTGCGGCACGTCCGAGAGCAGCCCCAGCGATGGCGCCATGGGCTCCAGGGTCTTTTTCTCCAGCTTGAAGCCCAGGGCTTTGAGCTTGGCGGAAAAGCGAACCGCACGGATGATGCGGACCGGGTCTTCGCGGTAGCGGGTGGCCGCATCGCCAATCATGCGCAGCAGGTGCTTCTTGGCGTCGCGGATGCCATGGTGGAAGTCGACCACGGTCTGGGTTTCCGGGTCGTAGTACATGGCGTTGATGCTGAAGTCGCGGCGGGCAGCGTCTTGCTCGATGGGGCCCCAGACGTTGTCACGCAACACACGGCCACTAGCGTCCACCGCATGGGTCATGCTGGCCAGTGCGCCCTTGGCGGACTTTTCATTGCCCTTGACCTGCTTGGCGTCAGCATTGTTCAGGTAGGCGCGGAAGGTGGAAACCTCGATGACCTCGCTGTCACGGCCCCGGCCATAGACCACGTGAACAATCCGGAAGCGCCGGCCAATGATGAAGGCACGGCGAAACAGGCCTTTGACCTGCTCGGGCGTGGCGTTGGTGGCCACGTCGAAGTCCTTGGGGCGCAGGCCCAGCAGCAGGTCGCGCACGGCGCCGCCGACGATGTAGGCCTCAAACCCGGCCTGCTTGAGGGTGTGCACCACATCCAGGGCGCGCTTGTCGACCAGGGTGGGGTCAATGCCATGGACGGACGCAGGCACGTCCTCGCGCTTGCCGAAGGTGTTGTCCTTGCGGCTGCGTTGCCCGGTGGCGCTGCCGAGCAGCTTGTTGATGAATTTCTTGATCATGCGAAGAGTTGCAGTATGCGCCAGCCACGCTGCTGCGCAATACCCTGGAGCGTGTCGTCCGGATTGGTCGCCACGGGTTCGTTGACCCGCTCCAGCAAAGGCAGGTCGTTGATGGAGTCACTGTAGAACACGCTGTGGCTCACGCTGGCCCAGCTTTGACCGCGCGCAGACAGCCATTGTTCCACACGGGCGATCTTTCCTTCACGGAAAGATGGCGTGCCCTTGATGTCGCCGGTGGGTTCGCCTCCGGCATCGCGCTCGAGCTCGATGGCAATGAGCTCGTCCACGCCAAACGCCGTGGCAATCGGGCGGGTGACGAATTCGTTGGTGGCGGTGACGATGACCACCTGATCACCTGCAGCCTGGTGCGCCTTGACCAGGTCAAGCGCCTGAGGCTTCATGACCGGGCGGATGACCTCATCCATGAATCGCTGGTGGGCTGCATCGGCAGCGGCCTGACCCTTCTCGCGCAGGGCTTCGGTAGCAAACCGCACGTACTCGTGGATATCGAGCACGCCCTGCTTGTACTGCTCGTAGAAAGCGTCATTGGCGCGGGTATGGCTGTCGGCATCGCGCCATCCCAGTGTCACGGTGAACTGGCCCCAGGCATAGTCGGAATCAAGGGGAATCAGTGTGTGGTCCAGATCGAACAGGGCCAGTCGCATACAAGGCAGTCGGTATTGGTTGGAACAGGAGGGTTCGGAGCGGACGAAAGCTGAGCCACCTCAACCTGGCAGGGAACGCCAGCACCCGGCCCGAAGGTTCACTCTTCTTCCAGCATGGATTTGATCAGCGGGATGGTGATGGCGCGCTGCGTGCGCAAGGCGTAGGCATCCAGCTGCTCGAGAAGGCTGGTCAGGCTGCTCAGATCGCGCGAGAAGCGCTTGAGCATGTAGTCCATGACTTCGTCGCTGAGAAACACGCCGCGGTCGTCAGCCACACGGCGCAAGACGGCGCGGCGCTCGCTTTCGGCCAGCAGGTGCAATTGGAACACATGTCCCCAGCCCAGGCGGGTGCGAAGGTCTTCGCGCAGCTGCAGATCGGCCGGTGGCCGGTCGGCGGCGGCCAGCACCCAGCGGGCCTGGCCCGAGGCCGGGCTCTGCGCGTTGACAAACCAGTTGAACGCCGCCGCCTGCTGCTCGGCGGTGTACAGGTGGCAATCGTCGAGCACGACAGCCTCCCAGTTTTCGTCGAATTCGGGTGGATGCAGCTTGCCCGCATCCAGCCAGCCCACCTTGCCGCCCGATTCAGCCAGCGCTTCACGCACGGCAGAAAGCAGATGGGTCTTGCCGCTGCCACTCTCGCCCCACAGGTATGTGGGCACTGGCGATCGGTTGGGGTTGGCTGCCCACAGCCGCAGATGCTCCACGGCGTCAAGATTGCCTGCCTCGACAAAGTTGTCCAGCGAGGGGACAGGCGCCAGTCCGATGTCCAGCGCCATCTGTTTCATGGGCGCTCCGCCGTCGCTCATGAAGGCTGCCCTTCGTCAGCGGGCGGAGGCGAGTCGGGCTGCCCGGCAACGGCTTTGGCACCGTCGGTGTACAGCTCGCTTTCCATGTAGCCCCGCTTGATCCGGCGGATCGCCACCAGCAGCACGGCACTGGCTGGCAAGGCCACCAGAATGCCCACAAAGCCAAAGAGATGGCCAAAGGCCATCAAGGCAAAAATGACGGCAATGGGGTGCAGACCGATGCGGTCGCCCAGCAAGCGCGGCGTGAGGTACATGCTCTCAATGACTTGCCCCACCACATACACACCAGCGACCATCGCAATGCCCATGACCGACTGGAACTGCAGCACCGCAGCCAGCAACCCCAGAATCAGTCCCAGACCGAAGCCCAGGTAGGGAATGAACACCGCCAGGCCGGTGAACACGCCAATGGGCAAGGCCAGCTTGAGGCCCACCAGGGCCAGACCGATGGTGTAGAGCACTGCCAACACGCCCATCACCAGCAGCTGCCCTCGCAGGTACTGGCCGAGCACTTCGTCGGTCTCGTCCAGGAAGCTCTGGACGTTGCCACGAATCCTGGGCGGGATCAGCACCTTGGTGCGGTCCACGATGTGGGCCCAGTCCAGCAGCAGGTAGTACGCCACGATGGGGGTGAGGATGAGGTTGCCGAAAACGGCGCTGATGGCACTGCCACCAATGCGCAGCGACGAGAGCAAGCCCTTGAACAGATCGCCTTCATGGCCGGCGATCAGGTCTTGCATCCAGGCGCGCACCTGGTTCACGTCAACCCTGAGTTCCACGCCAAATCGCTCAGCCAGCGGCACCAGCACAGTGTTCAGTCGCCCCAGCAGCAGTGGAATTTGCTCGCGCAGCAGCGGCACCTGCTTGGTCACCACCGGCACAATCAGCAGCACCACCGCCAGCAGGAGCAGCATCAGCACGGAGATGGCCAGCCCGGCGCCCAGCCAGCGCGGCACTTTGCGGGCCGCCAGCCGCTCCACGGCCGGATGCAGGGCGTATGCCATGACGGCGGCCAGGATAAAGGGCATGAGCACCGGTGCCAGCATGGACAGGACAATCCAGATGGCCACGGCAATGGCCAACCAGCTTGCAGCGCGAATTTGGGTCGGTGTGAAGGTCATGGGCAGTCGTTTGGCGGGCGCTAGGTGTCCCAATACGAGGCCTGGCCCCTTTCCTCAGGGGCGCCAGCCTTTAGAATCAAGGCCAAATTCTATCGGTCCCGGCCCTTGGCTTGCGTCTGCAACTGCCGGGATTTCGCTATCTCCGCAACAAAAGCCCTCTTCTGCCTGCCCTGGCCAGCTGTTTCCATCATGAGCAACTCCTCCAACACCCCTCTTTCCTACAAAGACGCTGGCGTCGACATTGAAGCCGGCGACGCGCTGGTTGACCGGATCAAGCCCCTGGCCAAGAAGACCATGCGCGAGGGCGTGATGGCCGGCATTGGCGGCTTCGGTGCGCTGTTCGAGGTGCCCAAGCGCTATCAGGAGCCGGTGCTGGTCTCTGGCACCGATGGCGTGGGCACCAAGCTGCGCCTGGCCTTCGAGTGGAACATGCACGACACAGTGGGCATCGACCTGGTGGCCATGAGTGTCAACGACGTGCTGGTGCAGGGCGCCGAGCCTCTGTTCTTCCTGGACTATTTCGCCTGCGGCAAGCTGGACGTGGACACGGCGGCTGCCGTGGTGGGCGGCATCGCCAAGGGCTGCGAGCTCTCCGGCTGCGCCCTGATTGGCGGCGAAACGGCCGAGATGCCCGGCATGTACCCCGACGGCGAATACGATCTGGCCGGGTTCTGTGTGGGCGCGGTGGAAAAGAGCAAGATCCTCACTGGCCTGGGCGTCAAGCCGGGCGACGTGGTGCTGGGCCTGGCCTCGCACGGCGTGCATTCCAACGGTTTTTCCCTGGTGCGCAAGTGCATCGAGCGCGCCGAACAGGCCGGCAACCTGCCTGCCACGCTGGACGGCCAGCCGTTCAAGGAAGCCGTGATGGCTCCTACGCGCCTGTACGTCAAGAGCACGCTGGCCGCACTGGCCAAGCATCCGATCAAGGCCATGGCCCACATCACCGGCGGCGGCCTGCTGGAGAACATTCCGCGTGTGCTGCCCGAGGGAACGGCGGCTCACCTCAAGAAGGGCAGCTGGCCCCAGAGCGAGCTGTTCGGCTGGCTGCAGGCCACAGCCGGCATTGACGACATCGAAATGAACCGCACCTTCAACAACGGCATTGGCATGGTGGTGGTGATTGATGCCGCTGAAGCCGCGGCCACCGCCGCTACCCTGCGTGAACTGGGTGAAACGGTGTACGACATCGGCGTGATTGCCGACAAAGGCGACGGCGCTGCGGTGGTGGTGGGCTGAGCACGCTCCCCCGCATTGACAAGAAAAGGCCCTTCGGGGCCTTTTTTGTTGCCCGAACTCCGGCGCATCCATGTCCGAATTTGTTCGATTCTGGTCTGATGGTGGCGCGACAGGGCAAACCACCATCGGCACGATAGAGGCTCCAATCAACGTTTCAGGAGCCCGCCATGCCATCCACCACTTTGCCTGTACCCCTCCAGCACACCGCCTTGCTCGTCATCGACGTGCAGGAGTCGTTCCGCCATCGCCCTTTCTTTACCGAGCGCCAGCTGCCCGCCTATCTGGCGGCCCAGAACAGTCTGATCGAGGCGGCGCAGGCCGGGGGCCTGCCCATCGTCCGCATCCTGCACCAGGATGGACCGGAAGTACCGGCCAATCCCTTCTCTGCCGTATCTGGACAGGTACGCCCACTCGAAGGGCTGAGGGACTTCGACGCGGCAGAAACTTTCATCAAGCACCGCCACAGCGCTTTGGTAGGCACTGGCCTGGACGTGTGGCTGACCCGACACGGCATCCAGAACATCATCGTCTCGGGCATCCGTACCGAACAATGCTGCGAGACCACCACGCGCCACGCCTCCGACCTGGGCTGGACGGTGCACTACCCCTTGGATGCCACCCTCACGTTTGACATGACGCAACCGGACGGCCAGCCCCTGTCTGCTGAAGCCATTGCGCAACGCACCGCCACCGTGCTGCATGGCCGTTTCTGTACGGTATGCTCGACGCAGGATCTGCTGACCGCCCTCAAGGAACCCGCATGACCGCCACCGCTGAACGGCTTGCCGAACCATTCGACATCGCCATCCTGGCATTCGACCAGGTGGAAGCGCTTGACCTGGGCGGGCCCTATGAGGTCTTCACCACGGCGTCCCGCGTGGCCAGGAAGCTGCTCGGCGCAGCAGCTGACACGCCCTCTGATGAAGTGGCGGCCCTCGCGATGGCTGCTCATTGGCGGGTGCGCTGTGTGGCGGAGTCGTCGTCTCCCGTTGCTGCGCGGGCCGGGCTGAGGCTGCTTCCCGATGTCACGCTGGCCGAGGTGACGCATTGCGACCTGCTGGTGGTGCCCGGCGGCGTGATGGAGCCCGTATTGGCTCGACCGGACGTGCTCCGCTGGGTCAGCCATCAACACGCCCACACCCGCATCACTGCATCCGTATGCACCGGCGCCTTCGTGCTGGCAGCTGCGGGAGTGGTCCGCACGGAGCGGGTCACCACCCACTGGGAAGATCTGGCAGATTTGCGCCACCAATGGCCGGCCTTGCAGGTGGTCGACGGCCCACGCTGGGTCGATGAAGGCCGGGTGGTGACGTCGGCCGGCATCAGCGCAGGCATCGACATGAGCCTGCATCTGGTGGAGCGCCTGGCCGGGCGGCGCCTGGCGGAAGGCACAGCGCGCCAGATGGACTTCGCCTGGCAAGAAAACTGAGCACATGACTGAGCACATGACTGAGCGCAAGACGACAAACACCGACGCGCCGATCCGGGTGGACTTTGTGCTGCTGCCCGGCAGCCTGATCCTGGACTGGGCCGGCCCGGCAGAAGCCTTGCGAATTGCCAACCAGGCGCTTGAACGCAAGGGCTTGCCGCCCCGGTTCGACATCCACTTCGTAGGGCCACGCACAGAATCGGTGTCGTCTGTGGGAGCCCGCATTGCCGGCCTGGAACCGATGCCCCCCCTGCCCCAGACATCGCCCCACTGGGTGGTGTTGCTGGGCCAGGTGGGCAGACACATCGACACCTCCGGAGCAGAGGCCACCGAGGTGCTGAACTGGCTGGCTGGTCTGCACCTGCAGGCGCAACAGCAGGAACTGCTGTGCGTGTGTGCCGGCTCGGTCATTGCCGCCAGGGCTGGCCTGCTCAACCACCGCCAAGCCACGACGCATCACCATCACCTGGACGACTTGCGCCAGGCCGCCGGCCACTGCCAGGTGCAGACCAACCGGGTCTTCGTGATGGACCCACCGGTCTACAGCAGCGCAGGGGTGACCACGGGCATCGATCTGTTCCTGCATCGCATCGGCGACGTGTGTGGCCCGGTGATCGCCGCCGAGGTGGCCCAGGCGATGGTGGTGGCGCTGCGGCGCGGCCCGACAGACCCAGAGCTGTCGCCCTTCCTGCAAGGGCGCAACCACTTGCATGCAGGTGTGCACCGTGTGCAGGACGCCGTGAGCCAGCGGCCCGCTGACGATTGGGGTGTGGACCAGATGGCAGCGCTGGCCCACACGTCGGCACGCCACCTGGGGCGTCTGTTTGCCGACCATGCGGGCATGTCACCGCTGGCTTATTTGCGCAGCATCCGGCTGGCGGCCGCCGAAGCCGCGCTGGACGCAGGCCTCAATGTGAGCCAGGCGGCCGATGTGGCCGGATTCGGCAGCGACACGCAATTGCGCCGCGCATGGCGGCAGTGGGGGCGGCCCGGCACTCCACGTGCGGCCATTCAGAAAGGCTGAAACCGTCAGCTGGGCGTGCGGCGCAACTCGAGCAGGCGCTGCCCGATGGCATCGCGGTCGAGCGCATCGGTGGCCTGATCCATGTAGATCTGCAGATCGATGACGGCCTGCGCGGCATCACCCATTTCGGCCCAGGCGAGGCCACGATCGCGGTACTCGCTCCAGGCATCAGGGTGCAACATGACCAGCCGGTCCTGCACAGGTATCAGGCGCTGCCAGTCTTCCTGCGCCTTGTGGATTTCCTTGAGGTTGCGCAGCAGGCGCGCCAATACCTCGCGCGGCTGCGCCGCCTGCAGATACAGCCCGACAGGGATATCGAAATCGTCGACCAGACCGGTGCGCCGTTTGTAGGGCTCCAGCCGTTCGGACAGGTCTTCGCGGCTGAGGGACTGCCCGGTGAACGGATCGATCACCACCTGACCATTGGGCAGGTTCACCTTGACCATGAAGTGCCCGGGGAAGTTCACGCCCTTGGCCTTCAGACCAACGCTGCCTGCGAGCTCCAGCCAGAGAATGGCCAGCGAAATCGGAATGCCCCTGCGCGTGCGGATGACCACATTGAGGAAGCTGTTGTCCGGGTCGTAGTAATTGTTGACGTTGCCGCCGAAACCCAGGTCCAGGAAGAAAAACTGGTTGAGTGTGCGCAAACGTTGCAGCGGGTCAGATTCGGACGTGCAGCGGCGGCGCAGCCGCGCAACCAGCTGATCCACCTCGCCCAGCACCACCTGGACATCCAGATCCGGGTATTCGTCCTGACCACAGGCAATCGCCGCTTCCAGCAGCGGAAAGCCGTCGTCCTCCTGCACCAGCGAGCCGAAATAGGCCAGCGGAGTGACGGCGTTGAATTGCTCGAAGAAAGGCAGGGACATGGCGTGCTCAAACCGGCGATGAATTCGCCTCGGCTCCATTTATTGTCGGACGAACTGGCGAAGATTCAAGCCCAGACCTGCCAAACTTAAAAAATATAGCGCTGCAGACCCGACCACCGTACTGGCCAGATAGGCCACCCGCATCACTGGCGAGACGCGCAAACCCACCCAGTCAAGCCGGTCATTGACCCAGTACAGCAATACGCCAAGCACCACGCTGGCCACGACGACCTGCACGATGAAGCGCAACCAGCCCGGTCTTGGCTGATACGCACCGCGGCGAATGAGGCCAACCAGCAGCCATGACGCGTTGACCATGGCCGCCAGGCCAATGGCCAGCGCCAGGCCGGCATGTGCCAGGTAGGGGACAAAGATCAGGTTCATGACCTGTGTGAGCACCAGCACCACAATGGCAATCTTGACCGGGGTTCGAATGTCCTGGCGCGCATAGAAACCAGGCGCCAGGACCTTGATGGCCACCAGCCCCACCAGCCCGACGCCATAGCCCATGAGGGCAGTGGCCGTCTGACCCACGTCGTGATGCGTGAAGGCGCCATAGTGGTAGAGCACGGACACCAGTGGCTGCGCAAACAGCAACAGGGCGACCGCACAGGGGACCGCCAGCAACACCACCAGGCGCAGACCATTGTCGAGCAGGCGGCTGTATCGCTCATCATCCTTGGCAGCCTGGGCAGCGGCCAGTTGCGGCAACAGGACCACGCCCAACGCCACACCGAGCATGGCCGTGGGGAACTCCATCAGACGATCGGCATAGGTCAGCCAGCTGACACTGCCGGCACCCAGATGGGAGGCGATCTGTGTGTTGATCAGCAGGGAAATCTGCGCCACGCTCACGCCCAGCAATGCCGGAGCCATCAGGCTGAGCACCCGGCGCGTGCCGGGGTAGGACCAGGCCGCCCTGATCTGCGACGGCCCGAGGCGAAACCGCGGCATCATGCCGATGCGTGCCAGGGCCGGCACCTGGATCAACAGCTGCAAGAGACCGCCGGCCATGACACCTGCGGCCAGCGAGTACACCGGCTCGATACCCATCGACTCGAACCAGGGTGCCCCCAGCCAGGCGGCCACAATCATGGCCACGTTGAGCAGCACCGGCGTGGCCGCCGGCACCACAAAGCGCCGCCAGGTGTTGAGAATGCCCGCGGACAAAGCCACCAGAGACATGAAAGCGATGTAGGGGAACATCCAGCGGGTCATGAACACGGCGGCGTCGAACCGGCCGCCACTGTCTTGCAGGCCACTGGCCATCAGCCACACCAGTCCAGGCGCGGCCACCACGCCCACCACACAGGTGAGCAGCAGCGCCAGCAACAAGATGGTGGCGATGTGGTTGATCAGGCGGGCGGTGGCCTCGTCGCCATCGGTCTCTCTGGTACTGGCCAGCACCGGCACAAATGCCTGGCTGAACGCCCCTTCTGCAAAAAGCCGCCGAAGCAGGTTCGGGATGCGAAATGCCACGTTGAAGGCGTCGGTCAGGGCACCGGCACCAAAGGTCGAGGCGATCAAAACCTCCCGGACCAATCCCGTGATGCGGGACAGCAGGGTCAGGGCTGAGACGACAGAGGCGGATTTGAGCAGCGACACGCCCGCCAGTGTAACCACGGCCAGGGCTCGCCGCTCGCCGGCCATGGGCAAATCGCTGAGAAACTGATAGAATGGTCGGCTTTGCTGGCAACATCCACAAACCACTAAAGGAATACGAACCATGGCAACCAAAGCCAAAAAGAACCCCCGCCTGGCGTCTGGCCGCAAGCGCGCACGCCAGAACGTCAAGCTGAACGCAGCCCACACTTCCCTGCGTTCCAAGTACCGTACCGCTGTCAAGAACGTCGAGAAAGCTGTTCTGGCCGGTGACAAGGACAAGGCCGTCGAACTGTTCGCCAAGATGCAGTCCGTGGTCGACAACGTCGCCGACAAGGGCATCTTCCACAAGAACAAGGCTGCTCGCGACAAGAGCCGTCTGTCTGCCAAGGTCAAGGCCCTGGCCACCGCCGCCTGATCACCCTTCAGGCGCACTGCACGGGCGCGGCACCTTCCTCACGGAACAACCGCCCCGCCGTTTGAAACGGTGCGCTGCCAGCAAAGCAAAACGAAAACCGCCCGCGTCGCAAGACCGGGCGGTTTTTTCATGCCTGCGCTCAGAGCCCCGTTGCGATGAAGGCAGCGCAGAAGAGCAATCCAAGACCTGTTGCCGTCTGGCGCCTGACCAGACCCATGGCCCCTTTTGTTCGCCGGGCCAGATCCAGCACGGGCGTGAGTGTCTCCAGTGGAGCGGATCGTCCCAACCGCCGGTCAAAGGCTGCCATGTCGCCCGCCGCCAGAGACCCGGATGTGCGCCAGCGGCGAGCCCAGCCGGCAAATACCCACCAGTCAAAACACACGCGTGCTGTCCAGTACAGGTGCGCGCCTGCCAGCAGCAGGGCCAAACCGCCGATCCAGGCGTTCCACCCGACTGGCAAAGACGCCAGCGGGCCTGATGCTGGTGAGAGCAGCAGCCAGGCCACAACGATCCAGATGGCCAACGCCAGCATCGCGCCCCACAGCAGTCTTCGCGCTGCGGCTGCCGCCATCGCAGCGGGCTCAGCTGTCATGGCTGCATCCTGGTCCATGCCCTCGTTCAAATGCCCCGCCGGCAAGCGGTCCAGGCCTGCAAGTGCTCGCGCTGCGCTGCGCCCAGTACCACCGACGGGCGCGCCGACCGGATGCACTCAGCCGCCTCGTCCACTGATTCGACGCGACCGCTCTTGAGCAACCATGCGGCCACCACGAGTGCGCTGCGTCCGTAACCGAGCGCACAACAGACCAGTACCTTGCGGGCATCCGATTGCACGGCTTGCTCCAGTGCCTCCACCGCTTCGTCGAGCGCATTGAGCGGTGGGAGCACCAGATCCAGCATGGGCACGGACAGCGCTTGCCCGGCGACGGGTGGTGTGTTGAACTCTGCGGTCAGGTCGAGCACCGCATCAAGGCCCAGGCGGCTGCACTCCGTGCCAGAGGGAATGCGCCCCATCCAGACACGCGGCGTGATCGCACTGGGTTCAGGGTTTCGCCAGGTCCATGCCCGACTGTTGGCCCAGGCACCCAGGCGGTATGGCGCCAGCAACCAGCGAACGGCGAGGCTTTGCCGCCCTCCTCGTTTCTGAAAACCCGCTACCCCTGACCAGGCGTAGTTTGTCGCCACCAGCGCCAATGCGATGGCCGGCCAGCCCAGGAGCAGTGACCAGCCCCAGCCAAAACGCCCCCCTGGCCATGCGAGCCACAGGCACAGAAGACTCCCTGCGGCATAAGCCGCCGCGAGCCGAAGACGGCGCACACGCTGCAATGCATGCCCATTGCCCGCGCCCGCGCCTGCGCCTGCGCCTGCGCCTGCGCCAAGCAGCGGCGTCCCGGTCCCATCAGGCCACAGCCAGAGACACATCAGGCCAACGGCGGCACCCGTGGGCAGATCAAAGAAATGGTGCTGCCAGGTGGTGAGCACGGACACGGCCACCAGCAACGCCCAGGCATGCCATGCCCAGCGCCAGGCGGGGCTGGACCGTTTGACGAGCGCCCACCAGATGATGATCAAGAGGCTGATGTGAAGTGACGGCGCCTGGTTGTAGGGCAGGTCAAAGGCCGCCAGCGATTCGAACAGTGCACCAAAGATGCCATCGGTCTGGGGCTTCTCGAACGTGAAGCGCAGTGGAAACAGCACAAAGCAAGTGATGGAGATCAGCTGTGCCGTGAGCAGGCGCAAGCCATGGTGGTTGACCTCACGCGGCGTTCGACAGGTGAGGAAGGACAGGCCGTAAAAAAGGTCGATCGACCAGTACGGAACAATCGTCCAGGGCCAGAACGGAATGGCTGTCTCCCACCCGAACACCACATGGTCGGTGACGCCTTTGTCCGCCGCCAGCTGATTGGTCCACCCATAGCTGAGAAAGAAAAGCGGTGCCAGCAGAAAAAGCCATGCAAGGCCGTGCTTGACCCTGAGCCCGCCAGCAGGCAGCGCAACCACACCGGCCTCGCTCATCACTCGGCCACGCGCCTGGCCAGCGACACGGTAAAGATGCCCCATTCATCGACCAGCTGAGCCATCTTCTCGAAACCTGCATCGCGCACCAGCTGGTCCATCTCGGCCTGCGTCCGCCGACGCATCACCCACGCCTGTCCTTGCCGATGGCTGGTCAGCGCCCTGGCAATCATTTCGAGCTGCGGGTGCCACGGCTGCCCTGTGTAGAGCAGATAGCCACCACTATCCAGCGCCTTGGCCATGCCGGCCAGAGAGGCCCGCACCAAGTCGTTGTCCGGGAACAGTTCATACAGGCCGGAGACAATGCCGACCGTCACGCCGGGAAGCGCGTTGGCCACAGAGGCGGTGTCGAAGGCATCCCCTTTTTCAAACCGGGCAAAGTGGGCCATGTTCTTTTGCCCGATCAGGCGACGGCCGTCTTCCACATTGATGTCGGAGTAGTCGCGCAGCAAAACCTGCTCCGGCTCAACTCCACAGGAGGCGATGGCATCGAGCACATAACGGCCATGCCCTGCCGCAATGTCGAGGATGCGCACCGGCTGGCCACTGGACTGCACGTCTTGAACGGCACGGCGTATCAGCGCTTCGAGGTGAGTTTTTCGCTGACGGATGCCGCGCCACCCGATGGCATCGAGGTAGTTGCGGTCCACCAGACGGCCGATGGGGCCAGTCCCCCTGGCTTCATTCCGGTAGACGTAGTCCAGCGTACTGCCGGAGTCGAAGCCGGTCCGGTGCCCCAAAGCCACCCCTTCCGAGAGGCTTCCCGCCAGCTTGAGTCCCGCCCTGTAGGTCGACCAGTACAAGCCTTTGGGCGACATCGCAGGCAGCGGCGCTGACAAGGTCTGCGCCTCCTCATGCGTGAATCCTTTGAGGTGGGCATCAGCCAGGTTTACCGGCGCTGGCGGTGAATCGAACATGCGCAGCACGAAGGTCCGGATCAGCGAAACAGCCTTGGCGCGATCAGCTTCTCCCAGGGTGTCGTGGTAGAAGCCGTCGAGCACATGCTTTTCCTTGACCGCAGAGCCCAGCCGGTCAAAAAACCGGTGCTGCGGCTGGTGATGCACCACCCAGTCCGCGCCGGAGATGAGCAGTTGGGTCGGTACCGTGATGGCGGCGGCATCGGCGACCACGCGGTCGGCCGCGTCGTACAGGCCCAGAAGAATGTTGACAGAGATGGGTCGGGAGATCAGTGGGTCCGAGTCGTAACTCTGCTGCCTGCTGACGTCATGGGTCAGGAATTTGGACTTGACGTAGCTGTTGACGAAGAAATTGCCGCGAATCTTTTGCAGCAATGCAAGACCGGGGCGCGCAAACGGCACATAGAGCTTGACCTTGAATGCTGGCGAGGCCAGGACCATGGCCCGGACACGAGGTGCGTAATCGTGCACCCAGGTGGACACCAGCACCGCACCCACACTTTGCGCGAGGATGAGCATGTCGCCCACCTTGACACCATGCGTCTGCTCAATGTGATCGACAAACGTCTGCACATCGCGGACCGAGGTTCCAAAGCTGGGTGAATAGCCACGCTCACCCGGGCTTTCTCCATGCCCGCGCGCATCCCACGCATAAAAATCAAACGCGTCCAGCCCCAGCTCATCAACCAGGTGGGCCATGCGCCCACCATGCTCATGGCCGCGGTGAAACATCACGACGGCGCCGCGGCGGCTGGCGGCAGCAGGCCAGCGGCGGTAGCGCAGCTCTACGTCGTCATGCGTACGGAAGCTCAGCGATTGAGCGGCTCGCTGTTCGGTATGGCCCATGATCTTCTCCCTGATCGTCTTGTGTTGCCTGTTGCCTGTTGCCTGCCCCTGGAGGCCAGCCGCGCCCGAGTTCCAGTTACCGGGCGCCTGAACGCAATGCGCCCGATTGTCGGCGGATCTGAGTCTCAGCGCGCTCGTCACCTGATCCGAGCGACCAGCCCGGTGACATGGCGGCAAACATGGCGGCCCAGCCCATCATCATGCTGACCTCGTAGCGCCCCAGCACTTCTTCGTTGGAACGCAACTCATAGCCTTTGACGCACACCGCAGGGATGAGACCCAGCGACAGCACGTACAGCAAGGGCTCGTGACATTGAAAGCCACGACCTTCAATGTGGGACGCCCGGTCCGGGACCACCTTGAGTGCGGGTGCCACTCCGGTTTTCAGAGCCTTTCCCGGCTTGCCTGCAGGCGCTGAAGACTTCACCGGTGCACTGGCCTGTGGCCCGACCGCTTCAACCTTGTAGGCTGCGCACCCACCGAGCGTGAGGGTAGCGGTCACCGCCGTCAGAACCAGCGCATGGGACGCTCTTGCACTGCTTGCCAAACCCACTGTCATTCAGTCATCTCCACCCAGCACACCGCCGAGCATGGTGCCACCGAGAATGCCGCCGACCAGGCCACCCTGCTCGCCGCCACGACCTCCGCCACCTTGCATGCGGGGTGCCGCAGCAAAGATGCGCGAGGCAAGTCGCGAGAAGGGCAAGGATTGCAGCCAGACGGTACCCGGGCCGCGCAGCACGGCGAAGAACAGGCCTTCGCCGCCAAACAGCGCCGTTTTCACGCCACCGACAAACTGGATGTCGAAATCGACATCGGGCGTGTAGGCCACCACGCAGCCCGTGTCCACTCGCAAAACCTCACCTGGCTGCAACTGCCGCTGGATGACGGTGCCGCCTGAGTGGGCAAAAGCCAGACCATTGCCTTCGAGCTTTTGCATGATGAAGCCTTCGCCGCCAAAGAAGCCGGTGCCGATCTTCTTCTGAAACGCGATGCCCAGGGCCACACCTTTGGCAGCGCAAAGAAACGCATCTCGCTGGCAAATCATGGTGCCGCCGTACTTCGACAGATCGAACGGAATGATCTTGCCGGTGTAGGGCGCGGCAAACGCAACCTTTTTCTTGCCCTGGCCTTCATTGGTGTAAACCGTGGTGAACAGCGACTCACCTGTGATCAGCCGCTTGCCGGCCCCCAGCAGCTTGCCAAAGACGCCCCCTTGCTGCGCAGATCCGTCACCAAAGACCGTCTCCATCTGGATGCCGTCTTCCATGTACATCATGGAACCAGCTTCGCCCACGGCGGCCTCTCCCGGGTCGAGTTCGATTTCGACGAACTGCATGTCGTCGCCGTGCAAATAGAAGTCCACTTCGTCCATGGCCATGATGTCCTGACTCCAGCTGTTGGTTGTTCAATGGGGGGATCTCAAGCCAGACAGCATATCCCATGCTCACAAGGCGCCGTCGCGAGGCAAAAAAACGGGCGCCTTGGAGGGCGCCCGTTTGCTCGATCAAGGCGAGTGAGCGTCAGGCTCAGGGTGTGACGCCACAGGCCATGCGTGCGCCACCGCCACCCAGGGCCGCGGGATGATCCGAATGGTTGTCGCCACCGGCGTGAATCATCAAGGATCGACCTTTGAGGTCAGCCAGCTTCAGGCGAGGCGCCAGAACAGGCTGCGTGGCAGACCCGTCGGCAGTCACAAACAGCGGTGGCAGATCGCCAAGGTGCCCCTTGCCCCAAGGTGTCCCATGCGCCTTGGCATTGTCCGGGTCGAAATGGCCGCCTGCCGCCCCGCCTGGCACGGTTTTTCCTTCCTTTTCGGCTGGGCCGCAATCGGGGTTCTGGTGCACATGGAAGCCGTGCAGGCCCGGCGTGAGCCCTGTGAGTTGAGGGGTGAACACCACGCCGTATTCGGTCTCCTCTGCGGTGACGGCTCCTGCGTCCTTGGTGGCGCCTTTTGCGTCCAGCAGCTTCATGGGCACGCTGACCTGTGCCATGGCGGCAGTGCACAGAACGGACAGGGCGAAGGTGGCAATCAATGGCTTGCAGTTCATGATAGGCAACTCCTGATAGGGGGAAGAGGAAATTCACGCAGCCACCGGGGCTGTGCAAGGGACGCCACCTTAGCGGTTGCGGTGCGCCCGGATTCGCGGATTTCCCTCTGTTTGGGAGATGACAGATCTGTGCTGAAACAAATGAAGGTTGAGCGCCTTGGCGCGAAGCGCCGCCAGCAATGCCTTACAGGGCCATTGGCCCTTCTGGCTCTGTAAGCCGGCTTTACACGATGTTGCCAGGCTCTGGCCACGAATCAGGGGCTGAAGCAACCCTTGATGCAATGACTGAAACTCCACAGGAGCCAGCTGCTGCATCAAACGGCAGCATCAACTCGCAGGTGAAAGCGGTGCACCACCCTACGGGAGGCGTCAGTCGGTTTTCTTTGCCGGCGGCTCGTCCGGCAGCACACAGCCCTCGGCGACCTGCAGCTGATTGTCCTTGGCAAAGTTCATGACGAACTCCCAGGCCATGGGTTCTTCTTCGCGCAGATCAGTGTGGACGATGACCACTTTCACACCATTCATGACGGTGGGAATGCACCAGGGCGAGTACTGGATGTGGTGGTGACCATGGCGGGCAAGGCTGCCGCCCGGGCGAAACTGGCTCATCACCCCCGCCAAGCGCTCGGCCCAGTCGCTGGGACGAAAACGTCGACCGTCCAGGGTGACACCCTGGATGAAGACTTGCTTGCTGGTGGGGCTGGTGGCCATGTTGGTGGGAGGTTGGATCCTGAAGATAACTCACAGACGCGCGTTTGACGCGCCTGTGAGATTGGAAACGCCTGTTCTGTCGGGGTGCTGACGAACAAGCCACTCACTCATTGTCCAGCGCTCCACACAACAGCTCAAGGATCGCTTGAATTTCATTTTGTGAAACATGCATCCGGACAATGAGAATTATATCTTATATAAGACTTGAGAGGCAAAAGGCCCCGATCCTTGCCGGCAGGCTCTGGACGGGCAGCACCCGGCGCATGGCTGTGATGATCAATTGGCAACAACACAATGCCTCGCATGCCTCTAGAATCGGCATTCAACGGCTCAACTTTCGTTGAGCCGCTTTGTTTTTTGCCGTTCCACCCGGACCAGACCGGTCTTGCCTGACGACTGCACGGAGTTTCTGAACATGAGTGCCAATGCTGCCCCTACCATCCCGACGTCCCCGCACGTGATGAACACGTACGGTCGACTGCCGATTGCCATGAGCCATGGCAAAGGCTGCCGCATGTGGGACGTGGACGGAAAGGAATACCTGGACGGTCTGGCGGGCATCGCGGTCAACACCCTGGGACACGCTCATCCGAAGCTGGTCAAGGCATTGCAGGAGCAAGTGGGCCAGTTGATCCACTGCTGCAACTACTACCACGTGCCTGGCCAGGAAGCCTTGGCACAGATGCTGGTGGAGCGCTCTGGCATGACCAACGTGTTCTTCTGCAGCACTGGCCTGGAGGCCAATGAGGCAGCTTTGAAAATGGCACGCAAGTACGGCCATGACAAAGGCATTGCCAAGCCCAAGATCGTGGTCTACGAAAAGGCTTTCCATGGCCGATCCATCGCCACGCTGAGCGCCACCGGCAACCCCAAGATCCAGGCAGGTTTCGGCCCATTGGTGGAGGGCTTCATCCGCGTGCCGGTGAACGACATCGAAGCCTTGCGCACCGCAACCGAGAACGACCCGGACGTGGTGGCCGTGTTTTTCGAGACCATCCAGGGCGAAGGTGGCATCAACCCGATGCGTGTCGAATATCTGCAGCAGGTTCGCGCCATGTGCGACGCCAAGGACTGGTTGCTCATGATCGACGAAGTGCAGTGCGGTATGGGCCGCACCGGCAAATGGTTTGCCCACCAGTGGGCCGGCATCACGCCAGACGTGATGCCGCTGGCCAAAGGCCTGGGCTCCGGCGTGCCGATCGGCGCCGTCGTGGCAGGCCCCAAGGCAGCCAACATCTTCCAGCCGGGCAACCACGGCACCACGTTTGGCGGCAACCCGCTGGCCATGCGCGCCGGCGTGGCCACCATCAAGATCATGGAGGAAGAAGGCCTGCTGGAGAACGCCGCCAAGATGGGCGAGCTGCTGCTCACGCAGCTGAACACCCGACTGATGAACACCAAGGGCGTGAAAGAGGTGCGCGGCCAGGGCTTGATGATCGGCATTGAACTGGACCGCCCCTGTGGCGTGCTTGCGCAACGCGCTGCGCAAGCCGGTTTGCTGCTCTCCGTTACGGCAGATTCCGTGATTCGTCTCGTGCCTCCGCTGGTCATCAGCGGCGCGGAAGCCGACGAGATCATTGGCATTCTGGTGCCGCTGATCGAAGCTTTCCTGGCTGAGTAAACAAGGCCAGCGCGCCCTGACCCACCCAGTCAGTTGTCCACCCCATTTCCGTCAGACATCACTCTGTCCGTTCCCATGAGCATCCGTCACTATCTGCAATTCAAGGACCTCACAGCCGACGAGACCGGCTACCTCTTCCAGCGTGCGGCTTTCATCAAGCAAAAGTTCAAGGCCGTCGAGAAGTACCAGCCTTTCGCCGACCCTGACCGGACACTGGCCCTGATCTTCGAGAAGGCCAGCACCCGCACCCGCGTGAGCTTCGAGGCCGGCATGTACCAGATGGGCGGCTCTGTCGTGCACCTGACCACAGGCGACAGCCAGCTCGGCCGCGCCGAGCCCATCGAAGACAGCGCACGCGTGATCAGCCGCATGGTCGACCTGGTGATGATCCGAACCTACGAGCAGACCAAGATCGAGCGCTTCGCCGAGTTTTCTCGCGTGCCCGTCATCAACGGTCTGACCAACGAATTCCACCCCTGCCAGATCCTGGCCGACCTGTTCACCATGGTGGAGCACCGCCCCGCCGCCTCGGGCAACCCGCTCGACGCGATCAAAGGCAAGGTCGTGACCTGGGTGGGCGACGGCAACAACATGGCCAACACCTGGCTGCAGGCAGCCGAAATGCTCGACTTCACCGTGCACGTGAGCACGCCCAGTGGCTACGAAGTCGATGCCAAGCTCGCCGGCATTGGCGACAAGAGCTGCTTCAAGGTCTTCAAAGACCCGAAGGAAGCCTGCAAAGGCGCCGACCTGGTCACCACCGACGTGTGGACCAGCATGGGCTACGAGGCCGAAAACGAAGCCCGCCGCAAGGCCTTCGCCGACTGGTGCGTTGATGAAGACATGATGGCCGTGGCCAAGCCTGACGCGCTGTTCATGCACTGCCTGCCCGCCCACCGCGGCGAAGAAGTCACCTCCGAAGTCATCGACGGCCCCCAATCCGTCGTCTGGGACGAAGCAGAAAACAGAATGCATGTGCAAAAGGCGCTCATGGAGCTCCTTTTGCTCGGACGCTTGGCGTAAAGCGCCAAGTGGCCGGCTGCGAAGCGGCGCAGGCTGTTTCGGCGCAGGCTCACTTTGCGCAGCAAAGTTAAGCGCAGCGGCCGTCGCCAACATTGAAGATGCCGCGTCAACATGACCCCGAACAGTCCAACGCTCGAACAAGTGCTGCCGCAATGGGATTTCGCCGAAACCCACTCGCTGCAGGTGCCAGACTTGTCACCTGAAACCATTGCACCGCACATCGACCCGGCTTTGCGTGCGCCGGACCGCTGGTTTGCGTTGGCCATCGGCTTGAGGGAGCTGCCGGGGCGCATCGCCCGACGTCTGGGCCATGCGTCTGTTGCCCTTCCGAATGAGCCCTTCGGCCTGCACAGCTTCACGCGTTTGACGCCCGATCAGGACGCCTTGCCTGAGCGGCTGTATGGACTGGCAGGCAAATTCTGGAGGCTCGACTATGGCCTGCTCGATGTGGCCAACCTCGACGCCTACATGGCCATTACCGATCAACCCAAGCTCGCTCTGGACGTGCGAGCCATTCCTGACCGGCAGGGAGGGACGCGGCTGGAAACCCGCACCCGAATCCATTGCCCCACGCCTGAGTCCAAGCGCCAGTTCACCCCCTACTGGTATCTCATTCGGCCAGTCAGTGGCGGGATTCGACGCCGCATGTTGGGCAAGATTGTGGCGGCCGCGAGACTGGCACAAACAAGTTGATCCAGCCAGCCTGAGATCCCGGCATAATCTCGCCACCCAGCGCCAGCACTGCCGCCGTTCCTGCTCTCGTATACATGAACAGCACACGCAGCCCGCAGCGCCAACCGATGTGAGGACGTGAGCACTTCGGTTTCACTCGGCTTCAGCCGGGTGCACACACCACTCGCGTATCGGATTTTCTTCCCTTCCGGTCTTCGTCGTCTTCTTTGTTGCCTTTTATTCGGACTTGCCGTGAGCCAATGTCAAGCCTGTGGTGCGTGCTGCGCCAGCTTTCGGGTGGATTTCTCCATCCATGAGTCGCAAGACCATGGGGGGCGCGTGCCTGCCGGGCTGGCCACCGAACTGACAGATACCCTCTGCCGCTTGCGCGGAACCGACCACAACCCGCCCCGCTGCACCGCCTTGTACGGCGCCATCGGCGACAAGGTGAGCTGCGGCATTTACGAATGGCGCCCGAACCCTTGTCAAGAGTTTGCGGAGGGCAGTGACGCTTGCGCGCAAGCACGGCGACGCCATGGTCTGCTGCCAGTGGACGTGGTGCCGGTATGACGCAAGCGCCTACCCTGCCCGCCTGCCTGACCTGCGGCGCTTGCTGCCAGAGTTATCGGGTGGAGTTCTCGGTTTACGAACTGGATGTGATGGGCGGCACGGTGCCCGAGGCCATGACCGAAGTGGTCAATGGCAGCACCTGCCGCATGAAGGGCACGGGAGAGGTGCCGATACGCTGCGAGGCCCTGGCAGGCAATGTGGGCGAACTGGTGACCTGCACGATTTACGAAAACCGATCACGCCCGTGCGCGGAGTTGCAAGAAGGCACCTACGGTTGCAACAAGGCGCGGGTGCGACATGGGCTGATGCCGTTGGGGGAATGGCTGGGGGTTTAGTTGGAGTCACCCCCTGCGGCGCTTTGCGCCTCCGCACCCCCGCCAGAGGCGGGGGCTCTTCGGGCACGTCCAGACATGCGCAGGCATGTCTGGAGCCGCGGCCCTCAGCCCCTATCTCTCGCCATCGGCGGGAGGGGGACGCTCCCTTGGACCGGCGGAGCCGGATCTTCGGGAGCCTGGGGGTTGGAGTGACCTGTTCTCGTGATGGATTTGGTTAGACTCGTTCGACCTTATGAACGCATTGATTGAAGCCACTCATCTCGCCACGCCTGGTTCTGACGCCAGCCGCATTTTTCATGGCCGTGGAGGCCTTTATCCTGGTTGTGAAGACTGGACGCTGGATTGGTACAGCCCTGTGTGGGTGGTGACCAAGTTCGGCGAGTCGACCGAGGAAGAAGTTCAGGCGATCGGTGATGCGCTGGCCTTGCGTTGGGCCAGCATTGGCAACGGTCAGCCTTTGAACTGGGTGTTCCAGCGCCGCAAACCGGATGGCCCGGTGAGCCGGCCGGTGACCGAGTTGATGGCCGGCAGCGTGCCCGAGCCACACGTGGTGACGGAGAACGGCGCGCAATACCGCGTGAACGTGCTGGCGGGCCAGAACCGGGGGCTGTTTCTGGACATGGCCGAAGGGCGGCGTTGGGTACGCGAGAACGCCAGGCATGGTCAGGTGCTCAATCTGTTTGCCTACACCTGCGCGTTTTCTGTGGCGGCCCTTCAAGGCGACGCGGCCGAGGTGATCAACCTGGACATGGCTTCTGGCCCCATGGCCACGGGCCGGGACAACCACCGGCTGAACTTTGCTGGGACACCGCTGGAGCGCAGAGCCAAGTTTCTGGTGCACGACCTGTTCAAGTCCTGGGGCAAGCTCAAGCGCATGGGCCCTTACGACTTGATCATCATGGACCCGCCGAGCTACCAGAAGGGCAGCTTCGTTGCGAACAAAGACTACGCGCGTCTGGTGCGCCGCCTGCCCGAGCTGCTGTTGCCGGGCGGCAAAGCACTGCTGTGCCTGAACGCACCGGAGATTCCGGAGTCATTTCTGCACGACTTGCTGCGCACAGAGGCGCCCACGATGGTGGTTGAAGAACGCTTATCCAACCCGCCAGCCTTCGCCGACGTGTCGAACGACCGGGCGCTGAAAGTGATCGTCGCGACGCTGCCCGCGTGACGTACTGGCGCCTGGCTGGCATCAGGCGCAAAAAGTGGGCAGGCGTTGGAAATAACCGACACCACACCCGCAAACGCGGTGATAACTTTGCCGCCCATGGACCAGTCGTCGCGTCAGATCTTTGACATTTCGCCACCGGTGCAGCACGGCTCCCCCGTGTTTCCCGGCGACACGCCCTATTCGCAGGAATGGGTGGCGAGCCTCGGCCCGGGCTGCCCCGTCAACGTGAGCGCCGTGACACTGTCGCCGCATGTGGGCGCGCATGCCGACGCGCCTTTGCACTACGACCCCGAAGGACAAGCCATTGGTCAGGTGCCTCTGGAACCGTTCATCGGGCACTGCCGCGTGATCCATGCGATTGGCTGTGGGCCCCTGATCCGGGTGGAACACCTGTCGCATGCCATGACAACCGATTCGCCGCAGGGCCGCTCCCGAGGCGAATCAGCCCCCTCGGGGGGCAGCGACCCGCACAGCGGCGGAGCGCGGGGGCCTACAGACTTGCCGCAGGGCCGCTCCCGAGGCGAATCAGCCCCCTCGGGGGGCAGCGACCCGCGCAGCGGCGGAGCGTGGGGGCCACTTCCACCCCGAATTCTGGTGCGCGTCTACGAGCGCATGCCGCAAGACCGGTTTGACGAAGCGCTCCCCGCGTTCGCCCCGGAAACGGTCACATGGCTGGCCGATCAGGGTGTGATCCTCATTGGCATCGACACCGCCAGCATCGACCCGGCGAACAGCAAGACGCTGGACAGCCATCAGGTGATTCGCCAACGTGGCATGCGCGTGCTCGAGAACCTGGTGCTCGACGACGTGCCTGAGGGCGACTTCGAGCTCATTGCCTTGCCGCTCAAGCTGATGCAGGCCGACGCCAGCCCCGTTCGCGCCATTCTCCGGCCGTTTTAGGCCACGGCCCCAACGTCGCCGGCAACACCGCCGGCGAATGCCGAACGCTCATGCACGACACATGGGTGCTGCTCGACCGCACTTTGCTTCTTCACACAGCCGTTTTGGCCATCTCACTCTTCACTCCATCGGTCGGTCCGATAACAAAGTCATGAGCACCTTCTCCGCCGCCCCCTCCAACGCCACGTCGCCAACGCCTTTGTCCCGCCAGGCCTGCGAGGCCATGGACGCCAAAGACCCTTTGCGCTCGCTGCGCGACTTGTTCATCCTGCCGCCCGGCGTCATCTATCTGGATGGCAACTCGCTGGGTGTGATGCCTGCGTCCGCTCCCGCCCGCGTGGCCGAAGTGGTAACGCAGGAATGGGGAACCGATTTGATCAAGAGCTGGAACACCGCCAGCTGGTTTGACCTGCCGGGCCGTGTTGGCGACAAGATCGCCAAAGTGATCGGCGCACAGCCCGGAGAAGTGGTGGCCACCGACAGCACTTCCGTCAACCTGTTCAAGGTGTTGAGTGCGGCACTGACCCTGGTGCGTTCAGATACCTCCACGCCGGATGCGACTTCTCCTCGCACCCGCATCGTCAGTGAGCGCAGCAACTTCCCGACGGACCTCTACATTGCCGAGGGCCTTTGCCGCCAGCATGGCTTCGAGCTGGTGTTGATAGAGCCTGAAGAACTCAACGACGCGCTGACCGACGACGTTGCCGTGCTCATGCTCACCCACGTGAACTACCGCACCGGCGCCATGCACGACATGGCGGCCACCACAGCAGCAGCCCATGCCAAAGGCATTCTGGTGGTGTGGGACCTGGCGCACAGCGCAGGGGCAGTGCCGGTGGACCTCCATGCAGCGGAAGCCGACTTCGCGGTCGGTTGTGGCTACAAGTACCTCAATGGCGGCCCGGGAGCGCCGGCCTTCGTGTGGGTGCATCCGCAGCACGTCGACCGCTTCTGGCAACCCCTCTCGGGGTGGTGGGGCCATGCTGCGCCCTTTGCTTTCACGCCCGACTACCAGCCCGCCGCCGGCATCACCCGCTATCAGTGCGGTACCCAGCCCATCATCAGCCTGTCTGCTCTGGAATGCGGCATCGACACCGTCCTGGCGGCGGAACCACTGGGCGGCATGGAGGCCTTGCGCAGCAAGTCACTGTCCCTGACCGACCTGTTCATCAGCTTGGTAGAAGAGCGCTGTGGAGGTCACGGGCTCGCACTGGTGACACCGCGCGAACATGCCCGGCGCGGCTCGCAAGTGTGTCTGTCGCGTGGAGCGAGCGAGGGCGTGACCGGCGCTTATGCCATCGTGCAGGCCCTGATCGCCCGAGGCGTGATTGGCGACTTCCGCGCTGGTGATGGCAGCCGCCACCCAGACATCCTTCGCTTCGGGTTCACACCGCTGTACCTGGGATATGCCGACGTTTGGGATGCGGTGGAGCATCTCAAACAAGTGCTGGATGGCAAAGAGTGGAAGCGGCCTGACTTCAACAAGACGCAAGCAGTCACTTGAGCACGTCTTGCCTCAAGCCGTACCCGGACTGACAGACAACACCACCCCATGATTTCGCGGAAGGACGCCTCATGACCTGCCCCTACCATGACGACGCTTCGTCAACACCATCGTCGACCACCACACCATCCGCCACAGAAGCCATCGTCCACGACGAAAAGGCGCAGCTCGATTTCAGCGGCGACATGAGCTACGGCGACTACCTGCAGCTCGACACCATCCTGAGCGCCCAAAAGCCTCTTTCGCCCGACCACAATGAGATGCTGTTCATCGTGCAGCACCAGACGAGCGAGTTGTGGATGAAGCTGGCATTGCAGGAATTGCTGGCGGCCAAGCAGAACATTGCCAACGATGCATTGCCTGAGGCATTCAAGATGCTGGCGCGTGTGAGCAAGATCATGGAGCAGCTTGTACATGCGTGGGACGTGCTGGCCACCATGACGCCACCCGAGTACAGCGCCATTCGCCCCTACCTGGGGCACTCGAGTGGATTCCAGAGCTACCAGTACCGCTGCATCGAGTTCGCCATGGGCAACAAGAACGCAGCGATGCTCAAGCCCCACGAACACCGCGCCGATTTGCTGGCGATGGTCAAGGCCGCTCACGAAGCACCATCGTTGTATGACGAGGCCTTGAGGCTGATGGCGCGACGTGGCATTGAGGTGCCACAAACCCATTTGGAGCGAGACTGGACCAAGCCCTATGAAGCCAGCGAAGGCGTGGAGCAGGCGTGGCTGCAGGTCTACCGCAACCCTTCCGCTCATTGGGATCTGTATCAGCTGGGCGAAGAGTTGACCGATCTGGAGGACGCCTTCCGCCTCTGGCGCTTCCGGCACCTGACCACCGTGGAACGCGTCATCGGCTTCAAGCGTGGTACCGGCGGCACCGGCGGCGTGAGCTATCTGCGCAAGATGCTCGACGTGGTGCTGTTCCCGGAAATCTGGAGCCTGCGCACCCAGTTGTGAGTCAGTGGCAAGAGCTGCCTGCAGACGTACCACCGGCTGACTGGGCCGACGGGCGTCTCGCAGCGGCCGCACTGCAACCATTGCAACTGCCGCAGGCGCTGCCACTCGTGCTGCCACCTGAACGCGCGGAAGCTTTGAATGACTTCACGCTAACCATGGCGGCCCGAACCACATAGGCCAGTGCCAACAGCACCACCACCAAAACGATGACTTCCTGCCAGTTCATGCAACACTTCCCGTCAATGCCAACGTGATTCGATAAGTCGCCCACGCAGCCAGGTAGGCCAGTGCAAACAAGTAGGCTGCCATGATGCCAGCGTAGCGCCATTGCCCCGTCTCGCGCTTGACGGCCGCCAGGGTGGCCACGCACTGCGGCGCGTACACAAACCACACCATCAAAGCCAGCGCCGTCGCCAGCGACCATTCCTTGCCGATGACGGGCTCGAGCGCAGTGGCAACTTCATCACCCTGAGCCGAAAGGGCATACACCGTGCCCAGGGCCGCCACCACTACCTCACGAGCGGCCATGGCGGGAATCAGGGCGACGACAATGCGCCAGTCAAACCCCAGAGGCTGGAACAGCGGCTGCAACACATGACCCAGCATGCCTGCGAACGAATACTCGATGGCCGCGCCGGTGGCCCCGTCCGGCGGTGCTGGGTAGCTGGAGAGGAACCACAACACGATCATGAGCGAGAGAATGATGGAGCCCACACGGCGCATGAAGATGGCCGCCCGCTCCCACAGTCCCCGCGCCACGTTCCAGACGCTGGGCAGCCGGTAGGTGGGAAGCTCCATGATGAGTGGCGTGGCCGACGCCTTGCCATCGCGCCGCGACGCCACCCACGCGACGAGCATGGCGCTGACAATGCCCGCGGCAAAGAGCGCAAACAGCACCAGGCCTTGCAGATTGAAGATGCCGCCCACTGTGCGCTGCGAAATGAAGGCTGCAATGAGCAAGGCGTATACCGGCAGACGAGCCGAGCAAGTCATCAATGGCGCCACCATGATGGTGAGCCAGCGGTCGCGCCAATGGCTGATGGTGCGCGTGGCCATGATGCCGGGTACCGCGCAGGCAAAGCTGGAGAGCAAGGGAATGAAGGAGCGCCCTGACAAGCCCACGCTGCTCATGAGCTTGTCCATCAAGAACGCGGCACGCGGCAGGTAGCCGGAATCTTCCAGCAGGAAGATGAAGAGAAACAGAATCAGGATCTGCGGCAAGAAAACCAGCACACCACCGACGCCGGCAATCACACCGTCGACCAGCAGGCTGCGCAAGGGGCCATCGCTCATGTGGGTGCCCAGCCACTCGCCCAGCGACGCCACACTCTCGTCAATGAGATCCATGGGCCAGGCGGCCCACGCAAACACGGCCTGAAACACCAGCATCAACACCGCGGAGAGCAACACATAGCCCCACACGGGATGCAGCACCCAGCGGTCCAGCCGGTCGCTCATGGTCCAGCGCTGACCGCGACCAGATACAGTGGCATCCAGAATGGAATGCACTTGCTCGTTCAATCGAACCGGATCGATGACGGCTTGAATCGGGCTGGCTTTGGCGGCGGGCGGCAGGCCTTGGGCCAGCACGTTGTCCAGCGTCTGGAGCACTGCATTCGCACCATCGCGGTGGATGCCGACCGCCGATGTGACGGGCATGCCCAGCATGGAGGCCAGAGAACCCACTTCGATGCGAATCCCCTGCTCTTCGGCCACATCGAACATGTTGAGCACCAGGACCATGGGCAGGCCCTGCGTCTTGGCTTCGAGCACCAGGCGCAGGTTCAGGTGCAAATGGGTGGCATCCACCACACACACGAGCAAATCCGGCCTGGATTCAGTCGACCTGTGACCTGCAATCACATCACGCGTGATGGACTCGTCCTCCGACATGGGCTCCAGGCTGTACGTGCCGGGCAAATCGAGAATCTGCGCCTTGACGCCATTGGGGGTTGTCAACCACCCTTCTTTGCGCTCAACCGTCACGCCAGCATAGTTCGCCACCTTCTGACGCGTGCCAGTCAGCAAATTGAACAGTGCCGTCTTGCCGCAATTGGGATTGCCGAGCAATGCCAGTCGCGGCATGGCGATGTCTGCGCTCATGATGGATCAGAACCGGGTCAGGATTGGGAGAGAACCTGCACCAGCACCAGCGCTGCTTCGTCGTCGCGCAATGCAAAGGTGGAGTCAGCCACGCGCACAGCCACTGGACTGCGCTTGAACCAGCCGCGAGACACCACGCGAACACGCTCTCCTGGCAGGAAGCCCAACTCGGCCAGACGTCGCTGACGGCGAACATCTTCAGCATTGCTCGGGGCCGCATAACCCAGAATCACAGATTCCGTGTGCACATCAATGTTGTTGAGCGCAACACTTGCGCCAGCAGAAACTCGCGCTGTCTCAGGTATGGCACTGTCTTTTTCAGCAGGCATGGTGCAGACCGTGAAGCCAGCCACCGTTTGGGCAATGTGAGCGTCCATGGTCGTGCTCAGTCAACTCGTCCTGTAGAAAATGATGCGGAAATCTACCACGATTGCGACTAATTCGCATTTGACGGACATCAAAAAAAGCTGCTCAATGAGCAATTCGTCGAGGCTCGGGCGGCCCTTGGTAGAGCCACGGCACGTCCATCAGCTTCTCACCCAGCGCACTCATGGCCAGGTTCCGTCCCCAGCGCAGTAATCCGCCTGCATGAAAGATAGTGCCGTTTCGGGCAGAGCGCGCCTGGACACGCGCATTCCGTGCCCACCGTGTCTGGGCATATGCTTTCATCAAAACCGGCCAGTCCGGCGTCTTCGCGCCCGTATGCACCATACGACCGAGCGTCCAGGCATCTTCCAGCGCCATGGCTGCGCCTTGCGCCAGGTAGGGGCGCAAGGGGTGGGCAGCGTCGCCCAACAAGGCCACTGGCCCTTCGGCGTGCTCTGCAGCACTCGCCACCGGCGCACGGTCGTGCAAAGCCCACAACTGCCAGTGCTGGACAGCGTCAATCACATCAAGCAGGTCCTTGTGGGCTGGCTTGAGCGCTCGCAGCAAATCCACCGCTCTGGCTTCGTGCGACCAGTTCCGCGGGTCACCGTCTGGCTCGAGGCCGTGACCTTTGCCCAACTCGCCTTCAATCACGGCCACCACGTTGAACACATTGCCACTGCGCACCGGGTAATGCACAACATGCAGCCGCTCGCCAAACCAGGCGGTCACACGAGGCGCACGCAAACGCTCCGGTAGTGCAGCAGCCGGCACGGTTCCCCGATACGCGAGGTGGCCGGAGAAACGGGGAGGCGCCTTGCCCAGCATCTGCCCACGCACGGCACTCCACAAGCCGTCAGCGCCCACCAGCGCTGCGCCCTCGCGGCAACGCTCCTCGTGTTGGGTGTGCACGCAGACGCCGCCCGACCCGGTGAGTTCATAACCGGTGATGCGCTGGCCCAGATGAAGGGTCGCCTCACGCCAGCCTGCGACAGCTTCGGTCAGGAGCGCCAGCAGATCGACCCTGTGAATGCAGGCATAGGGTTGCCGGTACAGGCGTCGCGTGCGCTCGCCGAGCGGCAAAACCCCCAGCATGCCGCCACCTGCCGAGTCGCGAACCTGAAGCGCTTCAGGAAAAGCTGCCACCGCCCGCAAGGCATCGCCCAGGCCCCAGTCTTCCAGCACCCGAACCGCATTGGGCCCCAACTGGATACCCGCGCCCACCTCCGACAACTCGGGGGCTTGTTCAAACAGGTGTACTTCGACGCCCTGACGTGCCAGCGACAAAGCGGCGGCCATGCCACCGATACCACCGCCTGCAATGAGGACAGGTGCCTCTGCAGAAGCGGCAACAGGGGCGAAAGGCTTGGCAGCGGTCTGAACAGTCATGCCGCTGATTGTGCCCTTTCAAGCCGGCAAGGGCTTGACCCAGGTCATGCCAGGCCGGCGCAGCTCAGGCCAGGCGGTTATGCCACCACATGGACAGCGCCGCGGCCATGAGCATGAGCATGGCACCGAGCAGTGCCAGCACGGCCGACACCTCGGTTTCCTTGGTCTCCACTGTCAGCCGGGTGCCGAGCGACTCGTAGACCTGCCGCAGGTTGTCGGCCGTCCCTGCATGGAAGTACTCGCCGCGGGTCGCATCAGACATCTGTTTGAGGCTGTCTTCATCCAGCCGCACACGCATGGTCCAGCCGTCAAACCCGATGACTTCGCCCTCCACCGTCCCCACGCCTACTGTGTAGACCCGGACACCCCTCTCCGCAGCCATCTCTGCCGCTGCCTCCGTGTCGAAGCCGGTGGTGCGCTGACCATCCGTGAGCAAGATAATCGCTGCTGAACCGTACGACCCTGGCTCCACAGGCGTGTGCGGCTTGGCCAGGGTTTCTGCTTCACGATCCGCATCACGCGAGCTCTGCAAAGGGTCCTCGATGCCGGCGGCCTGAAAGCTGAGCTGCCCCAGATCAATGCCGTGATCAGGGAACAGTTCGGCCAGCGCCACCACCAGTGCACTGCCAGTGGCGGTGGCGCGTTGCAACTGGAACTTGTCAATTGCAGCGTACAGGTCCTGCCTTCGCAGTGTGGCCGGCTGTACCACCTGCGCCGTACCGGCAAAAGCCACAATGCCAACCTTGACATAAGGCGGCAGCCCTTTGATGAAGGACTTGGCAGCCTCTTGCGAGGCCTCGAGCCGGCTGGGCTTGACGTCTGTCGCCCGCATGCTGCCCGACACATCCATGGCCAGGATGATGGTCTGGTCGCGCGTGGGCAAAGTGAGCATGGCCACCGGACGAGCAGCCGCCAGCAGCAAGGACACCAAGGCGAGCAGCATCAGAACAGGCGGCACGTGGCGTCGCCATTGCACCCGCCCTGCCATGGCCTGCCGAACCAGGCTGAGGCTGGCGAACTGAACCGCCATCTTGCGGCGACGGCGCAGTATCCAGACGTATGACAACATCACCACCGGCAACAGCAGGAGACTCCACAACAGTTCCGGCCAGATGAACTGCACCGGCCAATCTGCCATTGTCATGCCTGCGCTCCTTTCATCATCGCTTGCCTGTTCGGCATTTGCCGCGCACCCACGCGTTGGCGCTGCTGCCTCAGGCGCAGGTAGCGCAGCACGGACGCCTGCAAGTCATCGTCCGTGCTCAATTCCAGACTGTCCACACCTGCCCTGGCCATCTCGGCCCGCAGACGCGATTCACGCTGCTCGGCCAAAACGGCATAGCGCTGCCGGAACACCGGATCATGGGTATCGACATCGACGCATTCGCCTGTCTCCGCATCCTGCAGGCTGATCAGTCCCAGTACCGGCAAGGATTGCTCCAACGGGTCCATGACTCGAACAGCCAGCGCATCGTGACGCATGGCCAGGCGGAGCAAAGGCGATGACCACCCCTCTTCGCTGAAAAAATCAGAGACCACAATGACAGCGCTGCGCTGGCGGATGAGCTTCTCTGCCGACCGCAGCAGGCTATCGAGCCGGGTTTGTGCAGGTGACTTCTGATTGGCAACGGACATGGCTTGCAGCAAACGCAACACTTGCTTTCTGCCACCCGCGGGTGGCAGATATTCCAGGTTGGGCTGCCCGGCAGCGGCGCTCTCCCCTCGATACACCACCGCACCCACGCGGTGCCCACGAAGGTTGAACAATCGCGCCAGGACACCGACCAGATCCGCTGCGACCCGATGTTTGCCTTTGTGTCCCGATCCAAAAGCCAGCGATGCCGTTGCGTCGATCAAAAACCAGACCGCCACATCCCGCTCTTCGGCAAACACCCTCACATGCGGTTGCTGCATGCGTGCAGTCACGTTCCAGTCAATGTGGCGCACATCATCGTGCGGCTGGTAGGCACGCAGATCCACCAGATCCAGTCCCCGGCCACGCTGAAGACTGCGGTGCTCACCTTGCCACCAGCCCTGCAATGGTCGAAGCGCCTGCCATTCGAGTCGCCGCAGCCACGCGTCCGGAGACTCGACATCGCCAGCCCGGCCTGCCGCCATCGACGAAGCATCATCGTTGGCCGGTTGCCTGCGTGCTGAAAACCATTGCCAGATACCGGACTTCATTCGCGCCACCAATTCCTTTCAGCTCAGGCAGCCTTTTGCTGCTCTGGCGAAAGTACCTTGGCAGGAGGCAGCACGGCACCCATGATCCGCTCCACGACGGCATCGGTATCCACGCCTTCAGCCAGCGCTTCGTACGACAGAATCAGCCGATGACGAAACACATCAGGCACCAGATCCACCATGTCCTCCGGGAGCACATAACCCCGGCCACGAATGAGCGCCATCGCCCTTGAAGCTTCCACCAGTGAAATGGTCGCCCGCGGGCTGACGCCATAGGCGAGTTGCGAGGCAAGGTCCGCCAGACCGTGACGTTGCGGATCGCGCGTGGCAGACACCAGCCCCACCGCGTAGTGAACCAGCGAAGGGTCAACGTAGACACCTTTGCAAAGCGCCTGCAAGGCGGCAAGCTCTTCGGTCGTGGCCGCTTCCCGTGGTGCCGAAGCAGGCCCTGTCACCCGCTCGACAATGGCGTACTCCTCCTCGTCCGTGGGGTACCCCATCACCACCTTCATCATGAAACGGTCCACCTGGGCCTCGGGCAGTGGGTATGTGCCTTCGGTCTCGATCGGGTTCTGCGTGGCCATGACCAGAAAAGGGTCAGGCACTTTGTGCGTCTCTCCAGCAATGGTGACCTGCCGCTCCTGCATCACTTCCAGCAGGGCGCTCTGAACCTTGGCCGGCGCGCGGTTGATTTCGTCAGCCAGCACCAGGTTGGCAAACACCGGCCCGAGCGAGGTACTGAAGTCCCCGCTCTTCTGGTTGTAAAGGCGCGTACCCACCAGATCAGCCGGCACCAGGTCTGGCGTGAACTGGATGCGGCGAAACCGCCCCTGCACCACTTGTGCCAGTGTCTTGACCGTCAGGGTCTTGGCCAGACCGGGGACCCCTTCAACCAGCAAATGGCCCTGCGCAACAAGCGCGACCATCACCCGTTCCAGGAACCGGTCCTGACCCACCACCACGCGCTTGACTTCATACAAGATTTGCTCGACCAGTTGTCCCGATTGATGATGTCCTGTATCGCTCATGCATCGTCTCCTGTCTCGGTTGACACTTTTCCTGCCGGCATGTCCCGGCGGGTCAGAAGGGCGGCAGCCCTGCCGCCGTGGCTGCCGTTTCGATGGGCACCGCAAAGCCGATGCCCACAAAGGTACGGTGTCGCGTCGGGTTGAGGATGCCCGCCACGATACCCACCACTTCTCCGTCCAGCGTCGCCAGCGGCCCGCCCGAATTTCCGGGATTGGCGGCCGCATCGAACTGGATCAGGTTCTTGATTTCGTACTTCCCTTCCGGAGAATAGAAAGAGCGCTCCAGCCCCGATACCACACCAGCAGACGCTGACGGCCCCACCCCAAACGGGAACCCTATGGCCACCACCGGCTGGCCAGCATGCAAGGCACTGGAGGCCTTCAGCACCGCTGGCGGGATGGCTTCGGGCATCACTTCGGCGCGCAACACCGCCAGATCCTGTTCTGGTCGGACCGACATGATCGTGGCCTCGCTTCGCGAACCATCTGCGAATGACACTTCAATCTTGTCGACACCGGCGACCACATGGAGGCTGGTCAGAATCATGCCCTGACGGTTGATAACGACCCCAGTTCCAACGCCACTGTCTACCAGACGCTCGTCACTCTTGCGCTCATAGGACTCCACCCTCACCACGGACGGAGCCAGCCTGTTGATGGCGCGCGCAGTGGGGGCGACCTTGTCCCGCTCCTCCAGTGCCTTGGCTATCGCCTTGTTGACCTCAGCCGTCGTCAGGCGTGGCGCCATCCATTGATTGACAGCGCTCCACTGCCACCAGGCCAGGGCGCCCAGCAGCAAAGGCAAGAACAACAGTGGCCACCACCGGCGAATGGAGCGAGGTGCAGGCGTTGGATGGTCGGGGCGCGACTTCCGGGCTGGCGCCCCACCATCGGCCGGAGCAGGCGCAGCGGCTCGCAACCTCGGCTGTCCACGAGGTGAGCGGCTGACCAACGGGGCGGGTGGACGCATGGCGAAAAGCCTCCTGCCTCAGCATGGCTGCAAAATCGGCCAGACGCACCTGCTCAGATGTCAGGTTCGACCGGTCGACGCGTCAATACATGATGCCCCGTTGTTCGCTTGAGCTCAAGTGTCAACCCAAAGGCCTCAACCCGGGCACATAGTTTCCGTCACGCAGTGCCAACGAGCTGTCGCAAGACGTAAGGCAAAATGCCGCCGGCATGGTAGTAGGCCACCTCTACCGGCGTATCAATACGAAGAGTCAGCGGCCGCTCGATGCGTTCACCATTGGCCCTGACGACAACGAGCCTGGCCTTGCCCTGTGGCACCAGGTGGTCGGGCAGCTCAATGTCAACGGTTTCATCACCCCTCAGCCCCAGCGACTGCCATGAGTCCCGGGCATCGAATTGAAGCGGCAAGACACCCATGCCCACCAGATTGGAGCGGTGGATTCGCTCAAAGCTCTTGGCAATCACGGCCTTGATGCCCAGCAGCTGCGTTCCCTTGGCCGCCCAGTCACGGCTTGAGCCGGTGCCATATTCCTCGCCGGCAAAGATGACCGACGGAAGGCCTTGCGCCATGTAGCGCGTGGCGGCGTCGAAAATCGGGAGCTTCTCACCTGTGGGCTGATACAGGGTATAGCCACCTTCTTCACGCGAGCCATCTGCCAGCGGCGGCAGCATCAGGTTCTTGATGCGCACGTTAGCAAACGTGCCGCGCATCATCACATCATGATTGCCTCGTCGGGCACCATAGCTGTTGAAGTCGGGCTTGAGCACTTTGTGCGCCTTCAGCCACTCCCCTGCCGGTGAGCTCTCCTTGATACTGCCTGCCGGAGAAATGTGGTCTGTCGTGATGGAGTCGCCAAACAGGGCCATGACCTTCGCACCTCGCACCGATGCATTGCCCCCGTCACCACCTCCCTCGACCGTGAACCCGTCAAAGAAGGGCGGCTCTGCGATATAGGTGCTCTCCGGCCAGTTGTAGGTTGTGCCTGTCACGCCTTCGATCTGCTCCCAGAGCTCGCCCGGGTCTGTCTTGACCTGGGCGTAGTTGTTGCGATAGGCCTTGCCATTCATGGCCTTCTTGATCAGCGCATGGATTTCGTCACTGCTCGGCCAGATATCGCCCAGGTAAACCGGCTTTCCGTTCTTGCCAGTGCCTACGGGCTGCGTCATCAGGTCAACCGTGATGTTGCCCGCGAGAGCATAAGCCACCACCAGCGGGGGGCTTGCCAGGAAATTCGCGCGAAGGTTGGGATGAATGCGGGCTTCAAAGTTCCGGTTGCCCGAGAGCACAGCAGCGCACACCATGTCGTTGTCGGTGATCACCTTGTTGAGCTCGGGCGTCAGGTCACCCGCGTTCCCAATGCAGGTCGTGCACCCGTATCCGGCCAGCGCAAATCCCAGCTTCTCCAGATAAGGCAGCAGGCCGGTGGAGGTCAGGTACTCGGTCACGATGCGCGAGCCCGGCGCCAACGAGGTTTTCACATGCGGCTTGACCGACAAGCCCGCTTTGACCGCCTTCTTGGCCAGCAATCCTGCCGCCAGCAGGACACTGGGGTTGGATGTATTGGTGCAACTGGTGATGGCTGCAATCAGCACATCGCCATTGCGCACTTCGATGCCATTGACTGTTTTGAACGTCTTGCCCAAATTTTCGGGCGCTTCGTTGAATCCGCTGTCGGCCATTGGCCTGGAGAACAGGTCGGCAAACGTGTCCGCCACCTTGCCAATTTCAATCCGGTCCTGGGGACGCTTCGGCCCGGCCAGGCTGGGTGCCACCTTGCCCAGATCAAGCTTGACGACACTGGTGTAATCGATGTCGCCCGCCTTGGGAATGCCGAACATGTCCTGGGCGCGGTAGTAGGCTTCAAAAGCGTCGATCTCTGCCGGCGTTCTGCCCGTGCCGCGGAAGTACTCCAGCGTCTTGTCATCCACCGGAAAGAAGCCCATGGTCGCACCATACTCGGGTGCCATGTTGGCAATCGTGGCCCGGTCAGGCAGGGAAAGCGACTCGGTCCCTTCGCCGAAGAACTCGACGAACTTGCCCACCACCTTGTGCTTGCGCAGAATCTCGGTGACCGTGAGCACCAGGTCGGTCGCTGTCACGCCTTCGCGCAATTGCCCCGTGAGCTCAAACCCCACCACATCCGGCGTCAGGAAATACACGGGCTGGCCCAGCATGGCGGCTTCCGCCTCAATGCCACCGACACCCCAGCCAACAACGCCAATGCCATTGATCATGGTGGTGTGGCTGTCCGTTCCCACCAGGGTGTCCGGGTAGTACATGCCACCTTTCATGTGCACGCCGCGCGCCAGGTATTCCAGGTTGACCTGATGGACGATACCGAAACCCGGCGGCACCACGCCAAAGGTGTCAAAGGCCTGCATACCCCATTTGACAAACTGGTAGCGCTCCAGGTTGCGCTTGAACTCCAGCTTCATGTTCAGGTCCAGCGCATCCTTGCGGCCGTAGTAGTCCACCATGACCGAGTGATCCACCACCAGGTCCACCGGCACGAGTGGCTCCACCTTGGCCGGATCAGCCCCGACACGCACCGCTGCGCTGCGCATGGCCGCCAGATCGGCCAACAATGGTACGCCGGTAAAGTCCTGCAACACCACGCGCGCGACGGTGAACGGAATTTCGCTCTTGCGCACCGCCCTGGGTTTCCAGTTGGCCAGCGCTTCCACATGGGCAGTTGTTACCTTCTCCCCATCGCAATGGCGCAGCACGCTCTCCAGCACCACACGCAAAGACACCGGAAGACGTGACACGTTGGGAAACCGCCTAGCCAGGGCCGGCAGTGAATAGAGGCGGCCAGATTTGCCAGCCCGCGTAGTGAAGGTCTTGACGATGTCGCAATAGGAATGCTTGAAGTCGCGAGACTTGGGCATGTGGAGCTCTCCTTGAGGAATCCCGCCGCCCAAAGGCGCCAGCGCACGGTGGCCGGCGGTTTGGGCAGATATTCCAGTTCATTATGGGCAGGCGTCAGATTCCGCGCTGACAGCGTGGTTTCCGAATCGACGTCAAAAGCGAGTCACACTGTCGACCGAACGACCCCAGCCTGCACCCAGGCCCGAAAAAGGCAACAAAAAAGGTCAGCCATTGCTGACTGACCAGAACGCCACGGAGCTGCTGTTGCGACCGTGCCGGGAACCTTCAGGAAGTGGTCTGCAACGACCTGTATCCCGCTTACTGGCCCTTGGGCGCGTGCTTGACCAGAAGAGCTTCAACGTCATCGATGAGCTTCTGTCCATCGATGCCTTTGCCCTTGAGCTCCTTGATCCATTCCGCGCGCACGGGTTGTGCAGCCTCGCGCCAACGCTGGGTTTCGGCGGCGTCGAGCATCACCACCTCGTTGCCTTTCTTCACTGCCAGCGCCTTGGCAGCCCGGTCACCCTCGTCCATCACCTGACCAAAACGCGCAGAGAATGCCGCGCCCGAGTTGCTGTCGACCACCTTTTTCAGATCCTCGGGCAATTTGGCATAGCTTTCCTTGTTCATGACGATGACCATGCCGGCTGTGTACAAACCCTTGTCCCCCGAGAAGTCGGTGTGGTGCTTGACCATTTCGATCACCTTCAGTGGTGGCGCCACCTCCCACGACAAAGTGGTGGCTTCCACCACCCCTTTGGACAGGGCTTCAGCAGTTTGCGGTACGGGCACTGGCACAGGTGTTGCGCCCACGCGGCTGAGCATCTGGTTGATGATGCGGGTACCACCGCGCACCTTCATACCCTTGATGTCAGCCATGGCATGGATGGGTTGGCGTGAGTGAAACACACCCGGTCCCTGAGTGAAGGTGGCCAGCAATTTCACTTCCTTGAATTCGTCTGCTGCCTGAAGGTTCGAGAATTCCCACAGCGCCTTGGACGACTGTTCTGCTGATCGACCTGCCAGAAAGGGAAGCTCAAACACATCGGACTTCACAAATCGGCCGGGCATGTAGCCCAGAATCGCCCAACTGATGTCCACCACCCCATCGCGCGCCTGATCGAATAGCTGCACTGGAGATCCGCCCATCTGCATGGCAGGAAAGATCTGGACCTTGATTCGGCCGTTCGAGTCCGCTTCCAGCTTTCGAGCCCACGGCTCGATCACTTTGGAGGGAATGGCCGCCTGGGCGGGCAGGAAGTGGTGCAAGCGCAGCGTCACTTCTTCTGCCCAGGCGTTACCCGCCGTGATAGACGAAATGGCCACGGCCAGCAGGCCGGATTTCAACAACTTCATGACATGTCTCCTGTCTCTTGTCTCTTGCCACCGGGATACCGAGCTGCAAAGGCAAGGGTTTGCGCTGGCGGAATTGGTTATGCACCATCAATATATTTGTCAACCTTGGTTGACATAATGGGGAGAACCCTACAATTTGAACTGACCTGTCACTCTGGTGATCTGCCCCAGCGACCTGCCACCCACGCCCCGAGTTGCCATGCCCACCAGCCCTCGCTACCTGCGCCACCTCCTGCTCTCCCGTTCGCAATGGATGGAAGAACGCGTGTTCGAAAAAGCTGCGCAAAACGGCTATGGCGACATCACGGCCGGAATGAGCCGGCTCTACGCCAACTTGGGCTCGGGCGCCCGATCGCTTTCCGATCTCGGACGCCGGCTGGCCATTTCGCGCCAGGCCGTCCACAAAATGGCCCAGGAAGGCATACGGCAGGGCTACGTTGAGCTGGTGGAGAGCGAGGAAGACGCCCGGGTCAAGCTCTTGCGCTTCACCGACAAAGGGCGCGCCATGGCGGCTTCGGCCACCGATACCATGACTGAGCTGGAGGCCAGAATCGCGGGGCGGATTGGCGCGAAGCGCCTGGCCCTGGTCAAAGAAGTGCTCGACATGGCCTGGACCGACGAAGAAGTGTCCAGAAAGCAACCGTCTGTCAGCCCGGAGGCCAAGAGCCCACGAAAGCCCAGGGGCTGAAGGCTCCCGGCTGCACAAGCCTGCACAGTTGCGGGACAATTGGCGGGTCATGAAATCACCCGAACTGCTCCTGCCCGCCGGCTCGCTGCACCGCATGCGCGCTGCCTACAACTTTGGCGCCGATGCCGTCTATGCCGGCCAGCCACGCTACTCGCTGCGCGCCCGCAACAACGAGTTCCGGCTGGAGCAGATTGCCGAAGGCATCAACGAGGCACATCAGCGCGGCAAGAAGTTCTTCGTCACCAGCAACCTGATCGCCCACAACGACAAGCTGCGCACCTACTTGCGCGACCTGCAGCCCGTGGTGGAGCTCAAGCCGGACGCGCTCATCATGGCCGACGCAGGCCTGATCATGATGGTGCGAGAGCAGATGGAAAAAGGCTTGTGGCCCGAGGTCCCGATTCACCTGTCGGTGCAGGCCAACACCACCAACAGCGCCGCAGTGAAGTTCTGGCACAAGCAGGGTGTCAGCCGCATCATCCTCTCGCGCGAGCTTAGCCTGGCCGAGATCGAAGCTATCCGAAACGATTGCCCCGACATCGAGCTGGAAGTCTTCGTGCACGGCGCGCTGTGCATTGCCTACTCCGGCCGCTGCCTGCTCTCAGGCTACTTCAACCGCCGCGACCCGAACCAGGGCACCTGCACCAACGCTTGCCGCTGGGAATACAAAACCCACGACGCCACCACCGACACCGACACCGGTGAAGCGGTGCCCACGCAAACGCTGGATGGGTTCAATTTCGCCCAGGAAGAAGAAAACGCTGCCGGCGAGTTCTCCACCTGCGGCGGCGGCCAGCGTCACCCTGAAGCGAACAAGGTGTGGTTGATCGAAGAAAAGGGCCGTCCCGGCGAGTTGATGCCCATCATGGAAGATGAGCACGGCACCTACATCATGAACAGCAAAGACTTGCGCGCTGTCGAGCACGTGGCCAAGCTGGCCCAGATCGGCATTGACTCGCTCAAGATCGAAGGCCGGACCAAGAGCCACTACTACGTGGCCCGCACCGCTCAGGTCTACCGCCGCGCCATCGACGACGCCGTGGCTGGCAAACCCTTCAACCCTGAGCTGCTGCTTGAGCTTGAGGGCCTCTCCAACCGCGGCTACACCGGTGGTTTGCTGGAGCGCCGCCCCAGCCAGGACTATCAGAACTACATCACCGGCAGTTCACAGGGCCAGCGTTCGCAATTTGTCGGCGAAGTCTTGCGCATCCGTGCCGACGGCTGGGCGGAAGTGGAAACGAAAAACCGCTTCTCCGTTGGCGACCGTCTGGAAGTGATCCACCCCTCGGGCAACCGCGTGGTGGAGTTGGGTGCCATGCAGAACCTCGACGGCCAGCCCATCGACGTGGCTCAGGGCAGCCCTGTCCACGTCTGGGTGCCGCTTGAGACACCCAGCGAAGGCGCCCTGCTCGCCCGCTTGCTCTAAAGTTCTGTTGCGATTGAATCAAGCCATGGAAAGGCGGGCGCTGTTGCTGGCGCCCATCCATTCCATTTCGGCCAGAACAAACACGAACACGGCCTGAGCAATCACCCAGATCACGCCAATGGCCGTGATCTCGATGGGTGCCACAAAAGCCAGCCACAGACTGGCCACCACCCAGGCAAAGTTGCCTGCGGCCAGCATCCGCACCATCCCGCCGGGCGGTACGGAGCGCAACCCCAGCAAGCCCGCCACGCTCGCCGCTGCGAACACAACGACGGCGGCCGCCACCAGCCACTCAGACGGAATACCCGTCCAGACAGACAGGGGATCCGCTGCGAGACCATGCGAGGTCGCCATGGCCAGGCCGGCCACGCTGTCGATCAGCAACACTGTGCGAAGGGTTTGGGTAGACACGTTCATGATGAGTTCTCCTGGACAAATGTGAAAAGGGAGCTTGGAATGGGAAGCCAGGCCAGTCGATGACCTTCCATTCATCGTCCAGCCCAGCGAACATCAGGTCCATGACCTCGGAGGTCATGAAGCTCGCGCCAGACCGCGCTAGCATGGCGACATGGACACCCCAAACAAGATTCGCTCATCAGCCCGCCTGGCCAGCCTGGGCGATCATCTGCGCCATTGGCGGCGGTTGCGGCGCCTGAGCCAACTCGAGCTGGCCAGCGAAGCAGACATGTCCACGCGCCACCTCAGTTGCGTTGAGACCGGTCGGGCCAATGCCAGCCGCGAACTGGTGATTCGCCTGTGTGACCGGCTCAACGTTCCGCTTCGTGAGCGCAACCGCTGGCTCACCTCGGCCGGCTACGCGCCGATGTACAAGTCACTCAGCCTCGACGACCCCAGCATGCAAGCGGCCCGAAAAGCCGTTCAGCACTTGCTCGACCGACACGAGCCCTGGCCAGCAGTGGCGTTTGACCGACACTGGAACATGGTGTTGTCCAACCGGATGGCACAGGCCTTCCTCACCGGCATCGACCCTTCGCTGCTCGACGGCCCACTCAACCTGTTGCGCATCAGCTTGCACCCCAAAGGGTTGGCCCCGCGCATCCTGAATCTGGACCAATGGCGCGAGCATTTGTTCGAACGCCTGAGACTGCAGATTCAGGCCACCGGCGACGACGGGCTGGCTGCTCTGCTCTCCGAGCTGCAAGCCTACCCAGGCTCTCCTGAGCCTGCGCCACCTGCGCTGGAGGGTGAACACCCGGGTGTGCTCATGCCTTTCCTGCTGCGAACCGAGGCAGGTCTGCTCCACCTCATCAGCACCACCACCGTATTTGGTTCGCCCACGGACATCACCTTGCAGGAACTCGCACTGGAGACATTCTTCCCCGGCGACGATGCGAGTTCCACCATGTTGCAAGCCATGGCGGCTTCATTGCCAGCCATGCCTTGACGGCCCGCAGCGCACGGAAGTCTCTGCCTGAAGCACTCTGGCGTTCGCATCTCGATGGTTTGGCACTAACATGAAGCCATGAGCCATGTCCAACCACCAGCGCGCCAGCCAGTGGCGACCGCCATACTGGAGCAGCTGCAGACCATCGCCAACCGCTTTCCGTCACCAGCTGTCCGATGCCTCCATGTGCCCAGGAGGGTGGAGGCAGCAGGTGAGCACGATGCCGAGTTCTGTGCCATCGAGCTCGAAGACGGCGCATTCGGCCTGTCGTACATTCTGCTGGGCGACACACTGGAGAACATCCTCCGTACCCATGGTGGAAAAACACCGCTGGCTGGTGCCGATGCCATGGGGCTCGCCTGTCAACTCACCAGCAGCGACCCGGTGAAACGGGCAGTGGCCCTGGCTGCGGCCAATGCACTGACGGACTCGGTTTGGCGGCGCTGTGGCTATGAGCCGCCATCCGCCGGCAATTCGCTGGGCGACATTGTTCTCGGACCGGACGATCACCTCGGCATGATCGGTTTCTTCCCTCCGCTGGTCAGGCGCATCGATGCTGTGGGTGGTCGCCTGTCGGTGGTGGAGATGAGCGAAGAGATTGTCCACCTGCAACAAGAGCGTTTCCCCAACGTCACCATCACCACCGACAGAGACGTCTTGCGCGACTGCAATGTGGTCGTCGGCACCTCCACCATGCTGCTCAACGACACACTGGACGAAATGCTCGGTGCAGCGCCCAAAGCCGGGCGGTTCGCTCTGATCGGTCCATCTGCCGGCTTATGGCCAGACGAACTGTTCGAGCGCGGCGTCACTTTGATGGGCGGCACCAGGATTGTCGACGCCAACGGTTTCCGCAATGCCATGGCCAACGGCGAGTCCTGGAGCCATGCCACCCGCAAGTTTGCAGTCGCCAGAGAAAGCTGGCCAGGTTGGCGAGGCTTGCTGGCAGGTACCCACTGAACCAGTTTTTGAAATCTGAGCCGAGCTCGCCGGCCTCAGAAAAGCCCCGTCCATTGAGATCGTGCGAGATACAGCGCGGCCAGAAATGCGGCCCACAGAATGAGGCCCCAGCCAGCACCTCGCGCAGACGCCGCATTGTCCGGCTCTGCCCCAGGCGAGAAACGCCCTTCCCGGTGGGCCTTCGCTCGCCGAATGGCTTCGCCTACGGCTTCTGCACCGGCCTTTTCAGGCAGGCCCGTCGTCAACAAGACGGGCTTTGCTCCCTCTTTCGGCCGGGCATAAAGCCCGAAATAGTTCTTCCGCGGATGCGACGCATTGCCACCCGAGGAGAACAGCAGCTTGAAGAACATGCGTTCCGCCGCCTCGGCGGGCAGTACATCCTTGCGACGCCAGACCCACGAACCTCTTCTCACCACCAATGACTGGTCGGTAACACCCAGTGCCCAGCTGCGCGTGGCTGCATGCAAAGTAAACAGCCAAACGACAGCCGCCCAGAACGCGGGCCACCGCAGGTAGAAATCCCAGGCATCAGCTTGTGCAGGCACCTGGTTCCACCAGATGACGAGCAAGGTCGCCAATGGGACCAGACTCACCAGAGCAGCAATTCGCCACGGCTTCTGCCTGAACTTCAGCACCCATTCGTCCGGCATCTCCGCTACGCTGACCTGAGGTGGCATGGAGGGCCTGCTAGCCTCTGTTGCAAACCCGGACTCACTGGCGTCCAGGGCGTGCTCCGTTCGAAAGTCAAGGTTCTCCGCAAACCGGTCTGGCTGATGGGCAACGGATGCACTGCCTTCTACCGGCACATCAAAACTCACATCCAGCGAACCATCCTGCTTCAACAACTCCAGCCGCCACTCCACCCGCTCTCCAGAGCGACGCGCTCCGAACGTCGGCGCGTCTTCTGGCAGCTCGAAGTGGGCCATCCACCGAATGCTGCCTTGCATGTCGGGAATGCCAGCGGCCTCAGCTTCCATGGTCTCCACACGCCGCTGACTGGTGCCCGATCCCGCATCATTGACTCGCCAGTGTGACAGTCGCATCTTCATCGGCTTCAGCCCGGTGGTCAATGCGGCCCCCTCCTCTTCAACCGGCGTGCTCAACGACACTTCAAACCGCTGCCCTGCCTTTGGACTGGCGGGATCGAGCAGGAAATTGGCCGCCGAATAGCGCCTGGCTTTACGTGTTTGCCGGAAGGCAAAAACCAGCAGGCCGATGCCAATGGCCACAAAACCCAGCAACATCAATCGCACCAGCCAGGGCGCACCGGTCATCCAGAAAACCGCAGCGACAGGAAAGCTCAAACCGCACCAGAACACGGCCATGATCCACGCGCCGGCAAGCTGCTTGCTCGCCGAGCTCTTCTTTGCCGATGGTTGCACCGAGCGTGCACCTGCCGCTGCCACGAGCTTTTCATCCCGCCTGGCCGCCAGCGAGAAGAAGACCCAGCCTGCACCCAGACCGACACCCGTGAACACAATTGCAAATGGCAAGTGCAATGCCATCTTGGGCCACCGGATGTCCGGATCCAGCAGTGCCTGACCCGGCGACTGCGGATCGACCCAAGCGGTGAGGCTCTGCCCTTGCGACCTGGCCCGCTCGGCACGGCTAACCCACTGCTGATGCCAGTCGCCAATATTGTCCGAGCCCATGACCGTCGCCAGACCGACGCGCCGGCTTTCATAGCTCTGCCCGTTGAAGGTGTACTGGTAGCGGATATCGGCCCGGTACACGGTGCTGTCGTCGCTTCGGCGAGACGACAGCTGACTCTCCAGGATTTGCGCCGGCACCTGATGCCACCCCTGTACAGCCACTTTGGCACGAAAGGTATCGTAGAGAGGAAGCAGGCCGCCCCATATGCCTCCCGCGCCAAACCCCAGCGCAAACACAGCGGCAAACAGCATGGCACCCAAACGGCCGCCAGCCCCCAGCTTGATCGATTTCAGGTTTCTGGAATTGCGTCTCACCGCAGCGAGCATAGCGAAGGCACACTGCTCCGCCAAGCACCCCGGACCGCAGCACCACCCAGATACCGATCAACGGGCCTCACAGCCCGGTCACCGGCCAAACGCGCCAAGCTTGAAGTCCAAGAGGTGTCGGATGTCGTGGCCACCGCCCGTGCCTGGCGTGCAGGCACGCGACACATCTCAGGGGTGCAAAAAAAACGGCCCCGTCAGGGGCCGTTTCTCATTTGCCATGAGGCTCGCGCAAGGCTCAGGCCGTCACGTCCTTGGCCGTTTCCACGTACTCTTCGATCTGGTCGAAGTTCATGTACTTGTAGATCTGGTCGGCCTTCTCAGTGATGACGCCGGTGGCTGCCAGGTACTCTTCCTTGGAAGGCAGCTTACCCAATTTGGAAGCCACTGCAGCCAGTTCGGCCGAACCCAGGAACACTTGCGTGTTCTTGCCGAGGCGGTTCGGGAAGTTGCGAGTGGAAGTCGAGATGACAGTAGCGCCCTCCCTCACCTGCGCCTGGTTACCCATGCACAGCGAGCAGCCTGGCATTTCGGTGCGGGCACCGGCCGTGCCGAAGGCGGCGTAGTGGCCTTCCTTCATCAGCTCGCTCTCGTCCATCTTGGTCGGGGGTGCCACCCACAGCTTGACCGGGATGTCACGCGCGCCACCCAGCACCGTCGCTGCCGCACGGAAGTGACCGATGTTGGTCATGCAAGAACCGATGAAGGCTTCGTCTATCTTGGTGCCGGCCACGTCGGACAGGGTCTTGGCATCGTCGGGGTCGTTCGGGCAGCAGACGATTGGCTCTTTGATGTCGGCCAGATCGATCTCGATCACAGCGGCATACTCGGCGTCGGCGTCGGCTTCCAGCAGATCTGGCTTGGCCAGCCACTCTTCCACTTTCTCGATACGGCGAGCCAGGGTCTTGGCGTCTTCGTAGCCGTCGGCGATCATGTTCTTCATCAGAACAATGTTCGACTTCAGGTACTCGACGATCGGCTCCTTGTTGAGCTTGATCGTGCAGCCGGCCGCAGAGCGCTCAGCAGATGCGTCGGACAGCTCGAACGCCTGCTCGACCTTCAGGTCTGGCAGACCTTCGATTTCCAGCACGCGACCGGAGAAGATGTTCTTCTTGCCAGCCTTGGCCACGGTCAGCAGACCGGCCTTGATCGCGTACAGCGGGATGGCATGCACCAGATCACGCAAGGTCACGCCTGGCTGCATCTTGCCCTTGAAGCGCACCAGGACAGACTCAGGCATGTCCAGTGGCATCACACCGGTGGCGGCGCCGAAGGCCACCAGACCGGAACCGGCCGGGAAGGAAATGCCGATCGGGAAACGGGTATGCGAGTCACCACCAGTACCCACGGTATCAGGCAGCAGCAGACGGTTGAGCCAGCTGTGGATCACACCGTCGCCTGGGCGCAGGGCAACACCACCACGGTTGGAGATGAAGGCAGGCAGCTCGCGGTGCATCTTGGCATCGACCGGCTTGGGATAGGCTGCGGTGTGGCAGAAAGACTGCATCACGAGGTCGGCAGAGAAGCCCAGGCAAGCCAGATCTTTCAGCTCGTCGCGGGTCATCGGGCCAGTGGTGTCCTGTGAACCGACGGTGGTCATCTTGGGCTCGCAGTAAGTGCCGGGGCGGATGCCCTGACCTTCTGGCAAACCACAAGCGCGGCCAACCATCTTCTGGGCCAGCGTGAAGCCCTTGCCGGTATCGACAGGGGCAACCGGCAGACGGAACTCGGTCGAAGCAGGCAGACCCAGTGCCTCACGTGCCTTCGCGGTGAGCGAGCGGCCGATGATCAGGTTGATACGGCCACCGGCGCGGACTTCGTCCAGCAACACCTGGCTCTTGAGTTCGAAGTCGGCAACCTTGGCACCGTTCTTCTCGATCTTGCCCTCGTAGGGGTAGATGTCGATCACGTCGCCCATCTCCAGGCTGGTGACGTCCACTTCGATCGGCAGCGCGCCGGAATCTTCCTGGGTGTTGAAGAAGATCGGAGCGATCTTGCCGCCCAGGGTCACGCCACCAAAACGCTTGTTCGGCACGAACGGGATGTCCTGACCGGTGGCCCAGATCACACTGTTCGTGGCGGACTTGCGCGAAGAACCGGTGCCCACCACGTCGCCAACATAGGCGACGGTATGGCCCTTGGCCTTGAGGTCTTCGATGAACTGCATCGGGCCGCGCTTCCCGTCTTCTTCCGGCTTGAAAGCAGCGTCAGGACGGGTGTTCTTGAGCATCGCCAGGTAGTGCATCGGGATGTCCGGACGGCTCCAGGCATCAGGTGCGGGCGACAGATCGTCGGTGTTGGTCTCGCCGGGCACCTTGAACACGGTGACAGTGATCTTCTTCTCGACTTCAGGGCGGCTGGTGAACCACTCGGCGTCGGCCCACGACTGCATGACTTCCTTGGCCTTGGCGTTGCCGGCCTTGGCTTTTTCAGCGACGTCATTGAAGAAGTCGAACATCAGCAGGGTCTTCTTCAGACCTTCAGCGGCGATATCGGCCACCTCGGCGTCTTCAAGCAACTCGATCAGGGTGTGCACGTTGTAGCCACCGACCATGGTGCCGAGCAACTCGGCAGCCTTGGCCTTGGACACCAGGCCGACTTTTTCGTCGCCATGTGCCACGGCAGCCAGGAAGCTGGCCTTGACCTTGGCCGCGTCATCCACGCCAGGTGGCACGCGGTTGGTCAGCAGGTCCATCAGGAAAGCTTCCTCGCCAGCGGGCGGGTTCTTGATGAGCTCGATCAGGTCAGACACTTGCTTGGCGTCCAGCGGCAGGGCCGGGATGCCCAGCGCTTCACGTTCGGCAACGTGGGCGCGGTAGTCAGCGAGGAAGTTGGACATGGTGTTCTCCGAGAGTTGAACGTGGGAATCGAAACTTGAAATTTTTAAATCGTTTTCGGGTCGATCGAATCAGACGCCATGCGACGGCGCATCGGCAGTGGCAAACCACTGCCTGACTGATTCAGGCAACTGCAGACCCGTGCGCCAGGCGCGCTCAATCAGTTGCCAGTAGTAGCGGTAGCTGGCCCTGTCGTGCAGACGGCCATCGTGCTGCACTGGCGCCCAATCGGCCGCCGCAGCCCGCTCAATGATGTCCACCGCCACATCGATCTCGGCCTGTGATGGCGAGAACGCAGCGATGATGGTCCGGATCTGGTCCGGGTGAATGCTCCACATGCGCGTGTAACCCAGCTCGGCCGCCGCCTTGTGCGCAGCATGCGCCAAGGCATCCTGATCCTTGAACTCTGTCACGACATTGTGCGAAGGCACTTTGCCATGCGCATGACAGGCTGCGGCGATTTCCACCTTGGCCCGCACGACAAGCGGATGACTGAACTGTCCTTTCACACCCATGCCGTCGGCCGAAATGGCGCCGCCGTGGGATGAAACGAAGTCCATCAGACCGAAGCTCAAGCTCTGTACACGTGGATGGCTCGCGATGTCGAAGACCCGATGCACAGCGCCCGATGATTCAACGAGCACGTGCAGGGGAAGCGCTGTTGCGCCGGCGGCATCCACCGACCTGACTGCCCGCTCGACATCGGCCAGCGTCTCCACCTTGGGCACCATCAGGTGCACCAGGCGATGACCAGCCTTGCCAGCAATGGTGGCCACATCGGCCTCAAAGCTGCCGTGATCCACCGGATGGACCCGGGCAGCCACACGGCTGCCTGGGGGCGCACTCAGCGCCAGCGAGGTGACCAGCTCGGCATGCTCGGCCTCGCCACCCACAGGTGCCCCGTCCTCGCAATCGAGCGTGACATCAAAAACGCAGGCGCCAAATTCTTCGGTGAACTCGGCCTGAAGCTTCAGGCTCTTGACCATCCGTGACTCGACGCCGCTGTAGTGATCGCAGACCGGCAGCGCGAAAGCACTGGCCTGAGACCCCAGTAAAACGTCGTTTGGATGTGGCATGGCTGGCTGGGTTACCAAGCGGTTACATGACGAATTCGTGTCATGCAACCGCTCTTGACGGCATCAGAGCAGGTGCTTGACGCCGTCTTGCTCGCCTTGCAGTTCGGCCAGGGTCTTGTCGATGCACTCTTGAGAGAAAGCATCGATTTCCAGACCTTCCACAACCTTGTACTCGCCGTTCTCGCAAGTGACAGGGAAACCGAACATCACGTCTTCAGGAATGCCGTACCAGCCCTTGGATGGAATGCCCATGGTGACCCACTCGCCTTTGGTGCCCAGGGCCCAGTCACGCATGTGATCGATGGCCGCGTTGGCAGCAGAGGCAGCGGAAGACAGGCCACGCGCCTCGATGATGGCGGCTCCACGCTTGCCCACGGTTGGCAGGAACACGTTCTTGTTCCATTCCTGATCGTTGATCATGTCCTTGACCGATGCACCTTCAATGGTGGCAAAGCGGTAGTCGGCATACATGGTAGGAGAGTGGTTGCCCCAGACAGCCAGCTTCTTGATGGCTGCCACTGGCTTGCCCGTCTTGGCAGCGAGTTGGGAAGCGGCGCGGTTGTGATCCAGGCGCAGCATGGCGGTGAAGTTACCGGGCTTGAGGTCCGGCGCAGACTTCATGGCGATGTAGGCATTGGTGTTGGCAGGGTTGCCAACCACCAGCACCTTGACGTCGCGGGAAGCCACAGCGTTCAGGGCCTTGCCCTGGGCCGTGAAGATCTGGGCGTTGGCGGCCAGCAGATCGGCGCGCTCCATGCCAGGTCCACGAGGGCGAGCGCCGACGAGCAGTGCGTAGTCGGTGTCCTTGAACGCCGTCATCGGATCGCTGTGGGCTTCCATGCCAGCCAGCAGAGGGAAGGCGCAGTCTTCCAACTCCATCATCACGCCTTTGAGGGCGCTCTGGGCTTTCTCATTCGGAATCTCCAGCAATTGCAGGATCACGGGCTGATCCTTGCCCAGCATCTCGCCAGAAGCAATACGGAACAGCAGGGCGTAACCAATTTGGCCAGCGGCACCAGTAACGGCAACGCGAACAGGCTTTTTGCTCATGAATGAAAACTCCAATAGAGAGGTTCTAGAAAAAAGGCGTGGGCGGGCCTTTTGGGCGTCCGCCAGCTCAAGAGTGCGCCATTATTCACACGGGGTAAACCCTGATGACGCGAACAAGTCAGCCTGCAAGTTTACTCTTGCAAGCACGCAAACGTCAATTTGTCTTATGTCTTATATAAGATATGATTGGACATTCGCCAGCGAAGCATACGACTGGCCCTGACGACGACCTGACGCGACACCACATGTCCACCAACAGCCCATCCAGCAACGATTCGGACGCCCCACGCGGGCCCGAACCGGCCACTGCCCCGCCAGACGCGGCTGGCGGGATGGGCGCGCCTGCATTCAGCCCGCTGTACCAGCAGATCAAGGCACTGATCCTGCAAAGCCTGCAGGCCGGCGAGTGGAAGCCGGGCGACATGATTCCCAGCGAATTCGACCTCGCTGCGCGTTTCAAGGTCAGCCAGGGCACCGTGCGAAAGGCCATCGACGAGCTGGCCACTGACAACCTGCTTGTCCGCCGGCAGGGCAAGGGCACGTTTGTGGCCACTCACTCCGAGCAGCACATCCAGTATCGTTTCCTGCGCCTGTTACCGGACACAGGTCAGCCGGACAGCCAGGGACCGGCTGAACGGCATATCATTGAATGCAAGCGGCTGCGCGCGCCCGCCGAAGTTGCCCGTCAGCTCAGCCTTCGCACGGGTGACCCGGTGCTGCAGGTTCGCCGGGTGCTGGCTTTCGGCGGCATTCCCACCATTCTGGAAGACCTGTGGCTGCCCGGTGTGGCGTTCAAGGGGCTCACCCAGGAAACCCTGGCCGAGGACAAGGGCCCCATGTATGCCTTGTTCGAAGCCCAGTTCGGCGTGCGCATGGTGCGCGCCACAGAAAAACTCAAGGCGGTCAGCGCTGATGACGAAATAGCAGGATTGCTGGGGGTCGAAAATGGCCACCCCCTGCTGAGTGTCGAGCGCCTGGCCTTCACTTATAACGATGTGCCCATGGAGCTGCGGCGCGGACTCTACCGTACCGACGCCCGGCATTACCACAACGAATTGAGCTGATCCGACAATTCCCCATGCCACCCACGAACCGCATTTTTTATGTCTGCAACAGCCGAGTGTCAGCCTCGGGTATGGTGCATTGCAATAGAATTTGCGGTCTTTCAGGGTGAGTTACCTGTCAGTTACAAAGCGGTTTCACCCACGTTCGATCCCCTAAGGAAGAAAGCCCACCATGTCTGATGTGACCCAGAAGCGGCCAGAGTTCCGCAACATCAACGCCCTTAAGGATTTGACCACCTACCGGCTCCCCGCCGCCGGCTGGGTCTCGATCCTGCATCGCGTCAGCGGCGCCCTGATGTTCCTGCTGCTGCCACTGATCGTCTGGCTGTTCGACACCTCCGTGTCATCTGAAATTTCCCACGAACGATTCCAGGCAGCGTTTGCTTCCGGACTGGGCTTCGTGCCCGGCTGGCTGCTCAAGCTTGTCGTGCTCGGAGTTATCTGGGCCTACCTGCACCACCTTATCGCAGGTGTGCGTCACCTGTACATGGACATGACGCACTCTGTGACCAAGGAGTTCGGCAAGTCTTCTGCCATGGTCACCCTGGTGCTGAGCATCGCCTTGACCTTGGTTCTGGGCGCCAAGCTGTTTGGCCTGTACTGACCCCAAGACCCACAAGAGGTAAATCCCCATGTCCGTCAACTACGGTTCAAAGCGCGTCGTCACCGGCGCCCACTATGGCTTGCGAGACTGGCTGGCCCAGCGCGTGACTGGCGCCCTTTTCGCCATCCTGACCATCATCGTCCTGGCCAGCGTGCTTTTCCACAAAGGCCCACTGGGCTATGAAGGCTGGGCATCCATCTTTGCCCCTCAGTGGATGAAGGCCCTGACCTTCGCCGCCTTCCTGGCCATCGCTTATCACATCTGGATCGGCATGCGCGATATCTGGATGGACTACGTCAAACCCGCAGGTATCCGCGTGGCCCTGCATGTATTCACCATCGTCTGGCTCGTGGGCTGCCTGGGCTGGGCCATTCAAGTTCTCTGGAGACTCTGATCCATGACCACCACTGCATCCCTCCCCAAGCGCAAGTTTGACGTGGTCATCGTCGGAGCTGGCGGCTCCGGCATGCGTGCATCGCTGCAACTGGCGCGCGCCGGCCTCAAGGTCGCCGTGCTCTCCAAGGTCTTCCCGACCCGCTCCCACACCGTGGCAGCCCAGGGTGGCGTCTCGGCATCGCTGGGCAACATGAGCGAAGACAACTGGGAATACCACTTCTACGACACCGTCAAGGGTTCCGACTGGCTCGGAGACCAGGACGCGATCGAATTCATGTGCCGTGAGGCGCCGAAGGTCGTCTACGACCTGGAGCACATGGGCATGCCATTTGACCGCAACCCTGACGGCACCATCTACCAGCGTCCGTTCGGCGGTCACACCGCCAACTTCGGCGAAAAGCCTGTTCAGCGCGCCTGCGCTGCCGCTGACCGCACCGGCCACGCCATGCTGCACACCCTCTACCAGGCCAACGTGTCGGCACGCACCACCTTCTTCGTGGAGTGGATGGCACTGGACCTGATCCGCGACGCCGACGGCGATGTGGTGGGCGTGACGGCGCTGGAGATGGAGACCGGCGAAACCTACGTGCTGCAAGCCAAGACGGTGCTGCTGGCCACCGGTGGCGCAGGTCGCATCTACCAGGCTTCCACCAACGCCTTCATCAACACCGGCGACGGCCTGGGCATGGCGTCCCGTGCGGGCATTGCCTTGCAGGACATGGAGTTCTGGCAGTTCCACCCGACCGGCGTGGCCGGTGCTGGCGTGCTGCTGACCGAAGGCTGCCGTGGCGAGGGTGCCATTCTCCTCAACAGCGAAGGCGAGCGCTTCATGGAGCGCTACGCACCCACGCTGAAGGATCTGGCGCCGCGTGACTTCGTCTCCCGTTGCATGGGTCAGGAAATCCTGGAAGGCCGTGGTTGCGGTCCTAACAAGGACTACATCCTGCTCAAGCTCGACCACCTGGGCGCCGAGACCATCCGCAAGCGCCTGCCTTCGGTGGAAGAAATCGGCCACAACTTCGCCAACGTCGACATCACCAAGGAGCCGATCCCTGTGGTGCCGACCATCCACTACCAGATGGGTGGCATCCCCACCAACATCCACGGTCAGGTGGTGGAACAGCGCGACGGCCAGGACGTTCCAATCAACGGCCTCTACGCTGTGGGCGAATGCTCTTGCGTATCGGTGCACGGCGCCAACCGCCTGGGCACCAACTCCCTGCTCGACCTGCTGGTCTTCGGCCGCGCCGCCGGCAATCACATTGTCGAATTCAACGACAAGAACAAGGAACACAAGGCGCTGCCCGCTGACGCCGCCGATTTCACCCTGGCTCGCCTGGCCAAGCTGGAGTCGAACGACAAGGGCGAATATGCCCAGGACGTTGCCAACGACATCCGGCAGATCATGCAGGCGCACGCCGGCGTGTTCCGCAGCCAGGAAGTCATGAACGAAGGCGTGAAGAAGATCGCCGAGATCCGCGCCCGAGTGGAGAACATCGGACTCAAGGACAAGTCCAAGGTCTTCAACACCGCGCGTGTCGAGGCGCTGGAAGTCGAGAACCTGATGGAAGCCGCCCAGGCCACCATCGAGAGCGCGGCCGCACGTACCGAGTGCCGGGGTGCTCACCTTGTTCGCGACTACGAGCATGACGAAGATCACCCGACTGCTCCACTTGGCCGCGATGACGCCAACTGGATGAAGCACACCCTCTGGTACAAGGACGGCAACCGCCTGGCCTACAAGCCCGTGCGCACCAAGCCTCTGACCGCCGAGACCGTGCCACCCAAGGTCCGCACCTTCTGATCGCTGTCCGCATCGAGAAAAAGCCCAGGAGCCCCACAAAATGGCAAAACGCACTTTCAAGATCTATCGCTACGACCCGGACAAGGATGCCAAGCCGTACATGCAGTCCGTCGAGGTCGAACTCGACGGCAGCGAGCGCATGCTGCTTGACGCCCTGATCAAGCTCAAGGCCGTCGACCCCACCATCTCGTTCCGCCGCTCTTGCCGCGAAGGTGTTTGTGGCTCTGATGCCATGAACATCAACGGCAAGAACGGTCTGGCCTGCCTGACCAACCTGAACACGCTGAAGGGCGATATCGTCCTCAAGCCGCTGCCAGGCCTGCCAGTGGTTCGCGACCTGATCGTCGACATGACGCTGTTCTTCAAGCAGTACCACAGCGTCAAGCCTTACCTGATCAACGAACAGCAAGCGCCCGAGACAGAGCGCCTGCAAAGCCCTGAAGAGCGCGAAGAGCTCAACGGCCTGTACGAGTGCATTCTGTGCGCCAGCTGCTCGACCAGCTGCCCCAGCTTCTGGTGGAACCCCGACAAGTTCGTCGGACCCGCTGGTCTGCTGCAGGCATACCGCTTCATCGCCGACAGCCGCGATGAGGCCACATCTGAGCGCCTGGACAACCTGGAAGACCCATACCGGCTCTTCCGCTGCCACACCATCATGAACTGTGTCGATGTCTGCCCCAAGGGTCTGAACCCCACCAAGGCGATCGGCAAGATCAAGGAACTCATGGTTCGTCGCGCCGTTTAAGGCTCCATACGAACCATCGTCTGCCATGCCGGAAGCCAGCACCACAAACCCCAACAGCGCAGATGCGCTGATTGGCGAGCGCGCACTGAGCAAGCTCAAGTGGCGCTGCCGGCGTGGTCTGCTCGAGAACGATTTGTTCATCGAGCGTTTCTTCGCCAGATATGAATCGAGCCTGACCGTCCGGCAGGCAGAGGCCCTCGGCGTGCTCATGGATCTGTCCGACAACGACCTTCTGGATCTGTTGCTTGGGCGCAAGGCACCTGAAGGCGATCTGGCACGTGACGAGTCCGTCACACAAGTGCTGGGTCTGCTGCGCGAGGCCCCCTCCAACGTTAGCCCCTAAAAAGGAAACTGCATGAAACTCGTAGACAACAACAAGGCTACCCTGTCGTTCTCCAACGGCAGCCCGAGCGTCGAGCTGCCGGTGTACGCCGGGTCGATCGGCCCTGACGTGATCGACATCCGCAAGCTGTACGGCCAGACCGGAATGTTCACCTACGACCCCGGCTTCCTGTCCACCGCAGCTTGCCAGTCGGCCATCACCTACATCGACGGCGACAAGGGCGAGCTGCTCTACCGTGGCTACCCCATCGAGCAACTGGCCACCCAGTGTGACTTCCTCGATACCTGCTACCTGCTGCTCAAGGGCGAACTGCCCAACGAGAAAGAGCGCGAGGACTTTCACAAGCTCGTGATCAACCACACCATGGTCAACGAGCAGATGCAGTTCTTCCTGCGCGGCTTCCGCCGCAATGCCCACCCCATGGCGGTCCTGACCGGCCTGGTGGGCGGCATGTCTGCCTTCTACCACGACAGCACCGACATCGCGAACCCCGAGCACCGCGAAATCGCGGCCATCCGACTGATTGCCAAGCTGCCCACCCTGGTGTCGATGGCATACAAGTACGGTCTGGGCCAGCCTTACATGTACCCGCGCAACGAGCTGAGCTACGCAGGCAACTTCCTGCGCATGATGTTCGGCACGCCTTGCGAAGAGTACAAGGTGAACCCGGTCATCGAAAAGGCCATGGACCGCATCTTCATCCTGCACGCTGACCACGAGCAGAACGCGTCCACGTCTACGGTCCGTTTGTGCGGTTCCTCCGGCACCAACCCGTTCGCAGCCATCTCCGCTGGTGTGGCCTGCCTGTGGGGCCCTTCGCACGGCGGCGCCAACGAGGCCTGCCTGAACATGCTCGAGCAGATCCAGGCCAGCGGTGGCGTGGCCAAGGTCGGCGAGTTCATGGAGCAGGTCAAGGACAAGAACTCCGGCGTGAAGCTGATGGGCTTTGGTCACCGCGTGTACAAGAACTACGACCCTCGCGCCAAGCTCATGCAGGAAACCTGCAACGAAGTGCTGGCCGAGCTGGGGCTGGAGAAAGATCCTCTGTTTGCCCTGGCCAAGGAGCTGGAGAAGATCGCACTGGAAGACGATTACTTCGTGCAGCGCAAGCTCTACCCGAACGTCGACTTCTACTCTGGCATCGTTCAGCGCGCGATCGGCATCCCGGTCAGCCTGTTCACCGGTATCTTTGCACTGGCCCGTACCGTTGGCTGGATTGCCCAGCTCAACGAAATGCTGGCCGACCCAGAGTACAAGATCGGCCGCCCACGCCAGCTGTTCACCGGCGCCACCCGCCGCGACGTGCCAGCCAGCTTCCAGCGCTGATCTGCTGCGTCAACAGCAACGACAGAATGGCCCGCTTCGGCGGGCTTTTCTGTTTCTGCACACACCCATCGCATTTCGCGATGGCTATGACCATAATTTAAGTAGAAAATGGAATTTCCATCGCAATATGCGATGTCATACCCCATCTGTCACCCCTATCCCTCGCTCCTACATGGTCCAGGTACTCGATCGAAGCTTTGCTCGCCGCATCGACCTCACCACGCTGCAATTGTTCATTGCCGTTTGTGAGAGAGGCAGCATTGCGCGCGCAGCGACGCAGGAATACGTCGCTGCCTCGGCCGTCAGCAAGCGGCTTTCCGAGCTTGAGGCCGCGATCGGCACGCCCTTGTTGGAGCGCCATGCCAGAGGCGTGCGTCCCACCCCGGCTGGCGAAAGTCTTTTGCACCACGCCCATGCTGTGCTCTTCAGTTTGGAGAAGATGCAGAGCGAGCTCTCCGAATACGCAGAAGGGATTCGCGGGCATGTGCGGGTGCACGCCAATATCTCAGCGATCGTCCAGTACCTGCCGGACGACCTGGGGCGCTTCGTTGACCAACACCCCACCATCAAGATCGACCTGGAAGAGCATCTCTCGGCCGAGGTCATGCGTGCCGTACAAGAAGGCGCTGCCGACCTTGGCATCTGCCACACCGGCGCGCGGGCAGCCAGCCAGAACCTGCAAGCCCGGAACTACAAAATCGACCACCTGGTTCTGGTGGTTCCGCGCCAGCATCTCCTGGCCCGACAAACCTCGATTGCTTTTGTCGACACCCTCGACTGGGACCACGTTGGCCTGGATGCCAAGAGCTCGATCTACCAAGCCATGCACAGCGCCGCCCAGGCCGCCGACCGAGCGATCCGCTTGCGCATCCGCGTGACCGGTCTGGACGCCATGTGCCGGATGATCCACAACGGCCTGGGCATTGGCCTGATGCCGCGCCGGGCATTCGAGCTGATGCACGGCGTGGGCCACCTGGCGGGGGTTGCCCTCACCGACAAATGGGCTACCCGCAGTATCGAACTGGTGGCCCGCGACTTCGAATCTCTGCCTGTGTCTGCAAAACTCCTGGTCGAACACCTGAGCCCAGTGGTCAGCGACATGACCAAGACCTAAAATTCCCCTTTCAAAGGAAAAGCCCCATGGGACGCACTCTCTACGACAAGATCTGGGACGAACACGTCGTCCACACCGAAGAAGACGGCACCGCCGTGCTCTACATCGACCGTCACCTGGTCCATGAGGTCACCAGTCCGCAGGCATTTGAAGGCCTGCGCCAGGCAAACCGCAAGGTCTGGCGCGTGAGCTCAGTCGTTGCCACGGCAGACCACAACACACCCACCACCGGCTGGGAAAAGGGCTACGACGGCATTGCCGACCCCATCAGCAAAGAGCAGATCACCACGCTGGACAGCAACATCGAGGAATTCGGTGCTGCCGCGTTCTTCCCTTTCATGTCCAAGCGTCAAGGCATCGTCCACGTGATCGGCCCTGAGAACGGCGCCACCCTGCCCGGCATGACCGTGGTTTGTGGCGACAGCCACACTTCCACCCATGGTGCCTTCGGCGCACTGGCGCATGGCATCGGCACGTCCGAAGTGGAACACGTGCTGGCCACCCAGACCTTGCTGGCCAAAAAGGCCAAGAACATGCTGATCAAAGTGGAAGGTCAGCTGCCCAAAGGTTGCGGAGCCAAGGACATCGTGCTGGCCATCATCGGCAAGATCGGCACCGCCGGCGGCACAGGCTACACCATTGAATTCGCTGGTTCGGCCATCCGAGCCCTCTCAATGGAAGGTCGCATGACGGTCTGCAACATGGCCATCGAAGGCGGTGCGCGCGCCGGCATGGTGGCCGTGGACGACAAGACCATCGACTACGTCAAGGGCAGACCTCTCGCCCCCACCGGGGTCGAGTGGGAACAGGCTGTGGCCTATTGGAAATCACTGCACTCTGACAGCGACGCGGTTTTTGACGCCGTGATCGAACTTGACGCCGCGCAGATCCAGCCGCAAGTCACCTGGGGTACCTCGCCCGAGATGGTCACTGGCGTTGACCTGCGCGTTCCCGACCCTGAAAAGGAAAAGGACAGCAACAAGCGTGGTGCCATGGAGCGAGCCTTGACCTACATGGCTCTCGAACCGGGCAAACCGATGAAGGACATCACCATCGACAAGGTGTTCATCGGGTCCTGCACCAACAGCCGGATCGAAGACATGCGCGAGGCCGCCGCTGTGGTCAAGAAGCTCGGCCAGAAGGTCTCTCGCAATGTGAAGCAGGCACTGGTGGTTCCCGGCTCAGGCCTGGTCAAGGCACAGGCCGAACAGGAAGGCCTGCACGAGATCTTCAAGGCCGCCGGCTTTGAATGGCGCGAGCCCGGATGCTCCATGTGCCTGGCCATGAATGCAGATCGGCTTGAAGCCGGCGAACGCTGCGCCTCCACCAGCAACCGCAACTTCGAAGGTCGTCAGGGCGCAGGTGGTCGCACCCACCTGGTTTCGCCCGCCATGGCAGCAGCCGCTGCCATTCATGGCCATTTCGTCGACATTCGCACCATTGCCTGAACCATGCCTACTTTGCGCCTTGCCTTCATGTCCGGACTGATCGCCGCCAGCGCTGCACTTGTCGTTGCGCCAGCACAAGCTGAAGACATGGCCTGCGTCATGGACATCGTCAAGGAAGCAAAGGACGGCTCATCAGAGAAATGGCGGGAGTGCGCTCAGGCCTCCAAAGGGGTCGACGCCAAGAAGCTGCGTGATGCTTGTGAAGGCTTCAAGGCCATGTCCCTGCAGGCGACCGATCGCACCACCACGATGCGCTATGCGCCCAGATGCAAGTCGTCCGGTGTGCAGGGCATCTGCCGCGGTGCATTTGGCAGCGTCGACCGCCACTTCTACAAGCTCAACGCCAAGAACCTGGCCAAGCAGCAAGGCAGCTGCTCCACGTCTGGCGGCACCTGGGAGAACGCGAAATGAAGCTTCCTCAACCCCAAGGCCTGGGGGCGAATGCCCGGGTAATCGCCACAGCAGGCGCGTTGTTCGCGTCGCTGGGCTTGACGCCCCACGCAGCGGCACAGGACACGATCGAGCGCATCAACAACGCGTTGGGCACCGCTGGCCAGCAGATCGACGAGAGCATCAAGCGTGGGAGTGCCGCGGCCAGGCGAGGGACAGACCGCGCTGTCGAAGCCACCACTCGCGGCGTGAACAAGGTTGCAGGTCATGTCGAGCGGGGCGTTGACACAGCGGCTGACAAAACCGCCAGCGGCGTCCAGCGTGCGGGCAACGCCACAGCCAATGGCATCGAGACAGCAGGCAAGGCCACTGGCCACGGCATTGAGCGCGCGGGCAAAGCCACCGGCCAAGCGCTGAAAAAGACGGGCAACGCCATCGAAGAGAAAACCCAGTAAGCGGGTCAGTCCGCTTCAAAACGAATCACAGCACATCATGGAAAAATTCACCGTACACAAAGGCCTCGTGGCCCCCATGGATCGCGAGAACGTCGACACCGACGCCATCATCCCGAAGCAATTCCTCAAGTCCATCCGCAAGACCGGATTTGGTCCGAACCTTTTCGACGAGTGGCGCTATCTCGATGTCGGGCAACCAGGCATTGCAGAGTCAGAGCGCAAAATCAACCCCGACTTCGTGCTGAATCAGCCGCGCTACAAGGGAGCATCGGTGCTCATTGCCCGCAAGAATTTTGGCTGCGGCTCCAGCCGTGAGCATGCACCCTGGGCCATCGAGCAGTACGGATTCCGTGCCTTGATTGCGCCGAGCTTTGCAGACATATTCTTCAACAACTGCTTCAAGAACGGCCTCCTGCCCATCGTGTTGCCAGAGCGCCAGGTCGACGAACTGTTCAATGATGTGGCCGCATTCCCGGGCTACGAACTCACCATCGATCTGGATCGCCAGGTCATCGTCAAGCCCCAGGGCGAAGAAATTCCGTTCGAAGTCAACGCCTTCCGCAAGTACTGCCTGATGAATGGTTTGGACGATATCGGCCTGACACTGCGCCACAAAGACAAGATCCAGGCCTACGAAGCCGAGCGTCTGGCCACCAAGCCCTGGCTGGCCCATACGATGTAAGTTGCCCTCTCAGCTCAGCAGTGCGTCCCTGGCCGGGATCGCTGCGAGTACGCATGGCTTCCAGATCGCCCAGATTCAATAACATTTCCAATCAAGCTAGCTTATGAAAATCGCAGTTCTTCCCGGTGATGGCATCGGACCCGAAATCGTTGCCGAAGCCGTCAAGGTCCTCGAAACCCTCGACCTGTCCTTTGACATGGAAACCGCGCCGGTTGGCGGCGCTGCCTATGAGGCGGCCGGCCATCCACTCCCGGAGTCGACCCTCAAGCTGGCCAAGTCTTCCGATGCCATCCTGTTCGGTGCCGTGGGCGACTGGAAATACGACACGCTTGACCGTCCACTGCGCCCCGAGCAAGCCATTCTGGGTCTGCGCAAGGAGATGGGTTTGTTCGCCAATTTCCGCCCAGCCATCTGCTACGAACAACTCGTCGGTGCATCCAGCCTCAAGCCCGAGCTCATCGCCGGCCTGGACATTCTGATCATCCGCGAACTCACCGGCGACATCTACTTCGGCCAGCCTCGCGGCCGGCGCACGGCTTCTGATGGCCACTTCCCCGGCGCGGAAGAAGCCTTTGACACCATGCGCTACAGCAAACCAGAGATCGAGCGCATCGCGCATGTGGCTTTCCAGGCGGCACAGAAACGCGGCAAGAAGGTGACCTCCGTGGACAAAGCCAACGTGCTGGAGACCTTCCAGTTCTGGAAAGACGTGGTCACCGAAGTGCACAAGCAATACCCGGACGTCACGCTGGAGCACATGTACGTGGACAACGCTGCCATGCAGCTGGTCAAAGCGCCCAAGAAGTTTGATGTGGTTGTCACCGGCAACATGTTTGGCGACATTCTTTCGGACGAAGCATCCATGCTCACGGGTTCCATCGGCATGCTCCCTTCCGCTTCTCTGAACGATCAGAAACAGGGCCTCTACGAACCCAGCCATGGCAGTGCACCAGACATCGCCGGCCAGGGCATTGCCAATCCACTGGCCACCATTCTGAGTGCGGCCATGATGCTGCGGTTCTCGCTGGATCAGGCTGCAGCGGCCGACCGGATAGAGGACGCCGTCAAGTCGGTATTGGCACAAGGACTGCGTACGCCGGACATCTTCGCCGGCGAAGAAGGCACCACAAAGGTCGGAACCCGCGAGATGGGTGATGCGGTAGTCAAGGCAATGAGCTGACAGCCTCGCGCAGTCTGACCCCCATACAAGAAAAGAAGGGCGGCCTCACAGGCCGTCTTTTTTTCCTCCTCAGAACACACCGTGCTCACCCTGGCCAGAAGCGTCGAACGTCGAATCCACCTGCACACTCCCTTTTCAAACGGAACGAAAGGCATCAACGACCTTCTGCCGGTTGTCGAAACAGATCAACGGAATGAAAACGGGGACCCCGGAATGGCGCTTCCCACACAACATGGCCGATCGGCCCATACCAGAATGGCACCCATCAACAAATGAAAGCTGGCCGAATTGGCCATGGGCTGCACCGCCGCCGACAGGTCAAAACCTGCATGCGAGCCACTGGTCGAAGAATCCACATAGAGTGTATCGACGGGATAACCGAGAGCGGAATCCTGAATCCTCCATTGGCCGCCTTGCCAGCCAATGGTCCAGCCCGTCACTCCTCGGGCAGGTCGCGTGAGCTATACTAATAGGATGTTTGCCGCCAATGCGTCTTTTCTGACCTCCTCAGCCTCTGTCGCCATGACAGGAGTGGCTGCGCGCGCAAACAACTCCATCTTCCCCCAGACCACGACCACCATTATTAAAGGCTGACTCAGCCTGGTTCGTCGTGCGCCGCCCCTGTCCCGGCCAGACGAGCCGGGCAAACAGTCAGCCCTTTCCAAGTGGTCTGAACCTGTTTTTGAACTTTGTTGAATCTCAACAGAAAGGGCGTTTGCAATGAGTAGCAGCAAGTTGGTCGGCCTGATCGGCTGGCGCGGCATGGTCGGCTCGGTCCTGATGGACCGTATGAGCGAAGAAAAGGACTTCGACCTGATCGAGCCACTGTTTTTCTCCACATCCAATGCAGGCGGTGCAGCCCCTGCAATGGCGAAGAATGAAACCAAGCTCCAGGATGCCTACGATATTGACGCCCTCAAGCGCTGCGACATCATCGTGACTTGCCAGGGGGGCGACTATACCAATGAAGTCTTCCCCAAGCTCCGCGCCGCTGGCTGGCAGGGACACTGGATCGATGCTGCATCTGCCTTGCGCATGGAAAAAGACGCCGTGATCGTGCTTGATCCGGTCAACATGCCGGTCATCAAGGACGCCATGTCCAAGGGTGGCAAGAACTGGGTCGGTGGCAATTGCACCGTCAGCTGCATGCTCATGGGCGTCGGCGCGCTCTACAAGGCCGGACTGGTGGAGTGGATGAACACTCAGACCTATCAGGCCGCGTCCGGCGGCGGTGCTCAGCACATGCGCGAACTGCTGACCCAATACGGCACGCTCTACGCGGAAGTCAAGCCTTTGCTCGACGACCCCAAAAGCGCGATCCTGGAGATCGATCGGCAGGTCATCGCCAAGCAGCGCTCACTGAGCGCTGCCGAAACCGCCAACTTTGGCGTCCCGCTGGGCGGCTCACTCATCCCCTGGATCGACAAGGACCTCGGCGACGGCATGTCCAAGGAAGAATGGAAGGGCATGGCCGAGACCAACAAGATTCTGGGTCTGGGCCCCGACTTCGGCAACAGCGCCATTCCCGTTGACGGCTACTGCGTGCGAGTGGGTGCCATGCGCTGCCACAGCCAGGCCCTCACCTTCAAGCTGACCAAGGATGTGCCGCTCGACGAAATCGAAGGGATGATCGCCGCTGACAACCCATGGGCCAAGGTGGTTCCCAACAACAAGGAAGCCACCCTGCAGGATCTGACGCCTGTGGCAGTCACTGGCACCATGACGATCCCTGTGGGCCGCATCCGAAAGCTCGCCCAGGGCCCTCAATACCTCAGCGCATTCACCATTGGCGACCAGTTGCTGTGGGGAGCCGCAGAGCCACTGCGCCGCATGCTGCGAATTTTGCTAGACGCCTGATCAGCAAGTTTTCATAATCAGGACTTCACAAGGGGCCGGACCATTCGGCCCCTTGTCGTTGCGCAACCGCAACGACAAATGGCTTCCTACAGTATGTAAAAAGCAGCAAAAGAAACTCAAGCGAATTCTCAGCTTGTCACTCTAATGCGTTGATGCTAAGGTCATTTCCCGGATTTACAAGCTTCGAGGTTCACGTGCCAAAACAGTTCCGCCACCCCCAATTCCAACAGACTGAGGCCCAAAAGGGCGGCGGTTCTCGAGGCCTTGTCCGGATGCATGCGGTTGCCGCTGCCGTGATGCTGATCACAGGCCTGGCACAACACCAGGACGCCAATGCGCTGGCACTGGGCCGCGTGGCCGTGAAATCGGCGCTAGGCGAGCCACTCCGCGCCGAAATTGCTGTCCCTCAGATCTCTGCGGACGAAGCGGCATCACTGAAGGTCAAGCTGGGCAATCCGGCTGATTTTGGTGCCAAGGGGATGGAGTACAACCCTGCCCTCGGTACCGCCGAAGTCAAACTGCAGCGCTCGGCTTCCGGCGCCTCGTATCTGTCGGTCACCAGCAGCAGGACTGTCACCGAGCCCTTCATGGACCTCATCATTGAGGCCACTTGGGCATCCGGCAAGATTGTTCGTGACTACACGCTGCTTTTTGACCCACCAAGAACCAAGAAAGCTGCGCCAGAGCCAGTTGCAGCGGCAGCTGACACGCCCAAGACCAAGCCAGCAGCAGCTCCAAGCCCTGCGACGGCGGCCCCATCCGCTCCCAAGGCGTCTGCCCCGGCAGCCGCACCGGCGGCCAGTGCAGCGGAGGCTGAAGGTGGCCAGGTCACAGTCAAGCGTGGCGACACAGCCGGGGCTATCGCCCGCTCGGCACTGCCCGCCAACGTGTCCCTGGACCAAATGCTGGTGGCCATGCTTCGGGCCAACCCGAATGCATTCATTGACAACAACGTCAACCGCCTGAAAGCGGGTGCGATTCTGGACATGCCGACGGCAGAAGAAGCCCAGGGATTGTCCCGCGGCGAAGCTCGCCGCATGATCGTCTCGCAAGCTAGGGACTTCAATGCCTATCGTGAGCGCCTGGCCGGCGCCATTCCGGACGCGGGTGTGGGCGAAGCTGCTCGCGAAGCGACTGGCAAGGTGGAAACCCAGGTCGAAGAGAACAAGCCAGAAGCCACAGCACCAGACCGCCTTGAGCTTTCCAAGGGCCAGGCAGCCGCTGGTGGCGACGCCAGGGCCGACCGCATAGCCAAGCAGATCAAGGAAGATGAGGCTGCGGCACGTGCCGAAGAGCTCAAGAAGAACATTGAAGAGCTCAAGGACCTGCAGCCGGTCGCCGAGAACACCAAGACACCTGCAGCGCCAGCTGCCCCCGAAGGTTCGCCGGCCGTGACTGGCTCGGAGACCCCGTCGGCCGAAGGCCCTGGTGTCACAGGAACAAGCCCAGCTGCCGAAGGCGAAGAAACCCCTGCGGGAGCGCCAGCAGCAGAAGAAGGCACCCCAGCCGCTGAAACGGCTCCGACGGAACCTGCAGCAGCGCCTGAGCCTGCTCCAGCGCCTCCACCACCACCGCCTGCCCCAGCGCCTGCACCGGCACCATTGCCTGCGCCACCAGCAGTCGAGACATCTTTCATGGACCAGATCACCGGCTCACCCTGGCTGTTGCCTGTTGGAGCTCTGGTTCTGGCCGCACTGGGTGGTCTGGCGTTCTTCCGCCTTCGCAAGGGCAACAAGGACGCACCGGTCGACTCTTCATTCCTGGAAAGCCGTTTGCAGCCCGACTCCTTCTTCGGAGCCAGTGGTGGCCAGCGCATCGATACCCAGGACGCGCAGGCATCCGGTTCGTCCATGGTCTATTCCCCGAGCCAGCTGGATGCGGCCGGTGATGTTGACCCTGTCGCCGAAGCCGATGTCTACCTCGCTTACGGGCGCGACCTGCAGGCAGAAGAAATTCTCAAGGAAGCCATGCGCAGCGCTCCGACGCGCGTGGCCATCCACACCAAGCTCCTGGAAATTTACGCAAAACGCCGCGACGCCAAGGCTTTCGAGGTGCTGGCGACCGAAACCTATGGCCTGACACAGGGCCAGGGCCCTGACTGGGAGCAAGTATGCGAAATGGGCCGCGAGCTCGATGCCAACAACCAGCTGTATCAGCCAGGTGGCGCACCAGAGATCAAGGCCCCTGTCAGTGATTCCGGAACGGGTGGCCTGGTCAACACCATGCCATTCACGTCCAGCACGCAGCAGGACACCGAGGCGGACAAAGACAGCGCACCTGGCCTCGACCTCGATCTGGACCTTGACGTGACCACGGGCGAGCCATCGGCAAGCATGCCACTGACGCCAGAGCCGGAGTTCAAGGCATCCATGACGTCAGGCATGGCTGATCTGGACCTGACCGAGCAGCTCACCAGTGATGCAGCGGCATCCGCACCGGCTCCCGTTGAGGCGCCGGCAGCACAAGCTCAGGACGCAGCTGCCTCGGCACCTGCCGACATGGATTTCGACCTGGACTTCCCTTCCAAGCCGGGTGAGCTCCTGGACGCCGGCGAAGAAGCGCAAGCCAAGGCCTCGGATTCAAGCATGATGTCGCTGGACCTTGACGGTGTATCGCTCGACTTGAGTGGCGCACAAGCAGAAGCAGCCGCACCTGCAGTCGACGAAGGCGATACGCTGACGCAGGAAAACCCCCTGGAGACCAAGCTGTCTCTGGCGGAAGAATTCCGGGCGATTGGCGATATGGAGGGCGCTCGCTCTCTGGCTGAGGAAGTCGTTGCCGAAGCTGACGGCGCTCTCAAGAGCAAGGCAACCGCCTTCCTGGCTGACCTGTCCTGACCCTGAGCCGCGCAAGCGGCCCAGGCCGCATGGCCGTGCCAGACAACAGCGACGCTTCGACGCCTGACATGCAGCCGCCCTCCCCGGGCGGCCGCATTGTTTTGGGCGTCTCATACAACGGGCGCCAATATGACGGCTGGCAAAGCCAACCGTCCGGCAACACCGTTCAGGACAAGCTTGAAAAAGCGATTGGCCGCTTTCTGAATGACGGGAGCGCAGTCAATACCCTGTGTGCAGGCCGGACCGATGCGGGTGTTCATGGCCTGATGCAGGTGGTTCACTTCGATACGATCATCGATCGCGTGGAGACATCCTGGGTGAGGGGCACCAACACCTACTTGCCCGACGATATCGCCGTGCACTGGGCGAGAGTGCTGACCCAGGACTTCCACGCGCGCGCCAGCGCAAAGAGCCGGCGCTACGCCTATGTGCTGCTCGAATCCCCCGTGCGACCGAGTGTCGACGTTGGCCAGGTGGGCTGGGTATTTCGGCCGCTGAATATCGAGGCCATGCAGCAGGCGGCCCAGCATCTTCTGGGTGAACATGACTTCACGTCATTTCGCGCAGCTCAATGCCAGGCGCACACGCCCATCAAGACCATGATTCGTGTCGACATTGCACGAAGAGGCAGTTACTGGAAATTCGAGTTTGAGGCCAGCGCATTTCTTCACCACATGATTCGCAACATCATGGGCTGCCTGATCGCCATTGGCAGCGGAAACCGCCCGCCACAGTGGATGTCCGAAGTGATCGCCGCACGCAGCCGCGACGCAGCCGCGCCGACTTTTTCCCCCGCTGGCTTGTATTTTCTGGGTCCGGTGTACGATGACCAATGGGGGCTGCCGCTGCAGACACCCGCATTTGACTGGCTCCCGTGATGCCGCCCTTGGCGCAGAACACCCCCCCCCTGAGCCTAAACGCCAGCACCATGACCTCTCATCGCACACGCATCAAAATCTGTGGCCTGACCCGGGAACAGGATGTCGACGCCGCCGTTCAGGCAGGCGCTGATGCGATCGGATTCGTCCTGTACGGAAAAAGTCCCCGGTATGTCCAGCCACAAAGGGCCGCCGAGCTCGCCAGACGCTTGCCAGCCTTTGTGACGCCGGTCCTGCTGATGGTCAATGCCCCGCCTGATGAAATTGCCAACGCGTGCTCGGCGGTACCAAATGCATTGCTTCAGTTTCACGGTGACGAATCCCCTCCCGACTGCGCGGCGGCGGGTCGACCCTACATTCGCGCGGCCAGAATTCCCATGGGGGATGCTGGAAAAGGCTTTGATCTCGTAAAATATGCGATCGACTTCACTGCCGCCCAAGCCATCCTTCTGGACGCCCAGGTCGATGGTTATGGGGGTGGCGGACAATCTTTTGACTGGACAGCATTTCCGTGGTCACATCCACAACTAAACGCCAGCTCTCGCCTCGTTTTGTCTGGTGGACTCACGCCTGCAAACGTGATCGATGGCATTTTGCGTGTACGGCCATGGGCCGTTGACGTGAGCTCGGGTGTGGAAGCCGTTGACAGCAATGGCAAAGCACTCAAGGGTATCAAGGACGCCCAGAGGGTTCACGACTTCATCACTGCCGTCAAGGCAGCAGACACGCAACTGAACGCTTCCTCCGGCTGACCCATCCTGATCGCTCAGGACTGTGCCGTCCGGGACAGGCGTCTATCCAGAGAGCCAGTTTCATGAACCAATACGACCAACCGACCGTCAACGGCCACTTTGGCAAATACGGCGGCAGCTTTGTGAGCGAGACGCTCACCCACGCCATCAACGAACTCAAAGCCGCGTACGCCAAGTACCAGCATGATGACGCCTTCCAGGCGGAGTTCCGCAAGGAGCTGGCGCACTATGTCGGCCGCCCCAGCCCGATCTACCATGCCGATCGCATGAGCCGGGAAATGGGTGGTGCCCAGATCTTTCTCAAACGCGAAGATCTCAACCACACCGGTGCCCACAAGATCAACAATGTGATCGGCCAGGCCATGCTGGCCAAGCGCATGGGAAAGCCGAGGATCATCGCCGAGACCGGGGCAGGCCAGCACGGCGTGGCCACGGCAACCATCTGCGCGCGCTATGGACTTGAGTGCATCGTGTACATGGGCAGCGAGGATGTCAAACGCCAAAGCCCCAACGTCTATCGCATGAACCTCCTGGGCGCCAAGGTGGTGCCAGTGGACAGCGGCAGCAAGACGCTGAAGGACGCACTGAATGAAGCCTTGCGTGACTGGGTGGCCAACGTTGACAACACCTTCTACATCATCGGGACGGTGGCTGGCCCGCACCCATACCCCATGATGGTGCGCGACTTCCAGAGCGTCATCGGCGAGGAATGCCTCAAGCAAATGCCCGAGATGCTGGCCGAAGCCGGTTGCACCGGAGAACAGCCGGACGCCGTCGTTGCCTGCGTTGGCGGAGGCAGCAATGCCATGGGCATCTTCTATCCCTACATTCCGCATGAGAAAACGCGACTGATTGGCGTTGAAGCGGCAGGCGACGGTCTTGAGACTGACAAGCATGCGGCCTCTCTGCAGAAGGGCAGCCCTGGCGTCCTGCACGGCAACCGGACTTATGTCCTGCAAGATGACAACGGACAGGTCACAGAAACCCACAGCGTCAGCGCTGGCCTGGACTACCCTGGCGTTGGTCCGGAGCACGCCCACCTCAAAGACACGGGCAGGGCCGACTACGTCGGCATCACCGACAAGGAAGCGCTCGACGCTTTCCACTACCTTTGCAAGGCTGAGGGCATCATCCCTGCGCTGGAGTCGAGTCATGCCATTGCGCACGCAATGAAGCTGGCCAAGACCATGAAACCCTCCGAATCCATTCTGGTCAACCTGTCTGGTCGGGGTGACAAGGATATCGGGACAGTGGCAGACCTCTCCAAGGCTGATTTCTACTGCCGACCCAGCTGCCAGGGCCAGTCGGTCAAAGGTGCCGAGGCGCCGGTCGAGCCACCACGACGCGCAGTGCCCAAGTCGGCGGCCAACGCCAAGCCGTCGGCGAAGACCAAAGCAACCAAATCGGTCTGAACATGAGTCGTATAGAAACCGCAATGACCGCGCTCAAGGCTGCCAACCGCAAGGCCTTGATCCCCTACGTAACCGCCGGATTCCCCTATGTGGACATCACGCCCGACCTCATGCACGGCATGGTCGAAGCAGGTGCCGACATCATTGAACTGGGCGTTCCTTTTTCCGACCCTTCGGCCGATGGCCCGGTGATTCAACGCGCGGGGGATCGCGCCCTGGCACTGGGCGTCGGGCTGGCTCAGGTTCTGGCCATGGTCAAGCGCTTTCGCGAGCGCAACAGCACCACACCTGTCGTATTGATGGGGTACGCAAACCCCATCGAGCGCTACGACCAGAAGCATGGCGAGGGCAGCTTTGTCGCCCATGCGGCCGAGTCAGGTGTGGACGGGGTTCTGGTCGTGGATTACCCGCCCGAGGAGTGTGCCGACTTCGCCAGCGCCCTCAGGGCCAAGGACATGGATCTCATCTTCCTGTTGGCGCCCACTTCTACCGACGAACGCATGCAGCAGGTCGCAGCAGTCGCCAGCGGCTATGTCTACTACGTGTCCCTCAAGGGTGTGACCGGTGCTGGCACACTCGACGTCGGGCAGGTCGAGGCCATGCTGCCTCGCATCCGGAAACACGTCGAGATTCCGGTCGGCGTCGGATTTGGCATTCGCGACGCAGAAACGGCCCAGGCGATCGGAAAGACGGCTGACGCAGTCGTCATCGGAACCCGCATCATCCAGCTGATCGAAGATGAGCCCTTTGAGAAGGTCACCCCCGTGGTGATGAGTTTTCTCCGCACGATACGAAAAGCGCTCGACGCATAATGTCGTGCAACCCCTCCCCCTCTTTGGGGGAGGCTTTTGGTCGTACGCCCAAGGCGCGACCAAGACGAAAGGAACAACACCATGTCATGGCTTGAAAAACTGCTGCCGCCCAAGATCTCGCAAAAGGATCCCACTGAGCGTCGCAGCGTGCCCGAAGGCCTGTGGTTCAAATGCCCCAGTTGCGAGTCGGTTCTCTACAAGAACGACCTTGAGAAGAACCTGAACGTATGCCCGCACTGCGATCACCACCATCGAATCAGTGCCCGCGCCCGACTTGATGCCTTCCTCGATCCCGAAGGTCGCTACGAGCTTGCTCAGGAAGTGGTGCCCGTGGATCCCTTGCGTTTCAAGGACAGTCGCAAGTATCCGCAGCGGATCAAAGAGGCACTGGAAGCCACTGGCGAAACCGATGCACTGGTCGTCATGGGCGGTGCCGTTCATGACATCAGTCTGGTCGCTGCCTGCTTCGAGTTCGACTTCATGGGTGGCTCGATGGGTTCGGTCGTCGGTGAAAGGTTTGTGCGTGGCGTCGAAGAGGCCATTTCCCAGAAAGTGCCTTTCGTTTGCTTCACGGCCACCGGTGGCGCGCGCATGCAGGAAGGCCTCCTGTCACTGATGCAGATGGCCAAAACCAACGCAGCATTGACTCGCCTGGCCAAGAAGGGCCTGCCCTACATCAGTGTCCTGACAGATCCGACCATGGGCGGAGTCTCGGCAGGGTTTGCGTTCATGGGCGACATTGTGATTGCCGAGCCAAAGGCGCTGATCGGCTTTGCAGGTCCGCGCGTCATCGAAAACACAGTGCGGGTCAAGCTTCCGGAAGGCTTCCAGCGAGCCGAATTCCTCCAGACCAAAGGTGCCGTGGATTTCATTTGCGACAGGCGTGCGTTGCGTGAACAGGTCGCTACTTCACTGGCCATGTTGCAGCGATTGAGCGCAGATGCGGTGGTAACGGATTGACCCAGACAGAGACCGAAACACCTTTGCGCCTGGCGCAGCTTCCACTGTTCCCTCTCCAGACAGTGCTGTTCCCCGGTGGGCGAATGAGCCTTCGGGTGTTTGAGGTCCGCTATCTGGACATGATCAACCGGTGCGAGCGCGCCGGCGCACCATTCGGCGTCGTGCTGCTGACCCAGGGGGGCGAAGTCCTTCAACGCACTCAAAACCCCGAGGCTGGAGAGCAGTTCGTCGTCGAGGAATTCGAGAGCGTTGGCACTCTGGCTTCCATCGAGCACATCGAGCGGCCACAGCCCGGCCTGCTGCTGGTTCACTGTCAGGGACAATCCGGCTTTCGCATCGAGCGAAAGCAGAAGCTGCAGCACGGACTGTGGGTTGCCGATGTTCAACTGCGCCCGTCTGACGCTGGCATCGAAGTTCCGGAGCACCTACTGGCCACGCGTGATGCTCTGCGGACCGTTTTTTTGCGTATCGAAGCCGAAGGTGGCGAAGCCGAAAAGGCCGCCATCCCACCGTCAACGGACGCGGACTGGAACAGCAGCAGCTGGGTCTCCAATCGCTGGCTGGAGCTCCTGCCGGTGCCGGCCAATCTCAAGCAAAAGCTCATGGCGCTGGACAACCCGATGGTTCGCCTGGAACTGGTGGCGGACCTGCTGGAAAAGCTGGGCCTCAACAAGGCCTCAGGGCAATAGGCCAAGCGCGCTCATGTAGCGTTCACTCGTCATCAGGGCGTCCCAGGGCAATGCCGGCGCCACCGGCAACAAACTGCGACGACGCTCCTCACTGGCCTCACTCATTCGCCAACGGCCCTGAACCACGGCTTTGGAAAGCTCATCGATGAGCTCGTCCAGAGGTCGGCCTCCATCTTCAATGGACTGATTGCATACAACGACCAGATCGACGCCTGCGTCCAGCGCCGCCAATGCAGCCTCGCTGAAGCGCACTTCAACGCCATCGATTTGCCGTGCGGCGGCCATGCTCAGGTCGTCACTGAAAATGGCCCCCACAAACCCCAGCCGATGCCGCAAGATCTCCTGCAGCCAGCGGGCAGAAAAGCCTGCTGGTCGCCTGTCGACCTTCTTGTAAATCACGTGCGCCGGCATCACAGCATCCAGGCTGGCCGAAAGCCATTGATACGGCGTGGCTTCAGTTGCCAGTATCGTGCTCAGCGAACGGTCATCCACGGGGATGGCATCGTGAGAATCCGCCTTGACATACCCATGTCCCGGAAAATGCTTGCCGCAGTTGGCCATGCCAGCCTGGCGCATCCCGTGCATGACTGACTGTGCCAGCGCTGCGACCACTTGCGGGTCTCTGGCAAATGAACGATCGCCAATGACCTGACTGATACCGCGCTCGACATCCAGTACAGGGGCAAAGCTCATATCGACCCCACATGCCCTGAGTTCCGCTGCCATGACATAACCACAAGCCGTGGCGGCATTCATGGCACGCAGGGCGGGGGCACCCTCAGCCTCACTTGAGCGCGCAGGTCGCATCCACATGTCACCCAGAACGGACATGGGCGGCAAGACGGTAAATCCGTCCGTGCGAAAACGCTGAACCCGGCCCCCTTCATGATCCACGGCGATGATGAGGTCCTCCCGAACAGCCTTGATTTGGGCGCACAAGGCGCTCAGTTGAGCCCGGTCAGACCAATTGCGGGCAAACAGCGTCACGCCTGCCGCCAGTGGGTGCGCCAGGCGCCTCGCATCCGCCTCGGTCAGCTCGGTTCCCGAGACGTCGATCATCAAGGGTGCATGCATGTTCTTCTCCTCTTGCCAGGTCAAGCCGTTGGATCAACGGACATACGCTCAATCACTACAAAGCTGGCTGCGTAGTCCGTCTCATCAGTCACCGTGACGTGGACCGACATGTGGTGTTCAGCACAATACCGGGCCAGCTCACCATGGAGCTGAACGTAAGGCTTGCCGCTGGCCTGGTTGAGAATTTCGCAGTTCCTCCAAGTCATGGGCATGCGCATGCCCAGGCCGATTGCCTTGGAAAACGCCTCCTTGGCCGAGAAGCGCGTCGCCAAATATCTCAACCCTCTGTCGGGCCATCGGGTCTTGCGCTGACGCCACACTTTCAGCTCCGCCTCTCCCAGGACTTTCTCGGCGAAACGTTCGCCCTGGCGTTCCCAGGTTGCCCTGACGCGCCTGATGTCGCAAATGTCTGTACCGATTCCCAGGATCACACCAGCACCTCGCCAGAAGCCTCAATGCACGCGCGGTAGGCCTTGACTGTGGCCCCGTACCCCATCTCCAGTGCATCAGCCATCAGCGCATGACCAATCGAAACCTCGCTGACGCCAGGCACCTTGGAGAGGAAGTGGCCCAGATTGCTTCTGTTCAGATCATGTCCTGCGTTCACTCCCAGCCCTGCCTCCAGAGCAGCCTGGGCTGCGGCGACAAATCGCTTTGTCTGGATGTCCTGGTCTGGCGTGGCCCAAGCCGCTGCATATGGCTCTGTGTAAAGCTCCACCCTGTCAGCGCCCGCCTCCTTCGCCGCCCGCATCTGCGCCGGTTCCGCGTCCATGAACAGACTCACTCGAGCACCCATTGCCTTGCCCTCTTCGATGAGGGGCACAAGCGTTTCCAGGTCATCAGGAAATCGCCAGCCATGGTCGCTGGTGAACTGACCTTCGCCATCCGGCACGAAGGTCAACTGGTGCAACGGCATTCCTCGCTCATGAAGCTGACGCGCAAGTCGCATGAGGTTGTGGGTCGGATTTCCCTCAATGTTGTACTCCCGATCCGGCCAAGCCTTCATCTCTTCTGCCAGGTCAAAAACGTCATGCGTGCGTATGTGACGCTGGTCGGGTCTCGGGTGCACCGTTATGCCTTGTGCCCCCGCTTCAAGACACATGGCAGCCGCTTTCACCACGCTGGGGATACCAAGATGCCGCGTATTGCGGACAAGGGCGACTTTGTTGAGGTTGACGGACAAGGCCGTGAAACGGTGACGAAGTTCAGTGGACATGATGCAAGTCGGATTGCAGAGGTTTCTCTTCAGGGCGCGAGCAGGTCAACAGGAAAAAAGGCAGTGGCATACCACCACGCAAGGCAACTTCCGGTCAGTCACCTTCGGTCGACTGCCTTGGTCTGGACATGGCCTGAACGTCCAGCATCAGCTGGCGGGTCTTGAAGTGTCGCACGCCACAGTGATAGTGCAACATACGGCTGACCTGGTGGCGCAAGCTGGCCACCACAGGGCCGCTGGCCAGCATGCAGGAGACAAAAGGTGCAGCGTCGGACATGGCGTCGGCCAGGGCTTTCCACCGGGAACCCCTCAAGGCCTGGGGCTCGCCTTCCATGGCCAGCGTCAGTCCCCCTTCGGGCATGAGCTGATACATCTCGTCATCCCCCAGAGGCGCCAACGACTGACCTTCAACCGTCAGGTCAGGCAGCAACCCGACGTCCTTGAGCAACACCAGTTCGAAAGCGCGCAAGATGGCAGGCTGAGCTTCCGGGTTGTCGGCCAGCAAGGATACGGCCATGGCATAGTGATCAAACAGGCTCTGGTGCGGGTCATCCCGCGCCAGCAGCCGCATCAGCAACTCGTTGAGGTAAGCGCCCGCCATCAGGGCTTCTCCCGTCGGCATGACGTGCCCGCCCTGCCACTGGGCAGATTTGAGCGTACGGACCTCAGCATCGCCTGACCAGGAAATGGCCAAAGGTTGCAAAGGCAAGAGCACCGAACGGTACTGGGAGGTCGGCCGCTTCACACCTTTGGCAACAAGCGCAATCCGGCCCTGATGCCGGGAAAACACCTCCAGCACCAGACTGGTCTCACTCCAGTCATACCTGTGGAGAACAAATGCTGGCTCTTCAGAAGTGCGCCGTGTCGCCATGCCCGTTCAGCACAGTGTCACGTTCTGCCTGGCCAGCAGTACAGCGTGGCTATTCATAGCCGAACGAGCGGACGCGCGCGTCGTCATCCGCCCAGCCAGAACGCACCTTCACCCAGAGTTCAAGAAACACCTTGCCACCCCAGATCCGCTCCAGCTCCTGCCTGGCTTCCGTGCCGATTCTCTTGAGCTTCTCACCTTTTTCGCCAATCACCATACCCTTGTGGCCATCCCGCTCGACCACAATGGATGCGGCGATCCGCTTGAGGTCTCCGTCTTGCTCAAACTTGTCGATGATCACGGTCGAGGTGTAAGGCAGTTCGTCACCAGTCAGGCGGAACAGCTTCTCTCTCACCATTTCCGCCGCCATGAACCGCTCACTCCGATCGGTCAGGTCCTTGGGGTCGTGCATCCATGGTTGCTGCGGCAAGTACTTGGCGCAAATGTCAAACAGCCGAGTGACATCCCTGGCATTCTTGGCGGACATGGGCACGAATTCGGCAAACGCGCGCCTTTCCTGCATGGAGCGCAACCATGGCGCCAACTCTCCTCGCCGGTGCACCAGGTCAAATTTGTTGGCAATCAGAACCACAGGCACCGACTGCGGCAACAGTTCCAGCACCTTGGCATCTGCCAGATTGAAACGCCCAGCCTCCACAACAAACAGAACCAGGTCCACGTCGCTGACGGCCCCCAGGACAGTCTTGTTCAGGGAGCGGTTCAGGGCATTGCCGTGGCGAGTCTGAAACCCAGGAGTGTCCACAAACACGAACTGCGAGCGATCAATGGTCCGGTAACCTGTGATCCTGTGGCGGGTGGTCTGGGCCTTTCGCGAAGTGATGCTGATCTTTTGGCCCACCAATGCGTTGAGCAAGGTGGACTTTCCGACGTTAGGCTTGCCCACAATGGCCACAAATCCACAACGCTGCTCTTCTTCAGCTGGAATCTCCGTTTCCGGAATATCCTGGTCGCCAACGGCTTCCTCGACAGGCTTGCCGAGCGCCTTGGCCAGCATGGCGTCCAGGCCCTCGTTGACTCGATCCTGGCCAGCTGTCTGCCGGGCCGAACGGTCATTGCGCTTGGGTGATGGGCTCATTCGAAACGTCTCCAGGTGTCAGCGATTGGTGGCCCGAATCAGGACTGAGGCAGGCGCTGAAGCACCGCAGCAGCAGCCACCTGCTCCGCCGCACGCCGGGAGCTGCCCATGCCACGCTCGGTCAGGCCAAGATCCACTATCTGGCACTCGACGTCAAACGTCTGTTGATGCGCCTGCCCCATGGTGGCGATGACCGTGTACTTGGGCAACGGGTGCTTTCGGGCCTGTAGCCACTCCTGCAGTTCGGTCTTCGCATCTTTGCCCAGTGCATGCATGCGCGCACTGATCTCGACATCCTTGTAGAGGCGGTGGACCAGGGACTGGGCCTCTTCAAACCCGGCATCCAGATACACAGCACCGATCACGGCCTCCATGGCGTCGGCGAGTATGGAGGGGCGCTTGTGGCCACCTGATTTTCTCTCACCTTCGCCCAAGCGCATACAAGAAGCAATGCCCAGATCAGATGCGAGCTGGTGCAGCGTTTCCTGTTTGACCAAATTGGCACGGATACGCGAGAGGTCCCCTTCGGGCAAGTCCGCCAGCCGCTCAAAGAGCAGGCTCGACACAGCCAGCCCGAGAACCGAGTCACCCAGAAACTCCAGTCGTTCGTTGTGATCACTGGAAAAGCTGCGGTGGGTCACTGCCCGCTGCAACAGTCCAGTGTCGACAAACACGTACTGCAAGCGCTGCTGCAGCTGTTCAAGCCCTGAGGACAACACACGCCCCCATCGATGTCACGCTCACGGCAAGGTCATTTGTCACTCGAACTGCCTGAGTACTTCATCACCAGATACGCGGGTCCTGCAAGATGAATCTCGCGGTCGTATGCGAACTCAACAACCACTTCACCATCGACTTTGGTGATCTCGAGATCCCTTGATTCGATTGAACTGACTTGATCTATGAGAGCTTGCTTGTCAAAAGCAGCTCGCACATTGGTTACCGTCGTTTCTGCCGCAGCCAGTCGCACCGCCTTTTTCACCGACAGGTACTCCGTATAGGTAGGCACGATCTGAGCAACAACAATCACTGCCAGCGCCACCAAAATGCCTACGACCAAGAGGCCGACAAAGGTAATACCACGTTGTTGCATTTTCATCTTCACGGTTTCCCTCCAGAAGCCCAGTTACTCAAACGATCCAATGCGACCGAAATCGCTGAAATTCATCCAGACAAAGAAGGCCTTGCCCACAATGTTCTCTTCGGGCACGAACCCCCAATAGCGTGAATCCTGCGAGTCGTCGCGGTTGTCACCCATCATGAAGTAATGACCTTCCGGCACCTTGCAGACGACGCCCTCTACAGTGTACCGGCAGTTCTCCCTAAACCCGAAATCGGATGGTGACGGAATTCCCGCTGAACGGCCCGTGATATTCAGGGTTCGATAGGTCTTGTCGCCCAGCGACTCCTCAAATTGCTTTGCATATCGCATGGCCTCGCCCTGAAAATAGTCCGCCTTGGGCAGTTTGGGCACAGCCTCTCCGTTGACGGTCAACTGCTTGTTGAGGTAGGCCACTTCATCACCAGGAACGCCAATGACGCGCTTGATGTAATCCAGGCTGGGTTGCAACGGATAGCGAAACACCATCACGTCTCCCCGCTCAGGCTGGTTGTTGTCCCAGACTTTGGTGTTGAACACTGGCAAACGGATGCCGTAGTGGTACTTGTTGACCAGAATGAGGTCACCAATCTGCAGCGTCGGGATCATCGAGCCGGAAGGAATCTTGAAAGGCTCGAACAGAAAGGAGCGCAGCAGGAAGACGGCCAGAATGACCGGGAACAGCCCCGCCGTCCAGTCCAGCCACCAGGGCTGGGCCAGAATTTCGTGCTCTCTCGCCTCCGGTGCCATTTGCGATGGATCGCTGAAGCCTTGCTCTGCCAGCGCTTGCTGGCGACGCACCTGCTCAACAACCGCATCTTTGGCTTGCGCACGTCGGCGCGGCAGGAACCAGAGCTTCTCCGCCACCCAGTAGAGGCCAGTGACTGCTGTGGCAATCATCAGCAGAAGGGCGAAATTGCCCTCCACATATCCTGTGTACCAAGCAAGGGTATAGCCTGCGAACGCCGCCAGGACAGCGCCAGTGATCGTGCTCATGAAAGCCTGCATTATTCGTCCACCTGCAAGATGGCCAGAAATGCCTCTTGCGGCACCTCCACTGACCCAATCTGTTTCATCCGCTTCTTGCCCGCCTTCTGCTTCTCCAGCAGCTTGCGTTTCCGGGTGATGTCTCCCCCGTAACATTTTGCCAGCACGTTCTTGCGCAAGGCCTTGATGGTTTCGCGGGCAATGATGTTGCCGCCAATGGCAGCCTGAATGGCCACATCGAACTGCTGGCGACTGATGATTTCCCGCATCTTGGCAGCCACCGCACGACCACGATACTGTGCCTGACTCCGGTGAACGATGATGGACAGTGCGTCGACTTTTTCGCCGTTGAGCAACATATCCACCTTGACCACATCCGCCTTGCGATACTCCTTGAACTCATAGTCCATGGATGCGTAACCACGGCTGACGGACTTGAGCCGGTCAAAGAAGTCGAGGACGATCTCTCCCAGTGGCATCTCGTAGGTCAACATGACCTGTTTGCCGTGGTAGGCCATGTTGATCTGCACACCGCGCTTCTGGTTGGCCAGCGTCATGACGGCGCCCACATACTCCTGCGGCATGTAGAGGTGAACGGTCACGATAGGCTCCCGAACTTCTTCAATGCGCCCCGGCTCCGGCATCTTGGACGGGTTCTCAACCTGTATCAGCTCGCCGTCTGCCTTGACCACTTCGTAGACCACACTGGGGGCTGTCGTGATCAGGTCCTGGTCGAACTCGCGCTCGAGCCGTTCCTGAACGATCTCCATGTGGAGCAGTCCAAGGAATCCACAGCGGAAACCAAAGCCAAGGGCTTGCGAGACCTCGGGTTCAAACCGCAAGGCCGAATCGTTGAGCTGAAGCTTGGACAGTGCCTCGCGCAAGGCATCGTATTCGCTCGACTCGGTCGGATAGAGTCCGGCAAAGACTTGAGGCTTGACTTCCTTGAAGCCCGGGAGCGCCTTGGTGGCCGCCACAAGGTTGGCCCCTTTGCCTGACCGGACTGCCGTGACAGTGTCACCCACTTTGGCCGATGCCAGCTCCTTGATGCCGGCGATGATATACCCGACCTCTCCCGCGCTCAGCGAAGGCCTTGGCTCATTGCCCGGCGTGAACACGCCAAGCTTGTCGGCGAAATGTTCGGATTGGGTCGCCATGAATTTGATGCGATCGCCTTTGTTGAGCACACCGTCAACCACCCGCACCAGCATCACCACCCCGACGTAGTTGTCAAACCAGCTGTCAATGATCATGGCTCGCAAAGGCGCTTCAGGCTCACCCCTGGGTGCCGGCACCTTCGCCACGATCATCTCCAGGATTTCATCCACACCCATGCCTGTCTTGGCTGAGCAGGGAACGGCCTCAGATGCGTCGATACCGATGACATCTTCAATTTCCTGCTTTGCCGTCTCCGGATCGGCCTGAGGCAGGTCCATCTTGTTGAGAACCGGCAGCACCTCGACGCCAAGGTCCAGTGCCGTATAGCAATTGGCGACCGTCTGAGCCTCGACACCCTGACTGGCATCGACCACCAGCAAGGCACCTTCACATGCAGACAGCGAGCGGGACACTTCGTAAGAGAAGTCAACGTGTCCCGGGGTGTCGATCAGGTTCAGGTTGTAGATCTGGCCATCATTGGCTTTGTACTGAAGAGCCGCTGTCTGTGCCTTGATGGTGATGCCCCGCTCTTTCTCGATCTCCATGGAGTCAAGAACTTGCTCACTCATCTCACGCGCGGTCAGGCCTCCGCAGCGGGAGATGATCCTGTCGGCGAGCGTGGATTTGCCATGATCAATGTGCGCAATGATCGAAAAATTGCGAATGTGCTTCATCGGAAGTTCGGGCTTCGGCGCCAGGCATCAGCAGAGAGCAGCATCGCGACGGCCAGCGATGCTGCGAATCATAAAAAAGGGCGCGTCAGGTGTTGACGCGCCCATAACCAACAATCTTTGGCAACTGCGATAGTTGGGATTTCATTGTAGGCAAAAAGCCCAGAGCGCACATCCCAACGTCGCCAGATTTCGCATGTAGCAGCGCGGCAACAAAAAAGTTACTCACAACTTATCCACAGATTTTGTCGCTTCCATGAGAACAAGTCTGTGGAGGACTCTGGGGCAAACTGTGTACATCCTGCATCGTGAACTGATCCCTCTCTCAAAGGGACCTGCATCGGCAGAATCATCATGATTTTATCCAAATTTGGAACTTGGATCACCACAATGGTTTGCGAGCACTAACTTACAGAAAAATCATGAACATGGTTCAGGCACAACACCCCCACATATCGACCGGTCGTCGGCCCAGAAAATAACCCCCTAATCCCGGTGAGGACTGGGGGTTACTTGAAAACTCCCTGCGGATTTGGCAGGAGGCAGAAAGAGTGGTCAGGGCTGGATCACTACGTACTGCACCCATTCACCTCGACGAAGCAGCACACTCACGTTACGAGCCTTGGAGAGCTCCTTAGTGACTTTCTCGAACGCGGCTATGTCTGCGATTTCCCGGTTGCCGATAGAGAGAATCACATCCCCGGGAGCAACACCCGCTCGAGCAGCAGCGCTCTCCACATCGGTGACGACAACACCATGGTCGACACCGAGCTCCTGCCGCGTCTCAGGCGGCAGAGGGCTGACTGTGATGCCCCACTCCCGCACACCTGCGGGCTTCGCTGGTTTGTCTGGTGTCTGAGCAAGCGGCTGCCCGTCCGCCTCCATGACACCTACCTGGATGGACAGCTGCTTCGAAGTGCCCTGACGAAACACATCCATGGAGACGGTGCGACCGGGGTCAGTATTGGCAACAATCCTGGGAAGATCAGAAACCTGTCCCACCGGCTTACCGTCAAACTTGAGAATGATGTCACCGGCCTTGACACCGGCGGCAGCTGCCGGGGAATCAGCCTGCACTGCTCTGACCAGAGCCCCTCGCGCCCGGCCCAGGCCGATCGACTCGGCGACGTCAGGGCCAACCCGATCAATCTGTACACCAATACGGCCTCTGGTGACCTTGCCACTCGTGCTCAGTTGATCGGCGACGCGCATCGCTTCATCGATGGGGATGGCGAACGAAATGCCTTGAAAGCCACCGGAGCGCGAATAGATCTGGCTGTTGATGCCTACCACTTCACCGCGCAAATTGATCAAAGGGCCACCAGAGTTACCTGGGTTGATGGCGACGTCTGTCTGAATGAACGGCAAAAAATCGCCGGTTTCTCGCTGCTTGGCACTGACGATGCCGGCCGTCACCGTGTTCTCCAGTCCAAACGGAGAACCAATGGCCATGACCCACTCGCCTACCCGAAGACGCTCGATATCGCCGATCTTCACTGCTTTCAGGTCAGACGCCTCTATTCGCAGTACCGCCACGTCGGTTCGCTTGTCTGCACCGACCAGCTTCGCCTTGAATTCGCGTTTGTCAGACAGCGTGACGATGATCTCATCCGCTCCGTCAACAACATGCGCATTGGTCATGATGAGGCCGTCATCGCTGAGGACAAAGCCGGAGCCGATTCCCCGGTTGCGAGGCACAGACTGGCCATTGCCACCGGGCCCAGGCTGCCTGGGCCCTCTGGGCATGGCCTCTGGGGGGACGGGGATTCCGAAGCGCCGCAGGAACTCGCGCATCTGTTCGTCGGCGCCATCAGGCGCGCCAAGCAAAACGTTCTCGGTGGTCCGGATGTTCACGACTGAAGGTCCGACCAGTTCGACCAGCCCAGTGAAATCCGGAAGCCCTTGGACAACAGCGGCAGTTGTCCCGCTCTGTGCAGCGACGGCCTGGGGCATCACCCCTGGAGACACCAACACGGCGGTAGCCATTGCCACTTGCAAAAACCGATGAGAAAACCTGACTGGCAGCTTCACCAACTTCATCTTCAACTCCCGCTCAATCAAATGAACACATCTTTCAGCTTCCAACGTCCGAAACACTGTTGCAGTGCGGCGGCACTTACCTCATACCCTAGGTTACTCACCCGGCAATCACATCAGGGAAGGCGCTCCAGGGACTGAGCGAACCTGGCCAGAGTCAGCGGTGGCACCTCCCCCAGCACGGTCAGCCAGAACTCACCCAGGCGACGTGAGAGCGAATGGGTAGCCCCCATCACAGCAGCGCCTTCACGCTGATGTTTGGCCGGGTCGAACTGCTCCACGAAAAGCGACACGGAAGCCAGGCCATCTGAAAACACCCACTGCATGGGTGCACCTGAGACAGCGTTACCCGCTTCATCGGCTCTGACATGACACCCCATCGGCACAAAGCCGGGCACCGGATGGGATAGGCGCCAACCCTGTTCTTCCGCGGTTGTCTTGGCGAGCTTGGGCTCAAAAACCTGAAATCCACTGGTCGCCACCATCTGTGCGGCAAGCGTCGCATGTTCGACCGGCGCATTGAGATTGAGCTCAGTGAAAACAACCTGCTCGAGCACGCCCCTGCCTTCTCCCAGTGTCTGCAACTTGACCACCAGTCCGGTCGACTGTTCGGCCCAGATCTTGTAGCCAAAGCGCAAATCGTCCCGTGGAAGCAGTGTCAGCACGTCGGCCATATGGCCCGCAACCCTGTCTTCCCCCTGCCGCTCCAGCAGATAGAAACGCTCCAGTGAACCATTGGGCACCTTCATTAGCTCGGGGAAAAGGCCAAGTGACTCTCTCTTCTCCCTGAATGCCTTGCCCGTCCCCGGGTCGAAAGTGATCACTTCACTGTTGTGCCGAATCGTGGTGCGCGGCGCCCCGGACAAGGTCTCGACCTTCTCCATCTGGTCGTTGCCATCACAGACATGCCACACCTTGGAGGTCGACATCGCACTCCCGGCGGAAACGATCAATGTCCCTGTGTAGGCACGGCCTACAGCAGCCTGGTGAACCCGGTTCAACCAGTCCCCTATGGAGCGCTGTCCAGAGGGCTCCGACTGCGCCATGGCCATGGCGCTGACGGTCGAGGCAAGTACCAGTGCGGCAATGTTTCGCGACTGACGTCGCATGAAAGGCTGCAACATCATCATCGGGCGGAGGGTGGACGGGGCGCTTCCTGCGTGGCACTGCGCAAAAAGCCGGCGGACATTTGCAGAGAAGACATGCTGCCATGGCTGCGATGTTCGGCAAGCAGGCGCTCCAGTTCGGGGTCGCGAATGACTGCGCCCACTTCGGTCTTCACCAGCACAGGTGAGGTGCCGTTCACAGCTGCAGGCGAAATCAGCCGCTCAGCCATGGTCACGGGGGGATCGGCCAGATCACCTGAGCCAGCAACGGCACTCATGACGTTCCAGCCAACAGCTGCCACAGCCGCTACTGACGCGGCGGCAGCCAACAGCTTCCAGCGATAAGTGGCATCGTTTGCACTGGTAGTCGTACGGCTGTGGGCCAGCTCGGTATGCCCATGAGGCTTCGCCTCCGGACTTTCGAAGGCATGCCCTGACGATTCGCCCACCTGGGCACGCACCGCGGTCAGGAGAGACTGCGGGCTGCTGACCACGGATAAATCAGACTGCCCACGAAGCACGTCTCCAATCAGGTGATACGAGGTCCACCTGGCATGCACATTCTCATCAGGCTCGCCGGCAGACAACAGCCACCGGGCCTCCTTTTCATCCAGTTCCCCATCGGTCAGGGCCGAGAGCAGCTCGAGCGTTGCCTCAGCGCCAATGGCTCCAGAAAGTGGAGCTGCCTGGGCATTTGACTGGGCATTGGAGAGCTTTGCGCGTTCGTTCATGACAATTACTCCTGGAGAAGCACCCTGTGTGATCCAGATTTCTGGTTTTGGTTCTCTGATATTGGCAACAGAGATCGAGACCTGACCACAACCGTGTACTTTCTCACTGCTGACACCTCACCATCGCTTACCACCTTGGCGGTCCAGCATGGGCTTGATTTTGTTCGAAATTGCCTCGCGGGCCCTGAAGATGCGGCTTCGCACTGTCCCGATAGGGCAATCCAGTGCCTGCGCAATTTCCTCATAGCTCAGCCCTTCAATCTCGCGCAGCGTGATGGCCATTCTCAATTCTTCCGGAAGCGCTTCCATCGCCGTATTCACCGCCTCGGCAATCTCCTTGCTCGCCAACATGGCTTCAGGCGTTGCTTCATCCGATGCTTGTGACGCCGCTTCTCGCCGCTGCTCTGCGGTTTCATCATCGTCTGCACCTGCCAGCTGGGATTGGTAGACCAGAGGATCCCGCTTGAGTTCCAGCAATTGTTTCTTGGCCGTGTTGACCGCGATGCGGTACAGCCAGGTATAGAACTGGGCTTCGCCGCGAAACTGAGCAAGTGCCTTGTACGCCCGGATGAACGTCTCCTGAGTGATGTCCGGCACCAAGTCGACATCTCGCACCATGCGCGCTACCAGACGCTCGACGCGGCGCTGGTATTTCAACACCAGGAGTTCGTATGCGCGCTGATCTCCCGCCAGTGTTCGTTGCACCAGTATGGTGTCGCTGGAGGCGGCTTGGGGTTGGTCCGGAGGTATCGCTTGATTCATCTGGCTATGTCTGGTGCACGCACAATATACCTGAAGCCCCACACGGCCTATTCAGCATGCGCGACCAGAGCCCGACGCAATTCCAGCCATCGCGACGGCTCACTGCTCCGGTGCAGCCAGATGTGCGTCGGCATCCGGCCGTGCCGCTTTGAGCGGAGCATCACCAAGACAGTCCCTTGAAGATCAACGACAACTTTCACTTGATCAAGCACATGCGTCTTGCCTTCACTGGACGCCCAAAGCCAGTCGCCTCCCGCTTTGGTGGAGGCAGCTTCGGGCTTCACCCGCGATTCATCGGCCACCGTCCAGCGCAACACGCCTGTCAGGGAGCCATTCCAGTGGCGCCATGCCCACCAGCACCACCCGGCCCAGGCCAGAAAGCCCGCTCCAGCTATCTCGGACACATGAGCTGACGTTCCCGTCGACGACAGCCACAGACCCCACGCCAGAAGCAGCACCATGGCCAGCGCAACAAGCACCACCCCATAGAAAGGGGAACGCCCCACCGGGTATTGAACCGACGGGGCGCTTTTCACAGGCGTCTTGAGCTGCAATCCTGCAGCAGATCAGGCACGTTTGAACACAAGGGTTCCGTTGGTGCCGCCAAAACCAAAGTTGTTCTTCACTGCCACATCAATCTTGAGGTCGCGTGCAGTATTGGCGCAGTAGTCCAGATCGCACTCAGGATCCTGCTCGAAGATATTGATGGTTGGTGGGCATTTCTGCTCCTTCACGGCCAGGACCGTGAAAACACTCTCAATGCCACCTGCACCACCCAGGAGGTGTCCCGTCATGGATTTCGTCGAGCTCACCACCATCTTGCCTGCGTGATCGCCGAGCGCCGCCTTGATGGCCTTCGTCTCGTTGATATCGCCCAGCGGCGTCGACGTTCCATGCGCATTCAGGTAGTCCACCTGATCGGCATTGATTCCAGCATTCTTCAGCGCATTGACCATGGCGCGACGCGGTCCGTCCATGCTGGGTGCCGTCATGTGGCCGGCATCAGCACTCATGCCATATCCAGCCACTTCCGCATAGATCTTGGCGCCACGAGCCTTGGCATGCTCATACTCCTCGAGCACCATGACACCAGCGCCCTCGCCCAGCACAAACCCGTCGCGATCCTTGTCCCAAGGCCTGGAGGCAGTCTTGGGGTCGTCGTTACGGGTAGACAGCGCACGCATCGCGGCAAAGCCACCAATGCCCAGCGGCGAAACCGTGGACTCGGAACCACCGGCCACAATGACGTCGGCATCACCGTACTCGATCTTGCGTGCGGCTTCTCCGATGCAATGGAGGCCTGTCGTACAGGCCGTCACCACTGCCAGATTGGGGCCTTTGAATCCAAAGCGCATCGAGACATGACCGGAGATCATGTTGATGATGGAAGCCGGAACAAAGAAAGGGGAAATCCGCCGGGGACCCCGATTGGTCAGTTCTGAATGCGTGTCTTCAATCAGCGGCAAGCCGCCGATACCGGACCCGACAATGCAACCGATCCGAGTCGCCAGTTCCTCGTCCAGGTCATCCCCTGTGGGAAGCCCTGAATCGACCACCGCCTGATGGGCTGCAGCGACGCCGTAATGGATGAATGTATCCATCGTTCGCGCCTCTTTGGACCCGATGTAGGACTCGAGATCAAAGCCTTTGACTTCGCCTGCGAACTTGCACGCAAATGCTGACGCATCGAACTTGGTGATCAGGTCGATACCGGACTGGCCTGCCAGCAGATTGGTCCAGGACTCAGCAGCCGTGTTTCCCACGGGGCTGATGCATCCAAGCCCGGTAACGACGACTCGACGACGACTCATCTGTCCGTCAGGCCTTCTGGTTGGCGACGGCGTAGTCGACGGCGTTCTGAACCGTGGTGATCTTCTCTGCGTCCTCGTCCGGGATTTCGATACCGAACTCATCCTCCAGTGCCATCACCAGCTCAACGGTGTCGAGTGAATCAGCGCCCAGATCGGCCACGAAAGCCTTTTCGTTGGTCACCTGGCTCTCTTCCACGCCGAGTTGTTCGGCAATGATTTTCTTCACTCGTGCTTCGATATCGCTCATAGTTCCCTCTAAGGGTGGTTGAAATACAAACCGCCATTTTAGCCGGGCTAGAGTCGGAACCCTAACTGGCCTGCCGGGCGGTGGAAACGGCGCTTGGTTTGATAAAAATGTCTGACTCGGCGAATGCTGGCTTCAGGCCATGAACATGCCACCGTTGACGTGCAACTCCTGCCCCGTCACATAGGCCGCCTCTGCACTGGTCAAATAGGCCACTGCATGTGCAATATCCTCCGGTTGCCCCAGGTGTCCAAGCGGGATCTGGGTCAGCAGCGCCTTGTGTTGCTCCTCCGGCAGCTTGGCGGTCATGTCCGTTTCGATGAAACCGGGCGCCACACAGTTGACCGTGATGTTGCGAGCGCCGAGTTCACGGGCCAAGGCCCGAGTCATACCGGCCACGCCGGCTTTCGCCGCAGCATAGTTGGCCTGCCCCGGGTTACCTGACGCGCCCACCACACTTGTGATGCTCACAATGCGCCCGTAGCGTTGCCGCATCATGGGACGAATGACGGCACGGCTCATCCGGAAAACGGCTTTCAGGTTGGTATTGAGTACAGCATCCCAATCCTCATCCTTCAAGCGCATGGCCAGCATGTCGCGGGTGATGCCGGCATTGTTGACCAGCACGTGCAGACCACCTTCAGCCTTCGCAATGTCTTCCACCAGGCTCTCGGCCGCCTCGGCGTCATTGACATCGAGCTTGACACCTCGACAGCCTTCGGCTGCCCCTGCGACAGAGCTGAGCGCGTCAGTGATGCGTGCCGCCCCTTCTTCCGACGTGGCCGTGCCGATGACGACCATGCCTTTGGCGACCAAAGCCGCTGCGATGGCAGCCCCGATGCCCCGGGACGCGCCCGTCACGAGTGCCACCTGCTTTGTGGGTACCTTATCCGACATGTTTTCTCTTCCTCATCTGTGGTGGTGCGGCTGGGTTGCCAGGACGGCACCAACCTCACTCAACTTTGTACCAGCGCCTTGACCTCTGCCAACGTGGCGGGATCGTACAGCGGCGCGCCATTGAGCTCGCCGTCAATGCGTTTGGTCATGCCTGCGAGCACCTTGCCAGGGCCGCACTCGACCACGTGATGGATTCCGCGGGCCTTGATGGCCTGAATGCACTCAACCCAACGGACCGGACCAAAGGCCTGACGATACAAGGCATCGCGAATCCTGTCTGCATCCTGCTCGACCGCCACATCAATATTGTTGACAACGGCTATCTCTGGCGCAGCAAAGCTGGTTTCAGCCAACTTGACTCGCAGCTTTTCGGCAGCAGGTTTCATCAGGCTGGAATGAAAAGGCGCAGACACAGGCAGGCCGAGTGCGCGCTTGGCGCCATTGGCCTTGAGAACTTCGCAAGCCTTCTCCACTGCGGCCTTGCTGCCAGCGATGACGGTTTGCATGGGATCGTTGAAATTGACCGCTTCAACCACTTCACCACTGCCTGCCTCGAACATCGCCTGCACTTCTGCACAGCCAGCCTGCACCTTGTCCGCGGACATTCCCAGCACAGCAGCCATCGCCCCTGTACCGACCGGCACGGCTTCCTGCATAGCGGCAGCACGAAAGCGCACCAATGGCGCGGCCTGAGCGAGTGTCAAAACACCTGCGGCCACCAGAGCACTGTACTCACCCAGAGAGTGACCGGCAACGGCATCCGGCTTGAGGCCACCCTCGCTGAGCCACACGCGCCAGGCGGCCACGCCGGCCACCAGCATCACGGGCTGGGTATTGGTGGTCAAAGCCAACGCTTCCTTGGGGCCGTTCTGAATCAAGCCAGCAACGTCTTCGCCCAATGCCTCAGACGCCTCAGCCAAGGTCTCCTTGACAACGGGATGCTCACCCCAAACGTCGAGCATGCCAACCGACTGTGAGCCCTGGCCGGGAAAAACAAAGGCAAATGCACTCATGTCTTGTTCAATCTTTCCAAATCACAACTTCAGGTGCAGGTCATCCGGTCAGAAATCGACCAGCACCGCACCCCACGTGAACCCGCCCCCAACGCCTTCGAGCATCAGGGTGTCACCCTTCTTGACCTGTCCATGGCGAACCGCATGATCAAGCGCCAGGGGAATGGACGCGGCAGAGGTATTGCCATGCTGATCGACCGTCACCACGACTTTGTCCATCGGCAGTTTGAGCTTTCTGGCTGTGCCCTGCATGATGCGGATATTGGCCTGATGCGGAATCAGCCAGTCAATGTCTGCCTCGGTCTTTCCTGCCTTGTCCAGCACTGCACGGGCCGCTTTCTCCAGCACGCCCACCGCCAGCTTGAACACAGCCTGGCCATCCATTTTGAGCAGTGGGTCGCCGAGAACCTGGCCACCCTGTACATGCCCGGGAACACACAGAATATCAACGTACCTGCCATCTGCATGCAGGTCTGAAGCCAGAATGCCCGGCGTTTCCGATGCCTCAAGCACCACTGCACCTGCGCCATCTCCAAACAGGACGCAGGTGGTTCGGTCATCGAAATCCAGCAGGCGGGAGAAAACTTCAGAGCCGATCACCAGCGCTTTCCTGGCCGACCCCGTCCGAATCATGGCGTCAGCCACGGTCAACGCGTAGACGAAGCCACTACACACCGCCTGTACATCAAAGACCGGGCATCCTGAAATGCCAAGCTTGTGCTGGATGATGGCCGCTGTCGATGGAAACACCATGTCTGGCGTCGACGTGGCAACAATGATCAGATCGATCTCGGCTGCCGCAACACCGGCAGCCGCCATCGCTTTCCTGGCCGCTTCTGCGCCCAGGTCGCTGGCAAACACACCCTCATCGACAAAGTGGCGAGCACGGATGCCCGTGCGCTCGACAATCCAGTCGTCACTGGTTTCAACACCACGGGGAGCAAGCATTGCCACCATATCGGCGTTGGTCAACCGCTTCGGCGGCAGCGCACTGCCCGTGCCGGAAATACGCGCAAACTGGGTCATTCAGCAGAAAAGCGGAAAAGGGACGCCTATTTATTGATTGAGTCAACTGGCCGGCGAAGGCAATTCGTCTCCTGCCGGGACACCTGTGGGTGCCGGAGCCATCAGAGGTGCCGCATGAGCAATTCGCCCCCTGACGTTTTCGAGCAGCCGATTGTCCGCGGCATCATAGGCTCTGGCCAAGGCCTGCTCAAACGCAAAGGCGTCAGCGGAACCATGGCTCTTGAACACCAGCCCCCTCAATCCGAGCAGGGCTGCGCCATTGTAGCGTCTGTAGTCAGCCCGTTTCTTGAATGCCATCAATACCGGATAAGCGCAGATAGCTGCAACTTTCGTGAAGATGCTGCGAGAAAACTCCTGCTTGATAAAGCCGGCCAACATCGCAGCCACACCTTCGCTGGCCTTGAGGGCCACATTCCCGACAAAACCATCACAAACAACGATATCAACGCTGCCGGCATAGATGTCATTGCCTTCGACATTGCCATGGAAGTTCAAATCCCCAGATTTGGCAGCATGTTGAAGCAAGATGCCAGCTTTTTTGATGACTTCGTTGCCTTTGATGACTTCTTCCCCGACATTGAGCAACCCGACCGATGGCGCCTCCTTGCCAGAGGCCGCAGCCACCAGCGCAGACCCCATGACGGCAAACTGCAAAAGGTGCTCGGCCGTGCAGTCCACGTTGGCCCCAAGGTCCAGCACCGTCGTGGCACCACCTTTGGCGTTAGGCATCTGTGTGGCAATGGCCGGGCGATCAATACCATCCATGGTCTTGAGCACATAGCGCGCGATGGCCATCAGCGCTCCCGTATTGCCGGCAGAGACCGCCGCCAGCGCTTTGCCATCCTTGACCTGTGCGATCGCCACGCGCATCGAGGAGTCTTTTTTCTTGCGCAAAGCCACCTCGATGCCATCGTCCATGGAAACCACTTCAGAGGCCTCCACATGCTCGCATCGCTCGTGATTGAGCAAATCGCGCCACTGAGCTTCCGACAGCAAGGCTTCGCCCCGCCCTACCAGCAGCAACCGCACATTGGGGTGAGACGCGAGAAAAGCCCGGCACGCAGGCATGGTGGAGGCTGGCCCGGCATCGCCGCCCATGCAATCCACAGCTATCGTAATCATGTCCATAGATTAGTCACCTGACCCATGGCTTTCGCCACCAACCAGGACAGTAACATTCTTCAGACCAGTTTCTGCTCATTGGCCTGATTGTCGCCTGCCAGTCACGCCAGGCTCCGGATTTGATCAAACAAGCTGGATCGGTACCGGCTTCGCGGCCAGATTTCCCCGACAGGCAGATCGAAAAAAAACCCGCATGAGTGCATGCGGGTCTTTTCGACAGCCAAGCCACGAGAGAATCAGCTTGCTGCGTAAAACGCAGCAACACCCACTCTCGAATTTCGGCCCAGATCAGGCGTCAGACTTCTTTTTCAGAACCTGACGGCCACGGTAGAAACCGTTGGGGCTGACGTGGTGGCGGAGATGAACCTCACCAGTCGTTGGCTCGACAGCGATACCAGGCGCGGTCAGAGCATTGTGAGAGCGATGCATGCCGCGCTTGGAAGGCGACTTTTTGTTTTGCTGAACAGCCATGATGGGCTCCTTGTGATCGTCTGATCGTAAAAAGCCTGAAACACCGCGCGAACGCCAGTTCTCTATCCAGGCCGAAAATGTTGGACACACAAGCGCAGATGCCTCAAGACTCAGCATTCGCGACACCGTCCAAGACAGGGACAGATATCGATGCTTCGTGGGCGGAAAAGGACCGTTGACCCGGCCAGCAGCTGGGCCAAATCCTTGCCGACGCTTTAGGCGCTTGCGCAAAACCTGAGATTATAGCGTGTCAAGCGGCCCTTGGCAATTTTCGCTCAATGCGGCTTTTTCAATGACGCCAGAGACGCAAAGGGGTGTGGCTTTTCGGTCGCAGCAACCACCTTGTCTTCGAGCTCTTCCTCGCCAGCTTGGGATTTTACCGGTACAGGACACGTGTCATGCATCGGCACCATCGGCATGGCCATGAGCAGCTCGTCTTCCATCAGCTCAAAGAGGTTTGGCCTGGGGTCCCACGCGAGCACATCCTCCTCAGCGTCTTCATCCTCCATCGCTGCCTGGTCTTCTGTAGCAACAAACCTGAACCACTGCTCAAAACCAAGAGGGTGAGCAACAGGCTCCAGGCAGCGCTGGCATTTCAGTGCCACACAGGTTTCGGCTGCCAGCAGCAGCCAGACGGAGGCCTCCCCGGAGCTCGCGTCTTTGCGCACTTCGCCCCGCAGGGACCATTTCACTGTCTGCGACTCCAGTACCGCGACCGTATCCTCTACCAGCCGCTCGAAATCCGACAGTGGGCTTTCGCCATCCAGCACTACCGCAGCCCGCGCAAACGCCTGCACATCCAAGCGGCGGAGATTCCAGCGGCGAGCGCTCTCAGATTCGGTTGAACTCATGGGCAGAGTGTAAGCCAATGCCCTGCAAAGCTCGTGAGCCTCCACACGCACCTGAGCCAAAAACCGACCACAATATGGCCCCATGAATGCACTGGATCCAACCGCCCGACATCACACATGCAACGCTCGACCACTCATTCTGGGGTCGACATCCCGTTATCGAAAGGAGTTGCTCTCGCGGCTTCATCTCGACTTTGATACCGTAGCGCCGGATGTCGATGAATCGCCCCGCTCCGGGGAAGCGCCGGACCGCCTTGCCGTCCGGCTGGCATTGGCAAAAGCCCGCGATGTAGCCAGCCGGAACCCCGAGGCCGTGGTGATCGGCTCAGATCAGGTCGCAGACCTGGCAGGAAATCCGCTTGGCAAACCTGGCACGCATGAACGAGCGACGGCACAACTCAAAAGCATGAGCGGTCAAACCGTCATCTTCCAGACGGCTGTTGCCGTCGTCTGCGCTGCCACGGGGTATGAGCGGATCGAGCTGGCGCCCGTCAAAGTGGTGTTCCGATCGCTGTCCGACGAAGAAATCGAGAGCTACCTCAGGGCGGAGCAGCCCTACGACTGTGCAGGCAGCGCCAAAAGCGAAGGGCTGGGCATCGCCTTGCTTGACCGGATCGACAATGACGATCCAACGGCATTGATAGGACTCCCACTCATACGGACAGCACGCATGCTGCGCGAGGCAGGCATCCGGCTGCTGCCCGCCACCCAAACAGATTGAACGTCGAGATGGGCATGAATTCAACCCACACCGATAAGCAGATCGGTCAGCTCTTTCTGGTTCCGACCCCATTGGACTTCGGTTGTGAGCCAGATGGCGGCTCCATCGATCAGGTACTGCCATTCGCGACGCTGCAACGTGCGGCGGGCCTGACACACTGGATCACGGAGAACGCCAAGTCCACCCGTGCTTTCCTCAAGCGGGTAGAAGGCGCTTGTCCACTGGCGTTGCCTATTCAGGCCCTGAATATCCAGTCCTTGCCCAGGCAAACCCACAAGAAAGGCGATCATCTGCCGGAACAGGTCGACCGCAACGCCGTGGCAGAGTTGCTTCGCCCTTTGGCTGCAGGGGAAGACATGGGCCTGGTCAGCGAGGCGGGCATGCCCGCCATTGCCGACCCGGGGAGCTCTCTTGTCCGCGCTGCGCACGACATGGGCGCCAAAGTGGTTCCGTTGGTCGGCCCTGTTTCACTGATGCTGGCGCTCGCCGCCAGCGGACTCAATGGCCAGCAATTCGCCTTTGTCGGTTACTTGCCGCAGCAGCCAGCCGAAAGAGCCAAGCGGTTGAAGGAACTGGAGCAACTCGCCACCCGGTCCGGTCAAACCCAGGTGTGCATAGAAACACCCTACCGCAACAAGGCGTGGCTAGAGACTGCACTGCACACGCTCTCTCCAGAGACACGCCTGGCCACTTGCAGCGGACTGACCATCACCGGTGTGGAAGAGTGCCAGAGTCGCTCTGTTGCACAGTGGCGCAAGCAGGTGCAGCTGGCAGGTTCGGTTGACCCGCTGGCCTCGAAACTGCCGACCGTCTTCCTGATCGGGCGATAAGGGAGCCAAGAGGTGCCGGGTGCGGCGGCCACCCATGAATGACTGACCACAGGAGCCCGCCCCGCTTCAGCCGAGCGTCGCCAGGTGCGCGCGCAAAGCAGTGCTCAACTCGGGGTTGGCCAATGCCAGGTCTACGGTCGCCTGCAGGAAGCCTTCCTTGCTGCCGCAGTCGTATCGCTTACCGTCGTAGCGGAACGCATAGACCTTTTCCTTGCCGATCAGTGCGGCAATGCCATCGGTCAGCTGAATTTCTCCACCTGCGCCCCGAGGTTGCTCACGCACGCTCTGGAAAACGCTTGGTGTGAGAATGTAGCGCCCAGCGACAGCAAGCGTAGAAGGGGCCTTCTCGGGAGAAGGCTTTTCCACCATGCCAAAGACTTCAGCCTGCCTCGCATCAGCGCCGCGCACATCCACCACGCCATACCGTTTGGTGTCTTCCTTGGGTACGTCCTGCACCGCCAGAACAATGCCTGGCTGAGACTCATATGCCTGGACCATCTGCTGCAACACCGTCGGCCCGCCTTTGGTCTGCTCGGCACCCAGCATGAGGTCATCGGCCAAAAGAACGGCAAAAGGGTCATCGCCCACCAGAGACTCCGCGCACATCACTGCATGCCCCAGACCGAGCGCCTTTGGTTGCCGGACATAAATGCAGTTCATGTCTTCCGGCTTGATGGAGTTCACCAGATCCAGCAACTCGTTCTTGTTGGCAGCCGCCAGCTCGGCTTCGAGCTCATAGGCGGTGTCGAAATGGTCTTCAATCGCCCTCTTGTGACGGCCAGTGACAAAAATCATCTCCCGAATTCCAGCTGCGTAAGCTTCCTCCACTGCATACTGGATAAGAGGCTTGTCAACGACAGGCAGCATCTCCTTGGGAATAGCCTTGGTAGCAGGCAGGAATCGGGTTCCCATGCCACCGACGGGAAAAACAGCTTTCTTGATTTGCAACTTTCAACCTCCTAACAGATATCGACCCTCAAGCGGGGTCGGAGCGGCGCCAGACGCCACTCAACGAATCTTCATGCCAGCAGCAGTCGCTGCCTCGTAAACGCCTCGCCCCATGCTCATGCCCAACTCTCGTGCAAGTCGCATGCCAACCGATTCCCGCTGGGTGTAATCAACGACTTCTTCCGCCTTGACCAATTCACGGGCCACCTGATCGAGGCTGCCAAGGCCGTCGGCCAAGCCGATTTCCACCGCTTCCTGACCACTCCAGACCAGCCCACTGAATGTCTCGGGTGTTTCCTTGAGGCGGTCACCCCGACCTTCTTTCACCACATCAATAAACTGCGTATGGATTTCGGTCAGCATGGATTGAATGTAGGCGCGCTCGGCTTCATCCTGGGGGCTGAATGGATCGAGCATGCCCTTGTGCTCACCAGCCGTCAGCAAGCGGCGTTCGACGCCCAGCTTCTCCATCAGGCCGGTAAAGCCGAAGCCGTCCATCAATACACCGATACTCCCTACCAGGCTTGCCTTGTCAACGTAAATCTCGTCTGCGGACGCTGCAATGTAGTAGGCAGCTGAAGCACACAAGTCTTGTACCACCGCATACACCCTCTTGTCGGGGTGCAATCCACGCAAACGAACGATTTCGTCGTTGATGATGCCTGCCTGAACCGGGCTGCCGCCAGGAGAATTGATCAGCAATACCACCGCCTTGGCGGCTTCGTCGTCATAGGCTGCCCGCAGCGATGCCAACACATTCTCGGCACTCGCTTCGGCGCCCGCAGAAATCTCACCACGAATCTCGATCACGGCCGTGTGAGGCGTCTTGACAGAGGGCCTGAGCTGCTCGGAAAAAAACATGAGCCACAAAAAAGCACCGATGATCGAGAGCCACAAGAGCCTGCTGAATATCCGCCAACGTCGAACTGCTTTCTGTTCACGCAGTTGCGCCAACACCAGCTTCTCCACCAGTTCGCGCTCCCAGGGAACAGCAGCCTTTCCGTCAGCAATGTACGGTTCGCGTCGTTGGGCGTCTTCCATTGGGTTGGCCATGCTTCTCTTTCTTCAGTAGTCCTCTTGTTTCGCTGAAGACAAATGTAAGTGCAAACAGGTGTCGTTTCACCTCAGAACGCCACGGGCTTGAGCAAATAATGTGACTGCCAGTAAACCACATCACCTGTCTCAATCAGTGCTATTTGCACAAGCCCGCCACGGCAGGGCCCACCTGTGCATTCACCTGAATCCGGCCGATAGCGGGCGCCGTGAGTAGCGCACAGCAGCCATTTGCCCGTATCGTCGAAGAAACGATCGGGCTGCCAATCCAGTTCCATGGCCACGTGGCTGCACCGGTTGAGATAAGCGTACACCTTGCCTTCATACCGAATGGCAAATGCCCGACATGTCTGGCCACCGTACATCACGTCAAAGCCCACAGCCCGACCACTGTTGACCAGATCCGCCGAGCGACACAAGGCAATTCTGGGGTCGTCAGGCGCTGGCTCTGGCGGCGGAATGACAGACGGGTGCGTCATGGCAGCCGGCCTCGATCCACGAATGAAGTTCGCTCTTCAGGCATGGGCAAGAAGCCACTGCCTGAGCTCGTCCACAGAGTGCAGCACCGCCCTCGGCGACAGGGACGCGAAGCTGTCGGGTTCATGAGCCCCATAACTGACACCCAGACTGTCGCATCCTGCATTCAACGCCATCTGCAGATCGTGGGTGGTGTCCCCGATCATCAGCGTTCGCTCTGGTGCCGCACCGAATTCCCGCATCAGTTCGTTGAGCATCAAGGGGCTGGGTTTGCCCGCGGTTTCATCCGCTGTCCGCGATCCGTCAAAAACACCGGTGAGCTCCGACGAGTGCAGAGCCTCATCGAGTCCTCTGCGACTCTTGCCTGTCGCCACGGTCAGCCAGTAATGCCGGGACTTCAGTTCTGCCAGCAGGCCGGAAACACCTTCAAACAGCGTGATGTCGTGCTGGTGCGCCATGTAGTGATGCCGGTACCGCTCACCCAGCAAAGGGTACTTGTCCTGCGGGACGTCGGGCGCGGCATGGGCCAGGGCTTGCATCAAGCCCATGCCGATGACATAGCTGGCGCGGGCATCCGTGGGCACACTTCCACCCACATCGGCCACTGCCAGTTGAATGCAGCGAGTGATGATGGCTGTGGAGTCAAACAGAGTGCCATCCCAGTCGAATGCAATCAGGTCATATTGGCGTTTTGGCATGGCGCAGATTATGACCTCGCTGCAAGATTTGCGCGCGGCGCATGGGTGCCCAGACGAAAGAAAGGCACCCCGGGGGTGCCTTTCATGCAGTCATCAGCGAAAAGGGCTTCAGATTCGAAAATCTTCAATGCTCTTGCCCGATGCCAGAACGGATCGAACCCACTCTGGCTTGCGGCCAGGGCCACCTGCCCACAGTTCACCATTGGGGCCGCGGTATTTGGCCGGTGCCTTGGCTTTGCCAGGCTTTCGGCCACGCGTGGCGCCGCCGAGATCCTCCACAGTGATTCCATACTGTTTCATCTTGGCACGAATATCGGCAATCACTTCGGCAAGCTCGTTCTTTCGTGCCTGCTCTGCCTGTTCCATCAGCGCTTTGGCTTGCGCCATCAATTCATCATAAGAAGCCATGTTTTGCCCTTTTCAGTTTTTCAAAGCACAGGTCAACTGCAGCCACACAAGACCCATTTCCATCGAATTAATTCAGGCGGGCCGCGTCTCTGGCAGTTTGCGTTCAGTTCTTATTGCTCCCCAAGTGTATTGAGCCAGTCTCTCAAATCAACCGACAATTCGGAATGTAACTCAAGGGACTCATCAGTGGAAGGGTTTATCAGCCGCAAGCGCCAAGCGTGAAGAAACATCCTCTTCAACCCCAACTTGGCCAGTCGTTTATTCAGGTCAAATTGTCCGTATTTGTCATCGCCCGCAATTGGATAACCGGCAGACGACAAATGAACCCGGATCTGGTGTGTCCGGCCAGTCTTGATCGTCACTTCAAGCAAAGAAAAGTGCAATTCACCCAGTGTGTAACGCTGCGCCACTTTCACCAGACTCAGCGCCGTCATGGCACCTTCATCTCCTGCCTGACAAACCCGAACCCGCCTCTCGCCATCGGCCTGAAGGTACTTGTATAAGGGTTGATCAAGGACCTTCAGGTTTTGCGGCCAATGCCCTGCAACAAGTGTCAGATAAGTTTTGCCGGTCGATCGCTGTCTGAACTGCTCCTGCAGCGACCGGAGCGCACTCCGCTTTTTCGCCACCAGCAGAAGGCCGCTGGTTTCCCTGTCCAGACGATGAACCAGTTCAAGCATGCGGGCTTGCGGCCTGCTCTGGCGCAATTGCTCGATAACGCCAAAACTCACCCCGCTGCCGCCGTGCACCGCCACACCGGCAGGTTTGTCTACCGCCAGAAAGCCATCATCTTCGAACAATATCGCGAAGTCTCTTGCCGGCGCGCGAACGTCTGCATCTGGCCTGGACGAAACCCGAACGGGCGGCACCCGAATGACGTCCCCCACCTCGACACGGTCCTGGGCGGAAACCCGCCCCTTGTTGCGGCGAACCTCCCCGGAGCGAATGATGCGGTAGATGTGGGATTTCGGAACGCCTTTGAGACAGCGGATGAGAAAGTTGTCGATCCGTTGGCCTTCCGACTCCTCGCCGACCACGAGGTGCTGCACTGTTGATAGCGCTGCGGACTGATTGCTGGAGGAATTCAAAGCAGGAAAAGAAAAAAACCGCAAGAACAATTGCGGCACTATAATCGGGCTGTCTGGTGCAGACTGTAAGTACTTGATTTTTTTGAGTTTACGTCAAGTAGGCACAGTCAGCCCGTGGGAGCGATGGCTCCGGGCAGGCCCAGACACATTGCCAACCGTGCATGTGACGTGTGCTCAGAGACGGCTTGAGCGTGTGAACAACCGCTTGCCTGTCTCGCACAAGAGATGCACGGGCGAACCTGTACCAAAAGAACGCAAACCCGCTAACGGAATACCCCAATCGGTCAGTTGGCGGTGGCTGGCAGGTCCAGCCCCGTGAAACTGGCCGAGGAATCGAGTGAAGAAGCTTACGCAGTACGGACGCAACTGGCCTCATGGCCGGCACTGCTCCCCCGTGAATCACCCCTTTCCACGCGCCTACGCTTTGAGCTCGCGTGCGAGCACCGTTCGCCCCTTCGGGAGCGAATGCCCGGTGCCGCACTGACCTGCCCACAGCTCTCCGGCAATTCCCTCCCCCGTTTGCCTCTTTTTTTGCTGGTTCCCGGCAGACCGGTGCCTGCCCGAAAGGACGGGTGTCCACGCAATGAGTGACACGCAAAGGAAGACGCAACATGAAGCGTATGCTGATCAACGCCACGCAGGCCGAAGAGCGCCGCCTGGCCATCGTCGACGGACAAAAACTCCTCGACTACGAAATCGAAATTGAAGGCAGGGAGCAGCGAAAGGGGAATATTTACAAGGCCGTGGTGACACGAGTCGAGCCTTCGCTGGAAGCCTGTTTTGTTGACTACGGCGAGGAGCGGCATGGATTCCTGCCGTTCAAGGAAATCTCAAAGCAGTATTTCCAGGGAAATGTTTCACCTTCCCAGGCACGCATCAATGACGTGATCAAAGAGGGCCAGGAATTGCTGGTCCAGGTGGAAAAGGAAGAACGCGGCAACAAAGGTGCTGCGCTGACCACGTTCATCAGCCTGGCCGGCCGATATGTGGTCCTCATGCCCAACAACCCGCGTGGCGGTGGTGTCAGCCGCCGAATCGAGGGAGAAGAAAGGGCTGAACTCAAGGCTGCCCTGGATCAATTGCAATACCCCAAGGGCATGAGCATCATCGCTCGCACCGCAGGCATTGGCCGCGACGCAGCCGAATTGCAATGGGACCTGAACTACCTGCTCAAGCTTTGGGATGCCATTGACGGCGCAGCCACAGCTGGCAAAGGCGCTTTCCTCATCTATCAGGAATCGAGCCTCGTCATCCGCGCCATTCGCGATTATTTCAACAGCGATATCGGCGAAATCCTCATCGATACGGACGACATTTACGAGCAGGCGCACCAGTTCATGAGCCATGTGATGCCCGAACACGGCCATCGCGTGAAGCGCTATCGTGACGACGCCCCTCTGTTTTCGCGGTTTCAGATCGAGCACCAGATTGAAACTGCGTACAGCCGGATTGTGCAGTTGCCAAGTGGCGGCGCCATTGTGATCGACCAGACCGAGGCATTGGTCGCAGTGGACGTGAACTCGGCCCGCGCCATCAAGGGCGGCGCCATTGAAGAAACAGCAACACGTACCAACCTCGAAGCGGCAGACGAAGTAGCCCGTCAGGCGCGCCTGCGCGACCTCGGCGGCCTGATCGTGATCGACTTCATCGACATGGATGAGTCGAAAAACCGCCGCGAAGTCGAAAACCGCTTGCGCGATGCCCTGCGACAGGACCGCGCCCGTGTGCAATTCGGCTCCATCAGCAAGTTCGGCCTGCTCGAAATGAGCCGCCAGCGTCTCAAGCCCATGCTGAGCGAAGGCGCTTCCATTCCTTGTCCAAGGTGCGGTGGCTCAGGCCACATCCGCGACACAGAAAGCTCCGCCCTGCAGATTCTCCGCGTCATTCAGGAAGAGTCGCTCAAGGACGGAACAGCCGCCGTTTTCGTACAGGTGCCTGTGGAAGTGGCCAGCTTCCTCCTGAACGAAAAGCGCAATGAGATCACCAAAATCGAACTGAAGCAGCGCATCAACGTGCTGCTCGTTCCCAACAAATCGCTCGAGACACCCAACTACAAGCTCGAACGCATCAAACACGACGACCCCCGCCTGGACAATCTCGATGCCAGCTACAAGATGGCAGACGAGGCTGAAGACACGACCAGTGTCACCCGGCGCAGCCAGGAGCGCACCAACCGGCAAGAGCCCGTCATCAAAGGCGTGCTGCCAGACGGTCCGGCACCGGCGGTGCCGCCCAAGCCCGTGCAGGCAGAGAAACAGCCAGCTCACCAGCCAGCGCAACAGGCCGCACGAACGGCAGCAGCAGCGGTGCCCGCAGCTGAAAAAGGCTTCCTCGGCTGGTTCAAGTCGCTGCTGGGCCTGACCCCTGCTGCCGCAGACGCCAACTCACAGGCCCCCGAGCAAAACAGTGGCACTGGCGCCAAAGGCCAGCGCGACGCTGCCGCGAAAGACAAAGATGGCAGCAAGAGCGGCAATGGTCGACGTGGTCGCAATGGCCGCGCTGAAGGCCGCAGCGGCACAAAATCCGGAGAGAGGGCCGGCGAAGCGCGTCGCGGACAAGGCGGCAGACGTGGCCAGCGTCAACAGGACAGTGACGGCGCAAAGCAGGCCAAAGACGTTCAGAAGAACGCCGAGGCAAATGAAGAGCAAAGCGCACAGGTGGCCGAAAGCGCCAACCAGAACCTGCCAGGAGCTGGAGATACCCGCGAGCCAGGTAGCGAGGGTGCACCCAAGCGTTCCCGCCGCAGCCGCAGCCGTTCACGGCGTCGCAACAGTGGGGACGAGGCGCAACAGCGGGAACAGCAAGGCGTGGGCAACGAAGGCGATCTGCAGGCAGACAATGCGTCGTATGCGCCTGAGAGTGCCACTGCCACTTCAGAGGCCTCTGGAACGCCGGGCGACTCGGCATCTCCGTCCTCTGAGCAGGCCAAGCCGCAACGCGAGCGCCGTAGCCGCGACCGGTACGGCAGAGACCGTCGTGAGCGACAGGCCAACCCCGTAGTGACGGAAGAAGCATCGACGGACACACCCGAGGCTGCTGCCGAGCCGCTGCAAGCTGCGGAAGCGGAAGCGGCGCCAGTGCGCACCCGTAGCTACTTCACCATGCCTGTGGACAGCGGTTCGCCTACAGCAACGCAAGCCGAAACCGCTGATGCAGACATGTCAGAGCAAACGGCTGAACCTGCGCCAGTGGTGCTGGCAGTCGAATCACCGGTTGTCGCAGAGCCATCTGTTCAAGAGCCCTCCACTGAGCAGCAAGACCTTGGCATGCCGGCAGTGGCCGAATACAAACTGGATCTTGCCGCACTGGACGAGGTGGCCAGCGCAGCCGGTTTGCAATGGGTCAATTCGGATGCAGACAAGGTCGCCAAGGTTCAGGCAGCCATTGCAGCCGAACCCAAGCCCGTGCATGTGCCTCGCGAACCCAAACCTGTGGTGGTCCTCGATGAAGGCCCCTTGATTCTTGTCGAAACCCGCAAAGACCTGAGTGAGGTGAAGCTGCCTTTTGAGGCCTGAAGCTTCTGTTTACACAGTGGCGCGGTGAAATCGGCCGCAGCACGAGATGAGTGCAACGAAAAAGCCGGCAAACTTGCCGGCTTTTTCATTGCGAACCAAAGGCATCTCGTCAGGACACCACAGATATTCAACCCATCTGTGCCGCCTTCTTCCATGCCTGGCTGGCCTCAGCGTCATCACCTCTCTCTTCGGCAAGAACCGCCAAAGAACACCAGGTTCGGCGCAACAGGTCACCTTCCGGCAGGTGGTGACTGGCCTGCCCCAACAACTGGGCGGCTTTGCCCCAGAGTTGCCGCTGCATGAAAGCCTGACCCGCAAGGTACTGCCAGAAGGCGTTGTTGGGGTGCTCGCGCAAGGTTCGCTCGATGCGCCCAAGCATGTCTGCATCCATGTCCGTCAGGCCTTTCTCCAGCGCGCCCACGAATCGCAATTGCTGGGATTCGCTGAGTTCACCAAAATCCGACCAGACGGGCTCAAGCCAGTCTCGAACAAGTCGTCCCATGTTGACGCCTTCTGCTGCTGCGCCGGGTGCTTGAAGAGCGGCTGCGCGGTTGACGGCCGCCAGGGCGATATCGGGCATGGATCGTTCCTTGGCATCCAGGCCCTTCCATATGCCCCGCAACTGCTGCATGTCATGGCATGCCTTGATCGCGTCGAGCACCAGTCCACGAAGAACACTACGCGCTGCCTCGGCAGAAAACGCCTTGTGCTTGGACAGAAGACGGGCCACCTCCAGCGCTTCCCCCGATTCGCCGGCCAGGCGGGCGATGCGCAACTTCAAGCGCAACGCCTGAATGCGACGTGCCGCGCCTTGTGGCAAACGGTCCAGCCGGGCACGAGCAAGATCGACATCGCGGTCTTCAATCGCCCATCGAACAGAACGAAGCAAAACGCCCTCCTGTGACTCCGGCGTGGCTTTGGTCAGGGCGGGGTCAAGCGCAGCCTCCAGGTGCTCATCTCGCTCCCCTTCCTTGCGCAACGACTGAGCGCTTTCGGCCACCAGCAAATGCGACAGCAACAAGGCCTGGCGCCTGTGCCCCCATTGGCGAGCATTCAGCCCCTCGATCTGCGAGACAGCCTCCTTGCCAGCAGACTGCGCACGCACAAAGCGTCCCGCCAGCAAGTGCGACAAGGCGTCCAGCAAAGACCCCACCGCCGACCGCTCGGCTTGCAGTTCGCGCCAGCGACGGGCCCGTTCCGGCATGGACCGCAAACGAGCAATGCCGCGCAATGCGACATACAGGAACAGAAAACCCACCACCAGCGAGAGCAAGACGAGGTTGAACGACACGTCGAACCTGTATGGCGCCCAGAACAGCGTCACGGTGGCCTGGTTTCGTCCCAGAAAAAGGGCAAGGCCGACGGCGATGCCAGTCAGTGCCAGCAGCCAAATGACACTGCGGACTGCTCCGCGTTGACGCTGATGACGCATTACCGGCCTCCTGCGGCAGTCGCCAAAGCGGTCAAGGTCTCTTCAGGCCGTGGCATGCCGGTCGTGGCCACTTCTTGCCTCAGCTCTGCAAGCATCTGCTTGGCTTGCGCGACCGGTGCCGACGAGCTGTCAAAGTAGCGGTCGATAGAGGATTCGACAGACTGCAGGTCAGCTTGTGCCGAGTCCATTTGCCTGGCCAGCAAACCCAGCCGGGCATTGAGCAAGCGCAGTTTTGTGTTCTCGCGCAGGAAGAACGCCTGTTCAGGCGCCAGCAAAGCCGCTTCCGGGCGATCCACTCGGCTGACCCTGACCAGTTCACGCCCTTTTTCACTCATGGCATCCCAGACCTTGCCACCAAAGGCAGACAAGGCATTCATCAGCTCAGAGAATCGGTCACCCGACGCTGATACGGCCGACGTAGCGTCACCGACCGCTGTAGACGATACATCTGACGACGGCGCCTGCGCCTCGGAGGCAGGCTCTGGCCCGGTATCGGTGGTCACCCGGCTTGCCGCTCCCGGCTGAACTGTTGCCAAGGGCCCCACTTCGTTGAGCACGGGCCACTCGTCCACCGAGCGCGCCATTTCATCGAGCCTGACCACCAGAGCAGGAATGTCTGCAAGCGTGGCGGCCTGAATGGTTTCGATGTCCCTTGCGATGGCTCGCTGAACAGGGTTGAGTCGCGGTTGCGCTGCTCGTGCGATCCGCTGGTCAGCCGCCTGAAGCGCCGAAATCAATGGTTGCGCACTGCCTGTGAGAACCGCCTGTTGCTGAGCCAGCCGGATGGAGGACTCCAGGTCCTGGACCAGGTTGTCATCACGGGAACGCGACAAAGACAACATCAGCTCCTCGAGCTGACTGCGCTGCAAACTCACTTCGGAGAGCTTGACTTCCGCCACTGTCAACCGGGCTTGCAGTTCCTTTGACAGTGCATCCGAGGAATTGGCCGTCTGCGTCGCTTCTGTCACGGCCAGCCTCACATCTTCAGTCTGTCGCGCCAGCGCCTCTTTGGCTCCGTTGAGTTGCTGCCAGGTATGAAACGCGCCAGCGCCTGCACCAGCGGCCACAAGCAGAGCAAGAAGGCCCAGTGAAGTCGAAACCCATCCTCCGCCGGTTCTGGGGGACTTTTGCGTGGACTTTTCCTTCACGGCTGCATCCACCACCAGCGGCTCCGCGTCCGCCTGCTCTTTGGCGGGACGCGGCTTTGGCGGCTGCTCCGGGGCCGGCAAGGGTGACGCGGAAGAAGCTGAGGGTGCAGGTGAAGAGGATTTGTCTTGTTCGTTCATTGGATATGGCTCCAATGTGATTCTAGGGCCGCGAGGACATCCGGCAAGCCGGGTCGGCAAGATAGCACTGTTCCGAACCCCAGATGCTTGGCAACCATTGCAATACGGGGATGGGTGGTCAATGCAACCGCACTGGCCCAGTCGTGATCGGGCATCCGGCGCCTGAGCATGTCGATTGCCTCGCCACTGCTGAACAACCAGGCCGTTTGCGGATGGTCGCTTGCCGCGGCAAGCGACAGCTGCTCAGCCGACCAGTCTGCAGGCCGCCGCTCGTACGCCACGCAGGTGCTCACTTTGGCGCCCAGGGACCGGCACTGATCGAGCAGCCACTGGCGGCCATCACCACCTGGATTGGCTGATGCATCGGCCGGCACTTCGGCTTGCAGCCGGCTTCTTCCCCGGACCACGAGAATATGGCTCCCTCGCTTCACCTGGGCAGAAACAACAGCCCACAGGGCTTCCGAATCGAACTGTTGTGCGTCATTTGGTGGGGAATCGACGCACCGGGCGTCCAGGCCTCGTTCGGCCAGTAACCGGGTCAGCACTTTCGCCGTTCCAGGACCGGGCGACCACCAACGGGTCTGCGAGTCAACCTGTCGCTCATCCGTCACCAGCGGGGTGACGTCAGACGAACCACCGAAAAACCAGCGCACAGCCGCCGGACTGACCATCATGATGGCACTCGCGGAGGACCAGTGCCGCCGCCAATGGTCCAGCGATTCAATGTCTTCTGCGTTCGTCGGCGACGTGGTCTCCATCAAGGGTAGTTGCTCGACCCTGTAGCCTGCCGACCTCAGGGACGTTGCCCATTCGACAGCCTCTGTCAGGGGACGCGTCAGCAGCAGCGTTCTCCGGTCATTCGTCATGGTTCTGGACGAGTGCTGGTCCATGCGCCGAGCGTCTGTCCGACGAACGATCAGGATGAAGCCGGTTGCGCACCCGCATCCAGCAAAGCCTGGACGGCCTTGGCACCCAGTGCCTCTGCATCTTCGAGCGTGCACACCGTGGCCGACTCGCTGACATGTATCAATGGCGAAACACCATCGACATCACCCCATGCGGCTTCGAGTTGCAAGTGGTCCCCTGCATCATGAACCCATCGGCCATAGGCGGCCAAAGGCATTGAGCAGCTTCCTCCCATGCCGCGGGAGACCGTTCGCTCGGCGGCAACGCGCAGCCATGTCGGCATGTGCGTCAAGGGAGCCAGCGCCTCAGCCAGATCCGGGCGACCGCTGACGATTTCGATGCCCAGAGCACCCTGCCCCGCAGCAGGAAGTGATTCCTCTGGTTCGAAGATGTGGCGGATGCGATGGCTCAGTTCAAGTCGCTTGAGCCCGGCTGCAGCAAGGACAATGGCGTGGTACTGCCCTTCGTCGAGTTTGCGCAATCGCGTATCCAGGTTGCCACGCAAGGGTTCAATGCGAACGTCGTGCCGACCCAGCTTGTCCAGCGCATCACGCAAAAGCACCTGCCGACGAAGACTGCTTGTACCGACGATGGCCTGTGCAGGCAGATCTGCCAGACCGTCACAGGACGGCGACACCCAGGCATCGCGTGGGTCTTCGCGCTCCATCACACACGCAAGTTCGAAGCCCTGTGGCAAATCCATGGGCACATCCTTGAGCGAATGAACGGCGATGTCCGCTTTGCCCTGCTCCAGCGCGACTTCAAGCTCCTTGACGAAAAGGCCTTTGCCGCCCACTTTGGAGAGGCTTCTGTCCAGAATCTGATCGCCTTTGGTCGTCATGCCCAGCAAAGTCACACGATGGCCACGCTGCTCCAGCAAAGCTTTCACATGCTCTGCCTGCCAAAGCGCCAGACGGCTTTCACGGGTAGCAATGACAATGGACAGCGCGCCGGCTGCACTGGATGTGACGGTCACAGTGGCAAATCTTTCAATGGAACAATAGAGACCGAAGCAAGAGCAAGAATGTACCGGCGAATGCGCCTTGGCATACCTCTTGCCGGCAACCATCGATGCTAGCATGGGATACCCTCGTGTAACTTGCGCGTCACTTTTGATTGCAACCGACTGCCCCTTGTCCGGATCGAAGACCGAATGGCCAACAAAACACCTGCGAAATCCGCATCCAAGCGAAGCAACGAAAAAGACCAACCCCTGATCGACGACATCCGTTTGCTGGGCAAAATCCTGGGCGACGTCATTCGCGAACAGGAAGGCCGAGAAGCGTATGAACTGATCGAACAGGTTCGACGCCTCTCGGTGGCCTTTCGCCGGCACGACGACCGGCAAGCCGACCGCAACCTCAAGGCGCTTCTGAAACGGCTGAGCGGTGAGCAGACCGTCAGCGTGATTCGCGCCTTCACCTACTTCAGTCACCTGGCCAACCTGGCAGAAGACCGCCATCACATCCGGCGGCGAGCCCACCATGCACGCGAAGGTCACGTACAGGAAGGCAGTCTGGCCATGACCTTGCAGCGCTTGAAAGAGGCTCGCATCCGGCCTGCTGCGGTCATTGAAGCGCTGGCCCACAGTCACGTATCGCCGGTTCTGACAGCACACCCCACCGAAGTTCAGCGAAAGAGCATCCTGGATGCCGAGCGCGACATCGCGCATTTGCTGGCTCAACGCGACCAGCTGGTGCCCGCGGAAAAATCGGACAACGAGTCGCTTATCCGCGCCCGTGTGACGCAGCTTTGGCAGACGCGCCTGCTTCGCTTCACCAAGCTCACCGTTTCAGACGAAATCGAGAACTCGCTGAGCTACTACGAATCCACCTTCCTGACGCAGATTCCGCGCCTGTATGGCGATCTGGAAGCAGCCCTGACGCCCGGCGCGACGCGCCATGACGACACAGTGCATGTTGCGCCGTTTCTGCGCATGGGGCAGTGGATTGGCGGTGACCGTGACGGCAACCCCTTTGTGGATGCGGCCACGCTCAAGCAAGCCATGCGCAGTCAGGCAGAAGTGGTGCTCAGGCACTACCTGCGTGAAGTCCACCAGCTGGGCGCCGAACTGTCCATGTCGGCAACCCTGGTCAAGGTCGACAAGGCCATGCAAGCCCTGGCAGACCGCTCTCCAGACACCAATGCACACCGACAGGACGAGCCCTACCGGCTGGCCCTCACAGGCATCTACGCTCGCCTGGCGGCCACCTTGCAGACACTGACAGGCACAGAGGCCGCCAGGCATGCGGTGGCGCCCCAGGACCCATACAGCTCTGCTGCGCAGTTCCTCGCCGACCTCAAGGTCATCGACGGCTCATTGCGCCTCAATCACGGCGCTGCATTGACGCGTATCCGCCTGCGTCCGTTGATGCGCGCCATCGAGGTCTTTGGATTTCACCTTGCAACGCTGGATTTGCGCCAAAGCTCGGACAAGCACGAGGCAGTGGTGGCCGAGTTGCTGGCCAAGGCCCGGATCGAGGCCGACTACAGCGCACTCGACGAAGACGCCAAGCGCGAACTGCTGCTCGATCAACTGCGCGATGCCCGCCCATTGCGTATTCCTGGCGCCGGGTATTCCGATCACCTCAAGAGTGAACTGGCCATCTTTGAGCAGGCTCGCGTGGGTCGGCAGCAATACGGTGAACAGATGATCCGCCACAGCATCATCAGCCACACCGAAGCGGTCAGTGACCTGCTGGAAGTGCTGGTCCTGCAAAAGGAGGCCGGCCTGTTCACCGGTGTGCTGGGCGAAAAGGCCCAATGCGACCTGATTGTGGTGCCGCTCTTCGAAACCATCGAGGACTTGCGCAATGCGGCCCCCATCATGCGCGACTTCTACGCATTGCCCGGCGTTCGCGCGATGATCGATGCCAGCCAAGCCGATGGTTACTGCGAGCAGGACATCATGCTCGGCTACTCGGACAGCAACAAGGATGGCGGCATCTTCACCAGCAACTGGGAGCTGTACCAGGCTGAAACGGCGCTGGTCGCCCTGTTCGACGAGTTGAACCAGGCAGCGAAGCCCGCCAAACGCGCCAGGGGCGGCAAGGCCAAAGTCGTGTCTTCCCACCGTCAGCTGCGACTGAGGTTGTTCCATGGCCGGGGCGGCACTGTCGGCCGAGGGGGCGGACCCAGCTATGACGCCATTCTGGCGCAGCCTCCGGGCACAGTGCGCGGGCAGATCCGCCTGACCGAGCAGGGGGAAGTGATTGGCTCCAAATACGCCAACCCTGACATCGGACGGCGCAACCTGGAGACACTGGTGGCCGCCACGCTGGAATCGACACTGCTCCAACCAACCACCGATGCACCTGCAAGCTTCATGGAAGCGGCAGAGTCCCTCTCGCGCATGAGCATGGCTGCCTACCGTGCGCTGGTCTATGAAACCCCTCGATTCGGCGAATATTTTTTCTCCGCCACACCGATCAGGGAGATCGCCGAGTTGAACATTGGCTCTCGACCTGCCTCGCGCAAACCCGGGCAAAACATCGAAGACCTGCGTGCCATTCCCTGGGGATTCAGTTGGGGGCAGTGTCGACTGACGCTGCCCGGCTGGTACGGGTTCGGCACGGCGGTACACGAGTTCCTGAACATGGAAGGCCGCCAAGGGGTGGCCCGTCGCAAACAACTGCTCCAGCGCATGGCCAAGCAGTGGCCGTTCTTCCGCACCCTGCTCTCCAACATGGACATGGTGATGGCCAAGAGTGACCTGGCTCTGGCCTCGCGCTATGCGGAACTGGTGGAGGACAGTCGCCTGCGCAAGCAGGTGTTCACCGCCATCGAGGAAGAATGGCACCGTACCGGACAGGCCTTGCAACTGATCACGGGTGACCGCCAGCGCCTGGCCAACAACGCTGCATTGCAGCGCTCGATTCGCCACCGCTTCCCCTACATCGATCCGCTGCACCACCTGCAAGTGGAGCTGATCCGTCGCTACCGGGCAGGCGCCAGCAAGGCAGACCGCACTGACAAGGTGCGGCGCGGCCTCCACATTTCAATCAATGGCATCGCGGCCGGTATTCGCAATACGGGCTGACGACCGCAGACCGAAGGCTCCTCCCAGTAAAGGGCTGCCGTGCCCTGGGTGAGGGGGGCCTTCTTTACCCCTACTGCAGGCGCAGTCTCCCGCTGTGACGCGCGAAGGTGCACCGGGCACCTAAAATGGCGTCATGAGCCGTACATTGAACGCCGACCTGCATTGCCACTCCGTGGTCTCCGATGGCACCCTGACACCAGAGGAGCTGGCTGCCCGCGCCAAAGCCAATGGCGTCCAGCTTTGGGCCCTGACCGACCACGATGAAGTGGGCGGTCAGGACCGGGCCATCACCGCAGCACAGAGCCACAGTATGCGATACCTCACAGGAACCGAAATCTCGGTGACCTTTGCCGGGGTAACAGTGCATATCGTTGGTCTGGGGTTCGATCACCACAACGAAAGACTCGTGGCCGGGCTCAAGGGGACACGAGGCGGCCGTGAAGCTCGCGCGCGCGAAATGGCGGAGGAGCTGGCCAAAGTGGGTATTCCCGGCGCTTTCGAGGGTGCGCTCAAGTATGTCGACAACATGGAGCTGATCTCCCGGACCCACTTCGCCCGGTACATCGTCGAAGCCGGCCATTGCAGCGACACCAACGAGGTGTTCCGCAAATACCTGGCAGACGGCAAGCCTGGCTTCGTGCCGCATCGGTGGGCCAAACTGTCCGATGCGCTGGACTGGATTCACGGAGCAGGAGGACTGGCCGTCATCGCGCACCCTGCCCGCTACAGCTTTACCGCCAATGAGGAGTACGCCCTCTTCACCGAATTCAAGGCGCTCGGCGGCGCAGGCGTTGAGGTGCAGACAAGCGCTCACAATGCCAGCGAGGTTGTCAAATACGCAGAGTTCTGCCGCGAATTTGACCTGTACGCCTCGCGTGGCTGCGATTTCCACAGCCCGGAAGAGAGCCGGTGTGATCTGGGCAGCCTCCCGGAACTGCCCGCGAAAGTCACGCCCATCTGGGAGCGGCTGGAAGACAAGATGCACTGATGCGATCGACCTTGTGATGCTCGGCCCCTCATCCTTCTTCCCTTATCCCTGACGCATGTCCCAGTTCTTTGAAGTTCACCCCGAGAACCCTCAGGCACGGCTCATGTCGCAAGCAGCCCAGCTGCTGCAGCGCGGAGGGATCGTGGCTGTTCCGACAGACTCGAGCTATGCGCTGGTCTGCCACCTGGATGACAAAGCTGCGGCCGATAATTTGCGACGCATACGGGGCATGGATCAGAAACACCACCTCACGTTGTTGTGCCGTGACCTGAGTGAACTGTCGAGCTACGCCAAAGTCGACAACCGACAATACCGCTTGCTCAAGCTGGCCACGCCGGGTCAGTACACGTTCATCCTTGAAGCATCCAAGGAAGTGCCTCGCCGGGTAAGCCACCCATCACGCAAGACCGTGGGTTTGCGCGTGCCCGACCACAGGGTCACACTGGCCTTGCTGGAGGCGCACGGGGCTCCTTTGCTGGCCACGACCCTCATTCCGCCTGACGAGAGCGACCCGCTGAACGACGCCGCTGAGATTCGTGACCGCTTTGAGCATGAGCTGGCCGCTGTCATCGACGCAGGAGCTTGCAGTCTGGCGCCCACCACGGTGGTGGATCTGACCCCCATGGGGCATGGGGACGAGCCTGAGATCATCCGCCGCGGTGGCGGCTCACCGGAGGATCTGGGTCTTGCATGAGCCAGTCGCGGCCAATCAGGGACAATAGTCTTCTCTGCCGTCTGATTAGCGCTCTCTCTCATGGATCTCGCCAGCATTGTTCAGACCATCACGGTCTACGCCATTCCCGTCCTGTTCGCCATCACCATTCATGAGGCGGCGCACGGATACGCAGCTCGCCATCTGGGCGATCCCACTGCCGAGATGCTTGGGCGCATCTCGCTCAACCCTTTCAAGCACATCGACCCGATCGGCACGGTCGTGATGCCACTGTTGCTACTGTTCCTGACCAAGGGCGCGTTCGTGTTCGGCTATGCCAAGCCCGTCCCGGTTCAAATGTCGAAACTGCGCAACCCTCGCCGCGACATGATGTGGGTCGCTTTGGCCGGCCCCATGTCGAACCTCGCTCAGGCCCTGGCCTGGCTGATGGCTGCCATCGTGCTTTCAGGCGTCGGGCTGAGCGAGCCCTTTTTCTTCAAGGTTTGCGAAGCGGGCGTGATCGTCAATCTGGTGCTGTTCGCCCTCAACCTGTTCCCTCTGCCTCCGCTGGACGGTGGGCGCGTCCTGGTGGGACTTCTCCCGCCGGGTCCTGCTGTGGGATTGGCACGAATCGAGCCTTATGGCTTTTTCATCGTGATTGCGCTTCTGTACACGGGCATCCTCGCCCAGTGGTGGCTCCTACCCTTGATCGGACTCGCCCAGCAGATGCTGCTGCTGCTCACAGCCCCCTTGCAATGGCTGTTTGGCTGAGCTTCAGCGAAAAGCCCGCCATCGCCTCTACACACCAATTGCTCAAGCTCTCCACTTCGACATGACCACCAAAAAGCGTGTTTTGACCGGCATCACCACCTCCGGCACTCCTCACCTGGGCAACTATGTGGGCGCCGTGCGCCCCACCGTTCGTGCCAGCAAACTGGCCGATGTCGACAGCTACTACTTTCTGGCCGACTACCACGCCCTGATCAAGACAGGGGATCCACTGCGTGTACAGCGCTCCACCCAGGAAATTGCAGCCACCTGGATTGCATGCGGGCTCGACCCGGAGCAAGTGACGTTCTATCGCCAGTCGGACATCCCGGAGATTCCGGAGCTGACCTGGTTCCTCACCTGTATCACCGGCAAGGGCTTGCTCAATCGTGCTCACGCCTACAAGGCGGCTGTCGACAAGAACACCGCTGCCGGCGAGGACACGGACACTGGAGTGACCGCTGGGCTGTTCATGTACCCGGTCCTCATGGCAGCTGACATCCTGATGTTCAATGCACATGAAGTGCCGGTGGGCCGCGATCAGATCCAGCACATCGAAATGGCGCGCGACATGGCGTCGAGCTTCAACCATTTGTATGGTGAGCATTTCACGCTGCCCGAAGCCCTGGTGGAAGAACATGTGGCCACGCTGCCCGGTCTGGACGGTCGCAAGATGAGCAAGAGCTATGACAACACGATACCCCTGTTCGTGCCGGAGTCGCAATTGCGCAAGCTCATCATGGGCATCGTCACAGACTCGCGTGCGCCAGGAGAGACCAAAGACACGGAAGGCTCGGCGCTGTTCCAGCTCTATCAGGCCTTTGCAAGCGCTGAGGAAACCGCTGCGCTGGCACAGGCGTATGCGGAAGGCATCGGATGGGGTGAGGTCAAGGACAAGCTGTTTGCCCGCCTCAATCAGGAAATTGCGCCCATGCGCGAACGCTATGACGAATTGATGAAGCGCCCCGCAGACATCGAGGACATCCTGCTGGCGGGCGCCCGCAAAGCACGCGCCATCAGTGGCCCTTTCACTCAGCGTGTGCGCCACGCGGTCGGTATCCGGGCCCTGTCCGATCTGAGCGTTGGTCAGGACAGCGACAAAAAGAAAACCAGAAGCGCCATGCCGACGTTCAAGCAGTACCGTGAGAAAGACGGGCTTTTCTATTTCAAGCTGACCACCGCCAGCGGCGATTTGGTTCTGCACAGTACCGGTTTTTCTGACCCCAAAGAGGCTGCCGGCCACATTCGCGACCTGAAAACGCTCGGATCAACGGCCTTGGCAGCGATGAGCGAAAAAGTTACGCTGGATACCTCTGAGGAAAACGTATCCGCTACCTTGGCGATTTTTTCGGAAGAAGAATGACGTACAACCGCATGATGGACGGCATTTCCGCCTTGTGGACAAAGCTGTCAAAGAGTTGAACAGTCTTGCAAGACCGGTATTTTTCTCTATCGTCAGGTATTACATTTGCCGATATGCTTGGTTATCTAGCGTTAACGGACCATAAAGAGCATGAGCATTTTTGTTATTGATGACCACCCCCTGATGCGCGAAGCCGTTGTCATGTTGCTTCGTCGCCTCAGGTCTTCCACCCAGGTCGTGGAACTGGAAAAGCTGGCCGCGGTCAGCAAGGCCATTGCCGAACACGGCGAGCCCGAGCTCGTCTGTCTGGACCTCAAGCTGCCTGACACCAATGGCGTGTCAGGTGTGCGCGAGATCCGCCAGATGCTGCCCGACACGTCGCTCATTGTTCTGTCGGCTTCGCCCGCATCAGACTATGAGGATCTCGCTCGCGAGGCGGGCGCCGACTCATATGTGGAGAAGTCTGCTGGTGCTGCGCAGATCGGCAAGGTCTTGCGGGAGTTCCTGGCAGACGAGCCGGAAGACGAGAACGCACCAACGGTTCCGGAAAAGCTGTCCAAGCGGCAAAAGCAATTGCTTGTCATGCTGGACCGCGGCTTGTCCAACCGCGACATTGCCGAAGAGCTTCAGATCAGCGAGCACACAGTGAAGGTCCACCTGTGGCGTCTGTTCCGCCGTCTCAACGTCAAGAGCCGGTCTCAGGCCAGCCACCTGGCACGCACTGCCGGGCTGCTGGAGCCCTGACGCCTCCTGCTGCTTGACCGGCAGGCGTCGATCACCGTCGATGCCGCTTGTGCTCAACAAGATCAGCCCGCCTGAACCAATTCAGGTGGGCTTTTTTCCATTCATCGGGTTCGGAATGGAAGGCAGGGCTTCGCGTGGAGGCCCTTGCGTGAAGGCCGGCAGAATGACCCGAAACACACTGCCACGCCCTTCTTCCGAGTTCAGTGCCAGCTGATAGCCCATCAGCGTTGCCAGCTTGGACACGATGGTCAGGCCCAGGCCCAGGCTGTCTTCCGTGCCCTGATGCTGCGACACGCGGAAGAACTCCTGGAAGATGGCTTGCTGGTGCTGGCGCGCAATGCCCACACCGGTATCCCACACCTCGAACATCAACAAGTCGTCTCGACGACGTGCGCTGATCAGCACACCCCCATTTTGCGTATGCCGCAGCGCATTGGAGACGAGGTTGCCCAGAATTCGCCGCAGCACCACAGGATCAGACCACACGGTCAGCTCGGGAGAGCGCGAGCGCAGCTTGAGGTTCTTCGCGGCGGCCACCGGCTCGAACTGCATCACCAGATCAGTGAACAGTTGCTGGACATCGACGTTTTGCAAGCGAACCTTGTAGTTGCCGGCATCGATGCGCGTGAGGTCGAACAACGAGTCAAACAGCTCATTGATCGCCCGGGTCGATTGCAGGATTCGCGGCGAAATATCGCGCGCCATTTCTGGCTCGGTGGCCAGCCAGTCTGCATACAGGCTCAAGGCATGCACTGGTTGCCGCAAATCATGCGCTGCGGAAGAAAGGAAACGGTTCTTGGTCGCCACAGCCCGAAGTGATGCCCGCGTCTGCTGCGTCAGCGAGTCGATGAGCTCCTGATTGGAAAACTGGAGCTCGTAGCTGGCGCGGTGCACTTCGTAAAGGCGCACCCCGGCGCTGAGCAACATGTACCAGTACACGGCGAGCAACAACACCATGGAAAGGATCAGGCGCGTGTTCGTGCCATCTCCCCAGTTCTCGGCCAGCGCCACGATCAGGCCCGCCAGCATGGACAGCACCAGTGAGTTGACGTAGACCTTCAGAATCGGCATGTAGGCCGTGAAGGACGAGAGCGACATCAGACCATGGCCCAGGACCAGCAGCAGACAGAAATACTGCGTGGGCAAAGACGCTTCCCTGAACGTCAAGCCGATGGTGGCACCCCAGAACACCCCCACTGCTGCCCAGGTCCACTTGTAGCGATTGATGAAGACAATCCGCGACGGGCCTTCCACGCTGTCAAACAGCAGGCGATACACACCGATGATGCGATAGCGATACAAGAGCACCCCGATGGCACAGGCCACCCAGATCAGCAGCGCCACGTCGCTGACCTCGCCCCACAGCAGGTACACCATGACCGGCATGCCCACCAGTGCAATGCCCAGGGTCCGCATGGCACTGTCCATGAGTACGCCGATCAACTGGGACTCCACCCACTGCTCGCGGACTTCCGGGCTGGCTGGGACGGGCTGGTGCGTAGCGGGCTGGGTATCGACTAGCATGCGGGTGTGAACGTTCTTTCCGAAATCATTGTCGCACCGACTGCTCCATCTGGCTGCGGTTTCCCGACAACAGGCGCTACATGCTAGAATTTCGGGTTAGACCCGGAGAGATGGCAGAGTGGTCGAATGCACCGGATTCGAAATCCGGCATACAGGTTCTCCTGTATCGAGGGTTCGAATCCCTCTCTCTCCGCCAGATGCAAAAAGCCCCGCTTGGCGGGGCTTTTTCGTTTCAGACCAATGCTTCCAGCATCATGCCGGGATGAGCGACTCCTGCCCGCCCAGGTAGGGGCGCAGCGCCTCTGGCACCGTCACGCTGCCGTCAGCATTCTGGTAGTTCTCCAGCACCGCCACCAAGGCTCGGCCCACGGCCAGGCCGGAACCATTGAGGGTGTGGACCAGTTCGTTCTTGCCCTTGGCATTCTTGAAGCGAGCCTGCAGGCGACGGGCCTGGAAGGCATCGCAGTTGGACACCGAACTGATTTCACGGTAGACACCCTGGGCCGGCACCCAGACCTCCAGATCATAGGTTTTGGTGGCACCAAAACCCATGTCGCCCGTACACAGGCTCATCACCCGGTAGGGCAGGCCAAGCTTTTGCAGCACGGCTTCGGCGTGGCCGGTCATTTCTTCCAGCGCTTCGTAGCTTTTCTCGGGGTGAACAATCTGCACCATCTCGACTTTGTCGAACTGGTGCTGGCGGATCATGCCGCGGGTGTCACGGCCCGCGCTGCCTGCCTCAGAGCGGAAGCATGGGGTGTGGGCCGTCAACTTGATGGGCAGATCGGCTTCAGCCACGATTTCATCGCGCACGGTGTTGGTCAGCGTGACTTCGCTGGTGGGAATCAGGTACAAGGCCTGGCTTTCCTCGCCGCCTTCCTGTCCGCCCTTGTTGGCAGCGAACAGGTCAGCCTCGAATTTGGGCAACTGGCCCGTGCCACGCAAGGTGTCGGCGTTGACGATGTAGGGGGTGTAGCATTCGGTGTAGCCGTGCTCTTGTGTTTGCACGTCCAGCATGAATTGCGCCAGCGCACGGTGCAAACGGGCGATGGGGCCGCGCATGAAGGTGAAGCGCGAACCGGCCAGTTTGGCGCCGGTCTCGAACTCCAGCCCGAGCTTCTCGCCGATGTCCACGTGATCGCGGACTTCAAAGTCAAATGACTTTGGCGTGCCCCAACGGCGCACTTCCACGTTGCCTGCTTCGTCCTGCCCTACCGGCACCGACTCGTGTGGGAGGTTGGGCACGGCCAGCAGCATGGATTGCAGTTCGGCCTGCAAAACGTCGAGGCGCGCCGCTGAACGCTCGAGCTCGTCTTTGATGTCGGCGACCTGCTTCATGGCCGCGTCGGCTTCGTCGTGCTTGCCCTGGCCCTTGAGCGCACCGATCTGCTTGGAGACACTGTTGCGTTGGGCTTGCAAGGATTCGGTCTGGGTTTGCAGCGTCTTGCGCTCGTTTTCCAGCGCTGTGTAGGCGGCCACATCCAGGTAGGGCTGCGGAGACTTGCGGCTCTCCAGGCCAGCAACAACAGCGTCCAGATCCTTGCGGAGGAGAAGAATATCAAGCATGGGTAGAGATAGGGTTTTGAAGGCTTGTCTGGACCAGCGGACCAGTGCAATTCATTTGATGTGTTCGGGGGCGCTGCCGTCGTCCAGCTTCAGCCCTTTGGGCAGCGGAAACTTCACGGTTTCCTCCAGGCCATCCATGCGCCGGACGGCGATCGCACCCAGGGTTTTGAGCCGGTCGATGACTTGCTGTACCAGCAACTCGGGAGCCGAAGCACCAGCAGTGAGGCCCACACGCCCCATGCCGCTGACCCATTCGGGCTGAAGCTCATCCGCATTGTCCACCATGTATGACGGTGTGCCCCGTTTGATGGCGACCTCGCGCAAGCGGTTGCTGTTGGAGCTGGTGGGGCTGCCCACCACGATGACCACGTCCACAGCCTGGCTCAGCTCCTTGACGGCATCCTGGCGGTTCTGCGTGGCGTAGCAAATGTCCTGCTGCTTGGGCTCGCGCACACTGGGGAAGCGTTGTTTGACGGCAGCCAGAATGCCGGCGGCGTCATCCACCGACAAAGTGGTCTGCGTGACAACGGCCAGCTTTTCGGTTTGCGCCGGTTGAACCCTCGCCACGTCAGCTTCGTCCTCCACCAGATGGATGCCACTGTCGAGCTGGCCCATGGTGCCTTCGACTTCCGGATGGCCCTTGTGACCAATCATCAAGAATTCGTAGCCTTCCTTGTGGAGTTTGGCGACTTCCACATGGACCTTGCTCACCAGCGGGCAGGTGGCGTCGAAAATCTGAAAACCGCGACGGGCCGCTTCATCCTGCACGGCTTTGCTGACACCGTGTGCCGAGAAAACCAAGGTGGCACCGGCAGGAACGTCGTCCAGGTCTTCAATGAAAATGGCGCCCTTTTCCTTGAGGTCATTGACCACATAGGTGTTGTGCACGATCTCGTGGCGCACGTAGATGGGCCGGCCGAACTTGGCCAGCGCGCGCTCGACAATTTCAATCGCACGATCCACGCCGGCGCAAAAACCACGCGGCTCGGCCAGAACAATTTCCTGCATCAGAGCACCCCGATCAGCTGGACTTCAAACTTCACCGCCTGACCGGCCAGAGGGTGATTGAAGTCGAACAAGACAGCGCCGTCCTCACGGACTTCTTGCACCGACCCTGCATAGGAACCCAGACCGTCAGGTGTTGGGAACTGCACCACATCCCCCGTCGCGTATTGCTCGCTCGGGTCACCCAGCTGGTTGAGCAGGGAACGGGCGACCCACTGCACCATCTGAGGCTGGCGCTCGCCGAATGCCTCACCAGCCTCGAGTTCGATAACCACGTGTTCACCTTCGTTAAGCCCGATCAGTTTGGCCTCGATCGCGGGCGACAACTCGCCTGCCCCCACGCTCAGCGTGGCGGGTTTGTCTTCAAAGGTGTCGATGATGACCTGCCCCTGAGGGCCGGACATGCGGTAGTGGAGGGTCAGAAAAGAGCCCTCTTGGACTTGGGTCATGTTGCTCAAAGCCTTTGGATCCGGGGCGTTGCCCCCAAAAGCGTCCTCTGGACAGTGGACGCACCCGCGCTCGCGGGGAAAGCTCTATTGTAAAAACCTTGGAAAGCCGCCGGGAGAAACCGGCCAAACACCAGGGAGAGATCCAAAATGACCGTTTCCACGCCCGCCATCGGGCTCAAAAGCCTACCCGCGGAAGCCAGACCAAGGGAGAAATTGCTGGCCAAAGGCGCTCAGGCCCTGAGCGATGTGGAGTTGCTCGCCTTGTTGCTCCGAACAGGCATGGCAGGCAAGCATGTGATGGCGTTGGCCCAGGAAGTGCTGGAGCAGTGCGAAGGGGTTGCGGGTCTGCTGCACGCGCCACCCGACCGGCTCAAAGCCGTCAAGGGCTTAGGGCCCGCCAAGCGGGCAGAACTGGCGGCGGTGATGGAACTGTCACGCCGTGCGCTGGCCGAGCAATTGAAAGAACGTGCCGCGTTCGACAGCCCACAGGCGGTGCGCTCCTACTTGCAGCTTCACATGGCCCACCTGGCACACGAGGTGTTTTCCGTGCTGTTTCTGGACAGCCAGAACCGCTTGCTGGCCATGGAGGAGATGTTCCGCGGCACGCTCAGCCAGACCAGCGTCTACCCGCGCGAGGTGGTGTTGCGTGCCCTGCACCACCATGCGGCCAGCGTGGTGCTGGCCCACAACCACCCCAGCGGCATTGCTCGCCCCTCCAGTGCGGACGAGGCGCTGACCCAGTCCCTCAAGGCGGCGCTGGGGCTGGTGGATGTTCGGGTGCTGGACCACTTCATCGTGACGCGAGAAACCGCTGCATCCATGGCGGAAATGGGGCTTGTCTGACACCCGTTCGATTTCATGCGACACAATGACTGCATGAAAGCCCGTTCGTTCGATGAGCTCAAGACCATTCGCAAGGCATTGGCCGAGCGCGCTGCGCAGGCGCGGCTGGAGCGCGAGCGCGCTGAACAGGCCAAACGGGAAAAGGCACGCGAGCAAAGACTATTCCAAGACGCCATCGGCACGGTGCGACCCTTGCCCGATCGGCAACGGGCGCACCTGCCCACTGAGAGGCCATCCACACGACCACGCCAGAAAGAGCAGGATGAGCAGGCGGTGATGCGCGAAGCGCTCTCGGACGAGTTCGACGTAGAGACCTTGCTGCACACCGACGAACACCTGAGCTATCGGCGCCCCAGCCTGGGCCCTGACATTTTGCGCAAACTACGCGAGGGTCATTGGAGTCGGCAGAAGCAGATCGATCTGCATGGCTTACGCACTGACGACGCCCGGGAGGCGCTGGGCCGATTCATACACGAGGCTCACCGCGACGGCATTCGCTGCGTGCGGGTGGTACACGGGAAAGGCCTGGGTTCACCCGGCCGCCAGCCCGTTCTCAAGACGCGGGTACTGCGCTGGCTGGTTCAGAAGAAAGAAGTGATGGCCTTCGTGCAGGCAAGGCCTGCCGATGGTGGCGCCGGTGCGTTGGTGGTGCTGCTGGCGCCCCTGCGGCCCCGCTGAGACACCCTCAGTCCTCTTCCCGGATTTCAGGCGATGCGCTCGCGCTGGTCGGCCACGACCTCCGCCACCAGCGGATGCAGATCTGTGGCGCCGTTGGCGTCCACCCATGCCAGCAAGTCCCGGCGCATGCGAGGCTCCCAGAATTTTCGAATGTGATTGGCCACACCTTCCACTGCTACGGCATGTTGGGGCGTGGCTTCAAAGAACTGACCAATGCGATTGGCCATGCGAACCAGGTTTTGGGTTTCCATGCTCATGGGTTTGTCTTGCCTTCTTTGGGGCCTTGTTGGCCGGCATACTGCACCAGTCGTTCGCCGCGCACAAAGCCTGCGAGCCACATGCCGCACGACAATGCGAGGTCGACTGCCATGGCGGTCGGCGCCGATACTGCAGCCAACGCAGTGACGCCAGCCATGGCGGACTTTTGCACCATCTCGAAGCTGGCTCGGCTGGTGACGCACACAAAGCCGGCTTGCGGGTCCAGCCCATCGCGCACCATGGCACCCAGAACTTTGTCGAGTGCGTTGTGCCGGCCGACATCTTCGCGTACCAGCAGAATCTTGCCCTGCAAGTCGCACCAGGCGGCCGCGTGGGTGGCGCCTGTGGCCTGCTGCAGGGCTTGCCATGCGGGCAGTTGGCGGTGAGCGGCCAAGACCGCTCGAACGTTCACGTCCTGCGGGTTCAGTGTCGGAAGCGATTGGCGCACCTGATCCAGGCTGTCGGTGCCGCACAGGCCGCAACCGGTCCGCCCGGCCATGCTGCGGCGGCGCTCTCGCAAGCGCCACTCGCACTCGGCGGACACCTCAACCTGCAATTCGATGCCGCGATCGACGGTCTTGACGTCCACACCGTAGATATCGCTCGCGGATGAGACCAGACCCTCTGTGATCAAAAAGCCGAAAGCGAAGTCCTGCAAATCGGTCGGACTGGCCATCATCACGGCATGGGAAATGCCGTTGACAACAATGGCCACCGGTACCTCTTCCGCCAGCCAATCGGCGAGTTCACGCCCATCGACATCCCGCACCAATTGCGACCGAACAGCGGCCTCGTGGGCCAGGGTGACGTCTGCCGGTTTCATGATTCGTCGATCGCCTCTTGCTGCGCCTGGTGGCTCGCCGGCAGCAAAGCGTGCTGCTGCTGGTCGAAGGCGTTGAAATCCTTTTGCCAGGCAGAGGGTTGCATGACCTTGGTCAGTTGCACGGCCGTGACCTTGTACTCAGGGCAATTGGTGGCCCAATCGGAGCTGTCGGTGGTGATGACGTTGGCGCCACTCTCCGGGAAGTGGAAGGTGGTCCAGACCACGCCTGGCTGCATGTCCTCTGTCACGTGGGCCCGCAGCACGGTCTGGCCGGCGCGGCTGCTCACGCCCACCCAGTCGCCATCGACAATCCCCCGCTCTTGCGCGTCGTGTGGGTGCAAGTCCAGCCGGTCTTCGCTGTGCCACTGGCTGTTGGCGGTGCGTCGCGTCTGCGCGCCGACGTTGTACTGGCTGAGGATACGGCCTGTGGTGAGCAAGAGAGGGAATCGCCGCGTGACCTTTTCGTCGCTCGGCACGTAGGCGGTGTTGAAGAAGCGGCCCTTGCCACGCACAAAGCCGCCCACGTGCATGGTGGACGTGCCCGCTTCTTCCGTGTTGGCATTGCAAGGCCATTGCACGCTGCCCAGGCGTTCGATCTTTTCGTAGGTCACGCCGGCAAATGACGGCGTGAGCAATGCGATCTCAGCCATGATGTCGCTGGGATGCGAATAGGCCATGGGATAGCCCAAGGCGTGCGAGAGCCGCTGCGTGACCTCCCAGTCGCCCAGGCCGCTGAGCGGCGGCATGACCTGTCGGACGCGCGAGATACGGCGCTCGGCATTGGTGAAGGTGCCGTCTTTCTCCAGGAAGGAGCTGCCGGGCAGGAACACGTGCGCGTACTTGGCCGTTTCGTTGAGGAAGATGTCCTGCACCACGATGCACTCCATGGCCTCCAACGCGGAAATCACGTGCTGGGTGTTCGGGTCGGACTGAACAATGTCCTCGCCCTGGCAATACAAGCCCTTGAAGGTGCCGCCCAAGGCCGCCTCGAACATATTGGGAATGCGCAAGCCGGGCTCTGAATCCAGCGTCACACCCCAGTGCGCTTCGAACTGGCCGCGCACCGTGTCGTCAGAAATGTGGCGATAGCCCGGCAGCTCATGCGGGAAGCTGCCCATATCGCAACTGCCTTGCACATTGTTCTGACCCCGCAGCGGGTTCATGCCCACGCCCTCGCGGCCGACCATGCCGCAGGCCATGGCCAGGTTGGCAATACCGATGACCATGGTGGAACCTTGCGCGTGCTCGGTCACACCCAAGCCGTAGTAGATGGCAGAGTTCGGTCCGCTCGCATACAGGCGGGCCGCTGCCCGCACTTCAGCGGCCGGCACACCGGTGATGGCTTCGGTGGCCTCCGGCGAACATTCATCGCGGCTGACGAAATCACGCCAGTCAGTGAAGCTTTGCTCTTCGCAGCGTTCGGCCACGTAGTCTTCGGCCAGCAAGCCTTCGGTGGCCACCACATAGGCCAGAGCATTGATGATCGCCACGTTGGTACCCGGCTTGAGCGCCAGGTGGTGGGCAGCCTTCACGTGCGGAGAGGAAACGAGTTCGGTGCGGCGCGGATCGACCACGATGAGCTTGGCGCCCTCGCGCAAACGCTTCTTCATGCGCGAGGCGAACACCGGGTGCGCATCCGTGGGATTGGCGCCGATCACCATGATGACGTCGGCCTGTTCCACGCTCTTGAACGTTTGCGTGCCGGCAGAGGTACCAAAGGTCTGGCCCATGCCGTAACCGGTGGGCGAGTGGCAGACACGGGCACAGGTGTCGACGTTGTTGGTGCCGAACGCCGCGCGAATGAGCTTCTGCACCAGGTAGACCTCTTCGTTGGTGCAGCGGCTGGACGTGATGCCGCCCACAGCATCCTTGCCGTGGTCGGCCTGAATGCGCTTGAAACGCGTGGCGGCGTAGTCGATGGCCTCTTCCCAGCTGACTTCACGCCACGGATCGGTGATGCGCTCGCGGATCATCGGCTTGGTGATGCGGTCCGGGTGGGTCGCATAACCCCAGGCGAAACGGCCTTTGACGCAGCTGTGTCCTTCGTTGGCCTTGCCGTCTTTCCAGGGCACCATGCGCACCACGGTGTTGCCCTTCATCTCAGCCTTGAAGCCACAACCCACGCCGCAATAGGCGCAGGTGGTCACGGCGCTGTGCTCGGCTTGCCCCAGCTCCAGCACGGACTTTTCCTGCAGTGTGGCAGTAGGGCAGGCCTGAACGCAGGCGCCGCAGCTCACGCAATCGCTGTCCATGAAGGCCTGGTCCTGGCCGGCAGACACACGGCTTTCAAAGCCGCGCCCGGAAATGGTCAGCGCGAACGTGCCCTGGGTCTCTTCGCAGGCGCGCACGCAGCGGTTGCAGACGATGCATTTGCTCGGGTCGTACTGGAAGTAGGGGTTGGACGTGTCGACCTTGGCGTCCGCATGATCGCAACCGGTGACACCTGCCACGGTTTGCCCGTGGGTGCCGTAGCGCACTTCGCGCAGACCGACCTGACCGGCCTGGGTCTGCAGCTCGCAGTTGCCATTGGCTGCGCAGGTCAGACAGTCGAGCGGGTGGTCACTGATGTAGAGCTCCATCACGCCACGGCGCAATTGCTGCAGCTTGGGAGACTGCGTGCGCACCACCATGCCCTCTTCCGCTGGCGTGGTGCACGAGGCGGGGAAACCACGGCGCCCGTCAATCTCCACCATGCACAGCCGGCAAGAACCGAAGGGCTCCAGGCTGTCCGTGGCGCAGAGCTTAGGCACTTGCACGCCGGCTTCAGCGGCGGCGCGCATCAGCGAGGTGCCTTTGGCCACCTGGACAGCTTGACCGTCGATATGAAGGCGCACGATGTGCTCGCTCTGGCATGCCGGAGTGCCAAAATCTTTGTCATGGATGTTCATCATGGCCGTGTCTCCTTCAAGCGGCCGGCGCGGCGTTGAGGGCCACGCTGTCGAGACCGAAGTCTTCGGGGTAATGGTTCAGCGCCGACAGCACAGGGTTGGGCGTCATGCCACCCATGGCGCACAGGCTGCCGTAAGTCATGGTTTCGCACAGATCGCGCAACAACACCACTTGTGCTTCGCGGACCTCGCCGTCGTTTTGCTGGATGCGGTCGATCACCTCGACCCCACGGGTGGATCCGATGCGGCAGGGCGTGCATTTGCCACAGCTTTCAATGGCGCAGAATTCCATCGCGTAGCGTGCGAGCGAAGCCATATCGGCCGTGTCGTCGTGCACGACCACGCCACCGTGGCCCAGCGTGGCCCCGACCGCCGCATAGGCTTCGTAGTCAAGCGGTGTGTCCCATTGGTCCGGTGGCACGTAGGCTCCGAGCGGGCCACCCACCTGTATTGCCTTGACGGGCCGACCACTGCGGGTACCGCCGCCGAAATCTTCCACCAGTTCTCGCAAGGTGTGCCCAAAGGGCAGCTCCACCAGACCGCCACGGGCGATGTTGCCGGCCAGCTGGAACGGCAAGGTGCCACGCGAACGGCCCTGACCGTAGCCCTGGTAGCTGGCAGCACCGTGAGCGAGGATGGCCGGCACCGACGCCAGGGTAATGACGTTGTGGATCAGCGTGGGTTGGCCAAACAGGCCTTGTAGTGCAGGCAGCGGAGGCTTGGCCCGCACGACTCCTCGCTTGCCTTCGATGCTCTCCAGCATGGCGGTTTCTTCGCCGCACACATACGAACCGGCCGCCATCCGAACGTCGATGTTGAATGCCTTGCCCGAACCAGCAACGTTGCCGCCCAGCCAGCCGGCCTCGGTCGCCTGCGCAACCGCTTTTCGGAACACGCTCACCGCCAGCGGATATTCCGACCGAATGTAGACATAGCCCTGGGTCGCGCCCACGGCCAGCCCTGCGATGGCCATGCCTTCGATGAGCATGAACGGGTCGCCCTCGAGCGTCATGCGGTCGGAGTAGGTGCCGGAGTCGCCTTCGTCGGCATTGCACACCACGTACTTTTGCTCGGCCTTGGCCAGTTGCACCGTGTTCCATTTGATGCCCGCCGGGAACGCCGCGCCGCCACGGCCACGCAAGCCGCTCTCGCTGATGGCATCGACCACCTTTTCCACCGCCATGGACGCTGCGGCTTTCAGCCCAGCCCAGCCGCCGTGCTGCTCGTAGTCTTGCAGGGAAAGCGGATCGGTCACACCCATGCGAGCGAAGGTCACGCGTTGTTGCTTGGCCAGATAGGGAATGGCTTCGGTCAAGCCGAGCGATTTGGGGTGCTGGCCGCCTTGCAGGAAGCCGGCATCGAACAGGCCGGCAATATCGGCTTCTTCCACCGGTCCATAGGCCACTCGCCCATCCGCCGTCTCGACCTCGACCATGGTTTCCAGCCAGAACAGACCGCGCGAGCCGGTGCGCACGATCGCGACGGGTAACGATCGCTGGGCTGCTTCCTCAGCAATGCGCTGCGCGACTTCATCGGCGCCCACCGCCACAGCGGCCGTGTCCGCCGGGACATACACCTTGACATTGGCTTGGCTCATGCGGCCTCCTTCTGGGCAGAGACCAGGCGTTGCAAACGATCTGGCGTCATGCGCGCATGGCAACGATTACCGATTTGCACCGCTGGAGAGGAAGCGCACAGGCCCAGGCAATACACCGGTTCAACTGTCACATGGTCCCCCAACGCCTGGGCGACCTTCCACAGTGCATCGCTGCCACAGGCCAGGCAGCTTTCTGCTCGGCACACCTGCACCACCTGCCCCTTCGGCTCTTCGCGGCGGAAGTGGTGATAGAAGGTGAGCACGCCGTGCACTTCGGCACGGGACAGATTCAGGGCCTCAGCTACCAGTGGCACGGCATCGTCGGGAACGTGGCCCAACCCTTCCTGAATTTGGTGCAAAAGGGGCAACAGCCCCCCTGCAACCGACTGGTGCTCTGCAATGGCCTGCTCAACCACAGCCAACTGCGCCGCGTCCAAGGACGCTGAGGCAACTTGACGAGGTTGGCTGGAGGCATTTCTTTTCATCGCCGGGAAACCTTATGTGTGACAGTGTGGGGACCTAGGAAACCAGGGCTCAGTTGAAGAACTTGCCGGCGCTGAGCAGGGTGCGATAGACACCCCACGCCAACGGCAGGCTCACGGCCGCCCATGCCAGCCAGACCAGGACTGTCGGGCTCTGATGGAAGGTCTTGTCAGTGGCCTGCACCGTCTCAGCTGCAGCGCGGTCATGCGCCAGGCGCTTTTCTTCAGCCAGCTCAGCCTCCGTCATGAAGTGCTTGTCGGCCACCGGACGGATCATGAGATTGCACAAAAGACCGATCACCAGCATGCCGACCAGGATGTACATGGTCTGGTTGTACACCTGTTCGCGCGGTATGCCCAGACCCAGCTGGTAGTCCCGCATGTAGTTCACCACCACAGGCCCCAGGATGCCGGCGGTGGACCATGCGGTCAGCAGGCGGCCGTGAATGGCCCCCACCATCTGCGTGCCAAACAGGTCGGCCAGGTATGCCGGCACAGTGGCGAAGGCTCCGCCATACATGCTGAGGATGATGCAGAAGGCACCCACGAACAAGAGCTTGCTGCCAGCGCCAGCACTGGCTGGAATGCTGAAGTAGAGAATGCCGCCGAGCACGAAGAACACGGTATAGGTCATCTTGCGACCGAGCTTGTCAGACAGGCTGGCCCAGAAGAATCGACCCACGATGTTGAAAAGGCTGAGCAATGCCGCAAAGCCCGCTGCCACACCCGCAATCGTGGTGAGCTCCGTTTTGTCGAGTTCGCCGAACCTGGCGGTCACGCCAATGAGTGAGCCACCAAACACTTCCTGCAGCATGGGACTGGCCATGCCGATCACGCCGATGCCAGCAGACACGTTCATGGTCAGCACCAGCCAGACGAGCCAGAATTGGGGAATGCCCCAAACTTTCTTCACGTGAACGTGACCATGGGTGATCATGGCCTTGCCAGCCTGCTTGGCAGGAGGTGTCCAGCCTTCCGGCTTCCAGCCCGGAGCGGGGATGCGATAGCCGAAAGCGCCCAGCAGCATGGCGACGATGTAGATGGCGCCCATGACGGCAAAGGTCTGCCAGACCCCCACACTCTCGGGTGTGGCAAATGACTTCATGAGCTCTGCCGCCAGTGGCGAGCCGATCATGGCACCACCACCAAACCCCATGATGGCCATGCCGGTGGCCATGCCCCGACGATCAGGGAACCATTTGATCAGGGTGCTCACCGGCGAGATGTACCCCAGACCCAGCCCGATGCCGCCGATGATGCCTGAGCCGAGAATCATCAGCCAGAACTGGTGGAGGTAGACGCCGACCGCCGAGATCAGCATGCCGCCACCCCAGCAGAATGCGGCCAGAACGCCCACTTTTCGCGGGCCAACGTGCTCAAGCCAGCCACCCCAGATGGCCGCTGCCAATCCGAGGAAAACGAAGAACAGTGTGTACATCCACCCCAGTGTGGAGATGGGCCAGTCACAACTGGTGGTGAAAAGTTGCGCAATGAAACCCACATCGGGGCCGCAAGCGATGGCTTCCTTGATTCCAAGCGCCTTCGACAAAGGCAACCAGAACACCGAAAACCCGTAGGCCATGCCAATGCAAAGGTGGATGGCCAGAGCGGCTGGAGGTACCAGCCACCGGTTAAAGCCAGGATGCGCGACGATACGCTCCTTGGCCAGCAAACCGCCTGACGATGCGGCAGCGTGATTTGACATCTTGTCTCCTTCGGTTTTGACTGCCGGCCTTTGCCCTGAGTCAGCTCGGCGTTGGATTTGTTTTGACTTTGTTGTTATGGTGCAGCCAGCCCGAATCCTCCGAGAAATTGCACTGGGTCGCAATATGAGGATTTGCCACCTATTCACCGGAGGCCAAGCTCATAAGCGTCAACCCTTATGAAACACATTTCCATCAAACCCGCATGGACCATCCAGGAAGCCGATGGCTTGCCACTGTCGACCCGCCTGATCGAACTGCTGGTGCAGGTGCATGCAGAAGGCAGCTTGCAGAAGGCCGCCTCGAAGCTGCAGGTGTCCTATCGCCACGCCTGGGATCTGGTCCGCCAGGGTGAGTCCCATTTCAACGCCCCCTTGCTGAGGATGGAGCGTGGCAAGGGATCCAGCCTGACGGAGCTGGGCGAAAAAATCGTGTGGGCCGATCACCGCATCATGGCCCGCCTGCAGCCAGCACTCGATTCGCTGGCATCGGAGCTGGCTGCAGAACTGCATCGCACGCTGAGCGAATCCGCTCCCATCTTGCGCGTGCACGCCAGCCACGGCTTTGCGGTGGAGCGGTTGCTTCGCCACCTGGGCGACCAGGGACTACAGCTGGAAATCACCTATGGCAGCAGCTCCAGTGCGGCATCTGCCCTGCACGACGGCGATTGCGACGTTGCAGGCTTTCACATTCCACTGGGCGACATGCAAGCCATGGCGCTGGAGCACTATCGCGCCTGGTTGTGCGACGAGGAACTGACCATCATTGACATCGCCCACCGGCGACAGGGTTTGATGGTGCGCTCGGGCAATCCCAAGGAAATCTACAGCCTGTCTGATCTGACGCGCGACGACGTGCGATTCATCAACCGTCAGACGGGCTCAGGCAGTCGGCTTCTGCTCGAAGGCATGCTGCAGGCGCAAGGGCTGAGCTCGGCCGACATTGCCGGTTTCGAGCACGGTGAATACACACATGCTGCCGTGGCCGCCTACGTGGCCAGCGGCATGGCCGACGTGGGTTTTGGCCTGGAGCCTCCAGCACGGCAGTTCAAGCTGGACTTCGTGCCTGTGGCATCTGAGCAGTACTTTCTGCTGTGCCGAAACGGCGTGATGAATTCACCCGCCGTACAGGCCATTCTCGAGGCACTGCAGGACAACGCGTTTCGCGAGCGGCTAGCAGAACTGCCTGGCTACGACCCCGCAGCATCGGGCAATGTCGTTCAGCTGTACGAGCGATATCCCACTCTTGCCCAACGCACCAAAAGATAAGCCTGCTCTCCGTCACACATCACGGCGCCATGACACCGGATTCAGGCTGACTGAGGCCACTCAAAGGCATAGCCCACACCGTACACAGAACGAACCGGGTCTCGGCCATCGCCCGCGTTTGCCAGCTTGCGCCTGAGGTTGCGCACATGACTGTCGACGGTTCGATCAGTGACCGCACGTCCATCGTCGTGCAGGTGGTCGAGCAGCTGTTGCCGAGACAGGACGCGCCCGGGCTGCGTGTACAGAGCATGGAGCAAGCGGATCTCTGCCGGCGTGAGATCAACCTGCTCCTCGTTCAGTCGCACCCGCCAGCGCGTCAGATCGATTTCCAGGCGGGGATCCATGCTTTCCGAGGCAACTGAGGGCATAGATTCTGAAAGCGATTGTGGCGAACTGCCCCACCGGGTGCGACGAAGCTGAGCCTTGACCCGCGCCACCACTTCACGCGGGCTATAGGGCTTGCAGACATAGTCGTCTGCTCCCGCCTCCAGCCCGATCAGCTTGTCGATTTCATCAACGCGGGCAGTCATCATGATGATGGGCAACGTGCTTGAGACGCGAATGTCCTTGCACACAGCCACCCCATCACGCCCGGGAAGGTTCAGGTCCAGCAACATGAGCGCAGGCTGATGCGCTTCAAAGGCATCCGGCACCGCCAGCCCATCGTGCACCGCCACTGGCACCATGCCAGCGTTGCGCAGGTAGTCGCACAGCAGCGCGTTGAGCTTGCGCTCGTCTTCCACCACCAGCACCACAGGCCCTTGCGCACCAGGAGGGAAAGCGGTCATCTTTCACCCTCTATGGCATCCATCGGGGTTGCCAAAGGCAATCGCATGGTCATCTCGACGCCGCCCAGTTCAGATTGCCGGGCCTCGATCTGACCTCCGTGCGCCTGAACAATGTTCCGAACGATGGCCAGGCCCAAGCCGGCGCCGCCCGTCTCCCTGCTGCGTGATGCGTCCAGCCGGAAGAAGCGGTCAAACAGACGTGCCAAATCTGCCGCCGGCGCCGTCGGCGCACTGTCCATGACGGTCATGCAGGCCTTGTCCTCGTTCTGCCGCACTGACACCACCACGCGCCCTGGCGCATCGGTGTATCGGGCACAGTTGGTCAGCAGGTTATCCAGCAGCTGGCGCAAGCGCGTGGCGTCTCCTTGTGCCATGACGGGTTCGGGCGGCAGATCGAGCTCAAGGTCGAGACCCAGCCGTTGCATGGCCACCTGATGTGAAAGAGCCACCTGCCGGACCACCTCAGCCAGGTCCAGCGGTTCCATCCGGTAGCTGAGCGCACCCACATCGCTCAAGGCAAGCTCATTGAGATCGGCAACCAGTTTTTCAAGCTGCATGACCTCGGCCTGCAGCGAGGAAACGGCATCCAGGCTCAGCGGTCTTACGCCATCTTGCAAAGCTTCAATTTCGCCACGCAAGACCGACAACGGGGTGCGCAGTTCGTGCGAGACATCCGCCAGAAACTCCTGACGCAGCGCCTGACTTCGTCCCAATGCTTCGGCCATGCGATTGAAATCGTCGGCCAGCACACCGATCTCGTCGTGCCTGTCGAGGTCGACACGCGCATCCAGATGGCCGGCTGCGAGCCGGTGCGTCGCGCCCGCCAGCTCCTTGACCGGACGCGACAACCGTCGCGACAGACGCCAAGCGATACCGGCGGCCAGTGCCAGGGACAGCATGCCCACGGCCAGTGTGGCGCGGGTCTGTCCTTTCTGAAACCGGTGATCGGCGTCATCGGCTGCTTCTTCAAATGGCGCGAGCACCAGCCAGCCCACCGTCTCCCCGTTGACCACAACCGCCTGCTTGGGCAGCTGCTCGTTGACCTGACGATAGCCGGCCACGAACTGTTCCTGTGCATCGAGCAGACCTAGCCGAATGACGGCACCTGTCAGATCAGATGTCGTGGGAGCGGGCAGATCCGAGCCATCGGCACCTGGCCAGTCCGGTACGTTGGCCGGTCTCATCAGGCCGAACCAGGCGCCACGGTTGCTGCGCAGGAAGTCCCAGCTGCCGTTGTCGGCATAGGCCTGCTGCACACGTGGCAGCACTTCGTGCAACCGGGCTTCTGCTTGCCCATTGAGGTAGCCCAGAAACCCTCTTTCAAAGCTCCATCGGGTGGCAAACCCCATGATGGCCACCACCAGTGCCAGTGTGCCCAGCATGGCCAGAAAGATTCGGGTGGAGATGCTCATTCGCATTCTTCAATTTTCCTGCACATTTGCAGTGCAGCATGGAAACCAGTCAGGAACAGATTTGAATTTGGAGTTTCCCCATGCCTGCGAACCATACCATCGCGACACCGGTCTCTATCCGGCGCCACCCCATCTTCAGGAGCGCAGCCATCCTGTCACTGGCCATTGCACTGGTCGCGTGTGAGGACCATGGTCAGGCTCCGGCAGCGCCCAAGGCCACCGAGGTGGGCGTTGTCACGCTCCAGACCCAGGCCCTGAGCATCACGCGGGAGCTCTCCGGGCGAACTGTGGCAGCCGAATCAGCTGACATCCGGCCACAGGTCTCCGGCATCATCGAGAAGCGCTTGTTCACCGAGGGGGCTGAGGTCAAGGCCGGTGAAGCGCTCTACCAGATCGATGCGGCCAGCTACCGAACGGCATTGGATAGCGCCAATGCGGCCGTCGCCAAGGCCGAGGCGTCTCTGACGTCTGCACGCCTCAATGCCGAGCGCCAGGCCAGGCTGCTGGCCGCCGACGCAGTGTCCCGCCAGGACAGCGAAGACGCCCAGGCGAACCTCCTGCTGGCGCAGGCTGAGCTCAAATCTGCAAAGGCCAGCGCCGCCAGCGCGCGCCTCGACTTGCAACGCACCCGCATCGCTTCACCCATCTCCGGCCGGGTAGACACTTCCAACGTGACGGCAGGTGCATTGGTCACGGCCAACCAGACCACTGCTTTGACCACGGTCCAGCAGACCGATCCGATGTGGGTGAACATTACCCAGAGCAGCGCGGAGCTGCTCAGGCTGCGCCAGCAAGTGGCCAAAGGAGAGCTCGAAGCCACGCAGGGCGACGCGGTGACGGTGCAGGTCCGGCTGGAAGACGGGAGCAGCTACGCCCACGAGGGCCATTTGCAAGTCGCTGGCGTACTGGTCGATCAGAGCACCGGCGCTGTGACCCTCAGAGCCGAGGTTCCCAACCCTGAGGGCATGCTGATGCCTGGCATGTACGTGCGCGTCAACCTCACGCAGGCGAAGGCACCCAATGCCATCCTGGCGCCGCAGGCGGGCATCCAGCGTGACGCGGGCGGCAAAGCCAGTGCGCTGGTGATTGGCAACGAAGACAAGGTGGAAAAGCGTGCGGTGGAAGTCGCCGAGGCCCATGGCACAGCTTGGCGTGTCACCAGCGGCCTCAAGGCAGGTGACCGCCTGATCGTGGAGGGTACTGGCAAGGTGCGACCTGGGCAGATCGTCAGCGCAGTCCCTGCCGGTCAGGCGGGCGGGGACTCGGTCAACGGGACCACCTCACCTTCAGCCGCAGCCGAGCCCGGCACGCAGCAGGCTGCGGCCCGCGTTGCCAGCAACCGCTGACCCCGAAGGAGCCTCACCATGTCACGCTTCTTCATCGACCGGCCCATCTTTGCCTGGGTCATCTCCATCGTCATCATGCTGGCAGGCGCGCTCTCTATCATGCAGCTCCCGCTGGAACAGTATCCCGACATCGCCCCGACCCGAATCTCAGTCAGCAGCACCTACACCGGTGCATCGGCACAGACAGTGGAAGACTCGGTCACGCAGGTGATCGAACAGAAAATGCAAGGCCTAGATGGCCTGCAAAGCATGTCGTCCGAGTCCACCTCTGCCGGCCGTGCCCGCGTGTCGCTGAGTTTCGTGGCCGGCACCGACCCCGACGTCGCACAGATGCAGGTGCAGAACAAGGTGCAGCAGGCGCTCACCCAGCTGCCCGAATCCGTGCAGGACCAGGGTGTGACCGTCACCAAGTCGGGAACCGACTTCCTGATGATCGCCACCTTCACCTCCGACGACCCCAACGTGAAGTCGGTCGATATTGGCGACTATGTGGCCACCAGCCTGCAGGACACCATCAGCCGCATCGACGGCGTGGGCGAAGTGCAGGCCTTTGGCTCGGGCTATGCCATGCGCATCTGGCTCGACCCGGCAAAACTCGAACGCTATTCGTTGATGCCGTCTGACGTGATCAGCGCCATCCAGGCCCAGAACGCCCAGGTATCGGCCGGTCAGGTCGGCGCATTGCCAGCGTCGCCCGGCCAGCAACTCAATGCCGTGATCACGGCCCGCAGCAAGCTGCGCAGCGTCGACGAATTCAACGAGATAGTCGTGAAATCGGCCAGCAACGGCGCCATCGTTCGCCTGGCCGACGTGGCCCGCGTGGAGCTGGGCCAGGAAAGCTACACCGTTCAGACCCGCTACAACGGTCAGGCCTCGTCGGGCATGGGCATCCGCCTGGCCTCGGGGGCCAATGCCATGGCGGTGGCCAACGCCGTCAAGGCCAAGCTCGCCGAGCTGGCCCCGTTCTTCCCCAACCAGATCGAGTACAGCATCGCGTACGACACCACGCCTTTCGTGAAGGTGTCGGTTGAAGAAGTGGTGATCACCCTGGCCGAAGCCATGGTGCTGGTGGTGCTCATCATGGGCATCTTTCTGCAAAGCTGGCGAGCCACCCTGATTCCAGCGATTGCTGTACCAGTGGTCCTGCTGGGAACGTTTGGTGTGCTGGCCGTGGCCGGCTACTCCATCAACACTCTCGTACTGTTCGGCATGGTGCTGGCCATCGGCTTGCTGGTGGACGATGCCATCGTAGTAGTGGAAAACGTCGAACGAGTCATGCACGAGGAAGGTCTGCCCCCCCGCGAAGCCACCCGCAAGAGCATGGGCGAGATCACACCGGCCCTGGTGGGTATTTCGCTGGTGCTCTCGGCCGTGTTCATTCCGATGGCCTTCTTCGGCGGCTCCACGGGTGTGATTTACCGCCAGTTCTCTATCACCATCGTGGCCGCCATGACACTGAGTGTGCTGGTTGCCCTGACCCTCACGCCAGCCTTGTGCGCCAGCCTGCTGCGTCCGCCAGCGGGCATGAAGCCCCGAGGTCGCATCGGCGCCGTCTTGCAGCGCTTTTTCGGCGCGTTTAACCACGGGTTTGATCGTGGCAGCTCTGGCTACCGAAGTACGGTGCATTCGGCGCTTGGCCGGTCGGGGCGCATGCTGGTGATCTACGCCGCGCTGGTGGCAGGACTTGCCTTTTCGTTCACGCGGCTGCCCACATCTTTTCTTCCCGACGAAGATCAGGGCATGCTCATGGCCATGGTGAAGATGCCGGCCGGCACCACGGACTCGCGCCTGGACGCCACCATGAAAGGTGTGGAAGACCATTTGCGCGAACAGCCCGAGGTGGTCGGCGTGATGGCGCTGCGTGGTCTGGATGGCGATCAGGCCAGTGGCCGGATGTTCATCAAGCTCAAGGACTGGTCCGAGCGAACTGGCCATGGCCAGAATGCCAAGGCGTTGGTCGGACGACTCAACCGCGAGCTGTCGATCACCCGCGATGCGCAGGTATTCGTGATGCTGCCGCCGGCGGTGCGGGGTCTGGGCAGCAACGCCGGCTTTACGCTTGAATTGCAGGACCTCGGAGGTGTCGGGCAGCAGGCGCTGAGCCAGGCCAAGGAGACCCTGATCGCCAAGGCCAACGAGGACTCTCGCTTGTCAGCCGTCCGTGCCAGCGGCCTGCCGCCATCGGCAGAAATCGAGATCGGCATCGACGACCGAAAGGCCTCTGCCCTGGGGCTGAGCACAGCCAGCATCAACAGCACCCTGTCTGCGGCGATGGGCGGCAGCTACGTAAATGACTTCATCAACAAGTCGCGCGTGAAGAAGGTGTACGTACAGGCCGACGCCCCTTACCGCATGACACCCGACGACATCCTGAGATGGACGGTACGCAACAGTGCAGGCGACATGGTGCCTTTCAGCGCATTTGCGACAGTCGGCTGGGCCAGCGGCCCGGCCAAGCTCGAACGATACAGCGGCCTGTCCTCCTATGAAATTGTAGGCAACGCTGCGGAAGGCGTGAGTTCTGGCGAGGCCATGGACGCGATGGAGGCACTCATTGCCACCTTGCCGCAGGGCATCAGTTACCAGTGGGCAGGCCAGTCGTACCAGGAGCGCCTCTCAGGCAACCAGGCGCCCATGCTTTATGCCATTTCCATCCTGTTTGTGTTCCTGTGCCTCGCGGCGCTGTACGAAAGCTGGTCGATTCCTTTCTCGGTCATGCTGGTGGTTCCGCTGGGTGTGATCGGTGCAGTTCTCGCTACCTGGGTCACCGGCCTGTCCAATGACGTCTACTTCCAGATCGGTTTGCTCACAACAGTCGGCCTATCGGCGAAGAACGCAATCCTGATCGTCGAGTTCGCCCAGCAGCTGGAGCAGCAAGGCGTCAGACTGGTTGATGCCACTTTGCAGGCGGTGAAGCAGCGTTTGCGACCGATTCTCATGACCTCGTTGGCCTTTGGCTTTGGCGTGCTGCCCCTGGCGCTGGCCAGTGGTGCCGGCTCGGCCAGTCGCCAGGCCATTGGCACCGGCGTGCTCGGCGGCATGATCACTGCCACGGTGCTGGGCCTTGTCTTTGTGCCGGTGTTCTACGTCACCATCCGACAGCTGTTTGGCAAACGCCATGCCGCGAATGAGGGCGGCGAGGGCAAGCCAGATGACAACGCTCCAGTCATTGCGGCCCAAGCCATCTGACCACAACACAAAGGTCAACCAACATGAATTTCAACGCCCACCCTTCTTCTTCCGTCACCATTCAGTGGCGGCCCACCTTGCTGGCCATCGCGGCCAGCCTGCTGCTCGCAGCCTGTGCCAGCGCGCCTCCCGGTCCTTCCACAGGGAATGAGGCCTTGATTGGAGGGGTGGTGCCCGCGCGCGTCGACGGCATCACAACCGCAGCGGCCACCACCGAATCCCTGCCGTCCAGTACCCCATTGAACTGGACAGCCCTGGTTCAGGACGACCGTCTGCGCCAGATCATCGAACTGGCCCTGGCCCACAACCGTGACTTGCGCCTGGCGGCACTCAACATCGACGCTGCCCGTGCCCAGTACCGCATCACCGAAGCCGACCGTCTGCCAACCTTGAGCGCCAGTGCCGGCAGCAACGCCTCGCGAAGCTCTACCCTGGCTGGCGGCACAGGCACGGTATCGCACCAGTACAGCGCCTCGCTGGGCATCACTTCATGGGAGCTGGATCTGTGGGGTCGCCTGGGCAAGCTGGAAGAGGCGGCGTTGTCATCCTATCTGTCCACTCAGTCGACACGCGACGCAGTGCAAGCGTCTCTGATCACCGAAGTGGCACAAGCCTGGCTGACCGTGCAAGCCAACCAGGCGCTTCAAGACCTGGCGCAGCAGACGCTGGACAGCCGCACACGCAGCCTCGACCTGACACGGCGTCGCCACGATGCCGGTGCAGTGTCGGGACTGGATATGGCCACTGCACAGGCCTCGATGGACGCGGCACGCGCCAGCCTTGCCTCGGCGCAGACCAGCCTCGCACAATCGGAAAACACTCTGCGCCTTCTGGTGGGCACCCACATACCAGAGACGCTTCTGACGGCCTCAGGTGTTGTCAAGAACGCTGTGGCCCTGGCACCCGTGCCTGAAGGTTTGTCCTCCAGCGCGCTGCTCAACCGCCCCGACGTGAAATCGGCCGAACAGAACGTGCAAGCCGCACTGGCCAAAGTGGGTGCTGCACGTGCCGCGCTGCTCCCGACCATCACACTCACGGCCTCGGCGGGCACAGCCAGCCATGACCTGCGCAACCTGTTCAGCGCCGGCTCGGGCACCTGGTCATTTGCCCCGACGATCAAGCTGCCCCTCTTCGACGGTGGTGCATCTCGCACGGCAGTCGAACTGGCCCAGATCACCCAGGCGATTGAAGTCACCACCTATGAGCAAACGGTGCAGACCGCCTTCAAGGAAGTAGCCGATGCCCTGGCCGAGCGCGCCTCGATCGATACCCGCATACAGGCCCAGGCCTCTCTGGTGCAGGCCTACCAACGCACACTGTCCTTGACCGAGGAACGCTACCGCGCCGGTGCTGTCAACTCGCTGAGCGTGCTCGATGCCCAGCGATCGCTCTACAGCGCACAACAATCCCTGATCAGTCTGCAGCTGGCCGAGCAGGGCAACCGCCTGACGCTTTACAAGGCCTTGGGGGGCGCATGACGCCCGGATGAACCTGCAGGTTCTCCACTGCGGCGGCCAGAAGCTCTTCAGGCCCCAGCGCGGTTGCGCATCCAGTCAGCGGTCTGAAAGAAGCTCTTGTTGAGCCGCGATTGAAGCTCTGCATCAATGTCGACCTCTGTCATGGCCTGGTCCATGCAGGCGAGCCACTGGTCTCTTTCCACGATGCCAATCGAGAATGGCATGTGCCGCATGCGCAAGCGCGGGTGACCAAAACGCTGGACATAGTGATCCGGGCCACCCAGCCAGCCGCACAGAAACCAGTACAGCTTGTCGCGCGCTTCCGCCAGTGTGCTTCCGTGGGCGTCCCGAAGCTCCTTGTAGCCCGGCTCGATGTCCATGAGGTCGTAAAAGCGGTCCACCAGTTCACGCACCTTGCCCTCTCCTCCGATCCATTCGAAAGGTGTGGCCGGTGAGGGGCTTTCAGTGGAGTTCGTGTCGTTTTCTGGCGTGGACATGGTGGACGGGGTTTTCAAAGGTGTTCAGCAATACACCATTGTCGGCGATGCAGCGGCTGCGATCTGCACCTCAGGCCTCTGCCTTGCGCAGCGTTTCCACCACTGGCGTGTTGAGCACACTGCGCAAACCCCACCAGCCGGCGGCCAGGGCGAGCAGCCCGCCCAAGCTGGCACCAGCGATCGGAGCCCACAATGGCGGCTGCCAATTGAATTCAAAAGCGTATCGAGCCAATGCCCAACCCACGGCCAAGGCCACGACAGACGCCATGGTGCCGGCCAGCACGCCCACACCCAACAGCTCGATGCGCTGCACCTGCCGCAGCAAGGCAGAACCGGCCCCCACCGCCCTGAGAATCGCAAACTCACGCTCCCGCTCAGTTCGAGTTGCGGTGACCGTGGCCAGCAAGACCACCAGGCCCGCCACCAGCGCAAAGCTGAACAGGAATTCAATGGCGCGAATCACCTGGTCCAGCACACGTTGCACCTGACCGATGGTGAGCGTCATGTCCACATTGGTGATGTTCGGAAACGCCTTGACCAGCTCATTGTCGAAACGGTCGTTGCCATCCGGCGCGCGGAAAGCACTGATGAAAGTGGTGGGTGCATCCGGCAGGTCCGAAACTGGGAACATGGCAAAGAAGTTCACCCGCAGCGAACCCCAGTTGACCTTGCGCAGGCTGGTGATGCGAGCCTCGACCCGCTCACCCGAAATATCGAAGGCAATCTGGTCTCCCAGCTTCAAGCCCAAGGTTTCGGCCAGACCTTCCTCAAAGCTGATACCACCCGATTCATTCTCCACCCACTGCCCTTTGACCACGTCGTTGTGCTCAGGCTTCCCTGCGGCGTAGGACAGGTTGAACTCCCTCTCCACCAGTCTCTGCGCACGGTCGTCTTCATACTTGTCCGGGTCGATCGCCTGGCCGTTGATCTCGACCAAACGGCCCCGAATCATCGGGTACCAGTCGAACTTCTCCACGCCCGACTGCCGCATGAAGGTCTGGAATTCGTCTGCCTGGTAGGGCTGTACATTGATGACGAAACGGTTGGGCGCATCGGGCGGTGTGGCCTCGCGCCAGCTGGCGATCAGGTCCGTGCGCAGCAACACCAGCAAGACCAAGGCCAGCAGGCCTACCGCCAGCGAGCTTACCTGCAGCACGGCATAGGCCGGCCGCGCGCTCAACTGGCGAGTGGCCAGCAGCACTGGACGTGAAGCCGTGTTCTCGTTGACGGAACGGCGCAAAACCTTCACCGCCACCCAGGCCACGCCGGCAAACACCAGTACTGCGATCGCAAATCCCGCCACCGCGATGGAGCCCAGCGTGAGGTCTCGGCTCACCGCCAGCAGCAGCACACAAAATCCCAGCACGCCCAATGCCAGCACCGACAAGCTGGCAGGTCGCAGTTGCCCAACGTCCCGCCGGATGACACGCACGGCCGGAACCTTTGCCAGCTGCAAAACAGGCGGCAAACCGAAAGCCAGCATCAAGGTCAGCCCCATGGCAGCGCCGATCCCAAACGGGAACCAGCCGGGCTGCGGAAGGCTGGTGGCCACGAATTCGGCCAGCAGCCAGACAAAAACGAAATGCACCAGGTAGCCCAGCAACAGACCGACAGCACTGGCGACAAGCCCCACCAGCACAAACTCAAACGCGTAAGCCCTGGCCATGGTGGATTGTGAAACGCCCAGCACCCGCAACATCGCACAAGCATCAAGATGACGTTGCGCAAACGCGCGTGCAGCGATCGCCACCGCCACCGCCGCCAGCAAGGCCGTCAGCAAAGCCACCAGGTTCAGAAACTTCTCTGCGCGCGCCATGGTCTGCTGCATGACCGGTTGTCCACCGTCCAGAGTTTCCAGGCGCACACCGCGCCACGTCCGTGCCTCCAGGCCCTGGTTCACAAAATCCACAAAGCGCTTTACCGCAGGTGGCTCGCCGGCCACGGCATAACGGTAGGTGATGCGGCTGGCCGGTTGCACCAGACCGGTCGCGGGCAAGTCGGCGGCGTTGATCATGAGCCGCGGCGCAAAGGTCATGAATCCGCTGCCACGATCCGGCTCCACTACCAGCAAGCGGTCCAGCCGGAAGCTGCTGTTGCCCAACAAGACGGTTTGCCCGACCTTCAGATCCAGCGCCACCAGCAAAGCCTTGTCAGCCCAGGCAGTGCCCGGTGTCGGCACCGCTGTGGTGGCCTCGTCGGGCGCTCCCTCACCGGGTGAGACGCGCAGCGCACCGCGCAGGGGATAGCCTTCCCCCACTGCTTTGAGTGACACCAGACGCGCAGCGCCGCCATCTTCTTCGGTGGCCCGCCCCATGGTCGGGAAAGAGGCGGTCTGTACCGTGCGCAATCCCAGCTTATCCGCCAGGGCGACGATCTCGGCTTCTGGCGGGTTGTCGCTGCGGACCACTGCATCACCACCGATGAGCGCAGTCGCGTCCCGCTTGAGGCCGGCCTGCAAACGATCGGCAAAAAACGCCACCGAGGTCAGCGCCGCGACGGCCAGGGCCACCGCCAGAATCAGCAGCCGCAGTTCGCCCGCACGCCAGTCGCGCCACAAGGTCCGCCAGCCCAGACCCAGCGCACCCATGCGCTGGCCCACAGTGTTCAATTCGGTATCGCCCATGACGTCAAGTGTAGGCCCAGCCCGATACCCTTGCACGCTGCAAGACCGCCCAAGAAAAAAGCCCGGCTGAGCCGGGCTGGGAGGGGTGCGAAAAATAGGAGGATCAATACGTTTCCAGGTGCAGGCGGCCTTGCTGCTTGAGCGAAGCCGCCAGGTCTTCCCAGTTGCCGCCGGCTTGCTCTGCCACTTCCTTGAGTGCCAGCACCACGCCTTCTTCCATGGCCTTGAGACCGCACACGTAGAAGTAGGCATTCGGGTTCTTGAGCAAAGGCACCAGATCGGCAGCACGCTCCCGGATGGCATCTTGCACGTAGCGCTTGGGCTGGCCAGCCGTGCGGCTGTAGGCAAAGTTGATATCGATGAAGTCGTGCGGCAGGCTTTGCAGCGGGCCAAAGTACGGCAGCTCTTCCTGCGTGCGAGCGCCGAAGAACAGCATGAGCTTGCCGCCTTCGAATTTGCCCGACTTGCGCAGGCGGCGACGCCACTCGGTCATGGCGCGCATCGGGGCGCTGCCCGTCCCGGTGCAAATCATGACGATGTGGCTCTTGGGGTGGTTCGGCATCAGGAAGCTGGTGCCAAACGGTCCGATGACCTCCACCTTGTCGCCCACTTTCAGGTCGCACATGTAGTTGCTGCCCACGCCGCGCACAGGGTTGCCCTGGTGGTCTTCCAGCACACGCTTGATGGTCAGCGAGAGGTTGTTGTAACCCGCGCGCTCGCCGTTGCGTGCGCTGGCCACGCTGTATTGGCGTGCATGGTGTTGACGTCCACTGTCATCGGTCCCCGGCGGGATGATGCCGATCGACTGCCCTTCAAGCACGGGGAACGGCTTGTCGCCGAAGTCCAGCACGATGTGATGGGTGTCGTAATCGTGCCCCGCTTCTTTGCCCACTTCGGTCACACGCACATTGCCTGTCACCGTGGCGGTAATCGTCTTCTGGTCGGCCTTGGGGCCGTACAAGTTGGCGTATGGGTGCGCTGCTGACCAGGGAGGTGTCGTCGATCCATAAGCTGCAGAGTTGAAACTGGGCTCTGCAGCATCGCTAGCCACGGGTTCAACCTCTGCGCTCGCTGGCGCGGCATTTTCTTCAGCCACTTCACTCCCACCAGCCGCATCTGCCTGAGCTTGCAACTCGGACGGAGGAATCTCAGGGGGCAACTCATCCCAGCCAAACTGGTCGTCCTGTGAATAGGCGCTGGCCTTGATGACTTTGCGGTAGTTGTCGATCGCACCGGTCGGGCAAGGTGCGATGCAGTCATTGCACCAGTTGCAGACATCGACATCCACCACGTAATTGCGGGAGTCGTGGGTGATCGCACCAATCGGACACATGGATTCACAGGTGTTGCACCGTATGCAGATTTCCGGGTCGATCACATGCTGCTTGATGATGACGATGTCAGCGGCTTCGTTGCTCATGGCGGGGAGTGTTGGCGCTTGTTGTAGGGGCTTGATACCGGCAGACGTTCGGCTCAGGTACGGCCTGCTGCGCTGCCTCCGGCAATCAGTGTAGGTGAAACAGAGCGCAGCGGCACTGGTGTTTGCTCCAGCACCACCGCGCTCTCAGGGCTTGTTGACCACTCCTGCAGCCTCGCCTCTGCAGTGGGTCTTTCTCATCAGTTGAAACGGATGTACTCGAAGTCCACCGGCTGACGGTTGATACCGATGACCGGAGGCGCAATCCAGTTGGCAAACTTGCCCGGCTCCACCACACGGCCCATCAGGCTGGCCACATAGGCGCGGTCTTCATCCGTTGGCAACCACTCTTCAACTTTCTGGTTCCACTCGTGGTCGCTCACCACGCGGCCGTCCGGGCTGACTTTCACACCTGAGAGCGTACCGATGTTGCGGTGGAAAGCCTTGTGCGGCACCTGCAGACGGAAGTCGATGCCGGCCTTCTCGATGATGCGGTTCCAACGCTCCACACCACCGACGCTGTCCTTGATGTAGTCGTCGCGCAGCACTTCGTTCAGCGCATTGAGCATCGGCACTTCCTTTTCCTGCAGCTTGCCATCAGCCACTTCCAGGATCTTGTAGTGCTGCCCCTTGAGCACGTGGTCATCGGAGCGCTTGCCTTCTTCGAAGCGCCCCTTGAGGCCGGTGCTGTAGAAGGTGGCGGCATTGGAAGACTGGTCGGCGCCAAACAGGTCGATGGTCACCGAGAAGTGGAAGTTCAGGTAGCGCTGGATGGTCGGCAGATCGATAACGCCAGCCGCACGCAGCTTGCCCACATCGTCGGTCTTGAGCTGGTTCATCATCTCGCAGGTGCGGGTGATGACTCGGCCCACGCCAGACTCGCCCACGAACATGTGGTGCGCTTCCTCGGTCAGCATGAACTTGGTCGTGCGGGCCAGCGGATCGAACGCCGACTCTGCCAACGCACACAGCTGGAACTTGCCGTCGCGGTCGGTGAAGTAAGTGAACATGAAGAAGCTCAGCCAGTCAGGCGTCTTCTCGTTGAAAGCCTGCAGGATGCGTGGGTTGTCTTCATTGCCACTGTTGCGCTCCAGCAGTGCTTCGGCTTCCTCACGGCCATCGCGGCCGAAGTACTTGTGCAGCAGATACACCATGGCCCACAGGTGACGGCCCTCTTCCACGTTCACCTGGAACAGGTTGCGCAGGTCGTACTGACTGGGGGCGGTCAGGCCCAGGTGGCGCTGCTGCTCCACCGATGCTGGCTCGGTGTCGCCCTGGGTCACGATGATGCGACGCAGGTTGGCGCGGTGCTCGCCAGGCACGTCTTGCCAAGCGGCCTCGCCCAGGTGATCACCAAAGTGGATCTTGCGGTCCTGCTCAGCAGGATTGAGGAAGATGCCCCAGCGGTAGTCGGGCATCTTCACGTGGCCGAATTGCGCCCAGCCTTGTGGGTCAACGCTCACGGCCGTGCGCAGATACACGTCAAAGTTCTGCGATCCTTCCGGCCCCATGTCCTGCCACCACTGCAGGTAGTTCGGCTGCCAGTGTTCCAGCGCGCGCTGCAAGGTGCGGTCTTCGCTCAGGTTCACATTGTTGGGGATCTTCTCGCTGTAGTTGATGCTGGACATAGTAGGTCTCCTACGGGGGGTGTTTGTCGTGAGAACGTCTTCTTGAAAAATCTAAATTTCAGCAGTGGCCGGCTGGTACATGACCGCAAACTTCAGGAAACCGAGGGTCAGGCTTCGCCTGCCCAACGGTTTCGTCTCCCCTCCCAGCGCTGCCAGGCAGCGCGCCAGAGAGGGGGGAAGCCGCGCAGCGGCGCAGGGGGGTGATCACACCCTATTCCAGTCGAATTGCTGCTTCTCGCCTTTTCCGTAAACCTTGAGCGCACCCTTCTCGCCCACCGCGTTGGGGCGCTGGAAAATCCAGTTCTGCCAAGCGGTCAGGCGGCCAAAGATGCGGGTGAACATGTTCTCCTTCTGGGCAAAGCGCAGGTTGGCTTCCAGGCCGGTCAGGGCGTCGGGCGACATGGCCACACGCTCTTCCAGTGCCAGGCGAATTTCGTCTTCCCAGTCGATGTCGTCCGGTGCCATGGTCACCAGACCCAGCGCGACGGCATCGTCTCCGTTGAGCGGCTTGCCAATGGCGCCACGCACCGCTTCCATCGGCTCAGTCTCTTCGTAGAAACGACGCGCCAGCCGCGATTGGTCGTTGACCATCGGGAAGAAGCCGAAGTTCATTTCCGACAACTGGATGGTCGGCTGTTTTTCTGGCTCGTCGGGCAACACCAGCTGGTAGGCGCGGTCTGCGCAGAACACCAGTTCGGCCAAGGTGCCCACAAAGCAGGAGCCAGGCTCCACCAGGGCAAACAAGCTGCGTGATGACACGTCCATGCGCGCCAGCGTGCGGCGCATCATGCCCATGGTCTCGTTCACGAACCAATGGTCCTTGTTGGCCAGCATCAGCGCATCATTGGCCAGCACAGCGGCGGCGTCGCCTTCCGTCTTGAGCACCCACACACCAATGTCCAACTCGTTGGTGCGCATGTGCAGGATGGCGTCGTCCAGCTCGCGGATCATCTGCAGCGGGTACCAGTTGGCGCCCGCGGCTTCAATGCCCGCGATGTCGGTTGGCTGGGCACCGGTTGGCGCCTTGACGGTGAAGGTGGCCACGCGCTTGGCGCGGTCAATGCTCACCTCGACAAATTCGTAGCTCAGCTTGTCATCGGCAATGTCGCGCTTGAGCGGCGTCAGGCTCACGCCCTTCGCACCTGCCGGGCGGGTGCTGCCCTCAGCAAGCTTCTTGGCACGCTCTTGCACAAATTCGTCAAACTTGGCCGGCTTGGCCACGGCGTCCACCAGGCGCCAGTCAACCGCCTTTTGGCCGCGAACACCCTCCACGCTGGTGCAGAAGATGTCTGCCAGGTCGTGGCGCACATGGCGCTTGTCGGTGACGCGGGTGAGGCCGCCGGTTCCTGGCAGCACGCCCAGCAGTGGCACTTCTGGCAGGCTCACGGCGCTGGAGCGGTCGTCCACCAGCACTATGTCGTCGCAGGCCAGCGCCAGCTCGTAGCCACCACCCGCGCATGCGCCGTTGAGCGCAGCCACGAACTTCAGACCGGAGTGACGGGAAGAGTCTTCAATACCGTTGCGGGTTTCGTTCGTGAACTTGCAGAAGTTCACTTTCCAGGCGTGGCTGGAGAGGCCGAGCATGAAGATATTCGCGCCCGAGCAGAAGATCCGCTCTTTCAGGCTGGTCACCACCACGGTGCGCACTTCGGGGTGTTCAAAGCGGATGCGTTGCAGCGCGTCGTGCAATTCGATGTCCACACCCAGGTCGTAGCTGTTGAGCTTGAGCTTGTAACCCTCGCGAATGCCACTGTCCTCGTCGATATTGAGGGAAAGCGTGGCCACATCGCCGTCAAAGCTCAGCTTGACGTGGCAGTAGTTGTCCGGATGGGTCTGGTAATCGACGCGCTGGTTCTGGCTCATGTCACAGGTCTCCTGGGTTGAACGTCCGGGCGAGCCATTCATGACAGGCTCCGGGAGGTCGATCAACAACAATTGTTCGGGATGTAGCGTAGGAACATGCATCATAGTGCATGTCTTGAGAGGTCGTCAACTGCAATTTAGTTCCGACCCTGCAAAATGCTTCAGGCAGGCAGGCTGAGCAGCTCCCGCACCTGCTTGCGCAGCGCGGTGTGGCTGTGCGCCAGGTCTTGCGCACTGGTATCAAACGTCATGTCCGCCTTGGAATAGAAGGCCGCTCTGCCTTCCAGAATGCGCTTGAGGTCTTCCATGGCTTCGGCACTGGCCGCCATTGGCCGCATATCGCCCTGCTCGGCCACACGATTCATGTGGTCGTCTGGCGCCGCCTTGAGCCAGACCGTCGTGCAATGCTGCAACAGCAGGTTGAAGTTGGCCGAGTCGGCCACCAGGCCGCCTGGGGTAGCGATCACCACTTCCGGGTATATCTGAATCGCCTCTTCCAGCGCGCGGCGCTCATAGCGGCGGTAGGCGTTCGCGCCATAGAGGTTGTGGATCTCGCTGATGCTGCAGCCGGCAAACTGCTCGATCTCGCGGCTGAGCTCAATGAACGGGTAACCCAGATCGTCTGCCAGCCGTTGGCCCAGCGTGGACTTGCCCGCCCCTCGCAAGCCGACGAGTGCAATTCGAGCAGCCCGACCTTGCGCGTCCACGCCACCGCCTTTGCCCAGCATGTCCACCAGCTGCAGCCGTGCCTGGCGCAGCTGGGATTCGTTGCGCCCCTGCAGCAGGTCGCGAATCAGCAGCCATTCAGGCGTGGATGTGGTGACATCGCCAATCAGCTCCGCCAGCGGGCAATGCAACGCATGCGCGACCTGCAGCAAGACCAGGATCGACACATTCCCGGTCCCGTACTCCAGGTTCGCCAGGTGCCGCTCTGACACATCAGCTGCCACCGCCACCGCCTTGCGCGTCATCCCCTTGCGCGATCTCAGGTCACGCACGCGTTCGCCCAGCGCCACCAGAAACGGGTGGCGGCTGGCTTCGCCGGAAGCCGCTTTGGCACCCGGCTTTGTCTCCTCACTGATCAAAGAACTCATGGCTGGGACAAACCCTGAAAATACTTGCGCGAACGTCGTACATGCACTTTAATGCATATAGATTGACACGCAACATAGTGCATTTATACCCCGATTCACCTCCAGGCACCAAGCCGGGGGGCCGGAAGATCCGCATGGACGCACTCTGATGCCCTCGTCAGAATGTTTTTAGACACAAGCACAAACACAACCCCCCGGAGACAACCCACATGAACGAAGCTGCCACCACCGCACCCGCGGCCCGCTTCAACTTCGCCCAATACCTGATCGAGGCCAATGCATCGCGCGGCAGCAAGACTGCTCTGATCGATGACAAAGGGCAACTGAGTTACGCCGAACTGGCCGATCAGGTACAACGCTTCTCCGCTGGCCTGATCAGCCTGGGCTTGCGCCGGGAAGAAAGAGTCCTTCTCCTCATGCACGACAGCAGCGACTGGGTCGTGGCTTTTCTGGGGGCATTGCATGCTGGCATCGTGCCCGTCGCCGTGAACACCTTGCTCACCGCCAAGGACTACGGCTACATGCTGGAAAACAGCCGTGCTCAGGCAGCTCTCGTCTCTGCCGCGCTTTTGCCCACGCTGCAGACCGCCATGGATGGCGCGCAGCACGAGGTGCAGCACCTGGTGGTCTCCCGCCCTGCCGATACACTGCCCTCGGGTGCCATCGACATGGCCACGCTGATCGACCAGCAGACCCTGGGAGCGTCCCAGGCGGCCAACACCCACGCCGACGAACCTGCTTTCTGGCTGTATTCCTCAGGCTCGACCGGCGCCCCAAAGGGCACCGTCCACACCCAGGCCAACCTGTACTGGACCGCTGTTCTGTATGGCCAGGCCGTGCTGAAACTCAGAGAAGATGATGTGGTGTTCTCTGCGGCCAAGCTGTTCTTCGCCTATGGCCTGGGCAACGCTTTGTCCTTTCCGCTCAGCGTAGGCGCCACCGTCATCCTCATGGCGGAGCGCCCCACCCCACAAGCCGTGTTTCAGCGCATGAAGCAGCACCAGACCACCGTGTTCTACGGCGCGCCTACCGGCTATGGCGGCATGTTGGCCAGTCCAGACCTGCCCGAGAAAGCAGAAGTGTCCATGCGCCTTTGCTCCTCCGCTGGCGAAGCACTGCCACGGGACATTGGCGAGCGCTGGACACAGCGCTTCGGATGCGAAATCATCGACGGCATCGGCTCCACCGAAATGCTGCACATCTTCCTGTCCAATCGTCCGGGGGATGTTCGCTACGGCACCACAGGCAAACCTGTCGAAGGATACGCAGTCGAGTTGAGGGATGAGACCGGGGCAGTGATCAACGGTACGGACGAGATCGGCGATCTCTACATCCAGGGCCCGAGTGCCGCTCTCATGTACTGGAACAACCGGGAAAAGTCCCGAGACACCTTCCAGGGCGGATGGACCAAGAGCGGCGACAAATATTCGCGCGACGCCGACGGCTACTACACCTATGCCGGGCGCAACGACGACATGCTCAAGGTCAGTGGCATTTACGTCAGCCCGTTCGAGGTCGAGGCCACGCTGGTCCAGCACACCGCCGTGCTTGAAGCTGCCGTGATCGGCGCAATCGACGATGAGGGCCTGACCAAGACCAAGGCCTTCGTGGTGCTCAAGCAGGGCCAGACGGCGGACGAAGCCACGCTGCAGGCATTCGTGAAAGAGCGGCTGGCCCCCTACAAGTACCCGCGAATGATCGAGTTCCTGTCCGAGCTTCCCAAGACCGCAACGGGCAAGATCCAGCGCTTCAAGCTGCGCGAGCTGGAGCAGTCGCGCCGCGAGAGCGACTGACTGCCAGGGCGGGTCGAGAACCGGCCCGCCTTACAAGGCAAGGCGCAAAGCCGCCCGTACCTTGTCGATGCTTGCGCTGGCCTGGCCGCGAAAGTACTTCTGATCAAGCGAGATACAGGCACCGTGGTCCTTCTGGCGTGCGCACATGAGCCCGGTGCGGCGCACGATGAAGGCTTCTTCACCGACGCCATCGATGGCCTCCGAGGCCTGGACGTCGCGCCAGCCCGGATAGTGGCTAGACGGCGCCACCATCAAGGTCAGCACCTTGCGTCCGTAGGCGTCCGTGTATTCGAACTCTGCGAACTCCTGGGAGTGGATATCCTGCGGTGCCGTCTGAAGCTTGAGTCCCGCAATCCCCATGGCCTTGGACAAGGCCACTTCTGACACACCGATCTCATGTGCTTGGGTGGCCCCTGCCATGCCCAGCAAGAGCGCACTGCCCAATGCAGCCAACAGGTTCTTCAAACGAATGGGTGCTCCCACCGCGACACGTTCATCCATTCCGGTTTCCTCCCAATGTGTTCTTTCGGCAAACGTCAGCCCGGCATTGACACAGCAGCCCTGCCTGACCATTGACAGAGCATTGTGCCACTGCCGTCATTCGTGTCCGAGTACGTCGCTCGCTTACTTACTTGCTTGCTTGCTTGCTCCATCGTTTCTGCCACCCGGTATCCATCATGCAAAAGGCCCTGCATGCAGGGCCTTTCCAGTCTGGTGTCATCGGCCCATACCGGGCCAGCGCCGTTCAAGTGTCTTTGGACACCTTGATGGTCGGGAACTTGCTCGAGTAATCCTTGGCTTTCTCGGCGATGCGCAGCGCCACCTCCCGGGCCACCCCCTTGTACAGCCCCGCGATCTCGCTCTCTGGCTCAGCCGCGACAGAAGGCTTGCCGCCATCGGCTTGCTCGCGGATGGACATGTTCAGTGGCAAAGCACCCAGGTAGTCAATATTGAATTCGGCCGCCATTTTCTTGCCACCATCGGCGCCAAAAATATGCTCGGTGTGGCCGCAGTTCGGGCAACAGTAGACAGCCATGTTCTCCACCAGACCGAGAATCGGCACGCTGACCTTCTCGAACATCTTGATGCCCTTGCGTGCGTCCAGCAGAGCGATGTCCTGAGGCGTGGTCACAATGACAGCCCCCGTCAGCGGCACGCGCTGGGCAAGAGAGAGCTGGATATCACCCGTGCCTGGCGGCATGTCGACCAGCAGATAGTCAAGGTCCTGCCAGTTGGTCTGACGCAGCAGCTGATCCAGGGCCTGTGTCGCCATCGGGCCGCGCCAGATCATCGCGTCGTCACGGTCGACCATGAAGCCGATCGACATCACCTGCACACCGTAGTTGGACAGCGGCTCCATGGTTTTGCCGTCCGTGCTTTGCGGCTTTCCATCGATGCCCATCATCGTCGGCTGGCTGGGGCCATAAATGTCCGCATCCAGAATGCCGACCTTGGCTCCTTCCGCAGCCAGCGCCAGGGCCAGATTGGCAGTGGTCGTGCTCTTTCCGACGCCGCCCTTGCCTGAAGCCACGGCCACAATATTGCGCACACCTGGCAGGAGCTGGACGCCGCGCTGGACCGCATGGGCGAGAACCTTGGTGCCAATGTTGGCAGAGACGTTCTCCACGCCTTCGACCGACTTGGCCGCCGCAATCAGGGACTGACGAATGCCGGGCACCTGACTCTTGGCCGGGTATCCCATCTCAACCTCGAAGGCGACATCGCCACCGGTGACTTCCAGATTCTTCAACGCCTTGGTGGCGACAAAGCCCTTGCCGGTATTGGGGTCGACGACGGCGGACAGCGCCTCGAGCAAAGCCTGCTGATTGACAGCCATGGAAACAGGTCTCCTGATCACCGGGCGGCCCTGGGGCGCCGGGCGTTGGGTATGAAAAACAAAAAACGGGAGCAAAGGCAGCACGGCCCTGAGCGGCTCGCTCAAAACGGCCGAAAACCGCGCAAGCCTTGACGTCTAGTCTACCCGGCGACAACTGCCGCACAGCCAGTCAGGGCCAAAGCACCCACAAATTCTCAGGTTGTACCAACTGCGGCACGGTAGACGCAGGCCGATTTCCACCCAGTAAAATGGAACGTTGCGCCAGCGCTTGCTGCCCCGGCGAGCTGTTCGACCCTACTGGCGCCATTCGTCAACCTTGCACCGACCCACAACACCGCCATGAGCCAGCGACGCCTGTTCGTCACCACCGCCCTGCCCTATGCCAATGGACACTTCCACATTGGTCACATCATGGAGTACATCCAGGCCGACATCTGGGTGCGATTCCAGCGCATGCAGGGCAATGAAGTTCGCTTCGTTTGCGCGGATGACGCCCATGGTGCACCCATCATGATCGCAGCCGAAAAAGCTGGCGTGTCCCCGCAAGATTTCGTCGCCAACATCGCGTCCGGTCGCAAACCCTACCTGGACGGCTTCCACATTGGCTTCGATAACTGGCACAGCACCGATGCGCCCGAGAATCACGAGCTCGCCCAGGCCATCTACACATCGCTCAAGTCCAATGACCTGATCGAGACCCGCACCATCGAGCAGTTCTTCGACCCCGAGAAGAACATGTTTCTGCCCGACCGGTTCATCAAGGGCGAATGCCCCAAATGTGGCGCCAAGGATCAGTACGGCGACAACTGCGAGGTATGCGGCGCCGTGTATGCGCCCACAGAGCTCAAGAACCCGTTTTCGGCACTTTCCGGTGCCACGCCTGTGCTCAAGACTTCCGAGCACTTCTTCTTCAAACTGTCCGACCCGCGCTGCATTGATTTCCTCAAGCAATGGACCAACAGCGGTGCCGTGCAGCCCGAGGTGCTCAACAAAATCACCGAGTGGATCGAGCCTGGCGAAGACGGCAAGCCCAAGATGGGCGACTGGGACATCAGCCGCGACGCGCCCTATTTCGGCATCGAAATCCCCGATGCGCCCGGCAAGTACTTCTACGTCTGGCTGGATGCGCCTGTAGGCTACCTGGCTTCGCTCAAGAATCTGCTCAACCGCGAAGGTGTGGATTACGAGGCTTTCATGGCCGACCCTGCCACCGAGCAGTACCACTTCATCGGCAAGGACATCATCACCTTCCACACGCTGTTCTGGCCAGCCATGCTGCATTTCAGCGGCCGCAAAGTGCCGAACGCCGTGTTCGTCCATGGCTTCCTGACCATCAACAATGGCGAGAAGATGAGCAAGAGCCGAGGTACCGGCCTTGACCCCCTCAAGTACCTCAAGCTCGACATGAACCCCGAATGGCTGCGCTACTACCTGGCAGCCAAGCTCTCCGGCCGCAACGAAGATGTCGACTTCACGCCCGACGACTTCATGCTGCGCGTCAACGCCGACCTCGTCGGCAAGTTCGTGAACATTGCCTCCCGCTCGGCCGGTTTCATCGCCAAGCGCTTCGACGGCAAGCTCGGTGCCATCAGCGCCGACGGTCAGGCATTGCTTGGCGACTTGCAGGCAGCTGCCGGCTCCGTCACCGCGCTCTACGAGAGCCGTGAATATGGCAAGGCATTGCGTGAAGTCATGGCACTGGCTGACAAGGTCAATGCCTACGTGGATCAGAACAAACCCTGGGAGTTGGCCAAGAAGGAAGGGCAGGAAGCGCGCCTGCACGACGTGTGCTCCACCTGCATCGAAGCCTTCCGATTGCTCACGCTCTACCTCAAGCCTGTGCTGCCAGCACTGGCCGAACAGGTTGAAGGTTTCCTCCAGGTGAACACCATGCAGTTCGCCGATGCAGCCAAGCTTCTGGGCAACGGCCATGCCATCGCCCCGTTCAAACACCTGATGCAACGCGTGGACATCAAGCAACTCGAAGCCCTGTTCGAACCCCCGGCCGCTCCGGTTGAAGAAAAACCTTTGCCTGGCGGCGAAGCCATTGCCGAAACCATCAAGATCGATGACTTCGTCAAGGTGGACCTGCGCATTGCCCAGATCGTCAACTGCGAGGCGGTCGAAGGCTCGACCAAACTGCTGCGGCTGACCCTTGACGTCGGCGAAGGCCAGACACGCAATGTGTTCAGTGGCATCGCCAGCGTCTACAAGCCTGAAGAACTGGTGGGCAAGCTCACCGTGATGGTGGCCAACCTCGCGCCACGGAAAATGAAGTTTGGCGTCAGTGAAGGCATGGTGCTCGCTGCCAGTCATGCCGATGAAAAGGCTGAGCCAGGCATTTTCATCCTGAACCCCTGGCTAGGCGCGAAGCCGGGCATGCGGGTGAGCTGATCGAGATCGCCCCACCCTTCGGGCAACGCAGCCGTGAAAAAGCGCCTCCTTGGAGGCGCTTTCTTTTGTCCGCCTGCGCCAATGCTGCTCGCATGGCGAGTGTCAGTTGGGCTGCAGCTCCGGATCGGGGTTTCGCTCTGTCCGCATGACCATCAGTTGCCGGTCAAACACAACCGTGAACAGTTTCGAGTCGCTCGCATTCGGACCAGACAGGTAGCGCCAGTCGTAGTGAATCTCCCCTTTGAGCTCAAACGGCGTCACTTTGGCCGGCTTCCCCAGCATTCGCCGCACATCTTCCATGGGCATGCCTGGCGTCACCCGTGCAAAGTTGCCTTCATCAAGCACCTGACGAATGCGCTGCATCTTGCCATCAGGGCCAATGGAGATCATGTAGTTGCGATGCCCGGCAGGCTGCCGGTTGTACTCGAAGATCCGCACCCCGCCCTCTCCCTCCCAGACGGCCTCAGGTGCGCCAAACTTGGCCCTGACATCAGCTTCGCTGGATTCTCCGGGCTGCAGTTCACTGATGTTCTGAGGGTCGCACCCTGCGACAAGTGCAGCAGCCAGGGCAAGGCCGCACAGTCGCTGCAGGGACCGCGGGCGAAACTTCAAAAGAGACATGGAGATCATGGTCATGGATGAGGTCTGAACAGGGCCGCTCACCGCCTCCAACGACGCTGCGCAGGCTCGGCCCTCAAGACACCCAGTGTACGCATCAGGCCACGAACGACTGTGTCTGGCGTGCCAGAAGCCGTAGCAAGCAGTAACATCGCGGCATGCGTACATCACCGTCCCGCCTGGCCAGCTTCCAGCCCCGCTTGTGGCAGGACTTGCGCACCTATGACAAGGTACGTCTGGCCAAGGATGTGGGTGCAGGTGTCACCGTCGGCATCGTGGCGCTGCCATTGGCCATGGCCTTTGCCATCGCCAGTGGCCTGCCGCCAGAGGCAGGCCTGTGGACTGCCATCATCGCCGGCTTCCTCATATCCTTCTTCGGCGGCGTATCGGTGCAGATCGGGGGGCCGGCGGGCGCCTTTATCGTCATCGTCTATGGCATCGTCCAGCAGTATGGCGTGGCCAACCTGCTCATCGCCACCAGTTGCGCCGGTCTGGTCCTCTTCCTGATGGGTCTGTTCAAGCTGGGCACCCTGGTGCGCTATGTGCCCATCAGCATCATCATCGGGTTCACCAATGGCATCGCCGTCCTGATCGCCCTGAGCCAGTTGCGCGACTGGATGGGCCTGGCCATCCCCAAGATGCCGGCCGATTTTTTCCGGGTGTTACAGGCTTTGTGGCAACACCTGGACACCTTCAACCCCTACGCCTTCGGTCTGGGCGTGCTGTGCATCGGCGGGCTGGCCCTTTGGCCACGACTTTGGGCGGTGGACTCCCAGTTCCGCCGGCAGCTCGAGGGCATCGACACCGTCTCGGCGCTCAAGGCCACATCTCGGGTACCAGCGCCCGTCGTGGCCCTGGTAACACTATCGCTTCTGGCCTGGTGGTTCAAGATGCCCGTGGAAACCATCGGCACACGGTTTGGCGGCATTCCCCAGGGATTGCCGGCCATGTCCTTGCCCGACGTCAGCTGGACCAGCGCCAAGCAGTTGTTCAACCCCATCCTCACCATCGCCATGCTCGGCGCCATCGAGTCCCTGCTGTGTGCCCGGGTGGCCGACCAGCTGGGTGATCATGCGCAGCACAACCCCAATCAGGAGCTCATGGCACAAGGCATCGCCAATGCAGTCGTACCGTTTTTCGGCGGCATGCCCGCGACCGGCACCATTGCCCGCACCGTGACCAACATCCGTTCTGGTGCCACATCACCGGTTGCAGGCATCGTCCATGCGGGCACGCTCATGCTGGTGGTTCTTGTGGCAGCCCCCCTGGCCATGCATATCCCTCTGGCCGTGCTCTCTGGCGTGCTCCTTTTTGTGGCCTGGAACATGGGTGAATGGCGCGAGTTCGCCCGCATGCGCCAGTTCAGTGCGCATTACCGGCTCATGATGCTCACCACCTTCTTTGTCACGGTGATCTTCGACCTCACCGTGGCCGTGGAGCTCGGGCTCGCCCTGGCATTTGTGCTGTTCGTGCGGCGGCAAAGCGCCATTTTCCGCGCAGACCCGCAGCCTTCGCACGCCCCGAATGAGCTTCACTTCAAACTTTATGGCACCCTGTTCTTCGGCGCCGCAGACAAGCTCGATCGAGTGATCGACGCGGTGGAGCAGGCCGCTGCAGGCACCCTGGTGGTCCTGGACGCCCGGCAGCTGATCTCACTGGACACCACCGGACTGGATGCGCTGGAGCAGTTGCATCGCGCCGTGAGCAAACGCGGGGGGCGCCTGCGCATGACCCACCTCAACGACCAGCCGCGCTCTTTGATCGAGCGGGCAGGCTTTGCAGAACATGTGGGTCTGGAACGCAACCAGGTCTTCGCCACCGCCCCGGTCGGTGACTGACGCCTTGCTTTTCCATGGCTCGTCCCAAGGTCGATAAAATGGCTGTTTTTCCCATTCTTCCATTTAGTGTCGGCAGACCAGCCGCCCTCCTCCATCATGTCCATCTTTGCCCGTCCCCACTACGATTCCGAGGCCACGCAGTTTCTGGACAAGCTCAAGGCAGATCGCCCTGAACTCGAAGCCCAGCAACGCGAAGGACGCGCACTTCTGTGGGACAAAGACATCGACCGCGAAGCCCAGGCGCAGGCACAGGCAGCACAGGTGGCTCAAAAGCCCTACGTCTACCAGACCGAGCCCAGCCAGCATTGATCAGGCTGCTTCGCCTGATCTCCTGATCTTTCAGCCAGCTGCCGGCCATGACACCTGAGACCCCCGCGCTGACCGACCCACCCGATGGCCTCGACCAGGTCCTGCCAGACGTTGTCGACAACGTCGCTGTCGCGCGCCTGTATGGTGAACCGCTGTTCCAGCTGCCGCGGGATCTGTACATTCCGCCAGATGCACTCCAAGTGTTCCTGGAAGCCTTCGAAGGCCCGCTCGATCTGCTGCTCTACCTGATCCGCAAGCAGAACTTCAACATCCTCGACATTCCGATGGCCGGCGTGACCCGCCAATACCTCAGCTATGTCGAGGAAATCCGGGCCACCAACCTGGAACTGGCTGCCGAGTACCTGCTCATGGCCGCCATGCTGATCGAGATCAAATCCCGCATGCTGCTGCCGCCGAAGAAAACGGCGGAAGGTGAAGAGCCGGAAGACCCTCGCGCAGAGCTGGTGCGGCGCCTGCTGGAATACGAGCAGATGAAGCTTGCCGCCCAGCGCCTGGCCGAGGTGCCCCAGTACGGAAGGGATTTTCTGCGCGCCCAGGTTTACGTCGAGCAGTCGCTGCAACCGCGCTTCCCCGATGTGCATGTTGACGATCTCCAGGCCGCCTGGCGCGACATCCTCAAGCGGGCTCGCCTGGTCCAGCACCACCGCATCAGCCGAGAACAGCTCTCTGTGCGAGAACACATGAGCATTGTGCTGCGAAACCTGCAGGGCAAGCACTTTGTGGAGTTTGGTGACCTGTTCGACCTGAGCAAGGGCGCCCCGGTCATGGTGGTGACTTTCATCGCCACACTGGAGCTGGCCAAAGAGCGTCTGATCGAGCTGACGCAGGCCGAGGCATTTGCACCCATCTATGTGCGCCTGACCTACACCCCCGCCTGAGCGCCGCATGCGGCCCTCCTTTTCCTGGCGGCACTGCTGCCCAATTCACCTCTGCACTGCGCCAACGCTTTAGTCCATGAACACCACCCACGCGTTTGACGTTCTGATCATCGGCACAGGGCTGGCCGGCATGACGGCCGCCTTGCAACTGGCACCCACCATGCGGGTGGCCATGGTCACCAAACGCGGGCTCTCCGACGGGTCAAGTCAATGGGCGCAGGGCGGGATCGCCGCCGTGCTCGCCGAGGGCGACTCATTCAACGCCCACGTGGAAGACACCCTGGTGGCCGGTGCCGGCCTGTGCGACGAGGAGGCCACGCGCTTCGCTGTCGAGCATGCCCCAGCCGCCATTGCCTGGTTGAGAGAGCTGGGTGTTCCTTTTTCCACCGAAAACGGTGAACTGCACCTGACACGCGAGGGCGGCCACAGCCACCGGCGCATCGTTCACGCAGCGGATGCCACCGGTGCCGCCGTTCAGGCCACTTTGAGCCAGCGAGTACGATCGACGCCGAATATCACGCTGTTCGAGAACCATATGCTGGTCGACCTCATCACCGACCGGCGCCTCAAGAAGGCCCCGGCCAACGGAAAAGCGGGGCGCTGCTATGGGGCCTATGTGCTCAATGAGCTGAGTGATGAGGTTGAGACCTTCACGGCGACGCATACCATCCTGGCCACCGGCGGTGCGGGCAAGGTTTACCTCTACACCACCAATCCGGATACCGCCACTGGCGATGGTATTGCCGCCGCATGGCGAGCAGGCTGCAGCGTGGGCAACATGGAGTTCATCCAGTTCCACCCCACCTGCCTCTACCACCCGCAGGTCAAGAGCTTCCTCATCACAGAAGCGGTGCGGGGTGAGGGCGGCCAGCTCAAGTTGCCGCCCAGCCAGGGTGGCAAGCGCTTCATGCCCGAGCATGATGACCGCGCCGAACTGGCACCACGCGACATCGTGGCACGCGCGATCGACTTCGAAATGAAGAAGCACGGCCTGGACTGTGTCCACCTGGACATCTCTCACCAGGAGCCACAGTTCCTCAAAGAGCATTTCCCGACCATCTACGCACGATGTCTGGAGCTGGGAATTGACATCACCCAGGAGCCCATTCCTGTCGTACCAGCCGCGCACTACACTTGTGGCGGCGTGGTCACCGACCTTTCCGGCCGAACGGACATGGAAGGCCTGTATGCCGTCGGCGAGACCACCTGCACGGGGCTCCATGGTGCCAACCGCCTGGCCAGCAATTCGCTGGTGGAATGCATGGTGTTTGCCCAGGCAGCCGCCAGCGCCATTGCCGGCGCTCCCACCCACGAACAACCCGCCATTCCGGAGTGGGACGTCAGCCGTGTGACCGACGCGGACGAGATGGTCGTCATCTCACACAACTGGGACGAGCTGCGCCGCTTCATGTGGGACTACGTCGGCATTGTTCGAACCAACAAGCGCCTGGAGCGCGCGGCTCACCGGATCGCCCTGCTTCAGGCAGAAATTGACGAGTTCTACGCCCAGTTTCACGTCACGCGCGACCTGCTGGAGCTGCGCAACCTGGTCCAGGTGGCCGACCTCATCGTGCAGTCGGCCCTCCAGCGCCACGAAAGCCGCGGACTGCATTTCAGCCGCGACTACCCCGAGCGCCTGCCCGAGGCCAGGCCCACCATCCTCAAGCCTCAGGGCGAATAAGCACCCCAAAGGGGTGCCAAAAGTGGTGCGAATAGCGCCACAAGCCGCAAGTATTCCCCGTCAAAGACTGCAAACTCGTGACATCCGCGCTACAGTATGAACATGCTTTCTGACGCGGATCCTGCCATTCAGCCGCCTCGGGCCGACTCGCCGTCGCCGCCCGAGAGTGCTGCTGCGGCCAGTTTCGCGGCATTGCTCAGGCAGCTCGAGTACCTCAGTCCTGAGGACGTGGAACAGGTTCGCCAGGCCTATCGTCTTGCCGACGAGTCCCATCTGGGACAAATGCGCAAGAACGGGGACCCCTACATCACGCACCCCATCGCCGTCGCTGGCATCTGCGCCACCTGGAAGCTTGACGCCCAGGGTCTGATGGCGGCCTTGCTGCACGATGTGATGGAAGACTGCGGCGTGACCAAAGCCGAGCTGGTCGAGCGTTTTGGCAGCTCAGTGGCCGACCTGGTCGACGGCCTGACCAAACTGGAAAAACTCGAATTCGACACGCGCGAACAGAATCAGGCGGAGTCGTTTCGCAAAATGCTCCTGGCCATGGCCAAGGACGTGCGCGTCATCCTGATCAAGCTGGCCGACCGCACGCACAACATGCGGACCATGGGGGACATGCCCCGCAACAAATGGAGTCGCATCAGTAGCGAAACGCTCGAGATCTATGCCCCCATTGCGCACCGCCTGGGTCTGAACAACACCTACCGGGAACTGCAAGACCTCTGTCTTCGTTTCCTGCACCCCTGGCGGTATGAAGTCCTGTCCAAAGCGCTGGACAAATCACGCAGCCGTCGCACAGACCTCATCGCTCGGGTTCAACGGGAGGTGGAAGAGGCTTTCGAGAAGGTCGGCATTCCGGTGCGGATTCTCGGGCGGGAAAAAACGCTGTACTCGGTGTACCGCAAGATGGACAGCAAGCACCTGTCGTTCTCGCAGGTCACCGACATCTACGGGTTCAGGGTCGTCGTCCCCGAGGTCAACGACTGCTATACGGGCCTGGGCATACTGCACCAGCTGTACAAACCTGTACCGGGCAAGTTCCGCGACTATGTGGCCATCCCCAAGGTCAACGGCTACCAGTCTTTGCACACCACCCTGATCGGCCCGGTCAACACCAACATCGAGTTCCAGATGCGAACCGATGCCATGGACGTTGTCGCCGAGTCTGGAGTGGCCGCCCACTGGCTCTACAAGGCCGATGCACCCGACAGCGACACCTCCCAGCGCCTGGGCACTCAATGGCTGCAGTCGCTGCTCGACATCCAGCGTGAAACCCACGATGCCTCCGAATTCTGGGACCACGTCAAGATCGACCTTTTCCCCGACTCGGTCTACGTGTTCACACCGGCGAGCAAGATCCTCTCTCTGCCCCGTGGCGCCACGGTCATGGACTTCGCCTATGCCATCCACAGCGACGTCGGCAACCACGCGGTGGGCGCTACCGTCAATGGTGAGCACAGCCCGCTGCGCACCGAGCTGAACAACGGCGACGTGGTCGAGATCATGACCAATCCACGCTCCGAGCCCAACCCGGCCTGGCTGTCATTTGTCAGAACCGGTCGGGCAAGATCCAAGATTCGCCACCATCTCAAGACGGTGGCCCACGAGAAGGCACAGGAGCTGGGCAAGCGCATGCTGATCCAGGCCCTCAGAGGCGAAGGCATTGCCAGCCTCCCGGCCGAGGACGATGAGCACCAGGCCACCTGGGAAAAGCTGCTTCGCTTCACCGGCAACAAATCACGGTACGAGCTCCTCACCGACATTGGCATGGGCAAGCGGATTGCTTCCATGGTGGGTAAAAAGCTCGCTGTGTTGCTCAGTGAGACCGGTCAGCGACCCGACGCCGTTCTCATCAGCACCGAGCGCTACCTGGGTGGCCACGAAGAGAAAGTCTCACAAGGTGCCGTCAGTCTCGATGGCAGCGAGGGTGTCTCCGTGCAGTATGCAAGCTGCTGTCGCCCGATTCCAGGTGACCGCATTGTGGGCTACCTGGGCCGTGGAGAGGGCCTGGTGGTTCACACCGATGACTGCGCTGTGGGGCGCAAGCTCATGCACCGCGACAGCGAGCGTTTCCTGCAAGTCGAGTGGTCTGAAGATCCCGTCCGGCTGTTCGAAGCCCATCTGGTGGTCACCGTCACCAACGGCAAGGGCGTGCTGGCCCGGGTTGCCTCGGCCATCGCTGCTGCAGAGGCCGACATTACTCATGTGGACATGGGCAATGAACCCGGTCAGACCACCATCGAAATCCGCTTCATCATTGCCGTCAGGGACCGGATTCACCTGGCCACCGTCATGCGCAGCCTCAAACGCACGCCTGCCGTGGTCAAAGTGATGCGGGGCAAGCCATCCTCGACCCGCTGACCACCTGGACCACCCAGCCCTCTCAGGCCTGTGGCGTGTCCGGGTACCGCACCTCCAGAACTTCTACTTCCTGCTCACCGCCAGGCAACATCAGCCTGACCACATCCCCCTCGCGGGACTTGAGCAGCGCCCGCGCCACCGGCGATATCCAGCTGACCTGCCCTTTGGTGTTGTCGGCTTCGTCGATACCCAGGATGGTGATGGTCGTCTCCCTTCCATCGTCATCTGCGTAGGTCACGGTCGCACCGAAGAACACCTGATCGTTGCCCTTGTGCTGCGAAGGGTCCACCACTTCCGCAATCTCAAGGCGTTTGGTCAGAAATCGAATGCGCCGATCAATTTCTCGCAGGCGCTTCTTGCCATAGAGATAGTCCCCGTTTTCCGAGCGATCCCCGTTCTTGGCGGCCCAATGCACGGTTTCGACGATTTTGGGGCGCTCATCGTCGATCAGCCCGAGCAGCTCGGCCCTCAAGCGGTCGTAACCGGACCGGGTGATGTAGTTCTTGCCACCGGGTGTGGGCGGAGACGCGGCAAGGCCTTCGTCTTCGTCCGCGTCGTCGTTTTCCTTGGTGAATGCTTTGTTCATGACAGAGAAAACTCTACTTCATGCCGGCGGGCACCGTCGCTTTCAGCCACCTGAAAGCAAAAAAACAAAAGCCCACAGCTTTCGCTGCGGGCTTTGTCTTTGAAAAGTGGCGCGGCTGGCAGGATTCGAACCCACGACCCCTTGGTTCGTAGCCAAGTACTCTATCCAACTGAGCTACAGCCGCGCAAGACCGAAATTATAACATGCTTTTTGGTAGGCCGTGAAGGACTTGAACCTTCGACCAAAGGATTATGAGTCCTCTGCTCTAACCAACTGAGCTAACGGCCCCCGAATTCCGGTCCGGAAACCCCGATTGTAGAGGGTTCCAGAAGGGCCCTCAGGACTTGCCGCCGTGGCTGAGCGCGTTGCTGACCAGTTTGGACGTGACGTCGACGATTTCGATCATGCGGTCGTAGGCCATTCGCTGCGGCCCGATCACGCCCAGCGTCCCCACGACCTGCCCGTCGACTTCGTATGGCGCGCTGACCACTGACAAATCCTCGAACGGCACAACCTGGCTCTCGCCACCAATATAGATGCGCACGCCTTCTGCCTGATTGGAGACGTCCAGCAAACGGGCCAGCTGGGCTTTCTGCTCGAACATGTCGAACATGCGGCGCAGGTTGTCCATGTCGCGTGAAAACTCGTTGACCGACAGCAGGTTTCGTTCGCCGGCAACGACCACCTTGTCGTTCTCGCTGTCAGCTTCAGAGCCCACGTCCACGGCCGCCCGCATCAGGTCGGCGATTTCTCCTCGCAAAGCGTCCAGTTCCTGCTTCAGGCGCTCCCGCACAGCCTCGATATCGAGCCCCGCGTAATGCGCATTGAAGTAGTTGGCCGCTTCCACCAGCTGGGATTGATCGAAATCGCTCTCAGTGTGAATGATGCGGTTCTGGACTTCCCCTTCCGGCGATACAAGTATCACCAGCACCCGCCGCTCCGACAGGCTGAGGAATTCGATATGTCGAAAAACAGTGGTCCGGCGCGGCGCCATGACAACACCCACAAACTGTGAGAGATTGGACAGCAGCTGGGCGGCATGGTTGATCACCCGCCCCGGCTGACCCTGCTCAATGCCAGAGGACGAAAAGCCCTGGATTCGCGCATCGTCCCGGCGCGCTGTGAGCATGGTGTCTACAAACAAACGGTAACCACGCGCTGTCGGCACCCGTCCGGCCGAAGTATGCGGGCTGACAATCAGACCCAGCTCCTCCAAGTCGCTCATGACGTTGCGAATGGTGGCTGGCGAAAGCTCAAGGCCGGCCTCCTTGGAAAGCGTGCGCGATCCAACGGGCTGGCCGTCGGCGATATAGCGCTCGACCAGCGTCTTGAGCAGCAATTTGGAGCGGTCATCCAGCATGACGCCATTTTACGAAGCCCTCGCCTGTTTCCGGCCATTGACGCACAAGGGATAGCGAGTACACGCCGGGGCCGGCGCTCTATGTTGTAATTTGCGCATGTCAAAAGCCCCAGGCGCCCCGACCCCATCTGCTGCACCCCGTTCAGGGCTGAAGTTCGGCCATGTGGCCATCATTGGCAAGTTTCAGGCGCCCGGCTCCCGCGACGCCGTGGACGCCATCGCCCACACCTTGATGGACCTGGGCTGCGAAGTATCGCTGGAAGAGGAAACTGCCCACAGCACGGGGCTGTCCAGCTATTCGGCCATCCCGCTCAAGTCCATCGGCAAATGCTGCGACCTGGCACTGGTGGTCGGTGGGGACGGCACCATGCTGGGCGTCGGCCGTCAGATGGCTGAAGAAGGCATTCCCCTGGTCGGGATCAACCAGGGCCGCCTGGGCTTCATCACGGATATCCCGCTCGATAGCTACCAGGAAAGCCTGACCTCCATCCTCAGAGGCGAATACGAGGAAGACAGCCGTGCGCTGATGGACGCCGCTGTCTGGCGGGATGGCCACTGTGAATTCAGGGCAACAGCCCTCAACGATGTGGTTGTCAACCGCGGCGGTGCAGCCAGCATGATCGAGCTGCGCGTGGAGGTGGACGGTCATTTTGTGGCCAACCAGCGTGCTGACGGTCTGATCATTGCCTCACCCACGGGCTCGACTGCCTATGCGCTTTCTGCCGGCGGCCCCATGATGCACCCGGGTATTCCCGGCTGGGTCATGGTCCCTATCGCACCACACACGCTGTCCAACCGCCCGGTGGTCCTCCCGTCTGATCGCGAGATTGCCATGGAGGTGGTCGCAGGCAAGGACGCCAGCGCCAACTTTGACATGCACTCGTTCGCCAGCCTGATGCATGGCGACCGTATCGTTGTGCGCCGATCACCACACGCCCTGCGCCTGCTTCACCCTGTCGGCTGGAGCTATTTCGATACCCTGCGCAAGAAACTGCACTGGAACGAGGGTCACTGAACCCTCTCAAACCCGGCATCATCGACATTCGGCTGAGGGCTGTCGCAAAAACGGCATCGTTTCTTGCCACAATACGCATTTGATTTGTCTGTCAGGCACTTGACCTGCCCGGCTGACAGGACGCGTTTTACTCCTTTGCATCATGAGCCTCCGCCGCATTGCCCTGCAAGATTTCGTTATCGTGCAAAGTCTGGACCTGGATCTGTCTGGCGGATTCGGCGTGCTCACCGGAGAGACCGGCGCAGGCAAGTCCATCCTGATTGACGCCTTGCAACTGGTCCTGGGCGCCCGGGCTGATGCAGGCGTGGTGCGAGAGGGTGCCAGCCGTTGCGAGATCACCGCAGAGTTCGACATGGCTGATGCGCTCCGCCCGCTGCTGGACGCCCACGGCTTCACCGAAGAGGATTCGCTACTGATCCGGAGAACGATCGACGCCGACGGCCGCAGCCGGGCGTGGGTCAACGGCAGCGCGGCCACCATGGCACAACTGCGAGATCTGGCTGAACAACTGGTGGACATTCATGGCCAGCACGCCTGGCAAAGCCTGACCCGCGCCGATACGGTGCGCAGTCTGCTCGACGCCTACGGCGACATCGATGCCGGTCCGGCAGCCAAAGCACATGCGCAATGGCGACATCACCACCTGGCACTGGCGCAGGCGCGAGAGCAACAGGCCACCTTGCAGCAGGACAGCGAGCGCCTGGCCTGGCAGATCAACGAGCTGGAGCAACTCGCACCGGCTGACGACGAGTGGGATGGACTCAACCAGCAACACGCGCGACTGGCGAACGCGCAGTCACTGGTCGAAGCGGCCATGGCCTCTGTCGAGGCGCTCGATGGCGACGATGGTGGCGCCAGTGCGCGCCTGTCTGACGCCATTGCGCGCCTGAAGGAGCACGCCGCCATCGAACCCGGCTTTGCCAGCGCAGTTGAAGCGCTGGAGAGCGCCCTGGCGCAGGTCGAAGACACGGTCCATTCCCTGCGCCACTTCGACCGCGACGGCGATCTCGACCCATCCGACCTGCAGGCGCTGGACGAGCGACTGTCCCTCTGGATGTCTCTGGCGCGCCGGTTTCGGCGCCAGCCGGAAGAGTTGCCAGCGCTGTTGACCCAATGGAAGACGGAGCTGACGCAGGTAGACCAGGCCCTGGATCTGGAGCAACTTCAGGCAGCGGAGGCCAAGGCAAGAAAGGCCTTTGACACAGAACTCAAGGCGTTGACGACACAGCGCAAGAAGGCCGCTCCACGGCTGAGCAAGGCCGTCACTGAAGCCATGCAGGACCTGGGCATGGCTGGCGGCAGTTTTGAAGTCGCATTGCTGCCGCTGGCCGAGCCACAAGCCTCGGGTTCGGAGGCCGTCGAATTCCGCGTCGCCGGACACGCCGGTGTCACGGCACGCCCGGTGGCCAAAGTGGCATCCGGCGGCGAGCTTTCGCGTATCGCGCTGGCCATCTCCGTCGTCACCAGTCAGCTGGGCCAGGCACCGACACTGATTTTTGACGAAGTCGATTCCGGTATCGGTGGCGAGGTCGCCCACACCGTGGGCCGGTTGCTGCGGCAGCTGGGTGCCGACCGCCAGGTACTGGCCGTGACCCACCTCGCGCAAGTGGCCGCCTGCGCCAACCAGCACTTGCTGGTATCCAAGAGGTCCGTGTCGGGCCAGACGCTGAGTACCGTTCAACCCATTGACCATGAAGCCCGTGTGACCGAATTGGCGCGCATGCTCGGCGGCAGCGCATCGTCACAGGCATCCATGGCCCATGCCCGCGAACTGCTGGAGACCTGATCACCATGTTTGAAGTTGTCAGCTCCGACATGCCGATCGACCTGGTGCTCGTCACCGGCCTGTCGGGGTCGGGCAAATCCATCGCGCTGACGGCGCTGGAGGACTTGGGCTACTACTGCGTTGACAACTTGCCGCCAGATTTGCTGGACGATTTCATCGCCCTGGAACAAACCCACCAGGTCGAGAAGGTCGCCATCGCCGTGGACGCGCGCAGCGGCTCCTCGCTGCCACGCCTGCCGGCCCAGCTGCAGGCCCTCAAGGATGGCCCAGGCCGGCAGGTTCGACTGACCACCCTGTTCCTCGATGCAGACACTGACACCCTGGTGCGGCGGTTTTCCGAGACGCGCCGGCGCCATCCGCTCTCGCTCAAGCCCGACGACGTGCAACGTGGCGCACTGGTCGAAGCCATCGAGCAAGAGCGTGACATGCTGGCAGACCTGCGCGAGCAGGCACTGGTGCTCGACACCAGTCTGATCCGCCCCGCGCAACTGCGCAGCCACATCAAACGCGTCCTGGGCACCGGCCACACCTCGCTCACCCTGGTGTTTGAATCCTTTGCCTTCAAGCGCGGCGTGCCGACCGACGCGGACTTCGTGTTTGACGCACGCATGCTACCCAACCCTCACTACGACCCTGTCCTGCGCCCCATGTCGGGTCGCGACGAGCCAGTGGCCAGCTTTCTGTCCGAGCAAAATGACGTGCGACGGATGGAAGAGGACATTGCCCGCTTCCTGAACGACTGGCTGCCCAAGATGGCGGAGGACCACCGCAGTTATGTCACGGTGGCCGTCGGTTGTACCGGCGGCCAGCACAGATCGGTGTACCTGGTGGAGCAACTCGTCCAGCGCTTTGCGCCCAAATGGACCACCCACCTGAGGCATCGCGAAGCCGACACCTGGCCCGGCGCCAACGGGCACTGAAGGGCCTCAGGGAGGCTCAGGTTGCCAGGTCCTGGCCTTGACCCGGAGCCTCCGGCAGCCGTTGCAATATCCCCCGGATGGGCGCCGGCAAACCCACCGTCTCCAGTGCCGACAAAGCCACCCACTGCCCCGCTCCTTCCAGCGTTGGCAGGCTTCTGAGGCGCAGTACATGGGGCATCAGGTAAAGATCCCTGTGTGTGAGCACGTGGGTGAACGGCGGCCACACTTCCCGTTCATCGCCGGGTTCGCCCAGCGCCTGAACATGCGCCTCCAATGCCTCCAGATCTTCGAACACCGGCACACTCTGGAGTGACGCCCAGATACCTTTGGCCGGTCGCTTCTCGAGCCATACCCGCACGTCCCGGGCATCATCAAACGTCGCGAGCCGTACCAGCAGGTACCAGCGCACCTGCTGTCGCTTGAGCTTGCGCGTGCGCACCGGAAAGCGGGCGGGATCTCCGCCAGCCAGCCCTAGGCAATCGCTCGACAGGGGACACTTTCCGCACAAGGGTTTGTTCCTCGTGCAGACGGTTGCGCCCAGATCCATGAGGCCTTGCGTATAGGCCATCATGTCTTCGGCCTTGGGCGAGCCAGGCAACAGGGCCTGAGCCTCGGCCCAAAGAGCCCGCATGGCAGCGGGCTTGCTCAGGTCATCTTCGAAAGCCAGCCAGCGTGTGATGACGCGTCGAACATTGCCATCCAGAATGGACACGCGTTCGCCAAAGCAGAAAGCGGCAATGGCTGCTGCCGTCGATTCACCGATACCCGGCAGCTTGACCAGCGCCTCGGACGAGTCAGGAAACCGTCCATGATGCTCTTCAACGACAGTCTTTGCGCAGCGATGCAGATTGCGCGCGCGGCTGTAATAGCCCAGACCACTCCACAAGGCCAGAACTTCGTCTTCAGATGCGGCCGCCAGCGACCCAACGTCAGGAAAGCGCTCCAGAAAGCGTCCGTAGTAGCCCAGCACAGTGCTGACCTGCGTCTGCTGCAACATGACTTCCGACAGCCAGACACGGTAAGGGTCGCGCGTGTTTTGCCACGGCAGATCGTGCCGGCCGTGGGCTCGCTGCCATTGGATCAATCGGTGGGCAAACCGGCCACCCCGGGCCGGCGCCCGGCTCATGCAGTGGCAGTGGCTGCTGCTTGCGCTTCGCCTTCAGCCGGCGCAAGCAGTTGAGCAGTGAGGTCTGCCAGCTTGGCGTCGAGCATGTTCAGCTCGCTCTGAGCGCCTTGCAGTTCACCAATGCGCTCATCAAGTCCACCGGCAGCCTGCTGAATTCTCGAGACCGCTTCAATGCGCCGGCTGAAATTGCGACGGCGCTCTCGCAGCTGCGCATCAATCTGCGAAGCGGCAGACTTGTTCCACAGTTCGATCTCGTTGACCACGCCTTCGTACACGCCACGCAAACGACTGGTGAGTGCACGCGTGAGGCGTTCCGCGAATTCGGGCTGAGCCAGACGAAGCGAATTGCCCAGGCTGAGATACTGCAGGTGGCTGTGTTCAATCTGGTTGAGGTCTTCCACATAGCGTGCCACATCAGGCGCGATCGGCGCCTGCAGGGAGAAGCCGTACTGGGCGTTGAGGTTCTTGAAACTCGCCTCCAGCATGGCCTGAATCTCGCCCACCAGTTCCTTGGCACGCTCCAGATCCGAGCGCAGGCGGCCGAAGGTATGGCTGTAGGCACGGCGAACGCGAAGCTTGATACCAGGCTGCTTGAGCGTATGCGCCAGCTCGGAGACCACCACCTTAAGGTGAGAACTGCTGAGCAGGGCAAACAGATCACGCAGCAAACGCAGGTGCACGGAGCGCACGGCCTGGATCTTGGCGCCACTGGCGTCGAAGTCAGCCTGCTCTTGCTCGATGCGCAAACGCATTTGCTTGATCACGCCCACGTTCTTGCCGCGCAAACCTTCCAGTTCCTGAATCTGCTCCACCAGTTCACGGTTGCGCGTGCGCACCAGCTGGTTGGTTTCCTGGCGCAAGGCGTGAATACCGTTGGACACGGAGGCTTGCAGAATGCGACGACGCTGGCCCAGCAATCCATCGCCCAAAGCCGCCTCCAGCTCGAGAAGGCGACTGTCTTCGAGCAGCTTCTTGTCGCCGTTGACCTTGGCCAGCAAGCCTTTTTGCGCCGAGACGGCCAGCACCTGGGACGGGTCGAGGTTGAGAATCTCGGCTGAATCGCTTCGCTGTGAGCTGATCTGCAACTGCACCTGCTCCTTGGTGCTCATCTCGTCCCACATGGTGTCAATCTTGTTGAGCACCACCAGCCGGGACTCCTGTCCTTCGCCCAGTGCGCACAAGTGCTGCCGCCAGATGGCCAGATCGGATTTGGTCACGCCAGTGTCGGCACCCAGAATGAACACCACCGCATGCGCCTGGGGCAACAGGCTCACCGTCAGCTCGGGTTCGGCGCCAATGGCGTTGAGGCCTGGCGTGTCCAGAATGACCAGCCCCTGCTTGAGCAGTGGGTGCGCCATGTTGATGAGAGCGTGACGCCACTTGGGCACCTCGATCATTCCGTCTGCCGCCGGCAGCGGGTTCTCGTCCGGCATCTCGTCGTTCCAGAAGCCCAGTGCCCGCGCTTCATCCTTGGTGACGCGACGAATCTCGGCGACTTTCTGAATGACCTGCGAGAGCTGGTCCGGGTCATTGACGTCCAGATCGAGCCGCTCCCACTTGTGCGGCGCATTGCGCCAGTCCAGAAGCGACGTCTGCTGCAGCCGTGTCTCGATGGGCAGCAGGCGGATGCAGGGCGGAACATCGGCGTCATAGCCCAGTTCGGTCGGACACATCGTCGTGCGTCCTGCGCTCGCCGGCATGATGCGACGCCCATAGCCGGCAAAGAACACCGCGTTGATGAGCTCCGACTTGCCCCGGGAGAACTCGGCCACAAAGGCCACCATGATCTTGTCGTTCTTGACCAGGCCATGCAGCTGGTCAAGGCGGTCCCGGACACCGGGCTCCATCAGGTCGTGGTCTGCCAGCCACTCGGAGAGCAGCTTCAGGCGCAACGCAAACTGTTTGCGCCAGGCACCATGTTCATCCAGTTCCAGGTTAAAGCTCATGACAGGTATTTCCTCAAGGGCCTCCTCACACCATGATCTACAAGTGCGAATGGGCGGGAAACGGCGCCAATCGAGGCGCGTAACAATGGTCAGACAAGCTGTCTGAACCAGGGGGCAACAAAAAATGGCGCCACGCCACACTCCATCCCGACGGGTTGCGATCCAAAAAAACCATGCTCATTGCGGCAAACCCTCGCCGGGGACGGCCCCGGCCAGGCATTGCAACGCTTTCTTGATATGGCCTTTTGGGTCTGCAACGCATCTCGGAAAAAAGCGCGGACAGGCCCGGATCAAGTCAATATAGCATCGGCAACCTGAAAAATCAGTGCTTCTGGCACTGTGGGCAATAAAACGTGCTGCGCTGTCCCTGCCTGATGTGGCGAATGGTGGTGCCACATACCCGGCACAGCTGCCCGTCGCGACCATAAACCGCTGCATCGAGCTGGAAGTAGCCCAGCTGTCCATCACTGGCCTTGAAGTCGCGCAAAGTGCTGCCCCCCGCACGGACTGCCCGCTCCAGCACAGTGACGATGGCCTGATGCAGGCGGGCGGCTCGCGGCCCACTGATGCGGTTGGCGGCGACGGTGGGGCGTATCCCCGCCATGAACAGCGCCTCCGACGCATAGATATTGCCGACACCAACGACAATGTCTCCCGCAAGCAACACTTGTTTGATGGGTGCCCGCCGCTGCCTAAGCGCCGCATGAAAAGAGCCGGCCGCAAATGCAGGTGTCAGCGGTTCCACGCCCAGCCCACCCAGCAGTTTGACGGCCTCGGCTGCTTCCAGACTGTCTGCGTACACCACCGCGCCAAAACGCCGCGGATCGTGAAGACGCAGCATGCCTGCTGTGGTCCGCACCTCAAGATGGTCGTGTATGCCCCTGGGGGGAAGTTGCGTTCCGACTTCAAGGCTGCCAGACATGCCCAGATGAATGAGCAAAATGCCTTCATCAAGCTCAAGCACAAGGAATTTCCCGCGCCGTCCGACGTGTTCAATGGTGCGGGAGATAAGTCGCGCAGGGGCAATGCCCAGGGGCCAGCGCAACGGTTTGCCCATCTCGAAAGACACGATCCTGGCCCCCTTGAGCGTGGGCTCGATTCCGCGGCGAGTGACCTCTACCTCAGGCAATTCCGGCATGACTGCGGCACCTTGCTTTCAGACATATTTCAAGCCCTCAGGGAACGACTGGACGTCGAAGCGATCCGACCCTGCAAGCCAACGCATTCCATTATCATGAGCCGATGACCCACGCGCGCAAAAACTCTCCCTATACCCTGGTGTTCCGGCCCGTGCGACGCCTCTTGGTGGCCGCCGTCGTCTCGGGCGTGAGTTGCGCGAGTCTGGCACAGGCCGACGTTCAGGCCGTTGCACAGTCAACCGAACCTGCCACGGAGGCGGCCAACAACTCAACACTTGATGGCCCGCTGTTCTATCAATTGCTGCTTGGCGAACTCAAGCTTCAGGACGGCGACCCTGGCTCTTCCTTTTCGCTGATTCTGGACGGTGCCCGCCGTCACCACAGCGAGCAGTTGTACCGCCGGGCGGTCGAGATTGCATTGCAGGCCCGCAGCGGCGAATCCGCGCTACAGGCCGCACAGCAATGGCGAGACGATCTCAAGGACTCCGTGGAAGCCCACCGCTTCGTCCTGCAAATCCTGCTGGCTCTCAACCGGATCGAGCAGACAGCCCCCAGCCTGAAGGCCATTTTGCGCCTCACTCCGCAAGAAGAGTTGGTCGACACCATCAACTCGATTCCACAGGTGTTCAACCGCACGCGCAGCCAGAAGGAAGCGGCCAAAGCTGTCCGGCAGGCGTTGAAGCCTTACCTGGAGCAAAAGGCCTACACAGCAGCGGCCTGGACCTCGCTTGGCCGGATGGCGCTTGCGGCTGAAGACAAGGACCAGGCTTTGGAAGCCGCCCGCAAAGGGCATGCGTCCGACCCTGCCTCACCGTTCCCTGCCCTCCTGGCTCTGGAACTGATGGAGGCCAAAATCCCGGATGCCGAGGCCATCGTGCTTCGGCAGCTGCAGGAACGCAACAAGGCAGAGGAGCCTGTCGTACCGATGGCCTATGCGCGCGTGCTCATGGACATCAACCGCGAAAAAGAGGCCATCCCGCTGCTTCGCGCACTGACCACCGAGCAGCCGGAGCGCCCAGACCCATGGTTGCTGCTGGGCACGCTGGAGCAGCAGGCTGGCCACCCCGACCAGGCAAGAGAGGCCGTGCAGACCTTCATCAAACTGTCTGAAAAGGTCAAGACCTCCCGTGCGCGCCAGGGGCTGACCCAGGCCTACCTGCTCATGGCACAGATGGACGAGGAAGCCGGCAAGCTTGATGACGCCCAGGCCTGGCTGGCCAAGGTCGACAACGCAGATGACATCCTGGCGGCCCAGATGCGCCGGGCCTCCCTGCTGGCAAGGCAAGGCCGCATGACCGAAGCCCGAGCCCTGCTTCGCAGCCAGCCTGCGAATGGAGAGCTTGGCGAGCGGACCAAACTGATCGCAGAAGCGCAGTTGCTGCGTGATTTCGGCCAGTGGAAGCTGGCCTACGAGGTCTACGGAGAAGCAGTCCAGCAGTTTCCGGACGATGAAAATCTCCGCTACGAGCACGCCATCGCTGCAGAAAAGGCTGGTTTGACCAAAGAGATGGAAGCTCACTTCCGGGAGCTCATTCGCCTCAAGCCCAACTTCCATCACGCCTACAACGCGCTGGGCTACTCGCTGGCAGACCGCAACGAGCGGCTGGACGAAGCGCGCGACCTCATTCAGAAAGCGCTGGAGCTGGCGCCGGACGACGCTTACATCCAGGACAGCATGGGCTGGGTGCTGTTCCGCATGGGCAAGACAGAGGAGTCGCTTCGCATACTCAAGGCAGCCTACGCCCAGCGCCAGGACGTCGAGATTGCGGCCCACCTGGGCGAAGTGCTCTGGGCAGCGGGCCAGAAGGAAGAGGCCCGAAAAGTGTGGCGCCAGGCATTGCTCAAGGCAGGAGGCAACGAAACGCTGCAATCCACGCTGCGCCGCCTGAACGTGACCCCATGACCAGTTCAATGGCCGAAGCCCGCGGGTCGGCGGGGCGTCTGCTCGTCGCGGGTTTCCTCACAGCCATTGCGGTGGCCACGTCCGGCTGCATGACCCGCCCGCAGGCGCCGGACGCTGTGCCAGCGCAGAAAAGTGATAACTCGGTATGGAGTGGCCGCCTCGCCTTGCGCGTGGAGAGCGAGCCGCCCGACGCCTACTCGGCCGCGTTCGACCTCAGGGGAAATGCCGAATCCGGCGAGATCCGGCTGACGTCGCCCTTGGGCAGCACGATTGCGCTGGTGACCTGGAGTCCCCAAAGCGCCCAATGGCAACAGGGAGATGACGTGGTCATACGCCCCACCCTCAGGGAACTGACGGCAGCAATGAGCGGTACGCCACTTCCCATCGAGGCCATGTTTGACTGGCTCAAAGGGCAAGCCAACGATCACGCACCGGGCTGGCAGGCCGATCTCAGTCGACACGCGGATGGTCGCATCATCGCCCGCAGACTCCAGCCATTGCCTCGCGCCGAACTGCGACTCGTTTTCGAGCCATGACAACAGCCTGCCGAAGCCTGCACCAGGTTCCCGCACCGGCAAAACTCAACCTGTTCCTGCATCTGGTTGGCCGTCGCGACGATGGCTACCACCTGCTTCAGTCGGTCTTCATGCTCATCGACTGGGGCGACTCGCTGGACTTCACACGAAGGGATGACGGCACCCTCAGCCGCGAGGACGTCGGGAGCCTGGCCCTGCCCGAAAACGACTTGTGCATGCGCGCAGCGCGTCTGCTGAAAGAAGTGACCGGCACGCAGGCTGGCGCCGACATTCGGCTGCACAAATACCTGCCAGCCGAAGCGGGCATGGGTGGCGGGTCGTCAGATGCAGCCACAACACTTCTGGCACTCAACCGCTTGTGGGGCACGGGCATGAAGCGCCAGGAACTGATGCAACTGGGGCAGCGGCTAGGAGCAGATGTGCCATTCTTCATTGCAGGGCAAAACGCCTGGGTGGAGGGAATCGGCGAACGCATCACGCCCGTGACCCTGCCCGTGCAACGCTGGGTGGTGGTCAAACCCGCCCACGGCGTGTCCACCAAAACCATCTTCTCTTCAGAAAAGCTGGCGCGCAACACAAAAACTGCTATAATCTCAGGCTTTGCTGCAAACGACACTGTTTCAGACGTTTGCCCGGCGCTGAATGTAGAGCAAATGCTCGCTGAAGCACACAACGACATGGAGCCAGTGGCCCGGGAGTTGTGCCCTGAGATCGATCACGCCATCAAATGGCTGGGAGAGCAAGGGCTGAAAGGGCGAATGACCGGATCGGGGTCGGCGGTGTTTGCCCCAAGAGGGCATGACAGACCGCTGGCCAGTGCACCGCCGGGATGGACAGTACGCGAGTGTTGCAATCTGGCAGTTCATCCGCTGCGACATTGGTGTTCAGACTAGAATCCTAGGTCTGCGCATCTCTGGAAAGAGGGTAGACGCCAAACTGCATTGAGGTGGTTCGAGTCACTTGTTGGGTCGGGCAACCTGTGCAGGGGAGTAGCCAAGTTGGTTAAGGCACCGGATTTTGATTCCGGCATGCGAGGGTTCGAATCCTTCCTCCCCTGCCAAATTTATTTCGCAAAGTACGGACGAGGCCGCCAGAGAGAAATCGGCGGCCTCTTTTTTCGCTGATGAATCCGCTCGCCGAAAACGCCATGCAAGTTCAGCCCCCTGATTTCATGATCTTCACCGGCAATGCCAATCCGGTGCTGGCGGCGGAGCTCGCCCAACATCTCAATACCCAACTGGGTTCGGCCAATGTGGGCCGCTTCTCGGATGGCGAGGTCACGGTCGAGATCACGCAAAACGTTCGCGCCCGGCACGTTTTCGTTGTGCAGTCGACATGCGCGCCGACCAACGAAAACCTGATGGAATTGCTGATCATGGTCGATGCACTCAAGCGCGCATCGGCAGTGTCCATCTCCGCTGTGATCCCCTACTTCGGCTATGCCCGCCAGGACCGCCGCCCGCGCTCCAGCCGCGTGCCGATCTCGGCCAAGGTGGTGGCCAACATGCTGCAAACGGTTGGTGTCAGCCGCGTCCTCACGATGGACCTGCACGCCGACCAGATCCAGGGGTTCTTTGACATCCCGGTCGACAACATTTATGCATCGCCAGTGCTGCTGGGCGACCTGCGCCAGAAGGCCTATTCCGACCTGCTCGTGGTTTCGCCCGACGTCGGTGGTGTGGTGCGCGCACGTGCGCTGGCCAAGCAGCTCAACTGCGACATGGCCATCATCGACAAGCGCCGCCCCAAGGCCAACGTGTCGGAAGTCATGCACGTGATCGGAGACATCGAAGGCCGCAACTGCGTGATCATGGACGACATGATCGATACCGCCGGCACGCTGGTCAAAGCCGCTGAAGTGCTCAAGGAGCGTGGCGCCAAGCATGTGTACGCCTACTGCACGCATGCGATCTTCTCCGGCCCGGCCATCGACCGCATCTCCAAGGGCACGGCACTGGACGAAGTCGTTGTGACCAACACCATTCCCCTGTCGCAAGCCGCCCAGGCCTGCGACAAGATCCGCCAGCTTACCGTGGCACCGCTGATGGCCGAAACCATCGCGCGCATTGCTTCGGGTGAGTCGGTCATGAGTTTGTTTGCTGACCAGGAAAACCTTTTCTGACAGCATCAAGAGCGGGTTGAGCCTCCTTCTCTGGAAGCTTGGCCCTTGTCAACTGAGGCGTCCTGGTCGCGGGACCCCTCTACAGGAGTAAAACCATGAAATTCGTCGCTTTTGAGCGCAATCTGCAAGGTACGGGTGCGAGCCGCCGTCTGCGCAACACTGGCAAGGCCCCCGGCATCGTTTTCGGTGGCAATGCTGATCCCGTCGCCATCGAGCTGGACCACAACGCACTGTGGCACGCCCTGAAGAAAGAAGCTTTCCACGCCTCCATCCTCGAGATGGAACTGGGCGGCAAGGTTGAGAAGGTTCTGCTGCGCGATGTGCAGTACCACCCGTTCAAGCCTATTGCTCTGCACGTGGACTTCCAGCGCGTGGACGAGAAGACCCGCCTGCGCAAGAAAGTGCCTCTGCACTTCGAAGGCGCCGAGAACTCGCCTGCTGTCAAGGACGACAAGTGTCTGATCAACCACGTCATGACCGACATCGAAATCGAGTGCCTGGCCACCCAGCTGCCTGAGCACATCTCTGTCGATCTGTCTGCCGTGAACAAGGGTGACACCATCCACACTGGCGACCTCAAACTCGCCGACGGCATCAAGATCGTGACCCACGGCCGTAGCAACCTCACCGTTGCTACCGTGGTGGAGCCAGCCGAGGAAGTGGTGGCTGCGCCTGCTGCTGCCGCGACCGAAGAAGAAGCCAAGTAATGGCTGTGGGCCCATCCGGGCCCGTGTCAGGCAAGCTGATTCCAACGGCCCGCTCACGCGGGCCGTTCTGTTTTGGGCGAGCCTTCAGAAATCCAGATTGTCGATAATGCCTGCATGATCAAGCTCATCGTTGGCCTGGGCAACCCCGGCCCCGAATACGAACAGACACGCCACAACGCCGGCTTCTGGTGGGTGGATGCCGTCGCCCGACAGCTCGGCGTCATGCCCCAGATGGACCGGAACTACAAGGGATTGATGGCACGAACCAGTGTTGCGGGCAACCCGTTGTGGCTGCTCATGCCCCAGACCTACATGAACCGTTCAGGACAATCTGTGGCACCGCTGGCTCGATTCTTCAAGATTGCCCCCGAGGAAATTCTGGTGGTCCACGACGAACTGGATCTGCCACCCGGAGAGGCCAAACTCAAAAAGGGCGGCGGACATGCTGGCCACAACGGCTTGCGCGACATCCATGCACAGCTGGGCAGCGGAGACTACTGGCGCCTGCGCCTGGGCATAGGCCATCCGGGCAACAAGAGTGAGGTGGCCAACTGGGTGCTGAGAAAGCCCCCGCTGGACGACCGGATTGCGATCGATCAAGCCATGGATCGTGGTCTGAAAGCGCTTGACGACCTGATCGCGGGCGACACGGCCAAGGCCACCTCGGTGATACACACCAGCAAACCACCGAGACCGAAGCCACCACGCCAGACACCGGACGCCAAGCAGGCACAGGACCCGTCCCAGGACTGAGAGCCAGTCTCAGCCTGCTGTGGCCTGCAATCGCTCGTACTTGGCCTGGAGTTGCTCTGGCGTCTCGACACGCTCCGGGTTGACCGGAATGCACTCCACGGGACACACCTGAACGCATTGGGGCTCGTCAAAGTGCCCCACACATTCCGTGCATCGCTCGGGGTCGATGATGTAGAAATCAGGCCCCATGGAAATGGCCTGATTCGGGCACTCCGGCTCGCACACATCGCAATTGATGCATTCGTCGGTGATCATCAGGGCCATGTCGGGGTCAACTCCAGGTGCAGCAAACGGGCGAGAAACAGGCTAAGGTGAATCATTTGCAGGGCCGCGGCAAGCGCCACGCCTGTCAGGCCTGCAGAGGTCTGTGGCCCAACGCGGCCTTGATGGCCGGGCTGACCATCTCTGAGACATCGCCGCCGAGCTTGGAGATCTCACGGACCAATGTACTGGAAATGCACTGAAGCTCGGCCTGGGGCACCAGAAATACCGTTTCAACAGCGGGGTTGAGCTTGCGGTTCATGGCGGCCATCTGCACTTCGTAATCGAAATCGCTCATGTTGCGGATGCCGCGAACCACAGCCACTGCGCCCTGCGCCCGGCAAAAGTCCATGATCAGGCCATCGAAGGGCTCGACCCGGACATTGCCGCCCCAGTCCTTGACTGCTTCGCGAGCCATGTCCATTCGCTCCTGCAGGGAGAAGCGCGTGTTCTTGTGGTGGGCCCTGGCCACCGCCAACACCACCTCGTCAAACAACACGGAAGCACGGCGCAGGATATCCTCGTGCCCCAGGGTCAATGGGTCAAAGGTACCGCTGTAAACAGCAACACGGCGCTGGTTGGTGGAACTGCTCATGACTCAATTATGCGACAGGCACTGGCCTCTCAAATACTTGTGCACTGGAGAAGGTGAAAGGCCACTTGCCCTGCTTTGCCACTGCGATAGAGGGCATAGCCCGCGTCGGCCAGCTCTGGCTCGCTCCAGGCACGGGGTGCCTCCAGATAGACCCAGCCCTCCCCATGGATGGCATGCCGGGCTGCCGCCAGCGCAGCAAGGGAGACGGCGTCATTGCCAGCGTCGCCACCAAATGGCGGATCCAGGAACACCAGGTCCACTGACCCGGCAGGCATGGCCTTGAGCGCACTCAAACCGTCCCCAGCCTTCACACTGACACGGTCCGACGCCTTGAGGCGCTCCACCGCCTGCCTGAGCCCTCGCACAAGTTCAGGGTCTTGCTCGATCAGCTCGACCGCGTCAGAGCCGCGAGAGGCGGCTTCAAGCCCCAGGGCGCCCGTGCCGGCAAAGGCATCGACGCAACGCCAGCCGGAAAGGTCTTGCCCCAGCCAGTTGAACAGGGTTTCCCGAACGCGCGATGGCGTCGGCCGCAGACCGGGTCTGTCTGGCACATCAAGCTTGCTGCGCTTCCACTGCCCGCCAATGATGCGCACTTCTTGCGCAGCGCTTGCCGTTGGGCGCGAAGCAGACGAACTCGCTCGAGCTTGGGTTCTGGATTTGCCCTTGGCCATCAATCTGCGACCCCGCCCACCACCACAGTGGCCATTTTTCCAGGCTGCAGTTTGCGCTGAAAAGCATCGTGTATCTGCTGCAGGCTGACGGCCTGTATGCTCTCGACCCAGGTGTCCAGGTGGTTCAGGGGGAGGTCATACCAGGCAATATTGGCCACATTGCCCAGCAGTTTTCGGTTGCTGTCGATGCGCAAGGCGAACCCGTTGACCAGAAAGGACTTGGCGGCCTCCAGCTCTTGGGCTGTCGGCCCCTTGTCCACAAACTCCGCCACCACGTCCTGGGATACCTTGAGAGCCTCTTTGGCCTGATCAGGGCGTGTGGTCAGACCGACGCGGAAAGCGCCGGCATGCAGACCAGCGGGGAAATAGCTGTAGACGCTGTAGCTCAACCCTCGCTCTTCTCGAACAGCCTTCATGAGGCGGGAGACAAAACCACCCCCGCCCAGGATGTAATTGCCCACGTACAGCGGCAGGAAATCCGGGTCGTCGCGTTTGATGCCTGGCTGGCCAACAAAAATCTGCGCCTGTGCGGCCTGAAACGGCATGCGCACGGCTTCGGCCTTTTCCAGTGCCTGCACTTCGGCCACTGCGGACAGAGGCGCGCAGGCTTGACCGCCGATCGCGCCCATGAGCTCACCCACGATGGTGTCGGCCTTGGCGCGGTCGATGGCACCTACCAGCGTGACCTTGGCACGGCAAGGCACCACGTGACGGGCGTAAAAGCCTTCCATGTCAGCCGGAGTGATGGCGTCCAGCGATGCCTCGGTGGCATAGCGCGAATACGGGTGGTCCCGGTACACGATGCTGAAGAACGCCCGCTGCGCATGGGTGCCGGGCTGGGTCTCCGCCTCTCTGAGCGAAGCGCGCATGCGGTCGCGGTCGCGGGCCCAGATCCTGGCATCGAAACTGGGCGCTGCCATTTCGTGCGCAGCCAGGCTGACAGAGCGGGAGAGCAGGTCGGGGTCGGTCAGTGTGCGCAAGGAGAAGGTGAATCGCTCCACACTCGCGCTGGCTTCGAACTGGGCCCCCAGGTCGACCCATGCTTCGCTCAATCCGTTTTCGTCAAGCGCCGCACGCCCTTTCCAGGCCTTCACGCCAGACGACAGCATGCCTGCAGTCACGTCGGCCAGCCCGGCTTTGTCAGCGGGGTCTCGCCGCGTACCTCCATCGAAATCGACCTGTACGTCGAGCATGGGAATGGTCGGGCTGTTGACGAAGTACACCTTGGCACCCGATCCGTGCGTCCAGTGCTCGATGGGAATGGCGGCTTGCGCGGTCGACGCCGCCAGTGACATGGCTGAGGCCAGCAACCACCCAAACTGGCGACCCGAACCGGAAAGGCGGCGCCAGCGTGGAAAAGCAGTTTGAAGTGAGGCAAAGGAGAACATCTGGACTTCCAAATCTGGAAACAAGTCGATCGACCGAACCGACCTCAATGGCGGATGGCCGGACGGCTGGCAGGCTTGGGCGCTTTGGCCTTGGCCGCCAGCTTGTCTGCATCAGGCAGCAAGACACCCGTGGTGAGCGTCTCGTCGGAGAAATAGCGCTGTGCCACCGACTGCACTTCTTCAGGAGTGATGGTCTTGAGCAGTGCCAGCAAGCGTTCGCTGGCATCCAGCTCCATACCCAGGAGCCAGTTCGAGCCCAGCTCATGCGCCTGACCCATGACGGAATCCCGCTTGTACACCTCGGATGCCGCCCACTGGGTCTTGACCCGCTGCAACTCCTTGGCATCGATACCATCGCGGGCCACGCGCGCCAGCTCGTCCTTCAAGGCCTGTGCTGCCTCGCCAGGGTCGACACCGGCAGCCGGAATGATGGACATGGTGAACAGCTGAGGTCCGCGCCCTGTCAGTCCGTTCGAGGCACTGACGGAGTCGGCCAGGCGTTTGTCCTTGCCCTCGCCTTGCACCAGCGAGCGAATCAGCCGGGCACTGGGGTAGCCATCCATCACGGCAGCCAGCATGGTCAAGGCCAATGTGTCGCGCTGGGCGGCGTCCAGATTGTTCAGCCGCTCCAGGCGCGGCACCTTCCAGCTGAGCAGAACCCAGGGCTGTTCGGTGGCGGCGCGCAGTTCGATGCGGCGGGGCCCTTCCTGTGTCGGCTCCTCCCGCGGTTTACGCACAGGGACGGCACGTGCAGGGATCTGGCCATAGGTTTTTTTGGCCAGGGCCAGCACCGCGTCAGGCTGAACATCCCCAACGATGACCACGGCAGCGTTGGCCGGCACATACCATCGCTGGTAGAACTGGCGCGCATCGTCAGGCGTCATGGCATCGAGGTCGCTCATCCAGCCGACGATGGGGCGCCGATAAGGGCTGGCCATGAACGCGGCGGCGTAGAACTGTTCGATCATCTGCGCCTGGGGTGACTCTTCCGTGCGCTGACGGCGCTCTTCCTTGACAACCTCCAGCTCACGCTTGAACTCTTCGTCTGCCCACTGGTTGTTGGCAAACCGGTCCGCCTCCATCGCCATGACCGTTTCCAGGTGCTCGACAGGCAGTTGCGCGTGGTAGGCAGTGGTGTCGCGAGAGGTAAAGGCGTTTTCCTGAGCGCCAAGCGCCGCCATGCGCTTGGAGTAATCACCTGGTCCCATGGTTTTGGTGCCTTTGAACAGCATGTGCTCCAGCACATGGGCCACGCCCGAGGTGCCGTCCACCTCATCCATGGCCCCCACGCGCACCCACACCATGTGGACCACGGTCGGCGCCCGGTGATCGGGCTTGACGATGAGCGTCATGCCGTTGTCCAGTGTGTACTGGCGAACGTCGCTTTCAGCCGCTACAGCCGCTGCGTCGCCTTCGGAGGACCGGGCATGGGCTGACGGAACGTTCAGCGCAACACAAACGCACCCAAGAACCACTGGAGCCAACAGGCGCCATGGAGCGGGAATCAGGGTCTGGACGAGGGAGAATCGTGTTTTCATAGAATCATGAAGATACTAGAGATTCCCATATGTTCTCGTTCTTCCGTAAGAAGTTCGCCAAAGCGGACAAAAATCCCCCCGAAAATCAGGTAGAAGTCGCGCCTGAAGCCGTCGAAACGCCACCAGACGCGCTTGAAACCGCCCAGGCTGCGCAGACGGCCTTGCCCGCCTCGCCTGAGCCTGACCGCCCAGTCCCTCAGGACGTTGGCGAGGTGACGACGCCCGCTTCCCAGCCAACGCCACCTCTACCCCTGCCTGACTTGACGGTCCCGTCTCCTGCCCCGGAGGCAGACACGCCGCCCGCCATCCGGACAACCAAAGAAGCAGCGCCTCCTGATGCTGCACCTCTTGATGGTGGACTGGATGTGCCGGCTGAGCCCGCGTCCAAGCCGGCCGCTCCTCGGCAAGGCTGGTTGAAACGTCTGAGCGCCGGCCTGCGCAAGACGGGGGGCAGCATCGCCACCGTTTTCACTGGTACCAAGATCGACGAAGCCCTTTACGAGGAGCTGGAAGATGCCCTGCTGATGGCGGACACAGGCGTCAAGGCCACCGAAGCCTTGCTCAGCGACCTGCGCCGCAGGGTCAAAGAGGCCCGCGCCACCGATCCGGCAGCAGTCAAGGGGCTCCTGGCTGAGGCCATGACAGACATGCTCAAGCCGCTGGAGAAAGGGCTGATCATTGGCGAGCACAAACCAACCGTGATCATGGTCGCTGGCGTCAATGGGGCGGGCAAGACCACGTCCATTGGCAAGCTCACCCGGCACCTGGCCGAAGCGGGCGCTTCTGTCCTTCTGGCGGCAGCCGACACTTTCCGTGCGGCCGCGCGCGAGCAACTGGCAGTATGGGCCAACCGCAATACGGTAGAGATCGTCACGCAGGAAGGAGGCGATCCGGCCGCAGTGAGCTTTGACGCCGTGACAGCGGGCCGCTCCCGCGGACGGGATGTGGTGCTGGTCGACACAGCCGGCCGCCTGCCCACGCAGCTGCACCTGATGGAAGAGCTGCGCAAGATCAAGCGAACGATTGCCAAGGCAGGCGGAGATGGATGCCCGCACGAAGTGCTGTTGGTCATCGACGGCAACACCGGCCAGAACGCACTGGCCCAGGTCAAGGCGTTCGACGACGCGCTGAATCTCACCGGACTGGTCATCACCAAACTCGACGGAACGGCCAAAGGCGGTGTGATCTGTGCCATTGCGCAGGAGCGCCCGGTCCCGGTGTATTTCGTCGGCGTTGGCGAGCAGCTGGAAGATCTGCAGACGTTCAATGCACGGGAGTTTGCCCAGGCATTGCTGGGCTGACCCTCGCCCCCTCTTCTTCTACCCCAAAGGGCCGCCTGAAGCGGCCCTTTTCACTGCTGGGTATCGCCCGGAGCAGGCTCTTCGCCTGTGTAGTTGCGCCACTGGCGCATGGCATTTCGCATGGTCAGGACCTGCCGCTCAAACTTGGGGCAGGCTTCACACATGGCCATGTGCACCCGCAATGCCACGCGATCCGGCCAGGCAAGATGACGGTCTTCGCGCGCAATCAGGAGCGCGGAGACTTCCTTGCAGGTTCGGCGAAACGGATAAGAAATCATCATCATGCGGCGGCGTTGGCGAACCAGTTGAGCTCGAGGCATTCACGCAAGCGCAGGCGCGCCCGGTGCAACTGAACATACAGGTTGGTCGGCGTAAGAGACAGTTCCTTACAGATTTCTTCGCTGGAAAGCTCGAGCCACTCTCTCATGAGAAACAGTCTGCCCTGGACGGGTGGCAGCTTTTCGGTACAGATCTCCAGAACGGCAAAAAACTGCTGGCTCTGAAGATCCTGATCGGGATCTCCCCAGTCGGCGGGGGCTTCGGCATAGTGTCCATCGGACTTGAATGCCATGTGCGCCAGAGGGTCAGCGCCATCGTCCGAAGCATCGCCACCGACCAGCAACTCCCGTTGCCGATGGCGGATGGTGTCGACGATCTTGTGCTTGAGAATGCCGACCAGCCAGGTCTTGAGCTGGGACCGGCGCTCGAAGGCCTGCGGTTTGGCCAGCGCTGCGAGGATGGTCTCAGAGACCGCATCTTCGGCCCACGCCTCATTGCGCAGCTGCAGCAGCGCAAAGCGCAGCAAATAGTCGCGCAGTGCGACCAACTGTTGTTCGAAGTCTTGGGAAATCTGTGACATATGTCTGCCGTTTCAGGCGTCAAGTGTAAGGAATCTCGGGCGGCGTGGACAAAACGGCATGAAATACCACACCCAGCTTCCCTCCAGTGCCCTGCGTCGCCGCATGGCAAGCCGGCTTCTGACCTTGCTTCTGGGCACGGCCTGGCTTGCCGCAGGCATGCCCTCTGCTCAGGCACAGGATTCTGCCCGGCCCGCGCCACAGGTGGCACCGATCTTCGCAGCCAAGGGCGTGACCGCATCCGGCCAACCGCTGGACCTTGCTCGGTACCGCGGCCGCGTCGTGCTGGTGCTTTACTGGTCGACAGACTGTGCCGTGTGCCTGGACAAACTGCCCGAGCTGCGGGCCAACGCGGCCGGCTGGAAAGGCATGCCCTTTGCCGTTGTCGGGATCAACCTCGACAAGCGACGCGCCGACTGGGAGCGGTACGAACAGGTCTCGGCGACGACATTGCCACCAGACCAGCGCATCCCGAGCATCTGGGGGCCGGGGACCGAGGTTCTGTCATTCCAGCCGACAGCAGAGCACTTGCCCACCGCCTTGCTGATCGACAAGGAAGGACGCGTGGTTCGTCGCTACGAGGGGCGTATCCCTGCGCAAGCCTGGGACGATATTGCCGACCTGATCTGAACCGTGATGAAGCGGGAACGAAAAAAATTTCCCTGAGCTGTAAGAACAAAGATTCTTCTCCGACTCACTCTCAACCGGACACATGACGGGTCTCCCGGCACCGGCCATCGAAGTTTTAACCATTCATTCACTTTCACTATCACTTCACAACAGGAGCTCAACCCATGAAAGCCCAAAACACTCTCTTCACCGCCACTGCCGCCGCTTCACTGATGTCTCTCGCGCTGGCAGCCGCGCCTGCGATGGCAGAAGGCGCCAAGGAAAAATGCTATGGGGTGGCCAAAGCTGGTCAGAACGATTGCGCCAATCTGGCAGGCACCCACTCTTGCGCCGGCCAGTCCAAAGTCGACAACGACAAGGGCGAATGGAAGTACGTGGCCGAAGGCACCTGCAAGCAAATGGGTGGCCTGACCAAGGCTGAGGCCAAGGCCGAGATGAAGAGCTGAGCCTTCAGCGCACACTGACTGAAATTCTCCAGGGACGCTGCCAGCCATGACCATCATCACAGCACAACCGAACGGCTTGCCGGAAGTGGGCATTGGCTGGCGGCACCCACACTACCAACAATTGCTCACCGAGCGGCCAAAGCTGGATTTCCTTGAAGTCCATTCCGAGAATTTCTTTGGCCATGGCGGTGCTGCACTGTCCGTGCTCGAACAAGGCAGCTCCCACTATCCCGTCAGCTTGCATGGTGTGGGGCTTTCGCTGGGCTCCACAGAGGGCATCGACACATGGCACCTGGAGCAGCTCGCCCACCTCATCGAACGAATTGACCCTGTCCGCGTCAGTGACCACGCCAGCTTTGCGCGCGGCCTGCTCCATCACACCGGTGTGCATGCGGCCGACCTGCTTCCAGTGCCCATGACACGCGAGGCTCTGGCCGTCATGTCGAGCAATGTCACGCAGGTACAGGACCGGCTTCGGCGCCCGATCGCGGTGGAAAACCTGTCTGCCTATGTCCAGTGGTCAGAAGCCGACATGAGCGAAACCGAATTTCTCACGGCATTGGCCAAGACCAGTGGATGCCAGCTACTGGTAGATGTGAACAACATCTATGTCAATGCATGCAATGAACACAAGCGAGATGAGTCCACCAATGCGATGGACTTGTGCAGACGGTGGCTGCTTGGCATTGCGCCCGACCTGGTCGCTGAAATTCACCTGGCCGGACACGTCGACTGCGGCGACATCGTGATCGACGACCATGGCAGCCGCGTCAAGCCTGCGGTCTGGTCGCTCTATGAGTCGGCCGTTGCCCACTTTGGCGCTGTGCCCACACTGATCGAATGGGACACCGACATTCCATCACTTGAGACCTTGCTGCAAGAGGCTGAGGCTGCTCGCACTTGTGCATTGCAGACGCTAGGCCTCGAGGAGGCCGTGGCATGACGTTGGCTGATCAACAGCAAGCCCTGCTCCGCTGTGTATTCGACGTCCACCCCGGCGAAGCGGATACCGCCTGGGCAACTCAGGTCCATCCGCAAGGCCGCAGGGGACTGCAAGCCTACCGGGCCAACGCCCATGCCAGCGCGCACCGCTCACTCGCCGCGGCCTACCCCATCGTGCAGCGCATATTGGGCGAAGTCGCTTTTTCCGCCATGGCCATCGCGCACTGGCATGCGTGTCCGCCCACGCGTGGCGATCTGGCCCATTGGGGCGCAGAGCTGCCGGCCTGGCTGGACCAGGACACACAATTGCAAGAGCTGCCTTACCTTGAAGACGTGGCGCGCATCGAATGGGCTTTGCATCGCATGCAGTTCGACGCAGACACCACGCCCGCGCCCGAGACCTTTGCGCTTCTCTCTCAGAACCCTGGCACGGCTGACAGCCACACCTTGCTCATGGCCTCAGGCTTCCAGCCAATGGCCCTGTCGTGCGCTGCGGGTTCAGTCGTGCAGGTGCACCAGGAAAGCAGGCCAGACTGGAGCGCACTTCGACAACGGCTTGAAGCCACCGGCACTGAGTATGTGTTGCTGTGGCGCCAGCACTGGCAGCCACGGCTGAAACTTGTTCATTGCCCCGCAGAGTTTGCCTGCCTGACAGCGCTGGCAAGAGGAGACACCCTGAATGAAGCGTTGGCCGTTGCCACCGCCGAAGACAAGGATTTCGATTTTTCGCAATGGCTGTCTGCCGCCGTGGCAGATGGGCTGGTGCTGGGGCTGTCGCCCGCGGGAGGCCTCGCCATGCATTCTTCAACACCCCGGCACTGACACACACCACACACAGGAGAGACAACATGAACACCGCTACCGCCACTCATACCAACGCAGACATGACTGGCCCGACAGGGCTGATCCGAAGCGGCCTTTGCCTGCTCAGCCGCACCCTCGACCGCCTGCAGCCCCTGGGTGCGCTGGCCGCGCGCGCTTATGTCGCACACGCGTTCTTTCTTGCCGGTCTGACCAAGATCCGCGACTGGGAAACCACGATGCTGCTGTTTACCCATGAGTATCAGGTGCCACTGCTGTCCCCGTCGGTCGCTGCGGTGATGGGCACTGCCGGCGAATTGGTGTTGCCTGTGCTGCTGGTGCTCGGCCTTGGTGGCCGAATCGGAGCACTTGGCCTGAGTGTGGTCAACATCGTTGCCGTCCTCAGCCTGGAAGACATTGCCCCTGCCGCCCTGCAACTGCACGTGACCTGGGGGGTTCTGCTGGCAGCACTCGCCTTGTACGGTTCGGGTGCATGGTCGGTCGACCGGATCCTGCGGGCCTGGCGCCAACGGTGATGCGCCGCATACGTTCCTGGAACGAATGGATTAAGCTCTGGGTCAACGTCAAACATCGACCGCAAGTACCGTCACAGGAGACCAGCCTCACATGACCCGCTCCATCCTTCGCAGAGATTTCGTGCAAACCCTGGCGACTGTTGCCGGAGCTGCCGTGCTACCAGGTGCAGCATGGGCAGCAAAGGGCGCACCCACCTGGGAGAAGACACTTCAAGCTGCCAAAGGCCAGACGGTGTATTTCAATGCCTGGGCAGGCGATGCCAAGATCAATGCCTACATCCAGTGGGCAGCAAAAGCCTGTGAGCAGGCCCACGGCGTCAAGGTGGAGCACGTGAAAATCTCGGATGCCGCCGATGTGGTCAAGCGCGTGCGCGCGGAGAAAGCGGCAGGCCGCGGGCCAGGCGAGGGAACAGTGGATCTCATCTGGATCAACGGTGAGAACTTTGCCGCCATGAAACGCGAAGGTTTGCTCTTCGGCCCGTTTGCCGAGCAGCTACCCAACTGGAAGTGGGTAGACACGGAAGGCAAGCCGACCACACGCCTCGACTTTTCTGAATCCACTGACGGCCTCGAAGCACCTTGGGGCATGGCCCAGCTCACATTTTATGCAGACAAGGCGCGACTGCCGTCGCCGCCAGACAGCATCGTCGGCCTGATGGATCTGGCGCAGAGCCAGCCCGGGCGCATCACATATCCGGCGCCTCCGTCGTTTCATGGCACCACCTTCATCAAGCAGGCTTTGTATGAGCTGGCAGCAGACCCGAAGACACTTCGCCAGCCCGTCACGCCCGCCATCTTCAAGACCCAGACGACGAAACTCTGGGCATTTCTGGACGCACTTCACCCGCTCCTCTGGCGCAAAGGCGAGCAGTTCACCAAGAGCGCAAGCGATGTGCGCGCCCTGATGGCCAACGGCGAATTGATCATGGGTCTGACCTTCAACCCCAACGAGGCCGCCAGCGAGGTCGCGGCGGGCCGCATGGCGCCAACAACCTACAGCTGGCAGTTCCCGGGCGGCACCATAGGCAACACCCACTTTGTGGCCATTCCCTTCAACGCCAAAGCGCCCGAAGGCGCGCAGGTATTTGCCAACTTCCTGCTTTCACCGCAGGCGCAAGCGCGCAAAGCCGATATCCAGTACTGGGGTGACCCGACCGTCCTGGCAGTCGAACGCTTGCCAAAAGCCGAACGCTCCGCCTTTGGGCAAAGTCTGCCTCCGGGGTCCGTGGAAAAACCCGGCCCCACGCTGCCCGAACCCCATGCCTCATGGGTCGAGGCGCTGGAGACGGCCTGGGTCAAGCGCTACGGCCAGTAAATCACGGGACGGGGGCTGTGATCATGCCCACCAGGCCGACACGCCTTCTACTGACCAGTGCACTGCTTCTGGCAGCAGGCCTTCCCGTTGCGGTCAGCATGGGCGCAGCCTTGCTGGCCACGGCCAATGCGGCGGCATGGCAAGCACTGTTCGCCCATCCGCAGTTCTGGAGCGCCTTCACTCTCAGCCTCTGGACCGGCCTGGCCTCCACGGCACTGGCCTGGCTGACGTGTCGCTGGATCATGGGGCAATTGTTTGTGCATCGCAGCACTTCCCGCCTTCTGTACTGGCTGCCTCCCATGCTCGCCACGCCGCACGCAGCATTTGCCATCGGTCTTGGCCTGCTCATCGCGCCCAGCGGCTGGCTGCTGCGCTGGGCGTCTCCCTGGGCGACAGGCCTGGACCTGCCACCTCCATGGCCCACCACGCAAGACCCATGGGGACTGGGCCTGATCGCATCACTCGCCCTCAAGGAAACACCGTTCCTGATGTTTGCTTCTGCAACAGAGCTGTACCGGGAAGACCGTTCCCGCCAATGGCGTGCCGAACACGCCTTGGCCATGTCCATGGGGTACGGCGGCGAACAGGCTTGGCATGAGGTTGTGTGGCCGCAGTTGGCCAGGCGTCTTTTCTGGCCGTTGGCGGCCGTGCTGACGTATGGGCTCACGGTGGTGGATGTCGCCCTGGTCATCGGCCCGACATCGCCGCCCACACTGGCAGCTCTGGCCTGGGGCTGGTTGCGCGACGCCAGTTTGGCAACCAATGCGATGGGAGCAGCAGCAGCCGGCGCCATGTCACTGGTCGTCGCACTGGCAGCACTGGCTGCGTCGGTGTGGTTGCGGCAGGGCGTCGGAGCACCTTCTGGCCTGCGCAGAAATGGCGACTCACGCGTCAGCAGACCTGGCTGGCCAATGGCAGCGCTGGCCATCGCCTATGCTCTGGCGCTATGCGTTCTCGCCGTACAAAGTGCTGCCGGATGGTGGCCGTTTCCCGAAGTATGGCCACAGCAATGGAGCAGTTTCGCCTGGAACAGCGTCTTCGACAGCAGGCAAACCATCTGGGCCACACTTGCCTTCGCTGGAGCGTCGACCCTGATCAGTTTGCTGTGGTGCATGGCATGGCTCGAGCTGGCGCCTGGCCAGTGGGACCGGTGGGCGCGCCCTTTGCTCTACGCGCCACTGGCTGTGCCTGCTGTGCTGTGGGTGATCGGACTCTATGACATCGTACTTCGCTGGCAAATGGAAGGCCACTGGCTGGCTGTATTGCTCGGCCATGTGCTGATGGTTCTGCCATATGTCCTGCTCACTCTCAGTCCCGCCTACAGTGGCTATGACCGACGCTACGCCGCCGTGACAGCGGCACTGGGCAAGCCGCCTTGGCAACACCTGCTCAGGGTCAAATGGCCGCTGTTGCGTGCCTCGCTGTCCTCTGGTGCCGCTGTGGGGTTCGCCGTCAGTGTGGCGCAGTATCTGCCCACGCTGTACCTGGGGGCCGGCAGGCACAATACGATCACGACTGAAGCCGTGGCCCTGGCATCCGGCGGACAACCCGCCCTGGCCAGCGCCTATGCCTGGTTGCTCTTTTCCATCCCCGTTCTCGGTTTTGCCTTTGCCACCTGGTGGGGACGCCAACGCCGGTTCGCATCCGCGACATGACACTGCAGGTCCACATACGACACCTTGGACATGACCGCCAGGCACTGGTGAAGAACGTGCATTTCGAAGTTCCTCCAGGCCACGTGCTGACACTGATGGGGCCCAGCGGTTGCGGCAAAAGCTCGGTCCTTTCGGCCATTGCCGGCACGCTTGAAGCCATGTCAGGTGATGGCAGGCCGCTGAAGTTCGAAGGTGAGGTGGTACTGAACGGCCAGCACCTGGATGGCCTGGCGCCTCATCGGCGCGGAATTGGCCTGCTGTTTCAGGACCCGATGCTGTTTGGCCACATGACTGTTCGCGAAAACCTGTTGTTCGCCATTCCGCCCGGCAAAAGCAGCGAACGCGAAGCGCAGGTCACAGCAGCGCTGGAGACAGCCGATCTGGCGGAGATGGGAGCGCGTGACCCCGCCACGCTCTCGGGAGGGCAGCGAGCACGGGTGGCACTCATGCGTGCATTGCTTGCACAGCCCAGGGCACTGCTGCTGGACGAGCCGTTCTCACGGCTCGATGCGCACCTGCGAGCCCGGTTCCGGGCGTTGGTCTTTGAGCATGTTCGCGCCCGCAATATCCCGGCACTGTTGGTCACGCACGACCGGGAAGATATCGCCGAGCCCAACCGTTTGCTGGAGATGACCCATGATGGATGATCGCATTCAGCGCAGCATCAAGCCGGTCATGACACGTCTGGCACGCGCAGCTGCAGGTTTGGGGCTTTCTGCCGATGCCGTGACTTGGGTCGGCTTCACTTCCGGGCTGGCGGCGGCGGGTGCCATTGCTTCGGGCTGGTTTCTCACCGGCATGGGCCTGTTGCTGTTCTCGCGCCTGATGGATGGCCTGGACGGAGCCGTGGCGCGAGCAACCACTCCAACAGATCGTGGCGGCTTTCTGGACATCACCCTCGATTTCGTTTTCTATGCGGCCATTCCACTGGCCTTCGCTGTGGCTGATCCAGGCCGAAATGGACTGCCAGCAGCCGTTTTGCTGGCCAGTTTCATCGGCACAGGCTCGAGCTTTCTGGCCTTCGCCATCGCAGCGGAGAAGCGCCAGTTGAGCTCGACTGCGTTTCCGGACAAGAGTTTTTACTTTCTCGGCGGCCTGACAGAGGCCACGGAAACCATCACAGTGTTTGTGCTCATGTGCCTGCTGCCACAGCACTTCGCCAAACTGGCCTACGGCTTCGCAGCCCTGTGCGCCATCACGACGGCGATGCGCATCTGGTGGGGCTGGAGGCGGCTAAGCTGATCGTCTGGCCTCGTCGACCAAATCAGCGACTGGCCAGCGCATACTCACCCGCAAACCCGGCTCCGCGTCATCCAGCTCCAAGCTCGCGCCATGGCGACGTGCGACGCGCTCGACCATCGCCAGGCCGAGTCCTGAACCCGGCAGGCCCCGGTCTGAAGCGCCGCGGTAAAACGGTTTAAGCAAGCGCTCCCGCTGACCTGCCGGGATGCCCGAACCATGGTCTCGTACCGACAGCCAGACCGACTTCACATCCTGCCGAAGTGTCACCTCAATGGGCGCCCGACCGTACTTGCGCGCATTGTCCAGCAGGTTGACCAACGCTCGCTCCAGCCCGCTCTCGGACGCAGGGGCGAGCCAACGTTCCACGCCATCGTCAACGTGCCATTGCACATCGTCATGGTCTCCGCTCTCGCGCAACTGTTTGAGCAAATCCGGCAAATACACTCGAGTGTCCAACGGCTCCACCGCCGAGCGATTGAGCGCCAGAAAGGACTCGACCATGGCATCTGCAATGCCGGCATTGCGCTCGATGCTCTCGCGGCGCTTGTTCACTTCAGGTGTGTCGGGCAGCAACGCTGCTGCCATCCGGATTCGGCCCAGCGGTGTGCGCAAATCGTGAGAGAGGCCAGCCAGCATGGTGTCTCGCTCCGCATCTCGCTCGTTGCGCTCTCTCGCAAAACGCCCGAACTGGTCAGACAGGGCACGCACTTCGGACGGCGCAGATGGCGAAACGCCATCTGGCTCCTGCCCAGTGGCTGCGTATTGCGCCATGGCAGACTGAAGCTCCGTCAACGGTCGGACCACCCGCCGGCTCAGCCAGGCTGCCGCCAGCAAGAAGACGCACACCGCAACACCCATGACCAGCCAGCTGCGCCACCGCACGGTTGGGTCCTCCAGCGCTCCGTCGATCCCCACCCATTGGGGCTGCTGCTGGCCTGGCAGCGACACCTGCAACCAGGTAATGCCATCCTCGCCCCCATTGCTCAGGGCAATCTGCTGCACGATCACACCCTCTTCCCGCAACGCGCGCAACACAACGCGGTAACGCGGTGCCAGCGGTCTTCTGGGCAAATACCGGGCATCGGCTGGTGGCGGTCCGGCAAAGGAGGTCACCGATGTATGGACGCTGGCCTTGACCTCCGTTCCCGGTGCGACGCCGTGTTCCATGGCCATGGCAGAAGCGCGCAGCTGCTCTGCCCAGACCGGTGCAATGGATCGCGCGATCACCCGTGGCTGTCCGACCAGAAACACCAGCGCCAGCAGAACAGCCAGCACCACCGCAACAGCCACCTGCAAGAGGAAAACACGGGCAAAAAGGCTTTGGGTCCAGCGCATGTCAAAGCTCTGAGAACTTCGCCGACAGGTCTGCCAGACTAGCGGTCCACCGGCACGGTGAACACATAGCCCTCACCGCGCACCGTGGTGATCCAGTCCCAACCGCCGGGCGCTGCAGCCAGCTTTTTGCGCAGACGGGCTACCTGCACATCCACCGAACGCTCCAGAGGCGCATAGTTACCCGGCTGCACCGCCGCCGACAAGGCCTGCCGATCCACGCACACGCCGGGCCGGTTGGCCAGTGCTGCCAGCAGCTTGAACTCCGAAGATGTCAGCGAAACCGCCTGCCCGCCACAAGTGACCCGCCGCGCCACCAGATCCAGCACCAGCTCGCCAAAGCGCCAAACCGCATGCGAGTGCGCGGTTTGCATGCGCCGGGCAAGGGCCCGAACACGTGCCACGAGTTCCCGAGGCTCGAACGGCTTTCCCAGGTAGTCATCTGCACCGAGCTCCAGCCCGAGGACCCGATCAATGGGATCTCCCTTGGCGGTGAGCATTAGCACTGGCCACGACTGCCCTTCCGCCCGCAAACGGCGGCAGAGGTCCAGCCCGTTCATGTCAGGCAGCATCAGGTCCAGCAGCAAGACATCGGGCGATTCACGGATGGCGCTGCTCCAGCCGTCCTTACCGGTGTGCGCCAGGACCACCGTCATGCCCTCTCTTTCGAGCCACTCGGCCACCATGCCCGAGAGCTCGACATCATCATCGATCATGAGGACACGGATGGCACTGGGTGATGCCATGGGGGCAGAAGGTCGCATGCTGGTCAGTGTAAACAGGGATGAACGCTCGCACACCCCATATTTCAAAACGGAAACAAATCGCTGTGTACTGTCATCCACAGAAGCGCGCTTGCCGCCTGTAATGCACCCATGGCCCCGGCGATCGGGGCTCTGGGCCTTCGCCGGTGGTCCACCTGACCGGCCGTCCGTTCAAAGGAGCATCCCATGAAACTGTCTCAACGCCTTCCACTCGCCACTGCCCTGGGCTTGAGCTTGTTTGCCGTCACGCTCACCACCATGGCGACACCCGGCTACGCCCGGGATCGCAGCACATCGGTCACCGGTCCGCGCGGCAACACAGCGACGCGCAGCGTCAGTCGTTCAGCTGGCAATGTCTCCAGCACCACCACTGGTTTTCGAGGCAATACAGCCTCGCGCAATGTCACCAGAAGCGAAGGCCACACCAGCGCAACTGCCACCGGCTTTCGCGGCAACACCATCACACGGGAAGCCAACCGCCACGCAGGAAACGTCGACAGCAACATCACAGGACCCAACGGCGGGGTGACCACGCGCGATGTCGACCGCAGTGCCACCGAAACCAACGTCACGGTCATCGGTCCCAATGGCCAGACCTATACCCGCCAGACCACACGTCAGCCCTGAGCCTTCCCACTCAGGCGACAATCGGGGCGTGACGATTCGAAATGTTCTGCGCGCCCTTGCCTGGCTGGCCATTGCGGCGGTGCTGCTGTACCTGCTGCTGGCGCGCCCCGAAAGCCTTCGCCGGCTGGTGCAATCCATCGCCGGTCTGCCAGCCACGCTGTGGCTGAAGCTGCTGGCCGCATGGATGTTTGGCACCGCGATGCGAACGCTGCGCTGGCATCTGTTGATACGCCGGTTCGGCCCTGACCTGAGCTACACACGCCAGACCGTCATCTACCTGGCCGGCTTTGCCATGGCCCTTACGCCGGGCAAGCTGGGCGAATCGATTCGCTCGCCCTACCTCAAACAGCATGGCGTGAAATACGCCCACAGCCTGGCGGCTTTCGGCGCGGATCGCCTGTACGACCTGATCGCCGTCACGATCATTGCGCTGGGGGCGCTCGAGCTTATCGCGGGCCGCTCTGACTGGTTTTGGCAGGCGCTTGCCATCATGGCCGCAGGGCTCGCATTGCTGCAAACGCCCTGGGCACTGCAGCTGGTCAATGCGGTTTGCCGATGGCAGCGTCTCACCCCGGTACGCGAGAGCCTGCTTGCCGGGCTGACACTCGTTCGAGGTCGCATATTGCTCATGGGTCTGGGCCTGAGCCTGGCCACCTGGCTGAGTTTCACTTCTTCTCTTTGGTTCACCCTGGTCGCCATCGGCGAGCCTCTGCCCATCATGGATGCCATGCCCAGCTACGCCATGGCATTGCTCGCTGGCGCGGCCAGCTTCATACCGGGCGGCCTGGGCGCGACCGAAGCGGCCATGACCTGGCTGCTGACCCACCAGGGCATCTCACTGGCTTCTGCCGTGGCGGCAGCAGTCGTGAGCCGCGGCGCGTCGCTGTGGTGGAGTGTGTTCGTCGGCCTGTGCTGCCTGGCCTGGCTGGGGGGTGGCCGAAGCGCTCACAGGTAGTGAACACCACGCCAGCGCAGCACGGCTTTCTCCGCCTCCACCGCCAGAAACTTCAACACTGCCAGACCCAGAATCAATCCCCAGCTGTCCCAGTCCAGCGGCGCACTGCCAAACAATGCCTGCATCGGAGGTGCATAGGTGAACAGCAGCTGCAAGACCAGGGTGACCAGACAGGCCCACACGGCCATGCGGTTGCCGTACAGCGTTTCCCAGGTCAACCCGCTGGCTGTGAACCGACGCACGTTGAACAGATAGAACATCTCGCTGACGGCGAGCATGTTGACCACCGCCGTGCGGGCCACAGCCAGATCATTGTGGCGCGACATCTCGTACTCGAACACGATCCAGGTGGCCGCCAGCATCAACCCTGTCACATAGGCCAGTCGACCGAACAGCAGCGGTGTGATCAGCGATTCGCGCGCTGGCCTGGGCGGGCGACGCATGATGCCGTGCTCCGCCTTCTCGAAGGCCAGGGAAAGATCCAGCGTCACACTGGTCACCATGTTGATCCACAGGATCTGACCTGCCGTCATGGGCATGGCCCACCCGGCAAACACGGCCAGCAGGATCAGCCCCGCCTCCCCACCGTTGGTTGGCAGGATGAACAGCAGCGTCTTCTTGATGTTGTCGAAAACACGGCGACCCTCCCTCACTGCCGAGGTAATGGAGGCGAAGTTGTCGTCGGTCAGCACCAGATCCGCCGCTTCTCGCGCCGCATCCGTGCCTCGCAAACCCATGGCCACCCCGACATCGGCCGCCTTGAGCGCTGGAGCATCGTTCACACCATCGCCCGTCATGGCAACCAGCCTTCCTTGTGACTGCAAGGCCGAGATCAGTCGCAGCTTGTGCTCCGGACTGGCCCGCGCCACCACGTCGGTGCGAGCCAGTCTCTCCTTGAGCTGGCGCTCATCGAGGGAATCGATTTCCACCCCGGACAGAACCTCGCCTGCGCGCAGCCCCATCCGGCGCCCGATGGCAGCGGCCGTGACCGCATGGTCGCCAGTGATCATCACCACCCGCACGCCCGCCGAGAGCGACTCAGCCACCGCAATCATGGCCTCAGGCCTTGGAGGGTCCATCATGGCCGCCATTCCCAACAATTCGAAGGACTGCCCCAGACTCTCAGCACTGATATCCGCCTGGGAAGCCGGCACCCGGGCCTGCGCCAGGGCCAGCACACGCCACCCCTCTGAAGCCGCTTCGTCCATGCGGCGCAACCACTGCTCGCGTTCAAGCGGGGCGCCACCAGCCTGCGTCTCGCACATGGCCATGATGCGCTCTGGAGAGCCTTTGAGCATCACGATCGCATGGTCTGCACCGGGCACGCGATGGAGGGTTGCCATATATTGGCGCTCACTCTCGAACGGAATATTGTCGACCCGACTCCATTCATGGCGAATCTTCTCCAGCGACACCCCGGCCTTGAGCGCCAGCGTCAGCAACGCGCCTTCCGTAGGATCACCGGCCACCGACCAGAGGCCTCCAGCCATTTCCTGCAACTGTGCGTCGTTGCACAGGGCTGCGCATCGCGCCAACGCTGCAGTCTGTTCGGACAATGCAGGCCTGTTCTCCAGCTCAATCTGGCCTTGTGGCTCGTAACCCACCCCGCTGACGCTTGCATCGCCGTCAGGCAATAGCAGCTGAACCACCGTCATTTCATTGCGCGTCAGCGTCCCCGTCTTGTCGGTACAGATGACACTGACAGAACCCAGGCTTTCCACCGAGGGCAAGCGCCTCACCACCGCCTGCCGCGAAGCCATGGCGGCGGTGCCAATGGCCAGCGTGATGGTGACCACTGCCGGCAGCCCTTCCGGAATCGCCGATACCGCCAGCCCGACCACCGCCAGGAACATCTCCAGCGGCCCCATGGTTGCCGCCCACCACCCATAGGCAAACGTCAGCGCACACACCACCAGGATGAACAGCGTCACCTGCCTGGCCAGTTGCGCCAGACGTCGCGTCAGCGGCGTATCGACCACGCCCACACGCTTGACCAATTGTCCGATCTGCCCCATCTCGGATGCCACGCCAGTGGCCACCACCCAGCCAAGTGCCTGCCCCACTTCCACGACCGTTCCTGCATAGGCCATGCAATGCCGGTCGCCAAGCGCTGCCGCCGAATCGGCCTTCTCCACCTGCTTGGCCACGGGCAGCGACTCGCCTGTCAATGCCGCCTCGTCGATGTTCAGGTTGCGCGTCTGGATCAGGCGCAAGTCGGCCGGCACACGGTCTCCGGACTCGATCAGGACCAGATCACCTGGCACGAGGTCGGCCGCGTCGATGGCTGCTCGCTGACCATCACGCAACACGTTCGCGTGGCTGGCCAGCATCGCCCGCACCGCTTCCAGTGCATGCTCCGCCTTGCCCTCCTGAACAAAACCGATCACCGCATTGATCAGTACCACGCCAAAGATCACGGCGGCGTCCACATAGTCCTGCAGCCAGACGGTGACCAGACCGGCCGCCAGCAACACGTAGATCAGCAGATTGTGAAACTGCAGCAGAAAGCGCCTGAAGGCGCTGGTGCCAGTCTCTTGCGCCAACGCGTTTGGCCCATAGCGGCTCAGGCGATCGGCTGCCTCCTGGCGGCTCAGCCCGTCAGGCGAAGTCTCGAGCGAATGCGCCACGTCGTCGATGCGCATGGCATGCCAAGGCTGTTTCGCATGTCGCTCTGTTTCACTCATGGTCAAACGATAGCGCAAAGCCGGCAAATTGCCTCATCAGGCGAGTCAGGAAAGGGCAAAAGAACACCAAGACCTTGCGCATGATCAAACCGGACCGGTCACAGGCAAGCCCGTACCGCCCAAGTCCCGCAATGACGGGTCGTTGGCCGAATTTCACGCCAACTGTAAGAATGGGGCCTCTCTGGCGACGAAATGGCACACCACACCAAAACCGACACCTGCCCATGAAAGCTTCCCGCCTCGTCCTGCTGCTCGTACTGTTTGCCGCTGTGGCAGCGTTTTTTGCGTTCGACCTGGGCCGCTTCTTCACACTGGAGCAGCTCAGGGAAAGCCAGGCCACCTTTGCCCGCTGGCACGCAGAGCGCCCGCTGGCGCTGGCGCTGGCCTATTTCGCCGTTTATGTGCTGATCACGGCCCTTTCCATCCCGGGTGCAACCATCATCACACTGGCCGGCGGAGCTGTTTTCGGTCTTTGGTGGGGCACCTTGCTCGTCTCATTCGCTTCCACCACCGGCGCCACCCTGGCGTTCCTGGTGTCACGCTTCATCCTGCGTGACGCAGTGGAGCAGCGTTTTGGCAGCCGACTCAAGGAAGTTCACAAGGGCATCGAAAAGGAAGGAGCCTTCTACCTCTTCAGCCTTCGCCTGATCCCCGTCGTGCCCTTCTTTGTCATCAACCTGGTCATGGGCCTGACCCGCATGCGTACGCTGACTTTCTTCTGGGTCAGTCAGATCGGCATGCTCGCTGGCACGCTGGTTTATGTGAACGCAGGCACACAGCTCGCACGCATCGACTCCCTCAAGGACATCCTCAGCCCCGGCCTGCTGGCCAGCTTTGTGCTCCTGGGCGTGTTCCCGATCATTGCCAAGAAGGTGCTCGACAAGTTCACGGAACGCCGTGCCCTGCGCGACTGGAGCGGCCAACGGCCCAGACAGTTCGACCGCAACCTTGTCGTCATCGGCGCCGGTGCTGGCGGCCTCGTCAGCGCCTATATCGCCGCCACCGTGAAAGCCAAAGTCACCCTGGTCGAGGCCGGGAAGATGGGAGGTGACTGCCTGAACTACGGCTGCGTCCCCAGCAAGGCCCTGATCCGCAGCGCCAAACTGGCGCATCAGATGCAGCATGCCGCCCAATGGGGCTTGCACGAGTCCCCCCCCAAAGTGAACTTCCCCGCCGTCATGGAGCGCGTGGCAAACGTCATCGCCGACATCGAGCCGCACGACAGCGTGGAGCGCTACACAGGCCTGGGTGTCGATGTCGTCAATGGCTACGCCCGGCTCGTCAACCCATGGACAGTCGAGATAGACGGGGACGACGGCAAAAAGCAAACCCTCACAACCCGCAGCATCGTGCTGGCCACCGGCGCCCGTCCGTTTGTCCCTCCCCTGCCAGGCCTGGAGGAATCCGGCTACGTCACCAGCGACACCATCTGGGAGCGTTTCAGCCAGCGCGAAGCTGCACCTGAGCGTCTGCTGGTCCTCGGCGGTGGCCCCATCGGCTGCGAGCTTGCCCAGTCTTTTGCGCGGCTCGGATCCAGCGTCACCATCATCGAAATGGGTGACCGCGTGCTGGCCAGAGAGACCCAAGAGGCCGCCGACATGGTCAAAGCCTCGTTGCTGGCAGACGGCGTCGAGTTGCTCACAGCGCACAAGGCGCTGCGTTGTGAAACAAGAAATGGCGGCTCTCGGCTGGTGGTGGAACACGCCGGTCGCGAGCAGGCTCTTCCCTACGACGAACTCCTCATCGCGGTGGGCCGCCAGCCCCGACTCGAGGGCTATGGGCTGGAGACCCTGGGCATCCCCACCCGGCAAAGGGGCGGCACCATCGAAACCAACGAATACCTGCAAACCCTCTACCCCAACATCTACGCAGTGGGCGATGTGACCGGCCCCTTCCAGCTCACACATGCCGCCGCCCACCAGGCCTGGTATGCCGCGGTCAACGCCCTGTTCGGCGATTTCAAGCGCTTCAAAGCGGACTACCGCGTGATTCCTCGCGTCACCTTCACCGACCCCGAGGTGGCCAGCGTTGGCCTCTCGCCGGAGCAGGCCGACATGGAGGGTCTGGCCGTGGAGGTCACCCGCTACGGCATCGACGATCTCGACCGCGCCATCGCCGATGGTCAGGCCAGGGGTTTCGTCCAGGTGGTCACACCACCCGGGAAAGACACCATTCTGGGCGTGACCATCGTCGGTGCCCAGGCGGGCGAATTGCTCGCCGAGTACGTGCTTGCGATGAAGCACGGCCTGGGCCTGAACAAAATACTGGGCACCATTCATGCCTACCCCACCATGGCGGAGGCCAACAAGTATGCAGCGGGCGAGTGGAAGCGTGCTCACGCACCCGAGGACGTGCTGCGGTGGGTGCAGAAGTTTCACGACTGGAGACGAGGATGAAGCCCTTCAGATCCCTTTTCCCTGCCTGGGTGCTGATGGCATTGGCCAGCGCCAACGTTCAGGCGCAAACGGCTGCCACCCAGCCAAGGTTGGTGCCCGTCACGTCTGCGGGCATCGGACAACTCCCTCCACCGTGGGCGTACCAGGGCCTGCCCGACCAGGAGAAAAAGTCCATTCCCCCCAGTGACATCGCAGTTGCCGATCTGGAAGGACAGCCGGCGCTGCGGCTGCTCACCAATGCGTCTTACGGTACGCTCATCCATCCATGGCAAGGGCCACCCGAGGGGAGGCGGCTGCGCTGGCAATGGCGTCTGGACAAGCCTCTCTCAGGTGGCAAAGCGCCGCCCGACCTCAAAACCAAGCCTGGGGATGACGCTGCACTCAAGGTTTGCGTCATGTTTGACCAGCCACTCGACCGGATGTCATTTGGCGAACGCACCTTGCTCCGCTTTGCCCGCAGCGTCAGCGGAAAAGAACTGCCGGCCGCGACCCTTTGCTACATATGGGACAGCACCTATGCGGCAGGACTGAGGGGAGAGAACCCGTATTCGCGGCGGGTGCGCTACGTGGTGGCCAAGGGCAAGAGCGCGCCGGTCGGCACATGGCAGCCTGAAGAGCGCGACATCGAAGCCGACTTCCGCGAGCGCTTTGCCGACGAGCTCCCACCGGATGGCGAGCCGCTGCCCCCCATCAGTCACATCGCCGTCGGCGCAGACAGTGACAACACCGGCAGCCAGAGCCTGGGCTGGATCAAGCAACTGCAATGGGCCACTGTCCCGGCGCCGGAGGCACCTCGCTGAGTGCTGCCGGAATTCCGGACCACAAAGCCCGTAACATAGAGCCCCATGCAATCGGGGATTAAAAAACTCATACTCGCGGGAGGCGGCCACGCGCACGTTCATGTCCTGTCGCAGCTGGCCGAGCAACGGCCGGCCGATCTGGACGTGATCCTGGCCTCGCCCTATCCGTGGCAAACCTACAGCGGCATGGTGCCGGGCTTTGTTGCGGGCCGCTACGAAGCGCACGAATGCCAGATTCCGCTCGAGCCACTCGTCAAGGCAGCGGGCGCGCGCTGGCTACCCGGCAGGGTCACGGGTATCGATGCCCAAAGCCAGGCGGTCAGGGTCGAAACCGGCCCGGCTCATTCGCCCGAAGAGCATGCGCTCTACTACGACCGTCTCTCGCTCGACATCGGTGGCGTGATGGAACGCGATCGCCTGGAGCAGACCATTCCGGGCGCTGCCTCCCATGCCTTGCTGGTCCGCCCCATCGAGGTGTTCGCCACGCTATGGCCCAAAGTGGTCGAGCTGGGCCAGGAGAAACCTGTCTCGCTGGCTGTCATCGGCGCTGGCGCAGCCGGCATCGAACTGGTTTTCGCCGCTGAACAGCGCTTTCGGCAAACCCTGCACCCCGGTTCACGCTTCACCCTGGTTACCGGCGGCGGCGAAGTGGCAGAGCACTACCCAGCCGGGGTGCGCAAACGAATCCTCAGGCGGCTTCGCTCGCGTGGCATCACCGTCCTGCGCGAAGCCTGTACCGCCATTTCCGCTGGGCAGATCCAGCTCTCGGGAGGGGCTTCGCTCGCCTGCGACGCGCCGGTCCTGGCAGTGCCCACACATGCCCCCGGATGGCTGCGAGAGACCGACCTCGCCCTGACCGACAACGGCCTGGTGCAAGTCAACGAATTCCAGCAAAGTGTCAGTCACCCCAACATTTTTGCCGTTGGCGACGTGAGCCACCGGGTGGATGTGCAACACCCTCGCAGTGGGGTGTTTGCCGTGAGAGCCGGGCCTCCGCTGCACCAGAACCTCATGGCAGCGCACGAAGGCACGCCGCTGAAGGCTTACCAGCCCCAGAAGCACTCTCTCAACCTCATTTCATGCGGTGCGGGGCATGCCATTGCCAGCTATGGCCCCTTCCATGCCGAAGGCGGATGGGCCTGGTTGTGGAAAGACCACATCGACCGCGCTTTCATGGAGCGCTATACGCTGGAGAAGCACCTCCCTCCTGAGCCTGCCGAGCAAGGCGGCGAAGAGTCGTGAGAGCAGGTGCTCCCAACGCAAGAAAAAAGGCCCTTCGCGGGCCTTTTCTTCTGGTGCAAACGAGCTCGCTCAGTTGCTCTCAGGTGGACGGTTCTTGATCGGCTCGCCACGCACGCCAACAATCATCGCCCGCCCGTCGATCACCTGAACATAAGTCTCTTCCCGCGTGCTCAGCGAGATCTGCCGGCCGTTGACCACCATCGCCTCGGTCACCACAGACCGGATCACCGCTGCATCGCCATTGAGCTCGAACTCCAGCCCGCTGCGCGCGTAGCGGTAGTCGTTGGCCACAGCCCAGGACTGCTCGAGCGCACTGATGTACTGAGCCTTGCTCATCTTCATGCGCCGCTTGCCATTGGGCGTGGGGACAATGATCGAAATTTCGGCACGAGGCGTGAGCAGGCTGCCAATGCCTTTCACGTCACGCTCGACGATGGCCTGGTCAACCCTGTCCACGATTTGCTGCAACGCATACCGGGAAAGACTGCCACTCTGCCCCCATGCCGCGCCTGCCGCCATCAACCCGGCCAGCAACCAGAACTTCATCATCCGAACCACGTCCACCATTCGCTCCCCCGCTAGCTACATTGTCATCAGGCCGTCATGCATCTCGGCCACGGGCTCAGTATATCGCCGAGCCAGACCGCCAAGTCAGACCTTCGGGCCCGATGCCCACTGGCGCATGAATGCGGCAGCTGGTGCTTGGCCCAGTCCCTCAAGCACGCCGCTCCGGTTGGCATCGCTCTGGTTCTGGCTCAGTTTGAACTTGGCCTTCAGATCAATGACGCGAAAGCGAACTCCCACGATCGCCCGGCACATTTTCTCGATGTAGTCCGCAGGTGCGTCGTCCACCGACCAGGGCTGCGGCATGGCCGCTTCATGTCGGTCGCTGAGCTGCCGCACGAGAGAGAGAAGTGCCTCGGGCTCGTCGAAGGTGGTCATGGACGCCGTCACGTGCACAACGGCATAGTTCCAGGTCGGCACAACCCGCGGATCCACCTGCTTGGTGGGATACCAGCCTGGAGAGACATAGGCTTGCGGCCCCTGAAACACCAGCAGATGGCGAGACTCCTCCGAACGCCATACAGGGTTCGCTCGTGCGACATGCCCGACCAATGTTCCCCAACCCGATTCTTCCGGCTCATGGATCAATGGCACGTGTTCGGCTGTCATGCCACCGGAGCCGGCGGTCACAATGGTGGCCAAAGGGTGGCTGGCGATCAAGTCAAGAATCGACTCGGTTCGCTCTTCTTCAAATGTTCTGGGGCAATACAAGGGGTTTCTCCCATCCATTCAACGCAAGGGCCGGATCCTCAGCAATTGTCCTCGCCCATGGTCAGTCAGCAGGTAAATCAGGCCATCCGGTCCCTGACGGACGTCACGTACACGCTGGCCCAGACGGGGCAGCAGCTTCTCCTCCGCCACCACGCGGTCCCCTTCAAGGGTCAGGCGCGCCAGGTAGCGAAACTTCAGGGAGCCGGTCAGCAGTCGCCCCTTCATGGCCTCGCCGTAGCGGTCGGAAGTGATGTAGGCCAGGCCGGACGGCGCGATGGACGGCACCCAGTAGTGCACCGGTTGCTCCATGCCGGCCTTCTGGGTAATGCCCTCACCGATCGCGCCACCACCATACTGCTCGCCATAGGTGATGACCGGCCAGCCATAGTTTCGGCCAGCTTGTGGATGATTGAGTTCATCGCCTCCTTGTGGGCCATGCTCCACCGTCCACAGCCGATCGCCCGGCCCCCAGGTGGCTCCCTGCAGGTTCCGGTGTCCAAAGCTCCATATCTCCGGCAGGGCCCCAGAGCGCGCCACAAACGGGTTGCCACCGGGGATGCCGCCCGATTTCGTCAGCCGTACCACCTTGCCGTGGTGGGTATCCAGCGTCTGTGCATCGTCCATGCGGCTGTAGCGGTCACCCAGGGTCAGAAAGAGCAAGCCCTTCGGACTCTCGACAATCCGGCAGCCAAAGTGCGCCCGGCTCTTGTATTTGGGCGCTTGCCGAAACAACACTTTGACGTCGATAAGCCGTGCCCGGTCCTCGGACAACTTGGCCGATGCCATCGCCGTGGAGTTGCCATTGCCTCCATCAGGGTCAGCCTCGGCATAGCAGAAGTAGATGACCCGGTTGCTGGCAAAACCACTGTCTGTCACGACGTCCAGCAGGCCGCCCTGACCCACCACCTCGATGCCCGGAAGGCCTTCGAGCGGTGGGCCCACTCGACCGTCGGCTTCCACGACCCGCATCTGCCCGGATCGTTGCGTCACCAGAAAGCGCCCTCCTTCAATGAAGGCCACGCCCCATGGGTGGTCCAACCCCTCGGCGACCACCTCGGTCTCCAGCGCGTCAGCCGGCTTTTCCTCCTCAGCCAACACGGCAGAAGGCTGGACAAGAGCTGTCGCCACGACACACACCGTCGCCAGGAAAGCGGTTGAAGCCACGCGCATCATTGAAACATCCTGATCGTCAAGCCATCAATCAACAAACTACGAAAAGATCATCCGAATGGCCGAACACCCATCAGGGGGCCATGCAGCCACAGGGCAAACACCACATAAACCACAAGCCCCAGGGCCACAGCCAGCACATCGTTGACGGGTTTGCCCTGTCGCACCGGCGCTGCGCCGTCAATCTCCAGCCTCGCACGCCGTTTGACTGAAATCCGGTCTGCCACCGCCCAGGCGAGAAAGCCGCCGAACAGCAGCAAATCGGCCAGCATCCCGTTGGCGAGCAAGTGAGCCAATGCCCAGAACTTCACCGCTGTCAGCATGGGGTGCTGGATGATCGCGCTGATTCTGCCCGGCAAATGGGCCGCTGCCAGCAGAACAAACACAGGGGCCATCAGCAATGCCGCTACATGCCGCATGGCCACTGGCGGAGAAAAAACCGCGACCGGATCCAGGCGCGCCTGTCCATAGCCCCAGATGATCAGGCCCAGTCCTACAAACGAGACCACTGAAAACAAGCTTTTCCAGCCGCGCTCTCCACGAAGCTCCATCTGCCTGAGGCGCCACTCAGGTGCAACGATCGCCACAGAGTGCGCGCCCAGAAAAATCACCAGACCCAGGACCAGTGCCCACATTGCTCACCTCCATCCGATTACGTTTGACCGATTGACCGATTGACCGATTTACCGACTGACCGATTGGTCGTTCGACTGCAAGACCTGCTCGGACCTGCCATCATGGCCATTCCAGCACAGTTGGTGCCAGATTGCCTGCGCCACCGCCAAAAGCCCTGTGGACGCCACACTGCATCCGCCACCACACCGGTGTCACCCGGTACGAGACAGCAAGGCTTCGAGCCCACCCTCAGGCTCGAAGCGGCGATTGCGGTGAGTCACACGCGTTGGCCCTTTCCACACCGGCTGAGCCTGAGGGTGTGCAGGGTCGCCTGGGTAGCAGATCACCCGGCAGCCGTCCTCGTCGAAAGGATGTGGCTCGATCTGGATCGGCAGCCGCCCCCGCGCGAACGCCATCACCTGCGACACCGAATCCATTGCCCCCAGTTCGCACAGGCTCATGAGCTGCGGTGGCGCCATGTCCATACCGCCGTCCCAGTACCGCTCCATGGCGGCCCGGGGCGTCAGCCACACCGCCTCCGTGGCTTCGTGGTTGTCATGCACTGCTTCCTGCCCTTCTGGTGCCGCAGCCACGAAGAACCGGGTGTCAAATCGCTTTCGGGTCATGGACGCCATGCGAGGCGTGATCCAGCGCGACCAGGGCACCACCGACGACACCGCCAGTGACGAACCCAATGCATGCACCGCGTCGCCAAAACCCTGCCCAGCTGCCGTGGCGGCTTGTACCAATGGCACCAGCTCATCCTTGCCAGGCAGCCCGAGCAACAGGCCGCACTCTTCGAAGGTCTCCCGCAAAGCCGCGACATGCAGACCCACAGCATCTTCTGCCGTCGCACCGTCTTCGCCCAGCCGCTCCCGACACTGCTGCAAAGACAGGTCAATCCATTGTGGCGACACCTGCCCATCCGACTCATCCAGCTTGCCACCGGGAAACACATAGGCGCCGCCGAGTACGCCAGCCTGCCCGCTGCGCCGGACCATCAGGACTTCCAGGCCGCCGGGACCATCACGCACGACCATGACGGTCGCCGAGGCCACGGGCACCTGGTCTATCACCTCTGAATGCACTTCAATCGCCATGTCTGTCTTCTCGCTTGTCCGGTTCTGTTCTCCGCCTCCATTGTCATACATGAGGGCAATCGCCGGCAGACAGCTATCATGCCGGGAAACACCACGAATCAGGAGAGACAGACGTCATGACAGAGACACATCAGTTGCTGGCCCAGTGGTTGCCCGGATGGATGACCCGTGCGCTGTTTGTCATTGACGGAAAACCGTACTCTGCGGCCACCTTGATCGTGTTGCTCCTGCTGCTCGTCATCATCTGGTGGCTGTCCGTCCTGCTCGAGCGCGCCTTGCTGCGCCTGTCGGAGCGACGCAAGCACGAGCCAGGCGCCGTGGCGGCCACACACCTGCTCACACGCATTGTTCGCTACTCCGTCTGGGTCTTCGGCACACTCTTTGGCCTGAACTACCTCGGCATCGACCTGAGCAATGTCGCACTGCTTGGCAGCGCATTTGCCGTCGGCCTGGGGTTCGGCCTGCAGAACATCTTCAGCAACTTTGCCGCCGGCATCATCGTTCTGTTCGAACGCAGCCTCAAGGTCGGCGACTTTGTGGAACTGGAATCCGGGGTCAAGGGCAATGTGCGTGAAATCGCCATGCGCTACACGCGCATCACCACCAATGACGCACTTGACGTTCTGGTGCCCAACTCCGAGTTCATCAACGACAGGGTGGTGAGCTGGACCTATGACGATTCCTATCGACGCATGCACATTCCGTTTGGCGTGGCCTACGGCACACCCAAAGAGAAGGTGCGTGATGCCGCCGTAGCAGCCGCCAGAACAGTTCCGGGTGTGCTTCAGATCGAAAGCAGGGAGCCCACTGTCTGGCTGGTGGAGTATGGTGACAACTCGGTCAACTATGAGCTCATCGTCTGGGCCGACAGACGCCTGACCACCACCCCGGCTGCCACCCACGCAACCCTCATGTGGGCGCTTGACGATGCCCTCCATGCCGCGAACATCGAGATCCCGTTCCCGCAGCGTGACCTCCACTGGCGATCCGGCACAGTCAATGTCCGCCTGGAAAAGGGCGAACAGCCGGACAACAGCGCTGGCGCTTAGCGCATCAGCAGCGCAGACACTGGCGCCGCCTTGAGCAGCCCGCTGGTCTTGCTGCCAAACAGCCAGCTGCGCAGTGGAGAATGGCTGTAGGCACCCATGACCAGCAAGTCGTTGCCCTCTGGCGATAGCGCCTTGATGACCACATCTTCCGGGTCGCCCGGTCGAACCTCGCCAGACGCCTCATATCCCGCGTCTGCGAACACCTTGACCGCCCAGTCCACCTGCAGGTGCGACTTCGCATCGGGCTTGCCCGAGAGGATGATCTCCACTGGCAGTCCCTTGAGCAGCTCACCTTGCGCCAGCCACTCGACCGCCTTGCGCATGCGCGAGCTGTCATCAAAGGCAATCACGGCCCGCTGAGGCACCACAAAGCGATCGTGCACAGCGAGAACGTTTTTCTCGACAGCGCGCACCACCCACTCGAAGTGGCTGCCCATGCCTCCGTGCTTTCCCGCCTGCGCCGAGCGCCCCCTGCGACCCAGCACCACCATCTGAACACCTGGCTGAAGATCGGTCACGGACGCTTCCAGGTCGTCATGGCGTTGCCGTACATCAACCTGGTCCAACCCATGGGTCGTGGTCGTGTACTCCCGCAAGCGAGCCAGAAACTCGCGGCCATGCTCCCGCTCCAGCTTGCTTCGCTCACCCTCTTCCTCGGCGATGCGCGCCATCAGCGATTCCTGAGCATTCACGCCCAGCGTACCGCTGTGATCCTGGCCTGGCCCCAGTGGCTGATGGCGCTCGATCACATGAAGAAACTCCAGCGGAGCCTTGAGCCTGGCACACACCCACGCTGCGCCATCCGCCACTGCCTGAGCGTGATCGGACTGATCCACACACGCCAGCACTTTCAATTCGTCGTTGTTGTTCTCGACCATGTCTTTCTCGCTTTCCGATCCCGCCTCAATGGCCCAGCAACACGTCTTCTGCACCGTCCTTGTCGTGCACACCGAAGCGGTCCACCATGGTGGCACTGGCTTCATTCATGCCCACAACCTCCACCTCGGTGCCCTCACGCCGGAAACGCAGCACGACCTTGTCGAGCGCGCTCACGGCCGTGATGTCCCAGAAATGAGCCTTGCTCACATCAATCGCCACCTTGTCGATGACTTCCTTGAAGTCAAACGCGTTGGCGAAACGGTCTGCCGAGGCGAAGAACACCTGGCCGGTCACCTGATAGGTACGGCTTCGGCCTTCCTCATCAGCCTGCGAGCGGACATGCAGGATGCGTCCCACCTTGTGAGCGAAGAAAAAGCCCGACAACAGCACGCCGGTGAGCACTCCCTTGGCCAGATCGTGTGTCGCCACGGTCATCGCGACGGTGGCGATCATCACCACGCTCGAGCTTTTCGGATGCTCGCGCAGGTTGCGGATGCTGCCCCAGTCAAATGTGCCAATCGACACCATGATCATCACGGCCACCAGCGCCGCCATCGGAATGCGGCTGACCCAGTCGCCGAGGAACACCACCAGAATCAGCAGACCCACACCTGCCACGAGTGTTGACAGGCGTCCACGGCCGCCCGACTTCACGTTGATCACCGTCTGACCAATCATGGCGCAGCCTGCCATGCCACCGATGAAACCGGTCGCCAGATTGGCCACGCCCTGACCAACGCACTCACGGTTCTTGTTGCTGCGGGTGTCGGTCATGTCATCGACGATGGTTGCCGTCATCATGGACTCGAGCAAACCCACCACCATCAAGGTCAGCGAGTACGGCAACACCGTCTTGAGCGTCTCGAAGGTCAGTGGTACCTGGGGCCAGTGCCAGACAGGCAGCGAGCCCGGCAACTCGCCCATGTCGCCCACCGTTCGCACCTCTATGCCAAAGAAAATGGCCACCGCCGTGATCAGCACAATCGTCACCAGTGGAGAAGGCACCGCCTTGGTCACATAGGGGAGCCCATAGATGATGCCCAGTCCGACCGCTGTCATGGCATACACATGCCAGGTCACATTGATCAGCTCGGGCAACTGCGCCATGAAGATCAGAATGGCCAACGCGTTCACAAACCCGGTCACCACAGAGCGGGAAACAAAGCGCATGAGAGCGCCCAGCTTCAGCCAGCCCGCTGCCATCTGGAGCACACCGGTGAGCACAGTGGCGGCCAGAAGGTACTCCACGCCGTGCGTCTTCACCAGCGAAGCGGCCACCAGCGCCATGGCGCCGGTGGCGGCCGAAATCATGCCAGGCCGTCCACCGGCAAAAGCAATGATCGTGGCAATCGAGAACGACGCATAGAGACCAACTTTGGGGTCGACGCCGGCAATGATGGAAAAGGCGATGGCCTCGGGAATCAGCGCAAGCGCCACCACCAGGCCGGCCATGACGTCGTTGCGAACGTTGGAAAACCACTCCTGGCGGAAAGTGTGAAAAGACGATTTGGGCAAAACAATGCGTCGCAGCGCCCCGTCATGCGGAGACCGGGCCTGGCGAAAAAGTAGGAAGGCGGTGGACAAAACGCGGTAGACGGCCATCGCTCTGGCTCGCCGCCCCCTGCTCAGGAGGACACCGCTGGAAGCATCCAGAACACCAGCGAGCCGATGGCTTGACCACACTGGCCCGGGAACGGGTGCTGGAAAACCCTATTGTAAAGGCCGCACTGCCAACGCGCTTTTGCCCTTGCACCTTAGCGGGTTCAGGGCAGTCGTGAGGCATGCCCACTCAAGCCGCGATTGCAGAACTTGTCAGTACCAGATCAGAAATGTCATATAAAAATATTACACTGAGTTTTTCAGGGCAAAGCGCAGATACACCGGTGCAGTTCATCAGGCGCAGGTGCGCGCGGACTGGCAACACGGAGGGGAGCAAAGCATGGCTAATGAAGACCGAATCAGCGAGCTCAGGGCCGGGCTGAGTGATCAGGACGCGTACATGGTCACACACGGCTCTCTCAACGGCGCCTTGTCTGGGGCGCTGGCCACAGCCACCGTTCTGGGCCGGGACGATGTCTCGACGGAAGCCAAGTGGCTGGTCGTCGCCGAGCTGCTGAAAGGCGAAGGCCAATGGTCTCAACGCCTGTTCTCACAGGAGCACCAGGCCGCCTTCGGCACGGCCATCGCCGATGCCCATGATGCTGGTGTCATCGACGACACCGATCTGGTCAACCTGGCCATGAGGGCACGCCTCATGCCCGGCGCACAGGTGTCTGCCGTACTGGACAGAAGCGATCCACGCCATGACGGGCTGGTGGCCTCGTTTGCGAGCGCCACTCGAGAGCATGCACAGGCACTTCGGGATGGAACGGCAGAGCTGCCAGCCTATGTCGAGGACAGCCCCGAGTTCATGGCGCGCTTTCTGGAGCAAAGTGCACTGATTGCTCAGGCGAGCACCCCGTCACTGGCGGAGCGCCATTTCTCGAGTCCTGAGGCTGCCTCGTCTGCCTTCATGACACTGCTCGACTACAACATGGTCTACCCGGCAGGCCAGGACAACTCCAATCACCCTGCGATCCTGCCCACAGGTGGCTGGGACCAGCATGAGGGCTTGCGAGCGACCACCCGAATCTTTGCCGCCCATCCAGACATGGTCATGGACGTCATGACGGCACGAAACGGCGGTGCACCGCAAACCGAGCATCTCGCCGAGTTTCTCGCCCGGACCATGTTCGACCCGGACGCAGCCAACGTGAAGATGGACGATGGGCGCTCCGTCACCGACACCGTCACGCAGGCCTACCAAAGCCAGCTGGACCGCTACATGCAGATGGCCATGGACACCGACCTGCCTCTATCTGAACGCAACGATGCAGCACGCGTCCTCGGCGCCTCATTGACGGCCGTCGGTGTCGGAACCTCTCACGCGCTTCAGGAGTTCGACGACACACTGCGCGAGCACCAGGAAGCACGTGACCAGTTTGTGAAGACACTGTCTCTCCTTCTGCCTGTCCCCCCGGTTGCCGGAGGCAGGCTGGCAAAAGACGTCGTGCTCGGCGAGATGTTCGATGCCTTGCACGAATCACCGGATGGCGAGCGTCCGGACACCAGCCTGATCAATGAGATCTACGACCGCTACTACGGCCAGCTCAACGACCAGGCCCACGCCCCGGGTCTCACCGAGCAAGAGCGCCTGGCCGCGCAGGCAGTCGCCAACACCCTCAAGACCGAGTTCGGTGCCGAAGACAGCATCGTGCGGCAGCTTGACCGGCTGGGCGACCGCGCTGAAGTGCTGCCTCAGACAACGCCGCTCACGAGTCCCGACGACGCGCGGTTCGCGGAAGCCGGACCTGCTGGCGATGACTTGCTCAAGAGCATCGAGTCGCTGCAACTGGCCGCCACCGATGGCACCGACGAGGCACTGCTGCAGGCACTGGCCGCCCAGGGGCAGTCCGCTCAGCCATGGCTGGCCACGGCACAACAGGCGGCAGGCCCTGACGCGGTCGAAAAATCAGCAGAAGACACCAGCTTGCAAGCAGGGGACCAGACGCAAGTGCAAGAGGCTGCCAGCCGCGTCGCCTGATCCAGCCTCTGCGCACTGCATTTCAGCGCTGTGCGGCCATGGCCATGCCCACTTCCTGTTGACCTTGTTCGGAGCCGGCTTGCGGGACTTTCTCGCCAGCTCGGTCGGCGAGCTCCTCGCGGCAGTTATTGAGTTGATCGGCCACATCATCCCCCAGGCCCAGGTGCAGACCATGGGTCATGGTGACGTTGGCCGTGGCAAAGCTGCCCGCCCCAGCCAGCACGATCTGGCGGTTCGGCGCATCGGGGCCACAAAGGTAGACAACCGCCGGGCTCACCGCCTCGGGTTTGAGCGCCGCCAGCACCTCTTCGGGCATCAGTCCTTCCGTCATGGCTGTGGCTGCCGTCGGTGCCAGGCAGTTCACCCTGATATCGTTTTTCTGCCCTTCGATGGACAGCGTCTGCATCAAGCCGACCAATGCCAGCTTCGCTGCGCCGTAGTTCGTCTGTCCAAAATTGCCATACAGTCCGGAGGAAGACGTGGTGAAGACAATGCGGCCACGGTTCTGCGCCTTCATGATGTCCCACACCGCCTTGGTGCAGCGCACTGCCCCCATCAGGTGAACGTCCACGATGGCCTGAAAATCCTCGATCGTTGACTTCCCAAAACTTTTGTCACGCAGGAAGCCGGCGTTGTTGATCAGGATGTCGACGCGCCCCCATTGAGCCATCACCTCGGCAACCATGGCGCCAACCTGAGCCTCGTCCATCACCGACGCATGTACGGCCATGGCTTCCCCGCCGGCCTGCCGGATTTCCTGAGCCACGGCTTCGGCTGAAGAGGCTCCCTCGCGGGGGGCAAGATCGGACACCACCACTTTTGCGCCACGCCTGGCCAACGCCAGCGCATGACAGCGCCCCAGACCACGGCCAGCGCCCGTCACGATGGCCACTTGCCCACTCAAGTCGATGGGAGGGAATTGCATGCTCTTGTCCTCAATGAAACGTTGAAAAGGGTGCGCTGGGTGCGCCGGGTGCCCCTACGAATGAAGCAAGGGACATGACAGCCTGCCAGTCAGCCAGACGCAAAACCCGGCAGAACCCGGCGGCGAAGCCTTTACCCTACCGTGTGGCCCGCTACGGACCGGACAATCACGCGACACCTTGCGCTGCTCTCTCGTTCGCCCCCTTCAGGGAAAGTCAGCTTATGTCGGCTGAAGCCAGCACCTCCAGCCGATCCTCAATGGCTTCCCGCCAGCCCTCGATCATTTGGGCAAACGGCTCTGGTTCGAAAGCTTCCAGCGCCTTCTCGCCCCCAGGATGGATGGCCGTGAGCGTGTAGCCCACCTGCACGTCCGTGCCACCGTCCGGACCGGGTGTGCAACGCACGTCCACATACCCCCAACGCGAGGCTGGCGTCACCCGCAGGTACCTGGCCTCGTACGGCGCCTGCGTGAACCGCAGCAGCGTCCACACGGTGGCGTCGTCCCCGTCTCCGGTCAGGAACACCATCCCCGGTGTCGTGGTTCCTGAATCCGGCTCCAGGTACCTGGGTGACCATCCCTCGACCCACAACTCTTCGCCGGCGGGTGTGAACAGACGCTGTGCCTGGGCCACGGGCAGTGCCAGGTGAATGCAGTGCGTCGCGCTGACAGACCGGCCAGGTGAGCGAATACCTGTTGCAGTTTCAGTCATGGCCCTCTCCGTCTTGCAGCTGGTGACTGTGCTTGGCCGTCAAATCCAGGCCGTAGATTTCCCGAAGACTCGCAATCTTGTCCAGAGTGTCCTGCCCGAAAGCACACTTGCCCTCGAAGGCGTGCAAGACAACCCCTTCAATCAGGTCCCCGAGGGTCATGTCCTGCACCTCAGCCACCGCCTTGAGCACTTTCAGCAAGCGCTTTTCGAGCCGAACCCCTGTCTGCACGCGCTCAACGTTCAGTCGGGGGGCTTTCATACCTTCAGCCATATGGATCCGAAAAAAGTTGATACTCTTCAAATAATATACCAAGGTACCTTGGTAACTCAAGTATCAACATATGAAGAAGAGCTGTTTTTCCGGGAACCATTTCCTTAGCACTCCCTCCAATAGAGTGCTAATATTGACCGATGAACTCCTCCAGGAGGCTTGACCCCATGACCCACAACTTCGCACTTGCCAACGTGACCCCATCCGGCGCCGCAGTTGCCGAAGCAGGCGCGTGGGGCAACCGCTCACTCACCCTTCCCCCGCTGGGCAATCTTGACGCTTATATTTCGGCAGTCAATCGCATGCCCATGCTCACTCTGGAAGAAGAACAGACAGCTGCGCGCCGTCTGCGCGATCACAATGACCTGGAAGCCGCCGGAAAGCTGGTGCTCTCGCATCTGCGTCTGGTGGTCTCCATCGCCCGCCAGTATCTGGGCTATGGCCTGCCTCATGGCGATCTGATTCAGGAAGGTAACGTCGGCCTGATGAAGGCCGTCAAGCGCTTCGATCCGGACCAGAACGTCCGTCTGGTCAGCTATGCCATGCACTGGATCAAGGCCGAGATCCACGAGTACATCCTCAAGAACTGGCGCATGGTCAAGGTGGCCACCACCAAGGCCCAGCGCAAGCTGTTCTTCAATCTGCGCTCCAAGAAGCAGGGATTTCGCGCCGAAGCCATCGACGGCGATACCCACCGCGAAGGCCTGTCTGACGCAGAGATTGCGGTCGTGGCAGAAGACCTGAACGTCAAACCGGAAGAAGTGCGCGAAATGGAAACGCGCATGGCCGGTGGCGATGTCATTCTCGACCCGTCTCCCTCAGATGAGGCATCCGAGCAGGGCTACGGCCCCATCTCCTGGTTGTCCGATGCCTCGCACGAGCCCACCGCGGTGCTCGAATCCACCCAGCGAGACCACATGGCCACCGAAGGTGTTGCCCAGGCCATGGCATCGCTTGACGACCGCTCCCGGCGCATCGTCACCGAGCGCTGGCTGAAGGTCAATGACGACGGCTCCGGCGGCATGACGCTGCACGAGCTGGCTGCCGAGTACGGTATCAGCGCCGAGCGGGTTCGCCAGATCGAAGTGGCCGCCATGAAGAAGATGCGCAAGGCACTGGAAGAGTACGCCTGATCCGAGTCGGCCATTTCTGACCGGAGCACAGCGGCACGCCCAACAGGGACGTGCCGCTTCTTTTTTGTCATTCCATCAAATGTGCTAGACACGCCACATCCATGTACTGCTTTCCGCTGACTTCAGGCGACAATGCAGGCCATGCTGTCACTCATTCGCCCGGCCATCATTCGCCCGGCAGTCCTTTTTCTCGGCCTCGTCCTGGTCCTGCTGCCTGCTATCCATGCGCCTGCCCGGGCTGGTGAGGCCATTGCAGCGACCAGCGGAAACCAGCCAACCCTGCCCTTCGCGCTCAATGAAGATGTGCCAGAGATACAGCTGGCTGGGCGAAGCCTGTATTGGGTCGAGGCGGAAGGCTCCCGCAGCGTCGAGCAAGTCGAAGCAGAATTCAGCAAGCTGCCATTTGCAGTTCGACCGGAGGGCCATCGCGTCAAGCTGTCTGGCAACAAGGCGCTGTGGATTCGCTTTGACGTCACGGAATACACCGGGCAGGCCAACTGGCAAATCGAACTCAACCGGGCCGGCACCGACGAGATCGCCCTCTATTGGCGAAACGCCGACGGAACCTGGGAAAGAGCCGTCGCCGGTGACCGCTATGCCGTTGCCAACTGGCCCTCACCCGACCGCTTCCCCGTATTTGACCTGCCCCGATATCAGGACGGCCAAGCACAGCACTACTGGGTGCGTATTCAGCACCCCCTGGTGCCTTTTTCCGGCACGCTGATACTGCACAACCAGAACGAGTTGCGCGAGAGTCGCATGGCCGAGCAGTTCATCCTGGGTGGCTACTTCGGCACAGCGCTTTTGTTGATCGTTGTGACCCTGGTCAATGGCTGGTTCTACCGCGACAGGAGCTTCACCGCCTTTGCGTTCTACGCCACCGTCCTGACACTGCAGGTGTCGGCGTCTCTCGGTGTGGGTGGGCTCTACCTGTGGCCTCACGCTCAGTTCTGGAACTCGCAGGCCGAGTTCATCCTGCTGCCGCTTCTGGCTGCTGCCGGTGTCTATTTCGCCCGCGCCGTGTACATGGGAAAGATGTCCCGCTGGCTCGACAGATTGGCACTGCTGCTGGGGCCTGGCTTTCTGGTCATCATGCTGTGGCATCTGACGGCCATGAGCACCTTGTCGCTTCAGCTGCTGACCCTCGGCGGACTGCTCACACTGATCCTCACCGGCCGCCTCATCGTTCTCGGGTGGAATCAGCCCGAAGACTGGGCCCGCCTCATCGCCACCGGAATGGTGCCGATACTGGTTGGCGGCGTGATGCCCGTGCTGCGCAACTGGGACATCCTGTCCAACAGTTTCCTGGTCCAGTACAGCATGATGATTGGCGCCGTCATTCAGGGCCCCATTCTTCTCTACGCGCTGGTCCGCAAGTCGGCAGAGCAGCACGAAGCACAGACGCGCGCTCGCGCACTGGCGCTCAACGAGCCCCTGACCGGCCTGACCAACCGGCACAACTTCCTGGTTCGCCTGCACGACACGCTCGTGCGTGCCACCCGCTACCGCTACCGCTGTGCCCTGCTGCTGATCACACTGGACAACCACGATTGGTTCATCAGTCAGTACGGCCGCGAAGTGGCCGACCGCGCACTGGTGCTGACCGCCTCTCTCTTACGTACACAGGCGCGTGATGTCGACGCCACCGCCCGCGTGGACGACGCGACACTGGCCATTCTCATGGAAGGTCCGGTGCGGCCCTCCCAAGTGGTGTCCACGGCTACGTCGCTGGTCGCTCATGGTCTGCGACCAGCTCCTGACCTCCCGTCAGGAACTTCCTTGCGCCTGAAGATTGTCATGGCCATGCTGCCCGACCAGGACCCGGCCCTCGAGCTCGACCCCAACCTGCACCTGGCCTGGCTGCAGGATGCGCTGGAAGACCTGAAGGCAGAAGACAAACGGGCCATCGCTGCGCTCAACTTCTGAGCATCAGCCATGGCCCGCCAAGAGCGCCCCGCTCAGTCAATGGCGGGGCGTCAGCTCATCTGCCTGTCTGTCAGGCTTCGCGACGCAAGGCAGGGAAGAGAATGACGTCGCGAATGCTGGGGCTGTCGGTCAGCAGCATCATCAGGCGGTCAATGCCGATGCCACAACCACCGGCGGGTGGCATGCCGTACTCCAGCGCGCGGATGTAGTCGGCGTCGTAGTACATGGCCTCGTCGTCGCCGCCGTCCTTTTGCGTCACCTGGGCGTGGAATCGCGCTGCCTGATCTTCGGCGTCGTTCAGCTCGGAGAAACCGTTGCCGATTTCGCGACCCGTGATGTAGAGCTCGAAGCGCTCCGTCACTTCAGGGCGGTCGTCGTTGGCACGGGCGAGCGGTGAAATTTCGGTGGGATGCTCCATGATGAAGGTCGGCTGGATCAGTTTTTCTTCCACCGTCTCTTCAAAGTACAGCACCTGCAGGCTGGCCAGACTGCGGCCACTGAGCTTGTCCTTTTCCTCCGTCATGCCCAGCTTGCGCAGGGCATTGTGCAGCCACTGCGCGTCATCCACATGCTCGCCCGCTTGCGTGTACTTGATGATGGCTTCTCGGATGGTCAGGCGCTCAAACGGCTGCTCCACATGAATCTCCTGACCCTGGTAGGTCAGCGGGCCTTCGCCCATCACCGAACGCACAGCGTGACGGATCATCTGCTCGGTGAAACCCATGAGATCCTGGTAGTTCCAGTACGCCGCATAGAACTCCATCATGGTGAATTCGGGGTTGTGGCGAACGGAAATGCCTTCGTTGCGGAAATTGCGGTTGATCTCGAACACACGCTCAAAGCCGCCCACAATCAGGCGCTTGAGGTAAAGCTCGGGCGCAATGCGCAGGAACATCTGCTGGTCGAGCGCATTGTGGTGCGTCTCGAACGGCTTGGCATTGGCACCACCCGGAATGGGGTGAAGCATGGGTGTTTCGACTTCCAGGAAATCGTGGCTGACCATGAACTCGCGCATGGCCGACATCGCCTTGCTGCGCACCATGAATCGGCGGCGCGCTGCCTCGTCGGTCATGAGGTCCACATAGCGTTGGCGGTATTTGATTTCCTGGTCGTGCACGCCATGAAACTTGTCCGGCAGCGGGCGCAGGCTCTTGGTCAGCAGCCGGATCTTGTCGGCGTGGACGGTCAGCTCCCCCGTGCGGGTCTTGAACAGCACGCCTTCAGCGGACACGATGTCGCCCAGATCCCAGTGCTTGAATGCGGCATGCACATCAGCGCCGACGCTGTCATTGTTCAGGTAGATCTGGATCCGGCCGCCAGACGGGCCAAAAGACGAATCCTGCAATGTGGCAAAGCTGGCCTTGCCCATCACGCGCTTGAGCATCATGCGGCCGGCCACGCTGGCACGAACCGGGTTGGCCTCCAGCGCTTCCTTGGTCGCCTCACCATGCAGGGCAAAGAGGTTCTCTGCCTTGTCCGCCGGTTTGAAGTCGTTCGGGAAAGCCACGCCCTCACCACGCTGCTGTGCCTCGCGAAGGTGGCCCAGCTTCTCGCGGCGCTCGGCAATCAGCTGGTTCTCGTCGGCGGCGGGTGCGGCGCCTGGCGCCTGGGATGGATCGGCAGTGGTCATGACAGGATGTGAGAAGTGCAAAGGGCAAAGGCGTCCCTCCCTCCTGGGGAAGACGCCCAAACCCTTGATTGTAGATTTATTGCCGACCCCGATGGTCGGCAGCCGGTATCAGTGGCCCAGATAGGCCTCACGGACACGCGGATCGACCAGCAGCTCCTTGCCCGTACCGGTCATGGTGATTTCGCCCGAATCCATCACGTAGCCCCGATCGGCGATCTGCAGGGCGCGTTGGGCGTTCTGCTCCACCAGCAGGATGGTGACGTTCTGTGCCTTGACGTCCTGCACGACCTCAAACACCTTGTCGACCATGATGGGCGATAGCCCCATGGACGGCTCGTCGAGCAAGAGCAGCTTGGGGCGGCTCATGAGCGCACGGGCCATGGCCAGCATCTGCTGCTCGCCACCGCTCATGGTGCCGGCGAGCTGGTCCTTGCGTTCCTTGAGTCTGGGAAAGATACCGAACATGCGCTCGACATCCAGATCAATTTCGGCCTTGTCCGAGCGCACATAAGCACCCATGAGCAGGTTTTCCGTGATGCTCATCCGGGTGAACACGCCACGGCCCTCAGGCACCATGGCCAGGCCCTGGCGCACCAGGTCCCAGGCACCCTGGCCCTGAATGTTCTGGCCGAGGTAGGCAATGTCACCGCCCTCGAACTGCAGGGAGCCGGTGATGGCTTTCATGGTGGTGGTCTTGCCCGCACCATTGGATCCGATCAGCGAAATGAGTTCGCCCTCTTGAACCTCGAGGTCGATGCCTTTGACGGCCTTGATGCCACCATAGGACACCTTGAGGCCGCTGACTTTGAGAAGTGTGTTGGACATGATGTGTTTGTCGCCTTCTGCTTCTGCTTCAGTTGCCGGTGCCGAGGTAGGCCTCGATCACTTTGGGGTCGTTCTGGACCTCTGCGGGCGTACCGCTGGAGAGCTGTTTGCCGTAGTCCAGCACGGTCACCTTGTCGCACAGCCCCATGACCAGCTTCACATCGTGCTCGATGAGCAAAATGGTGCGGTTGTCCTGGCGAATGCGGTCGATCAGCTCCCGCAACTGCACCTTTTCAGTGGCATTCATGCCCGCTGCAGGCTCGTCCAGTGCAATCAGCTGCGGATCGGTGGCCAAAGCGCGTGCAATCTCCAGTCGGCGCTGGTCACCATAGCTGAGCGTGCGCGACTTGAATTCGGCAAATCGCTCGATACCCACGTACTTGAGCAACTCCTCGGCTCTGGCACGGATCTCGGCTTCTTCCTTGCGGAAGCCACTGGTGCGAAACACAGCACCGATCAACCCGGAATGGGTTCGCACGTGCCGACCCACCATGACGTTTTCCAGCGCGGTCATCTCGGGAAAGAGGCGAATGTTCTGGAAAGTGCGGGCAATGCCCGCCTTTGCCACTTCGTGAACCGCCGTTGGCACATAGGGCTTGCCAGCCAGTTCGAACGATCCGCTGTCCGGTGTGTACAGGCCGGTCAGCACGTTGAAGAAGGTGGTCTTGCCGGCACCATTGGGGCCGATCAGGCCATAGACCTGGCCACGCTGGATTTCCAGTCCCACATCGCTGAGGGCCTGCAGGCCACCAAAGCGTTTGGAGACATCGCTCACTCGGAGAATGGTTTCACTCATGTCGCTGTTCTCCTTGATCAACGTGCCAGCGACTTGCCGTGCTCTGGGGATGGCCACAAACCTTTCGGCCGCACCAGCATCACCACAATCATCGCCAGCGCGATGAGCAGCTGACGCAGGATCTCGGGTGCCAGACGACCGTCGGTCAGCTGGCCCAGCGGGCCAGCAAAATGGCGCAGCACCTCTGGCAGCGCGGCCAGCAGCAGCGCACCCAGGATGACCCCCGGGATGTGGCCCAGGCCGCCCAGCACCACCATGGCCACCACCATCACCGATTCCATCAGGATGAAGGATTCGGGATAGACGCCACGCTGGAAAGACGCAAACAGCACACCGGAGATGCCGCCAAACGTGGCGCCCATGCCGAAGGCCAGCAGCTTCAGGTTGCGGGTGTTCAGACCCATGGCCTTGGCCGCCGTTTCGTCTTCACGAATCGCCATCCAGGCCCGGCCGATACGGGAATCCTGCAGGCGATACGAGATGAACACCGACATGATCACAAACGCCAGGAACAGGTAGTAGTACATGGTCACCGGCTCGATCGTGTAGTCGCCTATGGTCAGGCGCTTGGCGAAGCTGATGCCCAGAACGTTGGGCGCATCCACCTGCGGCAAGCCCTTGGGGCCGTTGGTGATGTTGATCGGACGATCCAGGTTGAGCATGAAGATGCGAATGATCTCGCCAAAGCCCAGTGTCACGATGGCCAGGTAGTCGCCTCTCAGCTTGAGCGTTGGCGCCCCCAGAATCATGCCCACGATGCCGGCAAAAATCGCGGCAATGATCAGCACCGGAAAGATGTTGGTGTGCATGCCGCCCGGGAATGCCTCGGCAATGGCAGGAAACGCCTGCACCAGATGGGGCGAGGCCAGCAAGCCGTAAAGATAGGCACCCACCGCATAGAACGCGATGTAGCCCAGATCGAGCAGCCCGGCGTAGCCCACCACAATGTTCAGGCCCAGCGCCAGCAGCACATAGAGCAGTGCCTGGTCGACGATACGGGCATAGGAATTGTTGCCCGTGGCCTGCAGCAGCAGCGGAAAGACCATCAGCGCCACGGCAGCCACGGCGAACATGATGAGCTTGGTCGATTTGTTTTGAGTCATTTGAGATGCTCCTTCGCCATCAAGCCCGGTCAGCCACACGCTCACCCAGCAGCCCCGAAGGACGCAGGGTCAGCACCAGGGCCAGCACCACGAATGCAAAGATGTCGCTGTACTGGCTGCCCAGGAAGCCACCAGTGAGCGCGCCAAGATAGCCAGCGCCCAGCGATTCGATCAGGCCCAGGGCCACGCCCCCGACCACAGCGCCCGCGAGGTTGCCAATACCGCCCATCACGGCGGCCACAAAGGCCTTGAGACCAGGCATGAAACCCATGGTGTGCTGGACCGTACCGTAGTTGGACGCCCACATCACGCCGGCCACCGCCGCCAGCATGGCGCCGATGATGAAGGTCGCGGAAATCACCACGTCAGGACGGATGCCCATCAGTGCAGCGACGCGCGGGTTTTCGGCCGTGGCCCGCATGGCGCGGCCCAGGCTGGTTCGGTTGACGATCCACATGAGCAGGGCCAGCGACACCACCGTGGTTGCCAGAATGGTGATCTGCGTCACCGAAATCACTGCGCCACCGATCTCGATCGGTTCGCGCGAAAGCATGGACGGAAATGGCTTGGGGTTGGGCTTCCAGATCATCTGGGCCAGCGTCTGCAGCAGCAGCGACATACCGATCGCGGTGATCAGCGGGGCCAGTCTGGGCGAGTTCCGCAGTGGCCGGTAGGCCAGCTTCTCGATGGTCCAGTTCAAGGCACCACACACAAACATGGATATCAGCATCGCCAGCAGCAGGATGGACCACCCTGGCATGCCAACGGCCGCATCCGTCATGAGGCTGATAATGCTCCAGCTGGTCAAGGCGCCTACCATCAAGACCTCGCCATGGGCGAAGTTGATGAGGCCGATGATCCCGTACACCATGGTGTAGCCCAAGGCCACCAGTGCATACATGCTGCCAAGCACCAGACCGTTGATGATCTGCTGTAGCAGGGTACTGTCCATGCAAGACTCCGTTTGGTTGGAAGGTGGGGCCGTCTGGCCCCTTGCAGCTCCACGTCTTGTGGACGAGAGATGCGCGTTTATCGATTCTTCGGCTTAGCAAAAAACCCGCCATGCCTGGAACGATTGGACGACACCAGACAGCGGGTTGTAACCAGACATTTTATCCCGGCCGCTCATGCACCGAATACGTGCAAGCACCGATGCGGCTGATACTTTTTTGCGGCTCAGTGCGCAAAATTCGCGAAATTGAACCATTTGGAGCGGAAATAGCGGGGCCCGGCGCATAGACAGATCGCAGCCGCAGCGACCTATTTGGCTCGGCCGCCCGTCTCCGAGGAATGGCGCGCTTCCTCGTTTCGTGCGCGCAACTGGCGCATTTTTTCCGCGATGCGAATCTCGAGCCCCCTCTCCACCGGCTGGTAGAAGCCGGGCTCGACCATGCCGTCGGGCAGGTAAACCTCGCCGGCGGCAAAGCCATCTGGCTCATCGTGGGCGTATCGGTAGTTCTTGCCGTAGTCCAGCTCCTTCATGAGCTTGGTCGGGGCATTGCGCAAATGCATGGGCACCGGGCGTGAACCGTCTTTTCGAACAAAAGCCCTGGCCTGGTTGTAGGCGACATAGACCGCATTAGACTTGGGCGCCACGGCCAGATAAACCACGCACTCGGCCAGGGCCAATTCTCCTTCCGGTGAGCCCAGACGCTCATACACTTCGGCCGCATCGAGTGCCAGCCGCAGCGCCCGAGGGTCGGCCAGTCCGATGTCTTCACTGGCCATGCGCACAAAACGGCGCGCCAGATAGCGAGGGTCTGCACCGCCATCGAGCATTCGAACAAACCAATACAGTGCCGCGTCCGGGTCCGAGCCACGAACGCTCTTGTGCAGTGCACTGATGGTGTCGTAGAACTGCTCGCCACCTTTGTCATAGCGACGCATCCGCTCGCCCAGAACCTTCAGCAGCCACTCGTCGGTGACCTGCTCACGCTTTTCCTTGCCCGCGGCTACCGCCAGTGTCTCCAGCGTGTTGAGCAACCGCCGTGCGTCGCCGTCGGCATATCCCAGCAAGCGCTCGAGGGCGGCCTCTTCCACGGCTGGCACGGCTTTGATGGCCTGCGCCCGCTGCACCAGCTGACGCAGATCCTCGTTGCCCAGCGGCTGCAGCACATACACCGCAGCCCGCGAGAGCAGGGCCGAATTCACCTCAAAGGACGGGTTCTCGGTGGTGGCGCCGATGAAGGTAAACAGGCCACTTTCCACGTGCGGCAGGAAGGCGTCCTGCTGGCTCTTGTTGAACCGGTGCACCTCGTCGACAAACACGATCGTGCGCTGGGCCTGCAAGCCATCGCGCGCAGCCTGCGCCTGCTCCACGGCCTCGCGAATGTCCTTGACACCCCCGAGGACTGCACTGATGGTGATGAACTGCGCGTCAAACGCGTCGGCCATCAAACGTGCAATGGTGGTTTTGCCAACGCCCGGCGGCCCCCAGAGAATGCAACTGTGCGGCTGGCCCGATTCAAACGCCAGGCGCAAAGCCATGCCCTCACCCAGCACCTGCTGCTGACCAATGACCTCGGAGAGACTCTTGGGTCGAAGGCGCTCGGCCAGCGGTACGTGCATTCCCGTCACGGCTGGATGCTCACTGGCTGATCACATCGGCACCCTGCGGCACCTCGAACAGGAAATCATCGGGCTTCAACGATGCACCATCGTTCCACCCACTGAAGGCCAGCACGGACACCTGACCCAGCCCGTCGGTGATCTCCAGGCGAGCCAGACGGTCGCCATCAAAGCCCATGCGCACGAGCTCTACCTGGCCGTCCTGCCGCTTTGGCCTCGCTTCCAGCCAGGCCAGTCCGTCACCGCCGTCCACATCCTTGAGCTCGAACGACTTTCGCACGCTGCCCATGTCTGTGCTGGAGGCGATCAGGGCTGCCGGCGTGCTGCCCAGTGCCTGCTGCTGGTCGCGCTTGGTGACCTGATTGAGGTCGGCGTCAAAAAACCAGAGTGTGTGTCCGTCGGCCACGATCACCTGCTCGAAGGGCCGGGCGTAGACGAACCGGAACCTGTCTGGGCGCAAGAAGGTAAACCGCCCGCTCGACGTCTTCTGGCGCTGGACTTCTTCACCCTGGCGCTTCGGCGAGGTCACTGTCTGCGTGAAGGCCGCGTCGCCGCTGCGGGTTTTCTGTACGAACTGTTCCAGTGCGCTGATGCCCCCCGCGTGGGCAAGCCATGTCGTGCAGCTCAAGGCCGCTCCGATGAAAACGTGTCTGAGTTTGATCATGGTGAGTCTGACCCGCCCGCAGGCGGTTGGTTCAAAGCACTGCGCAAGGTTTCTTCCCGGCACAGCGCCCGGTATCAATCTTCGCGCGAAGCCACCAGGATGTCGCGCTGGCCGCTGGAGGTCAGGGCACTGACCAGACCGGCGTTCTCCATGTCTTCGAGCAGGCGGGCCGCACGGTTGTAGCCGATCTTGAGCTTGCGCTGCACGTAGGAGATGCTGGCTTTGCGGTCCTTGATGACAATGGCCACCGCCTGGTCGTACAGCGGGTCCTTCTCGCCACCTTCGCCGTCACCACCTTCGCCGAAGATGTCCGCGCCGCCTTCTCCTGCACCGCCTTCGAGCAGTCCCTCCACATAGTTGGGCTCGCCCCCCTGCTCCTTGAGATAGGCCACCACACGGTGCACTTCGTCGTCACTGACGAAAGCGCCGTGCACGCGCGTCGGGAAGCCCGTGCCGGAGGGCAGGTACAACATGTCGCCCATGCCCAGCAGCGTCTCGGCCCCCATCTGGTCGAGAATGGTGCGGCTGTCGATCTTGCTGCTGACCTGGAAAGACAGGCGCGTCGGGATGTTGGCCTTGATCAGGCCGGTGATCACATCCACGCTGGGGCGCTGCGTCGCCAGAATGAGGTGAATGCCTGCGGCGCGGGCCTTCTGCGCCAGACGGGCGATGAGTTCTTCGATCTTCTTGCCGACCACCATCATCAGGTCGGCCAGTTCGTCGATGACCACCACGATGTAAGGCAGACGATCCAGCGGCTCAGGTTCTTCAGGGTTGAGGCTGAACGGGTTCGGAATGATCTCGCCCCGGGCCTTGGCATCGTCCATCTTGGTGTTGAAGCCTGCCAGGTTGCGCACGCCCATCTTGCTCATGAGCTTGTAGCGGCGCTCCATCTCGCCCACACACCAGTTCAGGCCGTGACCAGCTTGCTTCATGTCAGTCACCACAGGTGCCAGCAGATGCGGAATGCCCTCGTAGACGCTCATCTCCAGCATCTTCGGATCAATCAGCAGCAGGCGCACGTCCTTGGCGTCAGCCTTGTACAGCAGCGACAGGATCATGGCATTGATACCGACCGACTTGCCCGAGCCGGTCGTACCAGCGACCAGGCAGTGCGGCATCTTGGCCAGATCCGCCACCACGGGCTGACCGCCGATGTCCTTGCCCAGCCCCATGGTGAGCAGCGACTTGGCATCGTTATAGGTTTGCGACCCCAGGATTTCGCTCAGGCGGATGGTCTGGCGTTTGGCGTTGGGCAGCTCCAGCGCCATCAGGTTCTTGCCCGGAATGGTCTCGATCACACGTATCGACACCAGCGAGAGCGAACGCGCCAGATCCTTGGCCAGGTTCACGATTTGCGAACCTTTCACGCCAGTGGCCGGCTCGATTTCGTAGCGGGTGATCACAGGGCCAGGGGCCGCTGCCACCACGCGCACCTCAACGCCGAAATCCTTGAGCTTCTTCTCGATCAGGCGGCTGGTCATCTCCAGCGTCTGGCTGTCCACCGTGGACTGCATCTCTGGCGGACTGTCGAGCAGGTCCACCTGCGGCAGGTTGCTGTCGGGCAGCTCCTTGAACAAGGGTTTCTGACGTTCCTTGATGACGCGCTCGCTCTTGACCACTTTGGGCGTCGGGGTCTCGATCACGAATGGCGCCGGGTGCTGATCCTCGATCTCTTCACGCACCACGGCCACGTCCACTTCCCGCTCACGTGCAGCCTGTTCGCCAATGCGCTGGTCTTCCACCGCCTCGCGTTTTTCGCGCCGGGTTTCAAACCAGGTCACCAGCTTCTGACCAATGGCTTCGGCCCAATGGCCCCAGGAAAAATCGAACACACGGGGCGTCACGGCCACCGCCAGCGCCAGCAAGGCCAGCGCCGACCCCGTCACCCCCAGCCAGCGCAAGGCAGACTCACCCACCAGCTGCCCCAGCACGCCGCCCGAATGCCCGGGCAATGCGCTGTCCCAGCTGTGCAGGCGGCTCCATTCCAGGGCCGCACTCACCACCAGCAAAAGGGTCAGGCAGATCCAGAAAGACCAGCGCGATTGCCACCAGCGCTGCAACGCTGAGGCATCCGGGTCGGGTGCACCGATGGAGGCTGGCGCAATGCCGTGCGTGCCGCGCAACCACTTGGCCAATGCCGAGAGCCATACGCGCAAGCCGGCGAGGAAGACCCACCAGACGGAGAAGCCCGCAATGAAGTAGCCGGCATCAGCCAGCAAGGCCCCCAATGCGCCCGTCCAGTTGGTGACCCTGTCGTTGGTGCCCGAAGTGCTCCACGCGGGGTCGGCAGATGAGTAGGTCAGCAAGGCCAGCAGGCAGAAGGCCAGAACCGCAGCGCCGAGCACCAGGCCGATCTCGTGCGCAAAGCGCGAAACGCCGGTCGGCACCTGTTCCTGGGCCCGCCGGTCTGCGTTCAGTGTGTTGAGAGAATAGGTCATACAAGGGCGATCAATTCCGCAACGACTTTAACGCATGTGAACACGCCGGCACGCGTGGCACAAAGCCACGCGTAACAGAGCGTGTGAAAGCGTCAGCCCAGGGAATTGAGCCGTTCCTTGATGATGGTGTTGCCGTCCTCGTCGACTTCGATGAAGCCGCGGTCTTCCAGGTCTTTCATGACCCGGCTGACCATCTCGCGGGAGGCTCCAATCATCTTGGCCACGTCCTGGCGCGACACTCGGTCGCGAATGATCAGGCGGCCATCGGGATCTTCGCGCGCTGTCTCGAGCAGGGCGCGGGCTACGCGGCCGTACACGTCGAGCAGGGCCAGCGATTCAATCTTGCGGTCGGCCTGGCGAAGGCGCTGGACCAGTCCGCGCATCACCGCATAGGCCATGGAGGTATTTTCGGGCAGGCAGCGCGCAAACTCGGCACGGCCGAGAATCAGGACATCGGTCTGGATTTCGGCCCGAACGGAAGCCGAGTGAGGCTGGTTGTCGATCAGGCTCATTTCGCCAACGTAGTCGCCGGGATTCATCGTGGCCAGAATGACCTCACGGCCGCGGCTGTCAGTGGTCACGACCCGGGCACGGCCAGTCAGGACAATGGCGAGGAAATCGGATTTCTTGCCCTGTTCCACAATGACTTCGCCGCGCTTGAACCGCCGTTTGACAACCGCATCTGCCACTGATTCGGCCTGCAGCTGCGTCAACGTAGAGAAGAGAGGCACGCGGCGAATCAGTTCAAGGTTCGACAATATGGACATGCATGGGCTCCATTAACGCGGCTGCTTCACAGCAGCACTTTTCTTAGAATGGCAATGTCAGCCAAGTGACACTGCTTTAATGTAGCGGAATAATTTCACGTAATGGGCCAAAAAAGGCCCGCAAATACACTCTAAACCACAGATTGCGCCCAATGCAGCGCAAAAGCGTCATGAAGCACACCAAAGTACTCATTCTCGGTTCAGGACCTGCCGGCTACACGGCGGCCGTGTATGCCGCACGCGCCAACCTCAACCCCGTTCTCATCACCGGCATTGCCCAGGGGGGGCAGCTCATGACGACCACCGAGGTCGACAACTGGCCTGCCGACGCCGACGGCGTGCAGGGTCCGGAGCTGATGCAGCGATTCCTCAAGCACGCCGAGCGCTTCAATACCGAGATCATTTTTGACCACATCAACAAGGTCGACCTCTCCAAGCGTCCCTTCACCCTCAAAGGTGACAGCGGCGAATACAGCTGCGATGCCCTGATCATCGCCACCGGTGCTTCCGCCAAGTACCTCGGCCTGCCATCCGAGGAGGCCTTCATGGGCAAAGGCGTCTCGGCCTGCGCCACCTGCGACGGCTTTTTCTATCGCGGCCAGGAAGTCTGTGTGGTTGGCGGTGGCAATACCGCCGTTGAAGAAGCGCTCTACCTCTCCAACATCGCCAGCAAAGTCAGTCTGGTCCACCGCCGCGACACTTTCCGCGCCGAGCCGATCATGGTCGACAAGCTCATGGAGAAGGTCAAGGAAGGCAAGATCGAGCTCAAGGTGCACAACGTGCTCGACGAAGTGCTGGGCGACGAGACCGGCGTGACTGGTGCCCGCATCAAGAACGTGCAGACCGGCGCCACCGAGGACCTCAAGCTCCAGGGCTGCTTCATCGCCATCGGTCACAGCCCCAACACCGAGCTGTTCACTGGCCAGCTGGAGATGAAGGACGGCTACATCGTGCCTCGCTCCGGCTCCAATGGCATGGCCACCATGACCAGCGTGGAAGGCGTCTTTGCAGCCGGCGACGTGCAAGACCACGTGTACCGCCAGGCCATCACCAGCGCCGGCACCGGCTGCATGGCAGCACTGGACGCGCAGCGTTTTCTGGAGCAGCAAGGGGGCTGATCAGGCACCCGGCAGGCTCCGGGGCGGCCGCCTCGCCCGACGAACGGCCGCTCCACTGGTGACAAGCCACCGTCAAAAGCGCTACAATCGTGGGCTTTGCTGCACCTTTGCCGCTTCACATATGGGATACGGTCAGCGCAGCAAAGACACAAGGGTTACCGCCACCCTGAGAATCTGGCGAGGTGAGGCTCAACCGCCAGTTGGAAACACCAGGGCTTTCTTGATGAAAGAAAGTCCGAAGGCTTCAACCCGCTGCGGCAGCTGTAAACAAGTATCGGAGTGTCCTGATGGCACGCGTATGTGATGTAACGGGCAAGAAGCCCATGAGCGGGAACAACGTTTCCCACGCCAACAACAAAACCAAGCGCCGGTTCCTGCCGAACCTGCAATATCGTCGTTTCTGGGTCGAGAGCGAGAACCGCTGGGTTCGTCTGCGCGTCTCGGGTGCAGCTCTGCGCCTGATCGACAAGAAGGGCATTGATGCCGTGCTCGCAGACATGCGTGCTCGCGGCCAGGCATAAGGAGAACCGACATGGCTACCAAAGGCGCACGCGAGAAGATCAAGCTGGAGTCCACTGCTGGAACCGGTCACTTCTACACCACCTCCAAGAACAAGAAGACCACGCCCGAGAAGATGCTGATCAAAAAGTTTGATCCAAAAGCTCGCAAGCACGTGGAATACAAGGAAGTGAAGCTGAAGTAATTCGGCCCTCTCTCCTGGCAAAAAAGCCGTGAACCTGAAAGGGTCCACGGCTTTTTTCATGTCCGCGCCGGGCAAAGAACCCGGCTTGTCGAGGGCAGCTTGCCCTGTACCTGTGGCGGGACCTCGCGGCAGCATAGGGCTTTTCAACCCGACCCTGTCCACGGCACAAGCCAGGATGCAAGAAAGCCAGGAGGAGACACACATGGCCCAAACACAAACACAAACACAAACACAAACACAAGCACAAACAACTGCTCCGGCTCACCAACAGCCCGGGTTCAACCCCGACCAGATCCGGTGGCAGCCGTTTGGCGACGCGCCGCACTTCGCCTACCACATCCAGCAGGTAGACCTGGCACAAGGCATTGCCGATGTGCTGTTTCGCTTCGATGCCGGACAGCGCATCATCCTGCATCGCCACATGGCCCTGAACCACACCTTCGTGGTGCGCGGCACCCATGTGATCTATCACGCCGACGGCAGCGTCAAGGAGCGGCGCCCCACAGGCAGCTACACCGTTTCGCCGGCGGACACCACGCCACACACGGAAGGTGGCGGTGAAGACGCAGATGCCATCGTGCTGTTCAGCATGCGCCCGGAACCTGGACAGCTCCTGTACGAGCTGCTGGACGACAGCGGACAGAAAGTGGGAGAGATCGACCTGCCCTTGCTCCACCAGCTGTGGCTGGCCCAACAGGAAGCGCAGGCTGAGCAGGCCGCAGGAAAGGCCCAGGTGCCTGCTACGACGCCAGCCTGAGGCCGCCGGACTCAGCTGCCTCGTTCGGCGCAGTCAAGGCGATCTGGCGGACATCCTTGCGCAACAACTTACCCAACGGCGATCGCGGCAGCTTCTCCACCAAGCGGACATCCACCGGCCACGGTGGCAGGCCTTTGAGCGTCTGGAGGTGGTCGCGCAAGGAAGCGGCCAGCGCCTCATCAGCCAGCTTTACCTTGTGCTTTCGCCGCAGCGAGGCTGCCACCACCAGCACCGGACCGCGTCGGTCCGCCCCCTGGGTGACCACCACTTCCTTGATGGCCCTGTGGCTCAGCATGTGATCTTCGAGCTCGCGCGGGTAAAGACGCGCACCATCATCGACGACGATCACATCGGCTTCCCGTCCCATGATGTGCAGCCGGCCCATGGCGTCCTTGTAGCCCAGGTCGCCCATGTACAGCGGCTCCGACATGGTGCCACCGGCTGACGGTTCATGGCCTTGGCCTTGGCCAGGGCCGGTCTGCCAGTGATCAGAGAAACGTGTGGGGCTCGTCACCCATACTTTGCCCACCTGTCCTGATGGCAGCGAGCGTCCGTTTGCCCCGCGCACAGACACCGACACCTCGGGAACGGCCGCGCCCACAGAATGCAGTGCATGCCAGTCGCCTTTGACCATGGCCAGGCGGTGTGCAGTCGGGCTCAGCAAGGTCACTGGCGGCAACACTTCGGCGCTGCCATAGCCTTGCTGGAGAATCGGACCGAACAGCTGTATCGCCTCGATCAGGTGCGGCAAATGCATGATCTCCGTGCCATAAATGATCTGGCGCAAGGATTGCAGGCGCTCCAGGTCATCTGCTGACAGGTCCAGAACATCGCTGATCTGGCTGGGGGTGAGGAACAGGCGTTCGACACCATGGGTTTCAATGGCGTTGACCAGGTCCTGTGTTTCGTAGGAGCGCGGAATCACCAGCGAAGCCCCGGACAACAAGGACGGCAGCAACATGCCGCCACCTGCCCCTGACAACGGGATGGCGCTCATCGCGACCCCGATGTCGTGCGTCGCCGCCTCCAGGTCCAGATGACGAATCAGCAGCTGCAGACTGGTCATCAACGAGCGATGGGTCGCAGCGAGCAGCTTGGGTGTGCCAGTGGTGCCGGAGGTCATGCCCAGCGCTGCGGTGGCTTCAGGTTCAAAGCGCGTGCGCTCAGTGAGTGGCTCAGCCTCTTCCACCCATCGTTCGTAAGGGCCGCCTGTCGCGATGCGGATGATGCCTTCAGGCAAGGCCAGACGAGCCAGCGGCATGTGTTCGCCCGCTACCACCAGCCCGGGCCCCACGCGCGTGATGGCCTTCCAGACCTGCTCGCTGTCGGCGTGCGCGTGCATGGTCATCAACACGGCACCGATCTCCAGCGCAGCCAGGCGCAACTCGATCAGGGCCGCGCTGTCCGGCAATTGGCACAGGACCCTGTCTCCGGGCTGGATGCCGGCAGCTTGCAGGGCTCCGGCCAGACGCATCACACGCTGCTGAAGCTGGGCATACGTCAGGCTGCGATCAGGTGTGATGAGAGCCAGCTTGGTGGCGTGCCTGCGCAACGCCCAGCGCACGGCGTCTCTTGGCAGCCTGAACCGGGCCAGAAAGGCCTTGGCGAGCCAGTGGCCAAAGCGGCGTCTCCAGCGTTGACTTGGCATCCCTTCCCCCGCAACAATCACCGAATAAGATAAAAGAATACAAAAACAGCCAAACAGCAGTCAGTCTGACCGCCATTTGACGTGATGCCCTATGCTCACACGTGATGCCGGCACAAGCTTGAACCAACCCGCCAACCCGCATTGATGCCTACCAGCCTTAGCACTTCTGCCCGAACAAAAGGGCAACAGCCCCCTCGCGTCCGCGCCGTGCAGGACATGCATCACAGCGTCCTCCATGCCGTGGCGCCCTGGACGGCCGCAGACCCGTTGACGACTAACGACGACGGAGAGGCTGCAATCGACTTGAGCATGTGGTGCCGGCTGGGCACGCAGGCACTGAGCCCTGTCCATTCGCCGCAAGAGCCCTCACGCATCATGAAAGACCTGGCCCCGCCGCTGCCGGGACTGACCGACAGCGACGCCGGCATGCAGGCTGCCGCGCGGCTGGTCTGTGTGGCGGAATCGGCGCCGGTGGTTCGGCTGCTGGGCTCGTCACGGGACGAGAAGGATTTTGTGCGGCGCTGGAACCTCATCAGCGACTCCCTGCCCGGCCACTACCACACCAAACTCCAACTCGACGGTGCGCACGCCATCCGCGTGAGCATTGGCGCCAACCAGTCGCACCAGTCGCCCCGAGTGGCGAGGTTTCTCAGCCATGTCATCGCTGCCGCATTTGAGCGCATGGGCGGACAGGCATTGGCCGATACCGACAGATCAACGGGTGATCAACAGGGGCGGGTTGCCATGCTGGCGCGCCCCACCCAGCCCATCGCACTGACGCAACTCAATGGTTTGAGTGCATCGGACCCCTTGATGCCACTGCTCGTACGTGTCAGCGAAGCTCCCGACGACAACTGGGGGCTCGAGCGCGCAGCAGAAATGATGCACATGTCCCCGCGCAATTTCCAGCGCAAGCTGGCGCAACGAGGCATCACCTGGCCAGTGCTGTTGCGGGCATTGCGGCTGCATGCAGGCATCGATGCCGTGATCGAAACGCACGAGCCGCTGACCAGCATTGCACACCGGTGTGGCTTCGCCGACTCGGCTCATTTCAGCAGGGTGTTCAAACTCGCTGCCGGCCTGCCACCTCAGGCCTACCGGATGCTCTCTCTGGGCAGCAGCGCGCGCTGAAGCTCAACGCTTCTTTGGCAGGATCACGTCAAGTGTTTCGCCACCCCAGCCATGCTGCTGGTCGCGCGCTTCGACGGTCACGCTGCTCACGCCGGACGGAATGTCGACCCCGTAGAGATCCCGGGTGAACGGCTGCTCGCCCGCATGGTCGTGCCAGAGCTTGCGCACACCGTAAACGGTACCGTCCTTGCCCTTGACCCTGAACCCATCCGCGTACCGGTCTGGTGTGTCGTAGGGCGAAGAGATGGTGACATCGAAGTCGAACTGCCGGCCGCCACCGGCAGCAGGCCTGACCTTCACGCCGATCACGTCGGGGAAGCGCTGTTGTGTCTCCTGTTGTCCGGTCTGGGCAGAGGCCCGCGCCATCATCAGCAGGGACGAGCACGACATGGCCAGGGACAACATCAGTGGCAAGACGGTTTTCTGCATGGCAATTCACCCCGGAGATTCAAGTGTGCAGGAGCGGGCCGGATTCGTCTTCGCACCTGTGGGCTTTTGAGGCTATGGAACTCCGACCTTACCGTCACCCCCTTCCGTCAGGGGTAGCGAAATGTGATCAGGCCTTTTTCACGAACTCGGATTTGAGCTTCATGGCGCCCACGCCCGGAACCTTGCAATCGATGTTGTGATCACCCGAGACCAGGCGAATGCCTTTGACCTTGGTGCCAATTTTCACCACCAGTGACGAACCCTTGACCTTGAGGTCCTTGATGACCACGATGTCATCCCCATCGGCCAGCGCGTTGCCGTTGGCATCCTTGGCGTCAATCACATCGTCGTCCTGCCCGGCCACCGCTTCTTCTCCCGCTTTCCACTCATGCGCGCACTCGGGGCACATCAGCATGTCGCCATCCTCATAGGTGTAGGTGGAATTGCAGGCAGGGCAAGGAGGCAAGGCACTCATGGGGGTTGATGTCTGGAGACGGGTAAACGATGAAGAACGAAAGACGAAAGACGAAAGACTAACGACGAGAAATGAAATCTCCTGGCACGCACACCGGGAGAGGCGACCATTGTATGGGGCGCTGCTACTCCACCACCGAACGCACCAGCATGGAAAACAGGTCTTGCGACCACTGGTGACGCTTCTCCCTGGGTGGAAACCGCGCGTCGTACGCCTCCGCGGCGGCGGGGTCGAACTCGAACACCGGGCTGATGTGCAGTGTCCAGCGAGCGGGCGCCTCCGACGCACTAGCGCTGGCATCGAAGAAGCCCTGACGCAATGGCAGCACAAGCAAACCCAGAGGGTAGCGCCCACCGGACATGCACACGTTGAGGTCACGTCCGGTCTGAAAGCCGTGCTTGCAGTAGTTGTGTGGATCGCCCAGGATGGCAATGGCCGCATAGCCTTTTTGCGTCGCCAGGGCTTTCGTGTGCTGGATCAGCGCCGCGCCCACACCTTTGCGCTGCCAGGCCGGGTGCACGCACAGTGGCCCGAAGGTAGCCGTCTCTGCTCGCTGGCCCGTCTGTTCGTTCACCAGGAATGAGCGGGTGTAGACAATGCTGCCCACCAGTTCGCCGTCGACCTCGGCAACAAATGTGAGGTCTGGCAGATAATCGTCGTGACCATGGATCAGGTGCGTGGTGTAGTGCTCATCACAGCCAGGCCGGTAGAGATTCCAGAACGCTTCACGGGTGAGCATTTCCACGGACCGGTGGTCCGCTTCGGTTTCGAGGCGAATGCTCAGCTTGCCAGGCAGCTGTCCGCTCAAGGATGCGTCCCCCAGGGCGCCGCCAGCAGCAGCTGGTTATCCTGCGTCTTGAGCAGCGGCCGCAACTGCCGGGCAAATGCCATGAAGTCATCATCCTGCATCAGCCGCTTCCAGAAGTCGCGCCGGTCGTCGTCGCTTTCAAAACGCCACAGGTGCACCAGCTGATGCAGCTCGCCGGTATCACTGGTGAAATAGCCCACACACTTCTCGCCAAACCCACCGGCCTCCATCGCGGGCCAACCCTGCGTGGTGTAGAGACGCATCACCTCCGGCATCTGGCCGACGATGACGGAGTAGGTTCGCTTTTCGTAGATGACGGGCATGGGGTGTTGTCTCCTGATGGCTGGCGCGTGCGTCATTGGCCCTCTTCTGAAAGCAGACGGCGCTGCGCCGAGTATCCCCTCTGTTCAGCCTGACATCAAATGCTGCGAGACGCCTCTAGTTCCATCTGCTCTGTGGGTTCGGTCTGCGCCAGGGCCTGCCCGGTGACGCTCTGGGGCTGCGCCGCCTCCTGTGCGGTGGGCGATGCGCTCAGCGCGTCTGCCACGTTCAACTCGGTCAGGATGCCGTTGTGCAAGGCTGCAATGCGTGAACCGTCCTGGCTGAGCATCAGGCGCTCGGGCTCGCCCAGGCCTTTTGCGGCCAGGTGTTGCTCCCAGGCCTGCGCGATTCGTTGCTGGTCTTGCGCGGAGTAGCCCGCCTCGTCCATGGCTTCGCGCAGCGGGTCGAGACTGTGAGGCGCGTCCGCCGGGTCGAGCGAGGCCTCCTTTTCCGGCTCGTCTGGCGGCAGCGTGATGCCGAGGCCGCCCTGGTAGTTTTCAATGGTGATGTGTTCACCCTGCGCATTGGTCACCACCAGGTGGCCACTTTCCTTGCGATAGGTGAACCCCTGTTCAGGCGAACCGTTGAGGGCCTTCCCTCCCCAGAACACCATCCCCTGACCGTCTCTGTCGGCGATCGTGGCGTTGGCCTCTACGACATACAGATCCATGCCTGCGCCGCCCTCAAGGCGGTCGCGACCGCCGCCGCCAATGAGCACGTCATTGGCATTGCCGCTCTTGAGCACATCATCGCCGCCCAGCCCGACCATCAGGTCTTCGCGCGCAGGCTCTTCTCGCCGCACGGGCGTGTCCAACGTGGCCGCATGGTTCGGGTCCGGCTGGTCTGCTGTCGTGTGGTTCTGTCCGGCAGCCAGATCGCGACCGGGATCGACATAGATGCCTGCCACATCAAAACGGTCATCGCCCAGTGCGTCGGCCACTTCGGGATAGGTCTCACGCAAATGCGCCATCCAGGCCAGGCGCGCCGGTTCAAGCGCGTCACGAATGGTGGGCGCTTCGCCAAAGGTGCCCGTCACGCCGGGGTAGTCGCGATTGGCCAGGGCCAGCAGGTCGCGGGCGCCGGCCTGTCCGGTCAGCGTCTCGCCCCACCGACCCTCCACGTCCTGGATGTGGTCGCGGTGCAGCGTGAGCATCTGCATGACCGATTTGGCTTCTTCGGGTGTCACGTTCTGCTCGTCGTCGTAAAGGCCGAACACCTCGGCCTCCACCAGGCGCCGCTTGCGCAAGCCAGCTTCATAGGGCGCATTCGAGCCCCAGCAGTTGTAGCGCAGCTGATACCAGGCCTCCGCACGGTTGCCCGTTTCGATGGCGTCGAGCAAGGGGTGGCCTCTCATGGCCGTGACACCCCGGTTGTAGGTCACGGAAGTGAGGGCCAGGCGTTCGTGGGAGTCAGGCATGCCCAGCCTGTCCGCGTGCACCGCATATTCGGCAGCCGAGGCCACCAGCAACTGGTCAGCCTCAGCCTCGCTGAGCTCGCGGCTGAACGCCAGACCAAGACGCGTTTTCTCGGCATCCGTGCCGGCCGCATCGATGGCCCGAATCTGCCGCCATTGGTCGTCAGTCAGCGCAATGCCGGACGCCTGCCAGATGGCTGCGTTGTTGTTGCGGTTGAAGGTATAGCCCCAGCCGATGGTGGCCTTGCCATCTCCCACGTCCTGCGCATGCCCATGAAGCGATTCGGTTTCCGCGATGACCTGACGCAAGCGGGCTGCGTAAGTGGCGGCATCCAGCGATTGGTAATCCATGATTCTTGATCCTCCCTCTGCCCTGCAGGCTCTTTGTTGTGGCGCCCAGTGGCCGGCCGCATTGAGCGTTCAGACCTTCCACTGGGCAGGCGACAGGTCTGGCTTCAGCGTGCCTCGCCCCAATAGGCCTTGCACAGGCTGGCCAACGCATCGTGACTTGCCGGATTCAGGTCTTCCGGCTTGCTGCGCTCGAGCACAGTGTCCACCGCAATGAGGTCATCACCGCCCTCGCCGTCCAGCACCTTCTCGGTACGCACCCAATGCACGCCATCGGCCTGCTTCTCAAGCGTGGCCATGGCAATGGCACCATTGCGCCCGCTGCGAATGGTCAGCACGGCGGTGTTGCCCACCACAGTGCCCACCACCGATCGGCCCTGCCCTTCATCGATGCGCGAGAGGCGTGGCGTCGCGGCATGGTGCGCGCCGCAGATGCGGCTGCCTTTCTGCAACAGATCGACCGTGAAGCCGCCACACTCGCCGGCAGGCATCGCCTTGTCACACACCTTCACCGACCAGGACCCGGCAAAAGTGTTGCTCGGGCCAGCAGCCCCGTGGCCACCGGCGGTACCGGCATTGGCACAGGCTGCCTGGGCCAGAGCCATCGCCCCGACCACCAGCAAGGAAGACGCCCATCCCCAGCGACGATTGTTGTTTTCGCGCGCGTGCATCAATTGAGTCATTATTTCGACCTACAAAAATGAAACACGCCCATGATAGCCCGCTTCAAAGACACCGGCTTCGGCCATGCTTCCCTGCTTTGATGAAACACGGCCGGAGCTCAGCCTCATTGCCATTGCCATTGCCATGAGAACTGCCGCCACATCGGAAGCCACTCCTGAAGCAACTCCTGAAGCAACTACCAAAGCTATCCAGGGTTCAATGGCAGAGCCCTGGTGGGCCGGACGAGCATGACCCAACAAGCCCGACCCGCCCTACTCTCCGTTACGCGTCCGGCATGCCACCGCCCAGCAGTCGCTGGATGACTGGCACAGACAGTGGTTTGGTCACATAGCCCTTGATGAGGCTGAGTGCCTTGGCGCGCTGTTTGTCGGCCTGGTTGTCTGACGATGTGAGCATGACCAGCAGCAGGCTGGGCTTGTCCGTCAGGAGTGGCGTGGCTTCCTCGACCATTTCGAAGCCGCTCATGAGGGGCATGTTGATGTCGAGAAAAATGCACATCCTGGTGGTGAGCGCATCGGTGCGAAAAAACTCGAGCGCCTCGATACCACTGTAAAAGATCAGGATCTCGCCGGTGAACCCCGCGCGACGGATCATGATCTCGTGGTAGACGTTGTCCGCTTCATTGTCGTCTATCAGTACAAAGCGGTCGTAGCTGTTCATGCGCTCTCTCCTGTGTCCTCAGCTGGCATGGGCCACCGGCAGCTTCAGCTCGAAACAGCTGCCTTGCATCTGATCCGAGCCTACCTGAATCTGCCCTCGATGCAAGTCGGCGATGCGCCGGCAGATGGACAGACCCAGGCCTGTACCGGGGACATCTTTCTTGTTGTGCAGGCGCGTGAACATCTCGAAGATTTTTTTCCTGTGCTCTGGTGGAATGCCGATGCCGTTGTCCTGCACCCGGATCAGGTGCCATCCATCTTCCTCGCAGCCTTCGATGGAGATCATCGGCGTGCGGTCCGAGGGGCAGAACTTCAGGGCATTGGCCACCAGGTTTTGCACCAATATGCGCAGCAAGGTGGCGTCTCCCATGACGGCGGGCAATGCCGCCACATCAACTTGTGCCTTGCGCTCTGCGATGCGGCTGGAAAGGTCTTCGCACACATTGGCGGCCACGGTGTTCATGTTCACGGGCGCCAGGTCCAGGTCGTGGCGGTCCAGGTGAAGGAACTCGAGCAAATCGTCGAGCAGACACTTGATTCGATTGCCACCGCTTTGAACATAGCCCAGGTATTTGCTCGCATGGGGAGGCAGGTTAAGAGTCTCGTCTTCGGCCAGCAGGCCCGAGAAGTTGCAGATGGTGTTGATGGGTTCGCGCAGGTCGTGCGAGATGATGTGAATGAAGCGCTGCTGCTCCAGTGTCTTATGCTCGAGCTGCTCGACCGTGGCTTTCAGGTCCAACTCGCGTGTGTGGATACCCTGCACATCGTGGGAACGGACCACCACGCCTTTCACGCTGCCATCTGGCCTGAATGCCGGGAGGTAGGTGACTTCGACCGCACGCTCGCCCACCCCGGGAAAGGCAATGACAGCTTCGTAAGACACTTCCTGCCCGCTCAGCGCCGTGTCGAAATGCGGTTTAACAAGGCGGCTGAAGGTGTCCTCGCCCATGAGTTCGGGAATGCGTTGGCCGACAATGTCCTCAAGCTGCCGGCCCCAGTATTGCAGGTAGCAGTTGTTGACGTATCGATAGGTGTAGTCGCTGTCGACGTATGACAGCAGATCGAGCCCCGCCGCGGCCAGGCTGGCCTGCATCTCGGCTTGTCGCACCGACTCTTGCTGCTGTGTGTGCAGATTGAACTGGTGGGCTTCTTCACGCTCCATCAGGCTCAGCACCAGGCTCGCCAGAGAGCGCAGCGACTGTTCCTGCTGCGCGTCGAGCTTTCGGGGCTGGTGATCGATCACACAGACCGTGCCCATGGGCAGACCATCACGGGTTACGATCGGCGCACCGGCGTAGAAGCACACACGTGGGTCGCCGGTGACCAGCGGGTTGTCGCGAAAGCGCTCATCCTGGTGAGCGTTCTCCACGACCATGACGTGGTCCGGGTCAAGGATGGCGTGAGCACAGAATGCCATTTCGCGCGGCGTCTCCGATGCACTGAGGCCGATCTTGGACTTGAACCACTGGCGGTCTTCATCCACCAGCGACACCAGCGCCATGGGTGTGCCGCAGATGGCTGACGCAAGCGTGGTGATGTGGTCGAACGACTCCTGAGGCAAGGTGTCGAGCACGCCAAAGCGTCGCAAGCGGGCCAACCGTTCCGCCTCTTGGGCTGGCAGTCTGGCTATCAGCATCTGAACATCTCCCGGATCATTCCATCCTCCTCTTCATCCCCGCGCCACGCACGCAGGACATCGTGTCTTCGACAACAAAACGTACCGGATAGTCCATAAAAGACCACCGGTACAACAAACCCTTGCAGGCATTCATCGACGCCGCAAAGTGGTCAGGATCAAAAAAAGGAATGGTGCGACGGCACCTGTGTTCTTATGCTCTTCAGTGGCAAACGCAGGCCGTCTCAAGAAGCACAAACCAGCGCGGTCCACCAGCGCGTCGCGTAGTGTTCCCAGTGCCGAGCCGGGAAGCAGCGACTGCTTGGTTGGTGGTGCCCGGCCTCGCCATTGAAGCTGGACTCGATGCTCTTCGAGGCACCATTGCCACCGCCAGCAAGAAACCATCAAAACAGCAGGACTCGATCGACATCGTGACTGCTGAAGCGCTTTGACTCTTCGCTGGGTTGGCACAAATTATCAAATCACATCTGCGCCATTTAAACGAAGAACTGCATTGGCCCTTGCGCATACATGGACATTGCGTCTGATGCGCGCCACCCACTGCCGAGCATCCCAATCCGGGGAGAAAATGCGAAAAACCCCCAGTGAATCAACGGTCTGAAGACGCTACCGACCGATCACCCGCCGTACGCAGTGACTGAGAGTTGTCACGGACCCACCGCCGAAGCGTGAAACCTCTCACGCATTCAAACGCACTCACTCAGCTGCACAAAGTGAGCGGACCACGAGGCATATAGAAGCAGACGCAAACCACATTGAGCCCGAAAGAACTCAGTTTTCATGACAGGCAATTCAATGTGATGAATTACCAGTGCCCTTGACAGGCAGCCATCGTGCATAGCGCGCGCACTGTGGAGAGAAAACGTCATTCGCCTTGCAGGTGATGGGTGCGCTGGCACCTGGGTCGGAAAAACCAAACCTCAAGGACTCGAAACGTATCTCGGAAATCCGAAGGCCTGAGACCCGACCTTCGGTGCTTGAAGCACATACCCCTGCTCTTCAATCCCGCAGCAGATGCCGGAACCGGATCAAAAGCACTACAAATACTCTACGCCATTGAATGCCCACGTCTTCTTGGACAAGCAAATGAACTGCAGGTTGCAGTGACGCAGGAAGTCGTCACCACTATCCAACCAGATGGGTAATGAAAGCACATCCCGGCGAACCAATATCCCAACGTCCCAACGAGCATTGGAAGCAATACGAACCCTGCGACGAGGAGCGATGCCCCAACTCTTGGCCTCCTGAAGTGGTTTGGCGTCAACCCTCAGCATGCTTCTCACTGAAATCTGCGTCTGGCGTTGAGAATCGCCGGCATCAGAGGCAGGTCGAAAGAACCTCTATGGCTCGAGTGATCTCGCGATTGTTCGAGACCCGACGCTCGGACCTTTCCACAAGCAAACGAAGAGAGCTGCAGCAGGTCTGCAACAGCCCCCCCTTTCTTTGATCGCTCGCATCCGAGTCAATGTAAGCCAGACGGTGCATCAAAGCATTCACATGCCCGTCACGCGGCGGGCTGCAGCCTCACCTTCGGAAAGTCCAACGGAACATCCAGCGCCACATTGACGTAGTTGGTGAAGAGATTCAAGGCAACATGGGCCAGTATCTCGACTACTGCCTCGTCGCTGAAGCCGGCATCGCGAAGGCTCTGCACGTCTTCGCCACTTACTTGAGCGCGGTTGTCGACGATCTTGGTCGCAAAACGCAAGGCTGCCTGGGTGGGGCCGTCCTCCGACTGGCCTGCCTGCGCCGCAGCCATTTCCTGTTCGGTGGCGCCAGCCTTCTTGCCCAGCACCGTGTGAGCCGCCAAGCAATAGTCGCAGCGGTTGCGGTCTGCAATGGCTACTGCGATCTGCTCGCCCAGCTTTGCGGGAATACCGCCTTGGCCAAGGGCAACGAACGACCCCCACATGCTCTTCAACGAGGCTGACGAATTGGCCACCGCCCGAAACATGTTGGGTGTGGCACCAAAGGCGGAGTTGATCTGTTCAAGCAAGTGCTGCGCCTCGCCAGAAGCTTCGGAATGTTCAATAAGTGGGACGCGGTTCATGGTGTGTACCTTTCAAGATCGGTGAAATCAAGTGCAAAAGAAAAAGAGGAAAAAGAGAGAGAGAAAGAAGAAGAAGAAGAAGAGGAAAACAGGCGAAGTTGTCGGAGAGGAAAAGACGGGAAATTGGAGACGAAAACAATGGGCGTCAGAGCGACGCCTCAAGGGCCTCCGCTCTGGGCCATTTCAAGACGCTTCGATGCCGCTTTAGAACGCCCTCAGAACCGGCCGTCCCGAACGTAGGGATGGCTCCAGAGAATGGTTTGCAACAGCACTGACTTGACCCACGCGGCGTGCATCTTGTCCACCTCTTGTGCGGACGCGCCTTTCTTGGCCAGAAAGGGTTTGAGTGTCGTGGTCACCGGAATCGTCAATGCCGGCACATACCGGAAGTTGACGAAAGGCATGCTGTCGACGCCATCCGTCTTGTTCTTGTGGGGCGAGGTATGGCGGCGTCCGATTTCATACTGATAGTCCAGCCAAGCCTGGTCGTAGTTGGCTTCTGCTGTGTCCAGGATCCACTGGCCAAACCGCTTGCGCACAGCGGCGAGGTAGGCCGCATCAGGCTTGCCTGATTGCTGGTTCTTGAAGAACACGACCAGCTCTGGCGTTGATGCCACGAACCCATACCAGACATCCAGAATGGCGTCCGTCTGATCTGCAAGGATGGCCTTGCTCATGCGCAAGTAGCGGACGTCCTCTTCTGTGAACAGCATGGTCTTCTTCAGCGCTTCCAGGTCTGCAACAACGTACGGTGCTTTGGCCAGTGAGGCATGGCCATAGGTGTAGCCCGGAATGGAAGGCACGGTTTCGGCGGCAGCAATGGAAGAGGCCAGGCTTGCAGATGCCAGGATGGCTGCGGAGGTGATTCGAGCAATGGACATGAGGGCTCCAGTCTTGGATGAGATGAAAGGGAGAAACGATGAACAGGAGTTTGCGCTGAATTGAAGTACGATTGGCATTCATTCGTCCACCATGTTTTGCAGATCGTCCAGATTGATCCGAAATGCCGATAGTTGCCGATAGTTCCAAGATCGCCCTAAGCAAACATGCGGACGCGAGTTCAACCGCCAATGCTGTCGACCGCCTTTCTTCCTTGCTCGAAAGGTTCAGGGTCCATGCGCATCTGTTTCACCACGGCCCTTTGTGTGGCGTGACGACTTTCGCGGCGGAACCGGGAAGAGCCTTTCTTCATGTGCTACGCCGCGGAGAGATGCTGGTGAGCCACCGAACTCGGTCGGGCGCCCCCCGAAAGCTTCAGGTGAGCCAACCGAGCTTGCTGTTCTATCCGCGCCCCCTGTACCATGCTTTCCACAATGCACCCGAGGAAGGCAGCGATCTGGTCTGCGCTACTCTGAGCTTCGACGGCGGGGCACAGCACCCTCTGGTACTCGCACTTCCCCCGGTGGTGGTTGTGCCGGTGGATGCGGTGGAAAGCATCGGGAAGACGCTGGACCTCCTGTTCGCCGAAACCGACAAGGTTCGGTGCGGCCAGCGCCTGCTGGCAGATCGTTTGTTTGAAGTGCTCTTGCTACAGATGCTTCGCTGGATGCTCGACCACGGACCAGAAGTAGGTGTAGACAGTGGGCTGCTCGCAGGGTTGTCCAGCCCGAAGCTGGCACGCGCACTGACGGCATTGCACGATCGGCCAGGTGACGCCTGGCCACTAGAACGCCTGGCCGCCGTCGCCGGCATGTCACGCAGCGCCTTCGCTGCAGAGTTCAAAGACGCAGTCGGCGTGACGCCGGGCGAATATCTGGTTCGGTGGCGCGTCTCCGTCGCCCAGACCCAGCTACGATCGGGCTTTCCGGTCAAAGCCGTGAGCGACGAACTGGGCTACGCCAGCCCCGCAGCATTCTCAAGAGCATTCACCAAAGTGGCGGGGGTTTCGCCCATGCAATGGGTCAGATCAATTGCCCCGACCACACCGCTCGTCAAAGTCCCGAAGTGACTAAGCGCAGCTCGCTCGTACCTGACTCACCACGACCTTTGAACCCCTGCTCTAGAACAGCGGCAATATCTGCTGTTCACACATCGCTCTGAGGCTGTTACGTGCAGCTTCACTCTGATTCCCGCTGTTCTCCTGGCGGACACGTTGCAGAACTTGCTGGTACTGCTCCGAATTTTCGTGCTGCTTCAGGGCTTCGGCGTTTTCAGTTCGCCATTTCTTCATGGCGGCCGAGTAATTCCCGCCACCCGATGCATCGAGCTTCGCGCAGATCTCCAGCGTGGCGTGCACGGCCGCCAACAACAGCGCATCCCTGTTCATGGACTTTGTAAGGGAAGCTGGAGTCCCGCTGTGATCCGTGCCGGCCGGAGCAGCCGGGCTACCGCCCGTTGAACTGGCGGTTTCAGAAGCTGCTTTCTGGGGAACCCTCAACACCTGCGTCTTGCTTGTGCCGGCACAGGGTGCGTCCTGGTAGCTGATCTTGCCCGACGCATCTTTGCACTTGTTGATTGCGTGGGCGTTGGCGCTTGCCATCAATGCAAGCGCTATCAAACAGGCATGGCCTTTCATCTTTTCTCACCTCCCTGTAATTGCTGTGTGCGCGAGAGGATAGCCCAACCGAAGCTGAGCAATCGCGGGAGAGAGAATTGAATTTCAGGGTCAGGTCTTGTCTGTTGCCTGCTTGCTGAACTGAGAGGGCAAAAGGCAAGACCTGACCTTCAACCTTCCTCCCGAGGCATATAGAAGCAGACGCAAACCACATTGAGCCCGAAAGAACTCAGTTTTCATGACAGGCCATTCAATGTGATGAATTACCAGTGACCTTGACAAGCAGCCATCGTGCATTCCGCGCGGCCTGTGGAGAGAAAACGTCATTCGCCTTGCAGGTGATGGGTGCGCTGGCACCTGGGTAGGAAAAACCAAACCTCAAGGACTCCAAGGACATCGCGACAATCCGAAGGGCTGAGATCCGACCTTGGTTGCTTGAAGCGCATACCCCTGCTCTTCAATCCCGCAGCAGATGCCGGAACCGGATCAAAAGCACTACAAATACTCTACGCCATTGAATGCCCACGTCTTTTCGGACAGGCAGATGAGCTGCAGGTTGCGGTGAAGCAGGAAGTCGTAAACGCCCTCCAGCCACCAGGATGGCGCAAACGCATCCCAGCGGACAAATATCCCGACGAGCATTTGAAGCACCACGATCACTGCGACGAAGAGCAAAGCCCCGACACTTGGATTCCTGAATTGCTGTCGATCGAATTCATGCCTGGCAGAGAATCTGTCTAGCCACTTGGTCATATCGGTTCTCTCGCTTCTATGCGACTCGATCGACCTGAAGTGCAAAAAGATTGGCCTGACCCATGCGTTTCACACTCAAAGCTCACTCTGCTGCAACAGCGAAAGACCGCAGCCAGGGGTCGAGGTGAGCGATGTCAAGCGTGCCCGATTCAAACATCTGCATCATCTCTGCATGGATCTGCATCGGCGCGCGCTGCAAGCGCCAACCATTGATGCGCAGAAACACGTCGGCTGCCGCAAAGGCGATGCGCTTGTTTCCGTCCACAAAGGGATGATTGATCGCCAGGCTTTCCAGCAGCGCAGCCGCCTCGGCCACGATGTCCTCGTAGTAGCCGGTCTGCGGGCGGAACAGAGCGACCTCCAGCGCGCCGGGATCGCGCACACCGGTAGCCCCGCCATAGCGTTGCATCAGTATCGTGTGCATGCCCAGCACATCGGCCACGGTCAGGTAGTCGTGTGGCACGGGCGCTTACTTGGCCAGTTCGCGGTAAAGGCCATCGAACTCTTCCAGACTCGAGGCGAACGACGCCATCACATGGCGGCGGGGGCGCTCGTTTTGCTGCCGGTCGATGTAGTCGCGCAGCGCTTCATCCAGCACGGCCTGGAACTGGCGCCCCTGGCTTTCTGCGATTTGACGCAACGCAGCCAGCACATCAGGCGCGGCCTGGGAGGAGAACTTTTCTCGAACAGGCGTTGTCATGGCGGTCCCATCATGATTCATCTTGATGCTTCATGATAGAGCAAGACTGACCTGATCGCCACCTTCGATCCGGAGGGTTGAGGGTTGAGGATCGCCTCCTTCAAAGGCAGGTCTCGACTATCGCTCGTTGGCTGAACTGAGCAAGCATAGCCTGGCCCTTAGCGCCTTAAATCACGTCAGGCAGTTGAGGCTCGATTGCTGGATGCATGCTTGACGTTCAAGACGGTATCTGACCCCTAAACGGATGTGCTTATTGTCTGGCGGCTGCGGCAAGAGGACAAAGGCAAGGTCTTACCTTTAACCCCATTCCCATTTACCTAGCACCAAGCGCGTCTGACACCTTCTGCCCGGCGGCGATGAGATCTTTGACCAGGCGTTCGTCTATTTCGAGCAAGCCTTCGTATTCCCCCAGGTTGCGCTTGTTGTGGCAGAGGTCCAGCACGCGCCAAACGTCTGGCCCCAGGCCCAGCGTGGGGGAAGCACCTGGAAAACGACGTAGCGGTTGGCTGCGCGGTAGCCCTTGGCGCGCAATGCTGCAAGGCACAGCGCGTGCGCTGCGTTGTAGGCCAAATCGAAGCGGCTTTCCAGTGCCAAGGACGCATTGCCTGCGTCGATCAAACGAGCGCGTCCTGTGCGCAGCAATCCACTGATTTCGGCTGCATCGGGTGGCTCCGGTTTGAGTGAGCCGCCGGGACGGCTCAGGTTTTCAAGCGGGTTTGTCGCCGGGTTCATGTGTGGGTGATTCCTCCTGACCGATCAGCCATATCTTTGGCTGTTGCATCACACGATGGATGAACGCATTGTCGCCTTCCAGCCGGCTTTGGAAGTCGCTGAGGGTGTAGAGCGCAGGGTTGACAGGTCGCCCCAAGGTTTGGCTCGCACTTTCCAGCGCACCAAACAACTCGCCATAACCCAGCGTATCGCTCACCACCAGCAGATCCACATCGCTGGCTGCCGTGTCCTGCTGTTTGGCCATGGAGCCGAACACAAAGGCCTGGTCAATCTGCGACGCCAGCGGAGCGAGCGCCGCACGGAGAACGTCGGCCAGCCCCATGGTCTTGAGCACCAGGCCACGCAACTCCGCAAAAACAGGCGAGGCCGTGTTGGCCTGAAAGTGTTTCTGGTTGCCCTGCTTGCGCACGGTCAGCAAGCCTGCGTCCGCCAGGCTGCCCAGCTCGCGCTGCACCGCACCCGCGCCCGACTGTGCCAGGCCAATGACTTCATTTGTGTAGAAGCTGCGGTCTGGCGCACCGAAAAGCACAGCCAGCACGCGTTGGCGCACTTTGGTAAAGAGCGCGTCAGCGATGGACGAAGTAGACGCAGCAGCAGCAGTAGGAGACGCGCCAGACGGTGTCGACGACGAGATAATACCCATATCAGGTTTGATCATACCCAAAAATGATTTTTCTGAGTAGGCTTGATGACGATTTAAGGCCGGCAAACGACGGTCGACTGGACAATTGGCGGACTGACCGGGAAGGCCTCAGGCCCAAAGCCGTGATCCTGGCTATGGCCTGCGTGCACACATGCACAAGCTGGTGCGATTGATCTATGGAGTGCTCAAGTCAGGCCGGTCAAGCACTTGCTGCCCGATTCCTGGGTGGGAAGCTTGACTTTCATCTGACCCTCAATTCCCGATTCCATGCTCATCCGTCAACCATCAGCTTCGCCACCTTCCGACGTCGCCTGGATGGCTTTGTTATGTGCGCTTTCTCCAAAGCGCTCCTTCATCACATCGGAAACAGACTGTACCTTCCCCCATCGCCCTTTCTCTGAAGAAAATGTCGCTGCATCCTTTTCGTGATCGAGTAGCCAATCCGAAAAATCTTTTCCTCTTTCTGTTAGAAAAATCTTATCTCGCCCGCCGGACACTGAAATCAACTCTGTTCCATTGAGCTTTGCGATAAAACTACCGGGCGAAAAGACACCCATAGAAATCCCTTTATCTCTTGTAATTATTTCATATCGATGGGTGTATCCCTTTTCATTTATATTAGAAACATCCAAATAGTTTCCGTACTTACGCATTAATATTAGATGTTGCTTCGCATCCTCTGCCAATAAGTTATCCATCAATAGAAACAGCGCATCAACGTCTCGAGGGTTGCTTTCAAATTTCGCTACTGCTTCTACCGTTTCATTAGGAATGCCTCGCATGGCATTAGCAAAAGATTCTGGAGAAATCTCTCCGTACTCAGAAGGCCCGTAAAAGTTCTCTGGTTTAAACCACAAAAAAGCAAAGAAAATCGCCGTAACGACTGTTGAATAGCTGATCACAAAAACCACTAGAGCAGCTTGCGGCCATCCTTCGATCTTTACGGCAGCAACCCCAGCGGTAGCCTGAGCGAAAATTATGAACAGCCCAATCAGCCACAGCGGTGAACTGCGAAAATGCTTTAACATATCCATTCCTTACACACAATACCGCCCTCTAGGAAAAACCGAAGCGCAGCGCAGATTTATCCCTAGCAGCACTTCGTTATGTGCCATCTCGTTGTTTAATATGATCTTGCGTGTCAGGTGGTATCAAATCAGCGTACAGACCTTCAAGATCTTTTGGTTTTGTAATGAGTTCTTCCGCAATAAAATTCAAGATGCCAAATAGCTTGCGGGCAATTTCGGTATTGTCATCCAAGTTTATTTGCCCAGGATGAACAGCATTGTTTCCTATTACCCTTAACAAATCTAAAGCCTGTTGAATTTTTGGACTCAAGCCTTCAGCCACCAGCGACTTTATATCACTATTGATATTCTTTCCGCTTTTACCTACTTGCTCTAATAGTTTTTGAAGAGCCAAGCGCAAGAGAGCAGTCGCACCCTTTGGCGAATCAACCAGAATCAACGAAGCTTCAAGATACAATGCTTTGATATCCTCATTCAAGTCTTCATTAGGTGGTGGGAGTATGGTTTTTTTAGGGTAAACAATTTTATTGTTTACCCACAGCGTGAAATCCTCACATGAAGAACAAGTTGCTACTGAAAAGCCCTTAGGGACAAAACTATAAAATCCTCTCTGAAATCTTGCATCTATTTCATTTAAAAATTTAACTACACATTCTTGGGCATAGTCTGTAATACTTGGTCTGTAATTCAAATACAGGTGGCGAACTATATCCTTAGCTGTATTTCCAGCTTTATCTGCTGTAAACCACTCTTGGATAGCAACCGTATTACAGTGTGGACACTGAAACTTCTTATTTCCATACTCAGGTATCATTAATTACTCCACATACAGGGAAAGCAAGCAACTTTAATCTAACGGAAAGACGCTGGATACCCACAATGCTTGCCATGAAGTAGAGTTTCATTTCACCTCAATTGAATTTCTGAAATCAAGTCTATAGAGCACAATGCTGTACGTAAGCATGTGCTGGCTTAACAGATCTGGCAATCCCACAACTCGCGCCAACCAAACACCTCCCCGGCCCAGTCAATCAGCAAGTCAGCCCCTCAAACAGAAACAAGCTTGTAAGCAAATACAGCTTACCCCTCCCCTCCCCAAAACGCTTACCCAATTTGAGGTTGCCTTCCCACCCCAACCGAGATTCCCCACCAATACCAACAAGTACCCAACAAAAGAGCGCGAGCAGAAAGAGAAACGAGAAGCGAGCAGACAACAAAAAAGCCACCCGAAGGTGGCTTTTCCTTTTCCTAGCGGATGAGAGAAATCGAACTCACTCAAGCATGCGCAGCCCTTAGCTGAATCGAGAAATCCCTCAACCCGGCAATGCCGCTGTCTTCCGCCCGCTTGCACCAGGCGGCCAGATCAGCCGCCAGTTGCTCGCGCGTGGCGTTGGTGCTGCTCCACAGCGCACGCAGTTCTTCGCGCATGGTGACCATTTTGTCGAGCACGGGGTGCTCGGCGCGGACCTGGGCCAGCTGGGGCTTGACGTCGGCGGGCACTTTGTCGTCGTCGCGGTGCAGCCAGCGGCGGGCCAGTTTGGCTTGTGACGCGCTGGCGCCTTCTTTCATGCCTTGCAGTTCGCGCTGGCAGGCGGCGCGCAGCTGGGTGGCGTAGCCGGCCATCACTTCATAGCGGTTGGCAATGATGGCTTCCAGCGTTTCTTCGGTGGGCACGGCCCGCACTTCGCCGTAAGCGAGCTTGGGCGGGGTCTTCTTGACCTTGGCCAGGCCCACGGCTTGCAGGATGGAGATGTACATCCAGCCGATGTCGAACTCGTAAGGCTTGACGGACAGCTTGGCGGACGTGGGGTAGGTGTGGTGGTTGTTGTGCAGCTCTTCGCCACCAATGATGATGCCCCAGGGGGAGATGTTGGTGCTGGCGTCGGTGGCTTCAAAGTTGCGGTAGCCCCAGTAGTGGCCAATGCCGTTGATGATGCCGGCGGCGGTGATCGGGATCCAGGCCATTTGAATGGCCCACACGGTACCGCCCAGGGCACCGAACAAGGCCACGTCGATGATGAGCATCAGGCTCACGCCCAGGATGGGGAAGCGCGAGTAGACGTTGTTCTCGATCCAGTCGTCCGGCGTGTTGTGGCCGAAGCGGTCCATGGTTTCCTGGTTTTTGGCTTCGGCGCGGTACAGCTCGGCGCCTTCCCAGAAGACTTTCTTGATGCCGAAGATGACCGGGCTGTGCGGGTCGCCTTCGCGCTCGCATTTGGCGTGGTGCTTGCGGTGGATGGCCGTCCACTGCTTGGTGACCATGCCGGTGGTCATCCACAGCCAGAAGCGGAAGAAGTGGGAGACGATGGGGTGCAGGTCCAGGGCGCGGTGGGCCGAGTGACGGTGCAGGTAGATCGTGACGCTGGCGATGGTGATGTGCGTGAGCACCAGCGCCACCAGCAGGGTTTGCCACCAGGTGAGGTTCAGCAGGCCTTGCGAAACAAACGCAACAACGCTGTCGAACATGGAAGCAAAGGAGTAAGCGGATTCGTTCATTCAGTTCCTATGGGCTGGCAAGGCTTTACCCGCCACGCAGGCAGCTGCCGTTGATCAGGCAGCGAACTTGCGCGTGTGTGCGGCAGGGTTGCGCCAGCAAGTGTCAACCTCATTGCCTGGCTGACAAGGCTCGGAGCATCCTCCATTTTAGCGAAGCATGCCAATATCGCCGAATGCTAATTTCGTGAAAAGGCCTTGAAAAACAAGAACTTTCTGATTCAGATCAGGGTTTTAGGGCCTTTTGACACTACTTCTTCTGCCAAACGGCGGCAAAAAAGCCGTCGGTACTGTGCTGATGGGGCCACAGGCGCAGGTAGAGATGGCCAGCGTTTCCACCCGTACAGAGCACCTCAGGTGTGGGCACTTTGGCGGCCCTCAAGGCCTCGAGGGCGGGCATGGCGGAAAAGTCTTTGGCGTGAGCGGCCGAGAAGGCTTCTGCCACGTCTTCGTTTTCAGTGCGCAGCAGGCTGCAGGTGGCATAGACCAGCCGACCGCCCGGTTTGAGCAGGCGGGCGGCGCTTTCCAAAATGGAGGTTTGCAGTTGCGCCTGGGCGGCCACGGTCTCGGGCGTCTGGCGCCATTTCAAATCCGGGTTGCGGCGCAGGGTGCCCAAGCCGGAGCACGGAGCGTCCACCAGCACGCGGTCCATCTTGCCTTCGAGCTTGCGAAGGCGCTGGTCGTGCTCGTTGTTGAGCACCATGGTGTGCACGTTGCTCAGGCCGCTGCGGGCCAGCCGCGGCTTGAGCGCGTCCAGGCGGTGGGCGGAGGTGTCAAACGCATAGAGCCGGCCGCCGTCGCGCATGGCGCCGCCAATGGCCAGCGTCTTGCCGCCGGCGCCAGCGCAAAAGTCCACCACCATGTGCTGGCGGCGGGCGTCGAGCAGCAGGCACAGCAGTTGGGAGCCTTCGTCCTGCACTTCCACGCCGCCTTCGGTGAAGACTGGAAAGCGGTTGACGTTGCGCTTTTTGCTCAGGCGAATGCCCAGTGGCGCATAGGGCGTGGGGGATGCTTCCCAACCCATGTCGGCCAGCGCGGCGAGCACCGGCTCGCGCTTTTTCTGCTTGATGAGGTTGACGCGAAGGTCCAGCGGCGCGTTGTCCATCAAGGCCTTGGCCAGGGCGGTGAAGCCTTCGGCGCCGAGCTGTTCGGTCAGGGCATCGGCCAGCCAGGCGGGCAGGTTGTGGACGAGCTCGGGCCGGTCGGCCGGCAGGCTCTCGGGCTGGGCCAGGGCGCGGGCTTTGGCCAGCCATGCCCATTCGGCTTCGCTCACGCCGGCTTGCAAGGTGGCGTCGTCGCCGGCAAAGGCGAGCAAAGCCAGTTTGCGCGGCATGGGGCAGTCGCTGCCGTCCATGCCCTCGGGGTTTTTGGCGGCTTTGGCTTGCCATTCCAGCAAGGTGCGCTGGCGCAGCACGCGAAACACGGTGTCGGCCAGCACGCCGCGCTCGCGGGGGCCAAGCGATTTCTGGTCGCGGAAATGGCGGGCCACCACGGCGTCCGCCGGGTGGTCGAAGCGCAGCACCTGCTCCAGCAGGGCCGCAGCTTCCTTGAGAAGGGCTTTGGGGTGCATGGCGGGTATTGTCGCCTGCCATCGCCCCAGGCCAAATCGCCGATAATCGTGGGTTATGTCCGACATCGCACAACAGGTCAAACGTCGCCGCACGTTTGCCATCATTTCCCACCCTGACGCCGGTAAGACCACACTGACCGAGAAGCTGCTGCTTTTCTCGGGCGCGATCAATATCGCCGGTAGCGTCAAGGCCCGCAAGGCCGCCCGCCACGCCACCTCCGACTGGATGGAGATTGAAAAGCAGCGTGGCATTTCCGTGGCGTCGTCGGTGATGCAGATGGAATACCGCGATTGCGTGATCAACCTGCTCGACACCCCGGGCCACCAGGACTTCTCGGAAGACACCTACCGCGTGCTCACGGCGGTGGACGCCGCGCTGATGGTGATCGACGCGGCCAACGGTGTGGAGCCGCAGACCCGCCGCCTGCTGCAGGTTTGCCGTGCACGCAACACGCCCATCATCACCTTCATCAACAAGCTCGACCGCGAAGTGCAGCCACCGCTGGACCTGCTCGACGAGATCGAGCGCGAGCTGGGCATGACGGTGACACCATTCACCTGGCCGGTGGGCATGGGCAAGACCTTCCGTGGCGTGTTCGACCGCCGCACCGACCAGATGCGCGTGTTCGCCGCCGGCGATGACCGCCGCGGTGGCGACGAGGAAGTGCTGGTCGGCCTGGACAATGCCGAGAGCGTGAAGCGCTTTGGCAGCGATTTCGAGAACGCCAAAGACGAGCTGGAGCTGGTGGAAGGCGCCTGCGAACCGTTTGATCAGGCAGAGTTTCTGGCGGGCCGGCAGACGCCGATGCTGTTTGGCTCGGCGGTGAACAACTTCGGCGTGCGCGAAGTGCTGGACGCGCTGGTGGACCTGGCGCCACCCCCGGGCGCCCGCGAAGCGCTGCAGCGCGAAGTGAAGCCGGACGAGAAGAAATTCACTGGCGTGGTGTTCAAGATCCAGGCCAACATGGACCCGGCTCACCGCGACCGCATTGCGTTTGTGCGCGTCTCCAGCGGGCACTTCGAGCGCGGCATGAAGCTCAAGGTGGTGCGCTCGGGCAAGGACATCAAACCCAACACCGTGGTGAGCTTTCTCTCGCAGCGGCGCGAGCTGCTGGACGAGGCCTTTGCCGGCGACATCATCGGTATTCCCAACCATGGCGTGCTGCAGCTGGGCGACACCCTCACCGAAGGTGAATCCCTGCAGTTCACCGGCCTGCCCTTCTTTGCGCCGGAGATCATCCGCAGCGTGGAAGTGGCCGACCCGCTGCGCTCCAAGCAATTGCGTGCCGGCCTGACCCAGCTGGGCGAAGAAGGCGCGATCCAGGTGTTCCGCCCCGTGGCCGGCTCCGTGCTGTTGCTCGGCGCGGTGGGCCAGCTTCAGTTTGAAGTGGTGGCGCAGCGCCTGGAAGTGGAATACGGTGTGAAGGCGCGCATCACCAGCAGCCCCTTCCATGTGGCCCGCTGGGTGACGTGCGATGCCAAGGACGGTGGCGAGCAGGAACTCAAGCGCTTCATCGATGCCAACGCCCACCGCGTGGCGCTGGATGCGGTGGATGCGCCGACGGTGCTGCTCGACCACATGGCGACCTTGCGTGCGGTGGAAGAGAACTGGCCCAAGATCAAGTTCCACGCCATGCGGGAACACGCGGGCCTGGTGTTCCACAAAGGCGTTTAAGACGTACAAAACCGTCAGGAAAGACAGCTCTTCATGAAGCTCTTCAGTGCCATTTATGACCGCATGATGGTCTGGTCCATGCACCGGCGTGCACCGACCATCCTTGGCGTGCTGAGCTTTGCGGAGTCGTCGTTTTTTCCGGTGCCGCCGGACGTGATGCTGGCACCGATGTGTCTGGCGCAGCCGCAAAAGGCCTGGCACTTTGCCACCATCACCACCGCGCTGTCGGTGCTGGGTGGCATGGCAGGCTACGCGATTGGCGCGCTGGCCTTTGAGGCCATCCAGCCGTGGCTCTCCACCTCGAGCTACTGGCCGGCATTTCAGAAGGCCTCGGCCTGGTTTGAAAGCTGGGGCGTACTGGCGATATTGATCGCAGGCTTCTCGCCGATTCCCTACAAGGTGTTCACCATTGCGGCCGGCTCGCTGGGCATGCCGTTTCTGCCCTTTGTGCTGGCGTCCATCGTAGGCCGTGGCGGCCGCTTCTATCTGGTGGCCGGGCTGCTGAAATGGGGTGGCCCGCGCATGGAAGCCAAGCTGCGGCAGTATGTGGACTGGCTGGGCTGGGCGGTGGTGGCCGCTGTGGCCGTGGGTGGCGTGGCCTGGTATTTCCTGCGCACGCCAGCCGCCGCTGGCTGATCAGGCTGAGATCAGTTTTTCCACGGCCAGCGGGTAAATGCGGTGCTCTTGCGTGAGCACCCGCGCCGCCAGCGCCTCGGGTGTGTCGCCCGGCAGGATGGGCACCACGGCCTGATCCAGGTATTCGCCGTGGTCGAGTTCGGCCGTCACCTTGTGCACGGTGCAGCCGGCGAACTTGCAGCCGGCTTCGATGGCGCGCTGGTGTGTCTTCAAACCGGTGAACGCGGGCAGCAGGCTGGGGTGGATGTTCACCAGCCGGCCTTCGTAATGGCTGACAAAGCCCGGCGTGAGGATGCGCATGAAGCCGGCCAGCACCACCAGGGCGGGCGAATGCTGGTCGATCTCGGCCATCAGGGCGGCATCAAACGATTCCCGGCTGTCATGCGACCGGTGGTCCACCACGGCGACGGACAGGCCGCGTTCGCGGGCAAAATCAAGTCCAGCGGCCTCGGGTTTGTTGCTCAGCACCGCCGCCACCCTGGCGCCGTAGCGCTCGGCCCAGCGGCCTTTGTCGGCCGCTTCGACGATAGCGGCCATGTTGGAGCCACTGCCCGAGATCAGAATGACGATGTTTTTTGAAGAATTTGAAACGGCTGGCATAAGCCCAGAAGTGTAATGAACCACGATTTCCACCAGCGCCCTCTCTCTGCTGCCGAAGCCCGCGTGCTGGGCACCTTGATGGAAAAGGCCAGAACTGTACCCGACAGCTACCCGCTTTCGCTCAACAGCTTGCAAAGCGGCTGCAACCAGAAGTCCAGCCGCGAGCCGGTGATGAACCTGGGTGAGGCGGACATCACCGAAGCACTGGAAGGCCTGCGCGAGCTGAGCCTGGTGGTGGAGATCAGCGGCTCGCGCGTGCCCCGCTTTGAACACAACTTCCAGCGTGCCGCTGGTGTGCCTGAGCAATCCGCCGTGCTGCTGGGTTTGTTGATGCTGCGCGGCCCACAAACAGCGGCCGAGCTGCGGCTCAACGCCGACCGCTGGTACAAGTTTCTGGATATCGGCTCGGTGGAGGCATTTCTGGAAGAGCTGCAGGAACGTGCTGAAGTGAAAGGCGGGCCGCTGGCGGTGAAGCTGCCGCGCGCACCCGGCGCCCGCGAGCAGCGCTGGATGCATTTGCTCTGCGGGCCGGTGGACACGGCAGCCTTTGCTTCGGGCGCTGCGGCTGCCCCTGCTTCTTCTGCGGCGGATTCGGCGCTGGCCGAGCGGGTGGAAACACTGGAAGCCACCGTGGCCGAACTGCAGGCCCAGCTGGCCGATTTGCGCGAGCAACTGGGCGTGTCGCAGCCCGGACAGGCATAAAACGAACGATCGTGCCAAACTAGATGTTTCCGCGCCTGGAGACCGCCTGCCATTGAGGGGGCGGCCACCACCGGGCATCCGACGATAACGGAGGCAACGTATGGATTTGGCATTCACGCCTGAAGAGCAGGCGTTTCGCGAGGAAGTGCGCAACTGGCTGCGCGAAAACCTCCCCCAGGAAACCGCCAACAAGGTCAAGAGCGCGCTGCGCCTGACCCGCGACGACCTGCAGGGCTGGGCCAGGATTCTGGGCAAGAAGGGCTGGCTGGCCAGCGGCTGGCCAAAGGAATTTGGCGGCCCGGGCTGGAACGCCGTGGAAAAGCACATCTTTGAAGAAGAGTGCGCTACCGCCGGTGCGCCACCCATCGTGCCGTTCGGCCCCGTGATGGTGGCCCCGGTGATCATGACCTATGGCAATGCAGAGCAGCAGCAACGCTTCCTGCCGGGTATCGCCAGCGGTGAAGTGTGGTGGAGCCAGGGCTACAGCGAGCCGGGCGCCGGCTCTGACCTGGCCTCGCTCAAGACCCGCGCCGAGCGCGAGGGCGACCATTTCATCGTCAACGGCCAGAAGACCTGGACAACGCTGGGTCAATATGGCGACTGGATTTTCTGCCTGGTGCGCACCAGCACAGAAGGCAAGCCGCAAACCGGCATTTCCTTCCTGCTGATCGACATGACATCGCCCGGCGTGACCGTGCGCCCGATCAAGCTGCTCGACGGCGAATGCGAAGTCAACGAAGTCTTCTTTGACAACGTGAAGGTGCCGGCCGAGAACCTGATCGGTGAAGAGAACCAGGGCTGGACCTATGCCAAGCTGCTGCTCTCGCACGAGCGCACCAGCATTGCTGCGGTGAACCGCTCCAAGCGCGCGCTGGCCCGCCTGAAGGCGATTGCCAAAGCCGAAGGCATGTGGGACGACGTTCGCCTGCGCGACCAGATCGCACTGCTGGAGGTGGACATCATTGCGCTGGAGATGATGGTGCTGCGCGTGCTCTCGGCCGAGAAGTCGGGCAAGAACTCGCTGGACATTGCCGGCCTGCTCAAGATCAAGGGCTCGGAAATCCAGCAACGCTTCACCGAGCTGATGATGCTGGCCGCCGGCCCGTTTGCCGTGCCCTTCATCGAAGAGGCCATGGAAGCCGGCTACCAGGGCGACTACCCCGGCGGCCTGGTGCATGACGCCCCGCTGGCACCGATGTACTTCAACATGCGCAAGACCACCATCTACGGCGGCTCCAGCGAAGTGCAACGCCAGATCATCGCCCAGACACTGCTGGGCTGATGCCCGCGACAGGAGAGACACGACATGGATTTCGATTTTTCTGAAGACCAGGAACAACTGCGCGACGCGGTGCGCAAGTGGGTGGAAAAGGGCTACGGCTTCGAGCGCCGTCGCAGCATCGTCGCCGCTGGCGGCTTTGACCGCGACGCCTACGGCGAGCTGGCCGAACTGGGCCTGGCGGGCCTGTACATCCCCGAAGACGACGGTGGCATGGGCATGAGCCCCATCGACGGCATGGTGGTGATGGAAGAGCTGGGCCGTGGCCTGGTGCTGGAGCCTGTGGATCAGGCGCTGATCGCCGGTGCCGTGATTGCCGGCTACGGCAATGCCGACGTCAAAGGCGAGTGGCTGCCCAAGCTGGGTGGCGGCGAAGCCTTGATCGTTCTGGCCGAGGTGGAGCGCAGCAACCGCTACCGCCTGGACAACTGCAAGACCGCGGCCAGCGAAAGCGGCGGCGCGTGGACCCTCTCGGGCGGCAAGAGCATCGTGCCGGTGGCCGATCAGGCAGACGCCTTCATCGTGCCCGCCATGGGCCCCAAGGGTCTGGCACTGTTCCTGGTGGACGCCAAGGCCAAGGGCGTGAGCACCACCGGCTACCTGACCCAGGAAGGCGGCCGCGCCGGTGAGCTGAGCCTGGACAAGGCTGCTGCCACGCTGCTGACCGAAGACGGCCTGACCGCGCTGGAGCATGCGGTGGATGTGGGTGTGGCATGCCAGTGTGCCGAAGCTGTGGGCATCATGGACATGACCATGGACGCCACGGCCGAGTACCTGAACACGCGCAAGCAGTTCCGCGTGCCGCTGTCGAGCTTCCAGGCCCTGCGCCACCGCATGGCCGACATGAAGATGCAGCTGGAACTGGCGCGCTCCATGAGCTACTACGCTGCGCTCAAGCTCAACGCACCTGCCGAAGAACGCCGCCAGGCGATCGCTCGCGCCAAGGTGCAGCTCGGCCAGTCCATGCGCTATGTGGGCCAGCAAGCCATTCAGCTGCACGGCGGCATTGGCGTGACCGACGAATACATCGTCAGCCACTACTTCAAATCGCTCACCCAGATCGAGCTCACCTACGGCGACACCCTGCACCACCTCAAGGAAGTGTCGGAACGGATGGGTGACTCGGCCGGTGTGTTTGCCTGATGGCCTGATCCAGCACGCAAGCGGGCGGACCCACCGCCAGGCACTGCAAGCCACCCCACAAGGGTGGCTTTTTCTTTGTCACGGAGGTGCCGGTTTCAGGCTTTGCCCGGCTTCGCCAGCGCCACTGATTCGACCAGCCAGTACGCATCGGCATTGTCGCCTTCCAGCCGGTAGACGCCGGTGCCACCTTGCACGCGCAGCGCCACGGCACTCATCTGCCAGCCCACCAAAGGTTCTGCCTGCCATTGCGCCACGGTCAGGTGCGGCCAGTCCATGCGCTCACCCAGATCGCGCACCGGCACCATGGCCTCACGGGCTTCGTCGTTGAGGCCTGTGGCCGCCCACGACCAGCGCCAGGCTTTCTGTCGCTTGGCGTACGAACCGATGTAGGCCATGCGCACCCGCACAGGCGCCCGGGTGCCGCCAGACAAAACCAGTGAGCCGGCTTGCGCATCCCATTGCCGGTCAGGGTAGGCTTCCAGGGCATGCGCAGCATGCAAGGCCGACTGGCGCTGACGCATGTCGGCTTCGCAGGAGGCGAGCATGGCGGCCCATTCCTTCGCCTTGGCGCCCTGCAGACGACCCACACTGGCCGAGCGCAGTTCGTCGTAGCAGTGGTGGCACACACGGCGCAGCTGCAACCGCTGGCCATTGCTAGCATTCCACTCGCCTTCTTCCAGATAGGCCGCGTGGCACTGGTCGCACCAGGCGCCAGGGCGTGGCTCGCGATCACTGGGCCAGTGGCCATGCCAGCGCTGTGCCGGCTGGTCATGCAGGTGCGTGCAGAGATAGGCAGCCACGCCATGTCCGTGCGATCGGCAGGCCACCATGGACGCCGCACTGGCCTCCTCTTCAGGCGTGTGCGAAGCGTCGGCAGGTCGGGAAGAGTCAGGTGCTGTCTCGGAAATCACCCGGCGAGCGTAACCCAAAGATCAGGCGTGCAGGCGCGAAGTCTTAGGCAGGTGCGACATCAGGAACTCCATCTGGTCGGCCAGGATGCGGCGGTTGCGCAGGATGAAGTCTTCCCAGAGGCTGGGAATGTAGGGCGCGTAGAGCAGGGGCATGTTGGCCTGCTCGGGCGTGCGGTTGGCCTTGCGGTGGTTGCAGCTCTTGCAGGCGGTGACCACGTTCATCCAGTGGTCCTTGCCCTTTTGCGCCACCGGCACGATGTGCTCGCGGGTGAGTTCGTGCTCCACATGGTGCTGGCCGCAGTAGGCGCAAAGGTTGCGGTCGCGGGCAAAGAGCTTGGTGTTGGAGAGCGAGGGACGCAGGTCAAAAGGATTGATGCGCGGAACGCCGCGTGTGCCGATGATGGAGTTGACCGTGATGATCGACTGCTTTCCGGTGACGGCGTTATGCCCACCATGAAAAACAGCGATGTCGGCACCCATCTCCCAGCGCACCTCTTCCGCCGCATAATGCAGCACAGCCTCTTCCAGGCTGATCCACGACTGTGGCAACCCTTGGGCTGAGAGCTTCAAGACCTTCAAAACCTGGCTCCTTCCAACAGAAAAGATGTTCCAGTCCGATCGCCTGGGCGGCTGCTGAACCTGCATGACGCCCGGTCACGGTCTTGTATGTCAATATAGCAAGGTTTTGTGACACGCAACGTCACATTCCAAAATACTGCTTCCACCGCCAAGCCGCTTGTGCCTTGCGCCCAACGGCTTGAGTCGCACCATCGCCACATCGATTTCTTGCCATGAAAGTCATCCGCGGAATCCCACAGGACAAGGCACGCCACGCCCTGGTGCCCGACGGTTGCGCCCTGACCATTGGCAACTTCGACGGCGTACATCGCGGACACCAGGCCATGCTGGCCCTGCTGCAGAACGAGGCCCGCCACCGCGGCGTGCCCACCTGCGCCATGACATTCGAGCCGCACCCGCGGGATTACTTTGCTGCGGTGCACCGCAAGCCCGAGCTGGCGCCGGCCCGGATTGCCACGCTGCGCGACAAGCTTGAAGAGCTGGAGCGCTGTGGCGTGGATATTTGCGTGGTGCTGCCGTTCAATGCCCGGCTGGCTTCTCAAACGGCGGAATCCTTCATTGAAGACACGCTGGTGAGCGCTCTGGGCGTGCGCTACGTGCTGGTGGGTGACGATTTCCGCTTTGGCGCACAGCGCGCCGGCGACTACGCCATGCTGGACGCCGCCGGCAGCCGGCTGGGCTTTGACGTAGCGCGCATGCAAAGCTACGAGGTGCATGGCATTCGCGTGTCCAGCTCGGCCGTGCGCGATGCCCTGGGCAAGGGAGACATGGATGCCGTCGCCGCACTCCTGGGCCGCCCCTATGCCATCAGCGGCCATGTGGTCCACGGCCGCAAGCTGGGCCGCGAACTGGGCGAGACCGGCCCGGGCAAGGGCGACGGCTTTCGGACCCTGAACCTGCGCTTCTCCCACTGGAAACCGGCTGCCAGCGGCATCTTTGCCGTGCACGTTCATGGACTGGACCCCAGGGAAGGCGCCGAGCCTCTGCCGGGCGTGGCCAACCTGGGCATCCGACCATCGCTGGACCCGAACGATGTCAATGGAGGTCGCGTGCTGCTGGAGACGCATTGCCTGGAATGGCCGGACCGAATTCGGCCCTATCTGCCGGATAGGGAGGCCTACGGTAAAATCATCCGGGTGGAACTGCTACACAAACTGCACGACGAACTGAAGTACGACAGTCTGGACGCCTTGACCCAAGGCATTGCCAAAGACTGCCAGGACGCGCGCGCCTTCTTCCAGCAGCTTCACGCACAAACCCGTCGCCAGACCACGCGCGACCGAATTTGACGCTCGCCACCGGAGCAGGCTTTTTGCCCTGCCCCTGGTCGCGCGCCCTGTTCAAGACTCGGGGCGACTGCCTAGCCACCTCCCATGCCGGCCACTGGCCGAGCACATTGATCGAGTCTTGCCTGCGCAAAACACCCCAAAGACATGTCTGAACAGAGCAACGCCCAAAACAAGAAACCCGCCAAGGGCAACCCAAAGGAAAAGGCACCCACCAGCAAGTACAGCGCCACGCTGAACATGCTCGATACCCCCTTCCCCATGCGCGGCAACCTGCCCAAGCGCGAGCCGGCCTGGGTGAACGACTGGAACGAGAGCCACCTCTATGCCCGCCTGCGCGAAGCCCGCGCCGGCAAGCCGCTGTTCGTGCTGCATGACGGCCCTCCGTATGCCAACGGCAAGCTGCACATCGGCCACGCGGTGAACAAGGTCCTCAAGGACATGATCGTCAAAAGCCGCCAGCTCGCCGGCTTTGACGCCCAATACATCCCCGGCTGGGACTGCCACGGCCTGCCGATCGAGAACGCCATCGAGAAAATCCATGGCCGCAAGCTCTCGCGTGACGACATGCAGGCCAAGAGCCGCGCCTACGCGACCGAGCAGATCGACCAGCAGCGCGAAGACTTCAAGCGCCTGGGCGTGCTGGGCGACTGGGAGCGTCCCTACCGCACCATGGACACCGGCAACGAGGCACGCGAGATCCGGGCCTTCAAGCGCGTGATGGAACGCGGCTTTGTCTACCGTGGCCTCAAGCCGGTTTACTGGTGTTTTGACTGCGGCTCCTCGCTGGCCGAGTTCGAAATCGAGTACGCCGACAAGCAAAGCGACACGCTGGATGTGGCCTTCCAGGCCAACGACGATGCTGCCGTGGCCCAGGCGTTTGGCCTGGCCAACCTGCCTGAAGGCAAACACGCGAACATCGTCATCTGGACAACCACCGCCTGGACCATCCCGGCCAACCAGGCGCTCAACGCCCACCCCGAGCTGACCTATGCCCTGGTCGACACGCCCAAGGGCTGCCTGATCCTGGCCGAGAGCCTGGTCGAGAAGTGCCTGGAGCGCTTTGGCCTGGAAGGTGCCGTGCTGGCCACGGTAGGCGGCGACAAGCTCGGTGGCCTGGCTTTCCGCCACCCGCTGTACGACGTCGACGCAGGTTACAAGCGCCTGGCGCCGGTGTTCCTGGCCGACTACGTGAGCGACACCGACGGTACCGGTATCGTCCACTCCTCGCCGGCCTATGGCGTGGATGACTTCAACTCCTGCATGGCCAACGGCATGTCGTACGACGACATCCTCAACCCGGTGCAAGGCAACGGCTGCTACGCCGACGACTTCCCGCTGTTTGGTGGCCTGCACATCTGGAAGGCCGTGCCGGTCATCCTGGAAACACTGAACACTGCCGGCCGCCTGATGGCCACGCAGCGCATCACCCACAGCTACCCACACTGCTGGCGCCACAAGACGCCGGTGATCTACCGCGCGGCTGCGCAGTGGTTTGTTCGCATGGACGAAGGCGAAGGCGTTTTCACCAAAGACAAGGCGCCCAAGACGCTGCGCCAGATGGCGCTGGAAGCCATCGACCACACCGGTTTCTACCCCGAGAACGGCAAGGCGCGTCTGCGCGACATGATTGCCAACCGCCCTGACTGGTGCATCTCGCGCCAGCGCAGCTGGGGTGTGCCTGTGCCCTTCTTCCTGCACAAGGATTCGGGCGAGCTGCACCCGCGCACCATGGAGATCATGGACCAGGCTGCCGACATCGTCGAAAAAGGCGGCATCGAGGCCTGGAGCCGTGTGACCGCCGAAGACATCCTGGGTGCCGAAGACGCCCAGCACTACACCAAGAGCACCGACATCCTGGAGGTGTGGTTCGACTCCGGCTCGACCTTCTGGCACGTGCTGCGCGGCAGCCATGCCGACGCTTACCCCAACGGCGCTTTCCATGCCGAAGGCCCTGAGGCCGATCTGTACCTGGAAGGCCACGACCAGCACCGCGGGTGGTTCCACAGCTCGCTGCTGCTCGGCTGCGCGATCTATGGACGCGCACCCTACAAGGGGCTGCTGACCCACGGCTTTGCCACCGATGGCCAGGGCCGCAAGATGAGCAAGAGCCTGGGCAACGTGGTGGTGCCGCAAGAGATCAGCGAGAAGCTGGGCTCTGAAATCGTGCGCCTGTGGGTGGCCGCGACCGATTACTCGGGCGACCTGAACATCGACGACAACATCCTGGCCCGCGTGGTGGACGCCTACCGCCGGATCCGCAACACCTTGCGTTTCCTGATGGCCAACACGGTGGACTTCAACCCCGAGACGGATGCTGTGGCGCCAGAGCAGATGCTGGAGATCGACCGCTACGCACTGGCCCGCGCGGCCGAGCTGCAGGCCGAGATCCTCAAGCACTTCGACGTGTACGAATTCCACCCGGTGGTGAGCAAGCTTCAGGTGTACTGCTCGGAAGACCTGGGCGCCTTCTATCTGGACGTGCTCAAGGACCGCCTCTACACCACCAAGGCAGATGGTCTGGCCCGCCGCAGCGCCCAGACCGCCTTGTGGCAGATCACCCAGGCCATGCTGCGCTGGATGGCGCCTTTCCTGTCCTTCACGGCAGAAGAAGCCTGGGCCGTGTTTGCGGGCGAGAAGTCGCAAGGCTCCATCTTCTTTGAAACCTTCTGGTCTTTCGGCACGCCTGACGAAGCCTTGCTGGCCAAGTGGAAGCGCATCAGCGAGATCCGCGAGATGGCCAACAAGGAGATCGAGGTGGTTCGCGAAGCCGGTCAGGTGGGCGCATCGCTGCAGGCGACGCTGGAGATCACGGCCGGCGCCGACGACGCCGCGCTGCTGCGTTCGCTGGGCGATGACCTGAAGTTCGTCACCATCACCTCCGCAGTGAGCGTGGTGGATGGCGAGCATCTGGCTGTGAAGGTTGCGCCCAGCACGGCGACCAAGTGCGAGCGCTGCTGGCACTACACCGACGATGTGGGCCATAGCGAGGCGCACCCCACCTTGTGCGGCCGCTGCGTGACCAACCTCGACGGCGAAGGCGAGAGCCGCCTGGCTGCCTGAGGCGTTTGCGCCTTTTCAAGGGAAACACATGAGCAGCAGCGCGCGCCCATCGATGTGGACCTGGCTGGCCGTGACGGCCGTCTGGGTCGTCGTCGACCAGATCACCAAGTGGTGGATTCTTCAGAACTACCAGCTGGGTGACCAGACCGTCATCACCAGCTTCTTCAACATTGTCCGCGCCCACAACACCGGCGCTGCGTTTTCCTTCCTGGCCAGCGCCGGGGGATGGCAGCGCTGGTTCTTCATCGGCATCAGCGTGGCGGTGGTGATCTTCATTCTGGTGATGCTGCGCAACCATTCGAGTCAGAAGCTGTTTTCTTTTGCCCTGGCCAGCATCATGGCCGGCGCCATTGGCAACAACCTGATCGACCGCCCGCTGCACGGCTATGTGGTGGATTTCCTGGATTTCCACTGGGCTTTCCTCTCGGGCATGTTCCCGCGCGGGCATTTCCCGGCCTTCAACGTGGCCGACGCGGCCATCACCATCGGTGCCGCCTCCCTGATCTGGGACGAACTGCGGCGGGTGCGTCAAAGCCGCGGCTGAGCGCCTGTCCGCGCTGGCGGAGCCCCCTGACCGCCCCGGGGCTCTCTCAGAATGCGACAATGCGGCTGAACCTCAAGGTCGCCAGCCACCTGGCTGCATGACCCGTGTGGTGTGCAGGCGATCCCCGGCACCAGGGACGCCCACACCCCAGAACATCTCACGAACACTGCAAGGAGACACCCATGCCCGGACTGCTGCCCGACGTTGATCCCGATGGATTGCTGGAGTTTTCGGTCGTTTACACCGACCGCTCGCTCAACCACATGTCCAAGCGCTTCCAGGGCGTGATGAAGGACTTGTCGAGCCACCTCAAGCGTGTCTACAACGCCCACAGCGCCGTCATCGTGCCTGGCAGCGGCACCTTCGGCATGGAAAGCGTGGCCCGCCAGTTTGCGGCCGACAAGCATGTGATGGTCATCCGCAACGGCTTCTTCAGCTTCCGCTGGAGCCAGATTTTCGACATGGGCAAGATCCCTGCGAGTCACACTGTGCTCAAAGCCCGCCGCCTGGACGAGAGCGATGCGCAGTCGCCCTGGCAGCCTGCCCCGATCGAGGAGGTGAAAGCCGCCATCGCCAAGGAAAAGCCTGCGGTGGTGTTTGCCCCTCACGTGGAAACCGCTGCCGGCATGATCCTGCCGGATGACTACCTCAAGGCTGTGGCTGACGCCGTGCATGCCGTGGGTGGTTTGTTCGTGCTGGACTGCATTGCCTCTGGCGCCATGTGGGTGGACATGCAGGCCACCGGCGTGGACGTGCTGGTGTCCGCCCCACAAAAAGGCTGGAGCAGCTCGCCTTGCTGCGCCATGGTGATGCTCAGCGAGCGCGCCCGAACGGCCATTGAAGACACCAACAGCAGCAGCTTCGCGATGGACCTCAAGAAGTGGCTGCAGATCATGGCGGCTTACGAAGGCGGCGCCCACGCCTACCACGCCACCATGCCGACCGACGGCCTGACCAAGCTGCGCGACACCATGCTGGAGACAGAAGCCTACGGTCTGCAAAAGGTCAAGGACGAGCAGCTGGCGCTGGGCCAGGGTGTGCGCGATTTGCTGGCTCGCCACGGCTTTGTGAGCGTGGCCGCTGAAGGCTTCCAGGCCCCTGGCGTGGTGGTGAGCTACACCAGCGACCCGGACATCCAGAACGGCAAGAAATTCCTGGCCCAGGGCCTGCAGACTGCTGCTGGTGTGCCGCTGCAGTGCGACGAGCCCGAGGGCTTCAGCACTTTCCGCGTCGGCCTGTTTGGCCTGGACAAGTGGCACGACGGCCAGGGCTCGGTGAAGCGCCTGGAAGAGGCGCTGAAGGTCGTGGCACCGGCAGCGGCTGCCACGGCCTGACCTGCCCCGGCAGATCAGCCAGCCCGCAGGGTACAGACGCAGGCCATTGGCCTGCGTTTTTTTGTGCCCACCGTCAAGATAAAACCCGCCAGTACCATCCCTCTTTTTGAGGATATCAGTTTGGGGATTCTGGGTTGCAATACTAGCCAATTGTCACACGCAGCAACATTAACGGAGGAAATCAGATGAAAAGAAAGACTGCACTTAGATTTGCAGCGGCAGCACTTATGGTCGCGGGTCTTGTCGCCTGCGGCGGCGGCGGAGAAGACAAAACGAAGGACTTGTTCAGCTTGTGGAACCGCGACAGTGACAACGTGCCTTTGGACCTGACCGGGGGCGAATTTTCCACCCCCTTGCTGATGTACTTCTACACGACTGACGGAAGCCAGTGCAACTGCAATATGACTTTTGTCGGAGAGCAGCATGAAGGCACTTTTGTGGTGAACTCCTGCCGCTACGTTCCGGGATCTGGTGCTGGCGACCCGGGTTGCACTTCTTTCAACGGCACCGGAAAGTACTTCAAGAATGACGGACAACTGACCATCGAACGCGATGGAAGGAAAGCTACCTGGCATTGACCAGATTCAAGTTCTCCAAGGAAGAAAAAACGCAGGCCGGTGGCCTGCGTTTTTTCATTTGGGGTGGGCCATCGTCACCCCCGGCCCGGTAGGCTCCATCAAGGCAACAAGATGGTGCAACCCGTGGTCTGGCGGGCCTCCAGGCTGCGGTGGGCATCCTGCACATCGGCCAGGGCAAAGCGCTGGTCGATGCGGATCTTCACCTTGCCCGATTGCACCACCTCGAACAGATCGTCTGCCATGGCCTGTGTGGCTTCGCGGCTGCTGATGTGGGTGAACAGGGTCTGGCGGGTGACGTACATGGAACCCTTGGGGCCCAGAATACCGGGAGAGAAAGGGTCGACCGGGCCGCTGGCGTTGCCGAAGCTGACCATCAGACCAAACGGGCGCAGACAATCCAGTGAGCCTTCCCAAGTGTCCTTGCCCACGGAGTCATAGACAACTTTCACGCCTTTGCCGCCCGTGATCTCCTTGACCCGCTCGGTGAAATTCTCGGTGCGGTAGTTGATGGTGAATTCGGCACCATGCTCGTGAGCCAGCGCACACTTTTCATCCGTGCCGGCCGTACCGATCAGGCGCAGACCCAAGGCCTTGGCCCACTGACAGGCGATCAGGCCCACGCCACCGGCAGCGGCATGGAAGAGCACAAAGTCGCCCGCCTCCAGGCCTTCAACCGGCTTGCACTTCTTGAGCAGGTACTGCGCGGTGAGGCCTTTGAGCATCATGGCAGCACCGGTTTCGAAATCGATGGCGTCGGGCAGTCGGCAGACGTTTTGTGCCGGCATGACCCGTGCATCGCAATAGCTGCCCGGAGGCGCTGCGGCGTAAGCGGCGCGATCTCCCGCTTTGAGGTGCGTCACTCCCTCGCCAACGGCTTCGATCACGCCGGCACCTTCCATACCGATGCCATGCGGCATGGGCAGCGGGTAGAGGCCTGTGCGGTGATAGACGTCGATGAAGTTCAGGCCAATGGCGTGGTGACGCACTCTGACCTGGCCCGGACCCGGGGCACCCACATCAACGGTGTCCAGAACGAGTTGGTCTGCACCGCCCGGTGCATGGATGCGCACAGCGCGGCTGGAAGTGGATGCCTCGGACATGGGGATTGTCTCCTGTGGAAATCTGAAACACTGAATCAGACGGCATGCTGCCACGAAACGGGAAGACGTGCTGCGCGGCAGGGTTGAAACCTGTGCGTCAGCCAAGACAGCGCCCAAGCCGCTACAGTGCTGCTGCATATGTCTTCTGCCGATTCTTCCCACCGCCTGACGCCAGCCGCAGTTGCGCTGCTGGTCATCCCACCGCTGATGTGGGCGGGCAATGCCGTGGTGGGGCGGATGATGCAGGGCACGATTCCGCCTTTCACGTTCAACTTCCTGCGCTGGGTGCTGGCCTTTGTGCTGCTACTGCCCATGGCCGGCTGGGTGCTCAGGCCGGGCACCGGCCTCTGGGCCAACTGGAAGCGCTTTGCCTGGCTGGGGCTGTTTGGCGTGGGCACCTACAACTCGCTGCAGTACCTGGCACTCAAAACCTCCACGCCCATCAACGTGACCCTGGTGGCCTCGAGCATGCCCGTGTGGATGCTGCTGATCGGCCGGGTGTTCTATGGCGTGCCGGTGGCCCGAAAGGCCGCCATCGGCGCCGCCCTGTCGCTCACCGGTGTGGCCTTTGTGCTCTCGCGCGGCAGCTTGCAGCAACTGCTGGCCGTGCAGTTTGTGCCCGGCGACGCCTGGATGCTGATGGCCGCCGCCGCATGGTCGGGCTACAGCTGGCTGCTGGCCAAGCCACCGGCAGGATCAGAGCCACCCGCCATCCGAAGCCACTGGGCGGCCTACCTGATGGCCCAGATGGCGCTGGGCCTGATGTGGTCAGGCGCGATGAGCGGCATTGAGTGGGGCGTGCTCAGCGCCACGGCCGAGCCCGGCGACGCAGCCGTGCACATCGCCTGGGGCTGGCCGCTGATCGTGGCCCTGGTGTATGTGGCCATCGGTCCATCCTTGATTGCCTACCGCTGCTGGGGCGCTGGCGTGGCACGCGTGGGCCCGGCCATCGCCGGCTTTTTCCCCAACCTCACGCCACTGTTCGCGGCCATTCTCTCGGCCACGCTGCTGGGCGAACTGCCGCATTGGTATCACGGCGCCGGTTTTCTGTTCATTGTGGCGGGCATCTGGGTGAGTTCGAGGCGCGGGTGAGGCGTTCGCTGTGCCCTTCCTTGCATTTCCCTGCTTCAAGCTTCCTTGACCACCTGAGCGCTCAGGCGCGTCTGCATGTGGTCCAGCATGCGCAGCAGGTTTCGCTTGTCTTCCGCAGACAGCCCGGTCAACGCATCGGCCGCCACCGCCTTGCGTTCGGCCATGACCTGACCATGCAAAGCCAGGGCTGACTCGCTCGGGTAGAGGCGCGTCACACGACGGTCTTCTGCGTCAGGCTCGGCCACCAGCAGACCTTTGTCGCGCAGCGACGCAATGAGCCGGGCCACCTGGCCTTTGTCGCGCCCGCTGTGCTGCACCAGTTCGCGCTGGGTGCCACCGGGATGCCGAACAAAGAATCCCAGCGCACGCCCTTCCATCGGGTGCAGGCCATCGTCGGGCATGCGTTGGCGCTGTGCTGCGCGGGCCAGATGCAGCAATTCATGCATGGCATCCATGATCTCTTCAGGGGCTTTGGTGCTCATATGGTTGACAGCATCAACTAATATTTTCACAATAGATGACATTATCAACCAATACAAGCGCCCTATCAACATGAGCACTCCAACTTCTGCGCCCGACAGGGCCAATCCTGAGACCAGCGGCCATTCAGTGATCCGCAGGGTTCGCCATGAACTGGTTTTGCGCGACCTTGCCGTTGTCTCTACCGAACGCATCAGCGACGGCTTGCATGCCATCAAAGTGGGCGGCCCGGCACTGGCCAGATTTACCTCGCTGTCTTTCGACGACCATGTGAAGCTGTTCTTTGACGACGCCAAGGGACAAGCGCAGCGGCGCGACTACACACCGGTTGGCTTTGACGAGAACCGCAATGAGCTGACGCTGATCTTCGCTGTGCACGACGGTGGCGCCGCGAGCGACTGGGCACTTCGTTTGCAACCGGGAGATGCCGTCAAGATTGGTGGACCGCGCGGGTCGATGATCATCCCGGAAAATCTGGGCTGGTACCTGCTCGCCGGCGACCTGACTGCATGGCCGGCCATGGAGCGGCGCCTGCAAGAACTGCCCGAGGGAACGCCCACGGTGGTCATTCTTCAAAGCAAGGATGCGTCAGACCTGGCGGCCCTGCCCCAACGGCCCAACATGGTCGCCAGACATGTGCGAACGGGCAGCGACATGCTGCAGGCAGCACGTGAACTGCCCTTGCCTTCCGATGAAGCGTCAGGCAATGGCTTTGCCTGGTGCGCGGGTGAAGCAGGCACCATGGCGAAACTGCGCGAGGTGCTGATCAACGAGCGAGGATTGCCCCGCACCCATGTGAAGGCCTCTGCGTACTGGAAACCAGGAGCCGAAGGGTTTCACGAGACTTTGTCGTAGAGTGGCAGGGACGCTCTCGCCAAACGACGCTACGCCGCGGCTTCCGGTGCCTCATCCCCTGCAACCGGACCTGCGTCGTGTGGAAGGGTCAGTGCCATGAGTGCATCGGCATACCAGACACAGTTCAGCCCTAGTGACTCATCCGAAGTGTGGTCTCTCGGTCCCATGTCCATGCGCGTGGAATGGATACCGAGCAGTTGCCAGTCCGTTTCCCAATCACTCGCGTCACTGCTTTCTTTAAGTGTGCGCCTGCGCAAGACTGGCGCTCCACTGCTGCCGCTGTGCGTGCGTGCATCCGTCAGGAAGCAGCCGCGCTGCTGGAACCTGACGCCAAAGGCAGATGCGATGGTCGCACTGCGGGCAACGGCCAGATGATGGATGGTGTCATGAAAGCCCAGCGGGAACCCCACCACAATCAGGGCAGATCCAAGACCGAAATCCTCACCACGGGATTGCAAATGACTGGGGCTGAAGGCACGGATGACACTGCCGACAGGTAGCTTGCCGCGTTCGATCTCGACGACGGCAATGTCAACCACGCCGCCGGAATCCAGGGCGCCGTTCCAGAGCGCCAGGCCCCCGGCATACAACGGGATCGAGAACACGGCAATCTGGGTGAGATCCTGCGGATCGGTGTGGATCTCAATTTCGACGCGGTCTGGGGCATGGCCAACCGCTTCGTCTTGAAACACGTGCCGGTTGGTGACCAGATACAGCCGGTCATCTCTGGCAAAGAAAAACCCGCTCGCCCCCGTCAAGGGCGCTTGCCCCAGAAAGGTCTGAACCTTCGTGGTGGCAAACAACACAGGTTCCGCGGAAGGCACAACGCCATCTGCAGTGAAAGACGGATTAGGGCTGCTGGCGTCAAGCATGGCTTGGGTCCTCATGGGTAGAAGGTCGCAATGCCGCCTGCTCAGCAAACGGCTGTCTGCTGCATGGCCATCTGCCGCCCTTGGTGGGCAGCAAAGTCCAAAGCAGCTTGCTCGTTGGGAAACAAGGGCAACAGACGAAACACTCGATCATGCGAGGTCGATCCGCAACCGCTGCGAAGTGAGATGCTGGCAACGTACTCACCATTGTCTGTGCGGCGGCTCAACGGCGAAACCTTGTAGCGTCCGATGTCGAAACTCAGCGGCGCTGGCCGAATTGATGATGATGCCGACGTTGACGACGGGTTGGTTGGTTCGGGGATATAGCTCATAAGGATATTCATCTTGATGTTGTTATGTATATTGAATTGATATGGATACGGATGTTGGTACTGATGTTGTTGTTTTTGGCGTGGAGACTAACCATGTCCTCGACAAAGAAGAGGCCTTTGCTGGTCAACGCACGAGCAGTCATTTCCGCATTGACTCGCCTTCCCGTCTTCCCCGTCTCGTCCCACCTCGTCGCGTCTCGGATGGCGTTGAGGTGAGTTGGTTGAGGTGAGCTGAGGAGAAGTGAGCCGATCTGGGTCAAGCCGAGTTGACTCTGGCCAGTTCCCCGACCCGGCCCAAACAGCAGCAGCACCAGCACCTGTACCAAACGGCGCTGCAAGACTCAGGCAGGTTGTGGAGCGTCAATCCAGCGCGCACGCCATCAAGAAGAGGCACGCAACGCAAGCGCCAACAAAAACAATGGCCCGCACAACCGGGCTACAAAAGAAAAAGCTCACCTTTGGGAAGGAAGACCAGAGAAGCCTGCAAGGAGGCCAGTTGGTCAAGGTCAGACGACGGACTTAGCCGCCTGTTAGCATGTCTGACGCCGGCGCACGCAATGGAGAGCAAGTTGCGAGCCGAGAGAGCATTGTAGCCCCGATTGGCATTTCGTGCTTGCCAATCGCAGACATCGTCCGCGTCGGCGACCGTCCGTACGCCTTCAAAGTGCGCGGCCCGGAACTCGCCGAGTTTAGGCTGCTGTCTTCTCACTGCCATGCAAAGCTGTTCTTTAACAACGCCAAGAACCTGCCTCAGCGGCGCGACTACACACCCGTTCGGTTTGACGAACGTTGGCAGGAATTGACGCTGATCTTCGTCGTGCGCGACGGCGGCTCCGCGAGAGACTGGGCGCTAGACCTTCAAACGGGCGTCAAAGTCTCCGCCGGTAGACCGCGGGGCTCGATGATCATCTCGGGTGACCTGGGCTGGTACCCGCCTGTCGACGACCTGACCGCATGGCTCGCCGTGGAGCGTCGACTGCAAGAGCTGGCCGACGCCACACACTCCGTGGTCATTGTTCAAAGTAACGACGTCAGGGACCTTGCGGCCTTGCCCCAACGGCCCAACATGGTCGCAAAACATGTGGGCACGAGCGGCGACGTGCTGCAAGCTGCGCGCGAACTGCTCTTGCCTCCCGATGAAACCTCAGGCAATGGGTTTGCCTGGTGCGCGGGTGAAGCGAGCACCATGGCACAACTGCGCCACGTGCTGATCAACGAGCGTGGTCTGCCCCGAACACAAGTGAAAGCATCGGCTTACTGGAAGCCGGGCGCGGAAGGGTTTCATGAGTCACTGGAGTAACCTGGATCATCACCGCGCGAATGTGGGCACCCTTTCTTGGGCCAACCGAACACGCTCACGTGCCGACCTCAATACACGCTGGTCAGCGGTACCGCCTTCTTCATTGCATCTTCAAAAATCGGCAACAGCTTCGCACGGCTGCTATCGCCTCGGTCCAAGGTGATTCTCATGTGCAGCAAGTCGCCGTCACACATTGCGTAGCCCTGCAAGGTGGCGACGGAGGTGCCAGGGACTTCGAAGGTCAGGACCTCTCCGCTCGGCTCGCCTTGCGAGCAGACAGACACTGGGTCCAGGCTCGACTTCAGCGCCTGCCCGTTTCTGTGCATCTTTTTCAATGTCTCGCCCAGGTAGCTCGCCATGCCTGCGTCTGCCTTGGGCAGGATGGTGAGCATGACCTCTTCGCCTCGCTTCAGGGTTGAGCCGTCGACTTCAGCCCATGAGCAACCAAAGCCCACGCCAGCCACAATGGTGCCACCGCCTGTGCGCAGCTTGCACACGGCAGCAGCCAGTGCGTTGGACGAGTCTGCTGCATGGACAGCAAACACGACGGAGAGACTGGCCAACGCCACCACGCTCATTTTGGATGCTGAGTTCTTCAGCCACTTAATCAATTCTTGTCCTCCCAAAAAGATGCTGCTCACCTCAGATGGGCAAGCGAAAGAGGTCAAGTGTCTGCCCTTCACTCAACGTCAATACGTTCCCGGATACGCCCCACCATCAATCAGCACGTTCTGCCCGGTGATGTAACCGGCGTGTGCACTGCACAGGAATGCGCACAAGGCGCCGAACTCTTGCGGGTTGCCGAAGCGCTTGGCCGGAATGCCCTGCCGGCGGCCGTCCATCAGGGTTTCGATGGGTTTGCCGGTTTTCTGGGCCGCGCCTTCAAAGGTGGCCTTGAGGCGGTCGGTGTCGAACGCACCGGGCAGCAGGTTGTTGATGGTGACGCCTTGCGCGGCCACGCTGCTGCGCGACACGCCCGCAATAAAACCGGTGAGGCCACTGCGCGCGCCGTTGGACAGGCCGAGGATGTCGATGGGCGACTTCACCGCGCCTGAGGTGATGTTGATGATGCGGCCAAAGCCGCGCTGCGCCATGCCGTCGACAGTGGCTTTGATGAGCTCGATAGGGGTGAGCATGTTGGCGTCCAGCGCCTTGACCCAGGCGTCGCGGTCCCAGGCACGGAAGTCGCCCGGTGGTGGGCCGCCGGCGTTGGTGACGACAATATCGAAGGCAGTACCCGGGCCACCTGCCACCGACAGCGCGGCCGAACGTCCTTTTTCGCTGGTGATGTCTGCAGCCACGGTGAGCACCTCGGTGCCCGAAGGTGCCTGGGCTTTGAGGCGCTCGGCCGCGTCGTTCAAATCACTCTGCCCACGCGCGACGATGACGAGGTTGACGCCCTCTGCCGACAAGGCCTGCGCACAACCGTAGCCAAGCCCCTTGCTTGCGCCACAGACCAGCGCCCATTTGCCTTTGATACCAAGATCCATTGGATTGCTCTCCTGTTTCTTTGCTTGCTGTGCTTTGATTTGATTCGATTTGCGATGGTGCTGATTTACCTCGATCAGCCGCAGGCCCAGTCAAAACCCATGGTCTTGAAGTCGAGTTGGGCGTTGCCGCCACCGAAGTTGTAGCCGCCCATGTCTTCTTCAAATTCGACGTAGAACGGAGAAAAATCTGGCGCTGCCTGCACCGGCCGCATGGTCCCTCCGATGTGATTGGGCTGATGCCCTTCTGACCATGGGTGGAGGCGATAGTTTTCGGTGTCGATGACGTCATTGAGCCAGTAGTAGTGCTCCTGGTAGCGACCTTCGGCATCATTCACGGCAATACCTGCATTGGGGTCTTGCTGGCGAGGGGTCCACCGCAGAGACCGGTTCAGATAAAGACCCGCGTTGGGTTCATCGCCCATGCCTTCGAGCCAGGCCTGGTCTGGATCAGGTGCGCCTTTTACCGTCGCCCAAGGCAAGGATGCGTTAATGGCCTTCCAGCTCAGGAGCGACCCTGGTTCGCGCAGCCAGCCTGGCGGCGCCAGCGAGGCATTCAGCGGGTGACCTTCGCCGTTCTGACCAAGCCAGTCCGGCGGCAAACACAGCGGGCCATCAAACTCATCCTGGCTCAGCAGACGAACGGCATAGCGGCAGCCGAGAATGTCTTCCATGAAAAACAACTTGTCGTCTCTGGCCTGCTCGCTCATGGTGTGCCAGAGCGACAGCAGATCAGTACGCTCGGGCGGTATGTCGACTGATTCGGCCATGTCGACGATCTCGTCGATCTCGGCTGGCCCACCGTCGTTGAAATCCGCCGGTGTGGCAAAGAAGCTGAGGGCCACCACGTCAGGGCCGTGAACGCGGTAGTCGGGAGGCAGCAGCAAGGTGAACCCGTGCATGAGCGGGTAGCCATTGCCGCGGTCAAGTGGCCATTGCTCGGGCATGATGCCTGGTGGCAGGCCAAAACACCATCCCTGAATACCGTCTTCGTCGAAATTGACTGGAGAATTGCCGATCGTGAGGTCGTAAGCGAGCATGTAGGTGCACCCTCCCGTGCGCTGCTTCGTGGGTGGCGATCATGGGCATGTTCGCCTGCAACATGCATTCTGCACGCAAAGTGCTAGGGCCTGTTCACACCATTTTTCCAAGTGCGAAAGTGGTGGAGACAGCGCCAATTTAGGCGCGCGACGACGGCCAGACTGGGTGTCTGGCCTAGAAGTGCAACGACAAGTGGCGCTGTCTCCGCCACTTTCCCTGCGGGTTGCAACCAAAAAGGCCATGCGCTGCGTTGCAAAGCCTTGCCGGGGGGGCGGCCCCGGCTGCGTTTTGCGCCTTGCGCATGGCCTTTTTGGTCTGCAACGCATCTTTGAAAAATAGTGTGAACAGGCCCTAGGGCAAGCCCTCGGGTAAACAGCGCCTGGCCCAACACCAAGCCCACCCACAGGCCTATCGCGAAGGTCGCCCGAAGCGCGTCACCAGAAACACCCCCGAGAGGACCAGCACCGTGCCAGCCAGAATCCAGGCGTTGAAGGTTTCGTCCAGGATGATCACGCCCATGGCAATGGTCGACATGGGGCCCAGCATGCCGGTCTGGGAAGCCAGGCTGGCACCCAGGCGCTCGACACCCAGCATCACCAGGATGACCGGCGTAAAGGTGCAGGCCACGGCATTGAGAATGGACAGCCAGATCACTTCAGGCGCCACCATCGCTGCCGACAGGGGCCGCAGCATCGCAAACTGCACCAGGCACAGCACACAGGCCACGCAGGAGGCCAGCCCGACCAGACGCATGGAACCGATGCGCTTGAGCATCTCGGCGCTGAACACGAGATAGATCGCATAGCTGACCGCACTGGCGAAGACGAGCGCAGCACCCAGCCAGACGTTGCTGCCATTGAAGTCGACCTCATGCCCGAACACGAGCAAGACCCCCGCATAGCTCACGGCCATGGCCAGCAGCTGCATGCCGGTCACCCGCTTGCGGTACACCACCCAGCCGAGCAGCAGCACGAGCGTGGGGTTGAGGTAAAGGATGAGGCGCTCCAGGCTGGCACTGATGTACTGCAGGCCCAGAAAGTCGAGAAAGCTGGCGAGGTAGTAGCCGGTGAGCCCCAGCCCGACGATGCCCAGCTTGTCCGGCCAGCTGATGGGGGCAGCCAGTTCGCCTGCTGCATTGCGCTGGTGCCGTGATGCCCACCAGGCCAGGCCGATGAACAGCGGCAAGGCAAAGAGCATGCGGTACATGATGAGGGTGACCGCATCCACGTCGTAGCGATAGGCGAGCTTGACGATGATGGCCTTGCCGGAAAACGCAATGGCCCCGGCCGCAGCAAACATCAGCCCGGACGCGAGCTGAGGGTGAGCATTTGAAGAAGTGGGTGCAGTTGAAGAGGCCATCGCATCGATTATGGCGACGGCATAGCCTTTTCTGGCTGTTGCGAGGCTGACGGAGCCTACTCTTTTGGCGATGCCAGCTGTTCCGGATCGACAACCTGGTAGACACGCCCCTGCTTGTCGAGCTGCTCGAGCAGGCCTTCGCGGACAAAGGCGTTGAGCGTGCGGCTGACGGTCTCCAGCTTGAGGTCAAGCATGGCACCCATGTCTTCGCGCGAGAACAAGGTGGCCACACCAGCGTCATTGCCTGCCCGCATCTTCAGCACCAGACCGGCCACGCGCTGACGCGCATTGCCGAAGTTCAGATCGGCCAGCCAGTCATCTGCTTCCTTGAGGCTGCGATGCCATTTCTCCAGCAGGCGCTGGTGCAGGCGAGGGGTTTCATTGTTCAGGCGTTGAATGACTTGCAATGGCAGGCGGCAGACTTTGACGTTGGTCAGGGCAATGGCGTCAGCGTCATAGGTAGGACCCATCAGGGCTTCCAGCCCGATGACATCACCCTGCCGAAGTACCCGCACGATGCGCTGCCGCCCGTCCACGGAGTTTCGCACCAGTTTGACCATGCCCGAGCGAAGCGTGAACAGCGAGGTGGCAGTTTCGCCCATCCGGATCACAGGCTGCCCTGCCGGAATCTCCAGATCGTCAATCGGTGCATGAATCAGATTGAAATCGGACTCGTGCAGGTCGGCAAACAACACCATGTCGCGGATGCCGCAGTTGCGGCAGTCGGCAGTTCCGCGCCAGGCGGACTCGGTCTTGACGGGAATCATGGTGCAGGCGTTCTTTCTGAGGGTTGTGGATGCGCGGGCTTGTCCCCCGTGGCCAAATATAAGCCAAGCCTCATACTCACTTCACTGGCCGGGTTTTTTGGCCGCGAACCCAGTGTCGCGTCTCAGAACCAGGAAGGGGTAGCGGCAAGCACCTCATCGACGGTTGTGACGCCTTCGGCTACACGGGCGGCACCGGCCAGCCGAAGCGGACGAAGGCCTTCAGTGACTGCCTGTTTGCGCAAGGCATCGAGATTGGGTTCCTTGCTGATCTGCTCTCGCATGCCCTGGCTCAGGGTCATCAGCTCGTATAAACCAGAACGCCCCCGGAAACCGGTCATGCGGCATTGCACGCACCCGACAGGCCGGTACGGCTGGTACTGCCCATTGACCTGCCACGGCTTGACCATCTCGGCCACAGCAGCCCGTTCTGCTTCGGTCTTGTCCGCCTCCACGGGTTGCCTGCAGGCCGGACACAAGGTGCGTACCAGGCGTTGTGCCAGAACGCCCAGAATGGTGGCATTGAGCAGATAAGGTGGCACACCCAGCTCAAGCAGGCGCATCATGGCTGACGGAGCGTCATTGGTATGAAGCGTGGAGAACACCAGGTGACCGGTGAGCGCCGCCTGCACCGCCATCTCCGCGGTCTTCAGATCCCGGATCTCGCCCACCATGATGATGTCCGGATCCTGACGCATCAGTGCACGCAAGCCGTGGGCAAAATCGAGATCCAGATTGGGCTGAACCTGGGTCTGGTTGAACGCTGGCTCGATCATTTCGATCGGGTCTTCGACGGTGCTCACATTGACCTCTTCGGTTGCCAGGCGTTTGAGCGTGGCATACAGGGTGGTCGTCTTGCCAGAACCCGTCGGACCGGTCACCAGCACAATGCCATGTGGCTTGCGCATGAGCGCTTCCCAGCGCTCGGCATCTTTGGCGTTGAACCCGAGTGCCCCCAGGTCCTTGGATGTCGACTCCGGATCAAAAATCCGCATCACGAGCTTTTCGCCAAAGGCAGTGGGCAAGGTGGACAGGCGCATCTCGACCTCTTCATCCCGCCCGGCATCCGTGGCACGAATGGTCTTGATGCGGCCGTCCTGTGGGCGGCGGCGCTCAACCACGTCCATGCGGCCCAGCAGTTTGATGCGCGCCGTCATCGCGTTCATGACCGTGATGGGCATCTGGTAGACGGGATGCAACACACCATCAATCCGAAAACGGATCACGCCCTGGTCACGACGGGGCTCGAGGTGAATGTCGCTGGCACGCTGGTCATAGGCGTACTGCCACAACCAGTCCACCACACGCACAACGCTCTGGTCGTTGGCGTCCAGCTGCTTGTTGGCCTTGCCCAGTTCGACCAGTTGCTCAAAGGAATCCAGACCCGTTTGGTTGCCCTTCTTCGAGGCGGTCTTGACCGATTCGGACAAGGCAAAGAACTCACCTGTGTAGCGTTTGATGTCGATAGGGTTGGCCAGAACGAGCTTGACCCGCTTCGCTGTCTGCCGCTCCACTTCCGCGACCCAGTCCGACATGAAGGGCTCGGAGGTCGCCACAGTGATCTCCGAGAGCCCGACCTGAACAGGCAACACCCCATGGCGCTGCGCATAGGCAGCACTCATGGCGTCGGACACATTGCCGACATCGACCTTCAGCGGGTCGATTCGCAGATGTGGCATGCCCACACGCTTGGCCAGCCACTGGGTCAGCAGCTCGGCATCCAGCACATGGCCGTCGCCCTGTCTTGGCATGGCCAGCGTCGCCAGGCGCTGCATGGGCAGTTGCGCACTGTGCGCCGCTGCCAGGCGGCTACTGGTCTGCCTGGCGACCTGATGGGACACCACGCCGTCTTCTTCCAGCCATTTGAGCAACAGCTTCCAGGTCAGGGGCCCCTGGTGTGATGAAGATGCCGATGAGAGTTTGACCTGAAGAGGAGCGTTCATGTGGATGTCGAGCTCAAAGCGGTGAAATCGATGGGAGCGAAGACACGCAGCCATTTCGGTGCAGGCAGGCCCCAGCGCTCTTTTATGACCTCTGCGCGCAGCGTCAGTTCCTCGCGCGATGGCCGGGATGGTGTCCGCTGCGCCAACACCACCGTGTTGCCTTCATGGGTTGGCGCGAAAGCCCACAATGCATCTTCGCCAAATGCACTGGCCAGGCTGGCCAGCGAGCGCTCATAGCTGGACTCACGACCAAAGAGGTTGACCGTGAGGCAGCCTTCATCGGTCAACAGGTTGCGACACGAGCGGTAGAAATCGGGGTCATCCAGCACAGGCGCAGCAGCTTCATGATCGTACAAGTCCACCTGCAGCGCGTCGATCGTCCCCGCATATTCGGATTTGAGGATTTCAAGCCCGGCATCGGCGAGCACCACACGCAGGCGTTCGCCATCTGGTGGCAGCTTGAACCACGCCCGGCAAACGGCCAGCACCTGCGGATTGATTTCAATCGCTGTCGTATCCATGCGCAGCTTCTTGAAGCAGAACTTGGTCAGCGCGGCCGACCCGAGACCGAGCTGAAGGGCTTTTCGCTCGGACACGGAGTCCGGCGAAACAAACAGCAGCCAGGCCATCATGCGCCGAACATAGTCGAGTTCGATTTCAAAGGGCTGCTTGAGCAACATCGACCCCTGGATCCACTCGGTGCCCAAGTGCAGGAAACGCACTTCTCCGACTTCGGAAATGCTCACATCCGGCAGTTCGTTGCCGTCTGACTTGCCGGCACCCGCCTTGCGACTGCGACTGAGCCTGCTCACAAAACGCCTCTTTCGGACAAGTGCACGCAGGCGATTGTTTCCAGGTTGACACAAAGGCAAAAGGGCATGGGACGTTCAGCTGATGAGGTTCGTTGCAATCATTATCAGCGGGATCGCCATCACTCGCCCCACAAGCGTCAGCCATGGACCACAGTCACGTGCATGCGTCACACAGCCCATACCTGCCCAGCACGTCGCGCCAGGCCGCCAGCTTCCTCTCAAAAGACCAGCTCGCGTTGGCAGGGCTTGTCGAAGGCAGCTTGTGTACCGGCAGCCCGAATGCCCCGGTCACTCTGGCATGGCGGAAGCTCTCTCCACCATTGTGTGCAATGGCCTGAAGCTTCGGGCAGCTGGCGATCAGCGCGCCGAGGTCATTGGGTTCGGCATGCCGGATATTGGCATCCAGGCTGCCTTGCCTCTCGCAGGCCGCATAGACATCCCACACACCAAGGCCATGGCGCAGCAAGGCTTGCTTACGCTCGACATAGTCCTTCTTGTCAAGAGGCTCCCCCCACAGCGCGCCAAGAATCTTCCAGAAATGGTTTTGTGGATGGCCGTAATACTGCTGCGCCTTGAGTGAGGCCACCGAGGGAAAGCTGCCGAGTACCAGCACACGGGTGCCCGCATCGGCCACAGGAGCCAGGCCTTGCAGCTTCTCGTTCACGAGCGAATTTCTCCCTTTGAATGCAGTCCAGACTGGTTCAGCAAGGCTGCCAGCTTTGGCAACACGCGCTGCGCATTGGCAGAAGTACGCTTGGCCAGCTCTTGCGGCGCGACGTTTCTGAGCTCTGCGATGGTCTGGGCGATCCGCGGCAACTGGCCAGGCGCATTCACGGCTGGCGGCACTCCTGCAGCGCGCGCTTCGGCCGTCACATACAACCAGTGAGGAGGCATGTCAGGCGCGTCCGTTTCCAGCACCAGTGCTTCAGCCGCCATCTCGGCCGCCAGGCGCCGCAACTGCAAGGCTCTGTCATACGTGCAGGCGCCACCGAAGCCCAGACAATACCCCATGTCGACAAAGGCCTGTGCCTGTTGGAAGCTGCCGTTGAACGCATGGGCAATGCCGCTTGCCACGGCATGGGTTCGCAGTCCTTTGAGCAACATGTCCGCGCTGCGCCTGACATGCAGAATGACAGGCAACTTGTAGCGCAGAGCCATCGCCAGCTGTGCCGTGTAGAACTTCCATTGCTTCTCCCGCATGGGCTCCGTGCACACCTCGGGAACAAAATAGTCCAGGCCTATTTCTCCGACCGCCACCAGACGCGGGTCGTCATGCCACCTGGACAGAAGGGAGTCGAGCTCAGCCAGATCGTTCTCGGATGCCTGGCCGACGTACAAGGGGTGAATGCCCAGTGCGTAGGCATCGCCCGTCTGATGCGCCAGGGCCCGCACCTTGCCCATGGCCCGCACCTCGACCGACGGAATGACACACAGGCCCACACCCGCCGATCGGGCCTGCTCGCGCACTGCGAGCGCCTGGCCGCCAAACTCGTCGGCGTCCAGATGACAGTGGGTATCGATCCAGAAGTTGCTCGTTTCCATGGTGACCTGTGTGAGGCATGGCGCCAGGGGGCACTGGCAAGTTCCGCGACGGCCCCGGCTCAGCCTCACGCCACATTGTGTCATCCGGCCACACCGAGCCACACACACTTTGTCCTGTGTCAGCGTTGAGAACATGCAAAGGTGGTAGGCTTTCTTCCACGGGCTGCCGACGCGCCTTGTCCGGTCTGGCCCTCACCACATTCAAGGAGATGCCTGCATGCGCTTTCTTTCGGCTCCAAACCGCCAGTTCTGGGTCAGTCTGGGCGGCGCATTGTCACTGAGCATGGTGGCGTGCACAAGCAACGGGGCTTCGTCCTCTCCTGCAGCACCCCAGCTGGCAGGCACCCAGTGGGAAGTCCAGTCCATAGGCGGCCAGGCTGTCAGTGGTGGCAAAGTCCCCACGCTGGCCTTTTCTGCATCGATGGACATCGGCGGACATGGCGGTTGCAACGAATACTCCGGTCAGGTTTCGCTCAAGGGCACTGCACTGACCGTCGGGCCGGTCATGGCCACCAAGATGAGCTGCGGTCCGGTTCAAGACAGGCTCGAATCAGCCTTCTTGTCTGCGCTACGAAATGCGAAGCAAGTGAAGGTGAAAGATGGCTTGCTCGAGTTGACGGGTGCGTCAGAAGCCCCCACAGTGGTGTTCAGGCAGGTCAAGCCATAGGCAACAGAACACCAAACGGGAGGCCGGCCGCAAACCGGGCTCTGGAGTCTCAGCATGGGATTGTTCAGTCGATTTTTCAAACGCAGCCAGGCACAGGAGTCCCTCTCGGACTTTGACGACGAGGTCGTTGGCGACGATGTCAGCGACTCTTTGCTGGATGACGACCAGATCCGCACTGCGCTGGACGACCTGAATGTGGACAAGGCCATTGCCTCGCACGAGCAATGGAAAGATCGCTTGCGGCAGGCGCTGGACGGCAGTTCACCGGAAATCCTGGACCCGGAGGCCGTGTGCAGGGACGACCGCTGCGACCTGGGCCGCTGGCTCCACGGAACAGGCCGTGAACGCCTTGGACATCATGTGGCTTTCACGGCACTGGTCGCCAGCCATCAGTCATTTCACCGCCAGGCCGCCAGAGTGATCGAGCTCTCACAGTCCGGCAGAAAGCAGGAAGCGGAGCGGGAACTTGACACCGCGTACCGCCATGCATCCAACCGGGTCGTGCTGCTGCTCAAGGCCATCCGCAACGCGCTTCACCAGGAAGGCTGAAGAGCCTGGCCCGCCTTAAGCCAGTGATCCCATGTTCAGGCGCAGAACGCGTGAACAGCGCGCCGCCAGCGCCTCATCGTGCGTGACCATCACGAACGCCGTGCCCTGATCGCGGGCCAGCTCCAGCATCAGGTCAAACACACCATCCGCTGTAGAGCGGTCCAGGTTGCCGGTGGGTTCATCTGCCAGCACACAGGCAGGGCGGGTCACGAGCGCGCGCGCAATGGCAACACGTTGGCGCTCGCCACCGGAGAGCTCTGCCGGCCGGTGCAGCGCTCGCTGCGACAGGCCCACCCGATCAAGCATCTTCACGGCAACTTCCCCCGCTTGCGCGCGGCTCTGACGACGGATCCACAGCGGCATGGCGACGTTGTCACGGGCACTGAATTCGGGCAGCAAGTGATGAAACTGGTAGACAAAGCCCAGGTGCTGATTGCGCCATGCCCCTTGGGCAGAAGGGCTGAGCGAGGCCATGCGCTTGCCCATGAGGTCAACCGAACCCTGCGAGGGGGCATCCAGGCCACCCAGCAAATGCAGCAAGGTGCTCTTGCCCGAGCCCGATGCGCCCACGATCGCCAACGTCTCGCCCCTCTCTACCTTGAGGTCCACCCCCGAGAGCACTTGCACGTCCAGTGGCCCTTCGGTGAAACGTTTGGACAGGCCGGTGGCGTCCAGAACCAGATTATTCATAGCGCAATGCCTCCGCGGGGTTGACGCGGCTGGCACGCCAGCTCGGGTAAATCGTGGCAACGAAGGACAGAATCAGGGACAGGATCGTCACCGGCAGGATGTCCCCTTGCTGAGGATCGCTGGGCATGCGGCTGATGAGGTAGATGTCTTTGGGCAGGAAGGACGCGCCGAGCGCATTTTCAATGGCGGGCACGATGGTGTCGATATTGAATGCCACGCCCAGGCCGAGCAGCAAGCCCACCCCTGTGCCGATGATGCCGACCGCTGCACCCTGGACCATGAAGATGCCCATGATGCTCTGCGGGCTGGCGCCCAGCGTCCTCAAGATGGCGATGTCGGCCCGCTTGTCGGTCACGGTCATGACCAGGGTGGACACCAGGTTGAACGCCGCCACCGCCACGATCAGCGTCAGGATGATGAACATCATGCGCTTTTCCAGCTGAACGGCCGCAAACCAGGTGCGGTTCTGGCGCGTCCAGTCGCGCACCACCATCCCGGGTGGCAGGCTGCCCGCCACCTCCATGGCGATCCGGCGGGCCGCGTGGACGTCATTGGTCTGGATGCGGATGCCCGTTGGCCCCTCCACCCGGAAGATGCGCGCCGCGTCCTGCACATGAAGCATGACCAGGGTGGAGTCGTATTCGTAGTGGCCGGAGTCAAAGGTACCGACCACCGTCATCTGACGGATGCGAGGCACCACGCCAGCTGGCGTGACTTGCCCGGTCGGCGCGATCAGCGTGACGCGGTCTCCCACGTAAACGCCCAGGCTGCGCGAGAGTTCGCCGCCAATGACAATGCCGAACTCCCCCGGTACCAGGTTGTTCAGCGGCAGCAGGTCGCCGTGTTGCGCCAGCTCTGTGACTTGCGGCTCCAGTGCCGGATCGACCCCGCGCACAATGGCGCCCTTCATGTCCTCGCCACGGGCGATCAGGGCCTGTGCACCGACAAAAGGCGCCACTCCGATCACCTCCGGATGGCGGCGAATGATGGACATGTCCTCCTCCAGATGCGCGATGGCCTGACCACTGGGGTCAAAAACCTCAATATGGGAGAGCACGCTGAGCATGCGGTCGCGCACTTCCTTCTGGAAGCCGTTCATCACCGAGAGAACGATAATGAGCGCAGCGACACCCAGCGCGATGCCCAGCATGGACACGCCTGAGATGAACGAAATAAACCCGTTGCGCCGCGTGGCCCGTCCAGCGCGGGTGTAGCGCCAACCTAAAACCAGTTCGTATGGGGATTGCATGAAGACCTTTCGTCCCGGATTGTCTCATCCCTGACAATAGGGAATTATGGCAAGCGACCATACCCACTCATCCACCACCTTTCCCACGCCGGCGCGGCACCTTCTGGTGCCGTTCGCCTTCGCTGCCGCGCCCGAATGCCACGAGCTGGTGAACGTCATGCAGGTACCCCACCTGAATGAGCTGCTTTCCAGCCTTCGGCTGAGCCACGAGGAGATCGGCCAGGAAGAAGATGCCTCTATGCCGCACGAGCGCGTCCTGGCCAATGCACTGGGCCTGTTTCCCGACGCGGCCATGAGTCAGGACGTGTTGGCGAGCATTCCCTGGGCGGCGGCGATGAGCGATACGCCCGAAGCGCCACAGGCCTGGTTCACACCCTGCCATTTCAAGGTCAGCATGGACCGGGTACAGCTGCTGCCCACCGGACTGCTGGCGCTCGACGAAGAATCATCCAGGACACTTTGTGCAGCTCTCGCACCCTTGTGTGAAGAGGACGGCATAGTTCTGTCGTACGAGTCGCCGTTGTACTGGCGCGCCTCAGGAGAAGCGTTGCGCCAGCTGGGCACCGTCAGCCTCGACCGAGCCTGCGGCCGCCCCATGCGCCCCGAAATGCTGAATTTCGAACGTTCGGGCAACGCGCCGGGCGCGCGCGTGATCAAACGGCTTCAAAACGAAGCCCAGATGCTGTTTCACACCCTCCCGATCAATGACGACCGGGAGCTGCACGACTTGCTCCCCATCAACGGCTTCTGGGTCAGCGGAGCCGGCTGTCTCAACCAGCCCCCGCAGGCGGCCGAGATCGCCCCCATGGTGGACGAGTCGCTGCGCGAGACGGCGCTGAGAGGCGACTGGGCAGACTGGCGGTCCGCATGGGAGTCGCTCGACTCGGGTCCCATTGCCGACTTGCTGGCCCTTCACAAAAGTGGCACGCCGGTCGCCATCACCCTCTGTGGTGAGCGCCATGCACGCACCTGGCGCAGCAAGCTGGCCAATCCAGGCCGGCTGGCCCGGATCAAGGCCGCGCTGACCCCGGGCAACAAGCGCCTGGACTTGCCCCACATGCTCCAAACCCTATGAAGATCATTGACCGAGATGTACCACCCAGGGCCGCCTGGGCGCTGGAGCAGGCTGGCTTGCACCCGTTGTTGGCCAGGCTTTTCGCAGCCAGAGGCATCCACGCTCGTGACGAGCTCGACGATGCCCTGGCCCGGCTGATCCCCCCATCCACCCTCAAGGGCACCGATGAGGCCGCCACAGCATTGGCCAATGCCATGACCGCAGGCGAGCGAATCTGTATCGTGGCCGACTACGACTGCGATGGCGCCACGGCCTGTGCCGTGGGCATCCGCGGCTTGCGGCTGCTGGGCGCCGCCACCGGCTACGACAAGGTGCAATACCTGGTGCCTGACCGCGTCAACGACGGCTACGGCCTCACGCCCACCATCGCGGAGCGAGTCAAGGCCCTGGGGGCGGACTGGCTGGTCACGGTCGACAACGGTATCGCCAGCATGGCAGGCGTGGCACGAGCGCGAGCGCTCGGCCTGAATGTCCTCATCACCGACCACCACCTGCCCGCCTCCATGGATGGGGAGGTGACGCTCCCGCAAGACTGCATCATCGTCAACCCCAACCAGCCCGACTGCACTTGCGAGAGCAAGGCCATGGCTGGGGTGGGCGTGATGTTCTACGTGCTGCTGGCGCTGCGCGCCGAGTTGCGCGCTCGTGGTGTCTTTGACAAGGCCGGCGTGACTCAACCGCGCATCGATGCCTTGCTGCCCGTCGTGGCACTGGGCACCGTGGCCGACGTGGTCAGGCTCGACGCCAACAACCGCCGGCTGGTTTCGCAAGGGCTCAAGCGCATTCGCGCTGGCGCCATGCCCGCCGGCATGTCGGCCCTGTTCCAGGTCGCTGGCCGAGACCCGAGAAAAGCGAGCAGTTTCGACTTCGGCTTCGCTCTGGGCCCGCGCCTCAATGCCGCTGGCCGCCTGGCCGACATGACCCTGGGCATCGAGTGCCTGATCACCGATGATGCCGCCCGTGCCGACGAACTGGCGCGCACGCTCGACGGCATCAACCGCGAACGCAAAGCCATTGAAGGCGACATGCGCGAGCAAGCCATGATGCTGGCAGAGGAAATGTTCGACCCTGAAGAAGACCCGCCACCAGCCATCACGGTTTTCGACCCCGACTTTCATGAAGGTGTGGTGGGCATCGTGGCCTCTCGCCTGAAGGACAAGCTCCACCGCCCAACTTTCGTCTTTGCTGCCAGTGGCGCCGAAGGCAAGGAGCACGAGCTCAAAGGCTCGGGCCGGTCCATTCCAGGCTTCCACCTTCGCGACGCGCTGGATCTCGTGGCCAAGCGCCGCCCGGGCGTGCTGCTCAAGTTTGGCGGCCATGCCATGGCAGCAGGCTGCACCGTCCACGAAGATCACATTGCCGATTTTGAAGAAGCTTTCGAAGCGGTCGCGGCCGAATGGCTGGATGAGGCCACTTTGCAGCGCAAACTGGAGACCGACGGGCCTTTGGCGCGCGACTACCGCAGGCCCGACATGGTGGAGACCCTCCACCAGGAAGTTTGGGGACAAGGCTTTGCACCGCCCACCTTCAGCGATGAGGTCCAGGTGGTCTCGCAACGGCTGGTGGGCGAGAAACACCTTTCACTCAAACTCAAGCACCAGGGTGACCCGGTGGACGGCATCTGGTTCGGTCACACCGAACCACTGCCGCCGACAGTCCGCCTGGCCTATCGGCTGGAGGTGGACGAATGGCAGGGCCAGCGACGCGTTCGATTCATTGTCGAAGGCGCGGAGGTCTGAACAGTGCGCGCAACTGCCCCTGCGAGCAGATCCGCCTGACCATCACCTCTGATACAAGGCTTCGATGCTGGCTGAGCCCAGCTTGTTGGCATTGATCATGTATCCCACCAATGCGGCCGATGCATCGGCTGGCAACTCGAGCTTGTCGACCTTGAGTGCGTGAATGGTGAACTGATAGCGGTGCGGCTTGTCCCCGGGCGGCGGGCATGCGCCGCCAAAGCCCTTGACACCAAAATCGTTGCGCACCTGGACCACGCCATCGGGCATGACCGCGTCCACTCCTCCAGCACCCGCTGGCAGGGACGAAACGGCCACCGGGATGTTGTACGCCATCCAGTGCCACCAGCCACTCCCCGTTGGCGCGTCCGGATCGTAGACGGTCAAGGCAAAGCTCTGTGTGCCTTGCGGCGCATTCTTCCAGGCCAGCGCAGGCGATACGTTTCCTCCTTCGCAGCCAAAGCCCTTGAACACCTGATTGATGGTCAGCATCTTGCCTGGCTGCACATCAGTGGACGACAGCGAAAATGCGCCTTCCGCCTGCGCACCCATCGACGCACCCAAGGCGAAGATGCCTGCCACCAGCCACTTGCTGGGCCATGCCGGCCACACAGCGAATCCGGTGGCCTCCTTGCCAGAGTGAGCGCGGAAGAAAGAAGGGAAAGCAGACATCACAAAACTCCTTGATCAAGTGTTGTACAGAGCGAGGTGCTACCTGGAACAGCCAGCACCCGACCATGATGTCCTTCAGATACGACTGTGGGTTAGCCCTTGCCAGTCAGGTTTTGTGCTGAACCGTTCACCGCTTCCCGTCGAAGTTGCGAAGGTGAAAACCCCCAACGATCCTGAAACGCCGCAGAAAACCGGCTATGGGATTGCCAGCCGCAACGCTGCGCCACCTCCCCGATGGGCAAATCCGTGGTCTGCAACATGCCCAAAGCCAGCTCCAGACGAAACTGCCGCACCAGCGCGGCCACGGTGTGCCCCTCCTCGGCCAAGCGGCGCTGAAGAGTGGATGCACTCATGTGAAAGCGTTCTGCAAGTGCTTCGAGCGTCCAATGGCCGTCAGGTGTCTGCGAAACCCGGCGCCGCACCTGCTCGGTCCAGCTCAGATCAGCCACAGGCGTGAAGCGAATGCCGCCCTCTCGCAAATGGATTAGCACCTCCTGCAACCAGTGCGCCAACACCTGGTCACTGACGGTTCGGTGCCTGAGTTGCCCGACCACTCTGTCAATGCTCTCGCCAAAGGTGCCATCGACCTTTATCCGGGAGCCACCTGACAGCGGCGTTGACCCCTCCGTCGCATCCAAGGGCAGTGACTCTCCAGATGCGATGAGATCTTCTCCAAAAACCAGAACGTCGGCCTCATAGGATCCATGAGTGGCGGGATCATTGATCACATCCCATACCGTGCCACGCGCCACCGCCAGTGCCTCACCCGGCACTGCCTCCAGTGCCCCTTCCGTTCTGAGAAGCGTCTTGCGGCCACGCCTCACCACGATCAGTGAGTCCTGATGGATACAGACAGTAGAGACCCTGTGTTTACGGGTGGCAACGATACGGGCGAAATGGCCCACTGACGGGGCGATGGGCATCCGCTCAGGTCGTCAGGGCCTCACGAACGGCCGCCACCTGGCGTCGAGACACGGCCAGACGCTCATCGATGCCCTCCAGGCGGACGGTCCAGCCCTCCCCCTCGGTAGGATCGGAGATTTTCTCAATGGCCCTGACCGCCCTGCGCGCCACAAGTGCGTTTCGATGGACGCGAACAAACATATGGCCGAAACGCTGCTCGAGATCGCTCAGCGCGCCATCGAAAATGTACTCTTTCTCCGCCGTGCGAACGGTGATGTACTTGAGTTCGGCTTTCAGATAGAGCACGTCTGCCAGCGCCACCCGCTCACTGCGCCCCCGCTCCTGAATCACCAGCCACTCATCGCCGGACGAAGAAATACCGTTGCCAGCGGCCTCCAGCGCTCTCTCCACCTTTTGGAGAGCCTGACTCAATCGCTCGAGCTTGACCGGTTTGGTGAGGTAGTCGACGGCCTCAAGCTCGAACGCTTGCACGGCATGTTCGGCGTGAGCCGTGACAAAGACCACCAGCGGAGGGTTGGGCATGCCGCGCAGCTGCTCTGCGAGCGCCACGCCATCGACGCCGGGCATGTGTATGTCGAGCAGCACCACGTCACAAGAGAGGCGCTGAATCGACTCCATGGCGCTGACCGCATTGGCTGCCTCGCCCACGACCTCGGCCCTGGGCTCGACGCAATCTCCCAGCAACGTCCTCATTCTGGAACGTGCCAGGTTTTCGTCATCAACGATCAGTACTTTCAACGCCATCGTTTCCTCCTCTGTGGGGATCCTTGCCGGTAGCGGGCCTATAAGGGAATTTCAAGACGTGTCTGAAACACGCCATCCACCAGGGCATACCGAAAGTTACCCTGGAGATCATGCAACAAGCGTAGTCGATCCCGGACATTGTTCAAAGCCAGGCCATTCCCACGCGCACCAGCTCCACTGGGAACTGTATTGGTGACTTTGAGGATAACCACATCCCGGCGTCGCTTGGTGCTGACACGAACAGTAGCTCCTGCCTCGCTAGGCTCCACTCCATGCTTGACCGCATTCTCCACCAAAGGTTGAAGAATCAGGGGCGGCAACTTGGCAGCAAGCGTTGATTCATCGATGCTCCACTCGACGCGAAGCCTGTCTCCAAACCGCACTTTCTCGATCGCCAGGTAGCGCTCAGCCAGGTCCAGCTCATCGCGCAAGGGCACCGCCTCCTGCGTTGCGGTCAGCGCATAGCGGAACAACTCGCTCAAGTCCTCCAGCAAATGCTCAGCTTTCGCTGGCTCTTGCCTGACCAGAGCGATAGCACTGTTGAGCGTATTGAAGAGAAAATGGGGTCGAATTCTGGCCTGCAGTTCTGCAAGCCTTGCTGTCGTCGTAGCGGGCGTTCTGGCTTTGGTTCGCCAAACCAGGGCAGCCACAATCACATATGCGATCAAAGCCCCACTGGCTGCACTCGGCAACCAGTTCGCCAAAACGGCGAGATCTAGCAGAAATAGCAGGCCAAAGCCGAACAGGCCGCAAAAGCCGCCCAGAAGCGATCCCAGAAACCACTGTGCATTCAGTGAGACACGGGCAAGAACCCGCTTAAGCGAGCACACAGCCAAGAGCCAAGCCAGCAAAGCTGGCACTGCGGCAGCCGTCAATGTCGAAGCGCGAACCACCCAATCCCAGCCAAGTGGGTCAAAAAACAGCGCAGCCACGCAAACAACCGTCTCGACAAACAGCACCGAGCGGAGCATGACCCCTGGCTGGCATGCCTCGAACACCAGTTCTTCATCGGCCACGACGGGCTCCAGCAGGCGACCAGGCGCCGGCTTCTTACGTTGTGCGGGCAAATCCACGAAGCCCGATAAAATCTTGGAGTCTTCCATGCGTCTCGTCTGTCAGGGCTTTGGCCCGGCTGGCCGATTCGGGGTCGCCACGAACCGATGCTGGAGCGCATTGTGCGCCATCCTCCAGCCGGGCATGCCCCTTCCATCTGGCCTTGTTGTCCCATGTCGGGCTGGCAGCCCATCGGGGCGCCCCTCAAACCGAGCACCGACTCGTCATCTGCTGGTCAAATAACCATGTCATCCAACCAACTCGACAAGAAATCCGAAGCCTGGTCCGCCCTATTCTCCGAGCCGATGAGCGAGTTGGTCAAACGATACACCGCCAGCGTCTTTTTTGACCAGCGACTGTGGCAAGCAGACGTCACTGGCAGCCTGGCCCACGCCGACATGCTGGCCGCCCAGGGCATCATCAGTGATGCGGACCATCAATCGATCCAGAAAGGGCTGGGCCAGATTCAGAAGGAAATCGAAGCTGGCCAGTTTGACTGGAAGCTCGACCTGGAAGACGTGCACCTCAATATCGAGGCACGCCTGACCCAGCTGGCCGGAGACGCGGGCAAGCGCCTGCACACCGGTCGCAGCCGCAACGATCAGGTGGCCACCGACGTTCGCCTGTGGCTGCGCGACGAGATCGACGTCATCAGCGGCCTTCTGGCCGAGCTGCAGGGCGCACTGGTGGACGTGGCCGAGCAAAACATCGACGTCATCCTGCCCGGATTCACTCACCTGCAAGTGGCCCAACCGGTGAGCTTTGCCCACCATTTGCTCGCTTATGTGGAAATGTTCGCCCGTGACGCAGAACGCATGGGTGATGTGCGCCGCCGCACCAACCGCCTGCCACTGGGCAGTGCCGCCCTGGCTGGCACCACTTACCCGCTCGATCGTGAGCGCGTGGCCCGCACACTGGGCATGGTGGATGACCAGGGCGTTGCCCAGCTCTGCCAGAACAGCCTGGACGGCGTGAGCGACCGCGATTTCGCCATCGAATTCTGCTCGGCGGCTTCCTTGACCATGGTCCACGTCAGCCGACTGAGTGAAGAACTGATCCTGTGGATGAGCCAGAACTTCGGCTTTGTGCGCATTGCCGACCGCTTCACCACCGGCAGCTCCATCATGCCGCAAAAGAAAAACCCGGACGTGCCGGAACTCGCCCGCGGCAAGACAGGCCGCGTGGTCGGCCATCTGATGAGCCTGATCACCCTGATGAAAGGCCAGCCCCTGGCCTACAACAAGGACAACCAGGAGGACAAGGAGCCTCTGTTCGACGTGGTGGACACGCTCAAGGACACCTTGCGCATCTTCGTGGAAATGATTGGCGGCGAGCTCAACCCCGCGTCCGGGAAAAGGGAAGGCGGCATCACCGTCAACGCGCAGGCCATGGAAGCCGCCGCGCAAAAAGGCTTTGCCACCGCCACCGATCTGGCCGACTACCTGGTGAAAAAGGGCCTGCCTTTCCGAGATGCCCACGAAACCGTGGCCAAGGCGGTGAAGGCCGCCACCAGCCACAACTGCGACCTGTCGGAACTGCCGCTGTCGGTCCTGCAGGAATTCCACCCCAGCATCGAAAAAGATGTGTTTGATTGCCTGAGCCTGCGCGGAAGCCTCAACGCCCGCAACACCCTGGGCGGCACCGCTCCGGCGCAGATCAAGATCCAGATCGCACGCCACCGCGATCGCCTGCCGGGCTGAGACCGGTCGCTGGCGGGTACGCCCAAGGAGGTGATGAATGGTCGGTTTTCTGTTGCTTTTTGGCTGGGTGCTGCTGATGTTCGGCATCGCCTGGCTGTGGTGGCGATATCGCCGACCACAGATGCAAGAGAGGGAGCTTCCGCCCGAGCTGCTCGCTTCCATGGCTCAGGCGGCCAAGACGCAAACCGGCAAAGGGTCTGCTGCACCCGAGAAATGGACGCCCCCGCCGCCGCGGGCGTTACCCGACGCCCTAGCCAGTTTCAAGTGGCACAAGGAAGGCGACTTGCCACGGCCACATGTAGAGAAGCTGCTGAGCGCGGTCAAGGGCATCCCGCGCCCACCCCGTGCCATGCAGAAGCTGATCTCACCCGGCTTTCTGCAAACCGCCAGTTCATCGGATCTGGCGGAGCTGCTCATGAAAGAACCCGTCATTGCCGCCAAGGTTCTGGCAACGGTGAACTCCCCCGCCTACGGTCTCAGGCAACCCATTGCCGGACTGGGACAGGCCATCACGTTTCTGGGCATGAATACCGTGCGCAGCATCTGCCTGCAGTCCATGCTGAACGAAGCGTTCAAGGCAGGGCTGGCTGAGTCGCAAGCCACTTTTGACGCCATTTGGCGTGCCACCGCCGTGGCCAGCGATCTGGCCAGCCGCCTGGGCAAGGCCCTGAAGGTGCCCGACCTGGGCGAACTGTCCACCCAGGTCATCTTCTCCTTCGTGGGTGAACTGGCATTCGCCTCCTTGCTGCCTGCCGAACAACGTGAGCGCTGGCTTCGCACAAAATCCCTGCCCCGCCTCAAGATGGAACAGGATGTCATGGGGTTCACCACGGCCGAGTTCGGTGGCCTTCTGCTCAAGGAGTGGGAAGTTCCTGCCGAACTCTCGGCCAAGGTGGTACACACCGGGCGCATCGTGGTCACGCCTGCAGACAAGGCCAGCCCCGCGATGGCCCCCCGCATGGCGGTGGCCTATCTGAGCCAGGTGCTGGCGCGACGATTGGCCTTGGGCCACCTGAGTTCATTGCGGGAGTACGATATCGGGCAGGACGACTCGCCCGAAATGCACCACTTGCGCGACTACCTGCACCACCCTCAACTACAGGGGCTGTCAGAGTTGCTCGCTTCGGAAGACATCCATTCGGCAGCTGAACGACTGGCCAGTAACCCCGGGTCCGCGTCGATCTGATACCGGCGCGGCATGAAAGACCTATCGCGACATGACTGACACAAGCACAAGCACCGACCTGACCTGGAACGCACAGCTGGCCACTGGCGATCAACGCATGGACGAGACCCACGAGGAGTTCGTGGACATGCTCAACGAGATCCTCGCGACTCCGGAAGACCAGCAGATGCCGCTGTACATGCGTTTTCTGGATCACACTGTGGAGCACTTCGCACAAGAGGAGCGCTGGATGCTGGCCGTGGGCTTCGAAGCCGAGAACTGCCACGCTTCACACCACGCCACCATTCTGGAGACGATGCGCGCCGTGATCGAACACTACGAGCAAGGCGACACCGAGATCATCACCCGCCTGGCACAGGCACTGGCTGAATGGTTCCCCCAGCATGCGGCCACCATGGATGCCGGCCTGGCTCTGTACATGAAGGAAGTGGGTTTTGACAGCCGCACCGAGACACTGGCTGACCCTTCCAGGATCAAGCCTGCCACCATGAGCGGCTGTGGCAGCGTGTCCTGCAGCTGAGCGGCGAAAGAGCGCTTTGCATTCTGGTGATCGGCGCCTTCCCCTGGCGATCGCTACCGTTGTTCTTGGCGTGAGCCATCTGGCAGCGTGGGCTGCGCAGCCAGATGCGTCTGCCAGGACTGAAATCGCCTACCTGCTGACCTTCGTGAAGACTTCAGCGTGCCAGTTCAACCGCAACGGAAGCTGGCACCCGTCAACGGAGGCGGCCGCCCATATTGAACGCAAGTACGAGTACGTGCTCGGCAAAGGCATGGTCGCCACGGCAGAGGATTTCATTCGGCTGGCGGCCACCCAGAGCAGCTATTCGGGCACCGCCTACACCGTCAAATGCGATGGAAATGTCCTCAAGAGCGCGGACTGGCTGACACAAGCGCTGCACCTGTTCCGAAAACAGCACTGACAGCCCCGCCGACCAGCGCTGGTTGCATGGTGAAACGAACTGCCGTTGGCTGAATCGGCCAGCTGTGGCATCCTGTGGCCGTCTGCGACCTGCCACAGAGGGAAAGTGCCATGCAACTGCTTGCCGTCTACACCACTGTCTCCGACGAATCCCAGGCCGAATCCCTGGCCGGTGAGGCCATCGAACAAGGCCTGGCAGCTTGCATTCAGATCGAGCCCATCCGCAGTGTCTACCGATGGAAGGGACAGGTTGAGCGCGAACACGAGGTTCGCATCATGTTCAAGACCACGGCTGGCCGCTATCAGGCCCTGGCCCGCTGGCTGGCCAGGGCACACCCCTACGAAATGCCGGCCATCTATGCCGTCACGGCGCGGGAGGCCACAGAAGACTACGCCAACTGGGTCAGGGAGAACGTGAGCCCCTGAAACACCTCGGGCGTATCAACGCCCCATGGGCGAGCGCGTTGCTTGAGCTGTGCTGGCTTCGTCGTCGCTCTCGGTTGCGGCCTCTGGTCCTCCCGCCTGCTCCTGGTCAAATCGCGCCTGAGCACGCACAGCCTTTTCCCACAGGGGCGCATCGGGGACGGGATCATCCCGCATCAGTTCGAGCAAGCGACGCGACACCTTTTCCTCTTCGCCGAACATTTGCGCCGCTGTGGCTTCTCCGAAATAGGACGAACGCATCGCCCTGAGCCCGTCAAGCTCGGCCAGCGCCTCTTCCGGCACCAAATGCTCGGTACCCGGCGCATAGGTTCTGCGCTGTGCATCCTGATAGGCCTGAAAGCGCCCCACTAGCTCACGTGCGGCGGCGGCTTGCTCCGCCGGCAAGCCCTGCACCGCCTCCTCCAGCTTTTGCGGCAGCTCGGCCGGTTCGGTCAACGCCACCATCCTCTCAATGCCATTGCGCATGCGCACATCGGTCTTGATGCGACCATCCTCGTCCAGCCGGAACAGGCGTTCGCCTCCCCCGTCAGGAAGCGCTGGTACACGAGCCGCGGCCTGACCCGCTTGCTCCGCGGGTGCAGCGCGCGGACCTTCTTCCACGGTCTGCCCTGCATCATGGCCGACACCCAGATCAGCATCGTTCCACCAGGGGTGGGGCGCCTTCTGAGCCGGCTCAGCTGCAGGCACCGCCGCCACGGGCCGGGTATCACCGTGCGACCAGTAGATCGCACCAATCGCCAGGCACACCATGGCGGCCAGCGCGAGCGTTGGCGCGCCATGTCCGAGGCGCAGGCGAGCCCGGGCGATGGACGCGCCCGTTGGCCGCGCGGTGGGTGCTTGCCCAAGAATCACTTGCATTCGACTGCCCATCATTGGCTCCATTCCATGGTTGACCACTCCCCTGCTCACCCTGCTGCAACGTGCGTTTCAGACCTGCCACCGGCGATGATCCGAGGCCGTGCCCCGGATCCGGGCCGATGTCAGTAATCGCAGTTTTCCTGATAGCGATCAAACACGAAACGGGTGGCGTAAGCGTCGTGTGGCGCCCCGCACAGGTACGGCGAGTAGCGCGTATCGCCATCCACAAAGCGCTTCATCCAGGAGACGGCGTAGCGGCCGATGGGCGTATTGGTGAAGTTGGGTGAAAAGTGCGATCCGCCATTGAGCTCACCGTACGCCTTCGCCGTGCTCGATGGCAGGCTGTCGTAGAAGGGTCGAGCATGGGTGTACACGTTGGCAATGGTGTCACCATCTGCGCCGATGATCATGGTCGGCACCCGGTTGCGGGAGAAGTTCTTCGAGATGCTCCAGGGCGTCATGGGATAGGCCGCCTTGAGCCAGGGGTTATCCTCGGCGGCGATCAGGGAGCCGCCACCGCCCATCGAATGACCTGCCACTGCCTGGCGACTGCTGTCGACCCGGCTGCGAACCGTCGAGCTGGAGCGATTGACAACATGGTCGAGCGCGGCAAGCAACTGGGTCGCACGACTGGCCGGCTGGTCGAGTGTGGTGATGGTGTCAATGGTGATGACAACGAAACCATGGGTTGCCATGCGGCGACCCAGCCAGGCAATGCTCGACTGCGAAGCGGTATAGCCAGGACTCACAGCGATCACGCCGTATTGCCCGCTGGTCGTCGGGTAGTAGATGGTTCCCCCGCCAAAACCGCGGGCACTGAAAGAAGAAACGTTGTCCGTGGACACCCTGTACGGGCCTGAGCTGGCGTTGAGGAAGGACGAGCTGGGGTCGGGGCCGTTCTCGACGGCGGCTGCACCCACACCCAGCAGTGCCAGCGAGCTGGCCAATGCGGCTTTGGCGAGGCAGGCGTGCCACCGACGAAATGGTGATGGAATGTGTTTCATGACTGGGTCTCCTTGCATTGAATCGATGCGTGAACTTGACGGCCACTTGCATTGCGCTGCGAGGGCGATCCGCCACAGGGCAACGAAGTGAATCGATGCTACGGAGGCCTTTTGGCCGCGGCTTGTACCAGCTTGCGCCCGACTCGAGGGATATCCCGCAAAACCGTAACCAGGTGAAACCCGGCACGCCGCCCTTGGCGTGCCACACGCTGCAGCGGCTGACAAGCAATCCCTTGGCTGCATCCCATGCCCCAAAACAGACTTCGCAACTCTCAACCGACCGTCAGAATCGCACCATCATGAAACATCTGGCCTGAATATTGCTTTCAATTGGTGCAATCCGCCCCAAAGGCGGTTTTTTCGCACCAATTCGGATATTCACGCACGGAAACTCTCATGGACGCACTAAAACAGGGCGCAGACACCTTGTTCATCTTGCTCGGTGGCATCATGGTTCTGGCCATGCACGCCGGGTTCGCTTTTCTGGAAGTGGGCACTGTTCGCAAGAAAAACCAGGTCAACGCACTCATCAAGATCCTGGTCGACTTCTCTGTCTCGACCGTTGTCTATTTCCTGGTCGGCTACGGCGTGGCCTACGGCACCTCTTTCTTCGTTGGCGCGGAAACGCTGGCACAGAAAAACGGCTACGAGCTGGTCAAGTTCTTCTTTCTGCTGACCTTCGCTGCAGCCATCCCGGCCATCATTTCGGGTGGCATTGCCGAGCGAGCCAAGTTCTGGCCGCAACTGATTGCCACTGCACTCATCGTCGGTTTCGTCTATCCGTTTTTCGAAGGTATCGTCTGGAACGCCCATTTCGGCTTCCAGGACTGGATAGAAGCCACCACGGGAGCTGCCTTCCACGATTTCGCCGGTTCTGTCGTGGTCCACGCTGTCGGTGGATGGATCGCCCTGCCGGCCGTCGTTCTCCTTGGCGCCCGCTCCAACCGGTATCGCAAGGATGGCGCTGTCTCGGCACACCCTCCATCCAACATCCCGTTCCTGGCGCTGGGCGCCTGGATACTGTGCGTGGGCTGGTTCGGGTTCAACGTCATGAGTGCGCAGACACTGGAGAACATCTCAGGCCTGGTGGCAGTCAATTCACTCATGGCCATGGTCGGCGGCACGCTGGCAGCCCTCGTGCTCGGCAAAAATGACCCGGGCTTCGTCCACAACGGTCCTCTGGCCGGGCTGGTGGCCGTGTGTGCCGGCTCAGACCTGATGCACCCGGTTGGCGCGCTGGCCGTGGGCGCGATGGCAGGTGGCCTGTTCGTCGTGATGTTCACCCTGACGCAAAACCGCTGGAAGATCGATGATGTTCTGGGCGTCTGGCCGCTGCACGGGATATGTGGCGCATGGGGCGGCATTGCCGCAGGCATCTTTGGACAACAGTCGCTCGGCGGCATGGGTGGCGTTTCATTCGCCGCCCAGCTCATCGGCACGGTCGCGGGCGTTACCTGGGCAGTCATCGGCGGCGCTGTTGTCTACGGCGTACTCAAAGCCGTCATGGGTATTCGCCTGAGCCAGGAAGAGGAATACGAAGGCGCCGACCTCACCATTCACAGGATCAGCGCAACGCCAGACCGCGAAGTCAGCTGGTGAACCAGCGCTGTCCACGATGGCAGATTCAAAAAATGGAGCGTCCACCGGGCGCTCCATTTTTTTTGCCCCTGAACACTGGGCATAACAATGGCAAACTGGTCAGTCCCATCCCGCGCTGCGCTGCCAGGGAAGCCAAGCTCACTGACACTATCCGTCAGCCATGGACATCATCGCTTCTCCACTCCCTTCAATACCGCTGCACAAGCGCCATGAAGCCAGATCATGAGCAGCCACCCATCCAATGATCAACAGCCTGCACTGATTCGCTCACTGCTACGCAGTGCCGCTTTCCGTCATGCCACGCCAGACGGCATACACCTCAGGGAAACCCACGGCGCCTGGGTTTTGCTAGCGGGTGAATTCGCCTACAAGATCAAGAAGCCGGTGCATTTGCCCTTCATGGATTTCTCCACGCTGGAGAAGCGCCGGGCTGACTGCTTTCGCGAGGTGGAGATCAACCGACGCTTGGCCGTGGAAAAAGACTCGGGTCAAGACATGTACCTTGGTGTCTTGCCAATTGTGGGGACGCCCGAAGCGCCTCGCTGGGGAGCCGTCGACACCTGCCCATCTGATGCGACAGAGTACGCCGTCAAGATGCGCCGCTTTGATGGCGAGCAGCAGCTGGACGCTGTCTGTCAGCGCGGAGCATTGTCGGCGACCCATCTCACCCAACTGGCGCGTGACCTGGTCCGCATTCAGTCCACCGCAGGCAGTACGCCGCCCGACGATCGATGGGGCAGGCCCGAGTCCATCATGCGCTGGGCCATGGACAACTTCACCTCGCTCGAGCAAGACCTGCCAACGGCCCAGGTGGCTGCCCATCAGTCGCTGAACCACCTGCGCAGATGGACCGAAGAACAGATCGCTCAGATCGACGACCTTCTGTTGGACAGACTGGCCTCCGGACGAGTCAGGGAAGGTCATGGCGATCTCCACCTTGGCAATCTTGTGTTGATGGGCGACCGCGTGCTTCCTTTTGATGCCATCGAATTCAACGACGAGTTGCGGTGGATCGATGTGGCCAGCGAAGTTGCCTTTCTGTGGATGGACCTGATGGCTCGCGATCAGGTGGGTCTGGCCCATGTGTGGCTGAGCGCATGGGTCGATGCCAGTGGCGATGTACAAGCCCCAACCTTGCTGCCGTTTTTTGCGGTGTACCGAGCGATGGTGCGAGCGAAAGTGGCCGCCATCGAATATCGACAACACAGGGCCAACGCGGCGTCCGTTGCAGCTGCCAACCAGGCCCTTGCACACGCCATGCAGTACCTGGAGCTGGCAGAGCAGTTGGCTTCTACAGTTCGACAGGCGCTGGTCATCACCCATGGGCTCTCAGGCAGCGGCAAATCCACTGAAGCCCTCGCGTGGATGCAGTCGGCGGGAGAAAACACTCCACGCTGCATTCGACTTCGCTCAGACGTGGAACGCAAGCGCCTGCACGGTCTTGGTCCACTGGCCCCTAGCGGCTCGGGTCTGCAATCGGGGCTGTATGCACCCTCTGCCCACCAAGCGACGTACAACTCGCTTCTGATCCGAAGCCGCGCTTTGCTCCTGAGCGGATGGGCCGTGGTGGTCGACGCTGCGTTCCTCAAACAGGCCGAACGGGCGAGCTTCCATGCTCTCGCCGACGAAATGTCTGTTCCTTTCGGCGTTCTGGCACCACAGGCGCCGGTTGAGGAGCTCAGGCGCCGCATTGAACAACGCGCGAGTGCGGGCGGCGATGCTTCCGAGGCGACGGTTGCGGTACTGGATCAGCAACTGGGCTGGATGGAGGGGCTCGATGCGGATGAGCGCCAGGACGTGATGACCCCCCAGGACTGGCCAGGCACCTGAAGCGTCAATATTTTTCAATGCCGAAAGGCCCGGTTTCACAACCAGCTTTTGGGCTGCGGGGATAACATGCCCGGAGTCAGCACATCATGCCGCTGACCCCGCCACCACTGCCCACACAAGCCACAAAGCCCTCTGGAGACATCTTTCATGCCCGTGATCACCAACATCGAAGACCTTCGCGTTCTGGCACAGAAGCGGGTGCCCCGCATGTTCTACGACTATGCCGATTCGGGCTCCTGGACCGAGAGTACCTACCGCGCCAATGAGAGCGACTTCCAGTCCATCAAGCTGCGACAGCGCGTGGCCGTCAACATGGAAAACCGGAGCACGGCCACCACCATGGTCGGCCAGAAGGTGGCCATGCCTGTGGCCCTGGCGCCGACCGGCCTGACCGGCATGCAGCATGCCGATGGTGAGATTCTGGCGGCCCGTGCAGCCCGTCGCTTTGGTGTGCCCTTCACCTTGTCGACCATGAGCATTTGCTCCATTGAAGATGTGGCCGAACACGCTGGTGAAGGCTTCTGGTTCCAGCTGTACGTCATGCGCGACAAAGACTTTATCGGTCGCCTGATCGACCGCGCCAAGGCTGCCCGCTGCGGGGCACTGGTGCTCACGCTGGATCTGCAGATCCTGGGTCAACGCCACAAGGATCTGAAGAACGGACTCTCCGCCCCGCCCAAGCTCACCGTCGCGAACATGATCAACATGGCGACCAAGCCGCGCTGGTGCATGAACATGTTGGGTACCAAGCGACGTGACTTCGGCAACATTGTGGGTCACGTCAGCGGTGTGGATGACATGGGCAGCCTGAGCGAATGGACGGCCAAGCAGTTTGACCCGGCCCTGAACTGGGGCGATGTGGCCTGGATCAAGGAGCGCTGGGGCGGAAAGCTCATCCTCAAGGGCATTCAGGATGTGGAAGACGCCCGGCTGGCTGTGCAGTCAGGGGCCGACGCAATCATCGTGAGCAACCACGGCGGTCGCCAGCTCGATGGCGCGCAGAGCAGCATTGGTGCGCTGCCTGACATCGTGGAAGCGGTTGGCGACCAGATCGAGGTCCACATGGATGGCGGCATACGCAGTGGACAGGACGTTCTCAAAGCATGGGCGCTGGGTGCCCGCGGCACCTACATCGGTCGCGCTTTCCTCTATGCCCTGGGTGCCATGGGTGAAGAAGGGGTGTCCAAATGCCTGGAGATCATCCACAAGGAACTGGACCTCACTGCCGCCTTCTGCGGCCATACGCAGCTGGCCACGGTTGACAGCCGCATCCTCCTGCCCAGCACCTACCCCAGTTCGCCGAAGATGGAGCCTTCCGGATCGATGTGACGGGTGCGCACAATTCGCTCGGGCAGGCTGGTTGCAAGCAAGGCCAGCTGCTCGGCTCGATTCATCACTGACAAGGCATCAGCCTGCTCACCGTTCGGATGTGGCTCGACATGCACCACACCGATGCCGATCTGCGGCACGAATTCCTGGTAACGCGTGCGCGGGTCCAGTGGCACGGCCCGTTCAACATAGCGCAGCATTCGGTCTGCCACCAGGGACCCCCGCCGTGGGTCCTGCACGGCAGAGACGGCCAGCAGAAAACAGCGGGAATGGTAGAGGCCGAGAACATTCCTGAATCCGACAATGCGCCGAATCCTCGCGGCCAGTGTCGCGATGATCTGTGGCTCCAGTTCCAGCGGTGATGTGTCCGCGTAGGCATACAGGTTGGGCACAGCCACTGCTGCCACGATACACGGCCGGTCAACTCTGGCACTGCGCCACAGCGCATCGTCGACGCGCTGCATGAGCGCGACGCCCCTGGGCAGGTGTCCGGAGCCCTCCTCCGAAGCAGTGGAACCCATGGCCTCACGCTTGAGGCGCCGGGCAGCCCGGGTGCGCTGAATGCTCAGTGTCACCACCGTCAGAAAATAGCCCACCGTCGCTGCGGCTGTCATGCCTTGCTGCCAGCTGTCATGCACCACCCCGAGGCCAGTGGCGTACAGGCCCGAGACGGAAACCGCCAGAAAAAGGCAAGCGACCACCATGCCGCGCGCCAGCTCATCGCCCAGGGTGACGCTGCGCACCGCCACCAGGGCGGCAAAGATCACCGCCAGGAAGGCCAGTGCCGCATTGAACAGAAGCAGCTCGTCAGCCGGGTGCCCCGTGGCGGCCAGCCAGGCCAGGGCAGGTGCAGCACCAATGAGCACCATGGAGTAAGTCGGCACCGCATAGCGGCTCATCTGATCGTCTTTGGCCGAGCCCGTCCACAAGCCCAGGTAAAACAGGGCGATGCCGCAGCCCAGTGGCGCAAGCCCGATCTTGAGCACTTCGTCGCGCAAGATCGGCCAGTGGGGCCACAGGTGCTCAGGCAAGCCCGTCATGAGCACGGTGGCCGACCCCAGTACCAGCATGAACACCAGGGCGCGGATGGCCCCTCTGGATCGCTGGTTGATGGCATCCACGGCAGCCACGACCGTGAGGGTCAACAACACACCTGCCATGGCTGCCCAGGTCGCCAACTCTGCATCCGAGAGCATCAAGGCTGGATAGTCAGGCGTTCGCATGTTGAAGAGGCTGGGCGTCCGGGGGCATCGGCTTGGATGGGGTTCTTGCGGTAGTAATGGAGTACTAAAGTATAACTGTCTTGACATGCCAAGCCGCTACCATTGGCTGTTTGACCTGACAGCCACGGCACACCTCTCTCGACACGCAAGTCATAGGGTACGCGCAGAGTGCTGTCGCCAGTGCACTCCGTTCACCAGTTTCCATGAGCAATAACCCCAACACCTCTTCGTCCGGCGACTCGCCATCCCCCGCCCCCGCCCGCTCCGGGGTCAGTGCGTGGTGGCGTGCCGGCACCATTTTTCTGCTGCTCGCCGGCTTGCTTGGCTGGGCCGCGAGCACCAGCATGATCACTCAGCTTCAGGCCCAGATTGACAGCCTGGAGAAGCGCCTGGATACCGTGCCACAAGTGCGAAAGGTTTCGGTGCTTCTTGACGATGAGGGACTACCGGCCATTCTGGCCACCTTCGACCCCAATGAAGGCATGCTGCAGATTCAGCGCCTCAATAGCGTGAAAGAAGGCCGCGAGGACAGCATGCAGGTTTGGGCCGTCGCTACCGACGGCCAGTCAACGCGTTCTCTCGGTGTGATTGAAAGCAAATACAAGACCCTGCAGATGCCCGTCAATGCGAACGACCTGGATGGCGCTGCGGCACTGGCCATCAGCGTCGAGAACAAAGGGGGCGTGGCCGCAGAGAACGGTCCAAGCCTTCCCTGGCTGTTCAAAGGCTGGCTGGTTCAGAAGTCGATCTAAGGCTCCAGCGGCCCGGTCCGGCTCAGCGCAGTTCGTACTCGAAGCTGCTCACCACGCGCAGGCGCTTCATGCGCGTGCTTCCATCGTCGTATCCCCGTCCATCGTCGCCAGAGATACTGATCACGCCCTGGTTGGCCCGTTTGAGCGGGCCCAGGCGTGCACCGGCTTCGGCGGCAAAGCTGGTCGCCTGCTCTCGGGCATTTCGAGTCGCCTCCGCCAGCAGCGCTGCCTTGTGGGCGTTGAGGTTTCTCAACTGAAATGTCGGCCCTGACAGCGGCATGTTGTTGTCTCCAGCGAGTTCGACCCCTGCCTGAATGAGCGGATCCAGCGCCAGCGCCGACGCTTCTGCTGCCGATACGCGCGAGGTCTTCACCAGAACCTTGCCTTTTCCGTTGAAGCGGAAGGGAACGTTGGTCTGCGCATAGTCGCGACTGAGCAAGTCTTCGACAATGAGTGGCCTGGGCTCAATTTCCGCATCAGCAAAGCCCTTGCTCTTGAGGAAAGCCACCACACGCTGGCGGTCGGCGGCCAACGCCTCCTGCACTTCAGAAAACGTCTTGCCCGCGCGCCGGAACCCTACCGCCCAGATTGCAAAATCCGAATCGACTTCCTTCTCGGCCAGACCTTTGACCTGGATGCTCCGATCCGACATCCTGAAACGTTCGAAGCCCTGGCCAATGGCCATGCCGGCAATCACAATGCCAGCTGCAACGAGTGCGGCGGTCACGATGCGCGCGATGAAGGTGTACACGTGGATTCTCCTTGGCGGACGTCGGCAGACGCCGGGTTGCAGACAAGGATATGCTAACGAAACCGTCGCACCAGCGCTCGTGTACACCCCATGAAGGACCCAGCACCCTCCATCAGACGCATCGCCCACCTGGACATGGACGCATTCTTCGCGTCCGTGCAGCTGCTGCATTTCCCCCAGTTGCGTGAGCAGCCCGTCGTCATCGGAGGTGGCCGTCGCCACCTGGACGGCTTCAGGGCCGAGCTGATGAGCGCCCACCCGGAACATGACTGGGAGGCGGCTGATGCCCTGGGACGTGTGCCTCTGGAGTGGTTTCCGCGCCTGGTCGACTACGTAGGTCGCGGCGTGGCCACCACGGCCACCTATGCCGCCAGAAAGTTCGGTGTCGGCTCTGCCATGGGCCTGATGAAGGCCGCGAAGCTGTGCCCGCAGGCCATCCTGCTGCCGGTGGACTGGGACGAAGTCAAGCGCTGCTCGCGCACGTTCAAACAGACCATCACCGACATTGCACCCGTCATGGAGGATCGTGGCATCGACGAGGTGTATGTTGACTTCACAGACGTGCCTGGCGGGCAACGCGAGAATGGCCGCGTGCTGGCGCGCCTGATCCAGAAGCAGATCCATGAAGCACTGGGCCTGACTTGCTCCATCGGCGTCGCTCCCAACAAGCTGTTGGCGAAAATGGCCAGCGAGTTCAAGAAGCCCAACGGCATCAGTATCGTCATGCCGGAAGACCTTCAGGCACAGATCTGGCCCCTGCCCTGTCGCAAGGTCAATGGCATCGGCCCCAAGGCAGACGAAAAGCTCCGGCGCTACGACATCACCACCATCGGCGAACTCGCCGCGCGGGAGAAGCCCTGGCTCATCGAAACCTTCGGCAAGAGCTACGGCGCCTGGCTGCACGACGTGGCCTGGGGGCGCGATTCCCGCCCGGTGGTCACCGAAAGCGAGCCGGTGAGCATGAGCCGGGAGACCACGTTTGAGCGGGACCTGCACGCCAAGGCAGACCGCGAAGAGCTCGGCCAGGTCTTTACCCGGCTGTGCGAACAAGTCTCGGCAGACCTGCAGCGCAAGGGCTACAAAGGACGAACCATCGGCATCAAGCTGCGCTACGACAACTTCAAGTCCGTTACGCGGGACCTCACCATCGACCAGTTCACCGACGACGCGGGAGACATCCGCGCACACGCCGGCCAATGCCTCAAGCGGGTAGATCTCGTCCGCCGCATTCGCTTGCTGGGCGTGCGGGTGGGCAAGCTTGTCAAGTCCGAGGCAGCGGGTAGCGGCCAGCCGGTCTACAGTACAGGGCAGACCAAGGGCTCTGCGCCCAACCGCACTGTCAAAGAAGGACCTGCCGATGAGTACACCGAACTGCTTTTCCCTGACCTGGACTGAAGAAAACGTCGCCCATCTGGTGATGAATCGCCCCGATGCGTTCAACACCATGCACCCCCAGTTCTGGCGAGAGCTCGACGAGCACCTCACTGCACTGAATCACGAAGGCCGCGCGCGCGCCGTGGTGATCAGCAGCACTGGAAAGCACTTTTCCGCCGGCATGGCGCTTGAGACGTTCTCTGGCGCCATTACCCTTGATGACCAGTCGCCCGAGGGCCGCGCTGCCGTGTTCGATCTGCTCACGGACATGCAACACACCTTCACCAAGATCGAGACCCTGCGCATGCCCGTGATCTGCGCGATTCAGGGCGGCTGCATCGGCGGCGCGGTGGACATGGTCAGCGCTGCCTGTATCCGCTATGCCAGTGCAGACGCGTTCTTCTGCATCCAGGAAATCAACATCGGCATGGTCGCCGACGTCGGCACCCTTCAGCGCCTGCCCAAGCTCATCCCACTGGCGGTGGTCAAGGAACTGGCCTACACCGGCAAGCGACTGCCTGCGGCCAAGGCCATGGCATACGGCCTGGTCAATGAGGTGTTTGACAGCGCCGAGGCAACCATCGCTGCAGCTTTGGCCTGTGCGAAAGAGATCGCCAGCAAGCCACCGGTCGCCATCTGGGGAACGAAGCAGGCCATTCACTACGCCCGCGACCACTCGGTCGACGAGAGCTTGCGGCAAATGGGCTGGCTGCAAGGCGCCATCTGGAGCAACCAGAACGTCAAGGAATCCATCACCGCCATGCAGCAAAAGCGCAGCGGCGAGTTTGCACCGCTGGCCAGGCTCCAGTCGTTCAAAGACGCCTGACCAACAAGTCCTTCAGTCCGTCAGGCCGCGCACCAGACATCAGTAGTACGCCATGGACGGCGGCATGGTGTCTTGCGCGTCCTGCGGCTCATCGTTGGACGGCACAGCCGACAGGACCATACCCGGTGCATTGAACGACTGCTTCTCAGCCTGATTGATCGCGTCCAGCGCAGACAGCGAGGGGGCATCGACCGGCACCACTCCCATCCCCACGCATGGCATGAATCGCACGGGCTCGCCGTGAATGGTCAACGGCACCGGCTCGCGCAGGCTGCTCAGCAGCTCATTCATCTTGAGCTCGCCGCGCTTGGGATCTTGCCCCGATGAGACGGCCAGTACAAAACAACGCGGATGGTATAGACCGACCACGTTTCGGAAGCCTACCAGGCGGCGGATGCGCGCGGCCAGAACAGAGAGGATCTTGGTCTCCGATCCATTGGGAACCAGTTCGCCATGTTCGTAGAGGTTTCTGACACTGACAGCCGCCACCACACAACGCTGCTGCATGCGCTGGCTGCGCCAGATGGCATCCTCGACGCGAGGGATCAGTGCAGCCCCTTGTGCCATCGGAATATCCACTTCACGGCCAACAATGCCTCTTGCCATGCGGCGCAGGCGACGTTGTTCCCGGGTACGCAGGATCGTCAGCACGATCACCACAAGAAAGTAGCCGACGGTGGTGAGCGCAGTTATGGCCTTGCCCGCCAGACCCAGCGGCGCCAGACCGAGGCCCTGGCTGTACAGGCCTGCCACCATCACGGCAAGGCTGACACATGCATACACCATCCAGCGCGCCAGCCGGTCACCCAGTCGGGCACCTCGTAACGCCACTGCGAAAGCGAGTGCAGCTGAGAGCAGGTTCACCACCGCAGCCAGAGCGATCAGTCCTGCGCCGGTGATGGCGTCGGTCGACACGGTCATCAGCGCCAGAGCAATGGCCGCCATCACGAGGCCCATGCTGCCTGATGTCACCATTCGACGCATGTTCGCATCTTCATGCGCTTCATCGAGCCAGATACCGAGATAGGAGAGCGCCAAAGCGCCGCTGAGCGGCCCCATGCTGACCTTGAGCAACAGCCAGGCCTTGTCAGACACGCCCGGCCACAGCATCGATGGCAGGCCGGACATGATCACCGCCGCTCCGCCAGTCAGAACGATGAAGGCCAGTCCCCTAAGCGATGCCTTGTTGCGCTGGACGGCCAGATCAGCGGACGCAATGAGAGCGAGGATCAGCAGAACGCCTGCCATCCCGGCCCAAATCACGAGCTCCCAAAGTGCCGTCGAATCCAATTGAATATTCCTTGCTGGCCTGCCCCCGCCGAAGCCATGCCTTCGGCCCTTCGTTGGGCAGATCCCGGAAATTCTAGGAAAGCCTGGTGGCTTGCGCCCAACACATCAAGGCGCTATTACCCAATATGTCACGAACACCGTGGCTCAAAGCTTGCGAGGGAAATTTACCCGCAAAACAACCGCTAACCGTCCATGCCAGACATCACGAAGCACGGCTGATTCGCCCGATGCGTTCACTGGCGGGCGCCCCGCACGTTTGGCGGAGGTTGCCGGGGATGGCTGCTGCGCCAGGGGTTGATGTCCAGTCCCCCTCGACGTGTGTAGCGCGCGTACACGGACAGCTTGGTCGGCTGGCACTGTCTGAGCACATCCATGTAGATGCGCTCAACGCACTGCTCGTGAAACTCGTTGTGGTTCCTGAAACTCACGATGTACTGGAGCAGGCCCTCCTGGTCAATCTGGGGGCCGGTGTAGCTGATCTGCACACTCCCCCAATCGGGCTGACCTGTGACCAGACAGTTGCTCTTGAGCAAATGGCTGACCAGCGTCTCAGTCACGGGTTGCTCGTCTGTCGCCGATGTCAGCAAGCTTGGGTCGGGTTCGTACTGGCTGCACTCTGCGTCGAGCCGGTCGAGCAGCAAGCCATCGAGTTCGTGGATGGGCTGTGCATCGAACGCATCGGGCATCACCAGATGAACGCCTACACGCGCCTGAACCGGGCCTCCTCGCCAGATCGCTTCGCTGAGGTCATCACGCAAGCGCGTCTGCACCTCTTCGGCCGAGGCCACCACCGTGTTGTTGAAGCTGTTGAGGTACAGCTTGAACGACTTGCTCTCGACAATGTGCGTGCTCTCGCAAGGCACGATGAATTGCGCAATGGCGACCTGTGGTTTGCCGCGCGGATTCAGCCAGGACAGTTCGTACGCTGTCCAGAGGTCCGCCCCCATGAAAGGCAGACGCCCAGTGATCCCCACTTCCTCCCGCTTGGTGGAGCGGGGCAATGGATACAGCAGGCCTGCGTCGTAGTGGTCTGCATACGCGCTGGCTTTTCCCAGCGGAGACTGGTCTGGTGTCATGGCTCTGCCTGCTTGTCTGTCTTTCAGGGTCAAGGAACGCTCAAGCGCGTGTTCAAACGGCCCTGCATTGGCCGCAGCAAATGTTGCGTCGCGCTCACGACGCCGCACAAATGAGCCAGAGACTGTACATCAGTGAGCAGCAGCCCGTGTGTCAGTCTTCGGCGACCGGCCGCTGCACGGGCTTGAAGGTGATCGTCTTGTCCGCATTGCGAACCACATCAAACTCCCGGCGCCGTGGGTGCTGAGCCACGCACAACTCACCCAGTCGAGTCACCTCATACCCCAGACCGTTCTCGACGAACTCCAGCAACGCTTCCCGCTTCGGTCGGTACTGAGGAACGCTGTCGCCCCACACCTCAAACACCAGGTGTGGGAAATCGCTGCGCTCGATGGTCTGACGCGCTCCCTTGAGCACCTCGAATTCCAGCCCTTCGACATCGATCTTGATCAGGTCGACACGGGGCAGGTCAAGGGCATCGATGGATGTCATCTGCACGGTTTCAACCTGGCTTGACTGCAATGGCAGCCGCCCTTTGAAGCCCTGAATCTCCCGGTCAAGCGACAAACTGCCGAGGTTGGCATGCGAGCCTACGTCCAGCACGGGCAATTCGATCTGCCCGACCGCCTCGCCCACTGCCAGGCGCCGCGCATCGCAATGCGTGAGCCCGTTGGCGAACAGGTTGGCACACAGCTGGAAGAAAACCATCTTCTGGGGCTCGAATGCCAGCAGGCGTCCGCCTCTGGCACCCAGCCACTTCCCGACAGGTACGGCAAAAGCGCCCATGTTGGCGCCGATATCCAGCACCACGGGCATGCGTACGCGCTGTAACAGCATGGAGGCCAGTTGAAGGGTTGCCGGCTCCCACACCCGCCCGGCACCCAGGTGCTGGTTGATCAGGTCGGGACCGTTGTGCACCAGGTAGTTGACGCCGCCTGTGGACTGCATCCGCACGGAGAAAGCCCGAGGCTTGCCTGCGCCCTTGCTGCCATGGCGCGTCAGATCCACCTTTCCCACCACCTTGCGTTGGCCTCCCGTCATGCAGCAGCTCCGGCCTTTCGCATGTGGGGCACCACCAGCTCGGCCATCCGCTGAGCGAGCGCAGGTGGCCAGTCATGCCCCATGCCTTCAATGATCTCCAGCTGGGAGCCCGAAATGCGTGCCGCTGTATCCTGACCACAGGCCAGAGGCACCATTCTGTCTGCATTGCCGTGTATCACCAGCGTCGGACATTGCACCTGCCGGAGCAACCGGTGTCTTCCAGTATCACCCATGACGGCCAACAGCTGCCGGAGCACACCCTTGGGGTGATAGCTGCGCCGAATCGAGGCCAGCATCCGGGCGCGCAACTCTGCTTCGTCCTGCGGGTATCCCGGGCTGGCCAGCAGACGCATCGTATCCATCAGCTGATCGACCAGATCTTCCGGGTCGCGACTGCGTGGAGGTCGAAGCATGGCCTGCAGGATCTGCGGGTCCGGCCCGGGGAGATCGGGCGCGCCACTGGAGCTCATGATGCTGGTCAGGCTGTGCACCCGATCCGGACAGTTGGCCGCCAGATGCTGGGCCACCATGCCCCCCATGGAGACGCCCAGCAGGTGCGCGCGCTCAATATCGAGCGCATCCATCAGTCCCTTGACGTCGCGCGCCATGTCCGAGAGCTTGTACGGTGCGTGGACCTGCATGCCGAGGCGCTTGCGCACCACTTGCCATGTCAGGTTTGGCAAACGCAAATGATCCAGATGAGATGACAAGCCGATATCGCGATTGTCAAACCTCAGGACTCGGTATCCGCTGTTGATGAGGCCCTGAACCAGCAACGGCGGCCACGCCGTCAGTTGCATCCCCAAGCCCATGATCAGCACGACGGCTGGCGCAGAGTCACGCCCCTGCACCTCGACCTCGAACTCCAGCCCGTTGGACGGCAGCTTCATGAAAACTGCCGCTCACGCAACCATTTGGTCGCCACCCACTTCTCTCCCTGCGTCACGGGCGAGCCGCCGTGAAGCGTGCGTGTCGACGGGTGAGGCTTGCTGTAATTGAAGAACACCGCATTGCCTTTTTGCGGCGCCACTTCAAGCGAAACGTCGGGAAATATGGTGCCCCCGCCCAGCGCCGGGTTGTTGAGGTACATCACCATCGTGCCCACGCGCTGCCCTCCGCGCTTGGTGATCGCCGGTGTACCGGGCTCATTGGGGTCGAAGTAGTCGTAATGCGCCTTGTACTCGGCGCCTTCCTGATAATTGAGCACCTGCAGACCCTCGCCGTTGACCTCCGGCCAGTTCAACAGGCGTGCAATGCGCGACTCCACGGCGGAGATGAGTTCGCTCTCTCCGCGAGAGAAAAACATGCCGTCGCTGGTGCGGTCGGGGTTGAGCTCCTCTCCTCCGGTTTGGGTCGCCACTGTCAATGAACGTTTCATGCGGGGAACGGCCGCTTCGACCAGGGCATCACACTCCTGGTCGCTCAAAAAACCACCCAGAACCACAATGCGCGGCACCCGCATGGCCAGCAAAACTTCAACCTGCCTGTCGCCCAGATCCAGTATGCGAGGGGAGGTCTCGAGGTCGACGTCTGGCATGGCCTTGGTGGTCACGGAAACACCGGACATGCGCCTGCCGCCCACCTTGGGGGCGGGGGCCGCTTCGCGCCCCTCGCTGAGGGTGCGCAGATAGTCGCTGAGCGTGACCTCCAGGGCCTGCTCGGCCACGGACTCCTGCCAGCCCGCCTTGATCATGGCCTCGATGATCTTCTCCGGAGGGAAGCCGGCCGCTGCCTGGTCAACGATCCAGTCACGAAGCTCGGGCGTGATCGCCTGCTGCGCGGATTGGGAGGAGTTGTTCGAGGCAGTCATGGGCTTAACTGTAGCGGATCGTGCGAATCGTTTGATCGGGGTCAACCCGTCCGGTCGCGCCGGAAGACCAGACGGTCGCCTTCGGACGCTGCGGGCGAGAACACATAGCCCTCCAGATCAAACTTCTTGAGCTGATCCACCCGGGTCACTCTCTTCTGCGTGGCGTAGCGCATCATCAGGCCGCGGGCGCGTTTGGCCATGATGCTCACAATGCGGTAGCCATCGCCTTTGCGCTCTTCAAAGACGCAGGTCACCACCCGTGGATTGAGCGCCTTCTTGTCGACGGACTTGAAGTACTCCTCACTGGCGAGGTTGACCACCACATCGGTGCCCTGCTCTTTGGCACGTTCGTTGAGGTAGTCGGCGATCCGGGTGCCCCAGAACTGGTACAGGTTCTTGCCTTTCTTCGTGGCCAGGCGAGTCCCCATCTCCAGCCGGTACGGCTGCATCCTGTCCAGTGGTCGCAGGACACCATACAGGCCACTGAGAATGCAAAGATGCGCCTGCAACCATTCGAGCTGTTTTGCCGTCATGTGCGGTGCATCCAGTCCTCCGTACACATCGCCGTCAAACGCCAGCACGGCCTGCTTGGAATTGCGCCCGGTAAAGCGGGGACTCCAGGCTTCGTATCGCGCTGCGTTGAGGCCCGCCAGTTTGTCCGACAGGCTCATCAGCTCGGCGATTTGCTGAGGTGATTTCTCGCGCAGAACGCCAATCAGTTCCTTGGCCTGGGGCACAAAAAGTGGCTGGGAGTGGGTATCGATCGGGGCCGGCGTCTCGTAATCGAGCGCCTTGGCAGGAGACAATAGAAACAACATGCTCGAAATCCTTTATCAGGACGATTATCTTGCAGTCGTGAACAAGCCCTTCGGCTTGCTGGTTCATCGCACCGGCCTGGACGCTGGCGAGACCCGATTTGCACTGCAGATGCTGCGCGATCAGATCGCTCGTCAGGTGTGGCCGGTGCACCGTCTCGACAAAGGCACCAGCGGGGTGCTGGTGTTTGCGCTGAACGCCGATGTGGCGCGAACCATGGGCCAATGGTTCGAGGCCGGCGGCCAAATGCAAAAGCGCTACCAGGCCATTGTTCGCGGCTGGCCACAGCCGGCGGAAGGAGAAATCAACCACCCCTTGAGCCGCATGCCCGATGACGCACGGGCGGGCCGGGAAGAGGTGCAGGAAGCCAGCAGCCGATTTCGCGTTGAGCAGCGACTGAACCTGCCTCTGCCCTACGGAACGTTCGAGCAAACGCGGTGTGCCCTCGTGTCACTGTGGCCGGAAACGGGCAGGCGGCACCAGTTGCGCCGCCACATGAAGCACATCGCCCACCCCATCATCGGCGACAGCACCCACGGCAAAGGCCCGCTCAACCGCGACGTGGCGGGTTTTCTGGGCCAGGCCCGCCTGTGGCTGCATGCCCGGACTTTGTCGCTGCCTCATCCGGTCACCCAACAAGCCTTGAACTTCGAAGCGGAACCGGGCGCGGAATGGGGGTTGTGGATGCCTTTCGCACTCCAACCGGATGCCTGAGCCGGCTCCGTAGCGGCGTGCGAAAAATCAGCTGACGAGATCCAGCCGCAGGCTTTCGAGCGTTGCAGCGGGCACGTTCAGGGTCTCGGCACACGCCTCGAGGTCACACCCCAGCGTCACACTGGCGCCGCCCAGCACCGCGTCTCTGAAACCTTGCGGCAATTCGAAACGCAAGTAGTGCACCGCGCTCGTTTTGCTGGCGGTGCTGCGGTCCAGGTCTTCGTCGGCCACGGCGAACACTTTGTCCTGACCTGCCACCTCAACAAAGAGGCGGTGCTCCACGCCCACCAGGCGCGAGAGCGCAGCACGGCGCTCTTCTGGGCTGGAGAAGCCCAACAGCAAAGTGGCTTTCCAGTTGGTGCCGGTTGGAACCAGTGGCGCATAAGCCGCCACTTCATCAGCGATGCCTTCGGCCGTGAAAATCCGCTCGACCCGCAGCATCTCCTGCACCTGATAACGCATGGTCAACTCGCTCTCGAACTGCAGCGTCAGGTGATCGCCAAGGTCGAGGCTTCGCAAACGGCGGTGCGCCATCATGGCCGGCTTGTGCTCGCGGCGCCAACGGTCGTAAGCCTCCAGTGTCATGAGGTTGTCTGGCGCAATGCCGCCGTGCAATTCCATGCCCATGGCGGCCGCCTGCGCGGCCAAGCCGTCGCGGTCGGTCATTCTTCGAATGCGTCCAGTGCGCGCTGATAACGGTTGGCGTGGGAGCGCTCGGCCTTGGCCAAGGTCTCAAACCAGTCGGCCACGTCCGCAAAGCCTTCTTCCCGGGCGATCTTCGCCATGCTGGGGTACATATCGGCGTATTCATGCGTCTCGCCAGCAATGGCAGCTTCGAGCACCTGACGCGTGTTGCCAATCGGCAGGCCAGTGGTCGGGTCGCCCGACCCCTCCAGAAACTCCATGTGGCCATGGGCATGACCGGTTTCACCTTCCGCCGTCGACCGGAACAGCGAGGCAATGTCTGCCTGACCTTCGATATCGGCCTTGTTCGCGAAATACAGGTAACGGCGGTTGGCTTCGGACTCCACTGCAAACGCATCCTTGAGGCATTGCTCGGTCCGGGATCCCTTGAGTTCGGGCATATCGGGTCTCTTCAATCGTGGGTGGGCCGTCATGCGGCCCATGTCTTGTTCTCTGGGACAAATTGGACCACGTTTTGGCCCCACACCGCTCATACCTGGCTCCAGGCCCCTGCCTTTGACTCAAAAGGTCGAATAAAATCAAGGACTTTCCCCAGCATTCCCAGCGGCATCCCGAGCGATGCCGCCTCCTTTTTCTGGCGCCAGCCCCATGACCGACGCACTGCAACAACCCGCCCTGGAATCCTTGTCCAAATCCTTCGAGCCCGCCGCCATCGAGGCGCAGTGGGGCCCTGAGTGGGAGAAGCGTGGTTACGGCGTCGCGGGCTTCCGCGGAACCGGCGAGCCAAAGGCCGGCGAGCCCGGCTTTGCCATCCAGCTGCCGCCGCCGAACGTGACCGGCACGCTGCACATGGGCCACGCCTTCAACCAGACCATCATGGACAGCCTCACCCGCTACCACCGCATGATGGGCTTCAACACCGCCTGGATTCCCGGCACTGATCACGCCGGCATTGCCACGCAAATCGTGGTGGAGCGCCAACTGCAAGGCCAGGGCATCAGCCGCCACGACATGGGCCCTACGCCTGAAGAGGCGCGCAAGAACTTTGTCGCCAAGGTCTGGGAGTGGAAGGAGCAGTCGGGCAACACCATCACCACCCAGATGCGCCGCATGGGCGATTCGGTGGACTGGACGCGCGAATACTTCACCATGGACGACAAGCTGTCCACGGTGGTAACAGACACCTTCGTCAAGCTGTACGAGCAAGGCCTCATTTACCGTGGCAAGCGCCTGGTGAACTGGGACCCTGTGCTGATGTCGGCCGTCTCGGACCTGGAAGTGGAGAGCGAAGAAGAAGACGGCAGCCTCTGGCATATCGCCTACCCGCTGGTTGACGGCAGCGGCCACCTGACCGTGGCCACCACCCGCCCCGAAACCCTGCTGGGTGACGTGGCCGTGATGGTGCACCCTGAAGACGAGCGCTACAGCGGCCTGATTGGCCAATATGTGCGCCTGCCGCTGTGCGACCGCGAAATCCCGGTGATTGCCGATGAGTACGTCGACCGTGAATTCGGCACCGGTGTCGTCAAGGTCACCCCCGCACACGACGCAAACGACTATGCCGTGGGCCAGCGCCACCAGTTGCCCATCATCGGCGTGCTGCACCTGGACGCCACCATCAACGACAACGCGCCCGAGAAATACCGCGGCATGGACCGCTTCGTGGCCCGCAAACAGGTCGTGGCCGACCTCGAAGCAGCAGGCCTGCTAGTCGAGGTGAAGAAGCACAAGCTGATGGTGCCGCGCTGCGCCCGAACCGGCCAGGTGGTGGAGCCCATGCTGACCGACCAGTGGTTCGTGGCGATGAATAAAGCCCCCACGCTCCCCGCTGCGCGTGGTTCGCTGCCCCCCGAGGGGGCTGGCTCCAGCTTGGGGCGGCCCGGCGCTGAAGCCGACTTCGGCAACGACACCCGTTCGATCGCTCAAAAAGCCATAGACGCCGTCGAAAGCGGCGAAGTGAAGTTCGTGCCCGAGAACTGGGTCAACACCTACAACCAGTGGATGAACAACATCCAGGACTGGTGCATCTCCCGCCAGCTGTGGTGGGGCCACCAGATCCCGGCCTGGTATGACGAGCAAGGTGAAGTCTATGTCGCACGCGACGAAGCCGAGGCACAAGCCAAGGCTGGCGCTGGCAAGACCCTGACCCGCGATCCGGACGTGCTCGATACCTGGTATTCGTCGGCCCTCGTGCCGTTCTCCACAACCGGTTGGCCACAGGCCATGGTGCGCGAAGAACTCGACGCAGAGAGTGACTACAACCTCTACCTGCCCAGCAGCGTGCTGGTGACGGGCTACGACATCATCTTCTTCTGGGTGGCCCGGATGATCATGATGACAACCCACTTCACCGGTCGCGTGCCGTTCAAGCACGTCTACATCCACGGCCTGGTGCGCGACGCGCAGGGCAAGAAGATGTCGAAATCCGAAGGCAACGTGCTGGACCCGGTCGACCTGATCGACGGCATCGACCTCGCCCCACTGCTGGAGAAACGCACCACCGGTCTGCGCAAGCCCGAGACGGCACCCAAGGTCCGCAAGGCAACCGAGAAAGAATTCCCTGAAGGCATTCCGGCCTACGGTGCCGACGCGCTGCGCTTCACTTTCGCCGCACTCGCGTCGCTCGGTCGCAGCATCAACTTCGACTCCAAGCGCTGCGAAGGCTATCGCAACTTCTGCAACAAGCTCTGGAACGCCACCCGTTTCGTGCTGATGAACTGCGAAGGCCAGGATTGCGGCCTGAACAACCACGAAGCCGCGGCCTGCGCGCCGGGTGGTTACATGGACTTCTCGCAGGCGGACCGCTGGATCACCTCCACCATCCAGCGCGTGGAAGCCGAGGTGGCCAAAGGCTTCGCCGAGTACCGCCTGGACAACGTCGCCAACGCCATCTACCAGTTCATCTGGGACGAGTTCTGCGACTGGTACCTGGAGATCGCCAAGGTCCAGATCCAGACCGGCGACGAAGCCCAGCAGCGCGCCACGCGCCGCACCCTCATCCGCACGCTGGAAACCATTCTGCGCCTGGCCCACCCCATCATTCCATTCATCACGGAAGAGTTGTGGCAAAAGGTCGCGCCGGTGGCAGGCCGCGCTGGAGAATCGGTCAGTGTGGCCGCCTACCCGATCAGCCAGCCAGAGCGCATTGATGAACAGGCCGAAGCCCATGTGGCCAAGCTCAAGAGCATCATCGACGCCTGCCGCGGCCTGCGTGGCGAGATGGGCGTGTCACCGGCCCAGCGCTTGCCCATGTACGTGGTGGGCGACAACGCGTTCATGGAAAAGATGGCGCCGGTGATCCAGGGCCTGGCCAAGCTCAGCGAGGTCAAGGTGTTTGCCGATGAGGCCACCTGGGCCGCCGAAGCGCAGGCAGCTCCCGTGGCCGTGGTGGGTGCTGGCGACGCCATGGCACGCTTTTGCCTGTTCATGGAAATCGACGTCGAAGCTGAGAAGGCCCGGCTGGGCAAAGAAGCCAAGCGCCTGGAAGGCGAAATCGCCAAGGCCAATGGCAAGCTGTCCAATGAGTCTTTCGTCAGCAAGGCGCCGCCTGCCGTGATCGAGCAGGAACGAACGCGTCTGGCCGACTTCTCGGCCTTGCTGGAAAAAGTGCGAGAGCAACTCAAGCGGCTGGGCTGACGCCCCGAGGGCCGGACCGTGCGCAGGCTCGGCCCCCTGCACGGCGGCATGCGGCACCGCCAGTGCAGTGAAGTGGGGTCAGCCGCGATCCCGGCCGAGTTTCTTGATCACCTCAAGCGACGCCCACTGCGAGGGCGTCGCCGCCTGCGGATCTGTGTACTCGCCATGATCCGAATGTGAGAAATCACTGGTCGGCCCATCCATCCTGCCCGCCTCCGGATTCAGGGTCTCATGAATGCGATACGCCACATACCAGCTGGCCCTGAGTTTTGCCTCGCGCGTGTGGGAGCCCAGGCGTGGCGTCAGGTGAAGGTTGGGAATACCGAACAAGGGCGTTCCCTCCGCAGCAAACGCCGGGTTGGCACCATCGAGCAGGCAGGCATCGATGCGTCCATCCGTCAGCGCCAGAGCCAATGCCTCCGAGTCAAACAACGAACTGCGGGAGACCCCCACCCACAGCTGCCCCGGCTTGCAATGGTTGAGCATGCGCTCGTTGATCCAGCCCCGGAAACGCTGGGCATAGACCACTTGCAATGAGACGGCGTCAGAGCGCTCGAGAAGCTCGTTGACCGAGACTGCCTCCACGCCGAGACGTCGCCAGATCGGTGCCGCGTGATGCACCGCCGGGTCATAACCGATCAGGCGCACGCCCAGCGACTTGAGCATTGGAGCGAGTGTGTGTGCCACCGGTGCCAGCCCCAGCAAGCCGACGGTACTGCCGGCCAGCTCACGCCCCATCCGCACTTCGGCCAGCCTGCGTCCCAGCAGCGCACTGACCATGCCGCGTCGGTACAACATCAGCAAGCCATAGAGCAAATACTCGGCATTGGAGCGCACGGTAGCGCTTCTGGCCTGTACCACGCGAACGCCGCGCTTCCTGCAAGCGGCCATATCGGTGTTGTCGCTGGAGACCTGCATGCGAGCAATCAGCTTCAGCTTCGGCGCAAAATCCAGAACCGCTTCGCTCACGATGACTTGGGGAGGCAGCACGACCGCTCGCGTTTTGTAGAGCTGCCGTTTGAATTCGCCCGGATCGTCTGCCAGCTCCGGCAGGTAACTGACGTCATACTGCGCCTGAAGCCACTTCAAGGCCTCAGGAACAATGGGATCGATCAGCAAAATATCCATCAGTTGCCAGGGGGCCGAAGTGTCGGGACAGTCCACTGCCCGAGCCTCTCACCCATGCCGGCACAGGCCGGCTTGATTCGTGTCAGCGGCGCTTGATCACCGAAATGAAATCACCGCCCACGGTTTCCTGGTCCACCAGCTCGTTTCCCGTCTGTTTGGCAAACGCCTGGAAGTCACGCACCGAGCCTGCGTCGGTCGCGACCACGCGCAGCAACTGACCCGACTGCATTTCTGCGAGCGCCTTCTTGGCCTTGAGAATGGGCAGGGGGCAGTTCAGGCCCCGAGCGTCGAGTTCGCGATGTGCTTCCATGTGAGAATTTCCTGTTACTGAGCGTATTTTAATCAGCTACCCATTTTGCCAACGGGTAATTTCACTGATTGCCGACACCCTTTGGGGGCTCTGGCGGCGCCATGAATTGCGGCTCGACGCCTCTGGAACGAAGCCATGAGGCCAGCGCCAGGCCTGTCCCCATGGGCCAACAGCGCACATCCTCCAATGCAAAAAGCTTGTACTCGGAGAGCTCCGGTGAAAGCCGAACTTCGCCGTGAGCCTTGGCGTGATAGGTGATCAAGACCTGGTTCATCCGGAGAAACTCGTTGACACCGACCAGCTGCAGTGCGTCCACTTCCAGTGCCGTTTCCTCCGCGATTTCCCGCCGGATGCCTTCCTCGGGGGACTCGCCAGCCTCCATGAAGCCGGTGATCAGCCCGAACATGCGCTGCTCCCAATTGGCGTTGCGTGCCAGCAGCACCTTGCCATCGAGCTCCACAATGGCCGCCAGCACAGGGGTGGGGTTGTTCCAGTGCGTATAGCCACAGGCAGCACACCTCAAGCGCGTCTTGGCGCCGCCGTCTTCCTGCTCTTCAAGCCAGGTCAGTGCAGCTGCGCATTGGGGGCAAAAACGAAATTCATCCGACATCGGGCACAGGCTCCTTCTGATGCGTCAGGCAGGAAACACGCCGGTGGACAGATAGCGATCACCCCTGTCGCACACGACAAAGGCAATCGTCGCATCCTGGCATTGAGCGGCCACCTGCTGCGCCACCCAGCAAGCCCCGGCGGCGGAAATGCCGGCAAATATGCCTTCTTCCCTGGCCAGCCGCCGACACATCTCTTCTGCGTCCGACTGGCTCACATAGACAAGTTCGTCAACATGGGTGGGATCGTAGATCTTGGGCAGGTATTCCTGCGGCCATTTGCGAATACCGGGAATGCGCGAGCCTTCCGCCGGCTGGGCACCGACAATCCGGATGGCAGGGTTTTTCTCCTTCAGGTACCGGGAGACGCCCGTGATGGTTCCTGTTGTGCCCATGGCACTGACAAAATGCGTGATCTTGCCGCCGGTCTGCTCCCACAACTCCGGGCCGGTCGTCTCATAGTGGATTCGCGGGTTGTCACCGTTGGCAAACTGATCAAGCACGCGCCCCTTGCCTTCACTGGCCATCTTCTCTGCCAGGTCACGCGCGTACTCCATGCCCCCACTCTTGGGCGTGAGCACCAGCTCCGCGCCAAAAGCCTTCATGGTCTGTGCCCGCTCGATGGAAAGGTCTTCCGGCATGATGAGCACCATCCGGTAGCCCTTGATGGCTGCGGCCATCGCCAGCGCAATGCCAGTATTGCCGGATGTCGCCTCGATCAGGGTGTCACCGGCCCGAATGTCACCACGCTCTTCCGCGCGACGAATCATGGATACGGCTGGCCGATCCTTGACCGACCCCGCAGGATTGTTGCCTTCCAGCTTGCCCAGTACCACGTTTCCACGTGACTCGTTCTCCTGCGCGCCTATGCGCTGCAGGCGCACCAAAGGTGTTTTGCCGATGGCGTCTTCAATGGTCGAATACATCATCCTTGCACTGTGCCATAATTTCGGTCTGTCTGAGATGCCGCCGGAGTGGCGAAATTGGTAGACGCAGGGGATTCAAAATCCCCCGCCAGAGATGGTGTGCCGGTTCGAGTCCGGCCTCCGGCACCACGACAAGAGCTCTTCTGCCATGCAGAGGAGCTTTTTTTTGCCCCACGAGAGGGTTCATGAGAGCAGTTTTACTGCCGGTCAAGCTCTTCCTGAAGCATCTGTCCGTAGATTCGCGGCAGCACTGAGCTCATCTGGTTGGACTCGGACCCATAGCCCAGACTGGTCCATGTGCCCGAAAGCCGCTTGAACACCACCTCCACCTCGCCATTTTGCAGGCGCCCGGCAATGTCCATGCCCCAGGCCTTTTCGTCTGCCAGCCACTGCATGACCACCGTATCCTGATCGACCGGGCCGAACGGCAGCACACGGGGATCGTCACCTGCGTTTGCGGTCCCTGCGGCAGGGTGATACCGCTGTGCCAGCTCCATCCAGGTCGCGTGCAGCAGCTGATAGCGGCCTGCCGCCGTGGAGCATTTCCCCCTGTTCGGACCGGCATGGATGGCCATGCACTGGTTGGGGTGCTGATCCAGTGAACCCACCGTCTCGCCGCCATGCAGCACGTGGTAAGGATTGGGCACATTGGCCTCACTGGCAGAGATGGTCCGCATCAGGGCGCGCAAATGAGGGTCGCCTCCAGAGATGCTCAAGCCCCTCGTACCAGGCAGAAAGGCAGCCGGCCAGTACCACCATGCAGCGGCCAGCACGCCGGCCGCCACCACGGTCAGGGACAGACTCCACAGCAGAATACGGTTGAATGTGGTGCGCAAGCTGATCAGGCTTCCGTGAAGATGGCGCACTGGAGAGAGGAGCCCATGACGGACCGGTCCTTCCGATGCTGACACAATGGATGCAAACACCATCATCATCTCAGAAACCCGATCGTGCTACTTCCCGCTCTCGCCGTCATCACCGGCCTCGCCCTGCTGGTCTGGAGTGCAGACGCATTCGTGGATGGCGCTGCAGCGACTGCGCATCATCACAAGGTCCCGCCCCTGCTGGTGGGCATGGTCATCGTCGGGTTTGGCACATCGGCACCCGAGCTGGTCGTCTCCACACTCGCTGCCCTGGACGGGACACCTTATCTGGCGCTGGGCAACGCCTGGGGGTCCAACATCGTCAACATCACCTTGATCGTGGGCGTCACAGCCTGGATCGTGCCCATGAAGGTCGATTCCAAGGTATTGCGCAAGGAAATGCCCCTGCTCATCGTGATGACGGCACTCGCCGCCGGTCTGGCCATCGACGGCCAGCTCACCCGCTGGGACAGCAGTATTCTGCTGCTGGTGTTCCTCACCATGTTCGGCTGGTCCATCGTCGAAGGCCGGCGCAATCGCGGAGACACCTGGGGCAAGGAAACTGCCGCGGGGATCCAGGACATCAAACTGACCAAAGGTCAGGCGCTCAACAAGCTCGCCATGGGGCTTCTTGTCCTCATTGGCAGTTCACGCATGCTGGTCTGGGGCGCAGTTGAAGGCGCACGAGCATTGGGCATCAGCGAGCTGATCATCGGTCTGACGATTCTGGCACTGGGCACCTCATTGCCGGAGCTGGCCTCATGCATTGCTGCCGCAAAGAAAGGCCAGGATGACATTGCGCTGGGCAACGTGCTGGGCTCCAACATGCTGAACACGCTCGCCGCTGTCGGCCTGGCCGGCGCGATTTCGCCCTTCTCCCTGGAGGCAGAGGCCATCGAGCGGGACCTGCCTGTGATGGTTGTGCTGACCGTCACATTGTTCATCATGAGCCTTGGCTGGCGAGGGCGGCAGGGCCGCATCAACCGATACGAAGCTGCTGCGCTGCTGCTTGCCTACCTGGCCTACACAGGCTGGGTGCTCTCCAGCTTGCGGGGCCACACTCTGCCCACCTGAGCAACGCATGTTATCGGCCCCTGCTCGGCTCAGCCTTGCTTCAGTCCGTCGATGACAGTGGGATAGACAAGCCTCAACCCCAGCTCATTCTTCATGCGCTGGTTTCGCAGCCGTCGCGATTCGCTCATGAAGCTCAGTTGCATGGGCGAGACAGCGTTGACCGCTTCCTTTCGTGACACCCTGGGCGGGCGTTGCAGGCCATACAGGTCAGCAGCGGCGTCAAAGTAGTCACCCATCTTCATCTCGGTATCGTCCGTGACGTGGAAGTTGCGCTGAGCCCCTCCCCGCCAGAGCGCCAGCCAGCAGGCTCTGGCCAGATCATCGGCATGGATGTGGTTGGTGTAAACATCATCCGCCTGGGCCAGCACTGGCGTCCCCTTGAGCAGCCTCTCGCGCGGCGTACCACCTGCACGATCGTTTGCATAAATGCCGGGTATGCGCAAAACCCGCGTGGAGACGCCTGCGCGCAGGCCAAACCCATGCCAGTGGTTCTCGGCATCGACGCGACGGTGGCCGCGGGGGGTCTGGGGCTGGCATGACGCCGTTTCGGCCAGCCATTGGCCTTGCCTGTCCCCATAGACCCCGCTGGTCGACCCGTATACGGCTGAAGCCGGGCGGCTGCGGCGAACCAGCGCCCTGGTGAGCGCACGGGTCCGGGGATCGTGAATGGCCGACCGGTCGTCAGCAGGCGGTGGCGCCAGATGCAGGATCCGCGTGCCCAGTCCTGCCAGGCGCCTGAGGCTTGCCGGCACATCCAGGTTGCCAAGCAATGGCTCGAGCCCGGCTGCCCTCAAGCTGTCGACGCGCTCGGGGCTGGAAGTCAGCGTCAGCACGCGCCGCCCGCCAAAACGTGAAGCGATGGCCGCCACCCGTAGCCCGACGTCGCCGCAACCCACGATCAGCAGACGCTGCCGACGAAAGCGCGAGGGCAAGGCACCGAGGGGCATGTGGGTCGTGACAGCCATGGTTTCAGGACAATTTGCGACAATAGACAGGTTTGCATGACGGGCCGGCGCTGTCGCCCGCCCTCGACAACCCAGGAAGAGAAGCCCGAGTATGACATTCAGCATCACCGTGACCCCGAGCGGCCGTCAATTCAACACCGAGGATGGCGAAACCATTCTGGCCGCCGGCATTCGTCAAGGTATCGGTTTGCCGTACGGTTGCAAGGACGGAGCATGCGGCTCTTGCAAATGCAAACTGGTCTCGGGTGTGGTCAAGCATGGTCCCCACCAGGAGAAGGCGCTGAGCGCCCAGGAAGAGACCAACGGGTTCGTTCTCACCTGCTGCGGCGTCGCCCAATCAGACGTGACGCTGGAGTCGCGCCAGGTGGCCGAGGAAGGCGCATTCCCCATCAAGAAAATGCCCGTGCGAGTCAGCGGCATGGAGAAGGCATCAAGCGATGTCATGCTGGTGCAGTTGCAGCTGCCGGCCGCCGACACGTTCCAGTACCATGCCGGCCAATATGTCGAGTTCCTGCTGCGCGATGGTGACCGCCGCAGCTACTCGATGGCGAATGCGCCGCACACGCAAGCGCAGAAACCATCACTGGAGCTCCATATTCGTCACATGCCCGGCGGAAAATTCACCGACCACGTCTTTGGCGCGATGAAGGAAAAGGACATTCTTCGCGTCGAAGGACCTTACGGCGGCTTTTTCCTGCGCAAGGACAACGAAAAGCCGATCATTTTCCTGGCCTCAGGCACTGGTTTTGCGCCCATCAAGGCCATCATCGATCACATGCAGCACGAAGGCATCGACCGTCCCGCCACCATCTACTGGGGAGGCCGACGGCCTGCCGACCTGTATCAGGCTGCATGGATCGATGAGAAACTGGCAGCCATGCCCAAGCTGAGCTATGTGCCAGTGATCTCAGACGCCTTGCCTGAAGACCAGTGGACGGGTCGCACCGGGTTTGTCCATCTGGCTGTGCTGGAAGACCACCCGGACCTCTCGGGTCATGAGGTGTATGCTTGCGGCGCTCCGATCGTGGTCGAGTCGGCCCAGAATGACTTCACCGCAAAGGCTGGCCTGCCGGCCGAGGCCTTCTTCGCTGATGCATTCACCAGCGCCGCCGACAAGGCTGGCGAATGAGGACCAGGCGCTACTGGCTTGCTTCAGCCAGCAGTGCCTTGACATCTGCTGCCAGCTTGTCGGGGCCACTCGCATAGCGGTGGTAGAGACGAATACGGCCTTCGGTGTCGTAGACATAGCTACCAGCCGAGTGGTCCATCGTGTAGCTGGTCGGCGTAGGACCCGCCACCTTCTTGTAGTAGATCCGGAACTGTTTGGTCAGCTCGGGCAGTTCTTCCGCAGTGGCATGGAGTGCCAGAAAAGCAGGATCGAAATTGCCCATGTAGGCCTTCATGATTTCCGGGGTGTCGCGCGCAGGGTCAACGCTGACGAACAGGCCCTGCATGTTCTCGCCGTCCGGCCCCAGCAGCTCCTTGGCAGCCGCCAGTTCACTCAGTGAGGTGGGGCACACGTCAGGGCATTGCGTGTAGCCAAAGAACACCACCACCACCTTGCCCCGAAAATCCGCGAGGGTACGCACCTGTCCATTGTGGTCAGGCAGTTTGAAGTCCAGTGCATAGTCTGCACCGGTGATGTCCACACCGTTGAAACTCGCACCCGATCCGGTGCCGCCTTCCTTGCCGTCACACGCAGTGAGCATGGCTGCTCCCAAAGACAGCCCAATGGTCAGGGCCATCCGGCGCATCAGGCGCACAGAGAGCAAATGGTCGAGAGTCGATCGTGTCATACGGGTCTCCAGCTTTCCGGTGTCAGGCGATCAGGTAGTGATCCAGCAGCAGCGCGGCGAACAGCAACGACAGATGGATCAATGAGAAGCGGAAGGTCTTGCGCGCCAGCGCATCCGAATAATTGCGCCACAGTGCAAACGCGTACCCGGTGAACCCGATGCTCAGAGCCACTGCCACCACGAGGTACAGCCAGCCGCTCATGCGCATCACAAAAGGCATGAGGCAGGCTGCAAACAGAATCAAGGTATAGAGAAGAATCTGCAGCCGCGTGAAGGCAGAGCCATGGGTCACCGGCAACATGGGCAGGCCGGACTTTCGATAGTCTTCCACCCGGTAGAGCGCCAGCGCCCAGAAATGCGGCGGCGTCCACAGGAAGATGATGAGGAAGAGCATCAACGCCTGCGGCGTGACCTCTCCGGCCATGGCAGCCCAGCCCAGCACGGGTGGCATGGCGCCGGATGCCCCACCGATGACGATGTTCTGCGGCGTGAGCGGCTTGAGCACCACGGTGTAGATCACCGCATAGCCCACAAAAGTCGCGAACGTCAGCCACATGGTCAGGGGGTTCACCCACACATAGAGGATCGCAGAACCCAGCGCACACAGCACCGCAGAGAAAGTCAGCGTCTGCGGGTTGGTGAGTTCACCCTTTGCCGTCGGGCGCCAGGCGGTGCGCTTCATCTTGGCATCGATCTGTTGCTCGACGACGCAGTTGAATGCGGCAGCGGCCCCAGCCACCAGCCAGATGCCCAGACAGGCCAATGCGCCTACCCAGACTTGCTGCCAACTGGGCACACCCGGCACGGCGAGCACCATGCCAATCAGGGCGCAGAAGACGATCAGCTGGACCACGCGCGGTTTGGTCAGTGCATAGAACTGCCGCCACGTGGAAGGCATGACTGCAGCAGGAGCGGAAGAAGCGGAAGACATCGGTCAGGGAAAACTATACGTATTCGAGTTCGGGTTCGAGTGCGAGTTCGGATTCAGGTCAGGGCCCCGGTGGCTCGCTGCACAGGCGTCACGCTGGGCGAACCCATTGCACCGCGATAGCGGACAAGCGATCCGGTCAACACCATGACCAGAGCGGCAGCACCCCCTGTGTGAGCCACGGCTGCCAGCAGGGGCCAGTCAAGAATCACATTGGACAGGCCTGTGAGCAACTGCCAGGCCGCCAAAGCCAGCAGCGCGTTGGAAAGCCCGCGTGCGATTGGCTCACGGCGAAGACGCCACCCCAGCCAGACCAGCGCCACCAGCACGGCATACGCCATCAGGCGGTGCACATAGTGGATGGCTGTGAGAGCAGCAAAGGTGATCGGTTGTCCGCTGCCATCCATGCCCAATGGACGCCACAGGGTAAAGCCGTCGTCAAAATTCATGGCGGGCCAAAAACTGCCCTGGCAGGCGGGAAATTCGTTGCAGGCCAGAACGGCATAGTTGGTGCTGACCCAACCGCCCAAGGCAATTTGCAGCCAAACCATGCCGGTCACCACCGCCAGCGCCCACCACCAACGCCCTGCACCCATCAGCTGCGGCGCCGGCAACGGCTGAACGGTCTGCACCCTGAGCAAGGCAATCAATATCAGACCGCCCAGCAAATGCAGGGTCACGATAGCTGGAAACAGCTTCATGGTCACCGTCAGCGCACCAAAAGCACCCTGCAGGCAGACCCACACCAGGGTAAAGGTTGCCCACCAAGGTGAGAGAGGGAGTTGGCGCCTTTGCCGCCATGCCATCACCGTCAACGCGATGATCAGAACACCCACACCTGTGGCCAGGTAACGATGGATCATTTCCACCCAGGCCTTGGAATGGGTCACAGGACCTGTCGGCATGGCTTCCTGCGCCTGGGAAATTTCTGCATGTGCCCCCACCGGGCTCGCGCTTCCGTAACAACCAGGCCAATCGGGGCATCCCAGACCGGAATCGGTCAGGCGGGTGAACGCACCAAACAGCACCAGATCAAAGGTCAGAAACAAGGTGAGCACAGCCAGGCGCTGGTAGCGCTGGTCGCCTGAGGCGTTTCGGTGGCGCAGCCACAGCCAGGACAACGGCGCCGCTGCGAGCAGGAGGCCAAACCCCATCATCCAGAGGATGGGTGAAAGGTCGTAGAGCGACTGGCTTTCCATACCGGTTGAACTGCCTGCGTTACTCGCTGTCCGAGGGACGCCCTGCCTGGTCCCAGAAAGCCGAAGCGCGCATCAATCGCTCCAGGTCCTTGCGCACCTGCTTGTGATCCATGTCGGCGGGGAAACGCAGCATCCAGTTGCCCATGGGGTCGACCAGATAGAGGTGATCGGACAGCTGCTGACCAGGTGCAGGTGCCAGCCACTGGGCCAGCGCCTGCGAGTCAACTTTCAGTGCCACGCCTTGCTCCAGAGCGGGTCGCAATTCGTCCCGGATAGCCTCATCGCCCGAGTAGAGCAACACCCAGTCAAGGCGATCCTTGTTCTTGCCCAGCATCTCCCGCAATTGCCGCTGCAGATACAGGTGCTGCTCACATGGCTGGCCGCACTCGCGGTCAGCCACACTGATCAGCAACCATTGGTCCTTCAGGCTTGCCAGCGGCACAGTGCGACCTTCCAGGTCTGCCCCTGCCCAGGCGGGCAGCGGGCGCTGAGGGTCAATCAACTGGCCATAGCTGCTGGTCGCTCCCGGACGCACCACGTAGTACGTGAAATACGACGCGATGACGGGCGCGGCGCAGATCAGGAAGAGAACAATCATCTTCCATCGGCCACTGCGGGTACGCGCAATGTCGTCTGCCATCTCGGCCCCGGGTCTGGGCAGAGTGTGGACCGTCATGGTCAGTGGAGAGTCAGTCGTGCCCGTGCGGGCGACGTTGGCGTCGGGGTTGGATGAATTGGAACCAGACATAGAGAAATGCCACCAGGGCACACAAGCCAAACCACTGCGCCGCGTATCCGTAGTGCTTGTGCACATCGGCCTCAAAGCGCGGCCAGTCGCGCTTGAGCGCACTGGCTTCGTCCCCGGTTTGCTGGAGGGACAGTTGGGTGAACAGCGCCAACCCGGTTTCGCGGGAAAAAGCGCCCAGATCGATATTTTGCCGGATTGGTCCTTCTTCAGACTCGCCCAGCTCGAAATAGTGCGACGGCGGAGGAGACAATCTGCCTGACACCGTCACGTCTCCTTCCGGCAAGGGCAGATCCGGGAGGCGCTTCCTATCCTGAAAGTCGCGCGGGATCCAGCCTCGCTGCACCATCAGGGTAGCGTCCTTGCCGGCCAAGGTCAGCGGCGTTACCACCAGATACCCTGGGCGCCCATTCATGGTCCGGTTGTCCAGGTAGATCGTATGCTCTGGCACCCATTGGCCTGTGACGGACGCCGGGGTGTAATGCAAGCCTTGCATATCTGCAGACTGGAACAGGGCAGCATTCGCTATCGGTGCAGCATTCCATTGCGCGTCGATGCGTGCCTGGAGATCCGTTTTCTGTTGGGCACGACCCAATTGCCAAACACCAAGACTGGCGGTCACGCTGACCGCAACCAGGGCGGCGAGTGTCACCAGCCAGAAGCGGAGCGAGCGTTTTGGCGATGCGGATTCCATCATGTCAGTCTGACTCAACGTGGGTTGATCTGGGCTGAACACGCCCAAAAGCCGGGATAATGGAACCCATGAAATACCTCGTGATTCTGGCGTTCATTGCAATCATTGGCAGTCTGGTCACCGCGCTGGTACTCATGATGCGCGGCGGTCAAACGGCCGAAGACAGCACCGAGAGCAGCGCTCCGCCTCGCAGGAAGGGCAACATGGCGACTGCGCTTGCCTTTCGCGTCGGCTTCTCCATCCTGCTGTTCCTGATCGTGCTGTTGAGCTACTGGATGGGCTGGATAGAACCCACAGGAATCAAGCCGGGACAATAAATCTCGCCACCAACCTCCAAAAGAAAAAGCGCCCAAGGGCGCCTTTTCTTTTGGGGGAGTGCCTGACGGCACTCCCCGAACCCGATGGCATTACATCCAGTAAACCAGGATGTACAGGCCCAGCCAGACCACGTCCACAAAGTGCCAGTACCAGGCAGCGCCTTCGAATCCGAAGTGACGCTCGGTGGTGAAGTGGCCTGCATGCAGACGGAATGTGATGAACAACAGCATCAGCATGCCGACAAACACGTGGAAGCCGTGGAAGCCGGTGAGCATGTAGAAGGTCGACCCGTAGACACCGGACGAGAGCTTGAGGTTCAGGTCAGCGTAGGCGTGTGCATACTCGAAGCCCTGCACGAACAGGAACACGATACCCAGCAGAACCGTCATCCACATGAACATGATGGTCTTGCCACGGTTGCCAGCTTGCAGTGCATGGTGAGCAATGGTGAGCGTGACACCGGAGGTCAGCAGCAGTGCGGTGTTGATGGTGGGCAACCACAGAGCGCCAACAGTCTGGAACGGCTCCACAATCCCTGCCGGAGAAGCGGTCGCACCGACTTGATTGCTGGGCCACACGGCAGAGAAGTCAGGCCAGAGCAGTGCATTTTCGATATTGCCCAGCTGTGGCACCGAGTGGGCACGCGCCCACCAAAGGGCCGAGAAGAAAGCGCCAAAGAACATCACCTCGGAGAAGATGAACCAGCTCATGCTCCAGCGGAAGGAAATGTCGATCTTTCGGCTGTACTGACCGCTCTCGCTCTCGCCCACTGCTTCACGGAACCAGGCAAAAAGGACGGCAAGCCAGAACACCAGCCCGCAGAGCACGGAGTACATGCCCCAGGAAGCACCGTTGATCCACTGACCAGCGCCGAGGATCACAAAGAAAAGGCCGGTGGCCGACAACACAGGGTAGCTCGACAGCCCTGGGACAAAGTAGTAAGGCGTCGTGCCGTGACTTGCTGCTGACATGGGATCTCCAGAAGTACGCTAGATGATTGTTATGCGAAAAATATGAACCGTCCGGACTGCTGCCACCCTGTCAACCGGCTATCCAGTTGACCAGGACAATCAGTCCGACCACAAATACAAATGCCATGACAATACCCATGGCGATCAGGTGGAGGGGATTGAGTTCGGCAATATCGCGCTGATAGTCAGCACCCTTGCGCACCCCCAGAAACCCCCACAAAACCGCCTTGAGCGTGCCGACGAACGAGCCCTTGCGCCGATGGATTGGCGTGTTCTCGGTCATGAGCGACTCGCTGGCAGAGACCGCACGACCTGTCCCGCATCGGCACTGCTCTGAGGTGCCGGTGGCACCGCGGCGCCGCCCACTTCAAAGAAGGTGTAGGACAGGGTGATGGTCTTGACATCCTTGGGCAGCTTGGAGTCGATCACAAAGGCGACGGGCCATTGCTTCTTCTCACCGGGCGCAAGAGTGTATTGATTGAAACAGAAGCACTCGATCTTGTTGAAATGAGAGGCTGAGACTTTCGGCGCGTAGCTCGGAATCGCCTGGGCGGCCATGGTCCGGTCCTGCACATTCTGGAACTCGTACATGACGGTGTTGAGTTCGCCGGGATGCACTTCCAGTGTCCGCACGGCAGGTTTGAAATGCCAGGGCCCGCGGGCATTGGCATCAAACTCGACCGTGATGGTGCGGCTGGTGTCGACCTGGGTGTTTTCAACACCGCTGGCACGAACGCCGCCCGGTCCTTCGAGTTCGATCAAGGCCAGAACGTTGACACCGGTGACCTCGCAGATGGCCTTGTACATGGGGACCAGCGCGAAGGCGAAGCCAAACATGCCCAGCGTGATCACACCGAGCTTGCCGACCATCTTCAGGTTATCGCGCTTGACCATGTTCCGGAACTGCTCTTTCAGACGTCAGAAGGACCGACGAAACATCAAACGCCGATCAGTGCGCGTTTGAGCACAAAGCCCAGCGCAAAGATCAGTGCAACAGAGGCCAGCGTCAGCGCCAGCTTCACGTTTTTCCGTCGGAGTTCGCGATCGCGGTCCTGCATCATTTCAACTCAGTCAAATGGGCCAGATCAGCCGACCACACGGGTAGCGGTTTCGTCCAGCTTCGGTGGCGTTTCGTAGGTGTGGTGAGGTGCTGGGGAAGGAACTTCCCACTCCAGACCTTCAGCACCATCCCAAGGCTTCTGGGAAGCAGGCTGACCTTTGCCACGCATCACGGGAATGACGATGAACAGGAAGAACAGCAGCTGCATCGTGCCGAAGCCGAAGGCACCGATGGAAGACAGCATGTTGAAGTCGGCGAACTGCATGGGGTAGTCGGCGTAGCGACGTGGCATGCCGGCCAGACCCAGGAAGTGCTGAGGGAAGAAAGTGACGTTGAAGAAGACCAGCGACAGCCAGAAGTGCAGCTTGCCCAGCGTCTCGTTGTACATCACGCCGGTCCACTTGGGAGCCCAGTAGTAGAAACCACCGAACAGTGCAAACAGGGAGCCAGCCACCATGGTGTAGTGGAAGTGCGCCACCACGTAGTAGGTGTCGTGCAACTGCTGGTCCAGCGGCGCCATCGACAGGATCAGACCGGTGAAGCCGCCCATCGTGAACACGAAAATGAAGCCCACGGCCCACAGCATCGGGGTCTCGAAGGTCATCGAGCCTTTCCACATGGTCGCAATCCAGTTGAAGATCTTCACGCCCGTGGGCACGGCGATCAACATGGTGGCGTACATGAAGAAGAGCTGACCGGTCACAGGCATGCCGGTGGTGTACATGTGGTGCGCCCACACGACGAAGCTCAGGATGGCAATGGAGCCGGTGGCATACACCATGGAGGCATAGCCGAACAGTTTCTTGCGTGAGAAAGCCGGGATGATCTGGCTGACGATACCGAAAGCCGGAAGAATCAGGATGTACACCTCGGGGTGACCGAAGAACCAGAAGATGTGCTGGTACATCACCGGGTCACCACCGCCAGCCGGGTTGAAGAACGCGGTACCGAAGTGACGATCGGTCAGGGTCATGGTGATGGCGCCTGCCAGCACTGGAATGACGGCGATCAGCAGGTAGGCAGTGATCAGCCAGGTCCAGGCAAACATCGGCATCTTCATCAGCGTCATGCCAGGGGCGCGCATGTTGAGGATGGTCACGATGATGTTGATCGATCCCATGATGGACGAAGCACCCAGGATGTGCATCGCGAAGATGGCAGCGTCCATGGAAGGGCCCATCTGCAGGGTCAGCGGCGCATACAGCGTCCAGCCAGCAGCAGGCGCACCGCCGGGCATGAAGAATGCCAGGGCGATGATGATGGCCGCCGGGATCATCAGCCAGAAGCTGAAGTTGTTCATGCGGGCAAAAGCCATGTCGGACGCACCGATCTGCAGCGGCAGCATCCAGTTGGCGTAGCCGACGAAGGCCGGCATGATCGCGCCGAACACCATGATGATGCCGTGCATGGTCGTGAACTGGTTGAACAGCTCAGGGTTGACCAGTTGCAGGCCTGGCTGGAACAGCTCGGCACGAATGCCCAGCGCCAGCACGCCGCCAAACATCAGCATGGCAAAAGAGAACAGCAGGTACAGGGTACCGATGTCCTTGTGGTTGGTGGCATACACCCAGCGGCGCCAGCCGGCTGGCGCATGGTGGTGGTCGTGTGCGTCGTGATGATCAAGAACTGCACTCATGGTTTTTCCTTTGAAGCTCTAATCCTGTTGCTGGCAAGCGCTCATTAACGAGCGGCAACCACCTCGGCGGGTTGAACCACCTGACCGGTCTTGTTGGACCAGTTGTTCTTCGCATATGTCGCGACAGCGGCAATGTCTGCATTCGACAGGTGTGTCCACGGCGGCATGCCGCCATTGCCTGCCCCATTGAGCACGACCTGCAGCATCTTGGCAGCATCTGCATCTGTCACGATGGCAGAGCCGTCCAGCGGCTTGATGGCGCCAGCGCCCTGACCATTGGCCTGATGGCACGCAGCACAGTTGTTGGCATAGACCTTCTCGCCCTGCGCCATCAGCTCGTCCTGAGTCCACTCTTTGCTGGTGTCCTCTGCAGGAGCAGCAGCGGCAGGCGTGGCCTCAGCCACCTGAGCGGCTTCTGGCTGCTGCTCGGCCACCCAGGCACTGTAGTCTTCGGCAGAAAGCACGCGCACATGAATAGGCATGTAGGCATGTTCCTTGCCGCACAGCTCGGCACACTGACCGTAGAAGTCGCCGGTGCGATTGGCCATGAACCAGTTGTCGCGCACGAAACCGGGCACCGCGTCCTGCTTGACGCCCAGTGCTGGAACCATCCAGGCGTGGATCACGTCGTTGGCAGTGGTGATGATGCGGACCTTCTTGTTGACAGGCACCACCAGTGGGTTGTCGACCTTCAGAAGGTAGTCATCGGTTGGAGGCAGGTTGCCGCTGTTGGACAACTGACGGTGGGACACGTCCAGGGTGGAGAGGAAGTTGATGCCCTCACCTTCGCCCTTGAGGTACTCGTAACCCCACTTCCACTGCATGCCGACAACTTTGATGGTCAGGTCGCTGCCCGTGGTGTCTTTCTGGGCGACGACGTACTTGGTGGCCATCATGCCCATGATCACGACGATGATGAACGGAACAATGGTCCAGCCCAGCTCCACCCAAAGCGGCTCAGGCAACTCTTGCGCCTGATGGCCAACCGACTTGCGGTGCTTGATGATGGAATAGAACATGACGCCGAAAACCAGCACGAAGATCACGGCGCAAAGCGCCAGCATGATCCAGTGCAGGCCATGAAGGCCTTCAGCCACGTTGCTCGCAGCTGGCTGGAAGTTCAGGCCATTGACGGCAGGGCCACCGGGCAAGTCATTGACTTGCTGAGCGGCGGCGCCCATCACTGCTCCGACGCTCAGGCCAAGGGCGGCAGCACTGTTGCGTGCAGCCATCCAGCGGGCGCGCAAAGGTTGTCCCGTTTTCTTCATCGTAGTCACGTTTTACGCCTCAAATATAAGCATTGATTTATATCAATGCCGATTACAACAAACTTTCATCAGAGCAACCGTCAGGGATAACCCACAAGAGGCCTCATGCACGCTGAAGCGCCTGGCGCAGCTCGGAAGCCAGCGCCGGCCGCAATTCCGCATGCAGGTGACGACCCACCTGGACCGAGCGCGCGCCGGAACGCACCTCGATCAACGGATGCCGCCCTTCCAGCGGAACCACCTGCACCCAGCAGCTGTCGAATTCCGAGCGATGCACCTGCCCCGCTACCTCCTGCTCCACCAGGAGGCGGCCATTGGCCAGATGGATGCGCTCTCCGTCAGCCGCGTGTCGGGCATACACCAGAAAGGCGATGCCCAGCGCCGTCAGTTCCAGAGCGGCAAATGGCGCCACCAGAGGCGCGCCAAAGAACCAGAAAAAGCCTGAGACCGAGACAGACACCGTGCAAAGCATGGCAAACGTCCACCCCAGCTGGGACGGTGTTACCGAGCAATTGCGGCGCAATGTCCATTGCAGACCGCCATCAGTTTCCTGCGCGAGACTGCGTCGTTTCGTGTCGAGACCCATCCTGAACCACCGCTCAAGGAAACGCCGGACCATAGGCCCGGCGTTACAGGGGCGTTACCTGCAGGCACGACCCCCGAAGAGTTTGATCAATGTCAATTGTAGCGGCGGAAACCCGCATTGCTACAGGAAAACCCGACGAAATCGCATTGCGGAACAGACAGACTGGGGTATACGGGCCGCTTCCATGGCCCACAGCACCGTGGCAACCCGCATGGAATCAGGCCTCAGGCACTTTTTTGGCCCAGCATCCGACGCATGTCGGCCAAACTGATCGACGCGTCTCCCCGCACCGGCTTGCTGGTCCGGTAGGCATGCCCATACACGACTTCGAAGCGCAACTTCAGGCGATGATCCTCGCCGCTCGACAGATTCTGGGCCAGTGAACTCTCTAGGCTGGCCCGCCATTGCCGGCCTCGCAGCCCGCGGAAACGCGCATTCGACAGATTTCGCCCCAGTTCTCGCAGCTCGGCCAGCATGGCCTGTGGCGACGACCAGGACAGCTCAATGTGCTCCATGTCCATCACAGGTTCCGCAAATCCCTCATGAACCAGCATGTCGCCCCAGTCGTGCATGTCGGTAAACATGTGCGCTGGCTGCCCCCAGCCCGCCTTGGCGTAGATGCTCCGCAATTCACCGAGCGTGTCGGGTCCAAAGCACGAGAACATGACAAAACCACCGTCATGGAGGTACTGGTACCACCGGGACATGAGCTCCCGGGGATCGGGCCACGCATGCAAAGCCATGTTGGCCCAGACCATGTCCACTGTCTGCCCGGGTTCCGCCACTTTGGGCCCCCTGGGTCCCAGCAGTCTTCGCCACACACCTTCTTGTGGCGAAAGGTGGCGTTGCGCCGCACGCGGGTCGCCGGCGTCTTCGATCAGGCATTGAGCCGCACCAAGCGCTTTTTGCACATCCGCATGACTTTCCAGCCCGCCCAGCCGCGGCTCCCAGTGCAGCCAGCTCTGGGGCAGTGTCTTGAACCACTGCAAGCGCCCGGACATGCGCCGCCCCACCTCTTCATGCAGCCAAGGACTTTGTGCGCGATTCATGCTCAGCCACCTGCGGGCAGCCAGAGCATCGAGAGAAGGAGGAGATTCTTGACCTGAGGGTTTCGGCACGGTGTAGAGGTAACCCAAAGGGTTGACACAAATGAAGGGAAGGCAAGCCCAAGGCGGCTGGATGCTCAGTATATTGGCCCGATGCTCTCGAGGTGGCGCCAATGGCTAATGCATCTTCCGGTGGTGTGCGAGGTTTGCGGCACCTGGCCGTCTGCACCGGTTTGTCCGGCCTGCATGACTCGATGGAGCCAACCGATCGACCGCTGCCGCCAATGTGCTCGCCCCGCCAAGGGGTCGGCGGAAATATGCGGCGAATGCCTGTCGGCCAATGCGTCGAGAACGTCTTCCATTGACTGCTGCATCGCTGCCGTCGACTACGCCTACCCATGGCAACAACTCATGGCACGGTTCAAGTTCCAGTCGGAACCGGGCTGGGCAGAGACCTTCGCTCACATGATCTGGCATGCACCAGGCGCCGCAGACCTGCTGCATCGCGCCTCTTGCATCGTCCCGGTTCCCACCTCACGGCAACGTTTGGCCCAACGAGGCTACAACCAATCCTGGCTGATCGCCAAAGCGCTGGCCAGCCGGTACGCCAGGTCTGGTCCGCGACGGATTGACGGCCCGGTCCTGGTCGCGGGGCTTGAAAGCAAACGTGACACCCCGGCCCAGCATCAGCTGGGACGCAAGCAGCGCCTTGGTAACCTCAAGAACGCTTTCGCCCTGACTCAGGCGATGAAAGCCCAGTTGGTGACCAATCCGCAGGCTCGCCTGGTCCTGATCGACGATGTCAGCACCACTGGCACCACGCTGGAAGCCGCCGCCCAGGCGCTCAGACAGGCAGGCGCGACAAGCGTCAGTGCACTGGTGGTTTGTCGGGCGTGAGCACGGTGCGGAGGCGATGACGCTGTACAGTTGGCAACCTTGCCGATCGCTCAACGTTCCTCGTCATGTTCAACATCGTTCTCGTCTCCCCCGAGATTCCACCCAACACCGGCAACATCATTCGCCTGAGCGCGAACACGGGTAGCCAGCTACACCTGATCGAACCGCTGGGGTTTTCAATGGATGACAAACAGTTGCGCCGTGCCGGGCTGGACTATCACGAGTTCGCCCCCGTGCGGCGGCACAAAAACTGGGAACAGTTCCTGACAGACGAGAAACCAGAGCGTGATCGCATGTTCGCCATGACGACCAAAGGCCAGCAGGCTGTACATGAAACGAGCTTCCTGCCCGGCGACTGGCTGGTGTTCGGCGCTGAAACCAGCGGTCTCTCGCCAGAACTTCGCGCTTGGTTCCCCGCATCGCAATGGCTGCGTTTGCCTATGCGTGCGGGACAACGCAGCCTCAATCTGTCCAACGCGGTGGCGGTGGTGACCTACGAGGCCTGGCGTCAGAACGGCTTCGAGCAGACAAAGTCGTGAAACTCAGCACCAAAACCAAGAAATCAATGGGCTGGTACCAACCGGTACTATTTTAAAGAGATAGTATTCAGTTGCAGAAAAAAAACCCATCAGGAAATGCTTGCGGGGAGGCAGTGGACAAAAAGCGTACACTCGCGACCAATTGCCATGATTCAAGGTATCTCACGCGTTCTTCAAACTGGATTGCTGCCCGGCACGAGGCACTTCAGGAAGCCGCGCCCGCGCGATCTGATCGTCATGCAGGAAGCCATGAAGTCGTGCATCGAAGACTGTGAAGGCATGCAGGCGTTGAAGCTGCGCCATCGCATCGAGAAATCACGCACAGCCAAAGAGCTCTGGATGCTTCGCAATGACGCATTCCAGCTGGTTTCGCACCTGCACAGCCAGGCAGAAGCCGCCACGAGAATCAATGGCCTGATCGAGATATTCAAGGGCTGGGTGGACCCCCGCCAGTTGACCCGCATCGGGTAGGCTGCCTCAAAGGTACCGCCTGAACCCGCCTCCCGGACGGCTCCCGGCCGTCACTCCGAAATCAGCCGCAGTGGCTGCGTCAGGAGCCAACGTCAGGGGTAACGACGAGAGATGGACTCCGCCACGCAGGCTGGCTTGTCACTGCCCTCGCGTTCTACCGTGACCAGCCAGGTCATTTGCACGCCGTCATTGGCGATCGGCTCTGCCGCTTGCAGTTTCAGGTGCGCCCTGACACGGCTGCCCACCGGCACGGGTGAGGTGAAGCGCACCTTGTTCAGGCCGTAGTTCACGCCCATGCCTGACTCTTCCACTTTGATGGCGTTGTCAAAAAAGCGTGGGATCAGTGACAGGGTGAGAAAGCCATGCGCAATTGGCGCCCCGAATGGCCCCTTCCTGGCCCGCTCCACATCCACATGGATCCACTGGTGGTCACCAGTGGCTTCGGCAAACTGGTTGACTTGCTCTTGCGTGATGGAAATCCAGTCGCTGACAGCGACGTCCTGACCCACGCAAGCGGCGAGTTCTGAGAATGTCTGGAAGGTTTTCATGGGATGTCACTCTATCGGCTGGCCGCCAGAGGACTTGTCGAGCCGGGGACATGGCCCTGCCGGAAAGACACTCACGCGCTGGTGGCCAAGTCGGCGCAGGGGCTGGCTAGCTGTCCAGCCATTGGCAAATGCCCTGCCACTGCTCAAGGTCCGTGGCGACACGCCCAGGCGCCACGTCAAACAGGGTCAAGCCTCTGGCCGCCAGATGAATGTAGTTCTGCGTGTTGCGCAGATAGCCCAGCACCGGAAGGTCGAGACCTTCGACGAACTCCTTGAGTTTGTCGGCGGAAATCGTGCGGCCATCGACACGCATGCCGACCAGACCGACGTCGAGCTTGCCTGCCCGTTTGGACTCAGCCAGCTCGTCAAGAAACGCACGCGTCGCGTAAATGTCAAAAATACTGGGCTGCAGGGGCACCAACACCTTGCTGGCCGCCTTGAGAACGCCCTTGAACTGCGATCCGTGCAGCCCTGCCGGGGTATCGAGCACCACATGGCTGACGCCCTTGGGAGGGCGGGCAATTTTGTCGTCGTCCAGTGCCCAATGCTGGATTTCCCGTGCCTGCGGCGGACGGAGGTTCAGCCAAAGGTGTGAGGACTGCTGCCTGTCGGCGTCCCCGAGCATGACCTTGTGCCCGCGGCTGGCGTAGTAGCCCGCTACGTTTGTCGACAGCGTCGATTTCCCTACTCCCCCTTTCGGGTTGGCCACAACGACGACCGGCATAGTGTTCTCCTGACCTCTGTTGTCATGAATTCGACCTATGTTATCGCCCCTTGCCCGGATGGGCCAGCGCAACACCCCCCATGATCAACGAAACGCGTCCCAGAGAAGCTTGATGCCGGTGAGAAACATGCCCAGGTAGATCAGGCGATAGAACAGCGTCGGCTGAATGCGTTTGGCGACCCTCACGCCCACCCAGACGCCCATCGGCGCCAGAGGCAGCAACACCAGTGACGTGAACAGGTTGCGCATGTCGAGCAGACCCAGCCATGCATAGGGCACCCACTTGGACAGGTTGATCACGAAAAAGAAGTAGGCCATGGTGCCGTTGAAGACCATCGGTGTCATCTTCATCGGGATGACGTAAACATTGATGGGCGGTCCGCCGGCGTGGGAGATAAAGCTGGTGAAGCCCGCAGTGGCACTCAACAGGGCGCCCACCCAGCGTGGTGCGGGCTGTGCATCTGCCTTGGGAGGAAACAGCAGCCGTTGCGCGAGAAAGAGCAAGGTCACTGCGCCCACCACGCCGGCCACGATGGGGGCTGGCATGACCGAAAAAAGAGCTGTGCCCACCACGGTGCCCACCAGGCCAAACGGCAAGGCGAAGCGCAGCAATGCCCAGTTGACATGTTGTCGATAGGCCGTGATGCCGAGCAGGTCCATCACCAGCAACACCGGCATGAGGATCGCCGCCGCCTGAGGCACGGTGATGGCCAGCGCCATCATGGGAACGGCCAACGAACCAAAGCCGGCGCCAAAGCCGCTCTTGCTGATGCCCAGCAACAGCACCGCCGGAACGGCCACAGCATAGAACCAGGGGTCGGTGATCAGGTTTTGCACAGGTAAGTCCTCAACGCCAGCACGAAAACGCCCGGTCCAGGCCGGGCGTTGGTTCGAACCTGCCGAGGCCGATCAGACCTTTTCCAGCACCACGGCGATGCCCTGACCGACACCAATGCACATGGTGCACAGCGCGTAGCGGCCGCCGGTGGCGTGCAGCCGATTGACGGCAGTCGTGGCCAGGCGAGCACCACTGGCGCCCAGAGGGTGGCCGAGCGCAATGGCGCCGCCCCAGGCATTGACGCGTTCGTCATCGTCCTTGAGGCCCAGCATGCGAAGAACCGCCAGGCCTTGGGCGGCAAAGGCTTCGTTGAGCTCGATGACATCCATCTGGTCCAGGCTCAAGCCTGTCAACGCCAGCACTTTCTCGGTGGCCGGCGCCGGGCCAATGCCCATCACGCGCGGAGGCACGCCGGCCGTCGCCATGCCGACCACCCGGGCCTTGGGGGTGAGACCGTATTGCCCTGCCGTCGCTTCGTCGGCCAGCAGCAGCGCACAAGCGCCGTCGTTGACGCCACTGGCATTGCCAGCCGTCACGGTGCCATCAGGCCTCACGACTCCCTTGAGTTTGGCCAGCTTTTCCAGACTGGTCTCGCGAGGGTGCTCGTCGGTGTCAAACATGACCGGGTCGCCCTTGCGCTGCGGCACCGCCACTGGTGTGATCTCGCGCGCCAGATGCCCGGCCTTCTGGGCAGCCACAGCCTTGAGCTGGCTAGCCATGGCCATGCGGTCTTGCGCCTCGCGCTCAATCTTGTAATCCGTGGCAACGTTTTCAGCTGTTTCAGGCATGGAATCCACACCGTACTGGGCCTTCATGAGCTTGTTGACGAAACGCCAGCCAATGGTGGTGTCATACACGGCATTGGCGCGACTGAAAGCGCTTTCAGCCTTTGGCATGACAAACGGCGCACGACTCATGCTTTCAACGCCACCGGCGATCATGAGACGAGCTTCGCCCGCCTTGATGGCTCTCGCGGAGGTGCCCAGCGCATCCAGGCCAGAGCCACAAAGGCGGTTGACCGTGGCGCCTGGGACGCCAACCGGCAAGCCCGCGAGCAAGCTGCTCATGTGGGCCACATTGCGGTTGTCTTCGCCAGCCTGATTGGCGCATCCATAGATCACGTCAGTGACCGCTTCCCAGTCCACCTGTGGGTTGCGAGCCATCAAGGCCTTGAGTGGCACGGCCCCCAGGTCATCCGTTCTGACAGACGACAGCGCGCCGCCATAACGGCCAAAAGGAGTTCGGATCGCATCACAGATGAAAGCTTGGTTCATGTCTCTCTTCCAATTTGTCGGATGGTGGGATGAATGAAGCACCGTTGAGGCAAGCCCATCGCCCGGATTCTGGTTCGAGTTCAGGCTCCGGTTCTCGCGATGCCCTGCCTTCACTCGACGTCGAGATATTCGCAAAACCGGACACTTTACCGGTAATTGCGCCCCTGCATGAGCGCCTGGGGGACAATTCCCGGATGTTCAATCCCTCACAAGCCGACGTTCGCCGCTTTTTCTGCGGTGCCTTCGCCAAACAGCAGACTGGCCAGCCCATGGAGGCCATTGAGACACTCGCCGCCCAGTGGATCGCCGAACATCCGGAATATCACCCGGCACTTGGCGATGTGGACAAGGCCGTGGCCGATGTCGGGCAACCCGGGGACGGCAGCCGGGAGAACCCTTTTCTGCACTTGTCCATGCACTTGTCCATCAGCGAACAGTGCAGCATCGACCAGCCACCTGGCATCCGTCAGGCTGTAGAGTTGCTGACCGCGAGGCGCGGCGATTTGCACAAGGCTCACCACGAGGTGATGGAGTGCCTGGGCCAGATGATCATGGAGAGCCAGCGCGCCGGCCGCCCTCCTGACGGGCAGGCGTACATCCAGGCCGTGCGACAACGTGCAACCAAAGACTGAGCCAAGGCGCCCGACACCGATGCAATGGTGCAGAAAACGCGCAAAAAAAACCGCCCCGTTGGGCGGTTTTTTTACGATGGCTTTCGCTCAGATCAACGGAACTTGGACTGCGGAACCGTCTTCATGTTGCCCTGGAGAGAGCCCAGGTAGTTGGCCAGCTCCTTGAGCTCGGCGTTCTTGAACTGCTTGGCCATACCGGCCATGATGGGGTTGGCTCGCCCAACGACATTGTTGCCCTCGACGGTGTACGCCTTGAGTGCAAAGTACAGGTAATCTGGGTACTGGCCCGCAATTTTTGGATAGCTAGGGTCCAGGGGCTTGTTGAAGTTGGCACCGTGACAGGAAGCGCAGTTGCCCTTCTCCAGCAATTGAGCAACGGCAGCGCTGGCCGCAGGCTGTGTCTCTGGCGCCTGACCTTCAGCTTGCGACTCGTAGAACGCTGCCAGATCAGCCATGTCCTGCTCAGTCAGCGAGCCGGCAATACCGCGCATCGACGGGTGCTTGCGCTCGCCCGACTTGTAAGCGGTGAGAGCTGAAACGATGTAGGCCGCAGACTGTCCGCCGATCTTGGGCACCTTGTGGATTTCGGGAAAGCTGTTCTGGTAGCCGACGATACCGTGGCAGCCAATGCACATCTCAGCCTTGCCTTTGCCGGCTTCAACATTGCCGTTCACGCCCTCTGCGTGTGCGGCCACAGCCACGGCGGAAAAGGTCACAGCGGTGACAAGGGTACGGGCGATCTTGGACAACAGTTGGTTCATTTTGCAAGCACAATGAAGTGAGTGATTGATAAAAATCAATCGGCGATTATATAGACTGGACCATCCGCACCCGCTTATTGATAACCCTGAGCGGTCGGATGTTCTGCATCAATCTGCGTTTTTGTGCCATTCCCCAGGCTTCTAGTACCTTCCAAACCCATGAAATTCCAAGGCTCTGAAAACTACGTCGCGACCCAGGATCTGATGCTGGCGGTCAATGCTGCCATCACGCTCAAGCGCCCTTTGCTGGTCAAGGGCGAGCCTGGCACGGGCAAAACCATGCTGGCAGAGGAAGTGGCACAGGCGCTGAATATGCCGCTTTTGCAGTGGCACATCAAGTCCACCACGAAAGCCCAGCAAGGCCTGTATGAGTACGACGCGGTGAGCCGCTTGCGCGACTCGCAACTGGGCGACGAGAAGGTCAAGGACATCAACAACTACATCGTCAAAGGCGTGCTGTGGCAGGCCTTCACAGCTGACGAGCCGGTGGCCCTGCTGATCGACGAGATCGACAAGGCCGACATCGAGTTCCCGAACGACTTGCTGCGCGAACTCGACCGCATGGAGTTCTACTGCTACGAGACGCGCGAGATGATCAAGGCCAAACACCGGCCTTTGGTGTTCATCACGTCCAACAACGAAAAGGAATTGCCCGACGCTTTCTTGCGCCGCTGCTTCTTCCACTACATCAAGTTCCCTGAAGCGGAAACGATGAAGCAGATCGTGGACGTTCACTACCCCAACCTGAAGCAGGATCTGCTGAAGGTGGCCATGAAGACCTTCTACGACATCCGCAACTTGCCGGGTCTGAAGAAGAAGCCTTCCACCAGCGAGCTGATCGACTGGCTCAAGCTGTTGATGGCCGAGGACATTCCGCTCGAAGCCTTGCAGACGGCAGACAACAAGGTGGCGATTCCGCCGCTGGTGGGTGCTTTGCTCAAGAACGAGCAAGACACCAGCCTGTTCGAGCGCCTGGTGTTCATGAACCAAAGGAACCGCTGAGATGACCGCTGCGGTCTCGACGGACCCATTGCCATCCCCCTTGCCCTGGGTCACCTTGACAGGGGAGCAAGGCGCGCTCGTACCACTGGCACATGCCCACCATGACGATCTGTGCGAAGCAACGCGCGATGGTGAGCTTTGGCGCCTCTGGTACACGAGTGTCCCGTCTCCTGAGGACATGGCCGCTGAGATCGATCGACGACTCGCACTGCATGCCCAGGGCAGCATGCTGCCCTTTGCCATTCTCGACACGACGGGCAAGGCGGTGGGCATGACAACGTACATGAACATCGACGCGGCCAATCGACGCGTGGAGATCGGGTCGACCTGGTATCGCAAGGCTGTACAGCGAACGGGACTCAACAGTGAATGCAAGCTGGCCTTGCTGCGACACGCGTTTGAGGCACTCAACTGTATTGCGGTGGAGTTTCGCACCCATTTCATGAACCACCAGAGCCGGCGTGGCATTGAGCGCCTTGGTGCCAAACTGGACGGCATCTTGCGTAGTCATCAGATCAACCGTCACCCTGATGCCGTGGGTTCGCTTCGCGACACCTGCGTCTACAGCATCCTGGCGCACGAATGGCCGATGGTGGAGGCGCATTTGGCGCATCAACTGTCCAAGCCTCGTGCCATCTGAGCCCCGAACGAGGAGGCACTGATCATGCTGATCGACTTTTTCTACACCCTCCGGGCCGCCAAGGTACCCGTCTCCGTCAAGGAGTACCTGACGCTGCTCGAGGCGCTCAAACAGGACGTGGTGGGGCCGACCAACCCGGACGCCTGCACCATGGACGACTTCTACTACCTGGCCCGCACGGCGCTGGTCAAGGATGAGAAGCACTTTGACAAGTTCGACAAAGCTTTTGCTGCCTACTTCAAAGGCGTGGAGCTGATCGCCGACTTCACCAAGGAAATCCCGGCCGACTGGCTGCGCAAGGAGATGGAGAAGATCCTTTCCGAAGAGCAGATTGCCAACGCACCCAAGATGGACTGGGATGAGCTCATGGAGACGCTCAAGAAGCGCCTGGAAGAGCAAAAGGAACGGCACGAAGGCGGCAACAAATGGATCGGCACCGGCGGCACCTCACCGTTTGGCCACGGCGGCAAGAACCCGCGCGGCATCCGAATCGGTGGCAAAGGTGGCAACAAGAGCGCCGTGAAAGTGTGGGAGCAGCGCGCCTACCGCGACTACGACGACACGCAAGAGCTGGGCACGCGAAACATCAAGGTCGCGCTGCGCCGTCTGCGCAAGTTTGCCCGCGAAGGCAACGAGCTGGAGCTGGACCTGCCCGACACCATCCGCAGCACAGCAGCCAACGCGGGCTATCTGGACATCAAGATGATTCCGGAGCGCCACAACAACGTCAAAGTACTGCTGCTCATGGATGTTGGCGGCACCATGGACGAGCACATACACCGGGTGGAAGAGCTGTTCAGCGCGGTCAAGAGCGAATTCAAGCACCTGGAGTTCTATTACTTCCACAACTGCGTCTACGACTTCATGTGGAAAAACAACCGCCGTCGCTTTGCCGAGAAATTCCCGACTTGGGACATCATCCGCAAGTACAACAAGGACTACAAGCTGATCTTTGTCGGCGACGCGACCATGAGTCCCTACGAGATTTTGCAGCCAGGCGGCAGCGTGGAGTACAACAACGAAGAGGCCGGAGCGGAGTGGATTCAGCGTCTGACACACGCTTTTCCGAAGCACGCATGGATCAACCCGGAACCTCAAGGGGTGTGGCAGTATCGACAAAGTATCAGCATCATCCAGCAATTGATTGGTCAGCGCATGTTTCCGCTGAACCTCAAGGGTCTGGAGGACACAATGCGAATGCTCTCTAAATAAGCCCTGCATGCGCCCTTCCCTGCTCTCGGGCCGTGTGGCTGCCACCACACGGCTTTTTTGCTTTCTGACCTGCCTCCTGCCCTTTCAGGCGTGGGCACAGGCTGGCTCTTCCTCGCCTGGTGACAGCGGAAACAACACGCAACAAGCTGTGTCTGCAAGCGGGAGCGAAGAGGCGGGCGAGACCTCGAACAAGCCGCGTTTCGACCTGGCAGTGCAAGCCCCGGAAGATCTGAAGTCCATTCTCGAAAAGCACCTCGAGTTGCAGCGATTCCGATACCTCGAAGACCTGGACGGCAACGAGCTCGACCGGCTGATTCTTGCCGCCCCTGACAACGTGAGTGAGCTGCTGGGCACCCAGGGTTATTTCTCCCCCACTGTCAAGGTTTCGCGAGAGGCAATCCCGCCAGGCGAGTTGGGCGACCTGCCACCCTTGGGCCGGGTTCGCGTCCTTGTGGAGACGGGTCCGATCACGCGGGTAGCCACCCCCAGTGTTTTTTTCACTGGCGAGATTGAAAGTACGGAAGCGGCCAGGCAGCAGCGCGAGACCATTGAGCGGCGTGCGACCAAAGATGCAGGAGAGCGTTTCACCCAGGCGCGCTGGGATGCGCTCAAGTCCGACGCCCTTCGCGAGCTCACCGCTGAGCGGTTTCCGCGCGGACAGATACGCAACAGTCTGAGTGACATCGACACACAGCAGCAGCAGGCCAATTGGTACATCGAGCTGGATTCCGGTCCACGCGTTCGAATTGGCGACGTGCGTGTGCAAGGTGCAGAGCGATACGCCACGACCACTGCAGAGCGCCTGGTCAGGCTGTCCGGCCTCAAGCCTGGCGCGGACTACAGCCTGACCCAGCTGCAGGATGCCCAGCAGAAGATCGCCGACAGCGGCTACTACAGTTCAGTGTTCGCCTACGTGGATCTGGACCATCTGGACAAGGAAGGTGCAGACCCCCACCAGCCTGCTCCTGTCATCGTGCAAGTCAAGGAGAGCAAACCGCAAAAGGTGACTGTAGGTGTTGGCGGCAGCACCAACAACGGTCCACGCTTCTCCCTGGAGCACAACCATCTGAGATTTCCGGGCATTGGCTGGCGCGTCCACAGCAAGTTGCAACTTGAGGACAACGACAGTGTGTTGCAGTCTGACTGGAACGCCCCCATCGAAGAAGATGGCTGGCACTGGCTGACTGGCATCAAGATGGCCAAGCAGCTCGACGACGAAACCACTACCACCAGCTTGCGGCTCAACGCAGGAAAATCCGTCGAGACCGACGACGTTGACCGGCGCTACTTCGTGCAATACGACCGATCCCGCACCTCCAATGCGTCCTCGGCCCTGGCCTCATCCAACGGTTTCGAGTCTGCCCTGTCGGCCAACTATGGCTGGATATGGCGGCGCTTTGACAATGAGCCCTTCCCGGACCGAGGGTATGGGCTGGGCGTCACGCTTGGCGCTGGCAGCACGCTGGGCAGTGACAGCAAGCCGTTCTTCAATACGCAGGTTCGCTGGCTGGGATTCTGGCCCCTCGGTGATTTTGCCGCGGAAGACCTGCTCGCGGGCATACAGTCCGGTGGAGACCGTCCGGTCGACACACGCAGTCGCGACGGACGCATCGCACTTCGAGTTCAGGCCGGTGCCCTGAAAGCAGACAACGCAGCCAGAATTCCCGACACTTTGCTGTACATGACGGGTGGCGACAACACGGTGCGCGGCTATGGCCTGCGCGACATAGGTGTCGAGCTGACTGACGGAACCATTGCCCCGGGACGCTACATGGCGGTGGCGAGCGCGGAATGGCAACGGCCCATTCGAAGCCAGGGCGAGCGCACCGACTGGGAAACGGTCGTCTTTGTGGACGCCGGTGCAGTGGCCAATGACCCGGTGGACTTCAAACCCAGAATCGGCACCGGCGTTGGCGTGCGCTACAACAGCCCGGTTGGCCCTCTGCAACTGGACCTGGCCTACGGTCTGGATGCCAAACGATTCAGAGTACACCTCAACGTGGGGTTCCGTTTCTGATGACGTCACCTGAAACAGCCCCCAGACCATCGCCGACAAGGAGGTTGGCGGCGCTGCTGATGCGCACAGTGGCCGGCCTCCTTGCCCTTGTGATGGTCGCCTTTGTGGCGCTGTGGATCTGGGCAGGGACACAGGACGCCCTGCCCAGAACCATCGGCTGGGCACAGCAATGGCTGAACCAGCAGCCACCCGACGCCGGCATGGGACAACTCAGCGCAGAGGGTGTGCAAGGCAGCTTGCTGAGCGGCGGCAACATCGCTTCCTTGCATTGGTCCGGGCAGGGCATGGACGTTCGCGCAGAAGGCGTTACCCTGACGTGGAACCGAAGCATCTGGTGGGAATTGCTGACGGGCCAGGGGGTTCATGTGGCCGAGCTGAAGGCCAGATCCTTGCTCATCCACGATGGCAGGCCCCCGTCAGACGAGCCTGCACGTCCACTACAAAGCCTGACCCTGCCGATGCCAGTGGGGGTAGTCTTCGACCTTGAAGAACTGAGCTACACGGGCCAGCGGCAGCTCGAATTCGCTGGCATCCGGGGACGGTATGCATTCGGGACGCCAACAGGCGCCGGTGCGAGCCCTTTGACGCACAGACTCCAGGTCGATCAAGTCGAATTTGCCGAAGGCTCATACCAGGCATTGCTCACACTGGGCGGCAATGCCCCCATGCCGCTCACTGCCGAGCTGCAAGCCCGGATTTCCACCGTCGTACCAGACGGAGCGCCGGTGGCAGTCACCTTGTCGGCAAGTGCCAACGGCACGCTGGCCGGTGACGACGCAACGCTGGAGCTGCAGTTCCAGGGAAATGGAACTGCCCGCTCGCCTGAGGCAGAGGCAAGCGAGTTCACAGGCACTGCCGTGATCCGGCCGTGGGCACCACAGCCCATCGCCGAGGCGAACGTGCAACTCAAGGCGGTGGACCTGTCTGCGTACCGCGCAGATGCCCCAGCCACGGACCTTTATGGGCAACTGAAAGTACAGTCGTTGGCCGAGGCATGGAGGCTGTCACTCGACGTGGACAACCGCCGGGCCGGGCCACTTGACCAGAACGCCATACCCGTGCAATCGGTTCTGGCCGAGGTGATGCAGGACGCGTCCGGCTGGACGGTGCAGAGCCTTGAAGCGCAAGCTGCCGGCGGCAGCATTGAGGGCCAGGGGCACTTGTCCACCCGCAACGTTGAGGGGACGACCACCATCGAAGCATGGCAGGGCAACATCAAAGCCCTGCAAATCAAGCCGTCCGAGATCTGGAGCCCCCTGGCCAAAGGTGCTCTCAACGGCCAACTGACGGCACAGGCCGCCCCTGGGCCAGATGCCCCCGACGCCATCGCTGTCAAGGCAAGCATCCTGCCGGCGTCCCGACAGCCCGAAGGCAGTGAACTCGGTGGCTTTCAGCTCAAACAGTTGAGCCTGGACGCGCGTTGGGCACCCGGAGCCGCCTCGTGGGAGATCAAGAAGGCGCGCCTCGACGCGGCTGGCGCTGTGCTTGAGGCTGACGGCGTCATGAGCGTAGATCTGGCTCGATACCAGGTCAATGCAAAGCTGGCCACGCCGGGCAGCAACCTGCGCCTCGACGGACTGTTCAGCCACGGCAGTGGCAAGGGAAACATGGCCTGGAAAGTCAACGATGCGCGGCGATGGATGATCTGGCTCAAAGGTCTGCAAAAGTTGCCTGTCATTGGCAGCTCGGTCGCCACTGCTCTCTCCGGCCAGGAAGACGTCGAGCTGGAAGGCAGCCTGAGCAGCCAATGGGCGTGGCAGGGTGGCCTGGGCGCGCTGGGATTTCCTGCGCCTGCCGAAAACACCCCTGCACCGGCCTGGCCTACCTTGAATGGCAGCCTGGAGGTGCCAAAACTGGTGATCCAATCCAAGGCAGCCGGCGCAGCTGGCTCGAGCAAGCTGGAGGCGTTGCGCGTACAGGCCAGGGGGCCGCTGAACAACCTGACGTTCGACATCCAGGGGGCAGCGGCCAACGCCACCTGGCGCACGAAACTGGAAACCGGCGGCACCATCCAGCTGGCACCAACAGGCCCGGGCGAAGGCAGACTTCGGGCCAGGACGCTCTCCCTGGAACTGACGCAGCCGGCAGGTGAGCCGGACGGGCGCCGACACGACCAGCAGTGGCAACTCGCCAGCGCACAGCCACTGGAGGTGACTTGGCGGCAAAGTGCGCAAGGCAAGCCATCGATCGACGCAGGTGCTGGCCAATTCACATTTTCGCCAACCGGACGCAGTGCACCTGGTCTCAGCGAGCCTCTGCACCTGTCATGGCAAAGCCTGATCTGGGCAGGCGATGCGCTGGAGACGAAAGGCCGGCTGGAAGGCTTGTCGTACCAGTGGATTGAACACCTGGCGTCCCTTGATGGACAAACAGCCCCGACACAGCCTGGCGAGCACGCCACCATCAGTGGCGATCTGATCTTCGACGGCGAATGGGACGTTCGAATCCCCACCGATACGCAGGTGCCGATGCGCTTGTCTGCCAGCTTGCAAAGACGCAGCGGTGATTTGCGCTGGACAGGTGGCGCACACCCGGCAGGCACGGCCAACAGCAGCGCACCCGTGGTAGCCGGCGTAAAAGATGGCCGACTCTCTCTGACGCTTCGGGACAAACTGCTGAGCGCCAATCTGACCTGGGACACGGAGCGCCTTGGCACGGCCAAGGCATCTTTCGAAACAAGGCTGAACCCGGTTTCCGGCGTGGCCTCTTCCGACGAAAGCCTGCTCGATCGCTGGTGGCCCGCCAGCACGCCGATCCAGGGCTACGCCAATGCCCAATTGCCTCAGATCGGCGTATGGTCCATGCTGGCGCCCCCTGGATGGAGGGTGCGTGGCTCGCTCAGTGCAGATGCGACGTTGAGCGGCACCCGCGCAAGGCCCTCCTGGCGCGGCAACATCCAGGCAAAAGACCTCTCCTTGCGATCGGTCGTGGACGGGTTCGCGTTCACCAATGGCGAGCTGCTCGCCAATATCGCGGGCGACCGGATCGAAGTGACCCGTTTCACCCTGCAAGGCCCGGGCGGCGCTTCCCAGGGCGGCACGCTGGAGGCATCCGGAGTGGCCGAATGGCGGGCGGCACCCGAGACCGGGGAACGACAAGCCCATATCTCGCTTCAGGCCAGCGCCCGGCGCCTGCGAGTGTCCACACGTGTGGACAGACGTCTGGTCATCTCCGGCGACATGACAGCGCAGCTGGAGCAGGCCATCCTGAAGTTGCGCGGACAAATCAAGGCAGACACGGCCACTTTTGTTTTGCCTGACGAATCCGCGCCCAGCCTGAGCAAGGACGTCGTGATCCGCATCACCGGTTCTGCGCCAATCAACACAGCAGGCGCACAAACCGTCAAACCCGATGTGGACATGAAGCTTGATCTCGGGAACGACTTCAACGTGCGTGGAAGAGGTGTCGAGACACTACTGGAAGGCACTGTCTCAGTCCGTGCCACTCCATCTGCACCTACGCCCAGAGCCCATGGCGAGGTACGGACAGCCAGCGGAACCTACCGCGCCTATGGTCAGCAACTCAACATCGAAACGGGCGTCTTGAGATTCACCGGCCCGTACGACGATCCAGCACTGGACATCATTGCCGTGCGCAAGCTTCCGGAAAACACGGAGCAACGCGTAGGTGTCCATATCACCGGCAATGCGCAGTCACCCCGTGTGGACCTTTTCTCCGAGCCAGACCTGCCTGTCGGCGACAAGCTGGCCTGGCTTGTACTGGGCAGGCCAGCATCCTCAGCAGGCGCGCAGGCCTTTGTGCTGCAACAGGCGGCCCGCAAGCTGCTCACGAGGGGCGGCCAACCCATGGACAATGAACTGGCCAAAACACTTGGCATCGACGAGATCACATTTGGCACCTCCGAAAGCAGTACGGAGGGTACGGCGGGTGAAGCCGCCGTGATGTTCGGCAAGCGCTTGTCAAACAGGCTGTACCTGAGCTATGAGCAAAGCCTGGCAGGTGCCATGAGCACCGTCTCCATCCTGTACGACCTGTCCAGAAGCCTCACGTTGCGCGCTCGCGCGGGCACGGAGAACGCAGTCGACGTCATCTTTACCCACCAATACGAGTAGCCTTGATCCACCCCTCTACAATAGAGGCCTGAATCCCAAGGGCCGCCATAGTTCAACGGATAGAACGAACGCCTCCTAAGCGTTAGATGCAGGTTCGATTCCTGCTGGTGGTACCAAACCGATAGTCACTTGCGCAAGGTGCGAGAGAGCAAGACAACCGGTGCCAGGCCAACGAGCACCAGGGTCAGTGCAGGCAATGCAGCTTCTCCCAGTCGCTCATCGCGCGCCAGCTGGTACGCCACCACGGCCAGTGTGTCGCTGTTGAAAGGGCGCAGCACCAGTGTGGCAGGCAGCTCCTTCATGACGTCGACAAAGACCAGCAGCATGGCTGCGGCAAGCGAGCGCTTGAGCAAAGGCCAGTGCACACGTCTGGCCAGGTTCAGACCAGTGGTGCCCAGCATGCGAGCGGAATCATCCAGCGAGGAAGGCATACGGCTGTACCCGCTCTGGACAGACTGCAAGGCCACAGCTGTGAAGCGCACCATGTATGCCCACACAATGCCGAAGGCAGTCGCTGTCACCCAGTAGCCCAAGGTGCTCTCAGGGTGCACTGCCTGGATCCACCCCACCGGGAGCAAAATACCCACCACGATCACAGCCCCTGGAATCGCATAACCCAGGCTGACGAGGCGCACGGCAATCCTGCTCGAGGCATCTGCTCGCGTGCGCAGTGCAAAGGCCAGTAGCAGTGCGAGAACGGTGGCCAGTACGGCAGACAGTCCGGCCAGCCAGATGCTGTTTTGCGACCATTGCCAGAAGTTCTGCCAAGGAAGTGAATCCCAGCCGCCGGCCAGTGGCCGCAACATGAACACCACTGGCAGCAAAAACCCAAAAAGGACAGGGGCCGCACACACGCCAATGGCCCACCACGCACGCGCTCCGGTCAACCGGGTGGGCTGCGCCTCGTCACTGCCTGACCGCTGGCCTTTGAGCGCGGCAAATCGCATGCGATTCTGCGCCCGATGTTCAACCCAGAGCAATGCAGCCACGGTGGCCAGCAACACGGTGGCCAGCTGCGCTGCCGCGATCCGGTTGTCCATGGCCAGCCAGGCCTTGTAGATGCCCGCCACAAAGGTCTGCACGCCAAAATAGCTCGACACGCCAAAATCCGCCAGTGTCTCCATCAGCGCCAGTGCCACCCCTGCCGCCACTGCCGGTCTGGCCAGTGGCAAGGCCACTTCGCGAACGCGCCGGGTCAAAGGGGCACCCAGCAGGCGCGCCGCCTCCATCAGCTGGGTCGCGCGTTCGGTCAGCGCAGTTCGCGCCAGAAGGTAGACGTAAGGGTACAGAGTGAAAACAAACACCCAGGCTGCCCCTGGCGTGTTCCTGATCTCGGGAAACACGCGTCCCTGCAAGCCAAAGACCTCCCGCAACCAGGTCTGGAGTGGACCTCCAAACTGAAGAAAGTCCGTGTAGGCATACGCCACCACATACGCAGGCATGGCCAATGGCAACAGCAGCGCCCATTCGAACACCCTGCGTCCGGGAAAATCGAACAGCGTCACGGCACAGGCAGTCGCCATGCCGACGACAGCCACGCCGACCGCCACTGAAACGCAAAGCAAGACTGTTGTGAGTGCGTACGAAGGCAACACGGACCTGGCCATCTCCGCCACCACGGCCTGCGTCTCCGGGTCGACATTCACCCAAGCACCGGCCAGCGTCAGCACCGGCAGCACCAATAGCGCCGTCACCAACACAAGCGAAGCTGGAAAAATGCGGCGGAACATGTGGGACGGGGGCAGGCGCAAGAAAAGGAGACAGAAGACCGCGAGTTCCATTGACCCCAACCCGTATCAGTATGGATACACGGGGACAGCAGTGGCACTCAACACAAATGAGAATTGTAGTCATCTACAATTGACGTCATCATGTTTCTCCAGGTTGCCCAGCTCAGCGTGTACTATCCCGGCCAGACCAAAGCTGCCGTGGATGGCGTATCGCTTGGTCTGCAAGACGGCGAGATCGGTGTTCTCATCGGTCCATCAGGCTGTGGCAAAACGACCTTGCTGCGTGCTGTGGCAGGTCTGGAGCGAGCCAGCGCTGGCAGCATTTCCCTCAAGGGGCAGGTGGTCAGCGGCGACCAGGACCACGTACCTGCAGAAAAGCGGCGCATCGGCATGGTGTTTCAGGACTACGCCCTGTTTCCTCACCTGAGTGTTGGCCGCAACGTGGCATTTGGCATTCACGGGAAGAGCCGGACGGAGCAGTCCAGACGCGTGGCCGAGATGCTTGACCTCGTCGGCCTCTCTGGCATGCAGGACCGCTACCCGCACGAACTCTCTGGCGGACAGCAGCAACGTGTGGCACTGGCCAGGGCATTGGCGCCGGCGCCCGCATTGCTTTTGCTGGACGAGCCGTTTTCCAACCTGGACGTGGACCTGCGTGAGCGCCTGGCGCACGAATTGCGCGGCATTCTCAAGGCAGCCGGCGCCACGGCCCTGTTCGTGACACATGATCAGGCAGAGGCATTTGCCATAGGTGATCGCATCGGCGTCATGCATGCGGGCAGGATGCACCAGTGGGATGACGCCTACACCCTCTACCACCGCCCTGCCACCCGGTTTGTGGCCGAGTTCATAGGGCACGGCGTTTTTGCGCCGGCCCAGATTGTGCAAAAGGAAGGTGCGGTGGCCATTCTCACGCCATTGGGCGAGCTGCATGGCCACGAGGAGTGCCCCCTGCCCGACGCATTCCCTGACGGGCTTTGCGACGTCCTGCTGCGCGCTGACGACATCGTCTACGAGCCACACGCCGCCATCAAGGCGCAAGTGGTCCGCAAAGCCTTTCGTGGCTCGTTCTTCCTGTGCAGCTTGCGCCTGTCCAGCGGCGAGGTGCTGCTGGCCCAGCTGCCCTCGCACGATGACCCAACCCTGGGCAGCTGGATCGGCATTCGTCCGGATGTGAGCCACATCGTCACATTCGAGCGCGGCAGCTCGGCCAATGCGGCGCCAGCCCCCGCGAGCCGCCGATCAGATCAAGTCGTCCAGACCTGAATCACAAGCCCCTCTCCGTGGTCAGGGCCGCCGGCATGCCGACGGTGCACGGAGAGGTAGCGCGGCACGCACCTCAAACCGGCAAGCAAATTTCTCGTACCGCGGTTGCGATCAGTTGCTGCCGTGGTGCATGTGCTGCTTCATGTCGTGCTTCTTCATCTGCTTGCCTCCGGCATTCATCGCACGAACGGGTGCCTGGAGGTTTTGCTCGGTGGTCTTGCCGTCAGGGCCCTCGAAGGTCAGCGTCAGGGGAACTTCGTCGCCCACTTTCACTTGCTGCTTGAGATCCATCAGCATCACGTGATAGCCACCAGGCTTGAGCTCGACCGCCTTTCCAGCGGGCAGTTCCAGTCCGTCAGCGAGCGCACGCATCTTCATGACGCCGTTGTCCATGGACATTTCATGAACCTCCACCACACCAGCGACTGGCGAGGATGCTTTGATCAATTTGCCACCCGCAGGGCTGGTGATCTGCATGAATGCGCCGGTAGCCATCTGCTGCGGAACAGTGGCTCGAACCCACGGGTCACTGATCTCGACACTGCCCTGCGCCCATGCGGATGCAGTGAGTGCCAGCAAGGAGGCAGCCAGCGAATGTTTGAACAGTTGAGACGTCTTCTTCATGGTGATTTCCTTTGGATATGCTTGAAGTGAATGAGGAAAGAGAGGAAAGAGAGGAAAGACAGGCCATTGAAAAGGCCCAATGGAAAACAGGTTTGAATGCAAAGCTGGCAACCCAAGCAACAAGCTGTTGGGGAAGGTCTCGCATTGCCACTGTGAGATCCGGATGCAGGCCACATCGCACCATGCCTCTGTATCCGGCGTCAGCAGGACAGTGCGAGGCAGTGCCGTTCGGAATGAGGGAGGAGAAGCGCCTCGATACCGCACGCTCAATGAGCGTTTGCGTTCAAGGCGTGCAGGACACGAGCCTCAGAATGAGGCGGTGGGTGGTGCGCGAGACGGCAACCGTGCCCATGCCTGCTGGCGAATGGGCAAAACCAGGAAGGCGTCATGCTGGATGACTTCAGCCACTCCCAAATGGGCTGAAGCACCGGTGGCCGCAGGCAGCGCTGCTGCCCCGCCATGGATCAGGCACCAGACGCAGGACCCCATGCTGCTGGCGACCTGACCACCCGATGACTCTTCGGATGCAGCGCCCGGTGCAGTGTCCGCAACGGTCAGTTGAATCCAGGTCATGCCGGTGGCCGTGCAGATCTCTATGCGGTCCAGGCCTGCACTGCGATCGCTGTCCACCGCAGCCTGCGCCAGCAACGGCGACAGCACGCCCCAGAGCATGGCCAGGAGTACCAGCCAGCCGCCAAGGCGTCGATGGGAGCGAAACGAGTGCATGTTTTCAGTGTATCAGCAAATACTGAAGCAACCCGGTTCAGCTTTTGGCCGCCCGTGGCTCACGCAAGCTGGCCACCACTTCGCGCAAGTCATGAGCCCAGACGCGACGGTCTCTGCCGTCTGCGTACTCAGCCGTCCCGAAATGCACAACCGCTTGAACAGCACCATCCCGCAGCGTTCTCCAGACCGACCCCACCAGATGATCATCGCCCACATAAGCCGGTGCGTCGCTGTGTCCGCCGGTGCGCCCATCCATGAAACTCAGTGAGACAGGCAGAATCGGCGCGTGCACGGCAATGGCCGCTTGAATCAGGTTGCCATGAAAGGGGAGAAGCTCGCGACCGTCGCCCGTGGTGCCTTCGGGAAAGACGGCGATCAAGTCACCGTTCTTCAAGCCCTCTGCCATGTGATGCACCACCCGCATGGCGTCACGTCTCCGCTCTCGCTCGATATAAAGCGTACCTGCGCCTGTCACCAAGGCCCCCAGGACGGGCCAGTGCCGCACATCTGCCTTTGAGACAAACCGCAAAGGCTGTGCCGCATTGAGTACCAGGATATCGAGCCAGGAGATGTGGTTGGACACCACCAGACATGGACCTTTGGCAGGGACGTTCCCCTTGACCACCAGCTGGACACCCAGAATGGCCAGCATCTGTTGCGACCAACGGCGCACATGCTCAACCCGGGCCTGCGCAGTGATGTGGTCAAACTGGCGCCAGATGATCCAGAGACCTCGGATCACGTGCCCGACAGCCCGCAAGGCACGCCACAGGGCGCCCGGAATGGAGGGTCCACGCACGTGAAAGCCTCAACGACCGGTGCCGGAGGCTTCGAAGGCCATCTGGCCTGCCACCAGTGTTGCCTTGACACTGGCAGGCATCTCGTGACCTTCAAACGGTGTGTGTACACCCTGACTTCGCAATGCAGCGGGCTCGACACGCCAGCTGCCGTTCGGATCGAACACACAAATGTCCGCCTGACCGCCCACGGTGAGCGCGCCCACGCTGTGCTGAAGCGTGCCCAGACTGTCGCCCAACACCGACTGAGGGCCTGCCGTGAGTACGGTCAGCGCCTGCATGAGGCCAAGGCCATCTTGCTGCGCCCACTTGCAGGCCTGCCCCAGGAGCAACTCGAGCCCCGTGGCGCCTGGCTCGGCCTCGGCAAACGGGCGCGTTTTGGCTTCGGCCTCTACAGGGAAGTGGTCTGAGACCAGCGCATCAATGGTGCCGTCGGCCAGGCCGGCACGCAACGCCGTGCGATCGGCTTGCTGGCGCACCGGTGGCTGCAGGCGCATGCGACTGTCATAGAAGCCGATGTCCACATCGGTCAGGTGCAGGTTGTGCATGCTCACATCGCAGGTCACGGGCAGTCCTTCTGCCTTGGCCTGGCGAACCATCTCAAGGCCTGCCGCACTGCTGATCCTGCACAGGTGGATCTTGGCAGACCGCTCTGCCCCGGTGCGGTGGACCGACCGGAGCAAGGCGAAGATCGTGTAGAGCGCAATGGTCTCAGCGGCCACCGGAACGCCCGAAAGACCCAGACGGGTGGCCAGCGCGCCGCTGGCCGCCACCCCCTGGCCCAGCCAGTAGTCCTGCGGGCGCAGCCAGATCGTGTAGCCATAGGTGGCGGCGTACTGCATGGCCCGTTGCAGCACCTGAATGTTCAGCACCGGCACTTCGGCCTGCCCGAATCCAATGCAGCCCGACTCGGTGAGTTCGGCCATCTCGGTGAGCACTTCTCCTTTGAGGCCACGGGTGAGCGCACCCAGCGGGAACACCCGGGACTGGTGCAGCTTTTCAGCGCGGAACTTGAGCATGTCCACCAGTCCCGGCTCGTCCAGAACGGGGTCGGTATCAGGCGGACAGACCAGTGAGGTGACGCCACCGGCCACCGCAGCCGCCATTTCGGACTCGAGCATGCCGGCATGCTCCTCGCCTGGCTCGCGCAGGCGCACAGCCAGATCCACCAGGCCTGGCGCCACGACCAAACCGCTGGCATCAATGGTCCGGTTGGGCTGGAAGTCGTCGTTCACGCCTCCGATGGCGATGATGCGCCCAGCTGCGATGGCCACATCAGCCATCTCGTCACGTCCGCTTGCCGGATCCATCACCCGACCGTTTTGAATCAGAATCTTCATGGCTTGATTACCTGCCGGCCTTCATGCCAGCTTGTTCTTTCTGAAGGATGTCGTTCAAGGCATTGACCAATTGCTCGCACTCGGCCTGGGTGCCCACAGAAATGCGCAGATGGTTGCTCACTCTGGGGTGAGACAGGTGGCGAACCAGGATTCGTCGGTCGCGCAGGTCTGCCAGCAAGGCAGCTGCCGGCCGTTTGGCATGACTGGCGAGAATGAAATTGGCCATCGACGGCACGCAATCGAAACCCAGCGAGTTCAGCGCAGCCACCAGCCAGGAGCGACTTTCCATCACCTTGCGGCATACGTCGGCAAAGTAGGCTTTGTCCTCTATCGCTGCCATCGCACCAGCCTGCGCCAGACGGTCCAGCGGATAGGAGTTGAAGCTGTCCTTGACCAGGCGCAAAGCTTCAATCAGCGAAGGCTGCCCCATGGCAAAGCCAACACGCAATCCCGCGAGCGCATGTGACTTGGAAAGCGTCCGCACGACCAGCAGTTGCTCGAACTCGCCAATCAGGCTGGCAGCCGAATCCGCACCAAACTCGACATAGGCTTCGTCAACGATGACAACCGACGAACGGTTGCTTTCGAGCAAGCGCCGTACATCCGCCAATGACAGCGCGCGGCCGGTTGGTGCGTTCGGGTTCGGGAACACAATGCCTCCGTTGGGCCTTGCGTAGTCGCTCACCCGCAGGCCAAAAGCATCGTCCAGCGGCACTGTCTCATGCGCCACTCCGAACAAGTCGCAATAGACCGGGTAGAAGCTGTAGGTGACATCAGGAAAAAGGATGGGCTTGTCCTGCCGCAGAAAGGCCATGAAGGCCAAGGCCAGCACTTCGTCCGAGCCATTGCCCACAAACACATGATCCTGGGTCAGGTCGTGTGCGGTGGCGATGGACGCTCTCAGCGCTGTCGCTTCAGGGTCAGGGTAGCGCCTCAGCCCTTCATCTGCAGCACCTTTGATCGCATCGAGCACTGCATCGGATGGCGGGTAGGGGCACTCGTTGGTATTGAGTTTGACCCAACCGCTTCCCTGCGGTTGCTCGCCCGGCACATAGCCGTGCAGCTTGCGCACGGCAGGGCTGCACAAGCGAGAAAGACGGTCACCGGACTCGTTCGGGTTCATGCTTCGTTACCGGCCACGATGCTCAGCACCGCCATGCGAACCGCAATGCCAAAGGTCACTTGCGAGAGGATCACACTCTGCTTTCCATCGGCCACATCGGAATCGATTTCAACCCCTCGGTTGATGGGACCGGGATGCATGAGAATGGCGTCGGGCTTGGCCCATTGCATGCGCTCCTCGGTGATTCCGAAGTTCTTGAAGTACTCTTCGCTCGATGGCAACAACGCACCACTCATGCGTTCGTTCTGCAGGCGAAGCGTGATGACGACATCACAATCCTTGATACCCTCTTCCAGCGTGTTGCAGACCCGCACGCCCATGTGCGACAGGTCGGAAGGCACCAGTGTCCTGGGGCCCACCACGCGCACATCCGGGCAACCCAGCGTGGTCAGGGCATGAATGTCCGAACGGGCAACCCGAGAGTGCACCACATCGCCGACGATGGCCACCGAGAGATTGGTGAAGTCCTTCTTGTAGTGCCGGATGGTGTACATGTCCAGCAGGCCTTGGGTCGGGTGGGCATGCCGACCATCCCCCGCATTGACCACGTGAACGTGGGGCGCGACATTCTGTGCGATCAGGTAAGGCGCGCCGCTCTCGCCGTGGCGCACGACAAAGATGTCGGCAGCCATCGCCGAGAGGTTGGCAATCGTGTCCAGCAGCGATTCGCCCTTGGCGGTAGAACTTCTCGCAATGTCGAGCGTGTAGACGTCGGCAGACAGGCGGGTAGCGGCAATGTCAAATGTGGTGCGCGTGCGCGTGCTGTTCTCGAAGAACAGGTTGAACACGCTCTTGCCTCTGAGCAGGGGGACTTTCTTGACCTCCCGGTCATTGACACTGACGAAGTTGGTGGCCGTGTCCAGGATATGGGTGAGGATGCTGCGACTCAGGCCTTCCGTCGAAAGCAAGTGAATCAGCTCGCCATTCTTGTTCAGTTGAGGGTTGTAGGCCACGGTCAGGATTCCTTGTTTTCCAGCACGAATTCCAGATCTCCGCTATCGGTCTGTTTGAGTTCCAGAGACCGAGCCGAAGGGAACGAGTCGCGCAACGCCGCCAGATTCGCTTCCACCGGCAATTGCCGGCCTTCACGAGAGACCAGCACGGCCAGTTGAACACTCGACGGCCGGCCAAAGTCGAACAGCTCATTGAGGACGGCGCGGATGGTCCGTCCGGTGTAGAGCACATCATCGATCAACATCACGTGGGCACCATTGACATCGAACGGCAGACGGGTTTGCGAGCTGCTGGCCAGGCCACGCTTGGCGAAGTCATCTCGATGCATGGACGATGAAATCACGCCAGCCTCTCCCTCCAGCCCCAGATCCTTTTGCAGTCGATCGGCCAGCCAGGCACCACCACTGGCGATGCCAACCAGGCGGACCGGCTCTGCAACAGCTTGCATGTGCTCCGCCAATTGCTGCTTGAGCGTCTGGTAAAGCGCCTTGGCATCCGGCGCGGCCTTCGGTTCGGTCAAGACAAACTCCTGAGAAACTGTTCAAGAATGATGCAGGCTGCCGCTGCATCAGCGTCGGCAGCACCACCACTGATCGCTTCGGTGGTCGTATAGCGTTCGTCCACCTGGTAGACGGTCTTGCCGCAGGCTGCCTCCAGCTGCCGGGCAAATTTCTGCGCCCTGCGGGTATTTTCGTGCGGAGCACCGTCCGGATGCAACGGCACCCCCACCACCACGGCGTCGGGCTCCCATTCACGGATCAGCGCTGTCGCCTTCTCCATGCGAAGTTTGCCTTCTGCCTGCAGGGTTTTCATGGGGGTAGCCGTGCGCGTGAGCCGATTTCCACTGGCCACACCGGTGCGTTTGAGCCCGAAATCAAACGCCAGGAAGGTCTGTGCCCCGTCTGGGACCGGACGGCCTTTCACATCGCCCTCCGGGCACCTGCGCGGACAGGCTTGCGGAGGAACTCCAGGAACACCTGGCTCATGCGTGCCCCGCGTCAGGAGCAATCATCCAGGGCTGCAGTCCCAGGAGGCCCAGAGCCTTGTTGTAGCGTTCCTCGACAGGCGTATCAAAAATGATGGCCCTGTCTGCCGGCACTGTCAGCCAGCTGTTCTCCGTGATTTCAGACTCCAGCTGCCCTTTGCCCCAGGACGAATACCCCAAGGTGACAAAGACCTGCTGCGGCCCGCCGCCGGTGGCCATGGATTCCAGGATGTCCTTGGATGTGGTCAGCTCCAGGCCGTCAGGGACTTCGAGCGTTGATGAATAGACCGACTCATCCTCAGCCTCGGCATCCGGGCTCTTGATGGCCTCATGAAGCACAAATCCGCGCTCTGTCTGGACCGGCCCACCCTGGTAAACCGGCAGATCAGCCAGATCCTCGCGGCCGAGCTCCAGGTCGATCTTCTCGAACAGGTCGGGCAGGAGGAGCGTGCTGGGCTTGTTGATGATGAGGCCCAAGGCTCCTCTCTCGCTGTGCTCGCAAAGGAACACGACACTTTTGGCAAAAAGCTCGTCGCTCAGACCGGGCATCGCAATCAGGAAGTGATTGGTCAGGTTGGTCGGGGCAAAATCATCAGACATGTTCCAATTCTAAGCGGCTTGCAGTGACCTTCCGATGCGGCAAGCCCGAAACCCTGCCTTATGCCAGATCGAGCTGAATCCAACGTTGTCTATGATGCCGGCCTGATGTGGTTTCGCCGGGATTTGCGCTGCCATGACAACGCGGCGCTCTACCAGGCGCTCAAAGCCTGCAAGAAGGTTTGGTGCGTCTTCGTGTTTGACACCGATATTCTGGATCCGCTGCTGGACCGCGGGCTGGAAGCGGACAGACGGGTCGAGTTCATCCGGGAGTCTCTGGTACACCTGAACCAGACCCTGGCCCAGTGGGGCGAGGATGCCGGTCGTCCCGGCGTGGGACTGATTGTCCTGCACGGCGAGGCTGTAGCCTCAATCACCAAGGTGGCGACCCGGCTGGGTGTTCAGGCTGTTTTCTGCAATCACGACGACGACCCGGCTGCCAAATCCAGGGATGCCCGGGCGCTGGGCGAGCTGGCCCATGCAGGCATACTGCTCAAGGGCTACAAAGACCATGTGATCTTCGAGCGCCGGGAAGTGCTGACGCAGGCTGGGCACCCCTATGGCGTTTTCACGCCGTACAAGAAGGCCTGGCTGAATGGGCTGACTGAGTATCAGTTCAAAGCCTATCCGTGCAAGCGTTACGGGGCGTCCCTGGCTGCTTTGCCCGAGCGGGTGGACGGCGCCTGGCTTGGCGCGGTGCCTCGTCTCTCGGACCTTGACTTCACTGACAGCGGGCTGGCAAGCCTCAAGGTCCAGCCCGGTGCCGACGGCGCAACAGCGCTGCTGTCCAGCTTCATGGACCGCATCGAGCACTACCATGAGGCGCGAGACTACCCTGCCATCAAGGGCCCGAGCTATCTGGGTGTTCATTTGCGCTTTGGCACCCTCTCGGTCAGGCAGGCAGTGGCGGCTGCCTATCCACTGCACCTGCAAGGGTTCGAGGGCGCCAGCACCTGGTTGTCGGAGCTCATCTGGCGCGACTTCTATCACCAGATCCTGGCCAATTACCCGCATGTGGTGACGAAGGCCTTCAAGCCCGAATACGACCACATCCGCTTCGAACATGGCAAGCACGCCACTGCACTTTTCGATGCCTGGCGGCAGGGCAGGACCGGTTATCCGCTGGTCGACGCTGCCATGGCCCAGATCAACCAGACCGGCTACATGCACAACCGTTTGCGAATGGTCGTCGCCAGCTTTCTGGTCAAGGACCTTGGGTTGCACTGGCGATGGGGTGAACAGTACTTTGCCGACCACCTGATCGATTTCGATCTGGCTTCCAACAATGGTGGCTGGCAATGGGCGAGTTCAAGCGGATGCGACGCCCAGCCCTACTTCCGGATTTTCAACCCTGTCAGCCAGAGTGAAAAGTTCGATCCCCACGGGAAGTTCATCAGGCGTTACCTGCCAGCGCTGGCCTCATTGCCTGACAACCTGATCCATGCCCCTTGGAAAGCCAGCGAAATCGAACTGGAGGCGGCGGGTGTAACTCTGGGCCGTGACTACCCCAAACCCATGGTCGACCACACCGAGGCACGCGAGAAGACACTGCGCCGGTACGCTGTTGTCAAGAATCCCGGAAAGACGCCTTGATGGCTGCATCAAAGAAAAAGGGGGCAACGCATGCCCCCTTCCTTCTTAGTCAGCACCTGAAAGTCCCTCAGGATTCGGCGCTTTCCTTGGCGTAGTGTGCAATCAGGCTCAGCAGTTCGTCTTCGGAATACGGCTTGCCAAGGTAATGATCAACACCCAGTTCACGAGCGTGCTCGCGGTGCTTCTCTGCGATGCGGGAAGTGATCATGATCACCGGCAGATTCGCAATGGCCGCATCGGAGCGGATGTTGCGAACCAGATCGAAGCCATCCATGCGAGGCATCTCGATGTCGGACAGCACAACCGTGGGCCGCTCTTCCTGCAAGCGCTCCAGCGCCTGGAGACCGTCGGCAGCCAGCGACACCCGATAGCCTTCGCGCTTGAGCAGGCGCTGTGTAACACGACGCACAGTGATCGAGTCGTCCACCACCAGTACCAGCGGCACGCTGGGCACCGTGACGTCCGGCAAAACGGCTTGTTCGCCACCACCGGTCTGGGCTGCCAGTTGCTCCGCAGATGCCAGCGTTTCCTGCACCCACTCGCGAGCCTGTTCACCATACACCGTGGCCAGCGCCACAGGGTTGTAGATCAGTGCAACGGCACCCGAGGCCAGAATGGTCATGCCCGCCAGACCCGGCAGACGTGAGAGCTGTGGGCCAAGGTTCTTGACCACCACTTCCTGGTTGCCCAGAACTTCGTCCACGTGAACCGATGCGCGTTGTGCAGCACTTCGGAAGATGATCACCGGCAACGTTTTGCCCGCCATTTCCTGAGACTGTGCCGACGACTGCAGCAATGCTCCCGCCCAGTGGAACGGCACTTCATTGCCGTCGACGTCCATGGTTCCACTGCGATAGGCCGCGGCAAGATCGTCTGCCGTGACACGGCGGACCACCTGAACCAGGTTGGAAGGAACACCAAACGTGAGGTTGCCCGCACGCACCATCACCACCTGCGTCACCGCAGTGGTCAGCGGCAGCACGAGCTTGAAGCTGGTTCCCTTGTCCCGCTGCGTGTGGGTTTCGATTCGGCCACCCAGTGCAATCACGTCGTTACGGACCACATCCATGCCCACACCACGACCGGCCAGCGCGGAGACTTCGTCTGCCGTACTCATGCCGGACTGGTACATGAGCTGCGTGGCTTCGTCGTCGGACAGTCTGGCAGAAGCATCGATCAGCCCTTGCTCGATGGCCTTGGCCTTGAGTCGTGCCAGGTTGATGCCTGCGCCATCGTCTTCGAAGACCACGGACACATCGTTGAGCTCCTGATGCAGCCGAATGTTGATCTGTCCTTCGGGGGCCTTGCCTGCCGCCTTGCGGGCCTCAGGCATCTCGATTCCGTGGACCACGCAATTGCGCAGCAGGTGCTCGAACGCCGCGGTCATACGGTCCAGGACACCGCGGTCCATTTCGATGTTACCGCCGGTGATATCCAGGCGAACCAGCTTGCCTGTTTCTTTGGATGCCTGCCGGACGACGCGGTACAGGCGTTCCGAAATGCCTTCGAACTCCACCATTCGCGTACGCAGCAGGTCACCTTGCAGCTCGCGGGTCTGACGGGCCTGGGCCACCAGGTTGTCTTCAGTGGATTCCACCGCTCGCTGGAGGTTTCGCTGCACAGTGGCCACGTCGTTGACCGACTCGGCCATCATGCGTGTCAGTTCCTGCACGCGAGTGAAACGGTCAAACTCCAGCGGGTCAAACGCGAGGTTCGCATCCTTGGCCTGGGCCAGACGTGACTGCATCTGGGTCTCGGCCTGCAGCTCCACATCACGCAACTGCTGGCGAAGTCTGTCCAGGTTGCCTGTCAGGTCCTTGAGCGAGCCTCGCAGAGTAACGAGTTCGCCTTCCATGCGCGAACGGCTGATCATGACCTCACCCGTTTGCATCATCATGCGATCAAGCAAATCGGGACGGACGCGCACCGCAGCGCTGGACTTGACCTGCGCCTGCGTCGGGGCCTTCGGAAGCTCAAGTCCCTGAAGGCCGCCAGTGCTGGCTGCAGGCGCCGGGACGGAAGATTCGGCAGCAGGCGTTTCCTCCACAGCACTCTCTGCAGAGATCTCCGCATCGGTGTCCACAGAGACCGTGGCGGATTCCGTCGTGCCTTGCTCCGGCGCGACCTGAACCATGCCATCGGCTTGCTCGCCAGGATTGCGCAAGGCCTCAAAGCGCATTTCGATCGCATCAAACGAGGTCTGCAGTGGCTCGATGAGGTTGCCATCCTGGACGTCTGAGCCCAGCCGCTCCGCATCGGTTTCCATGCGGTGAACCATCTCGCCCAGACGCAGGGCACCGGCAAGACGAGCACTGCCCTTGAGCGTGTGAAGGTGACGCAGCACTTCGGAACGTGCACTCGCGTCTTCAGGTCTGCTGCGCCACTGGCGCAAGGCAGCACCCAGCTGAGGCAACAGCTCCAGCGCCTCTTCCTCGAAAATCGGGAACAGGTCGGCATCGACCATATCGACTTCGTCGATGTCGTCATCGACATCCTGCGCAGCGCTGGCACCTTCTGCCGATGGCAGCGAGGCCAGCACAGGCGATACAGCACCAAGAGCCGACGCCGCCACAACGCCTTCCGGTAGAGCGGGCTCTGGAGTTTCTGTTTCTGTTTCTGTTTCTGTTTCTGTTTCTGTTTCTGTTTCTGCTTCCGGCTCGTTCTCGTCGTCGGCCGCAGAGTCAGAACCGGCAGCGGCCCGCGCATCGTCCTGCGCAGACATGTCTGCAGACTCTTCGGCCTGCGCCTCTGGCTCGGCCGTGAGCTCCACTTCCTCCGTGGATTCAGGCAGCTCCGGCAGGCCGGCCTCAACCGCTTCCACCTCGGCCTTCTCATCCGTGCTGGAGATCACCACGGCATCCACACCAGCGTCTTGCTCTTGCGCCGAGTCGCTGTCCAGAGTCTCACCTGCTGGTGAATGGACAATGGCCTGAAGCTTCTCCATCAACTCTGGGGAGAAGTCCTTGTAGAAGCCGGCGGCAAACTGATGCAGCAGCCTGCGAATCTCTTCCGAAGCTTCGACGAAAGTCGCCGCTTGCGCCTCAGTGACCTGATTGCCTTCTTCCTGATGCAGCTTGACGGCCTCGAGCGCGTGCTCCAAAGCCCTGGAGATATCGGAAAGAGGCTGAAAACCGACGGTGGCAGAACTGCCAGCCAGCGAATGGGCCAGTGCCTCCGCCTGTGAAGGCAGTGGTTCGTGCCGCTCAAGCCCCCATTCGGTCAGCCGGTCGTTCAACTTGCGCGACCACTCGTCTGCCTCATTCAGATAGACGTTGTAGAGCTTGATCCCCACTCGCAGCGGGCCGATCACCTTGACCTGGTCATCCGACAAGTCGTTGTCCACGATGATCGGCGCGTCCGCTGCCGGCGCATCGTCTGCCGGAGTTTCGTCTTGGGGTGTCTCTTCTTCTGCAGCCGGCTCGGCCGCGCCAAGATCGATCACTTCCCCGGCATCCAGGGTTGGCAGGAGATCTTCCTGGGGCAGTTCATCGAGCGACTTGGCAGCATCTTCGAACGGTCGGGTCGCCTCAAAACCCTTGACTTCCGGCAGGTTGGGCAGAGCGTCCAGATCCAGGTCAATGCCCAGGCCACTGTCGCTCTCTTCACTCAGAGGTGCAGGTTGCGACAGGTCAATGTCGGGCATCACGCCAAACTGCGAGGCCGGTGTACCTCCTTCATCCTGTGCGGGCGCTTCTGCCGCAGGCGCGCCAGCATCGGGAAGATCAAGGTCCAGAGAGATGTCGTCGAAAATGGAAGGAGCGATGGGCTCCGGTGCATCCGCTTCACCCGTGGGGGCAGTCTGCACGGTCTCAGACACTTCGGCGAGCGCGCCGAGGTCGATGTCCGTGACAAGCGGCGCAGGCTCGGAAGGCAGCTCGGCCAGTTCCGACAAGCGGGAATTGATGCTGTCCCCAAAGTTGAGAGGCACCACCTCAGCATTCTCACGCCAGGCTTTCGCGCTGTCCTTGAATGGCTTCGAACGCCATCCATCGGCCTGCTTGGCGGCCACATCTTCCACCCATTGCCCAAAGGCGGTCATGGCGTCTTCGGACAGATCGAGCATGCCCACATGCGCAGGCTTCTGCTCGGCCAATGCCTCGTTGAGCACCTGCTCCAGCGCCCATGCAGCTTCGCCGAACTCTTCCAGGCCCACCATGCGTGAACTGCCCTTGAGCGTATGGAAGGACCGGCGCAGCGTGGTCATGTTGTCGAGATCGTCGAGCTGGTCTCGCAATGAGCTGATGGCTTCCTTGCCACTGACCACCACCTCCCTGGCTTCTTCAAGGAAGATGTCCAGCAGGTCATCGTCATCATCATCGTCCGCCGCAGGTGCGGCTGCCGCAGCGGGCGCTTTCGACTCTGAGGCCTGCGACAGTCCGACCAGCGCAGCGGCACCAGCGCTTGCATCCTTGCTGACCAGCGCTTCCGATGCATCGCGGGCAGCCTTGGCAACGGCCGGCTGCTCGGCGAGACTTGCCTGCTCGGCCAAAGAGTCCAGCTGGGAGCTGACAAAGCCAAGGTCGGACCCTTCTTCGACATCGCTGACAACCTTCTTCACGCCGTCGCTGATGGCTTTGGCATCTGCGTCAGCCAGTTGCCGCGGCGAACCGCTGGAGCTGACCCGGCCCATCAAGGCCTTGAGCTCGCCCGTCGATTCGTCAAATGTGAACAGCTTCTTGGCCAACGCTGGCTGATAGCTCAGCATGTCCACCAGGAAGCTCAATGCGCTGAGGTTGCCGCCGAGCTGCTCGGTACGTGCGGCGAGCTGCTCGTCGCTTTCGTCGGCCATGATGGATTCGACCACCTGGCGCATGTGCCCGACAGCATGAACGGCATGATCGAGTCCGAGCACGGACAGAACGCCCTTCATCTGCTGCAGCTGCGAGATGGCAACGTGAAGCCCAGCCTTCTCCACCGGAGCGCGGAAGAACTGGTCGAGTGACTTCTCGGCCTCTGCCATCGACACCTTGAGCTCTGCCACCACGCTGCCCATCGTCTGACGGTCGCTCACGCGGCGGTACAACTCCTCCATCCATGGCTCGAGCGGCTTGGCAGCCTGCCCGGCCATCACGGCTTCGAGGCGTTCGGCCAAACCATTCGTGCGCAACGCCAGCTCGGTATCGTTGGGATCGAAATCTTCGAATGCCGCTTCCAGGTAGAGCGTTGTGGTGGCCACTTCCATCGACAGTTCCGGGCTCACGCCGGTGTCACTCTTGACGGACTGGTCCACGGCCTTGACCAGGGACTGCGACAGTCTGGAGCTGGCGGGGTGCAGCTTGAGCAGCGATTCGCCAATCAGGCCAAACTGGTCAAGCACTTGGCGTGACCGGGTCTTGTCTCCACCGGAGAAGAGCGACCAAGACTCCTTGGCTGCGTTGATGCGTTTGCGTGCCTGCGCCAGAACTGCGGGATCGTACCGGCCCAGCGTCGCCTTGGTGTAGTCGACTGAATCGGACTTGAGGCCATAGGCTTCGCGCACGGCAGAAAGATGCGGCGTGCTGTCGTCTTTGGGCGTGGCCAGCGAACAGAAAAACAGCAAGTCATGCATCAAGGTCTCGGAGACCTGATTCTGGCCTTGCACAAATGAAGCAAACTGCAGCAGGATGCGTGAAGCCGCTCGCTTGACATACACATCTGCCGGCAACAGGCCTGCGCCCAGTGCCTCGAAATATCCGGCGGCTACACGCCAGAACGAGGCGGCCCGGGGCGTTGGGGCTCCGGCAGACAGGTTGGCCGAGACACGGACCAGCTGCTGCGCACCAGCGGGACTTGCCGTCTTGATGACCAGCAGGACCAGCCTGTCGAACAGGGAGCGGAGCTTGGCTTCCGGCTTCAGTGGGGACTGGCTCTCGGGCGCTGCCACTTCCAGATTGCGCTGCTCAAATGGCCAGAGGTCTGCGGGGTGAACACGTTCAGCCCCGGCTACTTCCTGCACATCCCTGTACTGGGTGAACAAAGCGGCAGGATGGACCTTTTTGTTGTTGAGTGTGGCTTCGAGGTACTCGATCAGGGCAAAGCTGGCCTTCTCGACTTTCTCTGCTGCAGCATCGTCGCATGTCTGGGGCTTTTGCACGAAGCGCCCAACGGCGGACTCCATGGCCCTGACGACTTGCGCGGGGGCGCCCAGGCCGACCATCTCCAGTGCACCCACGGACTGGTGCAGCTGCTGGCGCGCCATGCGCAGGGATGAAGGATCGACGGCCTCGACGTCTTCGCTCTGGCGGGATGCCTCGGACTCCCGAACAAACCGTTTGATGGCCTTGTTCGCCGACTCCAGCGATTTGCGAAGCTCTTCGAACACCCAGGCCAGAGGCCCGAGATCGGCATGAGGCATATCCGCTTGCAGACTGCCCGGAGTGGTGTCAAGCATGGTGTTTGCCTGTTGGTTGGCGATGTTGGCGTTCCCTGGTTTCAAGCAATACGGAATCGGGAGACCGATTGACGCAGCTCCTCAGCCATGGCGGACAGCTCACGCACCTGCTGCGCCGTGGAGCGGGTACCTTCACCTGTTTGTTCCGTCACCGCAAAAATGTGCTGGATGTTGCCAGCCACCTCGTTGGCGGATTCAGCTTCTTTGGAAGCAGAAGACGAAATCTGCTCAATCAGGTCAGCGAGTCGGCGCGACACCTGGTCAATCTCGGTCAGGGCAGTACCTGCGTTGTCTGACAGCTTTGCTCCTTCAACCACACCTTGCGTGGAACGCTCCATAGCGGCCACCGCATCCTGCGTGTCGGTCTGAATGGTTTTCACGAGTGCCGCAATCTGTCGCGTTGCGTCGGCTGAACGTTCAGCCAGACGCTGCACCTCTTCCGCAACCACCGAGAAGCCTCGGCCTGCCTCACCGGCTGACGCCGCCTGAATGGCAGCGTTCAGAGCCAGCACGTTCGTCTGTTCCGTAATGTCGGAAATCAGCTCGGTAATCTCACCAATCTCCTGGGACGATTCACCCAGACGCTTGATTCGCTTCGAGGTTTCCTGAATCTGGTCGCGAATGGAGTTCATACCGCCGATGGCGTTCTGCACAGCTTGCAGACCGGACTCGGCTGCCTGCAGCGACTGACGGGCCACCTGGGCGGACTCTTCAGCTTGTCCGGACACCTGGTTGATTCGCTGCGCCATGTCCAGCACAGACTGACCGGTTTCGCGAATCTCTCGCAGCTGCTCGGTAGATGCCGCCAGCAGTTCGGTAGAGGTGTTTTCCACCGCTGCCGTCGTCTGCGCCACCTTGGTAGCCGTCGACTGAACGTTACCCACCAGAGAGCGAAGCTCCTCCACCGTGTAGTTCACCGAGTCAGCGATAGCGCCCGTGATGTCTTCCGTCACCGTTGCTTCTTGCGTCAGGTCACCTTCAGCAACCGACTGCAATTCGTTCATCAGTCGCAAAATGGCGGCCTGGTTGGCGTCGTTGACGCGCTTGGCTTCCTGCTGCTGTTCCTCGGCAGACTTTCGCTCTCGCTCAGCCACCAGTGCGCGAGCTTTCGAATCCTGGAGCTGAACGTAACCCAGACCGATACCGGCGAGCAGCACCAGAATGGAGGCCGCTGCCAGTGCCAGTGCTTCGACCAGGGAGAGGCCGGAGCTGTCCGTCAGGTTCTTCTGAAGCTCGACCAGCTGCAGGCGCAGCGGTTCACTGTCACCGACGATGTCGGACTGGGCTTCACGGGCGGAGACCAGACCCTGCAGGTTGCCCAGAATGGAGCCGGCCTGGGCACGCGTCTGCTCATAGAGCTTCATCAAGGCTTCCAGACGCTCTCTGACCTGCTCATTGCGAGCGGGCGCCAGGCGCAGATCTTCGCTGCCCTCGAGCATGCCTTCTGAAACTTCCTTGAAGGTATTCAAATCCTTGCCCAGCAAGAACACGGCCTCGGGGCTCACGCCTTCCATGGTCAGGAATTCGTTGGCCGACTTACCGATACGCTGCGTCAACATCACCAGCTGACCAGCAGCAGAAATCTCGGAGGCTGGGGCGTTTTGCTGCAGCTTCAGGGAAGAGATGGTCTCTGCAATTTCCAGCAGGTCTGCAGACTGGCGGTTGATGGTCCGAAGCGCCGTACCGACCTTGGTCAGCACCTGCTTCTGGCCCAGCACTACCTGTGCCTCTTCGTGCATGTCGGCGGCCATGTCGTGAATGCCCTTGATCGACACTCCGTTGTTGGCACCCAGAGCGGTAATGGTGTCGCTGCCATCCTTCAGGGCAGACGCCTGGCGCAGCAGAAGGTCAGCAGATTGCTGCACGTCGTTGAAGGCAGCCTCATCACCCACCAATGCCTGCGAAACGCTCTTGGCCAAGCGTTGCGACTGGGTCTGCGCGTCACCGGTTGCCGCAATCTGACCACTGGTCGCTTCCACCTGGTTGAACACGTAGGCCGTCACGGCAGCCAGAATCGCCAGGGCCACAATCAGCAGAACGAACAGGTTCCGCTGATGCTTCTGGGTGGTGTTGCGACCCATCAGAGGCACACTCACCATGCCAAGCTCGGCACTGTCGAGTTCGGCCTCGTTCATCATGCTCCGGCTTTCCTGGAAGTCGGCACCCGCATCCTGAGGAGCCAGGCTGTCCGCTGCCATCTCCGTGACTTCGTCGGATGCAGCATTCAAATCAATGTTGTCACCAATATTGACGTCTACGCCATCGTTTGTTTCGGCTTCCGTGTTCTGTTCAATCGTGGCCATGATCTAACCTTCCAACAAATATAGCGGCGTCAATCAAACATTGCTGCCCGCGAGGGGCACCAACGTCCAGAGAGCGCAAACGTCCTGACAGTGGTTTTTGGAGTGTGCAACCGGCTTCATGCAGCGATCGCCAGAAAGCCCGGCTCGTCAACCAGCAGCTGCAGGTTGAGCTCGAGCCAGCTGCCGCCTTCGGCATCAAGCAGGTTGCGGGAAACATAGGAGGGCGCCCCTTCAGGCAGCTCTCCCAGACTTGAGAAATTGGAGGGGTTGCGCAGACCCAGCAGTCTGTCAATCCATAAAACAGCATTCACGCCCAGTGCCGCATGAAGGCTCACCAGGCGGGTTTCGGAAGTCACTCTTTCGGTGGATCGGCCACCGCGGCCAACCATGCCGGCCAGGTCCACCACGCCGTGAAGCCCGCCGCGCAAATTGGCAACGCCCGCATACCAGGGCTTGGTATAGGGAACGCGCTGGAGTGCAGACCAGGGGAAAATCTCACCCGCCTGCACCAGCGGCAGAAGAAAACGCTGACCTCCGGCTTCAACCGCCAGCCAGGATGCGGCTGACGCTTCCGACTTGGCAGCCGTCAGGCGCTGAGCAAGACGCTCTTGTAGTTCTTTCAGAGACTGTCGTTTTGCCATACTGGGTGATTTGGTTGCTACGCCGGTCGGTGCCTGTGAATCAGCCGAGTGCCCGGATCTTGGTAATCAGCTCTTCCGCGTTGACAGGCTTGGTGACATAGTCACGAGCGCCTTGTCGCATCCCCCAGACCCTGTCGGTTTCCTGATTTTTGCTTGTGCAAATCACGACCGGAATATCCGAATAGAGCGGATCCCTGGTGATGGCGCGGGTCAGCTGAAATCCATTCTGACCGGGCATCACAACGTCCATGAGGATCAAATCCGGCTTTTGCTCTGCGAGCCGACGAAAGGCCTCTTCCGCATTCTCGGCGGTGCGCACGCTGTAGCCATTTTTCCCCAGCAGATCCGACAAATTCATCAACTCTGTCTTCGAATCGTCGACGATCAATACGTTCTTGATGGCCATCATGCTGCTCCTGATGCTTGCGTACCAAACTGCTGCACGGCTTGCAGCAGCTGGTCTTTGGTGAAAGGTTTGGTCAAATATTCTTCTGAGCCCACCATGCGGCCACGCGCCTTGTCAAAGACACCGTCCTTGGACGAAAGCATGACCACGGGGAGTTCTGCGAAGCGATCGTTGCGCTTGATGATGGCGCACGTCTGATAGCCATCGAGTCGTGGCATCAGAATGTCGCAAAAAACCAGGTCGGGCTGGTAGTCGTTGATCTTGGCCAGGGCATCAAACCCGTCTTCGGCCAGCATGACTTCGTGCCCACCCTGTTTGAGAAAGATCTCGGCACTGCGTCGAATGGTGTTGCTGTCATCGACGACCAGAACCTTGAGTGCACTTGAGTTGCTCACAGCAGACAATCTCCTGACATGTTGGGCGACTGCCGACCTGTCAGACGCAAACACTCACCGCCAGACATTCCTGCCGTCACGGCAATCGGGGTTGAGGTCGTTGAATCCGTCAAATCTGCACCATTTCGAAGTCTTCCTTGCGCGCGCCGCATTCGGGACAGGTCCAGTTCATCGGGACATCTTCCCAGCGGGTTCCAGGCGCAATACCGTCGTCCGGCGCACCTGCGGCTTCGTCATAAATCCAGCCACAAATGAGGCACATCCAAGTCTTCGTTTCGCTCATGGTTATAGGGGGCATTGACATAGAATGCAACCATTGTATCGAGCGTCCAACACATCAATTCGCGCCATAACCACACATTTTTCTCACTATCGGCGCTTTCCGCATCGACCAACGTATCGCTCACACAACTTCGTTGCGCTAGTACGACTCAATGGACGCACCCAACACACCCACCGACGCTGACGCCAGTGAGCAGGAGATTTCACTGCCGTGCGTCATGACCTTCAACGCCAATGACCCAAGCGGTGCGGGCGGACTTAGTGCCGACCTCACGGCAATGGCCAGCGCCTCGGCCCATGTGCTGGCGGTCACAACTGGTTGCTACATCAGGGATACCACCAAGGTCCACGACTTCATCGTGCTGGACGAAGAGTCGGTCTCGGACCAGGCGCGCTGCGCCCTGGAAGACATCCATGTGCAGGCCTTCAAGGTGGGATTTGCCGGCAACGCGGAAAATCTCAGCGCCATCGCCGAAATCACGTCCGACTACGCGGAACTGCCCGTCGTCGCCTACATGCCGGACCTCTCCTGGTGGGAGGAAGTAGAAATCGACCAGTACCTGGACGCTTTCGCCGAGTTGCTGCTGCCTCAAACCACTGTGCTGGTGGGCAACCACAGCACGCTCAGCCGCTGGCTGCTGCCGGACTGGGACAGCGATCAGCCGCCCAGCCCTCGCGATATCGCCCAGGCGGCCGCCGTGCACGGGGTGCCCTACACGCTGGTCACGGGCTTCAATGCGCCTGACCAGTTCCTGGAAAGCCACTTGTCATCCCCCGAGACACTGCTGGCCAGCGCCCGCTATGAACGGTTTGAGGCCACGTTCAACGGCGCAGGCGACACCCTGTCTGGCGCACTGGCAGCACTGATCGCAGGCGGGACGGACTTGCAGAACGCCAGTGCAGAAGCCCTGACCTACCTCGACCAGTGCCTTGACGCCGGCTTCCAGCCAGGTATGGGCCACGCCGTGCCAGACCGGCTGTTCTGGGCCCATGACGATGAAAAGGTGGTCGAGCTGGCTGCCGAAGCGCTCAAGGCGGCCGAGGCCGAGCTGGCCAATGCACCTGACGACATGGCCGGCATTGACACGCCAGCGCAAGACAAGACCCGCGGCACTTCCTGAATTTCGAAGGCCGGCAGCCAAGCCCGGCGCCTCACTGACACAAGACGACACCATGACCGACCGCAACCAAGCACTCTTCGAACGCGCCAAAGCCCTGATTCCCGGTGGCGTCAATTCGCCCGTCCGCGCATTCAAGGCAGTGGGTGGCACACCTCGTTTTATCGAGCGCGCCGAAGGCGCCTACTTCTGGGACGCCAACGGCCAGCGCTACATCGACTACATCAATTCATGGGGACCAATGATTCTGGGCCATGGCCACCCTGCTGTGCTGGAAGCGGTGCAAAAGGCTGCCATCGAGGGATTCTCTTTCGGCGCACCGACCGAGCGGGAGATCGAGCTGGCCGAAGCCATCGTCGCGGCAGTCCCCAGCATCGACATGGTTCGTCTGGTCAGCTCCGGCACCGAAGCGGGCATGAGCACCATCCGCCTGGCGCGCGGTGCCACCGGGCGCAAAACCATCATCAAGTTCGAAGGCTGCTACCACGGGCATGCCGATGCGCTGCTGGTCAAGGCCGGCTCCGGCCTGGCCACCTTCGGCAACCCTACCAGCGCAGGCGTGCCGCCGGAAGTGGTGCAGCACACCCTCGTGCTCGAGTACAACAACGTCGAACAACTCGAGGCAGCATTCGCGCAGCACGGCAAGGACGTGGCCTGCCTGATCATCGAGCCGATTGCGGGCAACATGAACTTCGTCCGTGCCAGCGTGCCTTTCATGAAGCGCTGCCGGGAGTTGTGCACCGAGCATGGCGCTTTGCTGGCCTTTGACGAAGTCATGACCGGCTTCCGCGTGGGCCTGGGCAGCGCACAGGGCGTGTACGCCAAGCTGATTCCCGGCTTCGAACCCGACATGACCGTGATGGGCAAAGTCATTGGCGGCGGCATGCCGCTGGCGGCCTTTGGTGCCAAGCGCGAAGTGATGGAACAGCTCGCACCTTTGGGCCCGGTCTACCAGGCAGGCACACTCAGCGGCAACCCCGTGGCCACCGCTTGCGGCCTGACCACCTTGCGCGAGATCCAGAAGCCGGGCTTCTTCGAAGAACTCACACGCAAGACCCGTTCATTGGTCGATGGACTGACCGCCGCCGCCAACGAAGCAGGCATTCCTTTCAGTGCCGACTGCGAAGGCGGCATGTTCGGCTTCTTCCTGATGCCTGAGCTCCCACAGAACTACGCCAAAGTCATGACCACAGACAACGCCAGGTTCAACACCTTGTTCCACGGCCTGCTTGACCGCGGGGTATACATTGCACCCGCCCTGTATGAAGCAGGCTTTGTGAGCGGCGCGCACACCGACGACGACATCGCCGCCACCGTGGCAGCCGCCAAGGACGTGTTCAAGAAGCTGGCGTAAACCACACCAAAGAGAGACTCCTCCCCGAACAAAGCAAAAGGCCGGATATGTCCGGCCTTTTGCTTTGGAGAACGCCCTCCAAGCTCGCACACCACACCACCCTACGAGGTCAGCGTGGGTCCGGCTCCGCCGGCCCACAGATGACGCCCCCTTGAGGGGGTGACGCACCGCAGGTGCGGCGCGGGGGTGGGCTAATCAATGCCGGAAGTGGCGCACTCCCGTGAACACCATGGCCACACCACGCTCGTTGGCTGCATCGATGACTTCCTGATCTCGCATGGAGCCACCGGGCTGCGCCACACAGGTTGCGCCGGCATCAACCACCACGTCCAGACCATCACGGAACGGGAAGAATGCGTCGCTGGCGACCACGGTGCCTTCCAGGCTGAGCTTGGCGGCTTCGGCCTTGATGCTGGCAATCCGGGCTGAGTCGAGACGACTCATCTGACCGGCGCCCACGCCCATGGTCATGCCGTTCTTGCAGAAAACGATGGCATTGGACTTGACGTATTTGGCCACTTTCCAGGCGAAGAGCAGGTCTTGCAGTTCTTCCTGGGTTGGCTGCTTGACGGTGACCACCTTCAGGTCAGCCAGCGCCAGCTCGTGGTTGTCGGCAGTCTGCAGCAGCAGGCCGGAACCGACGCGCTTGGCATCCATGGCATTGCGGCCTTGCTCCCAGGCGCTGGCACCACCTTTCGGCATTTCGATCTTCATCAGACGAACGTTGACCTTGGGCTTGAAGATCTCGAGGGCTTCGGCGGTGAAGTCAGGAGCCATCAGCACCTCGACGAACTGCTTGACCACGGCTTCGGCAGCGGCTTTGTCGACCGTCCGGTTGAAGGCAATGATGCCGCCAAATGCGCTGGTAGGGTCAGTCTGGAAGGCCTTGGCATAGGATTCATGGGCGTCTTTGCCCACAGCCACTCCGCAGGGATTGGCGTGCTTGACGATCACGCAAGCAGGTGCGTCGAAGCTCTTGACGCATTCCCAGGCGGCATCGGCATCAGCGATGTTGTTGTAAGAGAGCTCTTTGCCCTGCAGCTGCACACCTGTGACCAATGCACCTGGGGCCGGATAGAGATCCCGGTACAACGCGGCCTGCTGATGGCTGTTTTCGCCGTAGCGCAGGTCCTGCACCTTGAGGAACTGTCCGTTGGACTGGCCCGGGAACAGGCTCCGAGCCGGCACATAGGTCTCGGAGAGTTTCTCTTCTTCGAACGTCACGGATGAGAGGTAGTCACTGATGGCGCCATCGTACTGAGCAATACGGTTGAAGGCTGCCACCGACAGGGCAAAACGCAGTTTGTCAGACAGTTTCCCAGCGGTCTTCAGTTCGGCGATCACGGCTTCGTACTGACCGGCGTCGGTCACCACGCCCACATCTTTCCAGTTCTTGGCAGCACTGCGCACCATGGCCGGACCACCGATGTCGATGTTCTCAATCGCGTCGGCCAGCGTGCAACCTTCTTTGGCCACGGTAGCTTCAAAGGGGTAGAGGTTGACCACCAACAGGTCGATGGTGTCGATGTCGTGCTCTTTGAGTGCTGCCATGTGCTCGGGCAGCTCGCGACGCGCCAACAGACCACCGTGCACCTTGGGATGCAAGGTCTTCACGCGACCGTCGAGCATCTCCGGGAAATTCGTGACCTCGGCCACTTCTGTCACAGGCAGGCCTTTATCCGCCAGCAGTTTGGCAGTACCGCCAGTGGAGATGAGCTTCACACCCAGGTCGTGCAGGGCCTGGGCGAATTCGACGATACCGGTTTTGTCAGAGACGGAAAGAAGTGCTCGCATGGTCATTCTTGGAAAGGTTCGAGAGAGAAATTGAAGTCAAAAATCAGTCAGGAAGGAAGTCTCGTACCGATGACCAATTCATTGGACGAGGGCACCGAGGATCCGGCTTTGCCGGTCCGCCAGGTGCCGCCCCCTTGAGGGGGTGGCGCGTAGCGCCGCTGGGGGCCAGGGCCTGCCAACACCTATTTTCCGAGTGCGAAGGTGCTGAATACAGCTCCAATCGAGGCGCTCGACGCCGGCCAGACTGGGCGTCTGGCCTAGGAGTGCAACGATGAGTGGGGTTGTATTCAACACCTTCCCTCCGGGTTGCGGCCAAAAACGCCATGCGCTGCGTTGCGAAGCCTTGCCGGGGGCATACCCCGCCTTCGTTTCGCGCCTTGCGCATGACGTTCTTGACTCGCAACGCATCTCGGAAAATAGGTATTGGCAGGCCCTAGTCAATCAGTTTGTGCTCCACCAGCTTCTTGCGCAGGGTGTTGCGGTTCAGGCCAAGCCACTGCGCCGCGCGCGACTGGTTGTTGTGTGTTTGCTCCATGACAACCTCGAGCAGCGGCCTCTCCACAGCCTTGACCAGCATCTCGTGCAGATTGGCTGGCTCAGTGCCGTCGAGGTCATTGAAATAGCGTTCCAGGCTGGTGCGCACGCAGGCGTACACATTCCCGTCACTTTGTTCTTGTTGTTCTTTTTGGCTGTTGCTCATGCCGCCAGCTTCCAGTTGTCAGTCGAATTGTCTTGTGAGGTGGTGCAGCCAGGGTCTGCCGCTTCGGCGCTGGCCCATTCGTCGATGGCATCTCGCACACAGTCCAGTTGCGCCTGGCAGCTGGTGAGTGCATTGATGCGCAGGCGGAAGGCCTTGGCCTGCTGGCTCGACACGGGCAAGGACTGCGCATACCAGCCCAGATGCTTGCGCGCGGAGCGTACACCCGTGTATTCGCCGTAGAGGTCGTAGTGGTCTTCGAGGTGATCCAGCAACCAGGCTTTGACGTCCTTCCATGCGGGCGGAGGTGCAAGTTCCCCAGTTTCCAGATAGTGGGCAATCTCTTGAAAGATCCACGGGCGCCCTTGGGCTGCCCGCCCCACCATGATGGCGTCGGCGCCGGTGTGGCGAAGCACGGCTTGCGCTTTCTGGGGGGAATCGATGTCGCCATTGGCGACCACCGGAATGCCCACCATGTCTTTGATGCGTGCCACGGTGTCGTGTTCTGCCATTCCCTTGTAGCCTTGCTCGCGGGTGCGTCCGTGCACGGTGAGCATTTGTACGCCTGCCAGCTCGGCCGCCTTGGCCAGCACCGGCGCATTGCGCCCGTCGGCGGACCAGCCGGTTCTCATCTTGAGTGTCACGGGCACACCATGCGGTGCGCAGGCAGCCACCACGGTTTCGACGATGTCAATCGCGAGTGCCTCGTCCTGCATCAAGGCAGAGCCTGCCCATTTGTTGCAGACTTTCTTGGCCGGGCAGCCCATGTTGATGTCGATGATTTGCGCGCCACGATCGATGTTGTAGCGGGCGGCATCGGCCATCATTTGCGCATCTGTCCCCGCAATCTGCACCGCAATCGGCGCAGGCTCTCCATCGTGATTGGCACGGCGAGAGGTCTTCAGGCTGTCCTGCAGATCCGGGCGGGATGTCACCATTTCGCTGACGGCATATCCAGCCCCCAGCCGTTTGCACAGTTTGCGAAACGGCCGGTCGGTCACGCCTGCCATCGGCGCAACAAAAAGGGCATTGGGCAGCCGGTACGGCCCGATTTGCATGGTGGTGGGAGAATGGGTGATGGAGGATGCCCGGGCGCCTGAATGGTACCGGGCCTGCCATTTTAACTGCCTGTTTTTTCAGCAGGTGATATCCCGACGAGTGGCTCGGCATGTGCGCTCATCCGGACACCACTCAACAACTACCTTCTTTCCCTCTGAGAAGCCATACCCTCAATGCCCGAATGGATGACCGCCCTGCTGAACTGGCTGGCCTTGCCCGAGGTCGGACTGAGCACGGTGTTCATCGTGTCCCTGGTGTCAGCGACTTTGTTGCCACTCGGCTCAGAGCCGGCGGTCTTCGGCCTTGTTTCCCTCAATCCGGAGCTCTTCTGGCCCACCATCCTGGTGGCCACGGCGGGCAACACGATTGGCGGCATGATCACGTGGGCCATGGGCTATGGCACGCACAAAGTGGTGGACAAGGCGCGGCACAGTCGAACAGATGTGCATGCGCTGCGATGGCTGGAGCGCATGGGCCCCATGGCATGCCTGTTTGCCTTCATGCCCATCATCGGCGACCCCCTATGCGCTGTGGCCGGCTGGTTGCGTCTGCCCTTCTGGCCTTGCCTCGGCTACATGGCTCTGGGCAAGTTTCTGCGCTACGTGACGATGACAGCTGCGCTGGTCTGGGTGTTCCCTCCGGGACTCACCAGCTGACGGTTTTTCTGCCTTAGCCCTCATACTGGACGCTTTTTTTCGCGCCCCGCACCGCCACGCCAGCCAGCCCTTCTCTCCATGACTGCCCCCATCAAGCCTTTAGCCCTCCCCAAAGTGGACCGTCTGCCACGGTCCATCTGGGCCCTGATGCTCGGCAACTTTGTGATCGGCACCGGCGTGATGGTGGTGCCAGGCACACTCAACGAAATCGCACGCTCACTGGCGGTTTCGGTCCCTCAGGCCGGCATGCTGATCACTGCTGGTGCGATTCTGATGGGCGCCGGAGCGCCTCTGTTTGCGGCATTGGTCGCCGGCTGGGACCGACGCAAACTGCTGGCGCTTTGCCTGCTTTGGTACGGTTTGACCATGGGTGCGTCGGCATTTGCGCCATCCTACGGCTGGCTGCTGGCGTTGAGAATCATCACGGTAGTGGCCCCTCCCATCTTCACGCCACAGGCGGCGGCTTCCGTTGGATTGCTCGTGCCCGAGCATCTGCGAGGACGCGCGATCACCTTCGCTTTTCTCGGGTGGTCGGTGGCTTCGGTGCTGGGCGTCCCCCTGGCTGCCTGGATCGGCGGCACGCTTGGCTGGCGCTGGTCTTTCGGCCTGACGGGTGTGATGTCCCTTCTTTGCGCAGCGTGGGTCTGGCGAGAACTGCCCAATGGGCTTCGCACGCCGGCGCTTTCCCGGCAAGCCTGGGGGCAGGCACTGGGTTCTCCGGCCATCATGCTGACGGTGGCTGTCACGCTCGTGAGCAGCTCGGGCCAGTTCACGCTGTTCGCGTACTTTGCGCCCTACCTGGAGGAGGTGATGAGCGCCAGCCCTACGGAGCTGTCACTGATGTACCTCTGGCTGGGCGCTTTTGGCGTCGTGGGCAACATGCTGATCTCCCACCGCATCGACCGCTTGGGACCATCCAGGGCTGTCGCCATCTGCCTGGCGGCCATGGCCGTGTCCTTGCTGATGTTCCCATTGGGTCTTCCACACCTGGGGCTGCTGGCCGTGGTGATGCTGCCATGGGCGGCGAGCATTTTTGCGTCGAATTCGGCACAGCAAGCCCGCCTCGTGCATCTCGACCCCGGCCTGGCATCGGCCACGATCTCATTGAACTCTTCGGCCATCTACGCTGGGCAGGCCATCGGTGCCGCCGCGGGCGGTGCCATCATCGCCAGTGGTCACATGGCGCAGCTGAACTACCCGGCGTTTGCCTTGCTGACCGTCTCCCTGGCCATCAGCATCTGGGCCGCCAAAATCCAGAAACGCAAAACGCAGCCGGCGCCGCAGGCGTGAAGCCTTGCAGGCTGAACTGCGCTTGACTGGCCTGGAACTCAGACGTTGAAGAGGAAGTTCATGACATCGCCGTCCTGGACGATGTAGTCCTTGCCTTCAGCCCGCATCTTGCCGGCATCCTTGGCGCCTTGTTCACCCTTGTAGGTGATGTAGTCCTCGAAAGCGATCGTCTGGGCACGGATGAAACCACGCTCGAAATCACCGTGGATGGCGCCGGCGGCTTTGGGTGCCGTGTCGCCGATGTGGATGGTCCAGGCACGCACTTCCTTCACGCCAGCCGTGAAGTAGCTTTGCAGGCCCAGGAGTGTGAAGCCCGCCCGGATCAAACGGTTCAGGCCAGGTTCTTCCTGTCCCATCTCCTGCAGGAACATCAGGCGGTCTTCGTCTTCCATGTCAGCCAGCTCTGCCTCCGTCTTGGCGCAAATGGCCACCACCGGCGCTCCCTGGCTGGTTGCGTACTCTTCCAGGCGCTGCAGCATGGGGTTGTTCTCAAAGCCGTCTTCGCTGACGTTGCCCACAAACATGGCGCGCTTGGCGGTGATCAGGCACAAGGGTTTGATCAGTTCCATCTCGTCATCGCTCAGGCCCATGGTGCGAACCGGCTTGCCTTCGTTGAGCTCGGGCTCAAGCTTGGCCAGCACCTTCACCATGGCTGCAGCCTCTTTGTCGTTGCCGCTCTTGGCTTGCTTGGTGTAGCGCTGCAGGCTCTTTTCCACGGTGCCCAGGTCGGCCAGGCACAACTCGGTCTGGATGACTTCGATGTCGGCGATCGGGTCAACCTGCCCGGCCACGTGGATCACGTTCGGATCTTCAAAGCAGCGCACCACGTTCACGATGGCGTCGGTCTCGCGGATGTGGGCCAGGAATTGGTTGCCCAGACCCTCGCCCTTGCTGGCACCCGCCACCAGACCGGCAATGTCCACGAACTCCACGATGGAGGGGACCACGCGCTCGGGTTTGACGATCTCTGCCAGCTTTTCCAGGCGTGGATCGGGCACTTCAACCACGCCCACATTGGGCTCGATGGTGCAGAAAGGGTAGTTCTCGGCTGCGATACCGGCCTTGGTCAAGGCATTGAACAAGGTGGATTTGCCCACGTTGGGCAGGCCGACGATTCCGCACTTCAAAGACATGGAGATTCCTCAATTGGGGGTGCCCTGCCCACCAGCAGGGGCCACGCAGCGCAAATCGGGCGCCGGACTGTACTGGTCACGAGGGTCTTTGGAACCGCTCCTGGGCTCATTGCGCCGAGGCGCACACATCACGGTGACCTTGGGCTGGAGCCGGGCGGCAAAGTCTGACATTGTACCCAGCGCCCTGGCCGTACGGGCCTGCATGGCATGGGCTGATCCCGTGTGGCGGCAGATCGGGCATACGGCTCATCCCTCCAGGCTCCACGGACAAGGCGATTTGCGGTACCCTGCCAGACGTGTGGGCGGCAGACCCGCTGCAGGAGACAGGCTGATGGATTTTCCCCTGGCAGGAACGGGCACGCCGAGTTCGTCGCTCTACCTGTTCGAGAAGTTCGAATGCGGCGTCATTCATCTGGACCAGGAACGGCATGTTCTGGCCATGAACGACTTTGCCCGCAAGGTCTTGCCGGTGGACGAGAAGCAGCCGTTTGACAAGATGGTGCTGTCGTTCCACCCCGAACGCTCCAAACCGAAAGTCAACTTCCTGCTGGACGAGGCGTCAGCCTGCCCGGTCGCCAACGCTGTTCCCATGACGATGATCATCAACATCCCTGAACAGGTGCTGTTGATCAAGGTGACCCGCCTGGCCGACCAGAAGGGCGCTACCACCGGCTTTGTGCTGGTGTTCTATGACGTCACCCAGGTTGTTTCTCAGGATGACCACGCCGATGAAGCGCCGGCCACGCCCAACCGCAGGTTGCTGCGCATTCCCATGGTGGCCAACCATCGCGTGGCGTTTGTGGATGCCAAAGACGTGCTCAGCCTGGAGTCTCAGGCGCACTACACCCGCATCCTCACGCGCGAAGGTTTTCATTTCTGCAACCTGAGCATCGGGGACCTGGAGCTGCGGCTGGACCCGGAGCAGTTCATGCGGGTGCATCGCTGTCACATCGTCAACCTGCATGCTGTGGCCAGCCTGGAGAGAGAGGGCAGCAAGACGCTGATCGCGCTCAAGGGCGGCAAGCGGGATCTGATTCCGGTTTCTCGAGGTGAGGTGACGCGGCTTCGCGAGGCACTGGGACTACTCAGCCGACATTGATCCTGTGGCCTGTATGTGGCCAAACCAAGGGAAATTACCAGCTGTAACGCGGATGGGGACTTTCCCTGATTGTTTGCCGCTGCCCGCACGATCTGAGCACTTCGTGCAGTCAGGCGTACATTTCGTGCAGAAAATCCTGCATCTGATGCCTTCTCCGCTCTAAATCCCGACATTCGCGTCGGGTTGGAGGCGTTCCTACACTGGGTTTGTCATTGACAAAACTCAATCTGGAGACGCCCCCATGATTCCTCCGCGGTTCGAATATCACGCCCCCCGCTCGGTCGGAGAGGCCGTGGCCCTGCTGGGTCAGTACGGCTCGGATGCCAAGCTGCTGGCCGGTGGCCACAGCCTGCTGCCGATGATGAAGCTTCGCTTTGCGCAGCCCGAACACCTGATCGACATCAACCGGATTCCCGAGCTGCGCGGCATCCGCGAAGACGGCAGCACGGTGGTCATCGGCGCCATGACGGTGGAGAACGACCTGATTGCTTCGCCCGTGCTGCAACAGAAGGTCCCGCTGCTGGCAGAAGCGGCCAAGCTGATTGCTGACCCTCAGGTTCGAAACCGCGGCACCATTGGCGGCGACATTGCCCACGGCGACCCCGGCAACGACCACCCGGCCATCTCACTGGCAGTGGACGCATCGTTTGTGCTGGAAGGCCCGAATGGCCAGCGCACGGTGGCGGCGGATGGCTTCTTCCTGGGCACCTACATGACCTTGCTCGAAGAGAACGAGGTCATGGTCGAGATTCGCGTGCCCGCTTTTGCGCAAGGCACCGGTTGGGCCTATGAAAAGCTCAAGCGCAAAACGGGGGACTGGGCCACGGCCGGCTGCGCGGTGGTGATCCGCAAAGGCGGCAGCGGCGTGGGCCATGTTCGAATTGCCTTGACGAACGTCGGCCCGACGGCGCTGCGCGCAGAAGCCGCCGAACAAGCGCTGCTCGACGGCGGCTTCACACCTGCCACCGTGCAGGGCGCTGCTGACGCCGCTGCCGCCATCTGCGAGCCTGCAGAAGACTTGCGCGGCGACGCCGAATACAAAACCGCCATGGCCGCCCAGATGGTCAAGCGCGCCCTCAATGCTGCCTGGGCGCGTTGCGCCTGAAGCCAAGGAGTCCCCACATGGGCAAGAAACTGATCCAAGTCTCCGTGAACGGCAAGTCGGAAGAACGCGCCGTCGAACCTCGCACCCTGCTGATTCACTTCCTGCGCGAAGAACTGAACCTCACCGGCGCCCACATTGGCTGCGAAACCAGCCACTGCGGCGCCTGCACCGTCGACATCGACGGTCGCTCAGTCAAGAGCTGCACACACCTGGCTGTGCAGTGTGAGGGTTCTGAGGTGCTCACCGTAGAGGGCCTGGCCGACAAGGGCGTGCTCCACGCCGTGCAACAAGGCTTCTACCAGGAGCATGGCCTGCAATGCGGCTTCTGCACCCCCGGCATGCTGATGCGGGCGTATCGCTTCCTGCAGGAGAACCCCGACCCGACGGAAGCCGAGATCCGCATGGGCATGAGCGGCAACCTGTGCCGCTGCACCGGCTACCAGAACATCGTCAAGGCCGTTCAACACGCCGCGCGGCTGCTCAAAGAACAAGCCACCGCCACCGCCTGAACGCGAAGACCAACACCGGAGACACAAACATGAATGCACCGCTTCAAGACAACGAAGCCCGCGAACTGGCACTGGCCGGCATGGGCGTCTCGCGCCTGCGCAAGGAAGACGCCCGCTTCATTCAAGGCAAGGGCAACTATGTCGACGACATCAAGATGCCCGGCATGCTGCACATGGACATCGTGCGCAGCCCCCTGGCCCACGCCCGCATCGTCAAAATCAACAAGGAAGCCGCTCTCGCCATTCCTGGCGTGCACGCTGTGCTGACGGCCGACGACCTCAAGCCGCTCAAGCTGCACTGGATGCCGACACTGGCCGGCGACGTCGCCGCTGTGCTGGCCGACGAGAAGGTGCACTTCCAGATGCAGGAAGTGGCGATCGTGATTGCCGACGACCGCTACATCGCCGCCGATGCGGTGGAAGCCGTGGAAGTGGAGTACGAAGAGCTGCCAGTGGTGATCGACCCGATCGATGCGCTCAAGCCGGATGCGCCGGTGCTGCGCGAAGACCTGGCGGGCAAGACCGAAGGCGCCCATGGCGCGCGCGAGCACCACAACCACATTTTCACCTGGACGGCTGGTGACAAGGCCGCAGCGGACGCAGCCTTTGATGCCGCGCCGGTGAAGGTGAGCCAGCACATGTACTACCCGCGGGTGCACCCCTGCCCGCTGGAGACTTGCGGTTGCGTGGCCAGCTTTGATCCGGTCAAAGGCGACCTCACCACCTACATCACCAGCCAGGCACCGCACGTGGTGCGGACCGTGGTGTCGATGCTGTCGGGCATTCCGGAATCCAAGGTGCGCATCGTCAGCCCGGACATTGGCGGCGGCTTTGGCAACAAGGTGGGTGTGTACCCGGGTTACGTGTGCGCCATCGTGGCGTCCATCGTGCTGGGCCGCCCGGTGAAATGGGTGGAAGATCGGGTCGAGAACATCTCGACCACAGCCTTTGCCCGCGACTACCACATGGACGGCGAACTGGCCGCCACCGCTGACGGAAAGATCCTGGGCCTGCGCGTGGACGTGGTGGCCGACCATGGTGCGTTCGACGCCTGCGCCGACCCGACCAAATTCCCGGCCGGCCTGTTCCACATCTGCTCGGGCTCGTATGACATTGCGGCCGCACACTGCTCGGTCAAAGGGGTCTACACCAACAAGGCGCCGGGCGGCGTGGCCTACCGCTGCAGCTTCCGCGTGACCGAGGCCGTCTACCTGATCGAACGCATGGTGGATGTACTGGCGCAAAAGCTGGGCATGGACAAGGCCGAAATCCGGGAGAAGAACTTCATCAAGAAGGAACAGTTCCCGTACACCAGTGCCTTCGGCTTCGAGTACGACTCGGGCGACTACCACACGGCCCTCAAGAAGGTGCTGGATGCCGTGGACTACCCGGCCCTGCGCGCCGAGCAGGCGGCCAAGCGGGCCGACCCGAACAGCCCGACGCTGATGGGCATCGGCCTGGTGACCTTCACCGAAATCGTGGGCGCCGGCCCGAGCAAGATGTGCGACATCCTCGGCGTGGGCATGTTCGATTCGTGCGAGATCCGCATCCACCCCACCGGCAGTGCGATTGCCCGCATGGGCACGATCACGCAGGGCCAAGGACACCAGACCACCTACGCGCAGATCATTGCGACCGAACTGGGCATTCCATCGGAAGTGATTCAGGTGGAAGAAGGCGACACGTCGACGGCCCCCTATGGCCTGGGCACCTACGGTTCACGCTCCACACCGGTGGCGGGCGCGGCCATCGCGCTGGCCGCCCGGAAGATCCACGCCAAGGCCCGCAAGATTGCAGCCCACATGCTCGAAGTCAATGAGAACGACCTCGACTGGGAAATCGACCGATTCAAGGTCAAGGGCGACGACAGCAAATTCAAGACCATGGCCGATGTGGCCTGGCAGGCCTACCACCAGCCGCCGGCCGGTCTGGAGCCGGGACTGGAAGCAGTGCATTACTACGACCCGCCGAACTTCACTTTCCCCTTTGGCATTTACCTGTGCGTGGTCGACATCGACCGCGCCACGGGTGAATCCAAGGTGCGCCGCTTCTATGCGCTGGACGACTGCGGAACGCGCATCAACCCGATGATCATCGAAGGCCAGATCCATGGCGGCCTGACCGAAGGCTTTGCCGTGGCCATGGGCCAGCAGATGCCCTTCGATGCGCAGGGCAACCTGCTGGGCAACACGTTGATGGACTACTTCCTGCCCACGGCCGTGGAAACACCGAAGTGGGAGACCGACCACACCGTGACGCCTTCACCGCACCACCCGATCGGCGCCAAGGGCGTGGCCGAGTCACCGCACGTGGGTTCCATCCCGACCTTCACTTCTGCCGTGGTGGATGCGTTCTCGCACGTAGGCGTGACACACCTGGACATGCCCCACACCTCGTACCGCATCTGGAAATCACTGAAGGAACACAAGCTGGCCCTCTGAAGGCCAGAGAAGCAAGATGGAAGTCAAACTCGATAAAAACTATCCGCTGGATGTGGACCCGGGCCGCGCCTGGGCCATCCTCAGCGACCTCAAGGCCGTCGCTGGCTGCATGCCCGGCGCCGAACTCACCGAACAACTCTCTGACACCTCTTACAAGGGTGGCGTGAAAGTCAAGGTCGGACCTGCTGTGGCGCAGTTCGGCGGCCAGGTAGACGTGCTGGAAAAAGATGACGCAGCTCGGAAAATGGTGCTGCGGGGCAAAGGTGCCGACAAGGGCGGCTCGACCGCCTCGATGGACTTGGCCGCCACCATCGACGCCGACCCGGCCAACCCGGCGGCCAGCGTGCTTCATGGTGACGCTGCGGTCATCGTCAATGGCAAGTTCGCTCAGTTCGGCGGACGGATGATGGTGCAGGTCTCCGACATGATCCTGGCGCAGTTCGTCGAGAACTTTCGTCAGGCCGCCGCCGCCCTGCCAGCGCCTGAAGGCCAGGGAACGGCCGCAGGAGCGACCGCCGACACCACCGCATCCACGGGTAGTGCACCTGCAGCCTCGTCTGCCCCACCGGTGCCCAAGGAGATCAACGGCCTGGCCATCGCCTGGGCTTTGATCAAGAACTGGTGGCGTGGTCTGTTCGGGAAGACATGAACCACCCCCCGCTCCGCTTCGCGTCTCTCCCCCTCTCTCGCCTTCGGCGGGAGGGGGGCGGCACCGTTGGACCGGCCAAGCCGGATTTTCGGTGCCCTGGGGGTTGGCGGGTTTGTGCTCGCGGCGCGTGTTGAGGCTGATGGGACGTCTCCGGTATGAACACTTCCAAACCTACCTCCCAATCCGGTCACAGCGACCTGCAGTTGCGCGAGGCATTGCATCGCTCGGGCTATCTGGTCGATGAGGATTTGGCCACGACCTTGTGGCTGGCGGGCGAACTGGAGCGCCCCCTGCTGATCGAAGGTGATGCGGGCGTGGGCAAGACGGCGCTGGCCGCGGCTTTGGCGCAGGTACAGGGGGCGGAGCTGGTGCGGCTGCAGTGCTTTGAAGGCCTGGACCTCGCGCAAGCGGCCTATGAATGGAATTACGGTCGCCAGCTGATGGCGATTCGGCTCGGCGAATCGGCTGACGGCGCTGTGAAAGAGTCGGACCTGTTCAGCCGTGCGTATCTGCTGGAGAGGCCCCTCCTCAAGGCCATCAGCCTGGACAAACCTGGCGTGCTGCTCATTGACGAGATTGATCGGGCCGACGAAGCCTTCGAGGCCTTCCTGCTGGAAGTGCTGGCCGACTATCAGATCACCGTGCCCGAGATTGGTACGTTGAGAGCCCGCCAGGTGCCCCGCGTGATTCTCACCAGCAACGGCACGCGCGAACTATCGGATGCGTTGCGTCGGCGCTGCCTGTATCACTACCTCGACTACCCCTCCCTGGCCCGGGAGATCGCCATCGTCAAGGCAACGCTGCCCGAAGCTGACTCGCAGCTGGTGGAAGCGTCGGTGCAGTTCGTGCAACGCCTGCGCAAGGAAGACATGTCCAAGGTGCCAGGCATTGCCGAAACCCTGGACTGGGTGAAGGCCTTGCACCGCATGAACCACCACACGCTGCCCGAAGACATGACCGTGCTGCTGACCACCCTCGGTTGTTTGCTGAAGACGCGTGAGGACCGCTTCGCCATTGGGCCCGACCGAGCAAGACAGTTGATGGAAGGCCGTCGCACGGTGGGTGTGGCGGAGAAAAACCAGACGCAGGCCACATCGTCATGAGCGACGCCACATCACCAGCCACAAGCCTGGCGCCGGCACGCGTACCCAGCGAAACGCTCGCCGGTTTCGCGGCGTTGCTGCGCGATCACGGACTCAAGGTCGGTGTGGCCGAGCAGCGCGACATGCTGCAGGCGGCTGTGGGCCTGGGCGCCTTGAACGGAGAGCGGCTGAGCAGCGCCTGGCGTGCCATTGCCTGCCAATCGGCGCGCGACTGGCGCCAATGGCCCGACCTGTTCGACCGCTACTGGCGTCCTGAGCGCACACGCGCTCAGGTGCGGGTGAGCGGGCAGAAGCGCCCATCGCGCGACCTTCGGCAGGTGGTGCAGCAAATGCAAGAGCAGATGGCTGGCCAAACGCAGTCAATACCAGGCTCCAGCACCGCGCCGAACAGTGCTGCGAACGCGCCCAGTGCCGGGGACGCCAACGAAAGTGATGCATCACACAAAGCCCTGGGCGGCGCGAGCCGCACCGAAGCCATGCAGCAAAGAGATGGACAGATGTGGCTGCCCCAGGAGCTGGGTGAACTGCAGCGCCTTGCCCGGCAGATCACGGCAAAGCTCAGGCCCTTGCCCACCCGCCGCTGGCAGGCTTCGCCAACGGGGCATCGACTCAACCTCCGGCAGACCTTGCGCAAAAGTGTGGCCTGGGGAGGCGAGCCTTTGCAGCCGCTGTGGCAGTCGCGTCGCGAGGTGCCACCACGGCTGTTCATTCTGGTCGACGTGAGCCGGTCCATGGAATCACATGCGGCTCTGTTTCTTCGGGTGGCGCGCGCGTTTGCCACCGAGTCGCAAGCACGCGTGTTCGTCTTTCATACCCGGGTGGCTGAAGTCACCGCACTCATGCAGCGCGACTCAGCCACCGTGCAAGAGAAGATCAATGCCGTCACCGCCGGCTTTGGCACCGGCACACGCATCGCACAAAGCCTGCAAACGTTCTCGCATTCGCACGCTCGTGCCCAACTGCGCCGGGGTGCTCACGTCTGGGTCATGTCCGATGGCTTCGACACCGACGCGCCGGAAGAACTGGCGCAAGCACTGACGCATCTGCGCGGCAGGGGTGCGAGGGTGAGCTGGTTTCACCCGACCCACCAGCCCCCTGCTTCTGCGGCCATCGCCAATGCACGCCATTGCATTCGCCAGTTCAATCCGCTGGCCAGCCTGAGCGATTTGCGACGGCTTGCTTCAGCAACCGGGAAGTGGTCATGACAAGCCGCCTCCTCTTCTCATCTCTCGACACCGCCAAACTCACTCTCACTCGAAGGAGTGCCGCATGAACCGCAACCAATGGATCACCCAAGCCGCTCGTCTGCAGGAGCAGGAACTGCCCTTCGCTCTGGTCACTGTGCTCCGCGCGCAGGCCCCCACATCGGCCAAAGCGGGCGACAAAGCCCTGGTCACGGCAGACGGACAGATTCACGGATGGATAGGCGGCGGTTGCGCCCAACCAGCCGTCATCAAGACCGTGAGAATGGCGCTGGAAACCGGGCAGCCACAGAACATCCGCATCGCCCCGACGGACGAGACAGCACAGCGGACCCTGGGCGACGTGCTGGAGTTCGGCATGGCCTGCCATTCGGGTGGCACGCTGGAGCTGTTCATTGACCCGGTGCTGCCCGCACCACAATTGGTTGTCTTCGGGTCTTCGCCGGTGGCACGGGCCCTGAGCGGGCTGGCCCCGCGCGTGGGGATGCAGTCTGTGGTGGTGGCCGACGGCGCCACGGCAGAAGACTACCCCGACGCCGCCAAAGTCCTTGGCACCGACGAGGCCAGTGAGGTGAGCCAGGCTGTCCCTGCGGGTGCAATGGTGGTGGTTGCCACCCAGGGGCGGCGCGACCTGCAGGCCCTTCGCACTGCACTCGCCCTACAGCCCGGCGTGATGTGGCTGGTGGCCAGTGAACGCAAGGCGTCTGTTTTGAAGCAGAGCCTTGTCGCCGCTGGTGTAGACGCTGACCAGGTGGCCGCCATCGTGGCACCCGCTGGCGAACCAATCGGCGCACAAACGCCAGAAGAAATCGCACTGGCGGTCATGGCGACGGTGATCGCCGCCCGACGGGGCAAACACTCAGTGCAAACCCCATGCACCTCTGCGACAGAGTCATCACAAAGTGACGCTAAGCTGGCTGGCCAGCCACCCAAGGCATCGGGATGCTGTGGGGGCAAAACCCGTGAAGTGGCACCAGCCGAAATGCCCGAAGCAAAGGCTGTTGGCGCAACTGCCGTGAAATCCTGCTGTGGGGGAGCTTGAACAAACATGGGCTGCATTCTCAAAGGTGGCGGCGGTCTGTACAGCCGTCTGGTGATGGGCTCGGTCCTGCTGGCGGCCGGTTCCGCTTCGCGCATGGGCAACCGTCCGAAATGCCTGCTGGAGCTGGGTGGCGTGCCCCTGATTCGGCGCCAGCTGATTGCGCTGTCTGGCGCGGGGGTTGACGAATTGGTGGTGGTGCTCGGTCATCACGCAGACCTCATCGAACCCGTGGTGCGGGACTTCCCTGTCACCGTCGTGCACAACCCCGACCCCGATGCTGGCCAGGTGTCTTCATTGCGTGTGGGTCTGCAAGCCTTCACCGGCAAGATCGACGCCGTACTCGTGGCGCTGGCCGATCAGCCGCTCATCAATGCACAGGACATCAACGATGTGATCGGCGCCTACAAAAAGCGCCCCGAAGGCTCAGAGGTGGTGCAACCCTCAGTGGAGGGGCAGCGTGGCAATCCTGTGGTGTTCAGCCAGAACGTGCGCGAGCAGATTCTGGCGGGCGACGCGGACGTGGGTTGCAGGCAATGGCAAAAAGCCCACCCCGAGTCTGTCCATCAGTGGGAGACAGCCAATACACGCTACCGCATCGATGTCGACACCCCTGAAGACATCGATGCGCTCGCTGAGCGAACCGGTCACCGGCTGACCTGGCCTGCAGCACTGACACCCGCCAAAGCCTGAGCAAGCTCGAGTCCGACAAAAGCCCATCCATGGCCCAGCAACGACAAGCTTTTCTTTCCGTGGCGGCGTGGCGCCAGGCAGACGCCTGGCTGGCCTGGCTGCTGCTGGGATGGCTCGGGCAGGAGGTGAGCTGGTCCTTCGCCAGCGGCGTGTGGCCTGTGGTGCTGTGGTGGGCCACCAGAAGTGTTGTGCCGACAACGGCGCTGCCTGGCCGCCTCCAAGCGCACCCCCTGCGGCCTATGGCGGTGGCCTGCACCACGCTGATCCTTGTGGCTTTGGCATGGCGGGGTCCGAGCGGCCACGCCCTCGCTTGCCTGATGCTGGGCGCTGTCAGTTGGGGCGTCTGGAGCGCAAGCCTGCGCCCTCCAGAGGAAAGCCCGCTGCCGACCTTGTCCGGGCAAGCCATGGGCCTGATGATGGGAAGCATGTGGCTGGCTGGCCAGTGGTGTGCGGCTGGCGGCTCGAACTGGCAACTGACGGAAATCGTGGCGTGGCACCTGGCCCTGATGGCCGGCATGCCGCTGATCGTGACGCCGCTGTTGGCGTTCTGGCATGGCCGAGCACATGCGCGCGTTCACCCGAAACAGCTGTCCATGGCATCGATCCTCGTGCTGTTAACCGGATGCACCTTGCTCGCCTGGTCGAGCCAGCCTGTGTGGCACTTGGGCGGAACCTTTCTGGTCGTCGCAGCCTGGGCCGTCGCACCGTCATCGGGCACCGTCCACGTGTTTCCCGGTCGGCTCTGGGCGGGCCCTCTGCTGTTGCTCGCAGTGGGCTGGTGGTCGCCCACGCTGGGGCCGCAAGCGCTGCAGGCCGCATGGTGCGCGCTGGCCCTGTTCAGCCTGATTCCGCTGCTCCAACGCACCCCATCCATGAGCACCTCACATCCCACACACCCCCAACATCCCACACGGCCAGCCGGAGCCGCCCATTGGAGAGACGCTTCATGAACAGCCTGGACATCGACGTTATCCGAACCGCTCTCGACTGGCAGTCGCGCGGCCACCGCGTGGTCATGGGCACCGTCGTGCGCACCTGGGGCTCAGCCCCTCGCCCGCCTGGCTCACTGATGGTGATCCGCGACGACGGGCAGGTGGCCGGCTCTGTCTCCGGTGGCTGCATTGAAGACGATTTGATTTCGCGTGTAGCAAAAGGCGAACTCGCGCTGCGCAAGCCTGAGACGACCACTTACGGCGAATCGGCGGAAGAGTCCCGGCGCTTCGGCCTGCCTTGTGGCGGCACTGTGCAACTGGTGCTGGAGCCCCTGACGCCAGCCTCCCGATTGCGCGAACTCCTGGCCGCCATCGAAAACCACCAACGTGTGCTGCGCCGCATGGACATGACCACTGGCGTGGCCCAACTGACAATGACCGACGATGGCGACCGGGTACAGTTCGACGGCCAGACGCTTGCGACCGTGCACGGCCCGCGATTGCGCCTGCTCATCATCGGCGGTGGTCAGCTCTCGCGCTATCTGGCCAGCATGGCCACGATGCTGGATTACCAGGTCACGGTGTGTGAGCCGCGCGAGGAATACCACGAGGGATGGGAGCGACTGGAAAGTGTCACCTTGTCGCGTGAAATGCCGGACGACCTGGTGCTGGCCATGAATCTCGATGCCCACAGCGCTGTGGTCGCCCTCACACACGACCCCAAGCTCGACGACCTGGCACTCATGGAAGCCCTGCGAACGCCCGCTTTCTACGTGGGCGCACTCGGCTCATTGCAGAACAACGCCAAGCGACGTCAGCGCCTGCTGGAGTTCGACGTCAGCGAAGCAGAAGCTTCAGCCTTGCACGGCCCCGTTGGGCTGAACCTGGGCGCACTCACACCGCCAGAGATCGCCATGAGCATCGTGGCGGAGATGACCGCCAAGCGACGCGGCATGGATCTGAGCGGACCGCTGAGCAACTGGGCAGGCTCAAAGACCGTGTGCACCACCTGCTAGGTCCTCTGGACCGCTGCAAAAGATCAGTCAAAAACCCAATCACCTTCAAAGGCGTCGCCCACCCGCAGTGTCTGGCCTGCACCGCTGTTCACCACCACATTCATGCCGAAGGTGATGGCCCCATTCAGGCGGCGATCAGCCCTGTACCGGCGGATCGCATCGCCCACATGGTGTCCGCGCTCACCGGTATCGGGATCCACATCCGGAATCGGGCAGCGCGCACACGGTTTGACGCAAGCGAACGCGGCCTCGTCGCCGCCTCCCAGCATCACCCGCCAGTTACCCATGCGATCTTCATCATGGGCTTCCATGCCGGACAACACCACGTTGGGCCTGAAACGTCGAATGGAGACAGCTGATTGCCCTTGCCGCTCCAGGTGCTCATTAAGATGATCCACTGACGCCTGGCCCACCACCAGAATGCCAAAGCCATCGGCAAACATCACCGGGTACTCAACTCCCGCAGTCCATTCCATACCGCAGACACGGCGCTGACCAGCGGGAAAGCGCACCAGCCGCAATCCGGCCTGCCCCAGCACGCCTTGCAGCCAGTGAGCGGCGTCCTCGCCCTCGTCCCAGGCGTCGCAATGGTCATGCCAGACCTGAACCCGCCGGCACAGACGCTCGCCATCTGGAGACAGGCTGATGTGCAGCGGCGCCTGCCGGCCTGCCGCATCGGTGAGCACCAGCGCCACCTCATTGAGGCTGGGGCGGATGAGCGCCATGGCGGCCAGTTCCCGCTGCGTCACAAACCGACCTTGGGCGTCCACCACCATCCATTCGCGGTCATGCGCCAGGCCCGTCAGCGTCAGCAGTGCGGCCTCCATCGACACGCCCGCGCACGATTTGACCGGATAGATCCACAAACCGGAGACACGGCCTCTGGGCCGGTCATCCCACCCGGAAACAGGCGAAAAGGCTGAGCTGCTGTCGGAAATAGCCATGGACCCCACAAATCTCTTCAAACTTCCCGAAAAAGCCGGGACAAGCGCCCATTCTGCCCTCCTCCTACAATGTCCCCATGGTCAACCCCAGCTCTCCCAAGACCCAGCCAGCCAAGCGCTACGACGTCGTCGTGCGCGGCGCAGGCATCGTCGGCCGCACACTTGCCTTGCTGTTTGCCCAGGAACGCCTGAAGGTGGCCCTGGTGGAGCCAGCCAGACCTGCAGATCATGCGCAGCGTCCGGACGTTCGGGCCTATGCCATCAATGCCGCCTCAAAAGCCTTGCTGGAGTCGGTGCGAGCCTGGCCATCCGATGGCCAGCAGCCCGCGGCAACTACCCCCGTGATGGCGATGGAGGTTCACGGCGACGCCGGTGGCGAACTCGATTTTCTGGCCGGCGACGCGCAGGTGGACGCACTGGCCTGGATTGTGGATGTGCCCGGTCTGGAAGCACGTTTGGCCAATGCAGTGGAATTCCAGGGCAGCATCGATTGCCTCTCAGAGGCACCTGCTGCGGCGCCCCTGACCGTCATCTGCGAAGGCAAACGCTCCCGGACACGCGAGGCATTGGGTATTGAGTTCGACACCCGCCCCTACCCCCACAAGGCCATCGCCGCTCGCTTGCAATGTGAGAAACAGCACGGCGGCATCGCCCGACAATGGTTTCGCGACGGCCAGATCATGGCTTTGCTGCCACTTGGCGGCGCGGAGGGGAACTCTGTGGCGCTGGTGTGGTCTCTGAACAAGGCTGAAGCAGACGAGTGGCTGAGCAAAGACGCTGCTGACCTGACACAAGCCATTGGCGAGCGCTGCGACCATGCGCTGGGCGACATGACGCTGGAACACGCGCCACAGGCCTGGCCGCTGGAACGGTCACGCGCACGCCAATGGACCCTGAGCACTGCCACGGGCGGTGTGGCACTGGCTGGCGATGCCGCCCATGCCATGCACCCCTTGGCTGGCCAGGGGCTCAATGTCGGGCTCGGTGACGTTGCGGCTTTGGCCAAGGTCATGCGTGAGCGCGAGTACTGGCGCAGTGTGGGCGACCCCAAACTGCTGCGCCGCTATGAGCGGTCACGGCAAGCCGATGTGAGTGCAATGAGCCTGCTGACCGATGGTCTCTTTGGCTTGTTCGAGCATCGCCATGAAGCGTTTCAGACCCTGCGAAACCGGGGGCTGAGCGGTGTGAACCGCCTGGGGCCCGTCAAGCAATGGCTGACACGTCAGGCCATGGGCCTGTAGCGCGAACTGCCCTTCGCTTGAGCCAAGACAACGTTTATCCATACCAATTCACCGGGAAGACATGAAACTCCTCAAATCCACCTTGCTGCTGGGCCTGCTCGGCGCGTTGTCCATGAACGCTCTGGCGCAGGAAGCACTGATCCGCAAGAACCTGCCCGCCCGCCTGCCCAACCTGCCCAAGATCGACGAGGTTCGTGAGACACCCATGAAGGGTCTGTACGAGGTGCGCATCAATGACAGCGAAATCCTCTACACCGACGCAAAAGGCGATTTCGTGATTCAAGGTTCGCTGGTGGATACGCAAAAGCGCGTTGACCTCACCGACGAGCGCATCGCCAAGCTCACCGCCATTGACTTCAAGGATTTGCCTTTCAAGGATGCCTTCACGCTGGTGCGCGGCAATGGCAAACGCCAGCTGGCCATCTTTGAAGATCCGAACTGTGGCTACTGCAAGCGTTTCGAGCGTGACATGAGCACGATCGACAACATCACGGTTCACGTCTTCCTCTACCCGATCCTGGGCAAGGACTCCGCCATCAAGTCGCGCAACATCTGGTGCGCGGCAGACAAGGGCCAGACCTGGAATGACTGGATGCTGAACAACAAGACGCCCGCCGAAGCGAGTTGTGATGCCGATGCGCTTGCGCGCAACGTGGCAATGGGCCGCAAGCTTCGCGTCACCGGCACGCCGACCCTGTTCTTTGCCGACGGCACGCGCGTGCCGGGCGCCGTCGCTGCGGAGAAGGTCGAAGCAGAACTCAAGAAGCAGCATCCCGGCCAGTAACCCCCTGGCCGGCACGCTCCGTCACCGGCCACTTCTTTCATCAGCGCCTTCGCGCCCCATATGACCGTGCCAATGCCTGCTGCTTCCACCAAACCCTCCGCCTCAACCCCTCGCGGCAAAAGGCCCAAGGCGGGCATTCACTACACGGTCAGCGTCAAACGGCCAGCATCGCACCTGTTCGAGGTGGTGCTGGTTGTCGATGCGCCGGCCACCCGTCAGAAGCTGAGCCTGCCGGTCTGGATTCCCGGCAGCTACCTGGTGCGCGAGTTCTCGCAGCACCTGCAGAACCTTCGAGCGACACAGGGGCGCGAGGCGGTACGGCTCAAGCAGTTGGACAAGCACACCTGGATGGCAGAAGGCGTCCAGCCCGGCAAGCCATTGAAGGTGAGCTGCGAGGTCTATGCGTTTGACGCCTCGGTGCGCACCGCCTATCTCGATGTCACGCGGGGATTCTTCAACCCCACCGCCACCTGTCTGCGAGTGCATGGCCGTGAAGACGAGCCATGCACACTCACGCTGGAGCGAGGCACATCGCCCGATGGCTGGCAGGCCGCCACAGCCCTCAAGCCCCAGCGCTGCGATGCGGACGGCTTTGGCCGCTACCTGGCCAGCCACTATGACGAACTGGCCGACTCTCCGGTGGAGCTGGGTGTTTTCTGGAGCGGGGAATTTACCGTTCGCGGCGTGCCCCATCGCTTCGTCGTCAGCGGCACCGGTGCCTGGTTCGATGGCGACCGCCTGCTGGCCGACACACGGAAGATCGTCGAAACACAGATGGCGTTCTGGCACGGCCCGGACGGAAAGCCTCCGTTTGACCGCTACCTGTTCATGCTGTTTGCCAGCGGCACCGGCTACGGCGGACTCGAACACCGCTACAGCACCGCCCTCATCTGCCAGCGCAACGACCTGCCTCGCAAGCCGACATCTGGCGAACCTTCCCTGCCCAAAGAGCCCAAGGTGGGTGATGGCTACACCACGCTGCTGGGCCTGATCAGCCATGAGTACTTCCACACCTGGAACGTCAAGCGCCTGCGGCCGGCCGAGTTCGCCCGCTATGACTACGGACGGGAGAACTACACCGAGCTGTTGTGGTTCTTTGAAGGCTTCACCAGCTACTACGACGATTTGTTTCTGCGCCGCGCCGGCCTGGTGGACGACGCCACCTACCTCAAGCTCTTCGCCAAATCGCTCAATCAGGTACTGCAGACTCCGGGGCGGCACATCCAGAGTCTGGCGCAGGCGAGCTACGATGCTTGGGTGAAGTACTACCGCGTGGGCGAGAACACGCCCAATGCCACCGTCAGCTACTACACCAAGGGCGCATTGCTGGCCTTGTGCATTGACCAGACCTTGCGGCAAAAGCACGGCAGCACACTGGACGAAGTCATGCGCGCACTGTGGGCTCGTTGCGGCGATGGGCCCCTCAAGGAAAGTGACGTTCGCGCTGTCCTGCAGCAACTCAGCGGCGGCAAGGCGTTCAACCCTCTGCTCGACCAATGGATCCATGGTCGCAACGACTTGCCCGTCGACGAGCTTCTGAAGGGATCGGGCGTCAAGGTCAGCACTGCGCCAGCGCCCTTGGCTCAACGTCTGGGTCTGCGCGTTCAGGAACAGAACGGCATCGTCACGGTGAAGACCGTACTGCGCGGTGGCGCGGCCGACGAGGCCGGCCTGGCCGCTGGCGACGAATGGCTGGGCGTTGAATTGCCGCCGGCCAAGCGTGGGCAAGCCTCTGAAGCCTGGCGGGTGAATGAACTCAAGGATCTGGAGCTGTACCTCCATGGGCGCAGTTCATTGACGGCGCTTGTCTCCCGCGACAAACAGCTGTTGCGCCTGCCCATGTCATGGCCAGCACCCGCCAAGGTGGTTCGCCTGGCAGTGGACCAGGAAGCCACCGTCAGAGCCTGGCTGAACGGCTGACGCCCTGAAGATGTCTCAGGGCGAGTACATCATTCGCCTTTGAAAGCAGGTGGCCGCTTCTCCAGAAACGCCATCACGCCCTCAAAGTAGTCGTGCGTCTTGCCCAGTGCGGATTGAGCATCGCGTTCCGCGTCCAGCTGCGCATCAAAGCTGCGGGTGCCTGCGGCCCTGAGCAGGTGACGGGTGCTCACCAGTGCCTTGGTGGGCATCTTGGCGAGCTTGCCGGCCATGGCCAGTGCGGCTTCCACACAGTCGGACGGCTCGCCCTCCACCACGTCCCAGATCATTCCCCACTCCTTGGCCTGGGCAGCGCCGAGTTTGTCGCCTGTCATGGCCAGCGCCATGGCGCGGGCCAGACCCAGACGCTCCACCAGCAGCCAGCTCCCGCCCGCGTCGGGAATCAGGCCGATCTTGCTGAAGGCCTGGATGAAACTCGCCTTGGGCGTGGCCAGCGCAATGTCGCAGCACATGGCCAGCGACGCGCCTGCACCGGCGGCCACGCCGTTGACCGCTGCAATCACAGGCATCTGCAACGCCTGCAGCTTGCGCGCCGTGGGGTTGAAGGCTTGCTCGATCACAGGCCCCGGGTCGGCCCGCTCCACCTGGTTGGGGCCCGGCGTGAAGTCGAACTCTGACAAATCGGCACCGGCGCAAAAGCCGCGGCCCGCGCCAGTGATGACAGCCGCACGAATCACCGGATTGGCTTCGGCCTTGTCCAGCGCTGCCCACAGGTCAGCATGCATCTGGCGGGTGAAGCTGTTCAGCGCCTCCGGCCGATTCAGGGTGATCAGGGCAACGTCGCCCCGCTCTTCGTACAGCACGGTGTCCGTTGCGGCAGCGATGGTGGCTTCGGCTGGGCTCATGTCAGTTTGTCTCCGGTGGGCGAGTCGTCTCAATGTTTGGCCAAGAAAGCGCCAACTCTAGCATTGACCGACCGATCGGTCGAAAAAAAGGAATTTCCCATGGACTTGTCATATCCAGCCGCTATAGTTGACGTTTACGTCAATTAGCAATGATGCGCCAAACCGCGCCTCAAACCCACCCGAGGAAACCCACACCATGAGCGACACCACCGCGTCCACCCCCGAGCTGATCACCGTGCGCACCGAAGGCCGCGTCGGCATCGTCACGCTCAACCGGCCCAAACAGCTCAACGCCCTGAACGACCAGCTGATGGACGAACTGGGCACCGCCCTCAAGACCTTCGACAACGACGAAGCCATCGGCTGCATGGTCGTCACCGGCAGCGAGAAAGCCTTTGCCGCCGGCGCCGACATTGGCGCCATGGCCAAGTACAGTTTCACTGACGTCTACAAGGGCGACTACATCACCCGCAACTGGGAAACCCTGCGCAGCATCCGCAAGCCCGTGATCGCTGCGGTGAGCGGCTTCGCTCTGGGCGGTGGCTGCGAGCTGGCCATGATGTGCGACTTCATCATCGCCGCCGACAATGCCAAGTTCGGCCAGCCCGAAATCAAGCTGGGCATCATTCCCGGCGCCGGTGGCACGCAACGCCTGCCGCGCGCTGTGGGCAAGGCCAAAGCCATGGACATGGCCCTCACCGGCCGCATGATGGATGCCGAAGAAGCCGAACGCGCCGGCCTGGTCAGCCGCGTGGTGCCGCTGGACAAGCTCATGGAAGAAACCCTGGGCGCCGCGCTGATGATTTGCGAGTTCTCCCTGCCCAGCGTCATGGCCGCCAAGGAATGCGTCAACCGCGCCTTCGAGGGCCCGTTGTCCGATGGCATGATGTTCGAGCGCCGCCTGTTCCACGCGCTGTTCGCCACCGAAGACCAGAAAGAAGGCATGGACGCATTCGTGAACAAGCGCAAGCCAACATTCAAGAACGCGTAAAGTACGGGGAAACGGGGGCTGGCAGGCCAGGTGTTGCCTGCCAGCTTTTTTTGCGCGCCACCGGGAGGAAGCACACAACAATGACAAGCCCTATCGACACCACCTTGCCTGCACCACGCTCAGGCTGGCGCCGCGTGCTGCGCTGGATTCGCAACAGTGTGCTGGCCGTCTTGCTGGTTTTCGGCCTATGGGTCGTGCAGCGCCTGTATTTCATCGCCACCCCCGAAGCACCCACACCCGAGCGCCTGGCGCTGGATGAGCGTGTGCAAGCAGGGAACGTTGACTCCGACGGCGGCTTGCTGTTGATGGGCTTTCTGGCGCCTGCCGACATGGACCCGGTGGCGTATGGTCGGTGTGTGCTGGAGGCTGCCCGGTCGACTCGGCCTGAGGCCAACACTCGTTCTTTGAGCGAAGTTGCTGAAGCGGAAGACTCGGCAGCCGAAGCCCAGGCAGGCGTGTTGGAACAACAACGCGAGGCGCGCACCATTGCCTGTGCCGAAGGTAGAGCGCTGCTCGCTGCGCCCGATCGAAGTGAACAAGCACGGCCAGAGCTTGGGTGGACGTCATCGCAATGGGCACAAGCTGCAAAAGCGCCCTTGCACGCACACCTTGAACAACGATTCGACACAGCAATGGACAGCACCAGCAGGTCGATTCGTGCAGAGAATTTCAGTGACCCACTCCCCAAATTCAGCGAACTGATCGCCGTCAATCGAAGCAAAGTGGCAAACCTTCGAGCGGCATGGCGTGATGGCAACCGTCAGGCAGCAGAGGCCGACTGGATGCATCTCATCGAGGCATGGCCCACTTTCGCCAACCAAAACCTCATCAGCGCCATGATCGCCGCAGTGGCCCAGACAGATCATCTGCTGGCTATTCACAACCTTGCCCTCGAGCAGGACAGCTCGGCATCGGCCAGTGACTGGGCTGCACTCGTGGAACTGACCCGGACGACAGACAACATGGTCGACGCCATTGTTCCAGCGGTGGAAAACGAACGTACGTTCTTCTTGTCACTCCAGAACGACTTGCTCGCCTCCATGACGTCGGGATCCAGTTGGCGACGCGCATTGAGCAAAACTGTCTTCGACGAAAGCGCCACGTCCAACATCCATGCCGACATGGTGCTGCGTGGCGCCAAAAACGCTCACCTGTCGGCCAGCGGCATGGCCGTGGCACCCCAAGAGCAAGCCAGTGGACGCCCATGCCCCGGCTTCCCCCTCCTGACGCAGCAAAACATGGCCATTTGCGGCGCGCTGGGCCGCAATGGCGTAGGAATCATTCTGATGTCCGTGGCTGAGCCGAACTACGCGAGCTTCGGCACCCGAATCGCCGACCTGCGCAACTTCGCCGCCGCTACCCGCCTCACGCTGGAAGCGCGCCGCCAGGGCATCGCCCCCGGTAAGGTCAGTGCCGACTGGGTGCGCAACGCCCCCGCCGACATGCGCGATGTGTTCACCGGTGACGCGTTCGAATACAACCCCGAGCGCAAGGTCCTCAGAGTGCTGCTTCGAGAACGCAGTACCGTGCTGGGGGACGCAGGGAAAACCTATGAATTGCCCATCTGACCCAACAAAGCGCGCACGTTCGGCACAAACCTGAAGCAATTTGTTGCAACTAAAGAGCGCAACATTTAACCCCGTTTGGCTCGGCGCTGCGTCCAACCGGCATCACCCACCCAGGAGTTCATGATGCCGAAGAAAAACCACCCCCGTCGTGCCACCTCTTTGCAGCGGGCCGTCGCTGCCCTCATGTGCGGCCCATTGCTGCTGACCGGCCTGACCTACAGCGCGCATGCACGCGAAATGCGGCCAGCGGTGAACGAGGACCATCTGGTCCCTCTGTCCCAGCAGGCCGGCATGAGCGCTCAACGCGGATTTGACTCGCCCCGCGCCACCCATTGCAAGCGCCCGGCCCAAACTCGCCAGACACGGTGGCACGATCCGGCCGCCTTGCAGGGCGCCGAGGAAGAATCGGATGCAGCCGTCAGCATCGCGGGGCTCAGCGAGGGCAGCGACACATTGGCCAAGCCGGCGGCGCCCAAGCTGGAGAGCCGCAAGGAGAGGGCGCGCGCCAGTGCACGAATCAAGCGCAGCGCTGAAGAGCTGGTCGCACCCATGGTGGAAGCCGAGCGCCCACCCGTGACCTCCTCGCCTGCAGCAGCCCCCATTGCCGAGCTCGCCGACAAGGCCACGGCGGTCGCACCAGCCGATGTTGGCGTGGATTCGCACCTGGTCGCGCCGCCACAGCGGCCCGTGGTGACCGCCGGCATGGTCAACGACAACGCCGACTTCTCCGAATACCTCGCCTTCCGAGACCGCACCCAGGTGCGCCATGAAGAGAGGGACATCCGCGAACGCTATCTGCTGGAAGTGAAGAACAGCCTGGGCAAGCCGGTGCCAGACGCCGAGGTGGAGGTGCGCTCGGCCCAAGGCGAAACCTTCTGGGTCCGAACCGATTCCGCCGGCAAGGCCTGGCTGCACCCGAACGCCTTCAAGACGGCGAACACCGAGTTGTTCGAAGTCATCGCCCACCAGGGCAAGGCGATGGGCCGCAGCTACCTGCAACGAGGCCAGAAAAGCGCGGTGGAAATCCAGATCCAGAAAGCACAGACCTACCACCGCGCCAGCCTGGATCTGGTGTTCATGGTCGACGCCACTGGCTCGATGGGCGACGAAATCGCCAAGCTCAAAGCGAGCATCCAGGCCATCGCCAACGAAGCGGCTCAACTGCCCAGCCAGCCCGACCTGTGCTTTGGCCTGGTGGCCTACCGGGACAGGGGCGACGCTTTCCTGCTGCGGACGCACGACTTCACCAACGACCTCTCGGGTTTTCAGAAAGTCCTCAACCTCCTGCAGGCCGGAGGCGGTGGCGACACGCCTGAAGCCATGAGTGAAGCCCTGCACGAGACCGTGCACCAGCTGAGCTGGCGCGGCAATGGCACCACCCGCATGGTCGTGCTGCTCGCCGACGCACCGCCGCAGTTGGGTCAGGACCGGCCCCGCTACGACGAGGCCATGGTGGCGGCTGCCGGCAAAGGCATCAAGATCTTCAGCGTGGGCGCCAGTGGGCTTGATCCCCAGGGCGAGTACATCCAGCGCCAGCTGGCCCAGTTCACTGGTGGCCGATTTGTGTTCCTCACCTATGACCGGGCCGAAGACCCGGGCAGTGGCCCCGGCCGTGAAACCGTGCACGACGTGAAGAACTACTCGGTCTCCACGCTGGACCAGCTCATCGGACGCCTGATCCGGGAGGAACTCGCCGCCTTCCCCACGATTTCCGCCGATGACGCTTGAAGACCCCGAAAATCTGGCATATAATTCCATTCTTGCGGCGATATAGCTCAGTTGGTTAGAGCGCAGCATTCATAATGCTGATGTCGGTGGTTCAAGTCCACCTATCGCCACCAGACTTGAAAAGCGGATCTTGGCAGTTACCAGGTCCGCTTTTTTCATTTCCGGACTCCGGGTACCGAGCAAGGCATGGCCCTCAAATCCACCATCTTCAAGGCGTCGCTTGGCATCGCCGACATCGACAACGGCTACTATGCCGACCATTCGCTCACGCTGGCCCGCCACCCGAGCGAAACCGATGAGCGCATGATGGTGCGGCTGGCGGCACTGGCACTCAATGCTCACGAACTCCAGGACACCTGCAACGGAGACGGCACCCTGGCATTTGGCGCCGGCCTGTGCGACCCGAGCGACCCGGACGTTCACCTGACCGACTTCACCGGCCGCAAGCGCCTGTGGATTGAAGTGGGCCAGCCAGAAGACAAACCCCTGGCCAAAGCCTGCAGCCAGGCCGACACGGTGCTGGTGTACGCCTATGCTTCACAGGCTGATGTGTGGTGGAAGAACCTGCAGAACAAGGTCAGCCGCCTGGACAAGCTCAGCATCTGGTGCCTGCCGGCAGAACAGTCTCAGGCGCTGGCCGAACTGGCCGAGCGCAGCATGCAGATTCAGGCCACGATCCAGGACGGAACCCTCACCATCAGCTCTGCCCTGGGCAGCGTGCTCATCGAGCCCACCCGACTCAAGTAGTGCTCAAGAGGTTCTCAAGCGGCAGCGCCGCTGCCCTTGGGCCCGATTCAGCCCGGTCAGGCAGGGGGGCGCGCCAGATGCCGCACCCAGATAAGGCGCTGCGGGTCCACTCCCAATGACTTCGTTTTCTCCAGCAGCCTGACCTTTACATCGTCAGGCAACACTGGCTCGCGCGCCAGAATCCAGAAAAACTCGAGGTCTGTGCCACCGGCCACCAGCGCCCAGCTGTAGTCAGGCGCCAGCGCCACCACGTGGTAGCCGGCATAAAACGGCCCGAAAAACGAAACCTCGAGTGAGCCAATATCCCGCTCGCCCCTGAACCGGGCCTTTCCGTCCGCCTGTCTCCACTCGTCTTTCTCAGGGTTGTAGCCACGGTTTTCAACCTTCACGCTGCCATCAGCCTGCAAGGTGTACTGCGCAGTGATGCTCTCCAGCCCGCGCTCGAATCGATTGTCCAGGCGCGCGATTTCGTACCAGATGCCCGCGTACTCCGTCGCATCGAAACCGTTGACGGGCTCCAAACCCTTGGGTGGCGCCGTCGAGCACGCTGCCAGCCCCATGATCAATGCGCCCATCAACAGCTGCCGGACCACTTGCGCAACAGATGGATTTGTCATTCGTTCATCGATCCTTGTTTCAGGCAATGCAATGGGGCGAACGCCTTCGCGTCACGCGCCGGAGTGCGCGAAAAAGAGGCTCAAAGCAACCATCTGCCGTGACAACCTGCCCCGTGAAACCCCATTTTCACCCATGGGCTGCCAGCCTTGCCGAATCCGCCTTGCCACAAAAGTCGTTGCAATGATGACGCAATGCAAGCTTCGGACACACCTGGGGCGGCAGCCACATGAGACAATGTGCCTTTCACCCCACATGAGTCAACCAGCCTCTGGATCTACACCATGAACCGCTGTTCAAAAATCGACCAATCCGCTTTCGGCCGACGCACCTTGCTCGGCGCGTCTGTTCTGGCCCTCGCATGCGCTTCGGTACCAGCCGTCGCCAAGTCCAACGTGCGGAACTTCCCGCCCAAGGCGTTGCGCGGGACGCTGATCGTGCAAAAGCCACCTGTTGTCACCATGGATGGCCAGCCGACCCGCCTGACGCCCGGCGCCCGCATTTTCAATACGCGCAACACCATCGTCCTCTCCGGCACACTGGTTGGCGAGAAGCTGATCGTGAACTACCTGCCGGACAACGCGGGCAAGATCCATCAGGTCTGGATCCTCAACGAAGCCGAAGCCGCTCTCGACCGCCCACGCGCTGGCGACTGAGCGCCCGGAGGCGCCCCCCCTCCTCCCTTTTTTCTCATTCACCGCCTGCCTGCAGGCGGTTCGGTGGCCCGGGCAATCCGCATGCCGGCCACCTGCCAATACACCCTTCATTCGAGCACGCCAGCGGCTGGCTGCAGCGCGTGCCCACCTCCTTGCCATGACCGACACCACCAACTCCCGCAAGAAAGTCTTCATCAAAACCTTTGGCTGCCAGATGAACGAGTACGACTCGGACAAGATGGCCGATGTGCTGGGCGCTGCCCAGGGTTACGAATCCACGCAAAATCCGGAAGAAGCCGACCTCATTCTGTTCAACACCTGCTCGGTTCGGGAAAAGGCCCAGGAAAAAGTCTTCTCCGACCTGGGCCGGGTGCGCCACCTCAAGGAAAAGGGCGTGCTCATCGGCGTAGGTGGTTGTGTGGCCAGCCAGGAAGGTGAAGAGATCATCAAACGCGCGCCCTACGTCGATGTGGTGTTTGGCCCCCAGACCCTGCACCGCCTGCCGGAGATGCTCAAAGCCCGTGAGGCCAGAGCCAAGCCCCAGGTCGACATCAGTTTCCCCGAAATCGAGAAATTCGATCACCTGCCCCCTGCCCGCGTGGAGGGCGCATCGGCCTTTGTCTCCATCATGGAAGGCTGCAGCAAATACTGCAGCTACTGTGTCGTGCCCTACACCCGGGGCGAAGAGGTCAGCCGCCCGTTTGAAGACGTATTGACGGAAGTGGCCGAGCTGGCGGACCAGGGCGTCAAGGAAATCACCCTGCTGGGCCAGAACGTCAATGCCTATCGCGGCAAGATGGGCGATTCGGACGAGATTGCCGACTTTGCTCTGCTCATTGAGTACGTGGCCGAGATCCCGGGCATCGAGCGCATTCGCTACACCACAAGCCACCCCAACGAATTCACCCAGCGCCTGATCGACACCTACGCAAAGGTGCCCAAACTGGTCAGTCACCTGCACCTGCCCGTACAGCACGGCGCCGACCGCATCCTCATGGCCATGAAGCGCGGCTACACCGCCATGGAGTACAAGAGCATCATCCGCAAGCTGCGCGCCGTGCGCCCCGACATCTCCATGAGCAGCGATTTCATCGTCGGCTTCCCCGGCGAGACGGAGGAAGATTTTGAAAAGATGATGAAGCTCATCACCGATGTGGGTTTCGACAGCAGTTTCTCTTTCATCTTCAGCCCGCGCCCGGGCACGCCAGCAGCCAACCTCCCCGACGACACGCCGCACGCGGTCAAGCTCAAGCGCTTGCAACATCTGCAGGCAACGCTGGAAGAGAACATTCGCCGCATCAGCGCCAGCCGCGAAGGCACCATCCAGCGCATTCTGGTCGAAGGGCCGTCACGCAAGAATCCCGCCGAGCTCATGGGTCGCACCGAATGCAACCGCATCGTCAATTTTGATGGCGGACCCAACAGCGCTCGCCTGGTGGGACAGATGATTGATGTGAAGATCACGCAAGCGCTGCCCCACTCGCTGCGCGGCGAAGTTCTGGTGCGCGAAACGCTCTGACCGATTCAACAAAAAAGACAAGACGCAACCGCCCGACAAGCTGCCAATGGCCTTCTTTCGTCCTTCGTTCACCCAGTTGATGCTGGCCGCCTTTGTGGTGGTTGGTGGCTTGCTCGGCGGTGCTGCCGTGCAGGCGCTGGTTTCGATGGAGTCCCTCATGGACCAGGGACGCGAAGGCAACATGCAAGCCATCGAGCTCAGCACAGCGGCCCAGTCCCTGGCCGAGCAGACACTGGCCATGGAGCGCTCGGCCAGGCAGTCGCTGGTCCTCAGGGACCAGCAGCTGCGCCAGCAGTTCGAAGACCTCGCTGGCCAGTCCCGCGATGTCCTGGCACGCCTGGAAGAAAATGAGCTGCCATCCAAGACGGCCAGTGCCTGGCGAAATCAGCTCGAGAAGGCTGTGGCACAGCTCGAGGGTGACGAAGCCACCATGTTCGAGCGTGATCAGGCGGTGGCACAGGCCTTTCGGGATCTGGGTGAACACAACGCAGCAATCACCCAGCAAGTCCAGAACATCATCACCAACCGCAACGCGGCGCTACAGACCCGGCTGACCAACACACAGCAGCGGTTGACCCGCCTGGTACTGGGCGCGATCGTTTTGGCGGCACTTCTGGCGATCGGGTCTGGCCTGTGGCTGTCTCGCCCTTTTCGGCGACTGGAAAAGGCCATCATCGGGCTCGGTGAGAACCGACTGGAACACCCCATCGACATCCCCGGCCCGCACGATGTGCGGCAGGTTGGTCAGCAGCTCGAATGGTTGCGATTGCGCCTGACCGAGCTCGATGCCGACAAGGCCCGCTTCCTGCGCCACATTTCGCACGAGCTCAAGACGCCGCTGGCATCCATGCACGAAGGCGTGGCCGTGCTCAGCGATGGTGTGGCCGGCCCCTTGAACCCCAGTCAGGACGAAGTGGTGCAGATCCTGCGCCACAACACTGGCGAGCTTCAGTCACAGATCGAAGCCCTGCTGCGTTTCAATGCAGCGGCTTTCGATGCGCGCCAGCTCAAGCGAACCCCGGTCGACCTGCTCGCCATGCTGGAGTCGCAAGTTGACAGTCAGCGGCTGCGCTGGCAGGCCAAGCAGCTTCATGTGCGGGTGGAGGGTCCATCGGTCACGATGCCAGTGGACACCGAGAAGCTCGCTTCGGCGTTTGGCAACCTGCTGTCCAACGCGATCCGGTTCTCGCCGGTGGGCGGGCGTATCCGCTTGGGCATACTGTCATTGCCCGGAAGGGTCGCCATCGATGTTCAGGATGACGGCCCCGGCGTATCGGAGCTGGACCGGCAACGCATATTTGAGCCATTTTTCAGGGGAGAGAGGCAGCCCCAGGACGCCGTCAAAGGCTCTGGTGTCGGGCTGTCCATCGTGAAGGAATACATCAATGCCCATGGTGGGAAAATTGAGTTGCTCGAGGGGCGCGAGGGCGCCCATTTCAGGATTGAGTTGCCACATGCGAACTGAAGCCACCGGCATCACGCACGACCACACGGCCCATCGGCTGCGCTGGCTGGCGGTCAGTCTTGCCTGCGCCCTGGCCTCGGCCTGCGCCAGCCCTCCTCCCCCAGCGCCACCTCCGGCCGCCGTCGACTCAGCGCCTGTCGCGGTACCCGCGGCCGAGCCGATACACGCCCCTCCCGCTCCAGAGAAAATCGAACCAGCGCCCAAGCCACGGCCTCTGCGCTTCTTCACCCTTGAGGAGGTGCTGGTGTACATGACCGAATTGCGGTCAATGACGCCTGCCGGCCTGACAGCCGAGCTCGCCGCCCTGGGTGAGCCAGGCGATGACGTCGACAGGCAGTTGCGTGTGGCGCTGACGCTGATCAATACCCGGCGTGCAGCGGACACTGCCAGGGCCCTGGCCCTTTTGCAGAAGACCGATGCCAGCGCAGACACCGCCATCGAACCACTCAAGCCACTGGTGCGTGTGCTGATGGCCCGGTTGCTCGAACAACGGCGACTGGAAGAACAGGCGGAACGCCAGACCCAGATCGCGCGCGAGTACCAGCGCAAGATCGAAGCACTCAACAGCCGGCTGGAAGCCATGCGGGCCATCGAGCGCAGCCTCTCACCCAACCCCATGTCCCCCGGCGCCCCGCCACGCGCACCGGGATCCTGATGCCCATGTCCGAACACAAGGCCAAACTGCTGGTGGTTGACGACGACGCAGACATGCTGCGTCTGCTGTCGATGCGCCTCAATGCCGCTGGCTACCAGGTCACCGCCGTGGGTTCGGCCGAAGCCGCCCTGGGCCAACTCGATATCGAACGCCCGCACCTGGTGCTCTCCGACGTCCGTCTGCCCGGCCGCGATGGTCTGGCACTGTTTGATGAGATACGGGCGAGGCATCCTTCGCTGCCCGTCATCCTTCTGACGGCCCACGGCACCATCCCGGACGCAGTGGAGGCAACGGCCCGAGGCGTGTACTCCTATCTCACCAAACCCTACGACGCCAAAGAGCTGCTGGAGAAAATTCACGCGGCGCTGGCCCTGAGCGCGCCCTCCGGCAGCGACGCCAAGCCCGCGCGCGAGGCCTGGAGAGCCGACATCATCAGCCACTCCAACCGCATGGCCGACCTGCTGGCGGAAGCGCGCATGGTGGCCAAGTCCGACGCCAGCGTCCTGCTTCAGGGCGACAGCGGCACGGGCAAGGAAGTGCTCGCCCAGGCCATCCACAAAGCCAGCGCCCGGGCCAAAAAGCCGTTCGTGGCCGTGAACTGTGGCGCCATTCCTGAAGCGCTGCTGGAGTCGGAACTCTTCGGTCACATGAAAGGGGCGTTCACGGATGCCGTGAGCAATCACAAAGGCCTCTTCCAGGCCGCAGACGGCGGAACACTGCTGCTCGATGAAATCGGCGACATGCCGCTGGCACTCCAGGTCAAGCTGCTCAGGGTGCTGCAAGAACACGCAGTGCGCCCTCTGGGCTCCAGCCAGTCGGTTCCGGTCGATGTGCGCATCATTTCAGCCACGCACCGCAACCTCGAGTCCGCCATGGCGGAGGGGCATTTCCGGGAGGACCTGTACTACCGGCTCAATGTCGTCACCCTGCACCTGCCTACCCTGGGCGAACGGCGGGAAGACATTCCCCTGCTGGCCAACCATTTCCTGAAGAGGCTCGCCCGCAAGTACGACAAACGGCTCTCCGGCTTCTCTCCGGAAGCCCTCAAGGCCCTGACCATGGCGACCTGGCCTGGCAATGTGCGCCAGCTCTACAACGTGGTCGAACAGGCCTGCGCCTTGTCCACCACGCCCTTGGTCTCTCTCGCACTGGTCCAGCGCGCCCTGCGCACACCCAGCGTAGAGGTGCTCAGTCTGGCCGATGCCCGGCAGCGCTTCGAGCGCAACTATCTGGTCGGGCTGCTCAAAATGACCGATGGCAATGTGGCCGATGCTGCCCGCCTGGCGCAGCGAAACAGAACCGAGTTCTATCGATTGCTGCAAAAGCACGAGCTCACACCGGGGTCCTTCAAAAGCGATGCGGGTGCACCACCCGACGAATCGGACAACAAGCCTGTCGCTGATCAGTGACAGCCCCAAGCCCTTGATTTCATTGGGTGTTTCACCCACACGAGCGGCAGCTGTCGCCAGACGGCGACAAAAACAGGGTGCAGCGCAGCATGGCGCGATGGCAGCGCCCGAAAAGCACACCCCGTTACGGCTGAAAGCCTTGATTTGACTGGGTTTTGCAGCCCTGGCACAGGGTTTGCCCTAGAAGGGGCATGAACCTGTGTTTCGCCCATTTTTCTTCGTCAAACCTGCTCGGCCGGTCCGCACGACTCTGGCTTGGCTTGGCGTTGGCCGCCTCGACCTCCTGGAGCCAGGCGGCGGGCTTTGGCATGGCAGATGTCGAGTCTCTGGCACGCGCCGCCGCTCAAAAGGCCTGGCAAGAACCCCGGCACGAGCTCCCGCCCACGCTGGCCAAACTCGACTACGACCAGGTACGTGACATCCGTTTCAAGACGGACCAGAGCACATGGCGCGAGCAAGCCCTGCCGTTTGAGGCGCAGTACTTCCATCTGGGCCTGTACCAGAAAGCACCCGTCCAGATTCATGAAATCCTGCCCGACGGCTCTGTGCAGCACATCGCCTACAGCCATCGCCTGTTCGACTATGGCAAGAACATCGTCAAACCCGGCCAATGGGGCGACCTCGGCTTTGCAGGCTTTCGCCTGCACTACCCGCTGAACAACCCGGCCTACAAGGATGAGCTGGTTGTTTTCCAGGGCGCAAGCTACTTTCGCGCACTGGGCGCAGGGCAACAGTACGGCCTGTCGGCGCGTGGACTCGCCATCGACACTGTGGGCGGCCAAGGCGAGGAGTTTCCCCGCTTCACCCAGTTCTGGCTGCAGCGCCCTGCAGACGCCACCACCAAGTCGGTCAAGCTGCTCGCCCTGATGGAATCGTCGCGCGTGACAGGTGCCTACGAATTCACCATCGAACCCGGCGAGCAGACCGTGACCCGTGTCGATGCCCGCATCTTTGTGCGCCAGGGTGCCGATCCGGTGCACACGATGGGCGTGGCGCCTTTGACGAGCATGTTCTTCTTTGGCGAAAACCAGCCCCGGCCCGGCGACTTCCGGCCGGAAGTGCACGACTCTGACGGACTGATGATGGCCACGGGTGATGGCGAGTGGCTCTGGCGTCCATTGCAGAACCCCAGGCAGATCACTGTCAGCTCGTTTGCCATGCGCAACCCGCAGGGTTTTGGCCTGATGCAGCGTGACCGCCATGCCTACAACTACGAAGACATCGAGGCCCGGTACGAGCGTCGCCCCAGCGCGTGGGTGCGTCCGGTTGGGCAATGGGGCGACGGGCGGGTCGAGCTGGTACAGCTGCCCACGCCGGACGAAACCCACGACAACATCGTTGCGTATTGGGTTCCGGCACAGTTGCCCGCCCCGGGCGAACCGCTGCGCCTTCAGTATGACCTGCTCTGGCAAAGCGACGCCGACCAGCGTCCACCGTCGGCCTGGACCGTCCAGTCGCGGATCGGCTTCGGCTACACGCGGCTGTCGGAAGCAGAGCAGCGCGAGCAGATTCACTACGTCATCGACTTTGCCGGACCTGCGCTGAGCAAGCTCGAGCGCGACGCCAAGGTCAGTCTCGTGGCCACGGCTGACGCCAATGGCGAAGTGCTTGAAGCCATCGCCTACCCCCATTCACAACCCGGAATGTGGCGCGCCAGCTTGCGCGTCCGCCGCCTGGATGCAGCCCGCCCCATCGAGCTGCGCGCCTTTCTCCAACACGAAAACGACACTGTGAGCGAAACATGGACACAACTGCAGTTGCCCGAGTAAAGAAGTCCCAGCCTGTCGTCACCGCCATTGCGCCAACACGCTCGAACGAAGACGACATGATCACCGCCCCTCCGATCCATCGCGGATCCATGACGCCCGTCCCATGGGTCGGCTTTTGGCGCAGCCTCGGTCGCGGCCTTCTCAACAGTCTTCCCGGCGTGCGTCCAGCCAACCCCTGGCTGGCCAGGTTCCGCCGGGACACGGCCACCGCCGCAGAGCGATCGCGTGAGCAGGCGGCCAGCCTGCGGCGTACCGCTTTCATTGCACTCACTGCTTTGAGCACTGCCACGGCAGCGGTTCTGTTCCAGCACACACAGCCCATCCAGGAGCCCACCTGGCTGCAACTGGTTCACATGGGCCTGTTTGTCATCCTCTCCACATGGCTGGTGACTGGCTTTGTCACTGCCATCATGGGTTTCTGGGTGCTGATCAAAGGCGACAAGCACAGCATCAGCGGCGCATCGGTGCGTCATCACCCGATGAACCCTGATGCGCGCACGGCGGTCATCATGCCCATCTGCAACGAAGATGTGGCCACGGTTTTCGCCGGTCTGCGTGCCACCTGCGAGTCGCTGGCATCAACCCATCACGCCCAGCAATTCGACGTGTTTGTTCTCTCGGACAGCTACAACGCCGAAACCATTGCGGCAGAGCGTGCTGCCTGGGAGCAACTGCGGGCCACGCTCACCGGTCCCGACGGAAAGGCATCTGTCGAGGTCTACTACCGACTGCGCACCCGCCGTACACACCGCAAGGCTGGCAACGTCGCCGATTTCTGCCGCCGCTGGGGCAAGGACTACGACTACATGGTTGTTCTCGATGCGGACAGCGTCATGAGTGGCAACTGCCTGACCAGCCTGGTCAAGCTCATGGAAGCCAACCCGCAGGCCGGCATCATCCAGACCGCCACTCAGGCCGTCGGCCACAACACGCTGCACGCTCGCGCCCAGCAATTCGCCGCTCGTGTCACCGGCCGCTTGTTCACACTGGGCATGCAGTTCTGGCAACTGAGTGAGTCCCACTACTGGGGTCACAACGCCATCATCCGGATTGAGCCCTTCATGAAGCACTGCGCGCTTGCACCCATCGAAGGCAAGGGCGGTCTGGCTGGCTCCATCATGTCGCACGACTTTGTCGAAGCGGCCCTGATGCGCCGCGCTGGCTACCACGTGTGGCTGGTCTCCGACCTGGGCGGCAGCTTCGAACAGCAGCCACCTGACCTGCTCAGCGAACTGCAGCGCGACCGTCGCTGGTGTCAGGGCAACCTGCAAAATTCCCGCCTCATGGCTGAACCCGGCATTCACCGCGTGCACCGTGCCATGTTTGTGGTCGGCGCCATGTCCTACCTGAGCGCCCCGATGTGGCTGGCCTTCCTGGCTGTGGGCACTGGCCTCTGGCTGGGCGCAGAGTCTGCTTCATCAGCCTGGCAGATCGTGCAGTCTGAGCTCGTCCTCCTGTGGGCATGGACCGCTGGCATGCTGTTCCTGCCGCGTGTTCTGGGGGTCGCGGCTGTGTTCATCCGGGGCCAGCAGCGCGCGTTTGGCGGTGGCATCAAGTTGATCGGATCGGCCATTCTCGAGTCGCTCCTGGCCATGGTCCAGGCGCCCATTCGCATGATCAGTCACTCGCTATTTGTGATCGTCGCCCTGACCGGCCTCAAGCTTGAGTGGAAGTCGCCTCCGCGGGAAGCCGCTGGCGTCCCTTGGCGCGAAGCCTTTGCGCGTTTGGCACCCATGTCCTCGTTCATGGTGTTTGCCACGATCGGCATTGCCTTGCATGAACCCGAAGCCCTGGTGTGGCTGCTGCCCGTTGGCCTTCCACTGCTGGTATCGATTCCATTCTCGGTGGTCACGGGCCACGACCGCCTCGGTGCCCGCTGGCGCCAGCGTGGTGCCCTGCTCATTCCAGAGGAATCCTGGTCGCCGGCCGTCCTTCGCCGCGCCTGGCGCCATGCACTGGCGGCCACCGCTCCGCGTGCTACGCCGTCATTGGCTATGGCTTCGACGAAGGCGGCTTGAGGTAGCGCTCATCCGACCAGGTGGCCATCCACTGGGGTACAAACGCCACGAAGATGGCGCAGAACATGCCCGTCAGAAAGGCATCGCCCCAGGCCATCAGCCATCTGGCCACCAGCGCGTTCTCTATGCCAACACCGCCAGTGAGGCGGTGCAGCAACTCCTGAAGACTGCCGGCGGCAAACAAGGCCACGGCTGTTCCCAGGAAACCGCGGCCAAGCGTGTAGATGAAAAGGTGAGGCGGCAGCCAGCGCCGTATCAGCGCGCCAATGCCGAGTGTGAACGCTGCAGGCACCAGCCCCAGCCACGTCAGCTGGGCCAGCACGCTGGTGACCTCGGCCTGACCAGCAAGCCAAACCACAACCGCCACGGCGCACAGCACCAGTGTGGCCAGAGGCCAGCCAAGCATCAGAACCAGCAAACAGGCACCAGAGAGCTGGACTTGCAGGCCGTGCGGCATTTTCTGTGGCAACAACCAGACCCAGGGGAGCAGCGCCACAGCGGCCAAAGCAGGCGTCAGCAAAGGGCCATTGAGCATCCTCCACGGGCGCAACCACAGCGCCACCACCACGGAGCTGGCCAGAATCAGCAATTCAACGGCGGTCAACCACATGGTGCCGCAGTATGCGGCCTGCTTGCCCGTCGCGGCTTGACTTCAGTCAACCCATTCCGGGAAGTTTGGGCATGCCTTTCATGCCTCCCATGCGCTTCATCATCTTCATCAGGCCGCCGCCCTTCATCTTCTTCATCATGGCGCGCATCTGATCAAACTCCTTGAGCAGGCGATTGACTTCCTGCACCTGCACGCCGGCACCAGCCGCAATGCGGCGCTTGCGCGTCGCCTTGATCAGCTCCGGCTTGCGACGCTCGGTTGGCGTCATGCTGCAGATGATGCCCTCCTTGCGCTTGATGTCCTTTTCTGCGCGGGTCAGGTCCGCCTCGCTGGCCTTGCCGGCCAGCTCTCCGGGCAGCTTGTCCATCAGGCTGGAAAGCCCACCCATTTGCTTCATCTGCTGGAGCTGCCCAAGAAAATCCTCCAGGTCAAAGCTCTCGCCACTCTTGACTTTGGCCGCCAGGCGCTGAGCGGATTCCATGTCCACGCCAGCCGAGACCTGCTCGACCAGCGCCACGATGTCACCCATGCCCAGCACGCGGCCGGCATGCCGTTCGGCATCGAAGACTTCAAGCCCGTCGATTTTCTCGGAGACGCCAGCGAACTTGATGGGCGCACCGGTGATCTGGCGCACTGACAGCGCAGCGCCACCACGCGAATCGCCATCCATCTTGGTCAGCACAATGCCTGTCAATGGCAGCGCTTCCTTGAAGGCCTTGGCAGTGTTGATCGCGTCCTGACCCTGCATGGCGTCCACCACGAACAGCGTCTCCACCGGCTTGAGCACACCATGCAGCTCCTTGATCTCCTGCATCAGCGCTTCATCGATCGCCAGTCGTCCGGCCGTATCCACCAGGAGCACGTCAAAGAAATGCTTGCGGGCATGGTCCAGCGCCGCTCGCGCGATGTCCTGCGGCTTCTGGTCCGCAGAGCTGGGGAACCACTCTGCCCCCGCCTGACCGCTCACCGTCTTGAGCTGCTCAATGGCCGCTGGACGGTAGACGTCGCCGGACACTGTGAGCACCTTTTTCTTGCGCTTCTCGATCAGGTGCTTGGCCAGCTTGGCTGTGGTCGTCGTCTTGCCCGCGCCCTGCAAGCCAGCCATCAGGATGACCGCGGGGGGCTGCGCAGACAGGTTGATATCAGCCACCCCTTCCCCCATGGTGGCCGCCAGCTCCTTGTTGACAATACCGACGAGTGCCTGACCCGGTGTGAGCGAGCCCACCACTTCCTGCCCCAGGGCCTTGAGCTTGACCCGTCCGATGAAATCGCGAACCACTGGCAGCGCCACATCCGCCTCCAGCAAGGCCATGCGCACTTCGCGCATCATCTCCGAGACGTTGTCTTCGGTGATGCGCGCCTGACCACGCATGGTCTTGACGATTTTCGTCAAGCGTTCGGAGAGAGCTGAGGCCATGATTGAGCGTCCAGTGCAAAGGGCGGGTGACCGGGCGAAAAACACGCCCGACACCGGCAAGGTGTCAGAGAAGTGAAACGGCCACCACAGAAATGACTGGGCAGGGTTCGCCCTGAGCCTTCCGGGCCGTTACACTGTTCCTTGGATTTTACCGGCGCCACGCCAGAGCGCGCCGGCCGTCCATTTCTAGCACCAAGGCCCATGCTGACCACCGTATCTGCCCACCCTGTCTACTCTGCGCTGACACTGGCTGCCGCACTGGCCTATGCAGTGCTGGCCATGGTCCACCAGCGACTGGGGGCCGGTCAGACGCGGACATTGCTCGGTATTGCCTGGCTGCTGCACTTGCTCGGTCTCATGGCCGGCCTGTTCATCCAGCCCACCCGCTTTGGCTTTGCACCGGCATTGTCCATGACCGCATGGCTGGTTCTCACCATCTACGCACTGGAGAGCAGGCTCTATCCCCAATGGCGAGCACGCGGCAATCTCGCTCTGCTGGGTACTCTGGCCGTCCTGCTCTCCCTGATTTTCCCTGGCGCACACTATCCGGCGCTGGGTTCCGCCTGGCTGCCACTGCACTGGGCGCTGGGCATTTCAGCTTACGGTCTGATCAGCGCGGCAGTGGTTCACGCCTGGCTGATGCAACGCGCAGACAAAGCCATGCGGGCCGGCGCCACCCTTGAAAACACCATCCCGCTGCTGACCCTGGAGAATCTGACCTTCCGGTTCGTGACAGCCGGGTTTGTATTGCTGACCGCTACGCTGCTGGCCGGCGGCTGGTTTTCCGAGATGCTCAATGAGCGCTGGGTCTGGAACCACAAGACCGCCTTCTCGGTGCTCGCCTGGCTGATCATGGGGGTCCTCCTTCTCGGCCGCTGGCGCCTGGGCTGGCGCGGCCACGCCGCAGTCAGGACCATCTACGTCGCGGCGGGTTTCATGCTGCTGGGCTACGTCGGCTCCCGCTTTGTTCTTGAAGTCGTCCTTCACCGGGCCAGCCAATGACCAGGTGCGTGAAGCCATGATGAAATACCTGCTGCTGGCCGTCGTACTGGGTGTTGCCTGGTGGATGTGGCGAAAGAACCATGTCGGACAGGCGTCCACCACTCACAAGACCGCACCGGCCGGCCGCTCTCATGCGCCCGTAGCGATGGTCGCCTGTGCGCATTGCGGCACCCACCTCCCACAGTCTGAAGCCGTCCGGGGCAAGGACGCCTATTTCTGCGATCCCTCCCACAGGGCTGCGCACGAGCGTCAGGGCTGACCATGAAGTACCGCTCGTCGCGCCGTCGCGCCCTCACCGACTTCAGCCTCCTGACCGAAGTCCCTCGCGACACGGTACCGCCGTCCGGTTTCTCCACCCGCATGGGCGACTTCGGCCCCGAGAGCAGCGGCTTCGGGCCGACCAAGCAAGAGTACGCATTCAGCCGCATCTGGCGTGCGTTTCTGGGCGCACGTCTGTTTGCCGCCAGCGCGTTGCTGGCACTGCAGGTCTTCCTCTTCTTCACGCAGACCAACCCCGGCAACAGCTTGTGGATCCTGCCCCTGGCGGCGGCCCATGTGGTCGGGGCAGGCTTTGTCTTCCGCTATGGCCGCTCCTTTCGCCGCTGGAAATCCCCGGTCCTGCGATGGCTGGTCACCATCGCCATCGACATCGCTGTCATCGCCATCATTCAGAACTTCCAGCAAGGCAGCCACAACCTCACTCCCCTGTACGCTTTGCCTGTGCTGCTGGCGGCCATTGTCGGGCCGCTGAACCTCGGACTGGCCAGTGCAGCCACCGTCACCCTCATTCTTCTGATATCGGCCATTCTGGGTCCCGCCCAGGCCAGCGAGCAAACACCCAAGCTGCTGGAAGCGGCGATGGCAGGCACTGGCTTCTTCCTGGTGGCCTTTCTGGCCAACCAGCTGGCACGGCGCCTGGCGAAAGAAGAGGCTTTGGCGCTGAGCAGCCAGGCATCGGCCAAGGCACAGGCACAGGTCAATGAGCTGATCATCGAAGGTCTCAGCGAGGGCGTGGTGATCACCGACACCCATGGTGTGGTCCGAAGCGCCAACCCTGCTGCACAGCGCATGCTGATGGGCGACCACCCCTACCCCATCGGAGCGCGACTGCTTCTGTCTGGCAGGGAGGGATGGGAAGGCATTGAGCATCTCGTCAATGAGACCTTCAACATGGGTCAGCCGCTGGAAGCGGAAATCCAGGTAGACGTCGACGATCTCACCACCCACAAACTGTTCGCCCGCACGCGGCTCACCACAGGCATCAGTCAGTCCAAAAGCGGTCGGGGTATTCGCTGCGTCCTGTTTCTGGAAGATTTGCGGGAAGTCGAAGCAAGGGTACGAACAGAGAAGCTGGCATCCATGGGGCGAATGTCAGCTGCCGTTGCCCATGAGATTCGCAACCCCTTGTCCGCCATCACGCAGGCCAACGCCTTGCTCGAAGAAGAGGTTGCCGATCCCGGCCAGAAGCGGTTGACCAGCATGATCGATCAGAACGCACAGCGTCTGGCCAGAATTGTCGACGACATTCTCAACCTCGCCCGTGCCCAGCCCCTGGAGCCGGCAGACGCATCCATGACGCTGCCTCTGGACCACACGGTGCGACAGATCACGCATGAGTGGGTCAGGCAGTCCAAGGCCAGAGGCATTCTGGGCGTGCATATCCATGCCCCTGGCGCCTTTGTTCCTTTCGACGCCGAGCACCTTCGCCGATTGCTGATCAACCTGCTGGACAACGCCCTGCGCCACGCCTCGCGCCAGCCCAACTCCATTCGGGTCATCACCCAGCCCAGCGGCAATGATCGCATCCGGCTCTCTGTATGGAGCGACGGGCCGCCACTCGAACCGAGTGTTCTCAACCACTTGTTCGAACCGTTCTTCTCTTCAGAGAGCCGCTCGAGCGGTCTGGGGCTCTACATTTGCCGGGAACTGTGCGAACGTTACGGTGCGCAGATTTCCTACCAGCGCAGCGCGCTGGACAACCATGACGGCAATGAGTTTTTTGTCATCATTCCATCTGCTACCGAGAGCCGCCCGGTCCCCATACAGCAAAGTCTGAACTACCCGCCAGGCGACTCGCAACCTGCGTTGACGAGACCAACTGCCACGTCTCCTGGCGAACTGGGCAGTTCACAGCCATAACACGACCGACCCCGACAGATGTCCCAAGCACGCCCCGCCCGCATACTTGTCGTCGACGACGAGCCGGACCTGCGCACGCTCTACGAACTGACCCTCCTCAGGGAAGGACACGAAGTCACCTGTGCAGAAGATTTGCGCCAGGCGCGCGAAATGCTCAGTGCCGACCGCTTCGACGTACTCATCTCCGACATGCGCCTGCCCGATGGCCTGGGGCTTGAGCTGCTCAAGGAACTCACTGCCGATCAGCGCCCTGAAAAGACCATTGTCATCACGGCCTACGGATCTGCCGAGAACGCCGTCGAGGCGCTCAAGAATGGCGCCTTTGACTACCTCACCAAGCCGGTCGACCTCAAGCAGCTTCGTGCCGCGGTCGTCTCTGCCCTAAGAAGCCAGCGCCAGTCTGCCGAACCTGCTGCCGGACCATCTTCGGCCAGCGCCGTCATTCACACGGCACCTCCCCCCCCTTCTGGCGTTCAGGCACTCGCCCGTATCGTCGGATCGTCGGGGGCGATCGACCAGATCAAGAACCGCATCGAGAAGGTGGCCACCAGCATGGCGCCTGTTCTGATCATGGGAGAGTCAGGAACCGGTAAAGAGCTCGTGGCGAACGCTGTCCACTTGTGCAGCCACCGCAGCGAAGGGCCATTCATCGCCGTCAACTGCGGAGCCATTCCCGAGAACCTGATCGAGGCCGAGTTCTTCGGCGCAAGAAAGGGTGCCTACACAGGGGCAAGCTCTGACCGGGAGGGCTACTTCCAGGCGGCGAGGGGAGGCACTTTGTTCCTCGACGAGATCGGAGACCTTCCACTGGCCATGCAGGCCAAGCTCCTGAGGGTCATCCAGGAGCGGCGCGTCCGCCCGCTGGGTGGCGTGCAGGAAGAGACAGTCGACGTGCGGCTGGTCAGCGCGACCCACAAGGATCTGGCCGCACTCGTACAGTCGGGAGACTTCAGGCAAGATCTTTTCTACCGGCTCAACGTCATCGAATTGCGCACGCCAGCATTGCGCGAGCGAAGAGAAGACCTGCCAGAGCTGGCACAGGCCATTCTGCGCCGTATCTGCGAAGAGTCCAGACAGGAAGTTCCCCTGCTGTCGACGGCAGCCATCGCGTCGCTACAGGGCCGCGAACTGCCTGGCAACGTTCGCGAACTGGAAAACCTGCTTCAGCGTGCGCTGGCGCTGAGCTCCGGACATACCATCGAGCCAGGAGACTTCGGAGATGACACGCCGGGTCAGCATGCCGAGCAGGAAAGTGAGCCGGTCAGTCGTCCCGGCGTCGCCAGCCCCTTCGAAATGGCTACCGGCGACAGCATTCCGGCTGCCGCGCAAGGCCCGCTCAGCCTTCCGCCGGACTTGCAGAGTTTCCTTGATGACCAGGAACGCCAGGTCCTGCTGATGGCGCTCAAGGAAAGCGGGTACAACCGCACCGCGGCCGCTGCACGGCTGGGCCTGAATCTTCGGCAGATGCGTTATCGCATCCAGCGACTGGGCATCACGATGCCATCCGACTCAAGTGAAGACTGACCCTCACGCCCACACTGGCGAGAGGGCAGTCGAAGCCGCCGACTGGCGCGATGGCTGGCTGGGCAGTGTGGCAAATTGTCCGTCCCCCAACTTCGGCCCGCGACCTGACAAGACGGACGTCGATCTCATCGTCGTGCATTCCATCAGCCTTCCGCCAGGCATATTTGGCGGAAGGGAAATCGAGCAGCTGTTCACCAACTGCCTCGACTGGGACGCTCATCCATACTTCCAATCCATTCGGGGCACAGAGGTATCGTCACATTTCCTCATCCGCCGGGACGGCAGCGTCCAGCAGTTTGTGAGCGTGAACGACCGGGCATGGCATGCCGGTCGGTCCTGCTGGATGGAGCGGAACAACTGCAACGACTACTCCATCGGCATCGAACTTGAAGGCCTGGAAGGCGGCAGCTTCGAGCCTGCTCAGTATGAGCAGCTGGCATGGCTTTGCCGCGTGATTCAAGCCCGATACCCTATCAGGCACATTGCAGGCCATGAACACATCGCGCCTGGTCGCAAGTTGGATCCAGGCGCCGGATTTGATTGGATTCGCCTGCAACAACTGTTGCATTGGCCCAATCAGTGTTTTCCTGATGCTGTGATTCCCGGACAGGCGTCCTGACGGCGACGCTGGCACCGGGCTGATCAGGGGCACAGCCCTGCCCCCTTGATTCACAAGGCCTGCAAAACCAAAATCCGCCGGACAGCCCGAAAAACCTGACCACCAGGTGAAGAAGGCCCGCCATATCGACCTTGCCGACCCGCCGCACAAGAGCGGTGCACACCCGTTTTTTACTGTGCGAAAAGACGAGTGGCAGTTGCCTGCTGCTTTTTTAGCCAAACACTACCGGTAGTGTCTTGATAGCTGGCGAGACACCATATATAGTGTCTCCTGCGCTGACGCATTGCCGCCGTCGCTCCCCCGTTTTCACCGCAGAAAACCCTCCTCTCCTGCTCTCCACAAGGGAGCAACGTGCCTGGAGCGAGCCGAGCAAGCCCTATGTGCAGCGCAATCAGGAGCTTCCACGCCTTGAGCCAAAAACACACACACAAGCGCATTGAAAGAGGAACCATGCAGACTGCCCAACCCACCGACTCATCGGCTGCCGCCAAAGCGCCGTCGTCCATCCAGCCCGCACACGCAGCGCCACGCATCAACGACGCGCAGTACGCCCAGTACCAGATCATTCGCCGCAATGGTGCGGTCGTCCCCTTTGAGCCCAGCAAGATCGCTGTTGCCATGATGAAAGCCTTCCTGGCTGTCCATGGCACCCAGGGCGCGGCGTCGGCCAGCGTGAGAGAGACGGTGGAAGAGTTGACACAGAACGTCGTGCGTGCCCTGATGCGCTCTCGTCCGGGCGGCGGCACCTTTCACATTGAAGACGTGCAGGACCAGGTCGAGCTCGGCCTGATGCGCAGCAGCAACCACGAAGTGGCCCGCGCGTATGTTCTGTACCGTGAGCGCCGCTCGCAAGAACGCGCACACCAGAAGGCCGAAGCCACGGCGCCTGTGGCCGAAGCGTCCATGACTGTTGTCGACAACGGACAGCGAATCCCGCTGGACCTGGGCAGGCTGCGCACCCAGATCGAGAACGCATGCGCTGGCCTGGGCGCGGATGTCACGCCCGATCCGATCCTCGCGGAAACCATGCGCAACCTCTACGACGGCGTGCCCATGGAAGAAGTGCACAAGGCGTCCATCCTGGCGGCCCGCACCCTGATTGAAAAAGACCCTGACTACACATACGCCACCTCGCGTCTGCTGCTCAACACCATCATCAAGGAAGTCCTGGGTGAAGAAGTGCTGCCACAGGACATGGGACAGCACTATGCGGAGTACTTCCCACAGCTGATCAAGAAGGGCGTCGAGAATGACCTGCTTGATCACAAGCTGATGCAGTTCGACCTCGCAAAGCTCGGCGCCGCTCTCAAGCCCGAGCGCGACTTGCAGTTCGACTACCTGGGTCTCCAAACCCTGTATGACCGCTACTTCCTGCACGTGCGAAAGAAGCGCATCGAGCTGCCGCAGGCATTTTTCATGCGGGTGGCCATGGGCCTGTCGCTCAACGAGATCGACCGCGAAGCCCGCGCCATCGAGTTCTATGAAGTCCTCTCCTCTTTCGACTTCATGTCCTCCACGCCCACCTTGTTCAACAGCGGCACCCAGCGCTCTCAGCTATCGAGCTGCTACCTGACCACCGTGCCGGACGACCTCGATGGCATCTACGAGTCCATCAAGGAAAACGCACTGCTGTCCAAATTCGCTGGCGGCCTGGGCAACGACTGGACCCGCGTGCGTGCACTGGGCAGCCACATCAAGGGTACCAATGGTGAGTCGCAAGGCGTGGTCCCGTTCCTCAAGGTGGTCAACGACACCGCTGTCGCCGTGAACCAGGGTGGCAAGCGCAAGGGTGCCGTCTGTACCTATCTCGAGAGCTGGCACCTGGACATCGAGGAATTCCTCGAGCTGCGCAAGAACACCGGCGACGACCGTCGCCGCACCCACGACATGAACACGGCCAACTGGATTCCGGACCTGTTCATGAAGCGCGTCATGGAAAAGGGAGAGTGGACACTCTTCTCCCCAAGCGACGTCCCCGACCTGCACGACCTCTTCGGCGCCGATTTCGAAAAGGCCTACACCGCCTACGAAGAAAAAGCTGCCCGCGGCGAGATCCGGCCGCACAAGAAAGTACCGGCCATCGACCTGTGGCGCAAGATGCTCTCCATGCTGTTCGAAACCGGCCATCCATGGATCACTTTCAAGGACGCCTGCAACGTGCGCAGCCCGCAGCAGCACGCCGGTGTCGTCCACAGCTCCAACCTGTGCACCGAGATCACGCTCAACACCAGTGATGGCGAAACTGCGGTGTGCAACCTTGGCTCGGTCAATCTGGTCCGTCACCTCAAGGACGGCGCCAACGGCAAGGAACTGGACCACGAGAAGCTCAAGCGCACCATCAATACAGCGATGCGCATGCTCGACAACGTGATCGACATCAACTATTACGCTGTCAAGAAGGCCCGCGACTCCAACATGCGCCACCGCCCCGTGGGCATGGGCCTGATGGGTTTCCAGGACGCCCTGTACGAAATGCGTGTGCCGTATGGCTCCGACGCAGCCGTCACGTTCGCCGACAACTCCATGGAAGCCATCTGCTACTACGCTTACTGGGCCTCTACCGAGCTGGCACGTGAGCGCGGTCATTACTCCAGCTTCAAGGGGTCTCTCTGGGACCGAGGCATCCTGCCACTGGACTCGCTCGATCTGCTGGCTCAGGAGCGCGGCGGCTATGTCGACACCGACCGCAGTTCGACCATGGACTGGGACGCCCTGCGCAACAAGATCGCCCAGGACGGCATGCGCAACTCCAACTGCGTAGCCATCGCACCGACCGCCACCATCTCCAACATCATCGGCGTCGATGCCTCCATCGAGCCGAGCTTTGGCAACCTGTCCGTCAAGTCCAACCTCTCGGGCGAGTTCACGATCATCAACAACTACCTCGTCAAGGATCTCAAGCGCCTGGGCCTGTGGGACGACGTGATGGTCATGGACCTCAAGCACTTCGACGGTTCGCTGCAACCGATCGATCGCATTCCGCAGGACATCAAGGCCATGTACGCCACGGCCTTCGAAATCGAACCGTTCTGGCTGGTAGAAGCTGCAGCCCGTCGCCAGAAGTGGATCGATCAGGCACAGAGCCTGAACATCTACATGGCTGGCGCGTCCGGCAAGAAGCTCGATGACACCTACAAGCTCGCATGGTTGCGCGGTCTGAAGACCACCTATTACCTTCGCACCACTTCTGCCACGCATGCAGAAAAATCCACTGGGCGCGCTGGTCAGCTCAATGCTGTTTCGTCGTCGAGCGATTCATCGCACACCGCTGCATCTGCAGCCAGTGAACCAGCCACCGATGTGAAGTTCTGCGCCATCGATGACCCTGGTTGCGAAGCCTGCCAATAAGCCCAGAACAGAACCGACGCCTGCTTTTTCGTGAACATCGAAACGCGACCTCACATGCATTTCGATGTTCACGAGCAACACAACGAGACAGCTTTTGCTGTGATCGCTTTGCAATTGAAGCAGACACTTCGATAATTCACTGAACCGGATCGATCTATGTTGACTTGGGACGACAACGTCACACCCACCCCAAAACCTGCGTTGAATCCACTGGCGAACAACACGCCAGCCGCTCGGCCGTCGGCGCCTCAAGCGGCTCAGCAGGCAACAGACTCCTCCACACCCAACACTTCGTCTGCCGCTGCTGCCAGCGAGCGTCGCGTGAACGTGGCCGACAAACGCATCATCAATGGTCAGACAGATGTCAACCAGCTGGTGCCGTTCAAATACAAGTGGGCCTGGGAGAAGTACCTCGCAACTTGCGCCAACCACTGGATGCCGCAAGAAGTGAACATGAGCCGCGACATCGCGCTCTGGAAGGACCCCAACGGCCTGACCGAAGACGAGCGCCGCATCGTCAAGCGCAACCTCGGCTTCTTCGTCACTGCCGACTCGCTCGCGGCCAACAACATCACGCTGGGCACCTACCGCCACATCACGGCGCCCGAGTGCCGCCAGTTCCTGCTGCGCCAGGCATTTGAAGAAGCCATCCACACCCACGCATACCAGTACATCGTCGAGTCGCTGGGTCTGGACGAAGGAGAAATCTTCAACGCGTACCACGAAGTCTCTTCCATCCGTGACAAGGACGAGTTCCTGATTCCGTTCATCGACGCGATCATGGACCCGAACTTTCAGACCGGCACACCAGAAAACGACCAGACGCTGCTCAAGAGTCTCATCGTTTTTGCCTGTCTGATGGAAGGCCTCTTCTTCTACGTGGGCTTCACACAGATTCTGGCGCTGGGCCGTCAGAACAAGATGACTGGTGCTGCTGAGCAATATCAGTACATCCTGCGTGACGAATCCATGCATTGCAACTTCGGCATCGACCTGATCAACGCGATCAAACTCGAGAATCCGATGTTGTGGACACCTGAGTTCAAGGCTGAAATCAAGGCCCTGTTCCTCAAGGCTGTCGATCTTGAGTACCGCTATGCAGAGGACACCATGCCACGCGGCGTGCTGGGCCTCAATGCTTCCATGTTCAAGGGCTACCTGCGATACATCGCGAACCGCCGCGCAACGCAGATTGGACTGGAGCCACTGTTCCCCAACGAGGAAAATCCGTTCCCCTGGATGAGCGAAATGATTGACCTCAAGAAGGAGCGCAACTTCTTCGAAACCCGAGTGATTGAATATCAATCGGGTGGCGCATTGTCATGGGATTGAAATCCTTTTGAATTCAGCGACAATCAGCAATGTCAAGCAACAACACAAAGCCCTGTCCCACTCGTTGCAAAACGATGGCTCGGGGCTTTGTCACAGCATTCAAATTCTTGAAGTTCCAGGTGGGTGCATCCACGGGACTCCAGGAAATTGAATCGCTTCAGCGGCGACAAGACCGCTAGAAGTGCTCTTTCCAACTTGATCAAGGAGAAAGCAATGGCAACTGCGAAGAAAAAGGCTCCGGCCAAAAAGCCAGCCGCCAAGAAAGCTACGGCGAAAAAGCCGGCAGTGAAGAAGGTGGCAGCCAAGAAGCCTGCAGCGAAGAAAGCTGCAGCCAAGAAACCCGTGGCCAAGAAGCCTGCAGTGAAGAAAGCTGCAGCCAAAAAGCCAGCGGTCAAGAAAGCTGCAGCGAAGAAGCCTGCAGCGAAGAAGCCTGCAGCGAAGAAAGCTGCAGCCAAAAAGCCGGCAGCAAAGAAGGTAGCGGCCAAGAAGAAGCCAGCAGCGAAGAAAGCTGCGGCCAAAAAGCCAGCGGCCAAGAAAGTAGCGGCCAAGAAGAAGCCAGCAGCGAAGAAAGCTGCAGCCAAAAAGCCAGCGGTCAAGAAGGTCGCGGCCAAGAAAGCTGCTGCCAAGAAGAAGCCTGCTGCTAAGAAAGCCGTAGCCAAGAAGAAGCCTGCTGCCAAGAAGGCCGTAGCCAAGAAGCCAGCCGCCAAAAAAGCCGCAGCGAAGAAGCCTGCAGCGAAAAAGCCCGCGGCCAAAAAATCTGCAGCCAAGAAACCTGCTGCAAGAAAGGCTTCTGCGCCAAAAAAAGCCGCGCCGGCTAAAAAGCCGGCAGCCCCTGCGGCCCCAGCAGCTCGTACAAAGCTGAACCCTCAAGCAGCATGGCCGTTCCCGACGTCCAGCCGCCCTTGAGGCACTGAGGTCTTATAGAGGCCAGGTGTTCAAAAGCCCGACACACGCAAGTGTGTCGGGCTTTCTCGTTGGATACCACTGCAAAAACTAACAGTTTGACATTCCTGCACCACGCTGCATGCAGTACCCTGCAATCGCCACTTCAGAAAACGACATCCGCTGAGGACCGTTCAAGGCGATAGCGGTCACCGCATCGTGACCCGTCCTTGGCCAAGCCCAATCAGGGGCAAACATCTCCGGGGAGGAGAAAGAAGGCCATGTGAACGTCAACATCAAGTACAACATGCGTGTACTCAGACTGCGGCTGTCATCCAGTCTCATGTCCGAGCGGGAGCCCATGAAGCCGGCACCCAGCTTCCGCTGGAGCAAAGATTTTGCGAGTGGCAGCATCTCAGGAGCGCAGCTGGTTCCTCTCGACGATCCCGGCTTTCACCTGGCGGTGCCCATTGACACGGCATACAGCACGCAAGGTCGAGAAGTCTTCAGACCCGTCAATGGCCTGGGGGCACGCGAAGTGTTCAGCTTCTGGTTCGACGGCTCCGCGCTCGAAATCGATGGGCAGTCCCATCCGAACTATGGGGTCATGCTCTGGGTGGAGGGGGCACGGGTCGCCGAAGACCTCATCGTGGAAAGCGCGCCATCGAACGGCAACATACGCCGGCAGCTGCGAGTCGACTTCGACAGCAGGGCTCTGCGCAGAGTCGTCGTCATGCCCAGACATTTTGGCGGTACTGCAGGCGTGTTCATCAACCCGAACACCGATTCCGTCATACCGTATACCCCGGGCCTGAGCACGCCCATGGTGGCGCTGACCGACAGCTACGGAGGCTTTGGCCAATGGGGGTTTCCTCACGGCGGCGCATCCATCCTGCTGGCGGACGCACTCGGCTTCCATTTCGCCAACCTGCAACACGGCGGCAGCGGCTATGAGACGACCAACCAGGGACTCAATTTTCTGAATCGGCTCCAACTCTTCAGGGAGCACACTGAACATTGGCCGCCATCGGTGCTTGTGGTCAGCGGCGGTATCAACGACCCCGCCAACGCCAGAACCCATGCGCAGATTCAGGCCTTCTTCGCCTATTGCCGTCATCACCTGCAGCAAACGCTGCTCATCGTTCATGGGCCCTGGTGCCCCAGGCAGTCATACCTGAACGGCCGCGACAAGTACTCCCTGATCAACCAGTACATCCGCAATGAACTGGCCAATCTGGGAAGTCCTTGGTGGATCTACCTGAACACTCTTGAGGGTGGATGGGTGACCGGATGGGGTGCCTCTGCACCTGGCAACGGCCCCTGGATCACAGGCACTGGCACCATCGCCAACCCAAAGGGTGATGGAAACGCCGATGTGTACATTGATGCGGACGGCACACACCCTACCCACGAAGGCCAGCGAAACGGCGTTGCCTACATGGCCCGCCGAACACGCCGGGAAGTTCTGGCGGCCCTACAAACGGCTCAGATTGACTGACCGAAAGCGACGATCAGCCGCCCCACTCATAGTTTTGTCCGCCACGTGACGCGATCTTGACCGCGCCCATGCGATTGCCGAGCGCAGCGCATTTCTCGAGCGACCAGCCCTGCAACAAGCCATGCAGCAAAGCCGCACGGAACGCATCGCCACAGCCGGTGGGGTCAAGCAACTCGGTGGCCACCTCGCCTGCCACGCGCACCACACTGTTGCCGGCATACACATCGCATCCATGCTCGGCCAGCGTCACCACCATGCCTTGCACACGAGAGGCGACTTCCTGCAGTGACCACCCCGTGCGTTCGCTGAGCATCTTGGCTTCATAGTCATTGACAGCAACCCAGGTCGCCTGTTCGATAAAGCGTTGCAGCTCTTCACCATTGAACATGGGCAACCCCTGGCCAGGATCAAACACAAATGGAATGCCAGCAGCAGCCATTTGGTCGGCATGACTGATCATCGCGTCGCGACCATCGGGCGCCACGATGCCGAGCTTGATCCCGGCATCCACAGGCACCGGTGTCTCATGCGCATGCGACATGGCACCGGGGTGAAAGGCCGTGATCTGGTTGTTGTCCCGGTCCGTCATGATCATCGCCTGCGCGGTGAATGCATCGTTGACCATTCGCACGCACGACGTGTCGACACCCAGCGCCCGCAGACGCTCCATGTAGCCGTGCCCATCACTGCCAATGGCTGCCAGCGCGACCGCTGGCGAGCCCAGCTGCTTGAGCCCATAGGCAATGTTGCCAGCGCATCCACCGAACTCGCGCCGCATGGCCGGCACCAGAAACGAGACATTGAGGATGTGCAATTGCTCAGGCAGTATCTGCTCGGCACACCGTCCCTCGAAAGTCATGATGGAGTCAAAGGCGAGCGAGCCGCAGATAAGAATGGACATGATGATCAAATGCGTCCGGAGGACGACTCAAGGATAGAAAACAAATGCGCGGAAGCCAGCGCTGGCCAGGTCCTGGCCGCCAGCCAGCGTGAGACTCAAGCTGACGCTGATACTCTTGCCTGCCGGTACTTCTTCGGGTTGCCCGGGCCATTCCTGCGGCAGGAAAACGCGGCGAGCGATCACCTGCGATGCACCTTCGGAGCCTGTCAGGCTGAGCTCCACCGCAGGCGCAGCCAGCGGAATATCGCTGGTGTTGCGAATCTCGAAGTCAAACGAGTACAGATTGTCGAGGCGACGCTGAAGGTTGGCCCGCTCGATCACCACCTGATCGATACGGCGCGCCGCACCGACTTCGCAACCCAAAACACCGCATGCCGAAACCAACAGAGGTTTGATCGCAGGGCGCGCTGCCGCCAGTTCATTGCGTTCCTGGATGGCCCACTGGCCTGCCAGTGCCATGCCCAGCAGCAGGACAAGCGCAACCATGCTCATGCGCACAGCCCGGGACTCCCAGAACGCCTTTCGCCTGGCCTGCTGAACAAAGCTCAGCTCCACACCCTCTTCCATCAATCGGCTGCTGACGTCATCCTCCGCCAGCGGCACTTCGTCTTCGTCTTCGTCGGTCTCCCGCTTGCTCTTGTTTCGAGCCGGTGGTAGCCCGCGGGCAGGCGAGGACGCCGTCGCGAGCGTTCCATCTTCGTCCTCGGTTTCATCGCGCTCTTCCAGCGGCCACTCGCTGTCAATCTCATCCGTATCGTCAGATGAGTCACTTGCCTCGGCCTTGTCGCTCTCAGGCGCCAATGCACGGGCGGCCGGTGCCTTCGCTTTCTCAACAGCGCTCGTTGGAGCGGCTACGTCGGGCGCGACCTCTTCCTTGGCGACAGACCCCGACTTGCTGCCCGGCGCCTTCCCGGCTGCTACGGGAGGCAGCACAGAATCTGACGAGGTCGGCGGTGTGTTTTTTGTACCGGCAGCTTTTTCCTGAGTTGAAGGGGTTGCCTCCTCCGCGTCATTGCCCTCAGGCGGCGGAGGGACCGCCGAATAGATATCGTCTGCAGCGTGCCTTTCATTGCGTGGGTCACGGATCAGGCGCTGCGGACGGGGCCGAAAGTGCCCGGCCACCGGAGGCAAGGGTGGAAGCTCGGCCGGTTTTGCACGTGGCCGTGGAGCATCGGGCTCTGCTGCCTTGGCCACCTGTGCCGCTTTGGCCTCCGCCTCGTCTTCCGCCCTGACTTCGTCGGCGTAACGTTTGAGCTCCGCCATGAAATCCGAGTCGCCCCAGTCATCGGCAGGATCCGGCTTCAGTTCATCATTTTGCTCGGCAAGCTTGCGGGCTTCCTTGTCCTTGTTTGCACCGGCTGGCTCTTCTGGCTTGCCAGGACTGGGGCCGGCCGAGGCCCGTGCCGAGACCGCGGCTTTCGGGTCAGGCGAAGACAGGAACTGACTTGCCGACGGTGGCAGTGACGCACCCACAGGCTTTCTATCCGACCCACCGGCACCGGCAGCCCTACTCTGTTGCTGCTTGAGCGCCGCCACCACGGAAGAAGGTGCCACCTGAGACTCGGGGATGCGAGGCCGTGCAGAGGGAGCAGGCCCGGACACCACTTGCGTGCGAGGCCGCGCAGCAGCCGAACCCACCGGAGCAGATTCTTCGGCTGAAACCGGGCTCTTCTGCCCGGCAGCAGGCTGCCCACCCTTGCGGGATTCCTCCCATGGCTGCAGATACAGGCTGGCGTCAAACACATCTGAACAATAGCCGCACCGTACCCAGCCATCCGATATCTTCAGCTGGTCGGGCACGACCTTGAACGTCGTGCCGCAAGCGGGACATCGGGTGGTGTAACTCATGATGGAATTATTGCAGGCTCTGGGCCAACTTTTGTCGTCGGCCTGCCCCAGTGTTGGTCTGGCGCCATCCAGTGGTCATTCTGCGCGCTATTGACCACCGGCCACCCCTGTCAGGCGGCCTTTTTGCAAGCGCCCATCAGCACCCAGCCGTCTTCGCTGTCGAGCACCTCCAGCTGGACCCAGCTGGCATAGGCCTGCTTAAGCTCGTCTGCTTGACGCTCGAGAATCCCGGCGAGCACCAGATGGCCACCAGCCTGCACGTGCCCACACAGCAAGGGGGCGAGCACTTTCAGTGGCGTGGCAAGAATATTGGCCAGCACGGTCTGGTATTGGCCAGCGGCCAGTTCGGGCAAGCCAGCAGACAACTCAACATGGTTCTCGCTGGCATTGAGCCGTGTCGCCTCCACGGCAGCAGGATCAATGTCCACGGCGTCCACCTCGGATGCACCATGCAAGCGCGCGCCAATGGCCAGAATCCCCGATCCGCAGCCGTAGTCCAGCACCCTCTGGCCCTGTGGCGCATGCGCTGCAATCCAGCGCAGGCACATTCGGGTGGTAGGGTGGGTTCCCGTACCAAAGGCCAGGCCCGGGTCCAGACGGATGACGTGCGTCGCCGCTTCCGGTGGCTGGTGCCAGCTCGGCACGATCCAGAAGCTTGGCGTGATTTCAACAGGGTCAAACTGGGACTGGGTCAGACGCACCCAGTCCTGATCTTCCACCTTGCGAACACCGACGGTCTCCGAATCGACCCAGAAATCCTGCGCAGACAGAATACGGGCTGCATCTCGTGCCAGCGCTTCAGAAGCGAACAATGCCACGATGCGGGAACGCTGCCAGCCCTCTCTGGGCGCGGGCATGCCCGGTTCACCGAACATGGCTTGCTCCGCCGGAGTCAAGGCATCGGCATCCTCGACCGAGACACTCAAGGCATCCAGGGCGTCGAGGGCGTCGCTGACGGGCTCAACGGCGCCCTCGGGCAACAGCAGGACCAGTTCGTGGTAGGTCATCGCTCCCGCTGGGCCAGCCATTCTTCGAGATAGTGAATATTGGTCCCGCCTGCGACGAAGTTGGCATCAACCATCAGCTCGCGATGCAGCGGCACGTTGGTGCTGATGCCTTCGACCACGGTTTCCGCCAGCGCCGTGCGCATGCGTGCCAGCGCCTGCTCACGCGTGTCGCCATGAACAATGATCTTGCCGATCATGGAGTCATAGTTGGGCGGCACAAAGTAGTTGGTATAGATGTGTGAGTCCACTCGCACACCCGGGCCGCCCGGCGGGTGCCAGGTGGCAATCCGTCCGGGACTGGGTACAAACTTGTATGCGTCTTCAGCATTGATCCTGCATTCGATTGCATGGCCCCGCAGCTGAATGTGGCGTTGCGTAAACGGCAGCTTCTCGCCTGCCGCCACGGCGATCTGGGTTCGCACGATGTCGACACCGGTGATCATTTCAGTCACCGGGTGTTCAACCTGCACGCGAGTATTCATCTCAATGAAGTAGAACTCGCCGTTTTCATAGAGGAACTCAAACGTACCTGCACCACGGTAGCCAATCTTCTTGCATGCCGATGCACAGCGCTCACCGATCTTCTCGACCTGACGGCGTGGAATGCCAGGCGCAGGCGCTTCTTCAATCACCTTCTGGTGACGGCGCTGCATCGAGCAGTCGCGCTCACCCAGATACACCGCATTCTTGTGGGTATCGGCCAGCACCTGAATCTCGACGTGCCGCGGGTTCTGGAGAAACTTCTCCATGTACACCTCGGGGTTGCCAAAAGCTGCGCCCGCTTCCGCCTTCGTTGTCTGTACGGCGTGCAGCAAGGCCGCTTCCGTATGCACAACACGCATGCCTCGACCACCCCCGCCGCCGGCGGCCTTGATGATCACGGGGTACCCAACGGACTTGGCAATGCGCTTGATCTGGACCGGGTCATCCGGCAACGCGCCCTCAGAACCGGGGACAGTGGGCACGCCCGCGCGAATCATGGCCTGTTTGGCAGACACCTTGTCGCCCATCGTGCGAATGGACTCAGGCGTCGGGCCAATGAAGGTGAACCCGCTGTTTTCCACTCTCTCGGCAAAATCCGCGTTCTCGCTGAGGAACCCGTAGCCGGGGTGAATGGCCTCTGCATCAGTGACTTCTGCCGCAGAGATGATGGCAGGCATGTTCAGATAGCTCTGGCCAGATGGCGCAGGACCGATACAGACGGCCTCATCGGCCAGGCGAACATACTTGGCGTCACGATCGGCCTCCGAATAGACCATCACAGCCTTGATGCCCATTTCCCGGCAGGCTCGCTGAATCCGCAGGGCGATCTCACCGCGGTTGGCGATCAGGATTTTCTTGAACATGGATTCTGCCGTTTATTCGATCACGAACAGGGGCTGGCCGTATTCGACCGCCTGACCATTCTCGGCCAGTACCTGGGTCACGGTGCCGCTCTTGTCGGCTTCGATCTCGTTGAGGATCTTCATGGCCTCGACGATGCAGATGGTGTCCCCTTCCTTGACGGAGTCGCCCACCTCGGCAAAAGGCTTGGCGCCCGGACTGGAAGCACGGTAGAAGGTACCCACCATCGGCGATTTGACCTGGTGGCCAGCTGGCGCTGCTTCCGCGGCTGGTGCTGCTGCAGCGGAAGCCACATCCACCACGGCGGGCGCATGCGCGCCAGCCGGCATGGCAGGCGCGGCCACAGGTGCCATTGCATATGTAATGGGCGCCTGCGTCTCCTGCGGCACGCTCTTGACGATGCGGACCTTGCCTTCGGCCTCAGTGATTTCCAGTTCAGAGACGTTCGATTCCGACACCAGGTCGATCAACGTCTTCAGTTTTCGCAGATCCATGACTTCTCCATAAAACTTTCGCCAAATTGTCGGAAATCGCGCCAAAAGAGCGCTAACCCGGGACAAAAGTTTGGCAATGGGAAGGCAGTGTACACGATGAAGCGCGAGATTCAGCGCCGGATCACACGCAATACTGAAATCAAGTCATCAGTCATTTTCACCGAACTTGAATTCGATTTGACCGACATAGACCGAATTTGCCGACAAAAAGGCACTTTGGCGGCGATCAACCTCTCAACCACTGGTCAGGCGGGTGGCGCCAGCCAGCTCAGCGCACAGCAGCAGCCCATTGTTGCAGGTCCTGCTCGTCGAGCTTGCCCAGCTTGCGCTCGACGATTTGCCCATCGGCATTGAATACCACCGAGAAAGGCAAAGAGCCCGTGTCGTTGCCCAGTTGTTTGCCCAGCTCCGAGCCGGCAAATCCTGCAACCGCCACATCGAAGGTCACCGGCTGACGCGCCAGAAAGGTCCGCACCGCACTGGCCTTGTCCACGGCCAGACCCAGCACATGCCATGGGCGTCCACGTTCGGCCTGCTCACGGAAGAACACGTCAATCATCGGCAATTCTTCCACACATGGCGGACACCATGTTGCCCAGAAATTAAGCAGCATGGGTTTGCCCTGGTATTGCTCCATGGGCATCGCTGCGCCATCGGGGCTGACAAATCGCGACGCCCAGAAAGTGGCTTCCGCTGTCGACATGACGGGCTTGAGACTATAGCGCCACCAACCAGCCGCCAGGCCAGCGGCCGCAGCCGCCGCTCCAGCGGCCACCATCGTCCTGCGCTTCATGACCCCACTCCTTCTCCCGCCTCTTGCCCCATCAGAGCCTTCAGGGCTCCCAGCGTTCCGATAGGGGTACGCCCCTTGCCATCTGGCTTGAGCGCGCCCTTGAGGTCATCCAGATCCATGACCACCAGATGCACCAGCACCGCATGGGTCCAGCCTGTCACACGCTCTTCAATGGTCAGCACCTCGCGTTCCCGACCTTGCCCCTTTCCTGGACGGCCGGGAAGAGTTCCGGGATGGTATTTCACCTTTTTGTCCAGCAGGCGCCACTCCACCGCCTTGGCGTCATCGGCAAACAGGTAAAGGTAAATGTCGTTGAGATCGGTCGCCGTCCCGTGCCAGACCGCGCCCACGACGTGAGGCCGGAATTCGGCCAGCCGCTCCATCCAGGTCAAAGCCAGCCGACGCAGACGCTGAAGGGCTTCGGCCTGCTCCTGAGGGCAGAAGAGCGCTATGTACTCTCTGACCGCATCTTCCAGGACATCGTTGTCCGGTAACCGGGTTCGGGGAGGCAGGCGCAGAACGTCCAGCGCCTGCCGTTTGGCCGGACCATACTCCATACCGTCTTCGACAATCAGTCTTGCAGCCGTGGCCAGCAATTCGGCCTGCTCGGGTGAGCGAAACGCTTCCATGGCCCCATTGTGCACTGCCCAAGCCAGGTCGCCCCATACAATGCCGGGATGCACATTCACATCCTGGGTATTTGCGGCACCTTCATGGGCGGGGTGGCTGCACTGGCTCGCGAAGCTGGCCATCGCGTCACCGGTTGCGATGCAGGCGTATACCCGCCCATGAGCGACCAACTCGAGGCCCTGGGCATCGACCTGATTGAAGGCTTTGCCGCCGACCAGATGGCGCTCAGGCCCGACGTCTATGTCGTTGGCAACGTGGTCAGCCGTGCGCGCTTGCCGGACGGCACACCCAAGTTTCCATTGATGGAAGCCATTCTGGATTCAGGTGCACCTTATACGAGCGGACCGCAATGGCTGGCTGAGAACATTCTTCAAGGGCGCCATGTTCTGGCGGTCGCCGGCACCCATGGCAAGACCACCACCACCTCCATGCTGGCCTGGATTCTCGAGTGCGCAGGACTCGCACCCGGATTCCTGGTCGGAGGCGTTCCCTTGAACTTCGGTGTATCGGCCCGGCTGGGCGCCTCAGGGGACAGCGCCACGACAGCGCGACCCGCCCCACCCTTTGTGATCGAGGCCGATGAATACGACACGGCTTTTTTCGACAAGCGAAGCAAGTTCGTTCACTACCGGCCCCGCACGGCTGTGCTGAACAACCTCGAGTTCGATCACGCCGACATCTTCGACAACCTGGCCGCCATCGAGCGACAGTTTCACCACCTCCTGCGGACGGTCCCTCCCTCCGGGCGGGTGGTCTCCAATGGCGTGGAGGAGAGTCTGGACCGCGTGCTCCATATGGGCCTCTGGAGCGAGCTGCGAACGTTTGGCTCGACTGTCAGCGACTTCAGCGCACAAGGCGAGCCCAGTGACTTCGAGGTGCTCGAGCGAGACCGTGTTGTCGCCAGCGTGCAATGGGGACTGACGGGTGTCCACAACCAGCTCAATGCACTGGCAGCCATCGCCGCGGCCGACCACCTCGGGGTGGCGCCCGCACAATCGGCCAAAGCCCTGGCCAGCTTCCAGAACGTGCGCCGCCGAATGGAAACACGGGGCAAGGTTGAGATGCTCGCGGGCACTGCGCCGGTCACGGTGTATGACGACTTCGCCCATCACCCGACCGCCATCCGGACCACGCTGGATGGACTCAAGCGCCAACTGACCGCTGAGGGACGACAGAAGGAACGCATCCTGGCCTTGTTCGAGCCACGCAGCAACACCATGAAGCTGGGCACCATGAAGTCCCAGTTGCCATGGAGCCTGGCCTCAGCCGACCTGGCCTTTTGCCATGCGGGCGGCCTGGACTGGGATGCAGGGCAAGCGCTGGCCGAGCTGGGTAAAAAATCGCAGGTGCACCAGAGCATTGACTCGCTCGTGGCGGCTGTGATCGCGGAAGCGCAACCTGGCGATCACCTGGTGTGCATGAGCAACGGCGGCTTTGGCGGTATCCATGAGCGGCTGCTCAAAGCCCTCACGGAACGGGCTCGATCGCCCGGGGCGTGAGCGTTCAATAGTGCAGAGACATGGCTGGAACGTCGACCATGACGACCGGCTTGGCAAGCGCTGAACTGGCAGCCCGCGCAAATGTCATGGCCCATGCCCGGTGAGCCTCATCGCGAAAGCGTTCTTCGCCTGCTGCCTGCGCCACGGCCAGGACCTTGTCCGCCGTCAGAACCTTGCCGGTCAGGCGAATGGGTTCACACTCGAAAAAGGTGAACTGCTCATCGAGCCAGCTTCTGGCCACATCATGTGGCATGGGCTGCACTTCTTCAAGGTCATACTGATAACTGGCCGCATTTCCCCAGTTCAGGGTGACTTGGCTGCGCATGCTTCGGCTCCTTGGATCGTTTCAGGCTCGACTCCGGCGAATTGAAGTCTCAATACCCCATCAGCGCGAGACGCATGCTCTCATTTTGCACTGAGCGCCTGGCAACGAGCACCCGGGATTGCACTGGGGCGCAAGTTTGGCTCCGGGAATGGTCAATGGGTCGACAAGTGGGTGCTGCTGCCAACATCCGGCTTGCGGCGGGTGGCCCACAAAGCCCGCCCAATCAGTCCTGGCCGCGAACGACGTCCGCCGGCGACACCACTGCTGCCACGATTGCTCCCTGACGACGGGCGCCGCCGCACGGGCGCAGCATTGTGCCGGTTGCGAAATGAGTGATCGGCATTGGTGGTGATGGCCCCACCGAAGTACAGACCACCAAGGCAGCGGGTGAGCTCTTCGCGGGAGGCCAGCGTCATGTCCTGAAGTACGTCGAACGTCGCCGGGGAATCCTTGAGTGCGTGCAGCACGATGCGGTGCAAATCGTCCAGCCAGTCGTCCGGCACGGCAGGCGCCTTTCGGTAGTGAACCTGCAGTTGGCGGTATCGCCCTGGCAGTACATCCCGATCGCTTCGCGACGCGTACATCCACATGAGACGATGAAAGGGCTGCCGCACAAAGCTCGATGGAATATCAGCGGCTCTCGGGGGACGCCGTATCCACTCGGAAGTTGCCAGATCGACAGGCCGGGTTCTGGGGTGAATGCCAATGGCCCAGTTCACCAGATCCACCACCGCGATGAGCTTGTTTTCGCGCACCACATGAACCACGGAGCCTTTGTACTCCGATACCCGCTCCGCCAGCAATGCCGCGAGTTCGAACTGGGTTCTCAGAGGGCGCAGCCATGCTTCAAACCGCTGCAGACAGCGCTTGAGCTGCTTCTCGGTGCTGACGTCGAAGCACTCGGCTGACTCAAAGCCTTCCGGCACAGGCTTGGCGAAAGCCAGCGGCCGGACAATATTGTCACGGGTGATCACGTGTTGCACGGCAGGGTCACTGGGTTCGCTCACCATGAGTTCACCACTGTTTGTGACATTGACCGAGCTGCCACAGATCAACCAGACGTCGGCTTCGTCTACGTTGGACATGACCCAAACGGGGCCGCCTGCCGGCATTCGCGCACTCCATTGGGCAAAAGCATCGGCCTGCTGCTGGCCAAAACCCATGACGCCCAGACGCAACTGCGGCTGCTCCACGATTGACGAACCTCCCTGGTGATCGGATGGACATGATGAAAACAAGGCGGCGCTCGACGCACTGCCTTGTCCCTGATGTCCGTAGCGTAACGAGCCAACCCCGTCACCTCAAGAGCCAGGTGCGGACATATTCCACACGGAACCTGTTTCTGAAGCGACCGGCACTCCTGCCTCGATCAGCGGCGCTTCTTGCGTCCCTTTTTCACTGCCTGCGACAGTACCTCGAGCGCCTCGAGGGAGTCATCCCAGCCGAGACAGGCATCGGTGATGCTCTGGCCGTAAACCAGTTTGTCAACCGGGTCCTTGCCCGGCGTGAACTTTTGCGCACCTTCTTCGATGTGGCTCTCGATCATCACGCCAAAAACATGGGTTGAGCCGCCACCGATCTGGTCAGCAATGTCACGCGCCACCTCGAGTTGGCGCTCATGCTTCTTGCTGCTGTTGGCATGACTGCAGTCCACCATCAGTCTCGGGGTCAGTTTGGAAGCAGCGAGCTCCTTGACGGCGGCTTCCACGCTCTGCGCATCGTAGTTTGGCGCCTTGCCGCCGCGCAAAATGACGTGGCAGTCCTGGTTGCCCTTGGTTTGCACAATCGCCACCTGCCCGTTCTTGTGAACAGAGAGAAAGTGATGACCGCGGGCCGCGGCCTGAATGGCATCGGTCGCGATTTTGATGTTGCCATCGGTACCGTTCTTGAATCCGATCGGCGCAGAGATGCCGGAAGCCAGTTCACGATGCACCTGGCTCTCGGTGGTTCGGGCGCCAATGGCACCCCAGGCAATCAGGTCACCGATGTACTGAGGAGAGATCACATCGAGGAACTCGCTGGCGGCCGGCATGCCCTGCCGGTTGATTTCGATCAGCAGCTGGCGGGCGATACGCAGGCCTTCGTCGATGCGGAAGCTGCCGTCCAGATACGGGTCGTTGATCAGGCCCTTCCAGCCGACGGTGGTGCGTGGCTTCTCGAAGTACACACGCATGACGATTTCGAGGGTGTCGGCGTACTGCTCGCGCAATGGCTTCATCCGTCGTGCGTACTCCAGTGCAGCGGCGGGGTCATGGATGGAGCATGGACCAATGATCACCAGAAGGCGATCGTCTTCGCCAGTCATGATGTCGTGAATGCGGCGGCGAGTCTTGCCCACCAGTTTCTCCACGGGTGTGTCCGTGATGGGGAAGAAACGGATCAGATGTTCGGGTGGCGGAAGCACGGTGATGTCTTCAATGCGTTGGTCGTCGGTCTGGCTGGTGCGATCGTTCGGATAGGTCTGCCAGCCGTCTTTACCGGCCGTCTTGCTCTTGGCATTCATCACAGGGCTCCTTGAAGTGTTTGACGTGAGATGGGAAAAGGAAACAGGGGCAAAAAAAAACCGCCGGGGGTGTTTCCCGGCGGTTTTTCGAGGTTGGGTTGCTGCGCGCTTACACCTGAGCCTCTCGTCCGCCTGGGACTGAGAACCAAAAGTAAAAGCCGAAAAAGTAGGACTTGCGCGTTTGCATAGTCACGGACTGTATCACAACTGCCAGAAAGCGCGTCAAGAGGGCGGCCGCCAGTGTTGCTATCAGGCGGTACCCCCGACGGTCAGCCCGTCGATTCGCAGCGTCGGCTGCCCCACGCCCACTGGCACACTTTGACCCTCTTTGCCGCAGGTGCCCACACCACTGTCGAGGCGCATGTCGTTGCCAATCATGCTCACTCGGGTCAGGGCGTCGGGGCCGTTGCCAATGATGGTCGCACCCTTGACCGGATACTGTATCTTGCCTTTCTCGACCCACCATGCCTGGCTGGCGGAAAAGACGAATTTGCCGGAGGTGATGTCCACCTGACCACCACCGAAATTGGTGGCATACAGACCCCGATCCATGCTGGCAACGATTTCCTGCGGGTCCTTGTCACCACCGAGCATGTAGGTGTTGGTCATGCGTGGCATCGGTACATGGGCATAGCTTTCGCGGCGGCCATTACCAGTGGGTTTGACGCCCATCAGGCGAGCGTTCATCGCGTCCTGGATGTAGCCGCGCAGAATGCCATCTTCGATCAGCACATTTTTCTGGGAAGCGTGCCCTTCGTCGTCCACGTTCAGGGAGCCGCGTCGATCGGCAATGGTGCCGTCGTCGAGTACGGTCACACCTTTGGCCGCCACTCGCTCACCAATACGGCCAGAGAACGTGCTGGAGCCCTTGCGGTTGAAGTCGCCCTCCAGGCCGTGACCTACCGCCTCATGCAGCAAGACGCCAGGCCATCCGGAGCCGAGCACAACCGTCATTTCGCCTGCAGGTGCCGGGCGGGCATCCAGGTTCGTCAAGGCTGCGTCCACCGCCTCGTCCACATACGACTGGACCATTTCTTCGTCAAAGTAATCGAGGCCAAACCGACCACCACCGCCTGACGAACCAACTTCCCTTCGACCCTGACTCTCGGCGATCACTGTCACGGAAAGGCGGATGAGCGGCCGGACATCGGCGGCCAGAGTGCCGTCGGCCCGCGCCACCAGCACCACATCGTGCTCACATGCCATGCCGGCCATGACCTGAACCACCCGCGGGTCCTTGGCCTTGGCCATGTGCTCAACTTGCTCCAGAAGCTTGACCTTGGCCGTACTGTCCAGCGTGGTGATGGGGTCTTGAGCCCCATAGAGCGAACGCGACTTGGCGACAACCGCCTTGGGCAGCGCCATGCCACGCTTGCGGCTCACCCGACGACTCTGCCCTTGAGCAGCAATCGATCTCACGGTCTGGGCGGCATCGAGCAAGGAAGCCCAGGAAAGGTCATCGGAGTAGGCAAAGGCTGTCTTCTCGCCACTGACAGCACGAACACCCACGCCTTGCTCGATGCTGAAGCTGCCGGTCTTGACGATGCCTTCCTCCAGGCTCCACCCCTCGCTGCGCGTGGTCTGGAAGTACAGATCTGCATCGTCCGCGCCATGGCGCATGATTTCGCCCAACGCCTTTTGCAGGTGCGTCTGGGAAAGTCCATAAGGGGACAGCAACAGGGCTTCGGCCGACGCCAGGCGGGCCAGTGTGGGTTCGCGAGCAATCATCCCGTCATTTTAGGGATACTTGCCGCCGCCCGCACAGCAGGGCAGGCAACCCTTTGCCCAACGGGGTCAGTCTGTCGGCGGCGCCTGGGTCTTGCCAGCTCTCGCCAGCGTCCATGGCAGCAGGGCGCCGTCGTCTTCCATGGCCATGCCGGCGTGCAGCGCGGCCTCAAACACACTTTGTGCCGCATCCCCCACCTTGGCTGGCACCCCCACAGCCCGGGCTTCGTCCATGGCCAACCGGCTGTCCTTGGCCAGCAGTTGCATGTGAGCAAGTGGCTGCTCCTGCCCCGCAATCGCCCTGCGCATGCGATCGGATCCTATCCAGCTCTGGCCGCTGGATGCTTCAATCACATCCAGCGTCCGCGCCGGATCGAGCCCCAGTTGCGAGGCCAACGCCAGCGCTTCCGCTGCGCCTGCGAGATTGATGGCCGCCAACAGGTTGTTCACCAGCTTGGTCCTGGCCCCATCGCCAGCTCGCCCGCCAACGCTGAACTGCCGGCCCGAGACCCGGTCTAGCCATGGCTGCGCAGCTGCTACTGCAGCTGGCTCACCCGCCACCATCATGGACATGCTGCCGTCCCTTGCCCTGACCGGTCCGCCAGACAAAGGTGCGTCCACACATGCAATGGAAAGGGCCTGCAGTTGCTGTGCAAGGGCCTCCACATCCGCGGGTGCAATGGTGGGACATAGCACCACCACTTGCCCCGGCTTCAGCTCGGGCGCTGCACCATCAGCTCCGAACAGCACTTCGCGGCATTGCTGCGCTGTCACGACCACCACGAACAGCACGCCGCCCGCACACAGAGCCGCAGCGGATTCAGCTGGCGTCCCCACCAGGTTTGCGCCAGCTTTCTCTGCCTGTGCCTGACGAACGGGATCGATATCGCAAACGGCCACGCCGACCCCCTGCTCCCGCAGGCGTTCGACCATGGCGCCGCCCATGTTGCCGGCGCCGACAAAAGCGACTTCCATCGCAGAATGTGTGGTTCTGGCAACCATCAGCCTGGCATGTAACGTCTGGAGCGGGAAATGGACATCAGAATGCCGAGGCCTACGCCCATGGTGACCATGGCGGTACCGCCATAACTGATGAACGGCAGCGGCACCCCCACCACCGGAAGAATCCCGCTGACCATGCCCATGTTCACAAAGGCATACACAAAGATGTTGAGGGTGATGGCGCCAGCAAGCAGGCGCGAGAACAGGGTCGGTGCTTCCATCGCGATACTCAGACCGCGCACCACCAGGAAAATAAAGCCCAGCATCAGGGCCACCGTCCCCACCAGTCCGAATTCTTCGGCAAAGGCCGCATAGATGAAGTCCGTTGTGCGCTCTGGGATGAACTCCAGATGGGTCTGGGTGCCCTGCATGAAGCCTTTGCCCCAGATGCCACCCGAGCCGATGGCGATCATGCCCTGGATGATGTGAAAACCCTTGCCCAGCGGGTCCTTGAAGGGGTCGAGCAACGTGCAGACCCGCTGGCGCTGATACTCGTGCAGCACCTTCCAGTCAACACCGGCTGCACACCATTGGTCTTCCATCAGGATCAGCACCACAATACCGACCGCCACCACAATCACTGGCGGAATGATGAGCTTCCAGCTGAGTCCTGCCAGGAAGATGACAAACAGGCCGGAGGCAAGGACCAGCAAGGTTGTTCCGAGATCTGGCTGCTTGAGGATGAGCGCCGCAGGCACCGCCAACATCACGCCTGCAACCACAAAGTCCAGAGGATTGAGCTGGCCCTCCCTCTTCTGAAACCACCATGCCAGCATGAGCGGCATGGCGATCTTCATCAGCTCGCTGGGCTGAATGACCACCCCGATGTTGAGCCAGCGCTGGGCGCCCTTCTTGGATATGCCAAACAGAAACACGGCCACGAGCAGAGCCACACCCACCGTGTACATGGGCACGGCCAGGCTCATCATGCGCTGTGGCGGCACCTGGGCGATCACAAAAAGCACCAGTAACGCCAGCAACATGTTGCGACCATGGCTCTGGAAACGGGATCCATGGTCGAATCCCACCGAGTACATGGTGACCAGGCCCGCAGCGGCCAGCAACAGGATGGCCAGCGCCAGGGGCGCATCAAACCCGGCAAACACGGGGGATACCCGGGCCCAGAGAGACGGTTTTTCAATCACGGCGACCATGCGGCATTATCCTTCGCTTCATGCACCCCACCACACACCTGCTCTATCTGCATGGATTTCGCTCATCTCCGAAGTCCATGAAGGCGCAACTGATGGCCCGCGCCATTCACATGCAGGCACCGAAGGTCACATGGCTGTGCCCACAACTGTCCCACTCGCCTGAGCAGGCCATGTCCGACGCACTGGAAGCGACCCGTGACTGGCCAGCAGCATCGTCCACGGTGATCGGCTCCTCACTGGGCGGCTTCTATGCACGCTGGCTGGGGCTTCGCCAGGGGTGGCGCCGCGTACTCCTCAACCCCGCGGCACACCCTGCCCGGGACCTCGCTCGCCATCTGGGCACGCAGACCGCCTGGCATGATCCCGAAACCCGCTTTGACTTCGAGCAGACGCATGTTGAGGCACTGGAAGCCATGGAGCACGAAATCCTGGAGTGGTCACCTGCTCGCCCAGCCACTCCCGAGCAGCAAATGGCCATCATTACGGAAGGTGACGAAGTGCTGGATTGGCGGGAAATGGAGGCTTTTTGCGCCGGCGGACACACCGTGCGGCTCGCTGGTGGTGACCACGCCATCAGCAACTTTGCTGACCACCTGCCCTCGGTCATGAAATTTGTTCGCCCGCGCCTCGATGGAGCCTGAAGGCCTGGCGAGATTTGCAAAGCGTCGCCTGTGAGCGGCACCTTTGTCGTGGGAAAATGCTGCCATGTACATTCTTTTCGACGATGCAGGCAAATTGCAGACAGCCCGTGTGCTCACAGAGGCCGAAGCCTCGGTACAGGCGGAGCTGACCACGGGCAAGCGGGTCAAGGTCAAGACCGCCAATATCTTTCTCAAGTTCGGCAAGCCCGAACCCGCCGACCTCATGGCCAAGGCAGGCCTGCTCGCGGATGACATGGACGTGGAACTGGCATATGAATTCGCTCCTGAGGGGGAGTTCGGCTTTCAGGATCTGGCTGCGGACTATTTCAGTGCCGACGCTGGCACCACGGAGCAGGTCGCGGCGCTGATGTGCCTGCAGGCTGTGCCTCACTACTTCCGGCGGGCCGGCAAAGGCCGTTTCAAGAAAGCCCCTCGTGACATCGTGGAGCAGGCGCTGGCTGCCATCGAGAAGAAGAAGCAGGTTCAGGCCCAGATTGATGGCTGGGTGGCCGAGCTGACGCAGGGCACATGCCCACAGCCCATCCTTGATCAGCTCTATCGGATTCTGTTCAAGCCCGACAAGAATGCGCCTGAATACAAGGCTGTGGTGGAAGCTTCTCGCCATAGCCAATCTGCACCGCTGGCATTGCTGGAAAAGGCTGGCGCCATCAGCAACGCGTATCAGTTTCACTGGCAACGCTTTCTCTTCGACCAGTTTCCCAAGGGGACCGGATTCCCCAACCTGGAAGCCCCAGGCATTGCAGACGACCTGCCAGAGGCGCCGGTGGAGGCGTTCTCCATCGACGACTCAATGACCACAGAGATCGATGATGCGCTGTCAGTGCGTGACCTTGGCTCAGGGGAGGTGACTGTGGGCATCCACATTGCCGCACCCGGCCTCGCGATCGAGACCGATTCACCTTTGGATCAAGTGGCGCGAAGCCGGCTTTCCACTGTGTACATGCCCGGGCACAAGATCACGATGCTGCCAGACGAGGTGGTGCAGGCCTATACGCTGGAGGCTGGACGTTCTTGTCCTGCTGTGTCGCTCTACGTCAAGGTCAACGAGGAAACACTGGAGGTCACTGGCAGTCACACCGCACTGGAGCGCGTCCCCATTGCACACAACCTCAGGCATGACCAGCTCGATGGCGTGGTCACAGAGGAATGGCTGCTCGGGGATGGCACAGGGGCGGATGCACCGGCAGAGGTCCAATCGCTGCACGGGTCGCTGGGATTTCTCTACCGGCTGGCCAGACAACTCAAGCTTGGGCGCGAAGAGGTCCGTGGAAAGCCTGAGAACTTCAACCGCCCCGACTACACCTTCAAGCTCGAGAGCAACGGTGTCGCTGGCGACCTTCCGAGCGGTGGCGAAACCGTTGTGATTGGCACCCGTTCACGCGGCGCCCCGCTGGATCTGATGGTGGCCGAAGCCATGATTCTGGCCAATTCAACCTGGGGGCAATGGCTCGCCAGTCTGGGTGTACCTGGCATTTACAGAAGCCAGGCCAGCATGGCGCCCGGCGTCAAGGTCCGGATGAGTGCAAGGGCTCTGCCCCATGCCGGGATCGGTGTGCCAAGCTATGCATGGAGCACTTCCCCGCTGCGGCGCTATGTGGATCTGGTCAATCAGCGACAGATCATTGCCTGCGCCCGCCACGGCGCCACAGCGGCACTGGCGGCGCCATTCAAGCCGAAGGATGCCGTACTGCTGTCGATCATCAGCGCCTTCGATGCCGCCTATGGCGCCTACGGCCGTTTCCAGTCCGGGATGGAGCGCTACTGGACACTGTGCTGGCTCGAGCAACATGGCACCACTGAAGTGGAGGCCACGCTGTTCAAGGACAACCTCGCCCGCGTCAACACATTGCCACTCGTCCTTCCTGTCCTGGGCAGCGACGGCCTTCCTCGTGGTGCCCAGGTCAGGGTTCGCCTGGGTGAAATCGACAAGATCTCGCTGGAAATCAAGGGCACCATCATCGAACATCTTGATACGGATTCGACGTCCAAGGACTCATCCGATTCGGGTGACGAAGACGAGGACGCAGACATGTCCGCACCTGTGGCCCTGGCCATCGATGTCAGCGAAGGTGAAGATGCCGCCGGCACTCAGCATAAGCACAACAGATCACCGGCTCCTGAAGCTTGAGGAATCGATATGGGGCGGCATCGGGCGATAATGGCCGAGTGAACTCTGTGCTGTCATATTTGCGTGCGCTCACAACACTCCAATGGGCGCTGGGCGTGTCCATTGCCGTGCATGCGGCGTTGCTGACCATCCGATTTGTCGACCCTGAAGGTTTCAACCGGGTGTTTCAGGACACGCCGCTGGAAGTCATCCTGGTCAACGCCAAGAGCAATGAAGCGCCCGAGGAGGCCAAAGCCATCGCTCAGGCCAATCTCGCTGGTGGTGGCGATGCAGAAAAAGGGCGCGCGCAGTCTCCCCTGCCTCCCAACATGGAGGCTCGCATTGGGGATGCGGCTGAAGACGAAGAGCGCATGCTCAAGGCCCTCAAGCTTCAGCAGGAGCAATTGCTCGCCCAAGTGCGCAAGCAGCTGGCTGCACTGCCCGAGCCGGAAAAGCAGCTCGATGAAGCCGATCCTGCGGTACGGGAACAAGAACGAAAGCGACGGGCGCTGGTGAAAGTTCTGGCGGAGATCGAGAAACGCATCAACGAAGAGAACGCTCGACCAAAGAAGCGCTATATCAGTCCAGCCACCCGCGAAGCGGTCTATGCGATCTATTACGACAAGCTGCGCCGAAAGATCGAGGACCGAGGCACGACCAACTTTCCAACCGCGAGCGGGCGCAAGCTGTACGGCGAGCTGACCATGGTGATCACCGTGAACCATACCGGTCGGGTCCTGGAAACCGACGTTGTGATCTCGTCCGGCAACGCTACGCTGGATCGAAGGGCCAAAGCCATTGTCAACAGCCTGAACTTCGATGAGTTCAACAAGGCCATGCGCCGTCGTGCAGACCAGATTGTGGTGGTCTCAAGGTTCCGTTTCACGCGCGATCAGGGACTTCAGACGCAACTGCGCGGCCAGTAACCCTCGACGGGTTTTGTCAAACCAGCGGGATCAGCAGAGGACGGTCGAACATGAGAAAGTACCTGGGAATCATCGGCAGCTGGTTGCTGTTCGTGTTGGCTGCAGGGGTCGCTCTCCAGGTGTTTTTTCTGGCACGCATTGGCATGATGACCGTGGTAGACCCGCAAAGTACTTCGTTCATGCGATCTGAAGCCTGGCGCCTTGGTCGGTCGAGCATCGGGGAAGGCACCCCCATGACCTGGTCGGCACAGTGGGCAAACTATGACGAAGTCAGCGCGTCGCTCAAGCGTGCAGTGGTGGCAGCAGAGGACGCCAGATTCACTGAGCACAACGGCTTCGAGTGGAATGCCATGGAGTCCGCCTGGCGAAAGAACGCCAAGCGCATGGCGCAGGCAAACGCCGGAGCCAAGAACAAGCCAAAGACGCGGCCGGCTCAGGCCAGTGTGCGGCTGGTGGGTGGGTCGACCATCTCCCAGCAGCTGGCCAAGAACCTGTTTCTCTCGGGTGAGCGTAGCTATTTGCGCAAAGGGCAGGAGTTTGTCCTGACCGTGATGCTCGAAGGCCTGTTGAGCAAGGAGCGCATTCTGGAGATTTACCTCAACACCGCAGAATGGGGTGAAGGCGTCTTTGGCGCCAAGGCGGCTGCCCAGCACTATTACAAGCGTTCGCCCGGCAAGCTCAGCAGCTACCAGTCAGCCCAACTGGCCAGCATGCTGCCACGGCCCAAGTTCTATGACTCGCGCCGGGATTCGGTGGCCTTGTCCGGCAAGGCACGCAGGGTTCAGGGCCGCATGGGTGCTGCAGCCATCCCGTGAGAACAAAGCGACGCCCTGTTGTTGATCTCCACACTCACCCTCTATGCGCATTCTCGGTATTGATCCAGGCCTTCAATGCACCGGCTTCGGTGTGGTGGATGTGGTCGGCGGCAAACTGAGCTATGTGGCCAGCGGCACCATTCAGACCAGCCCCAAGGACGGCGCATTACTGCCCGAGCGACTGAAGGTGCTTTACGAAGGCATTACCGAAGTGGTGGCCCGGTACAAGCCCGACGTGTCCGCTTGCGAGATTGTGTTCGTGAACGTCAATCCACAGGCGACGCTGATGCTGGGTCAGGCACGGGGTGCCTGCCTGACCGCACTGGTGGCCAGCGGCCTGACTGTCAGCGAGTACACCGCTTTGCAGCTCAAGAAGGCTGTGGTGGGCTACGGAAAGGCAGCCAAGCCGCAAGTGCAGGAAATGGTCAAGCGGCTGCTTTTGCTCCCGGGTCTGCCCGGCAAAGATGCGGCCGACGCCTTGGGACTGTGTATCACCCACGCGCAGGTGGCGAGCACGGCTCAGGCCATCAACAAGGTAGCGCCTCTCAAAGCCAGGGCGACGGCGCAGTACCGTGCCGGGCGAAACTACTGATTACCAGGCGGGAGCGAGCTGGGCAAAGCCTTTTGGCGCCTCCCGCTCCGAGGCAAAACTCACTTCTTCCCAGGCGTCTGGCTGCTCGAGCAGGGCGCGGAGCAGCTGATTGTTCAACGCATGGCCTGAACGAAAGGCCGAATAGGCGGCCAGCATGGGTTTGCCCACGGCATACAGGTCGCCGATGGCGTCCAGCATCTTGTGCTTGACGAACTCGTCCTGGTAGCGCAGGCCCTCCGAGTTGAGCACCTTGACGTCATCCATGACGATGGCATTGTCCAGGCCACCGCCCAGTGCCAGCCCTCGCGACCGCATCATTTCCAGGTCACGGGTGAACCCGAACGTGCGCGCTCTGGCAATTTCGCGAGCGTACTGACCGCTGCTGAAATCAAACTCGACCCGCTGCCCGGTGGCATTGACCGCAGGATGGTCAAACTCGATCTCAAAGCCCAGCTTGTAGCCGTTGAACGGGTCAAGTCGCGCCCATTTGAGATTGCGGCCTTCGCCCTCACGCACTTCGACGGGCTTTTTCACCCGGATGAAACGCTTGGGCTGATTCTGCAGTTCAATGCCGGCGCTTTGCAGCAAATAGACGAACGATGCGGCTGATCCGTCAAGGATGGGGACTTCCTCGGCCGTGATGTCCACATAGAGGTTGTCCAGCCCCAGACCCGCGCAAGCGCTCATGAGGTGCTCGATGGTGAGCACCTTGACGCCGTCTTTGGAGATGGTGGTCGCCATCCGGGTATCGGTCACGGAGGCTGCGTTGACCGGGATTTCAACCGGTTCAGGCAGGTCCACACGACGGAACACGATGCCGGTATTGGGCGCAGCCGGGCGCAGCGTCAACTCTACCCGTTGACCGCTGTGCAGACCGACGCCTACCGCTTTGGTCAGGGATTTGAGGGTGCGTTGCGCAAGCATGCCTACATTCTACCTATTCGGGATAACCCTTGCCGAGACAGGACCCGCTGGCCGGAGGGGGCCAAGCCCACCTCCGGCTGCCGGATCGGAGACGACCGGCGCCGATCAGTCAGCCTGCTTGCGCAGGAAAGCCGGGATCTCGAAGTCATCCATGCCGCCAGATGACAGGGCGTCGACCTTCGCCGCGGCCTGGGTGCGGTTGGTGCGCCAGACGCTTGGAACAGCCATGGAACCGTAGTCCGGCTGCGTCGTGCCGCCGGACTTGTGGCTGCCAGCGCCACCAACGGCTTCATTGACCGTCGGGACGTTGAACGGCACATCGTCAGTACCCGTGCGCAGTACCTGCAGCGGAGGCGCAGTGCGACGAACGCCTTCGCGCGACAGACCGGTAGCCACCACAGTGACGCGCATCTCGTCACCCAGGGAGTCGTCGTAGGCAGCGCCGTAGATGACGTGGGCGTCTGGCGAAGCGTAGGCACGGATGGTGTTCATGGCCAGCTTGGACTCCGACAGCTTGAGCGAACCCTTCGCGGCAGTGACCAGCACCAGCACACCCTTGGCGCCAGAGAGGTCAATGCCTTCCAGCAGCGGGCAGGCCACTGCTTGCTCGGCGGCGATGCGGGCACGATCCGGGCCGGAGGCCAGCGCGGTACCCATCATGGCCTTGCCAGGCTCGCCCATCACGGTGCGGACGTCTTCGAAGTCGACGTTGACATTGCCGTACTCGTTGATGATCTCGGCGATACCGCCGACCGCGTTCTTGAGAACGTCGTTCGCGTGGGCAAAGGCTTCGTCCTGGGTAATGTCGTCACCCAACACTTCCAGCAGCTTCTCGTTGAGCACCACGATCAGCGAGTCGACGTTGGCTTCCAGCTCGGCCAGGCCGTTGTCGGCATTGGTCATGCGGCGGCCACCTTCCCAGTCGAAAGGCTTGGTCACCACGCCCACGGTCAGAATGCCCATTTCCTTGGCCACACGAGCGATCACAGGTGCAGCGCCGGTGCCTGTGCCACCACCCATGCCGGCGGTGATGAACAGCATGTGGGCTCCGGCGATGGCTTCGCGGATTTGCTCGACCGCTTCTTCTGCGGCATCAGCGCCCTTCTCCGGTTTGCTGCCAGCACCCAGGCCGGTCACGCCGAGCTGGATGGTGGTGTTGGCTGCGCTGCGGGTCAGGGCCTGCGCATCGGTATTGGCGCAAATGAAATCCACGCCTTGAACACGGCTGGAGATCATGTGGTCGACTGCGTTTCCGCCGCCGCCGCCCACGCCGATCACTTTGATCTGAGTACCTGCGTTGAATTCTTCAACTTCAATCATTTCGATGCTCATGTCTACCTCCTGTGCGGAACCGGTTGCCTCGGCTCCAATGTCAATCAATCAAGTAATGCAATGAATCTTTGTCTGGGTCTGGCCCCCGGCCGTTTCCGGGGGCTTGCTTCAACCAGGCGGCCCGGTGCATTCCATGCAACGGGCCATTGATCGCAACCAGCGCGGGGGCGGCCAGAGGTGGGTTCGTGCACGCTCGGTCTTCACGGCCATGCGAGCAGTCGTCGTCAGTGCTGTTTTCATCAGAACGTCCCCACAAACCAGTTTTTCAGGCGCTCCAGCGCACCCTGCATGGATCCGGCCTTCTGCGCCACCTTGTGGCCACGCAGACGTGCCAGTCGAGCTTCTTCCAGCAAACCCATGACCGTGGAAGCGCGTGGTTGCGCGACCATGTCGGACAGCGCGCTGGCGTAATGCGGCACACCGCGGCGCACGGGCTTGAGGAATATGTCTTCTCCCAGCTCCACCATGCCTGGCATGACGGCGCTGCCACCGGTGAGCACGATGCCGGAAGACAGGACTTCCTCGTGCCCGGATTCGCGGATGGCTTGCTGGACGAGCGAAAAGATTTCTTCGATGCGCGGCTCGATCACGCCCGAGAGAGCCTGGCGGCTGAGCATGCGCGGGCCGCGGTCGCCCAGGCCGGGGACTTCGACCTGTTGGTCAGGGTCGGCCAGCAACTGCTTGGCGCAACCACTGGCCACCTTGATGTCCTCGGCATCAGCCGTGGGCGTGCGCAAGGCCATGGCGATATCGCTGGTGATCAGGTCTCCAGCAATTGGAATCACTGCGGTGTGGCGGATGGCTCCGCCAGAGAAGATGGCCACATCCGTGGTGCCCGCACCAATGTCCACCATGGCCACGCCAAGCTCTTTCTCGTCATCGGTCAGCACCGCCTGGCTGGAGGCCAGTGGGTTGAGCATGAGCTGATCCACTTCCAGACCACAGCGACGCACACACTTGATGATGTTCTCGGCCGCGCTTTGAGCGCCTGTGACGATGTGCACCTTGGCTTCCAGCCGGATGCCGCTCATGCCGATCGGCTCTTTGACTTCCTGCCCGTCGATCACAAACTCCTGCGGCTCCACCAGCAGCAGGCGTTGATCCGTGGAAATGTTGATCGCCTTGGCCGTCTCGATCACGCGTGAGACATCGGCAGGCGCCACTTCGCGGTCCTTGATGGCCACCATGCCGCTGGAGTTCATGCCGCGGATGTGGCTGCCGGTGATCCCCGTATACACGCGGGCGATGCGACAGTCGGCCATCAGCTCGGCCTCCTTGAGTGCCTGCTGGATGCTCTGTACGGTGGCGTCGATATTGACTACCACGCCGCGCTTGAGGCCGTGGCTGGCGGATACGCCCAGACCAGCCAGCTTGAGCTGACCGTCCGACTGGACTTCGGCGACCACGACCATGATCTTGGCCGTGCCAATGTCCAATCCAACCACCAAATCCTTGTATTCCTTGGCCATGATTGATGCTTTTCGTCTTTAGCGTCTGCTGTTTCGGTTGTTGGTTCGGGCGTCTTCAGTCAACGTCGTCACGCCTTCCATGCGCAATGCATAGCCGTTGGGGTATCGAAGATCGACAGCCTCCACGGCGCCGGGATAGCGTTGCGTCATTTGATTGATGGTCTGGGTAAAGCGATCGACCCGCCCCATGATTTCGACTTCAGTTCCTCTTCCGAGTTCGATCCGAGCCTCGTTGTCCAGCGTGGCCAGCCAGCCACCCCGGTCGGTCAGCTCAAGGCGCACAAGCTTCATGCCTGCGCCATCGAGCGAGGAATGAAGGCGACGGTACAGAGACCAGATATCTTTCGACCGCTCGGCAGGCCCTGCGAGTTCGGGCATACCGTCCGACTCGTCTGGCATGGCATCAAACACTTCACCCAGGTCGCCCACCAGTTGCCCGGAGCCTTCCTTGCCCCACCAGGCGACGGCACGATACTCTTCAAGTCTGACCCGAAGCCGGTTGGGAAATTCGCGCTGCACGACGGCCTGCCGGACCCAGGGCACCGATTCGAACAAGGTACGTACCTTAGCCAGGTCGACAGTGAGGAAGCTGCCGGCGAGCGCTGTCTGCATCTGGGTTGACAGTTGTGCTCGCAGCGTGACGTCACTTTGGTGTGCGACATCACCGTGAACGCTGATGGATCGGACGGCCCACATGGGATGTCGCACGACCCAGGTCCCCATACCAACCAGGCACAGCACGGCAAACGCACTGAACAATGCGTTTGCCATGACGGTCATCAACCGTACGTCCATGGGCAGTGAGGGATTGGCAGCCATCCGGATCAGCGCTCCTTCTTCTTGCCAAGGTTGTCCAGCGAAGCCGATGCCAGCACCTGCAGGCACAGGGCTTCATACGAGATTCCCACCGCGGCCGCAGACATGGGAACCAGTGAATGCGTCGTCATCCCTGGCGCGGTATTGATCTCCAGCAGCCAGGGCTTGCGGCTGCGCGCGTCGATCATCACGTCAACGCGCGCCCAGCCACGGCAACCCAGCGCTTCAAACGCTTGCAGTGCCAGCTTCTGAATCTGCGATTCCTCGCCTTCGGGCAGGCCACAGGGAACGAAGTACTGGGTGTCGTTCTTGAAGTACTTGTTCTGGTAGTCGTAGTTGCCATCAGGTGCCACGATGCGGATGACCGGCATGGCACGAACGCCGTCTGCGCTGGCCAGGATGGGGCAAGTGACTTCGTCTCCCGAGATGAACTGCTCGCACATCACCAGGGGGTCCTGCGACGCCGCCAGCTGGTACGCCGTCTCGCACTGGGAGACATCCATGACTTTCGTCAGGCCAATGGTCGAGCCTTCCCGCACCGGCTTGACGATCATGGGCTTGCCCAGGGCCTCGAACGCCTTGCGCGTCTGAGGCACACTCTCGACCTTTCGCCACGCTGGTGTCGCAAGGCCTTCAGACAGCCAGATACGCTTGGTCATGAGCTTGTCCATGGCCAGACTCGACGCCAGAACGCCAGGGCCTGTATAGGGGATGCCCATCAGCTCAAGCGCACCCTGAACCGTGCCGTCTTCGCCCCAGCGACCGTGCAATGCGATGAAGCAGCGATCGAACCCGTCCGCCTTGAGGTCGGAGAGCTCACGGTTGGCCGGATCAAACGCGTGAGCATCCACCCCCTGGGAGACCAGCGCCGCGAGCACACCATTGCCCGACATCAACGAGACCTCTCTCTCCGCTGAGCGGCCACCCATGAGAACGGCGACTTTGCCCATGGTTGCGGGGTCGACTTTCACGTTCTTCTGCGAGGTATCGCTCATGCCTGACCTCCGATCTCCACGACCTGTCCAGCCACGGCACCGATCGATCCTGCCCCCATGCACAAGACCACGTCGCCGTCGGCTGCGTTGTCGAGAATCGCTTGCGGCATATCCGAAATTTCGTCGACAAAGACTGGCTCGACCTTGCCGGCAACGCGCAGAGCCCGCGTCAGACTGCGGCCATCGGCCGCGACGATCGGAGCCTCGCCAGCGGGATAGACCTCCGCGAGCAAGACGGCGTCGGCCTGCCCGATGACTTTGACAAAGTCTTCGAAGCAGTCCCGTGTCCGGCTGTAGCGGTGAGGCTGGAACGCCAATACCAGCCGCCGATCAGGAAACGCGCCGCGCGCTGCGGCAATCGTGGCGGCCATCTCGACCGGGTGGTGTCCGTAGTCGTCAACGATCGTCGCTGCGCCGCCAGTGGCCAGGCGGACATCTCCGTATCGCTGGAACCGACGTCCCACGCCCTTGAAGTCCGACAGAGCCTGCTGGACAGCACTGTCCGGGATACCCAGCTCTACGGCGATACCGATCGCCGCCAGAGCATTGAGCACGTTGTGTTCGCCTGGGAGATTGAGCTCCACGCGAAGGTCAGGCATTTGCTCACCATTGCGGCGCAAGACCGTGAAGTGCATCTGGCCTTCACAGGCTTTGACATCGACTGCTCGAATCTGCGCATCTTCAGACAGACCGTAGGTGGTGATGGGGCGCGCAATTTGCGGCAGCATCTCCCGAACGGCCGGGCTGTCCACGCACACCACCGCTGCGCCATAAAAAGGCATGCGATGCAGGAAGTCGACAAAGGCGCTCTTGAGCTTGCCGAAGTCGTGCCCGTAGGTGTCCATGTGATCCGCATCGACGTTCGTGACCACTGACAGCATGGGCAGAAGATTCAGGAACGATGCATCGGATTCATCGGCTTCGACAACAATGTACTCACCCGTTCCAAGGCGCGCATTGGCGCCTGCGCTGTTGAGCCGGCCTCCGATGACGAAGGTCGGATCAAGGTCTGCCGCAGCCAGCACGCTCGCCACCAGGCTGGTGGTCGTGGTCTTGCCGTGGGTGCCGGCAATGGCTACGCCCTTTTTCATGCGCATGAGTTCGGCGAGCATGATGGCGCGAGGCACGACAGGAATCAGGCGCTCGTGGGCGGCCACCACTTCAGGATTGTCTTCCTTGACGGCCGTGGACGTAACGATGGCATCAGCCCCTTCCATGTAGGCGGCATCATGTCCGAAATTGACCTTGGCACCCATTTCACTGAGACGACGTGTCGCTGCACTCTCGCCCAGGTCACTGCCTGAGATGACGTAGCCCTGGTTGAGCAGCACCTCGGCAATGCCGCTCATGCCTGCTCCACCGATGCCGACGAAGTGAATATGGCGAATCGCGTGTTTCATGCCGCCCTCACTTTCGCCAGTACCTCGCAGGCGCCGACCATCGCTTCAACTGCGCCGAGCTTTTCGCCCTCCTTGGCTTTGACGGCAACGGACAGCAGCTCTTGCCGGGTCAGCGCGCGAAGGCGATCAGCCACCATTTGCGCGGTCAACTCGTTCTGCCTGGTCAGCCAGGCGCCGCCTTTGTCCGAGAGGAACCGGGCATTGGTGGTCTGATGGTCATCGACCGCATGGGGAAACGGAACGAACCAGGCGGCTGCACCGACTGCGGCAATTTCGGTCACCGTACTGGCACCACTGCGGCAGATGATGAGGTCCGCGTCAGCGTAGGCTTGTGCGGTGTCGTCGATGAATGGAGTCAGTTCGGCGGTCACACCGGCCTTTTCGTAATTGGATTGCAGCTCGGCGATTTGCTTTTCGCCGCTCTGATGAAGAATGATCGGACGCTGAGCATCGGGCAACAAGGCAACTGCCTGGGGCACGATTTCATTGAGTGCCTTGGCGCCAAGGCTGCCACCCACCACCAGTAGCTTGAGCGGGCCCGAGCGACCGGCAAAACGTTCCGCCGGCGAGGCCTGCTCGAGAAAAGCACGGCGCAAGGGGTTGCCAATCCATTGCGCTTTTTCGATTGCGCCTGGAAATGCAGAAAAGACTTTGTCGGCCAGCTTTGCGAGCACTTTGTTGGCCAGCCCGGCGACCGAGTTCTGCTCGTGCAGGACCATGGGTTTGCCCAGCAGGCTGCCCATCATGCCGCCAGGAACAGTGATGTATCCGCCCAGGCCCACCAGCACATCCGGCTGTACGCGCCGCACGACGCCAATCGCTTGCGCAAACGCCTTGAGCAGACGAAGCGGCAGCAGCAGCACGGTCTTGAGACCCTTGCCTCGCACGCCACCGAACTCCACCGTCTCCAAGGTGAATCCGCGTGCCGGCACCAGGCGGCTCTCCATGCTGCCTGGCGCACCCAGCCAATGGACACGCCATCCACGATCGCGCAGGGCTTCCGCCACGGCCAGGCCGGGGAAGATGTGGCCACCGGTACCGCCGGCCATGATCAGCGCTGCGGGTTGATGCTGACCGGTCATGCACGTCCTCCCCGCATCAGCTGCCGGTTTTCATAGTCGACCCGCAGCACGATGGCCAGCGCCACCATGTTCATCAGAATCGCTGACCCTCCATAGCTCATGAACGGCAGCGTCAGACCCTTGGTCGGCAATGCGCCCAGGTTCACGCCAATGTTGATGAAAGCCTGAAACCCGAACCACAAGCCCACGCCCTGGGCCACCAGTCCCGAGAAAACCTGATCGAGCGCAATGGCCTGCCGACCGATGTACATGATCCGGCGAGTCAGCCACAGGAAAAGACCGATGACGAGCAACACTCCGATGAGGCCGAATTCCTCACCCACAACGGCAAGCAGGAAGTCGGTGTGGGCCTCTGGCAACCAGTGCAGTTTCTCGACGCTGCCGCCGAGTCCGACACCAAAGATCTCACCACGGCCGAAAGCAATCAGGGAATGTGAGAGCTGGTAGCCCTTGCCCAGCGCATGCTCTTCGCTCCAGGGGTCGGTGAAGGCCATCAGTCGTTGCAGGCGCCAAGGGCTGGTGAGCACCATCGTCGCCAGCGCTGCCACCATCACGGTCCCGATCAGGATGAACATGCGAACGTTGACGCCACCGAGGAACAGAATGCCCAGTGCGATCACCGCAATCACCATGAACGCACCGAAATCGGGTTCAGCCAGCAAGAGCAAGCCCACCACACCCAATGCGACAGCCACCGGTGCGACAGCGCGGAAGAAGCGCTCCTTCACTTCCATCTTCCGAACCATGTAGCCGGCGGCGTACAACAGCACGGCCAGCTTGGTAAGCTCGGAAGGCTGAAAGTTCATGACACCCAGAGAGAACCATCGGCGAGCACCGTTCACTCCTTTGCCGATCACAGGCACAAGCACGAGCACCAGCAAGACCAAAGCGCCAGCGAACAGCCAAGGCGAGAGCGTTTCCCAGGTTCTCATGGGAAACTGGAAGGCCAGCATGGAAGCCACGATGCCCACGGTGATGGCCACACCATGGCGAAGCACGAAATGCGTGGGGGCGTAGTTGGCAAACCGTGGGTTGTCTGGCAATGCGATCGAGGCCGAGTACACCATCACAAGGCCCCAGCACAGCAAGGCCACCGTCACCCACATCAAAGGCTGATCAAATCCCAGCTCTCGCACGGCCGTGTTGGGCGCGCCGGTGTAGGAACGGCTGGACAAGCGCACGGGCAAGTCGGCAGTGCTGGCAGCATCAGCGTCTGACCGGCCAAACAAACCCTTGAGTTTCCCCAGGGTGCTGGAAGCGGCATTGCTCAGACTCATGCGCCGCCCTCCAGAACCACGCCGCGATCGGCAGCCAGGCTCTTGACCGCATCGATGAAGGCCTCAGCGCGATGCACATAGTTGTCAAACATGTCGAAGCTGGCACAGGCTGGAGACAGAAGCACTGCGTCGCCTGCTTGCGCCAGTTCTGCTGCCAGGTTGACGGCCTCTTCCATGCTGGCTGCTTCACGCAAGTCCAGCGCCTGCTCGGCCAAACCGGTCTTGATTTGCTCTCCAATGCGTTGTCCATCACGGCCATAGAGAATCACGGCCCGCGAGCATGTCGCCAGCGCCTCGGCCAGAGGCTCAAAATTCTGGCCCTTGCCTTCTCCACCCAGAAGAACCACCAGCCGCCGGCTGACGCCCAGGCCCTTGACCGCGGCCAGCGTGGCACCCACATTGGTGCCCTTGCTGTCGTCAATGAACTCGACGCCATCGATCAAGCCGACCGACTCCACTCGATGCGGCTCCCCACGGTATTCACGCAAACCATGCAGCATCGGCGCCAGCGGCGCGCCTGTGGAAGTCGCCAACGCCAGGGCAGCCAGAGCGTTCATGGCGTTGTGGCGCCCCTGGATGCGCAGTGCATCGACAGGCATCATGCGCTGGTAGTAGATTTCGTCTGGCTCATCATGGCGCCCACGCTTGCGCGTTTCGTCAACCGCGAGCGCACGTACCAGCCAGTCCATCCCGCCGAGCGACTCGATTCCCCAGTCACCCGGGCGTTCAGGCGTGTCTTGTCCGAACGTCTGAAACTCACGGGCGGGCACTTGTCGGTTGCGGCCACTGATCTTCACTGTCACCAGCTCGGGTTCCATGGCCATGACCATCTTGTCATCGCGATTGAGCACCATCAAGGCATCTGCGCCAAAGACGTTGGTCTTGGCTTGCACATAGGCCGGCATGGACGGGTGCCAGTCCAGGTGATCTTCGGTCACGTTGAGCACCGTAGCAGCCGTCGGCAAAGCAGACCACGCTCCATCTGAGAGGCCATCGAGCTGAAAGCTCGACAGCTCCAGCACCCATACCTGTGGCAGGTGAGGAGGAGCCGGTGGCTCTGGGGCCGGTGGCTCCAGCAAGGCAACTGACTCTTCTTCAGCGCTCTCGTCCGCAGCGCCATCCGAGCCCTGTTCTCCTCCATCGGCAGTGTCCGCATCGGTCTCCGACACGTCTTCCTCGGATGCGCTTTCGCCTTCTGACGTATCGAACAGATCAGGAGCTGTTTCGGCATCGACCTCATCGCTCTCAGCTGCGGCAGCCGCTTCAGCTGCGGCCTGCGCAGCTTCTTCTGCCGCCCTGGCCTCGTCCTCAGCCATGCGAACCACTTCCAGGTCCAGTGCCGCCGCCAGAACATCCAGCATCGATGGGCCAATATTGCCAGCCGTGGCCACCCTCCATTCGCATCGGTCCAGCAACTGACTGGCCAGCGAAGTGACTGTGGTCTTGCCATTCGTGCCCGTGATCGCCAGCACTTTGGGGTGATAAGGCCATTCTTGTCGCTGACCCAGGTCGCGAAGCGCACGGGCGAACAGTTCCAGCTCACCGACGAGCTGCATGTCCGGTTCGGTGGCCCACGCCAGTACCTCGGCCAAGACGTCAGGCGCCAGGCCAGGACTCTTGGCCACCAGTGACCAGTCCGCACGATCCATCAAGGCACGATCGAACGGCGTGCAGACAAATGTCGCCCCCGGACAGTCACTTTGCAGGGCCTGCAGCTGTGGGGGCGCTTCACGCGTGTCAGCCACGGTCACGCAGGCGCCCTGGCGGGTGAGCCAGCGTGCCATCGCCAGTCCCGAGACGCCGAGACCGAGGACCAATACGTTCTGACCTGCGACTTCGCTCATCTCAGCTTCAAGGTGGACAGCCCCACCAGGCACAACAACATGGTGATGATCCAGAATCGAACCACGACTTGGGTTTCCTTCCAGCCCTTTTTCTCGAAATGGTGGTGCAGCGGCGCCATTTCCAGCAGACGGCGACCCTGGCCGAAACGTTTGCGCGTGTACTTGAAGTAGCTCACCTGAGCCATGACCGACAAAGCCTCGACGACAAAAATGCCGCCCATGATGGCCAGCACCACTTCCTGTCGAACAATGACGGCAATGGTGCCCAACGCGCCACCCAGTGCCAGCGCGCCGACATCACCCATGAAGACCTGGGCCGGATGGGTGTTGAACCACAAAAAGGCCAGCCCGGACCCCGCCATGGCCGCGCAGAAGATGAGCAGTTCACCGGCTCCCGGAATGAAGGGGAGCAGCAGGTATTTGGCAAACACTGCGTTGCCCATGACGTAGGCAAAGATGCCCAGCGCAGAACCCACCATCACGACTGGCATGATGGCCAGACCGTCGAGCCCGTCGGTGAGGTTCACAGCATTGCTGGAGCCGACAATGACCAGGTAGGTCATGATCACAAACCCAAACACACCCAGCGGATAGCTGATTTCCTTGAAGAAGGGAACCATCAAGCCCGCCTGTGGTGGAAGGTCGACCGAGAAACCCGACGCCACCCATTCGTAGAACAGCTGAAGCACCCGGGTGTTGCTGCTCTCGGAGATGCTGAACACGAGATAGAAAGCAGCCACCAGACCAATCACGGATTGCCAGAAGTACTTTTCCCGGGAGCGCATGCCTTCGGGATCCTTGTGCACCACCTTGCGCCAGTCGTCCACCCAGCCGATGGCGCCAAAGCCCAGCGTGACGATCAGAACAATCCACACAAAGCGATTGGACAGGTCGAACCACATCAGCGTGGACAGCGCGATCGCAAACAGGATCAGTACGCCGCCCATGGTCGGTGTGCCGCCTTTGCTCAGGTGGGATTGCATGGCGTATTCGCGGATCGGCTGACCGATCTTGAGTGCCGCCAGCCGGCGAATCACAAAGGGTCCTGCCGTCAGACCGACGATGAGTGCCGTCATGGCAGCCATCACCGCACGGAACGTGAGGTACTGAAAGACTCGCAGGAAGCCGAACTGGGGGCTGAGTTCCTGCAACCACTGGGCGAGACTAAGCAGCATGCTGAGCCTCCTTGCCTGCTGCCCGGAGTGCGGTCAGGCCGGCAACGGCATCTACCACGCGATCCATCTGCATGTATCTTGAACCCTTGATCAGCATGCTGCGAACGTTCATGCCGTCTTTCAACTGGAGAACAAGCGCCTCGGCCAGTCCGTCAACAGTCATGAAATGTGAAACGTTGGCTGCCTTGGCACTGCCGAGCACGGCGCCAAAAGTGTCGCCCGTACACAGAATGTGCTCAATGCCCTGATCAGCGGCTGCAGCAAGCACCTCTTCATGGAAGGCCGCGCCCTGATCACCAACCTCACCCATATCCCCCAGAACGAGCACCCGAGGAGAAGGCAGCTCGGAGAGCACACGGACGGCCGCCAACATGGAATCCGGGTTGGCGTTGTAGGTGTCGTCGACCAGGTCGACAGACTGGCCGCCGAACTCAAGGCGCATGGCACGCGAGCGGCCTTTGACAGGCTCGAAGTCCGACAGACCTTTTGCGATGGCTTCCAGCCCGACACCGGCGGCCAGCGCACAGGCGGCGACAGCAGCGGCGTTGCGCACATTGTGTCGCCCCGCGATGTGAAGCCGGGTACTCATCTCGCCATCTGGTGTTGCCAGTTTGACCGACCAAGCTCCGTCATGCCATTGGGCGGACGTGACATGCAGATCGGCATTGGGGTCCGAGTCACTGAACGTCAGTACCCGGCGACTGCCGGCCAGCTCTCGCCAGACTGGCGTGTAGGCGTCATCTGAAGGAAACACCGCCACCCCGCTCGCTGGCAACGCCGAGAGCACGCTGCCGTTTTCCCTGGCCACAGCCTCGACTGTTTCCATGAATTCCAGGTGTTCTCGCTGCGCATTGTTCACCACGGCGACCGTCGGCTGGGCCAGCGAAGCCAGGTAGGCGATCTCGCCCGGGTGGTTCATGCCAAGCTCGACCACCGCAAGACGGTGGTTGTCACGCAGCCGAAGCAGCGTCATGGGCACACCGATGTGGTTGTTGAGGTTGCCCTTCGTCGCCAGTGCGTCGTCGCTGACTGCTTCCGCGAGGACACTGGCCAGCATTTGCGTGACCGTGGTCTTGCCGTTGCTGCCCGTGACTGCGACCAGCGGAAGATCGAACTGCTCCCGCCAGAGGCGACTGAGCTCGCCAAGAGCTGCTGTCGTGTCCGGCACCTCAACCCCGACAAGGCCAGCCTGAGCCAGACCATGCTGTGCGATCGCCGCCACGGCGCCGTCGTCCCGGGCCTGGGAAAGAAACGCGTGAGCGTCGAACCGCTCGCCAACGAGGGCTACAAACACATCGCCACTGGCGACGCTTCGTGAATCCGTATGGACGCGCACCGCCTCGGCGGGAAGGTCTCCGACGACGCGGGCACTCGACAGGCGAGGCAGGAGCTTCATCAAGGAAGTCATTGAATCACCTCCTGCGAGCCCGACACCGACGTGCGGGCACTCAATGCCTTGCGCGCCTGCTCCTGGTCAGAGAAAGGCATACGGACGCCTGCGACCTCCTGGTAATCCTCATGCCCCTTGCCAGCAATCAGAACGATATCCTTCGGATCGGCATTCTGGACGGCGAGTGCAATGGCTTTCGCCCGGTCTGTTTCAACGACAGCGGCAGAAGGCTGCTGCAGGCCGGCCACCATTTCAGCCAGAATGGCGTCGGGTGATTCACTGCGAGGGTTGTCGCTGGTGAGGATCACGGTCTGCGCAAGGCGCTCTGCAGCAGCTGCCATCAAGGGCCGTTTGCTGCGGTCACGATCACCGCCACAACCTGCCACCACGCCCAGCCGGCCTCCGCGCGCTTTCGCCAACGGAACCAGTGCACTCAGCGCCTTTTCCAGCGCATCTGGCGTGTGGGCATAGTCAATCAGGACGAGAGGCACACCGTCGACTGACGCGACCGGCTCCATGCGGCCTGGCACGGCAGTGAGCACCTCCAGGGCATCAGCCACCCGCTCGAAATCGATACCCAGGGCACGAGCACCAGCGGCCACACACAGCAGGTTGTGAATGTTGTAGTCACCGACAAAAGGCAGGCTGACGTCCACCTTGTTGGTGACTTCTTGTCCGGCATTGCGCTCGACAAGCGTCCAGCGCATCCCGGTCGGGGTGTGCGCGATGCCCTCTGCTGACATGCGCGCGTCTCGGCCTTGCACTGTGACGGTCCACACATCCAGCCTGGCCTCGGCGCTCAGGTGACGGGCCAGCGAGTCGCCGCGGGCATCGTCAACGTTAATGACAGCGGCCTCCATGCCTTCCCACGCAAACAGGCGTTGCTTGGCACGCCAGTAGGCGTCCATGTCGCCGTGGTAGTCCAGGTGATCCTGGCTGACATTGGTCAGCAGGCCCACTGCGATGCGGGTAGCGTTGAGACGGCCTTCTTCCAGCCCGATGGAGGACGCCTCGAGCACGCATGCGGAAGCGCCGCCGTCCACCATGCGTCGCAACTGGGCCTGAAGCAACACCGGGTCCGGTGTCGTCAAACCGGTTTTCTCCAGCTCGAGCGCTTGCCCCGCTGCACGCTCTCGACCCGGCATACCGACACCCAGGGTGCCCACGAGTCCACTGGGCCGTCCCAGCGCATTGAGCAACTGCGCCAGCCACCAGGCCGTTGACGTTTTGCCATTGGTGCCGGTCACCGCCAGCACATCCAACGACTGGCTCGGCCTGTCGTAATAAGTGGCAGCCAGCTCACCGGCCAGGCTTTTCAATCCGGCCACCGCCACGACCGGCTGAGCATCAAGCGCAAAACCCTCTACCCCGGCCCGCTCAACCACCGCGCCGACAGCACCGGCGCCGATGGCGTCGGCCACGAAGCGCCTGCCATCAGTCGCTGCGCCAGGCCAGGCAACAAATCCGTCGCCGGGGCCGATCTTGCGGCTGTCGCAATGAAGCCCGCCGCTGACGCGTGCCTTGAGCCATTGAGCTGCCTGAGCGGAAGACATCGTCTGCATCATCAGAACGACTCCTCCACGGTTTCCGCCACGATTTGCGGCGTCACGCTCATGTCCGGCTGAACGCCGAGAATGCGGAGTGTTTGCTGGACTGTCTCGCTGAACACGGGCGCTGCGACCAGTCCTCCGTAGTACTCGCCATTTCGGGGCTCGTCGACCATGACCGCCACGACAATGCGCGGATTTTCGACCGGCGCCAGGCCAACAAACCAGCTGCGGTAGCGCTTTGCGGCGTACCCCTTGCCCTCGACCTTGTGAGCCGTCCCCGTTTTGCCCCCGACCGAGTAGCCCATCGTCTGAGCCTTGGGAGCGGTGCCTCCTTTGCGGGTGGCGAGTTCGAGCATGTGCCGGACAGATCGCGCGGTGTCTTCACTGAAGACGCGAACACCTTGCGCAGGCTCGTCACGCTTGACCATGGTCAGCGGAATGATCTCGCCGTCGCGCGCGAAGACGGTATAGGCCCGAGCGAGCTGAAAGAGAGACACCGAGAGTCCGTAGCCGTAGCTCATCGTCGCCTGCTCGATCGGCTTCCAGGTCTTGTAGGGGCGAAGGCGGCCGCTGACTGCTCCCGGGAACGGCACTTGAGGCTTCTGCCCGAAACCCACCTGCGCGAACACTTCCCACATTTCGCGGGCTGGCATGCGCATCGCCAGTTTGACGGTACCAACGTTGCTGGACTTCTGGATGACTTCCGCGACCGTCAAGGCATCGTTGCGGTGTGCATCCCGAATCACGTTCCGACCCACCTTGATCCAGCCAGGTGACGTGAACACTGTCGTGGACGGCTTGACCATGCCGCTCTCCAGAGCCAGTGCAATGGTGAACGGCTTCATGGTCGAACCAGGCTCGAAACTGTCGGTCAAGACGCGATTGCGCAGCTGGTTTCCCGTCAGCGATTGACGGTGATTCGGGTCGTAGCTGGGGTAGTTGGCCAAGGCCAGCACTTCGCCACTGATGGTATCGATCACCAGAACACTGCCTGCTTTGGCGCGGTGGGCAAGCACGGCGCTCTTGAGCTTCTGATAGGCAAAGTACTGAATCTTCGTATCGATGGAGAGCTGGATATCGGGGCCATCCACGGGTGGCACGACATCACGCAAGTCTTCAATCACCCGCCCCAGGCGGTCCTTGATCACGCGACGTGAGCCATTCTTGCCCGCGAGCTTGCTGTTGAAAGTCAGCTCGATGCCTTCCTGGCCTTTGTCCTCCACATTGGTGAAACCAATGACGTGAGCCGCAGCCTCACCTTCTGGGTATTCGCGCTTGTACTCCCGCGTCTGGTAGATGCCCTTGATATCCAGTTCGGCGATCTGTTTGGCCAAAGGAGCATCCACCTGGCGCTTGATCCAGACAAAGGTCCGGTCTTCGTCGGCCAGCCGCTTTTTCAGGCGCGAGTACTGAATACCCAGAAGCTTGGCCAGCTCTTTGAGCTTGGGTTCAGCCTTGTCGACGTCTTCCGGTATGGCCCAGATACTCTGCGCTTCAACACTGGACGCCATCAGAAGGCCGTTGCGATCAAGAATGCGCCCACGATGCGCCGGCAGTTCCAGCGTCCGTGCGTAGCGGACCTCGCCCTGGCGCTGAAAGAAGTCATTGCCAAACACCTGGACGTAAGCGGCACGTCCGGCCAGACCGGCAAAAGCCAACGCCAGGCCAGCCACAATGAGCTTGCTCCGCCAGACGGGTGTCTTGCTTGCCAGCAGTGGACTGGCGCCATAGTTGATGCTCAGCCGTCCGGATGCTCGTGCTGCCCCGCGAGATGAAGCATTGGCCCGCTTGCCACTCATTGCTCACCTCCTTCGGCCACTGCGCTGGCGCCAGCACTGCGCTGCCCCTGCACATACTCGGTGATCGCGGGATTGACCGGACGCATCTTCAGGCGCTTCGACGCGAGCTGCTGCACACGCTCAGGCGTGGACAACTCGCGCTTTTGCACTTGCAGCTGTGCGAGCTCGGCGTCGAGCTTTCGCCCTGCTGCACTGGCCTTGTCCACCGCGGTGTAAAGGCGGCGGGACTCGTACTGGGTGTGCACCAGGTAGAAGGCACTGCCCAGAACCAGCAACAACAGGATCAGATTGGTGCGCATCAGGCCGGCACCTCCGAGCGCTCGGCATGGCGCATCACGGCGCTGCGTGCCCGCGGATTTTGCTCGACCTCATCCTTGGAGGGCATGACCCGCTTGACGGCCCGCAGACGGGTCGGCTCTGGCTCCACGAAGGCGACCCGGCGGTCCACCACGGCGCGCGAATGCCTGGCCATGAACTGCTTGACCATGCGATCTTCCAGTGAATGGAAGCTGATCACCACCAAACGACCTCCTGGACGCAAAACATGCAGGCTGGCCTCTAGCGCTTGTTGCAACTCTTCAAGCTCGGCGTTGATGAAAATCCGAAGAGCCTGAAATGTGCGCGTTGCAGGGTCCTTGCCCGGCTCGCGGGTTTTGACCGCGCCAGCCACGACTTCGGCCAACTCGGCGGTGGTTCCAATAGGGCCCCGTTCCTGTCGGCGACGATCAATCGCCTTTGCAACCGATTGAGCAAACCGTTCTTCGCCGAATTCACGTATCACCTCCGACAGAGTTGGGATGTCGACTGTCGCCAGCCACTGCGCCACGCTTTGTCCTCGCGTGGTGTCCATGCGCATATCCAGAGGCCCGTCCTTGCGAAAGGAAAAGCCCCGGCTCGGGTCGTCGAGCTGCGGCGAGCTCACACCCAGATCCATCAAGATTCCATCCAGACTGGCCGGCGGCAACTCCCCCAAATGCGCAAAGCCCTCGTGACGAAGGCTCAAGCGGGGATCTGTCTCGGCCATTGACCGCGCTGTCTCGATGGCCTGCGGGTCCTTGTCGAAAACAATGAGTCGACCATCCGGAGACAATTTCTCCAGGATGGCCCGCGAGTGCCCACCCCGGCCGAACGTAGCGTCCACATAGACGCCATCCGGCTTGACTTGCAGCGCGTCCACGGCTTCTTGGAGCAGGACGGTCTGGTGATTCCATGTTGCTTGCACCACCGGCCTTCAGAAGGAGAAATCCTTGAACACGTCGGGCATCTCGCCCTTCATGGCTTCTGCTTCCTGCTCGGCGTACACCTCGGCATCCCACAGTTCGAAGTGAGCACCCATGCCCAGCAGGACCGCCTCCTTGGTGATGCCAGCCGAAGCACGCAGCTCAGGAGCGATCAACACACGGCCCGTGGCATCCATTTCGACATCCTGGGCGTTGCCCAGAAAGATGCGCTTCCACCACTGCGCCTGCATCGGCAGCGCCGCAATGCGCTCACGGAACTTTTCCCACTCATTTCGAGGGAAAATCATGAGACAACCGTGTGGATGCTTGGTAATGGTGAGCTGTCCGGCCGCTTCGGTCAGGGCGTCACGATGCCTTGTGGGCACGGACATCCGGCCCTTGGCATCGAGATTGAGAGAGGAAGCACCCTGGAACACGTTGATTAAGCCTTAGAAGACACTTTTCACCACTTAATTGCACTTTTTTCCACTGTAGCAGGTTTATGGGCGCGCGCAAGGCTGCGCGCACTTTTTTTTGTAATGAAATCAACCACTTAGAGCAGGTTTCACGAAAAAATGCGAGAAAAAACCCCATAAAAAGCAAGCACTTACAACGCGGTTTGAATGTGATGCTTCAAGCAGGTAACGCTTCACTTTTCGAGTGGCGTCCGATCAACGGCAAGGTGCACGCGAGGTCCCCGGGGCCTGAGCCAGCGTTACAGGCACGAAAAAGCCGCGCCTGGCAGCACCAGAACGCGGCATCGGTGAAGGGCATGGCCACCAGGCCTGGCCCTTGATCAGCAACAGCGCTTACAAGATGTAGCGGGACAGATCCTCGTCCTGGCTGAGCTCACTCAGGCGCTCGTCGACATAGGCGGCGTCGATCACCACCGTTTCGCCGCTGTGCCGCGTGGCCTCGAAACTGACGTCATCGAGCAGGTGCTCCATCACGGTCGAGAGCCGTCGCGCCCCGATGTTCTCTGTGCGCTCATTCACATCGCAGGCGATTTGCGCCAGACGACGGATGCCCTCAGGCCGGAAATCCAGCGTGACCTCCTCCGTGGCGAGCAATGCCTGGTATTGCTTGGTCAGCGAAGCGTGGGTTTGCGTCAGGATCGCCTCGAAATCGTCGACGGACAGCGATTGCAGCTCGACCCGGATGGGGAAACGCCCCTGCAGCTCGGGAATGAGGTCGCTGGGCTTGGAAAGGTGAAACGCACCACTGGCCACGAACAGAATATGGTCCGTCTTGACCATGCCGTACTTGGTCGACACCGTCGTGCCTTCGACCAGCGGCAACAGGTCGCGCTGGACGCCCTGACGCGACACATCGGCCGAGCTTCCACCCTCATTGCGCGTGGCGACCTTGTCGATCTCGTCGATGAAGACAATGCCGTTTTGCTCGGTGTTGACCAAAGCCCGGGTCTTGGCGTCTTCTTCATTGACCAGCTTGCCCGCTTCTTCATCGATCAGCAGCTTCATCGCCTCCGCAATCTTCAGCTTGCGTTTGTGCATGCGCTCCTGGCCCATCTGCGAGAACATGCCACGCAGCTGCTCCGCCATTTCTTCCATGCCGGCAGGCCCCATGATCTCCATCGCTGGCTTGGCTTCAGCCACGTCGATCTCGATTTCCTTGTCGTCGAGCTGCCCTTCCCGCAGTTTCTTGCGAAAGCTCTGGCGTGCCGCGCTGTCCTGCGCTGATGTCGGCTCCAGCCCTGCTGAACGCGGCGGCGGCAACAGCGCATCCAGGACCCGTTCTTCCGCCGCTTCCTCGGCCCGCATGCGCTGGCGCTTCATGTCGGCTTCCCGCTCCTGCTTGACCGCCATTTCCACCAGGTCGCGGATGATGCTGTCAACGTCCTTGCCCACATAGCCTACCTCGGTGAACTTCGTGGCCTCAACCTTGATGAAGGGTGCATTGGCCAGGCGCGCCAAGCGTCGGGCGATTTCGGTCTTTCCCACGCCAGTAGGGCCAATCATGAGGATGTTCTTGGGCGTGATCTCGGCCCTGAGCTTCTCGTCCACATGCTGGCGACGCCAGCGATTGCGCAAAGCGATGGCGACCGCGCGCTTGGCGCCTTGCTGGCCGATGATGAACCGGTCCAGTTCGGACACGATTTCCTGGGGGGTCATGGAAGACATAGGAGGGAAGGAAAAGCTGTGATCTTGATCTGACAGTCAGGCTGGCGGTGGAGGCGGCTGCGCCTCACAGCACTTCGACTGTGTGATTGAGGTTGGTATAGATGCAGAGGTCGCCTGCAATCTTGAGCGACTCGCGCACCACCTGCTCGGCACTGAGATCCGTATGGTCAATCAGCGCCTTGGCGGCAGACTGTGCGTAGGCCCCACCTGAACCAATGGCCACGATGCCATGCTCCGGCTCCAGCACATCGCCATTGCCTGTGATGATCAGCGAAGCCGTGTGGTCGGCCACCGCCAGCATGGCCTCAAGCCTGCGCAGCACCCGATCGGTACGCCAGTCGCGGGTCAGCTCAATGGCTGCACGTGCCAACTGGCCCTGGTGCTTCTCCAGCTTCGCTTCAAATCGCTCGAACAGCGTAAAGGCGTCAGCAGTCGCTCCGGCGAACCCTGCCAGCACTTTGTCGTGATAGAGCTTGCGCACTTTGCGCGCTGTCCCCTTGACAACGATATTTCCCAGAGTCACCTGACCGTCTCCGCCAATGGCGACCTGGATGCCTTCGGGAGTCTGGCGCCGGACGCAGACGATGGTTGTGCCGTGATATGAATCCATCGGCCACAGCTTGGGGCGGATGCCCCGGTTTCAATACCCGGCAGGCAAGAAAGCGGCAATGACCCGCTGATCAGTCGTTGCGGACCACCACGCGAGCGTACTCGGTGATGCCGATGACATTGAAAAAGGCGGAAATCAACCGGTGGACGTCAACAAACTGCACCATGCGGCCTTCACCCTGGTGCGCCGATACCCAGTTGAGCAAGGTGCCTGCGGCCGAGAAGTCGACACGAATCAGGTTTCGGCAGGAGATGATGAACACATCCGCACCTTCGAGCTTCTGATCCAGCTCGTCCAGCAGCTGCTGCGGATCGCCCCGGATCTCACCAGACATGTCCACCATGCCCAGATGGTCGACGCCAGGTGCCTGGGAGTCCATCACCGAGTCGCCATGGAACTCCGATACAACGTCTTCACGCACCGGGTTGCCCAGCACGGAGCTGACTTCTTCAGAGCCGTCTTCGGCGACTGCCTTGCAATTGCACACCGGGCTCTCCCAGGCGGGAGGCGACACTTCGTAGGTAACGCAGAAATCCAGCGCTGCCAGCTCAAACTCGTCAGCCCGGTTGAGCAGCCTCAGGGTGGCCAGACGCAGCTCCCACCAGAGTTGCTCGACGTCGCGGCGCCCCGAAGGCGTCAACTCCTTGAGCAGCTCCGCCAGGCTGGGAGCGCCCAGCATGCGCATCTCAAGGTCCTGGTCAGCCCAGAGCGTGAGCAGACCCAGAAGTGCCCGCGCAGCTTTCTGATCAATGGACTGAATGGGCGACCAGTCGATCACCCATGGCTGCGCCACCCTGGCGAGCACATTCTGCAATGTGCCAACTGCGTGGGCGTCCAGATATTCCTCGCTCACCCATGCGGCACGATGCGTACTGGGCTCGGGTTTGGTTTCCTTGCCGGACAACACCGAGACCAGTTCCTGCATGTCAAACCATTGCGGCGCAGACCGGCCAAAGCGATTGACGAAGTCGACTGCCTGGCTTTCAAACGGCGCCAGTTGCCCGGTTGCCCGGTACAAGTCAAACAGCGCCAGCCAGTCATCGACATTGTCCGAGCAACTTCCGTTTTCACCCAGCGCTTCGAGCAGCCCTTCTTCGGCACCCTGATCATCGCCGTTGGCAAACCGGATGGAGGCTTCTTCCACTTCCGGGTCTTGCGCAATTTCCTGCGTGTCCAGCGCAAAGAAATGGGACGCAGAGAAGTCCCCGTCGGTTGACGTCATCGCGTCCTGGGCCTTGCGCGCTTGCATGAGGCCAGTCTTGCGCCGCTGGATCGACACTTCGTCACCGGCAACAGGTGCAGCCTGTGGCACTTGGGCGTCGAGGTCTGCCAGATCGTCGTCGCCCAGGGTGGGCACCTTGGCGCCAGGCGGCGGGCCGGAAGGCGTATCAGGCACTTCACCGGGAGGAAGCGTGGTCGCCATGTTGCCAGAGACAGACATGGGTTGGGTCGGCGCATCCTGGGGCCCGGGAACGATGCCACCATTGACGTCCCCGTTGCCGGAGTGCGGGCCCATGGACAGTGGCGACCCTTCAGTCTCCTTGTACTGGGCCTGGCGGCGGTTCTCGGAAGGTGCGTCAGCCCTGGCCTCGGCGCCTTCAACACTGGCCTGAGTGGTGGCGCCACCGCCACCGCCGGTGCTGAGGTTGTCTGGCCCTTTGGTCTTCCACCACTGCATCGACATCTGGGCTTCGATCTCGTCGATCTTCTTCAGGGTCATGGCCCGGTCGTCCGGTTTGGACGGCAGACTGCTCTGGAAGAACGATGGCCGCACTCCCGGGCCTTCGCCCGGCTTGCCCTCACGCGCACGGATCTTGCGCAGCATGTCGAACTCGCGTTTGCGCACGAAATCGTTTCGGCGCTTGCGCTCGACCATTTCCTTGAGCGCAGCTTTGCTGTACTCGCTCTCCCGGTCGGAAGAGCGAGTGTCCAGCTCGGCCCAGCTCGTCGTCGGATGACGGACGAACTTCACCACCTTCGAGAGGAAGCCGCCGTTCGAGTCGTCGTTGGACATGCGTTGCGCTGGACCGTTAAGTGAGATGGGTTGAAAGCTGTGAATGAGGATGAGCCAGCGGGTGACCGGCTGCGGGCAATCGATCAGTCGCCAAACATCTTCTGCTTGAGCTCGCGACGCTGCTGGGCCTCAAGAGACAGACTTGCAGTGGGGCGAGCCATGAGTCGGCCAACACCAATGGGCTCGCCCGTCTCGTCGCAATAACCATAGTCGCCCGCATCAATGCGCGCAATGGCTTGTTCAATTTTCTTGAGCAGCTTGCGCTCACGGTCGCGTGTACGCAACTCCAGGGCGTGCTCCTCTTCAATCGTTGCGCGATCGGCAGGATCGGGGACGACAACGGTGTCCTCGCGCAGGTGTTCGGTGGTTTCGCCAGCATTGGCCAGCATGTCCGCCTTGAGCATCTGCAGTTTGCGACGGAAGAAAGCGAGCTGAACATCATTCATGTACTCGCTGTCAGGCATGGCCTGAATGTCCTGGTCAGTCAACTCTTCGACAGGAACAGACTTCCAGTTGTTGGCCCGTTTGGGGTCTTTCTTCACAGCGGTAGGCAGGGGAGGAGTCATCAATCGTTCAGGTGTATGGGAAAACGTGACCTTGGGCGCATCGGGAGCATGTGAAGGCACCACTTCCGGCTGCATCATTTGCTCCATCATGACCCGTTTTGCGGCTCGTTTACCCAGAGGTTTGGGAGTAGGCGTGACAGATTTTGCGTTTGCTGGCACCTTGGTCTTCTTGGCGGCAGCTTGTGTATCGGCAGTGGTACGTCCAGCCTGAGGCTGGGCTTTCACCGCCGCTTTTCCGGGTGTTTTGTCGGCCTTGGGCGCGACCTTGGCAGCGGGCTTGGACACAGATTTCTTTGCCGGCGCAGCCTTGGGAGCCGCGACCTTCTTGGCCACCGGCGTTTTCTTGGCTGGCGCAGCCTTCTTCGCTGGTGCCGCCTTCTTGGCAGCAGGCGCTTTCTTGGCCGCGGCTGCCTTCTTCGCCGCAGGCGCAGCCTTCTTGGCTGGCGCGGCTTTCTTTGCCGGTGCCGCCTTCTTCACTGGTGCTTTCTTGGCAGGTGCAGCCTTCTTGGTGGCCGTTACCACCTTTTTGGCCGGCGCCTTCTTGGCCGCAGCACTTGCTTTGGCCTTCGTCTGGGTGGTAGAGGATGACGCGCGCCCCGATTTGGCCTTTTCAGCAGGCTTGCTGGACTTGCTTGTCTTACGAGCGGGGGCTTTCACTGCGGGTCTCCTCTCAGATCCTGAAATGGGCTCGATATCGCGGATTGGTACGCTCTTGCGGGCAAGGAATCTTGCCTGCCTGAGCCCTGTCGTCAGTCGGTCTGACGCTCATGTGGTTATACCCGCTTTATGGCCTGGCCCATCGCTGGGCGGATTAGGGTTAACGCTTTAGCGCTCACCCCAAGAACTTGGGCCGCGATTTTAGCGATGTCAGCCGGTTTGGCAGCTTTCATTGACTCCGCAGTGCCCGTTTTTTGTGGAGGATTGGCCACAAAACGCACATTCTAGCCCTGCAATGTCGCTTGAGCACCACCAAATTCGTGACTGAGATTCGAAAAGTGCCTCAAATGTTCACTCGGGCAAAAGAGCCTGATCCAGGCCTTGGACCAGGATGTCTTTGGGCAGGTCGATGCCGATGAAAACCATGCGGCTTTCCCTGGTCTCATCTGCTCCCCATTCTGGCCCGAGGTCGCTGCCCATCAGCTGGTGCACTCCCTGGAAAATCACCTTGCGGTCGGTGCCCTTGAGATCGAGGACGCCCTTGTAACGCAGCATGCGGGGGCCATAGACCTGTACCACCGCCCCCAGAAACTCCTCCAGCTTGGCCGGGTCAAACGGCCGTGTCGCCCGGTACACAAAACTCTTGACGTCGTCATCATGGTGGTGGTGATGCCCGTGTCCATGGTCATGGTCATGCGAGGGATGGCTGCAATGCTCACCGTGCTCGTGATCATGGTCATGGTCATGGTGGTGATCATGATCATCGTCGGCCTTGAGGAAGTCCGGGTCGATATCCAGCTTGGTGTTCAGATTGAAGCCTCGCAGATCGAACACTTCGTCGAGCTTGACGTCGCCAAAATGCGCTGCACGCATCTTGGTGCGTGGGTTCATGTGTTTGAGACGGTGCTCCAGCGCTTCGAGGTCCTCAGCCGAGACGAGGTCGGCCTTGCTGATGAAGATCTGGTCGGCAAAACCCACCTGACGGCGTGCCTCCTGCCGGTCATTGAGCTGCTGCGCGGCGTGCTTCGCATCCACGAGGGTGATGATGGAATCAAGCAGGTATTGCTCGGCGACCTCGTCATCCATGAAGAATGTCTGGGCAACAGGCCCCGGGTCGGCCAGCCCGGTGGTTTCGATGACCACGCGCTCAAAGTCGATCTCGCCCTTGCGTCGCCGTGTGGCCAGATCGGCAAGGGTGGCACGAAGGTCATCGCGAATGGTGCAGCAGATGCACCCGTTGCTCATCTGGATGATGTTTTCCTCGGTGTCCTCAACGAGGATGTCGTTGTCGATGTTCTCTTCGCCAAACTCGTTCTCGACCACTGCAATCTTTCGCCCATGGGCCTCCGTCAGGACACGTTTGAGCAAGGTGGTCTTGCCTGAGCCGAGAAAGCCGGTGAGGATGGTGGCGGGGATCATGGACATGGTGATTCGGAAACAGTAAGAAAACGATTCATCAAAAACAAAGCGCCGGAAGCCTTGCGGCCATCCGGCGCTGGCTGGCCTCAGGCCGGGTCAGGGACGCACGTAGGCGAAGCCTTCTTTGGCCTGGAGGTTGGCCACTTCGGCCACACCCGAGGGTACAACCTTTGCCTCGAGCGCCACTCTGGCGGGGTCAATTTTCCTGGCCACCAGTGTGTTGTTGCAGACGCGGAACTCAACCCCTCGAGCGGCCAGGTCGCCAATACTGCCAGAGAATGGACTGCCTTCCGGCGTTTTCGCGCCTTCGAGCAAGAAGTCGATCCCCTTGCCGTGAGCGACCACGACAATTTTCACCGTCGGGTCCGCGTTGAGGTGATTGTTGATGTTGCGCAGACCCTGCGACGCCTGAGCCACTCCGTCTGCAAAGTGATAGACCGCCTTGACGGCTCCGTCTGCCGCCTGCGCCATGGAGGAGGATGCCAAGACCAAGCCTGCAGCCACCAGTTTGAGGAAGTTCGTCACACGCTTCATGATGTCGTCTCCAAATATCAGTTATTAAAGATATGGCGATTAATATCGGCAAGCAGCATCCTACCGATTCCCGGAGAATTTGCCATCCTTTTCTTCCCTTGCCGGGGCGTCCATGGCTTCCGGTGACCCTCCGCCCCGAGCCTGGGCCCGCGGGTGTGCCGCGTCGTACACCTTGGCCAGGTGTTGGAAGTCGAGCCGCGTGTACACCTGGGTCGTGCTGATGCTGGCATGCCCGAGCAGTTCCTGCACGGCGCGCAGATCACCACTGGACTGCAGCACATGACTGGCATAGGAGTGCCTCAGCATGTGAGGGTGAACCGGTGTCACCAGCCCCGCCTGCACAGATCGCTGCTTCAGCCGGGTCCGTATGTACTGAGGCGACAGGCGTTTGCCACGCACACCGACAAATAAAGCCGTATCCAGGGTTTTGAGTCCGGCGCGCACACCCAGCCACTCCCTGAGCGCATCCAATGCAGCGGTGCCCACAGGCACTGCCCGACGCTTGTTCCCCTTGCCTGTCACATGGGCCACGCCTTCGTCCAGGTCAATCCAGCCGCTCGCGGTTGGCCCGGCCTGAACATCGAGCGCTACCAGTTCGCCAATGCGTAGCCCGCACCCATACAACAGCTCCACGATGCAATGGTCTCGTGCATCCAGCGCCGGGTCGCCCGGGGTGTCGCGGAAGCTGGCCAGTTGCACCGATTCGTCCACCCCCAGTGCTTTGGGCAATGGCTTGCCGGATTTGGGGGCTCGCACGTCCTGAACGGGGTTGTGCGAAATCAGGCTCTGCCGCCCCAGCCAGGTGAAGAAGCCACGCCAGCTCGAAAGAGTGAGCGCGATGGTTCTGGGGCTGCGGCCGCCAGAGTGAAGCGCCGCGACCCACCTTCGTATGTGGTGACTGCTCAGCGCACGCATATCGACCTCGGCCTCCCGGACCTTGGTCAGCAATACGGACAGCGCGTCCGCGTAGAGTTGGCAGGTCCGGTCGGCCAGCCGCTTTTCAACTGTCACATGCTGAAGGTAGGCATCGACAAGCTCAGCATCACTCAACTCGGAGAGAGGCTGGGCAGGTCCGGCACTCATGTGAGACCTGCCATGGCGCGATTGACAGGCCTCAATCCTGCGCCGCCACTGCTGGAAGCAGCCGGGTCAGTGCTGCACTGGCAAAAACGCCAATGCGCTCCAGAAACTCGGTGCCCATGTCCGCCACAAAGCGGTTCTCGTCGTCGGAGGCCAGCACAAGAAGGCCGAACGTCGTTCCATCGCCTCCTTCCCCTTGCTCGAGTCGAAGGGGAATGAGCGCGAGAGAGGCGGCGGTATCCGGGCTGACCAACCAGTTGGCAGCCTCGAGACCGGGGTTGCTTCCGCAGTAAGGCTGCGCCAGAGAGCCGGCAAATGCCTGCACGTCTTCGCTGACATCCTGGGCAAATGGAGCGCCTGCATGTTCGTCAGCCACTTGCCAGAGGCGGATCGCCACCTGAGGCACCTGAAACAGCTCGGTGAGCTGGTGCGCGATCTCGGCTGGCAGATCGGCGGCGTCCCTTGTCAGCAACAAGGCCTTGGTCCAGGTCTGCAGGCGGGAGGCAATGGCGGTGTTCTCCTGACCATGACGGATCATCTCGGCCGAACGCAACTCCAGGCCACGAATCTTCTCCCTCAGGAGTTCAGCCTGGCGCTCCAGCAGGCTGACCGCGCGGTTGCCATGGGGACTGGTGAGCTGGATGGCAGCCAGCGTGGCAGCATGCCGCTCAAAGAAGTCGGGCGTATTGACCAGATAGTTGGCGATATCGTCTTCTGTGATCGGTGAGAGTCCTGCTTGAGTCATGTGCTTGTGTTCCGTCGTTCGTCAGATCGTCGTCGTTGTGGGAATGGGCCGGATCCTTTGCAGCCTTTGTACTTCTGTCACGCCAGGTCTGGCAGATCAATCTCGCCTTCGAACACCGTGACAGCCGGGCCCGTCATCATCACGGGCCGATCCCAATTCGGCGATTGCTGCCACTCTATCGTAAGTACGCCACCGCGGGTATGCACGTTCACCCGCTCATCGAGCAATCCCAGACGAATGCCTGCCACCACTGCAGCGCAAGCGCCCGTGCCGCATGCCAGCGTCTCACCCGAGCCGCGTTCGTACACCCTGAGCCTGACTTCCCCGCGATCGAGCACTTGCATGAAGCCCGCATTGACGCGAGCAGGAAAAGCCGGATGGCGCTCGATGGCCGGACCCCACTGCAGCACAGGTGCCGTGTCGACATCCTGCACGAGACTGACGGCATGGGGGTTGCCCATGGACACCACTGCCACACGAGCTGTCTCATCACCCGGCAGTGGCAGCAACCATTGTTCAAATTCGCCCATGGGCTCGGCCGTCAGGCCGGTGCTGTCGAAAGGCACCTGTGACAGCTCGAACTGGGGCGGCCCCATGTCGACAGTCACACGGCCGTCGTTGTTCATGTGCAGGCTCAGCTCGCCGCGCTGGACCTTGACCTTGACCGGGTTGCGCGCGCTCAGGCCCTTTTCCTGAACGTAGCGCACGAAGCAGCGCGCGCCATTGCCGCAGTGCTCGACCTCGCCACCATCCGCGTTGTGGATCACATACTCGAAATCGACTTGGGTTGATGGAGCCGGTCGCACCGACAGTATCTGGTCGGCGCCCACGCCAAAGCGCCGGTCTGCCAGGAACCGGTATTGGGCTTCGGTCAGATGCAGCAGGCCCTGGGTCTCGTCGAGGACCACAAAATCGTTGCCAGCGCCTTGCATCTTGGTAAATCTCAGTCGCATCCCTGCATTATCCCGCTTTGCGGACATGGACTGACTTGCGCCGCCTGACGGTGCATTCGCACCGGATCGAGGAGCTCAAGCCACAAGACCCCCTTGATTGCGCACAAAACCAGTGCTGTTTTGTACACAATTCCCTCTCAACACGGGCTCACATCAGCCATTTCAGGCTGGCACGGCTTATGCGTTCGCCCCAGCGCATGAATGCAAACAAGGCATCTTCAGCGGTTGAACTTGTCTCCCTGACCAAGCGCTATGACGACGGGGAGCCGGCCGTCGACCAGATCAGTCTGCGCATAGAACCAGGGAGCTATTGCTGCCTGCTCGGTCCCTCGGGTTGCGGCAAGAGCACCACGCTGCGTATGGTGGCAGGGCACGAATTCGCTACCAGCGGGGATGTACTGCTCGACCACCGCAACATCACCTGGCTACCTGCTGCTGAGCGCGGCACAGCCATGATGTTTCAGAGCTTCGCCCTGTTTCCTCATTTGAGCGCACTGGACAACGTGGCCTTCAGCCTGAAGATGAAAGGTGCGTCAAAAACCGAGCGACATCACAAGGCCAAGGACTTGCTCGAACGGGTCGCGATGGGACATCTTGCCCACCGCAAACCTGGCGAACTGTCAGGGGGACAGCAGCAACGAGTGGCGCTGGCTCGCGCCCTCATCACCCAGCCCCGGGTTCTGTTGCTGGACGAGCCACTGTCAGCACTGGACCCGTTCCTGCGAATCCAGATGAGAGCCGAACTGCGCGCCTGGCAAAAGGAGCTGGGCCTGACGTTCATTCATGTGACCCATTCGCAGGAGGAAGCCATGGCACTGGCCGACCTGATGGTTGTCATGAACCAGGGGCGCATAGAACAGGCCGGCACCCCGCACGAGGTCTACAACCGTCCAGCGAGCGAGTTTGTCGCCCGCTTCATGGGCGGCCACAACGTCGTGCACACCAATGGTCAGAAGTTCGCCGTCCGAAATGACCACATGCGCATGTCACCGGGAGGCACTTCCGATGGTCTGCCGGCACGCGTCACGGATATCGAGTATCAGGGCATCTATGTGCTGGTCGGTCTTCGGGCGCAGGACGAGATGGGCGATCAAGAGGTATCCGTCATGGTGCCCGAAGCCCAATGGGCCGAGGCGCCCGTTGCCCTGGGGGAGCACGTGAGCCTGGGCTGGACGCCAGCGATGGCCCATGGCTTGTGATTGTCTGACTCGCCGCCTCTTCCCTGGACCACGCGAAGCCGGCTTTCCGCTTTCCCTTTCCCTCGTCCTTCTTCTCCTGTTCACTTTTTCCACTTTTCTTCCACCTCAGTTTTCACGGAGTGATGACCATGACTGATCAGAAACGCGACCCACGCCCAGGCCTTCAGCGCCGCACCCTGCTTCAAGGCACTGCCGGCATACTGGCCACTGGCCTGGCGCCTGCCATTCATGCCCAAGAGAAAATTGTGCTGCGCTACCTGGGCACCGCGGTGAACCAGGACAAGGCCATTGCCGAGAAATTCATGGCGGACACCGGCATTGAGATCAAATACGTTGCCGTGACCACCGACGAAGTCACCAAGCGCGCCGTCACCGCCCCGAACAGCTTCGACCTGATCGATACCGAGTATTTCTCGCTCAAGAAGATCGTACCGACCGGCAACCTCAAGGGCATTGACACCAAACGCATCAAGAATTCGGACAAGATCACCACGCTGTTCACCAAGGGTGAAGTCGGCGGCAAGATGGTGGGAGATCAAGGCACCGCACCCAAGAAGGTGATGAACCTCGAAAGCGAGAAGAGCAAGGCATTCTCGGCCGCACCAACCGAGTACATGACGCTCATTCCGACGGTCTACAACGCCGACACGCTGGGCATTCGCCCGGATTTGATCAAGCGGCCCATCAGCTCATGGGCAGAACTCCTGAACCCCGAGTTCAAAGGCAAGGCTGCGATTCTGAACATTCCGTCGATCGGCATCATGGACGCGGCCATGGTGGTGGAAGCCATGGGCATTCATAAATACGCCGACAAGGGCAACATGACCAAGGCCGAAATCGACCTGACCATCAAGACCTTGATCGAAGCCAAGAAGGCCGGCCAGTTCCGCGCGCTGTGGAAGGACTTCAACGAGTCCGTCAACCTGATGGCATCGGGCGAAGTGGTGATTCAGTCCATGTGGAGCCCGGCCGTGACCGCCGTGCGCACCAAGGGCATCGACTGCGTGTTCCAGCCGCTGAAAGAAGGCTATCGCGCCTGGGCTGCTGGCTTCGGCGTGCCTGCCACGTTGTCGGGCCGCAAGCTCGACGGCGCGTATGAGTTCATCGACTGGTTCCTCGACGGCTGGGCAGGCGCCTATCTGAACCGCCAGGGCTACTACAGCGCCGTGCTCGACACCGCCAAGGCCAAGATGGAGCCGTACGAGTGGGCCTACTGGATGGAAGGCAAGCCGGCCGAGCAAGACATCAAGAGCCCCAATGGCGACGTGCTGGCCAAGAAGGGATCCGTGCGCGACGGCGGCAGCTACGAGCAGCGCATGGGCGGAATCGCTTGCTGGAACGCGGTGATGGATGAGAACGCGTACATGGTGCGCAAGTGGAACGAGTTCGTCGCGGCTTGATAGACCCACCCCCGCCGGGCTTCGCCCGTCCCCCTCAAGGGGGCGGTGCGTGGCGGACCGGGGGACCCGGATCCGCCGCACCCTCGGCTCGGCGCTGGAAGGCCAACCCTGACTTCGTTGCTCCATGCAAATGATGAAGGAACGCACCCCCGCCGGGCTTTGCCCGCCCCCCTCAAGGGGGCGGTGCGTGGCGGACCGGGGGACCCGGATCCGCCGCACCCTCGGCTTGTCCACGCCGCCTCACTTGAGGCGGCTTTGGGCGGGACGACGTGGCTACGCCGTCGCCCATTCGATTCGCCGTTGAGATCGACTGTTAACACTCAAACGCTGTCCATGAGCGCTTCTTCTGCCACCCGCCAACCCGCCAAGGGCATTGCTGCCTGGTGGCAGGCGCTGCCGTTCTCGGCAGTGTTTTTGCTGTTCTTCCTGATTCCGCTGGCTTTGGTGGTGATGGTGAGTTTCTGGGAGTACAACGAGTACGAGATTCTTCCGGCGTTCACCTGGGCCAACTACGCTGACATTTTTCAGGGTTGCGGCTCTCTGACCGACAACGGTGATCTGTGCGTCACGCTCTCGACCTATCTGTCCACGCTCAAGTTTTGCCTGATTGTCTGGTTCATTACCCTGGTGCTGGGCTTCGCGGTCGCCTACTTTTTGGCGTTTCATGTGCAATCGGCCACCATGCAGACCGCCTTGTTCGTGCTGTGCACGGTGCCTTTCTGGACGTCCAATGTCATCCGCATGATTTCGTGGGTGCCCTTGCTGGGTCGCAACGGCCTGGTCAACCAGACCTTGATGAGCATCGGCATCGTCGATACGCCCATTGAGTGGCTTCTGTTTTCTGATTTTTCAGTGGTGCTCGCCTTCGTGCACCTCTACACCATGTTCATGATCGTGCCCATCTTCAACAGCATGATGCGCATCGACCGCAGCTTGCTCGAAGCGGCCAGCGACGCAGGCGCCAGCGCCTGGCAAAGCTTGTGGAACGTGGTGATCCCCTTGTCCAAGACCGGCATCATCATCGGTTCCATCTTCGTCATCACCATTGTCATGGGCGACTTCGTGACCATCGGCGTCATGGGCGGCCAGCAGATCGCATCGGTGGGCAAGATCATCCAGGTGCAGACGTCCTACTTGCAGTTTCCACTGGCGGCGGCGAACGCGGTGATTTTGCTGGCCGTGGTGCTGATGATCATCTGGGCCCTGACCCGCATGGTCGACATCCGAAAAGAACTATGACCACCCCCGTCACTTGCTCACTTCGCGCGCCCGCATCCCCCCTCAAGGAGGCGCACCCTGCGGCCCGGCAAAGCCGGTTCCGCGGGAGTCTGGAGGTTACGTTGCGCCACTCGAATAGCACAGCCAGCTGGAAGCTTCTCTGATGCAAGTTCGTCCAAAAGGATTCTGGCCACTCGCTGCCGTCTTCACCTCGTTCGTGCTCTTTCTGTACGGGCCGATGTCGGTGATTTTTGTGCTGTCGTTCCAGGGGCCGGAGGGCGGCCTGACCTTTCCGCTGCGCGGCTGGTCCGTTCACTGGTACGAGCAGTTGGCCGAAGGGTTGGGCACAGTGGACATTGGCTCGGCCTTTGTGCGCTCACTCAAGCTCGGCGGCGCCGTGATGGTGCTGACCATTGCGCTCTCCGTGCTGGCGGGCCTGGCGTTTCGCAAACGTTTGCGGGGCGGCAACACGCTCTTCTACGTGACGGTGGCAAGCCTGATCATGCCGTCCATCATCGTCTCGCTCGGCATTGGTTTGCAGTTCCGTCTGCTCGATGGCGTGTTCAAGACGGTGCTGGAATGGGTGGGTGCAGAAAACGCACTGGCCGAATACACCACGGCATTGGGCCTGTTCACATCGGCACTGGGCGCACACCTGACCTGGACGCTGCCCTTCGGGCTGCTCATCATGTTCGCGGTGTTCAACCGTTTCAACCCAGCCTACGAAGAAGCGGCTCGCGATCTGGGTGCTACGCACTGGCAGACGTTCCGGCATGTGGTCATGCCATTGATCGCGCCTTCCGTGGTGGGTGTCGGCATGTTTGGCTTCACGCTCAGCTGGGACGAAATTGCCCGCACCTCTCAAGCCATCGGTGACGTCAATACGTTGCCGCTGGAGTTGCAAGGCCTCACCACCACGGTGACCACGCCAGCCATCTACGCACTGGCTACCATCACCACGGTCGTGTCATTGCTGGTGATGGTGCTGGCGGTGGGACTTGCCAGCGGCCTCGCACGCCGCTCCAGAAGACGAGGAGGTGCCTGATGCCAGCATCCTCACGCGTCAAAAGCGCCGCCAGCTTCACAGATGAGCACATCTACCAGGAGCTCATCACGGCGATTCTGGATCACCGCCTCGTGCCGGGCACCAAGCTGGTGGAAGACCGGCTGGCTGAAGCCTTTGGCGTCTCCCGTACCCGCATCCGGCCAGTGCTGGTGCGGTTGGCCAACGAGCAGGTGGTCACGCTCATCCCCAACCGTGGCGCCACCATCGCGAAACCCACGCGCCGGGAGGCCGAGGAAGTCTTTGAGGCACGGCGCTTGATCGAGCCCACCCTGGTGGAACGCTTCGTGGCCAATGCCCCTCGATCCGCGGTTCAGTCACTCTCACGCTGCATCCAGATGGAAGAGTCCGCCCGTGCCGCCGGTGACTTCAAGCGAGCCATTCGTCTGTCAGGCGAATTCCATTTGCTGATTGCAGAATCGGCCGGCCAGGAGACGCTGGGGCGCATGTTGCGAAAGCTGGTCTTTCGCACCTCGCTCGTCCTCATGGCTTACGGGCCGAAGCCCTCCAGCGAGAGCCAGGGCGAGAGCGCCTGTGGTTGCGACGAACACCGCGCCTTGCTGGCCGCCATTCGCCTGGGTGACGGCAAGGAAGCGGGGAAGCTCATGACGAGACACCTCATTGCACTGGAAGCCACCCTGAGCAAAGACGATTCCTGTTCTGATGAAGAATCGCCGGACGACTGGACCCGCGCACTGACAGAAGCCTGAGCTTGCCTGGCCACCATGAAGCAGTTGCTCATCATCAACCCCAACACCACAAGCTCGGTCAGCGAGCGCATGCGGGCCCATGCTCAGGCCCTGGCAGGTGAACGCGCCCATGTGACGGTGGCCACCGCCGCGTTCGGCGCACGCTACATCGCCAACGAGGCCAGCTACGCGGTCGCCGCCCATGCTGCGCTGGACACCTGGGCGGGCGCCCTGGCCGAACCGCCATTCGCACAAACGCCGCCGGATGCGGTGCTGATTGGCTGCTTTGGCGACCCAGGCCTCTTCGCGCTGCGTGAGTCTTCTGCCGTGCCGGTATCGGGGCTGGCGGAAGCCAGCTTTCTGAGTGCGGCAGCGCTGGGCCGTTTTGCCATCGTCACCGGCGGTGAACGCTGGGCCCCCATGCTCAGACGGCTGGCGCAAAACCTGGGTATGGGCGAGCATTTGACAAGCATCGTCACGGTAGCGCCCACAGGAGCAGAGCTGGCGGCGGACCCATCAATGGCGCAGCGCGAGCTGGGGCGAGCGTGCCAACAGGCGGTGTCGAGCGGCCCCGTCGACGCCATCATCCTCGGCGGTGCCGGCCTCGTGGGCATGGTGCCGCTGGTACAAGACAGCGTGCCGGTCCCCGTGCTCGACAGTGTGCTGGCCTCGGTTCAGCGGACCATCGATGAAGAGCTCCCGCCTCCCGTCAGACCGAGCAATGGCTTCGATGCCGAGTGGACCTCGCTGCCGCCCCACATGAACCGGCACTGAAGCGTCCACAAAGCCCGAGCGCGGATTGCGCTGCCTGTCGTCTGAGCGTCAACCCTTGATGCACGGACATCGACTCTGCCGCACAATGGTCGGCATGGTTCGACACTCCCAACGCCTCCACGCACCGCGCCACGCGGTTGCTCCCCGCCCTGCCGCCACCGTCCTGCTGCTGCGCGACAGCACAGACCCGGACAAACCTGGCATCGAGGTGCTGATGACGCGCCGCTCAGCGACGGCGAGCTTTGCACCCGGTGCGTATGTGTTCCCCGGTGGCGGCATCGATAGCGCCGACCACCAGGTCCACGCCATGGCCAAGCGCCGTCCCGGACAGAGCGATCTCCACCTGACACAGGCCATTGCCGCCATTCGGGAGAGCTTTGAGGAACTGGGCGTTTTGCTGGCTCGCCACAAAAACGGCAGTGCAGTGAGACATGCTGAGGTCGACGCGCTCGACCGCAAAAAGCCCCTGTTCCCCCAATGCGAAGCGCAGGGCTGGACGCTGGACACCGAGCGAGTGTTTGTCCTGGCCCATTGGGTCACCGACCGTGATCTGCCCAAACGCTTCGATGTGCCGTTTCTCGTCGCCCCCATGCCTGACGGGCAAGTACCGGTGGCGGACGAATCCGAGCAGTTTGAACCGGTCTGGGTGCGGCCGTGTGATGCGCTGGAGCGGCACAAGGCACGCCAGTTCTTCATGATCTTCCCCACCATCCGCACGCTAGAGCGGCTGACGCCCTTCAACAGCGTGCAGGCCGTGCTCGACGCCTGTGCCCAGGACGAATCGCCTCTTTGGACGAGCTGCCCGCGTGCCGGAACGTTGGCGGGCAAGGAAGTGCGATACATGGAAGACGAGCCGCCCTTTGGTGAGCTGGCCCTGGTCTGCCCCGATGGCCAGATGGACCATGCGCTCGATTGGCAGCACCAGGAACCCGTGCGCCTCACGCGCAACGTGCAGCGCCTCACCGCAGGAAACCCCGGCGTGATGACCGGCCCTGGCACCAACACCTACATCGTGGGCGACCCAGCCACCGGCCACATCGTGATCGACCCAGGGCCGGACGAGCCCGAGCACATCGACCGCATCTGGCGCGCGGCCGGCGGCGACATCCGCAACATCGTCTGCACCCATTCGCACCCCGACCACTTTCCCGGCGCGCCCACCCTCGCTGCCCTGTGCGAATCAGCGGGCAAGCCACGGCCGCCCATTCTCGGGCTGCCCAGCGCCCCCACGGCGCGCGCCGCCAGCGAGTTCACACCGGATCGCACCATCGAAGACGGCGAGCGTCTGGTGCTGCAAGGCACATCCGCGCAAGGCGAAGTGGTTCACACACTGCAATCGGTCCACACGCCAGGCCATGCGGCCAACCATGTGTGCCTCGTCCTGGAAGAAGACGGGCTGCTGTTCTCGGGCGACCACGTGCTCAACGGCAGCACCACCGTCATCGACCCGCCCGACGGCAACATGGGCGACTACCTCGATTCGCTCGACCGGTTGACGCAGCTGTGTGCCCAATACCAGATCGATTTCATTCTCCCAGCGCATGGCCATGTGCTGGGCGACATTCGGCTTGGCAATGAGAACCCGTACGGGCAGCCGGACGGCGGCGCCCACGCGGCCATTGCACACCTCAAAGCCCACCGCCTGAAGCGCGAGGCCAAGGTCGCAAAAGCCATGCAAGCCATCCCCGACGGCAGCATGGACGATTGGGTGAAGATCGCCTACGACGATGTGCCCGATCGGCTCTGGCCCGTGGCCAAGCGGTCAATGCTGGCCCATGTCGAGCACATCCAGAGCATGGGTGGCTTCAACGCCTGATGCGCATCGCGTTCGTCTCCGACATCCATGGCAACCTGCTGGCCTTGCAGGCCGTCCTGGATGATCTGAAGCGCCGGGGCGGTGCCGACCTGATCATCAACCTCGGTGACATCGTCAGCGGCCCACTGCAGCCCGAAGAGACGGCGCAGTTCCTCATGCAGCGAACCGACTGGATCCATCTGGCTGGCAATCACGAGCGCCAGACCTTGACGCTCGCCCGCGAACGCCAGGGCGAGACAGACCGGTTCACAGCGGACGCATTAAGCGAATCCAGCCGCCGATGGCTGGACAGCCTGCCGGGCAAGCCCACCGAATTTCTTTGGCGACAGGGTGGGCGCATGCCCAAGCTGCCCAGCGACGTCGCCATTTGCCATGGCAGCCCACGCAGCGATTTGGAATACCTGATGGAAACCGCCGAGGGTGAAGTCGTGCGGCAGGCCACACCGGACGAATTAACCTCCCGCCTGGGGCAACATGTCTCCAGCGACATTCAGCTCCTCGCCTGCGGCCACACCCATGTGCCCCGAACTTGGGATGTGAGCGAATCCTTGCGCCTGCTGAACCCGGGCAGCGTCGGCCTTCCGGCCTATGACGACGATGCGCCCATGCCGCTCTCGCGTTATCACCGCGTGGAGAACGGCAGCCCGGACGCCCGTTACGCCATTGCCAGCCAGGCTGCAACAGGGCATTGGCAAGCCGAGTTGCTCGCCGTGCCCTACGACCATGAAGCCATGGCGATCCTGGCCGAACGCAACGGCAGAGCGGACTGGGCCCACGCCCTGCGCACAGGTTTCATGCCCCGATAAACATCACCTCGCCGACCGAAAGAAGTTCCACCGCCGGGCCGTCCCAAGGTGAAACGCGCCCCCTCGGGGGGCTGAGGTCTGCGGCTCAAAGCCTGCCTGCGCAGGCTTGGACAGACCGAAGAGCCATGGCCTCTGGCCGTGGCGCGGCCTGCAAGGCGCGGACGCATGCGCAGCGGCGGAGCGTGGGGGCCAACAGTTTCACCGCTGGGCCGTCCCAAGGTGAAACGCGCCCCCTCGGGGGGCAGCGACCCGCGCAGCGGCGGAGCGTGGGGGCCAACATTACTAGCGTGGGGGCCCATAGAAAAAGCACCGGGCGCTTCCGCCACGGTGCTCTCTGAATTAAATTGAAGCCTGCCTGTACGCCGGATTCTGTGCACGCAACACCCTCTTGCGAAGGCATTGCGCGTGACCGCCATTCCTCTGGGCCGGGGGTCGCCCACCCGGCTCGGTGCTACCTACCCGCCAGCTCCGCGGAGCCACGTCAACGCTGGCCTATTTGGTATTGCTGCGCGTAGAGATTGCCCGTTTCACCCGAACTGAATCGGCTCGTCTCTGTTGCTCTGATCCTCACCTTAGAACCCTTGCGGGTCGGTCGGTGGAGAGGTGTTACCTCCTACGCTGCCCTGTGCAGTCCGGACGTTCCTCCAGTGCCGCCTTTCGGCGATTGCACCAGCGACGGTCCAGCAGGCTTCACCTCCAATTGTAGGGCCTGCCGGCAAGGACTCAGACCAGGCGCCGGATCTCACGGTGGCGCCAAACGCCCTGATAGAACCCGCCTTGCATGAGCAGCATGCATACGTAGGCCACAGGAATCGCCATCCAGATACCTTCGAGCCCCAGCTTGGCATCCAGCCAATAGGCCGTGCCCATTTGCACCACCGCAATACAGAAGATGGTGATGAGCATGGGGATGATGACTTCACCGCTGGCGCGCATGACGCCGCCAAAGACGCCCTGAAAACCGAACACCAGCAAGCTCCACAACATGATGTGCAACAGGTGCTGCGCCGTTTCCAGCACTTCGCCCTGCGTCAGGAACAAGCCGAGGAACAGACGGGAAAGCGCATAGCCCAGCACGATCAGGCCACCGGTGATCATCAGGTTGAGCCACAGACCGGTCTTGAGAATGCGGCCAAGCCGCTCCGAGGCGCCGGCACCGATCGCCTGCGACGCCAGGATGGAAGCCGTGATGGCAATCGAAAGCGCCGGGAACTGGATGTAGTTCACCACTTGCGTCACCGCCCCATAGGCGGCGGTGGCGTCCGAACCATGCCTGTTGACCAGATTCAGGATCAGCAGCTCCGACAAGGAGATCACCACCATCTGCACACCCGTGGGCAAGCCGATCTTCAGCACCCTGCCCAGGATGTCGCGGTTGGGCCGGAAGGCGGCGAAGAATTTGCGATTGGGCGCCATCACATGGCCCATGCGCCGCAGGCGGATGGCCAGAAACACCAAGGCAGACACCATGGCCACGAAGGTCGCCACGGCAGCACTGAGAATGCCCAGCTTGGGCAAGCCCAACCAGCCCTGAATCAGGGCTGGCGTCAGCACCAGTCCTACCCCCGTGGACACCAGAAGCGCCAGCAAGGGCGAAATGGTGTCGCTCACGCCGCGCAGCAGCTGGGTGAACAAAATGAAAACCAGCAGCACGGGCATGGTCAGCATCATCAGCCGCGCATAAGACAGCGCTCCCTCCAGCACATCGGGCGGCGTGCCCAATGCCTCCATGGCCGGCCGCGCAAAAATCACCCCCAGCACGGCCGCCAGGCCACCGATGATGGCGCCCAGGCTCAATGCCGTACCGGTGATCGCCCTCACCTTGCCCGGCTCTTGTGCGCCCCAGGCTTGCCCGATGAGCACGGACGCACCCGCGCCCAGACCGATCACCAGCGACACAAAGAAAAACACGATCGGGAACATGCCGGCCACCGACGCCAGAGCGTGCGTGCCCAGCATCTGCCCGATGAAAATGCCATTGAGCGTGCCCGACAAACCTTGCAGGATGTTCGACAGAATCATCGGCACCAGAAACATCACATACACACGCCACAGCGATGGTGGCTTGCTGGGCATAGGTGAGGCAGGTGTGGTGCCGGCGGCGACGCGATCGGGAGAAGTCATGGACTCTATTGGATACCTGCTGATGCGTCCCGTCTTGAACCGTGGCGACAGACCCTGACGGCGGTCATACCATCGAGCAGGAAACGAGCAATCATCGCCGATCTGTGTACAAATTCGATCACCAGGCGTCGTGTCGAGCGACAATATGGCCTTCGCTGCTTGATCAACACAAGCCCGACGCCATGATCCGACTCTCTGAACTCAAACTCCCGCTCACCGAGGTGCCTTTCGAGCACCGTCGCGCCGCCGACGCGCCAGCCGAAACCGACGACGACCGCCTGCCGCCACCGCACCCGGAAGCCGCTCTGCGCCGTCTGGCAGCCCAGGCGCTGGGTGTGGACGCCAACGCTATCCAGACGCTTGACGTTTTCAAGCGCAGCTTTGATGCCCGCAAAGCCGACCTGCTGGCGGTGTACATCGTCGACACCACCCTCACGGACCCTGCGCTGGAACCCAGGCTGCTGGCTGAGCACGAGAAGAACCCGCACATCCAGTCCACGCCCGACATGGCGTGGGTCGCCCCCGCGCAGGCGCCTGCCGGATGGCCTGCTCATGAAAGCCAGCGCCCCGTGGTGGTGGGCCTGGGCCCTTGCGGCCTGTTTGCCGCGCTGACCCTGGCGCAGATGGGCTTCAAACCCATCGTGCTGGAGCGCGGCAAGCCCGTGCGACAGCGCACCAAAGACACCTGGGGCCTGTGGCGCAAGAAAAACCTGAACCCGCAGAGCAACGTGCAATACGGCGAAGGCGGCGCGGGCCTGTTTTCGGACGGCAAGCTCTACAGCCAGATCAAAGACCCGAGGTTTCTCGGCCGCAAAGTCATGGCCGAGTTTGTGGATGCTGGCGCGCCGCCGGAAATCCTGTATGTCGCCCATCCCCACATTGGCACCTTCAAGTTGGTCAAGGTCGTGGAAGCCATGCGGGAAAAGATCATCGACTTGGGCGGAGAGATCCGCTTCGAACACCAAGTGGAAGGTCTGGTCATGGGCCCGGCCGCCGACCAGGAACACGCCCAGGCCATCACCCACCTGAGGGTCCACCGACTGGACACCGACGAGCACATCGAAATGCCCGTGAACCAGGTGGTGCTGGCACTCGGTCACAGCTCGCGCGACACCTTTGCCCACCTGCACGACGCTGGTGTGCACCTGGACGCCAAACCGTTTTCCGTCGGGTTTCGCATCGAACACCCACAAGGCGTCATCGACAAAGCCCGCTGGGGCAAGCACGCAGGGCATCCCCTGCTCGGTGCAGCCGACTACAAGCTGGTCCACCACGCCAAGAACGGCCGTGCGGTCTACAGCTTTTGCATGTGCCCTGGTGGCACCGTGGTGGCCGCCACGTCCGAACCAGGACGCGTGGTCACCAATGGCATGAGCCAGTACTCGCGTGCCGAGCGCAATGCCAATGCCGGCATGGTGGTCGGTATAGACACTGCAGACTTCCCCACCGACTTCCCTGCGGACACCCCCCTGTGGCAGCAGGCATTCGGCGAAGCCGATGGCGCGCGTTATGCCGCTGAAGCACAGGACTGGAAGGCGCAAGGCAAGGTACATCCGCTGGCGGGCATTGTGTTGCAGCGTCAGCTCGAATCCCGCGCCTATGTGCTGGGCGGCTCCAGCTATGAGGCGCCCGCGCAGACCGTGGGTGACTTCCTCAAAGGCCAGCCATCTGAGAAGCTGGGCGAGGTTCGACCCTCTTACAAGCCCGGCATCCACCTCGGCGACCTGGCCCCGGCCCTACCGGCCTACGCCATTGAAGCCATGCGCGAGGCCCTGCCCTTGTTTGGCCGCAAGATTCGCGGCTATGACATGCCCGATGCCTTGCTCACCGGCGTGGAGACCCGCACCTCAGCCCCGCTGCGCATCACACGTGGTGCAGACCTGCAAAGCCTGAACACCGCCGGCCTATACCCAGCCGGCGAAGGCGCAGGCTACGCGGGCGGCATCCTCTCGGCGGGCGTGGACGGCATCAAGGTGGCTGAGGCCGTGGCCCGGCAGGCCATGGCCACCCAGAGCTGAAACGCGTTGTTTCGCCCGCACCGCCTGTAAACCAGTTGTTACAACTGGGTCGCCAGCTTTACATGCGCCCAAAGCGCGGTTGACACAAGGCTCTGACACTGGAGTCTCCAACAACCTCTTGGAGTCATCCATGAAAAGCTTGCTTCAAAAACCTGTTCTCGCCCCCGTTGCCATCGGTCTGATCGGGCTGGCCAGCGCTGGCCTGGCACAGGCACAGCAAGAGCGCGCCCGTGTCGTCAGCAGCACCCCCATCGTTCAGCAAGTGGCCGTGCCACAGCAGGTCTGCCAAGACCAGACGGTGCGAGTGCGTGGCCAGACATCCGGAGCAGGCGCCATCATGGGTGGTATTGCGGGCGGTGCCATGGGCAATGCCATTGGCGACGGCAACGGTCGCGCCGCTGCCACGCTGATCGGTCTGGTCGGTGGCGCCATCGTGGGCAACCACATTGAAGGCCGTGGCCCCGATCGCTATGAGACGGTGCGCAACTGCAGCACGCAAACCAGCTATCAGAATCAGGTGGTGGGCTACGACGTGACCTACCGGTACGCCGGTCGCACCTACACGATGCAGACCCAGGAAGAGCCTGGCCGTTACGTGTACGTGGATGTGACGCCTGTCTCCAGCTACCAGGTACCTGCCCCTGTGGCTGTGCAACCTGCTGTGCAATATGCGCCGCCCCCGCGACCTGCCGGCATCACCTACATCAATGCCGAGATCCTGATGGACAACACGCCTGACCGTGATGAGCGGCACCACCGCCATCATCGCCATCATCGCCATGACCGCCATGACCGCCATGACCGCCATGACCGCCATGAGAGCCGCTATCAGTACTGATAGCTGACATTTGAAACGGCGGCTGGGCTGGATCCTATCGGCCAACCAAGCAAAAGGGCGCTCCAGAGAGCGCCCTTTTCTCTTTGCCGCGTGGGCGATGTGTCTACCGCCACGCGAAGCCTACGCCATCACAGATTCTGCAAGGCAGCAATCCGCTCTTCCATCGGAGGGTGTGTGGAAAACAGTTTGCCCAAGCTGCCGGCAATGCCCATGGCCTGCATATTCTTCGGCAGCTCCCCTGCTTGTAAGCCGCCTAGGCGGGCCAGTGCATTGATCATGGGCTGGCGGTTACCCATCAGTTGCGCCGAGCCGGCATCGGCGCGGAACTCGCGCTGACGACTGAACCAGGCCACGATGATGGCGGCCAGAAAACCCAGCACCACGTCCAGCACAATGGTCGTGAGCATGTAGCCGATACCAGGCCCGCGGCGCTCCCCGCCACGGCTGAGGAAAGCGTCGACCGCGTAGCCGATCACGCGACTGAGAAAAACAACGAAGGTGTTCATCACGCCCTGAATCAGCGTCATGGTCACCATGTCACCGTTGGCCACGTGTGCTACCTCGTGGCCAATGACAGCCTCCACTTCATCGCGGGTCATGCTTTGCAGCAGGCCGGTGGATACCGCCACCAGTGCCGAGTTCTTGAAGGCGCCAGTCGCAAACGCATTGGGCGCCCCGTTGTAGATCGCCACCTCAGGCATACCGATACCGGCCTTCTCGGCAAAACGCTGCACGGTCTGGACAATCCAGGCCTCATCCGCCGTGCTCGGCTGGTTGATGACCTTGGCGCCGGTACTCATCTTGGCCATGGTCTTGCTCATCAGGAGCGAAATGATGGCGCCGCCAAAACCAATCACCAGCGAGAACACGGCCAGCGCGGGCATGTTCAGTCCGTTCGCCGTCAGGTAGCGGTCCACGCCAAGCAATCGGGTGGTGATCAGCAACACCGCCATCACCGCGAAATTGGTCAGCACAAACAGCAAGATGCGTTTCATGGGAACTCCAGAATCCGAAAGAAGACCGAGAAAGAAAAGGTCAGACCCCATCATATTGGGGTCTGAACGTCCGGGTTTCAAGCCAGGGCAATCTGCCCGACGCCTGCACAGCAGTGGCTGTCACACCTGCGGGAGCAGATAGCGCCGCTCCCAGGTGGTCACCTCGCGCATGAAATGCTCATGCTCCATTTGCTTGACGCAGAGGAAGGCGTGCACAAAGCGGTCGCCCAGCAGGCGGCGCACATGCGAACTGCTGCCCATCAGATCCATGGCGATGGCCAAAGTTCTGGGCAATTCCCGCGGCTGCACGTAGCTGTCATCGTTCTCTGGCGCACGCGGCCGGATTTTCTCCCGCATGCCGGCCAGCCCCGCGGCCAGGGATGCGGCCATGGCCAGGTAGGGGTTCGCATCGGCCCCGGCCAGCCGGTTCTCCACGCGGCGCGCGGCAGGAGAACTGTCGGGCACGCGCAGGCTCGATGTCCGGTTTTCATGGCCCCAGTCGAGATTGATCGGCGCCTGGCTACCCGCCACATAGCGCCGATAGGAGTTGACCGTCGGTGCATACACCAGCATCAGGTCAGGCGTATAGGTCTGCAAGCCACCGATGAAATGGTAGAACGCTTCACTGGGTGACCCATCGGCCTGGGAGAAAATGTTGTTCCCCTGCTTATCTACCACGCTCTGGTGCAGGTGCATGGAGCTGCCAGCGTCGTTGGCCAGCGGCTTGGCCATGAAGACGGCGTTGAGGCCATGTCGCAATGCCAGCTCCTTGGCCGCCACCTTGAACAGGAAGGCATGATCGGCCATCTGCAGGGGGTCGCCGTGCATCAGATTGATCTCAAACTGACCCTGACCGACCTCGTGCACCCAGGTGTCCCGCTGGATACCCAGTGTGTCGAGTGCGGCACCAAACTCGTCCCAAAAAGGCGCCAGCTCATTGATCTGGTTCAGGCTGAAGGCCGAGTGTCCTACCTCTGGGCGAAGCCCACGACCCACCGGTGGCAGCAGACCATGCGCAGGATCGTTGCTGGCCTGCACCACGTAGAACTCGATTTCGGGCGCCACCACGGGTTTGAGCCCCAGCGCAGCGTACTGCTCCAGCACGTGTCTGAGCACGGATCGCGGAACGAAATCGCAGTACCCGCCCGTGAGCTCGACGCCGTCGTGAATGGCGAGGTAGCGTGGCACGCTGGCCCAGGGAGAAGGCCGCAGCGTGCTCATGTCAGGCACCAGGCGAATGTCCGGGTCGGACTCCGGAAACACCGGGTCATGAGAGTATTCGCCCGTGACCGACTGCATGGGGATGGCCTGTGCGATGCGCATTTCCATGCCCTGCGCAAAATGGCGTGCCGACTGCAGCTTACCTCTGGGGTAGCCCGTGATATCGGCAAACAGGCATTCCACCTCGCGAATGCGCGACTCGTCAAAATGCTTGGCCAAGGCCTCACGGTCTTCTGCAGAGTCGCGAAGATTGAGATGGCCCCACGAAGGAGAGACAGCGGAGAGCAAGGACATGACAGGTTAGGCCCGAGCAAGAAATGAAAGGGTGGACGTCAGCGGCCAGCTTGCACCGCAGGTCTGGGCGGACGAAACACCGAACGATCGGCGTAGTATGCAGCGTCTTCGTTTTCTTCGCACCAGCCCGGCAGACCCATGACCGGCAAAGGCGTAAACGGCTTTGCTGCCAGAACGGAGGCATCCAGCGACCCGGCCAGCCATGCGTCCCAGGCGCTCAGGTCCGACCCCAGCGAAAGTGGCACTTTCTGTCGAAACACATGCGCCGTGATGGACTTGTACGGCTCCACCAGCTTCTCCAGCAAGGCATGACCGAACAACACGATGCGCGCCTGCGCCCACAACGGCCGAAGCTCGACAAACGCCTTGACCCAGTCGCGGGCCAGCAAAGCCTCCCAGAGGGTATCCGGCGCTTGCAGCAATGCCGCGTTCTCGTCAAAAACAGTGATGGCATCCCTGACGGGGCCACGCCTTGACTGCACGCCATCCGCCTGAATTTGCGCCGCCTGCAAGCGGTTAAGACACAACTTGGTACCCGGAAACCGCATCCAGATCAAGGCATTGAAAAAATCATGCAAGCCTTCCCGGGTCGGTACCTGCCGGGTTTGGAAGATGAAACTCTCATAAGCCTGTCCCTCGGGAAGTGCTGTCTGGGGCACAAAGCTCGGGCCGGTCCAGGCAGGGTAAGCCTGGGCCACATGCATGGACAGCGCTTCGGGCAGAAGCCTGCCCGCATGGCAGGCTTCTGCCACGGCTTTGCCGTCTGTGCGGACATCATCGAACCAGGGTGACTGCCAGTTGCCAACGCCCCACCCATCAACGTCAGTCTTGGCTTCCCCGCCTCCCTGCATGCGTGATCAGCTCTCCATGCGCCAGGGCAGGGACTCGCCAGAGCGAAGCGGTTTGAGCTGAGCTTCCCCAAACGCGAACTCGGCATCTGGCGTCCAGGCCTCGCGGCGCAACGTGATGGTGCCCTGGTTGCGCGCAAGCCCATAGAAATCCGGACCATGGAAACTGGCAAATCCTTCAAGCCTGTCGAGGACGCCGGCAGCATCAAAGACTTCGGCATACATCTCGATGGCCGCATGGGCGGTGTAGCAACCGGCGCAACCTGTGGCATGCTCCTTGAGATGCGCCGGATGGGGCGCGCTGTCCGTGCCCAGAAAAAACTTGGCATTGCCGCTCGTGGCGGCAGCCACCAGCGCCTGGCGGTGCACCTCACGCTTGAGCACAGGCAGGCAGTAGTAGTGGGGCCGAATGCCGCCCGTGAAGATGGCATTGCGGTTGAACAGCAAGTGATGGGCCGTGATGGTGGCACCCAGGTTGGCGTCTGCTTCGGCCACATACTGGGCCGCGTCGCGCGTCGTGATGTGCTCCATCACAATCTTCAGGCCCGGGAAGTCCTTGCGCAGAGGGGCCAGTTGCTGCTCGATGAAGATCGCTTCCCGGTCAAACAGGTCTATCTCGGGCGAGGTCACCTCGCCGTGCACCAGCAGCAACAAACCCGCCTTCTCCATGGCTTCCAGGGTGGCGTATGTCTTGCGGATGTCGGTCACTCCGGCATCGCTGTTGGTGGTGGCGCCGGCCGGATAGAGCTTGCAGGCGACCACGCCGGCGTCCTTGGCGCGCCGGATCTCTTCGGGTGGCAGGTTGTCTGTGAGATAGAGCGTCATCAGTGGCTCAAAAGCCAGGCCGGCCGGCACAGCGGCCAGGATACGCTGCTTGTAGGCCAACGCCTGCTCAGCCGTCGTCACCGGCGGCTTGAGGTTGGGCATGATGATGGCCCGCCCAAATTGGGCAGCTGTGTGCGGCACCACCGTATGAAGGGCGTTGCCGTCACGGACGTGCAGGTGCCAGTCGTCCGGGCGGGTAATGGTCAGGGTGTCGACAGATGCGTTCATGACAGCATTGTCTCAAATGCCGGCGCTCCTGGCTCAGATCAGGCAGGCGGCTGTTCGTTCAGCGCTTCCTGATGGGCTCGCAACTCATTCCAGAACACCTCCAGTGCCGGTTTGGGCTTTCGGGGGCTCTTGCGCTCCCGGTAGATGCGAATGTCCAGAACAATTTCGTACCCTTCGCCAGCGCGCACCAGCCGCCCGGTGCGCACCTCGTTGCGCACGGCGCTTTCGGGAAGAAACGCGACGCCATGGCCTTCCAGGGCCATCGCCTTGAGACTCTCAGCCATGTCGGTTTCATAGATGCGGTTCAGAAACACAGGCTCACGCCCCTGCTTGAGCATTTGCTCCACGGCCCGCCCCATGTAGGCCACATCGGAATAGGCCAGATAGGGCAAAGGGCTTGCCGCCGTCCCCGGCAGAGCGTGCTTTGGCGCCCCCTGCGCGTTGGGGCGCACATAGGGTGAAAGCACCTCGTTGCCCAGTTGCAGCATCTCATAGTGCGTGGTGTCCAGCGGAATGGGCTGATTGGCCAGATGGTATGAAATGAGCACGTCACAACTGCTCTCCACCATGCGCAGTACCGCATCGTGCACATTGGACGCCATCAGCTTGCTTTTGATTGGCGTGATGTGGCCGCGCAACCCGGACAACCACCCCGGAAAGAATGTGAAGGCCAACGTATGCGGCACTGCAAACTCGATCGTGTCCTGCCCTGTGGTTCGGTAGGCCCGCACCATGGAGCGCGTGGTTTGCAGGCTCCGCAGCAGCTCCAGTGACTGCTCGTACAGAACCTGACCAGCCGCCGTCAGACGCGTAGGGTAAGAGGTCCGGTCGACCAGGTCGGTACCCGCCCAGGCTTCCAGGGACTGGATACGGCGCGAGAACGCTGGCTGGGTTACATGCCGCAATTGCGCCGAGCGGCTGAAACTGCGTGTTTCAGCCAGACTCACAAAATCCTCAAGCCACTTGGTCTCCATGGCATGGATTATGCGCCGGCCCGAGGAGGTTGCTCAGCCCGCCAGATCTGCCCGGATCGATTCCACGTACAAAGCCTCCATGGCATCCGCCGGTTCGTACGACTCCGCCCGCTGGCGCAAGCTCTCTGCCTGGGTCAGGCCATTCTCGCCTTCGACCATGAGCCACCCTGCCGCACACTCATGCAAGGTGATCAGCGACGGACAGAGATCCAGCGCCTTGCGGTACAAGGCCATGCCCTCGACCTGGTTGGCTCCATAGGTCATGCCCCCCACCAGACTGCCCACCTTGTCGATCACTTCGGCATGAAACCGGGCAAGCGCCAGGTGCGCATTGGGGTGCCTGGGTGACAAACGAATCGTCTCGCGCAGGGACCGGACAATGCGCTCGCCCAGACCCTGAGCCAGCCCTTTGGCCACGCTCACCCCCTGGCTGAATCGCCCCAGAGCGTACGCATGCCAATACCAGGCGTTGGGGTTGCCAGGTTCGTCGCGCTGCTGCAGCAGCGCTCGCTCGGCGACCTCGATGAGCATGTCCAGCCGGCGCTTCTCTGAAGGCTCGACATAGGTCGCGTAAATACAAGAGGCCTGATTGGCCAGGGTCATGCCCTTGAGCCCGAGGGAGAGCCCTTTGCGAGCTGCCGCCTCGAAATCGCCGTTGTGGTAGCTGACCCAGCCATCGAGTAAAGCCTCATGGCTCGGTAGCGGCTCCAGGTCCCCGCTGTGCAGGCGCTGCCACTGCGCGCGAACCCGGCCAGCGGTATACACCTCGGGCGACCGACATTTGCTCTCTGTCCAGTGTTCCATGCGGTTGTCTCCTGTACTTGCGTCGTTCATCCTCCCCGCACTGCTGAACGAATCTTCCAACAATTTCAGTCAGGCACCTGGTAAGCCCCCGTCAGTTCCATCAGGTGCGTTCTCTGTGCCGGCTCCATATAGGGAGACAGCAGACCCAAAACCTGACCAGCACCCCGCAGCAGAGATCGCTCCGCGTTCTCGTCTTCCAGCGCGTGCCGGGGATCGCGCACATACTCGTAGCTCAACCAGTAAGTCAGCACCACCACCATGTTGTTGGCCAGCGGCGTCATTTCACGGCTATCCATGTCGACTGCACCGGCCAGACGCATAGCATCCAGCATGGCACGAAAGGCATTGACCTTGTGTTTGAGTACCTCCTGCAGCCGGGTCTCCAGCAAGCGATTGCGGGAGAGCAGGTCGTTGAGATCGCGATAGAGAAACCGGTACGCCCAGATGATCTCGAACTGCGAGTGCAGGAAGAACCAAGCATCCTCGACGTTTCGCACTCCCTCTGCCGCGCCCAGCAGCTCTTCCATGTCATGCTGGTAGCGGTTGAACAGCGCATTGATCAACTCGTCCTTGGCCGGGTAGTGGTAGTAGAGATTCCCCGGACTGATGCTCATTTCCGACGAGATGAGCGTGGTGGAAACGTTCGGCTCGCCGAAGCGATTGAACAGCTCCAGGCTTGTCTCCAGGATACGCTCAGCGGTGCGGCGCGGGGCTTTTTTGGCCATGACTCAATGTCCCCCACCCATAGCATGCATGTGCCGCTCAAGATCATCGAGCGTTCGGTCCAGGCGACGTGCCACTTCAGAGTGTCGACTACCCGAGCCCAGCAGCCGGGCATCTGGGTCTTGCGCAGCGCGAATGTTGAGTGTCACCCCATGACGCTCGAGCTTGCCCATCAAGGCTTGCCGGTTGGCCAGCAACCAGCGGCGTGTTTGCTGATAAGCATGCTCGGCCATTTCGCGGCGCTGGCGATAGCTGAACGTATTGGCAAAAAAGAGCTCCGCGTCCCGCTGGTCTGGTTCCACCAGGACGATATCGGTGTCGGGGTAGGCTCTCTCGTAGTGCTTGAAGCCCAACTCCAGGCGCGAGTGGATCATGGAGCGGAACGTCTGGCTCATCACGGCCGGGAATCCACCTTCAATCAATGAAGGAATGCGCTGATCATGCTGGACCTTCGGGTCCGCATGAAAGGGTACCAGCGGGTTCAAGCAAACCAGAAGATCAACCCCGTCTTCCAGCGCCACCGTCGCGTGCATTGTCTTCTTCAGGGCGCCATCGACATAGTGTTTGCCTCCCACTTCCACAGGAGGAAACAGTCCCGGCAGTGCCGCGCTGGCCTGTATGGCCTTGGAGATGGGCACATGGTCAAGCCCCGGGCGTCCGAACGGGGTGGCCTCGCCAGTGTCCAGCTCTGTGGCGACCAGTGTCAGCCTGGCGCGGAGCTTTCGGAAATCATTGGTCCGTCCTGGCATGCTGAACAAGCGCTCGATCTGCGTGTGGATATCGCTGTTGTCCAGCACGCCCGTGGGCAGCAACGCGCCCATGCGCTCGAACGCCTGACTCAAAGGCTTGCCACCAACGCCCCATGCCCACAAGGCGCTGCCCAGCAGGCCTGGAAGGCGTTGCGCCCGCGACAGCAGCTCGGCCCACGCCGGCTTCATCAGCCAGGCCGGATCGAATCGCTCGGCCGATGACTCGTCATCGATAAAGGAGACACACAATTCGTGCGGGGTTTGCCCGTTGGCAAGCCCTGCCACGATGAACCCTCCGGCTGAGACGCCAACATAGTGATCGCAGGCATTGAAGTCAATGCCATCAAGACAATCGTCGAGGGCGCACAAGGCTCCGATTTCGTAGATGGCACCCAAGGGGCCTCCCCCCGCCAGTGCCAGTGCAATGCGCGGGGACGCGTGACTCCGCTCGCCTGCAGAATTGATGCTCATAGAAACAGTGTAGAGGCTAGGACGCAATCATGTTGCTGCATCGCAGCAATCGCGTCTGACACAAAAAAGGGACCTCTTGGCCCCTTCTCCTTCTGGTTACCCATGAGGACGGTCAATGCCGCCGCCACCCATCATCAGCTGCTCCGCTTGCGCGCTGGGGTCTTGCGCGAAGAGGTTTTCTTCGCAGTGGCCGATGGGCTGGCAGCTCGCTTGCGCGCAGGTGCCTTCTTGCCCGCCGCCTTGCGCGCTGGCGCCTTCTTGGGAGTCACCGGCACGCCGCCCAATGACGTCACCTGCGCTGTCAAAGCTTCAACGCGGTCCATCAGCTCATCGATGTCACGAGCCGACGGCACACCCAGCTTGCCCAGCGCCTTGGCCACACGCTCTTCAAAAATGGTCTCCAGCTTGTCCCACTGACCTTGTGCCTTGGAAGAAATATCGTTGGCCATACTGGAGACACGGGTCGACGCTTCATTGATCCGGTCTTCTGCCACAGCCTGGGTCTTGCGCTGCAGCGTCACGCCTTCCTTGACCAGTGTTTCAAACACTTTTCCGCCCTCTTCCTGGGCCTTTGAGAAGGCGCCCAGTCCAGCCAGCCAGATCTGCTGGGCGGAGTCACGCACGGCGCTGGAAAGCGGTCCGTTCGATGCAGACTTCTTGGACGAGGATGATTTTTTCTGGACTTTCTTTACCATGATCACTCCGAGTTTGATTGAACCACCTCCCCCGTGTGCAGTTGCGTGCAGGGCACGCAAGACAAGAGGTAACACAATCACTCTAGGGGCTGGTCCATGCGATGTGTAGAGGCAGCTGACTAAATGCAGATCCATGGGACTGGCCATGGGGCAAGGTGGCCGCATTCGGGGTTTCTGCGCATCTGAATGCGGCCATCATCGTCAACAATGGCGAATGGAGCTGACGTCGATGGCACTGCAACAGGCCACCACACCAACACGAGAGGGACCCACATGCATTATTTCGTCACCGGCGCGACCGGTTTCATCGGCAAGCGCCTGGTCAAAAAGCTGCTGGAGCGCCGCGGCGCCGTCGTCTACTTCCTGATTCGCGCCGAGAGCGAGCACAAGGTCAAGGCCTTGCACGACTATTGGGGTCTCAAGGGGTCCGCGGCAAGCACAAGGGCCATCCCGGTGCATGGCGACCTCACGCAGAAAAAGCTGGGCCTCGACGCCACAGACATCAAGAGCCTCAAAGCCGCCGGCATTGACCACTTCTACCATCTCGCTGCTGTTTACGACCTGGACGCCGACGAAGAGAGCCAGGTGGCGGTGAACATCGACGGCACACGCCACACAGTCGAGCTGGCCAAAGCCATTGGGTCCGGTCACTTCCACCACGTGTCATCCATCGCATCTGCCGGCCTGTACGAGGGCGTATTCCGCGAAGACATGTTCAGCGAAGCTGAAAACCTCGATCACCCCTACTTCAGCACCAAACACGACAGTGAGAAAGTTGTCCGTGAAGAGTGCAAAGTGCCCTGGTCGGTCTACAGGCCGGCCATCGTTGTCGGCGACAGTCAGACAGGGGAGATGGACAAGATTGATGGCATCTACTACTTCTTCAAGCTGATCCAGCGCCTGCGCCAGATCCTGCCACCCTGGATGCCCAGTGTCGGACTCGAAGGCGGTCGCATCAACATCGTGCCCGTCGATTTCGTGGTCAATGCGCTCGACCACATCAGCCACCACAAGCGAAAGAGCGGCGCCTGCTTCCACCTCGTGGATCCGGTCGGCTACCGCGTCGGCGATGTGCTCGACATTCTCAGCAAGGCCGCCCATGCGCCAAAGATGAACCTGTTCGTCAACGCAGCGCTGATGGGCTTCATTCCGCGCAGCGTCAAAAAGGGCCTGATGGCACTGGCCCCGGTGCGCCGTGTCTATCACGCGGTGATGCAAGATCTGGGCTTGCCAGAGGACATGCTCACTTTCGTCAACTACCCCACCCGTTTCGACTGCCGTGAGACGCTGGCGGCCCTGAAAGGCAGCGGCATCGAATGCCCCAACCTGAAAGACTATGCCTGGCGCCTGTGGGATTACTGGGAGCGCCACCTCGACCCAGACCTGCACATCGACCGCAGCCTGCGCGGCACCGTTGAAGGCAAAGTGGTCCTGATCACCGGTGGCAGCTCCGGCATCGGGCTGGCCGCTGCGCACAAATTTTCCGAAGCTGGCGCCACCACCATCATCTGCGGCCGGGACCAGGCCAAGCTGGACGAAGCCTGCGCCGAGGCCAAAGCCAAGGGGCATTCCTTCGTGGCCTATGTCGCCGACCTGGCCGACATGGCAGACTGCGACCGCTTTGTTGCCCTGCTGGAGGAAAAGCATGGTGGTGTGGACTTCCTCATCAACAACGCCGGCCGGTCCATCCGGCGCGCCATCGAGAGCAGCTATGACCGCTTCCACGATTTCGAGCGCACCATGCAGCTCAATTACTTTGGCAGCCTGCGGGTGACCATGGGCCTGATGCCCGGCATGGTGGCCAAGCGCAAGGGCCATGTGGTCAACATCAGTTCGATTGGCGTGCTCACCAATGCGCCCCGCTTCTCGGCCTATGTGGCCAGCAAAGCTGCACTGGACGCCTGGACCCGCTGCGCTTCGAGTGAATTTGCCGACCAGGGTCTGACCTTCACCACCATCAACATGCCGCTGGTGCGCACGCCCATGATCGCGCCCACCAAGATCTACAACAACGTGCCCACCCTCAGTCCCGATGAGGCCGCTGACCTGGTGGCGCAGGCCTGCATTTTCAAACCCGTCCGCATTGCCACCCGACTGGGCGTCACCGGACAGGCGCTGCACGCCTTCGTGCCACGGATCGCCCAGATCATCATGAACACGAGCTTTCGCATGTTCCCGGACTCCGACGCTGCCAAGGGTAGCGGCGGCGGACGCGCGCGGCTCTCGCCGGAAGCGGAGGCCCTGCAGCAGATGATGAGGGGCATCCATTTCTAGTTGCTCCAGGCAAGGCGGGTGGGGGACGCAGCTCCCAGGACCCCCACCCTTTTCGTCCGCAGTTCTACAATCAGGTTTTTGCCCTTCCGAACGATCTGGTATCCGAATGAGCACCCTCAACCACACCCCAGTCGACCTCTCGCACATCCAGCCGCGGGAAAAGGCCGAGATTCTGGCCCAGGCCTTGCCGTACATCCGCAAGTTCCACGGCAGGACCATGGTCATCAAATACGGCGGCAACGCCATGACCGACCCGGCTTTGCAGCAGGACTTCGCCGAGGACGTGGTCTTGCTCAAGCTGGTGGGCATCAACCCGGTGGTGGTGCACGGCGGTGGCCCGCAGATCGAAACCCTGCTCAAGCGCCTTGGCAAAAAGGGCGAATTCATCCAGGGCATGCGTGTGACCGACGCCGAAACCATGGAAGTGGTGGAGTGGGTGCTGGCCGGCGAAGTGCAGCAGGACATCGTGGGCCTGATCAACCAGGCGGGCGGTAAAGCCGTGGGCCTGACCGGCCGAGACGGCGCCATGATCCGCGCCGAGAAGCTGCGCATGGCCGATCAGAAAGACCCGAATCTGCAGCATGACGTTGGTCAGGTCGGCAGCATCCTCAGCATCGACCCCAGCGCCGTGAAGGCCTTGCAGGACGACCAGTTCATTCCGGTGGTCAGCCCGATCGGCTTCGGTGAAAGCAACGAGAGCTACAACATCAATGCCGACGTGGTGGCAGCCAAGCTGGCCACCGTGTTGCAGGCGGAAAAGCTGCTGATGCTCACCAACATTCCGGGTGTGCTGGACAAGGAAGGCAAGCTGCTGACGCAACTCACACCACGCCGCATCGACGAACTGTGCGAAGACGGCACCATCAGCGGCGGCATGATTCCCAAGATTGCCGGTGCACTGGATGCCGCCAAGAGCGGTGTCAACGCCGTTCACATCATTGACGGCCGCGTGCCTCACGCCTTGCTGCTTGAAGTGCTGGGAGATCAGCCCTTCGGCACCATGATCCGGTCTCACTGAACCGAATCACCGAAACCTGGCTCGCAACGCCCAAAAGGTGACGCGAGCCGCCATGGCGGCAGTCCATGCCCACCTGCAGGTTCTGCCATTTGCATTTCACGACACCAAGAACGATATGCGCCTTTTGCTGGTTGAAGACGACGTCATGGTCGCCAGTGGCATGAAACTGGGCCTGACGGACGCAGGCTACACCGTGGACTGGGTCGGCAGCGCAGAGCGCGCCGAAGAAGCGCTGGTCCAGGAGACATTTGACCTGGCCATCGTGGACATCGGGCTTCCAGGCATTGACGGGCTGGAGCTGACGCGACGTCTGCGCGCCAAGGGCCTGAGCATGCCGGTGCTCATACTGACCGCCCGCGATGCACTGCGAGACCGGGTACAAGGCCTGGACCTCGGCGCTGACGACTACATGCTCAAGCCTTATGAGCTACCCGAGCTGCTGGCCCGACTGCGGGCGCTCTTGCGCCGTTCACAAGCGGCCACATCTGCCGTGCTGAGCTTCGGGTCGCTGGAGATGGACACCGCACATCGCCGCGTCATGCTTGGCGACCAGCTCCTGGAACTCGGCCCCAGGGAATGGACGGTACTGGAGTATCTGCTGTTGCAAGCACCCAAGCCCGCCGCCAAAGACAAGCTCCTCCTGGCCTTGACCGGCTGGGACAAGGAAATCACGCCCAACGCCATCGAGGTATACGTCTCTCGTCTGCGAGGCAAACTGGAGCCAGCAGGCATCGCCCTTCGCTCGATTCGCGGGTTTGGATATCGCCTGGAGCTGGCCACGGCCGAGAGGCATGACAACGGCAACTGACCAGCGCAGCACCGCCGGCATGATCTGGGGCCTGCAAAGGCGCCTGCTGGTCATGCTGCTGCTGCCATTGAGTCTGGTGGGTCTGGTCAGTGTGTATTTCCACTACCAGAATGCCGGCACAGCGGCCCTCCAGCAAGACAAACAGCTGCAACAGCTCGTCCCCCTGCTGGCCGATTCCGTGGTGGTCGCCCAGGCCCGCAGCGGTGCGACCAGCGGCGTAGAACCGCCGGGCATCGCTTTGCTTCTGGCTCCGCCGGTGGAAGAGTTTCTCAAGGCGCGGCAAGGCTATGCTGCCTATGGCATCTTTGATGAACATGGCCGACTTTTGTCGGGCCAGGACTGGCTGCCTGATGTGGTCCCCGCCACCGGCGATGCCGAGTTTCTGAGCGTGGTCGAAGATGGCACCACGTATCGAGTGATTGCCCAGCGCTCGCGCAGCGCTGCCGGACCCATCATTGTCATGCTTGCAGATGGCTCGGATGCCCGCCAGCGCTGGCTGGCCACCGTGGCCGAGCGCGTGTTGCTGCCCAATCTGGTGCTGATGATCGTGGGCGGTTTGGCCATGACTTGGGCTGTATCCCGTGCCTTGCGTCCGTTGACCCAACTCAGGCGTGCGGTCGAACGCCGGTCACCTCGCGATCTCAGTCCAATCCGGGTCGACGGAGTGCCTGACGAAGTGCAGCCGTTGGTCGAATCGCTCAACCGCCTCTTTGCCATGGTCAATGCCCAGTCGGAAGGGCAGCGGCGTTTCATTGCCGATGCGGCGCACCAGTTACGCACGCCCCTGGCTGCCCTCCAGGCACAGGTAGAAGCCTGGGCCCAGTCTGCCCGCCGCCTGGCAGACGATGAGCCGGTGCCCATCAAGGTCGAACAGGTCAGGCGGCTGCGGGATGCCAGCCGGCGTACCTCCCAGCTGGCGAGCCAGTTGCTGGCACTGTCTCGCGCAGACGCAATCAACACCCATTCACAACCCATGGACATGGTGGACCTCAAGGACGTATGCGAAAACGTCCTGTCCATGTTTCTCGACACGGCGTCCGCCAAGCAAATTGACCTGGGCCTGGAAGCCTCGGCAGTCCAGGTGCCCGGCCACACCTGGCTGCTGCGCGAGTTGTTGATCAACCTTCTGGACAACGCGATCAAATACACCCCCAGGGATGGTCGGGTCACGTTGCGCTGCGGGGCCGGCGAGCTCACGGGTTCGGGATGGGTGGAGGTTGAAGACGACGGGCCCGGCATCCCACGGAGCGAACACGCCCGCGTCATCGAACGTTTTTACCGCCTTCCCGGCAGCACAACCGAAGGCAACGGGCTAGGGCTGGCCATTGCCAGCGAGATTGCTCGCGCCCACCACACTCAGCTTGATCTTGGCCAGGGTAGCAATGGGCGTGGATTGCGTGTTCGTGTCGTTTTTCCGTTGACAAGCCACCTGTTCTCAGGCGACGGAGGCCCCGACTCACCGTCACCCGATGCGACACACCTGTAACAGGGTGTGCCTCTGTGCGAGAATGATTGAAAACTTTGATGGGCCGGCAGTTTTCCCAACTTCCCTGGGGACTGCCCCATGGATCGACGGCAGATGAACGACAGCGCACCCGAGAACCTACCAGCAGGCATATCCGACGGCACAGCCGCCAAGAGTGGCGGTGGCGCCGGGGCCCCCACGCGCAAGCGCCCCAAGCCGGGCGAACGCAGGGTGCAGATCCTTCAGGCCCTGGCCACCATGCTCGAACAACCTGGAAGCGAGCGCGTCACCACTGCTGCGCTGGCAGCCCGTCTCGAAGTGAGTGAAGCTGCGCTGTACCGGCATTTCGCCAGCAAGGCCCAGATGTTTGAAGGGCTGATCGATTTCATTGAGCAGTCCGTCCTGGGGCTCATCGGGCAACTCGAAGAACGCGAGGCCGATCCCGTGCTTCGAGCTCGCCGACTGGTGACGGTACTGTTGCAGTTCGGCGAAAAAAACCCTGGGATGGCCAGGGTCATGGTGGGTGATGCGCTGGTCTTCGAGAACGAGCGGCTTCAACAACGCATGAATCTGTTCTTCGACAAGATCGAATCCAGTCTGCGCCAGCAACTGCGTGAGGTCTCTGTGCTCGCCGGCGCCACCACGCCCACGGTGGATGCACAGGCCGACGCCTCGGTCATCACTGCCTTCTGCGTGGGCCGCCTCCAGCGTTTTGCCCGCAGTGGGTTCAAGCGCCTTCCCAACGAGAACCTCGAGCACAGCCTCAACGTGCTGCTGCCCGCCGGTCACCTCTGAGCCAGGCCCTAGAGTCGCCACTCTAGGAAAAAATCTCCGCGTTTTCCCGAGGGACTTGCGCACGAAATCTGTTTTTGGGTAAAAATAGCACGACCGTTCGTTTTAAACGGACGGTTTTCTTTTTCCCGGAACCAGATGCATAGCCTCGCCCATGAGCCTCGCCACGTCAACCCGAAAGCCCCGCGCTTCCCGCGCCAGCGGCAAAACACTGCAAAAAGGCCAGCAAACCAAGGCGGCCATTGTGGACGCCGCGCTCGGCCTGGCCACGCAGATTGGCCTGGAAGGCCTGTCCATCGGCGCACTGGCCGAAGTCATGCAGATGAGCAAGTCTGGTGTGTTCGCCCACTTCGGCTCACGCGAGGAGCTGCAGATTTCCGTGGTGCGCGAGTACCACACCCGGTTTGAAGACGAAGTGTTCTATCCGGCCATGGCGGCACCGCGCGGACTGCCCCGCTTGCGCGCCATGTTTGACAACTGGATGAAGCGCACCTCGGCTGAAATCGACTCTGGTTGCATTTACATCGGTGGTGCTGTCGAGTTTGACGACCGGCCGGGCCCTGTGCGCGATGCGCTGGCCAGCTCGGTCAGTACCTGGCTGGCCGCCATGCGTCGCGCCATCGAACAGGGCAAGACCGAAGGTCACCTCAAAGCAGAAACCGATGCCCATCAGATGGCTTTTGAAGTCCATGCCCTGATTCTCGCCCTGCACTACGAAGCCCGCTTCCTGCGCGAACCAGGCTCTCTGGAACGCGCCGTCAGGGCATTCGAAAGCATCATCGGCCGCTACGCCTTGCCTGACGCCGAACCCGCCACCAATGGCGTCAAGGCCAAGCGCAAAAACAAAACCTGAAACGCAAGTCCTTTTCACATTCAACCTTATCGAAAGCCCACAGGAGTCAATATGCCCACTTACACCCCGCCACTGCGCGACATGCAGTTTCTGCTCAACGAAGTGTTCAAGGCCGAAGAGGAACTCAAGGCGCTGCCGCCCCATGCAGAGATTGATGCCGAGACCATCAGCGCAGTGCTGGAGGAAGGCGGCAAGTTCGCGTCAGAGGTCATCTTCCCGCTCAATATTTCAGGCGACGAAGAGGGCTGCACACTGAACAAAGACACCCATGAGGTCACCACGCCCAAAGGCTTCAAGGAAGCCTATGCGCAGTACATCGAAGGTGGCTGGGCGGCATTGGCATGTGACCCCGCCTACGAAGGTCAGGGCCTGCCGTTTGTGGTGAACCAGTGCTTCTATGAAATGCTGAACTCCGCCAACCAGGCCTGGACCATGTACCCCGGCCTGTCGCACGGCGCCTACGAATGCTTGCACGCCCACGGCACCGACGAGCAAAAGAGCCTGTACCTGTCCAAGCTGACCAGCGGCGAGTGGACCGGCACCATGTGCCTGACCGAGCCGCACTGCGGCACCGACCTCGGCATGCTGCGCACCAAGGCCGAGCCACAGGCAGACGGCACCTACAAGATCACCGGCCAGAAGATCTTCATTTCTGCCGGCGAACACGACTTCACCGAAAACATCGTTCACCTGGTGCTGGCCCGCCTGCCTGACGCGCCCAAGGGCAGCAAAGGCATCAGCCTGTTCATCGTGCCCAAGTTCAAGGTCAATGCCGACGGAAGCATCGGCGAGCGCAATGGCATCCACTGCGGCGGTCTGGAGCACAAGATGGGCATCCACGGCAACGCCACCGCCCAGATGATCCTCGAAGACGCCGTCGGCACCATGGTGGGCGAGCCCAACAAAGGCCTGGCCGCCATGTTCGTGATGATGAACGCCGCGCGCCTGGGCGTGGGCAACCAGTCGCTCGGCCTGACCGAAGTGGCGTACCAGAACGCCCTGGCCTACGCCAAGGACCGCATCCAGATGCGCAGCCTGACTGGCAAAAAGGCCCCCGAGAAAGAAGCCGACCCCATCATCGTGCATCCCGACGTGCGCAAGATGCTGATGACGGCCAAGGCCTATGCCGAAGGTGGCCGCGCCATGGCCATTTTCTGCACGCTGCTGCTCGACAAGGAACTGCACCACCCCGACGACAAAGTTCGCAAGGAATGCGGCGAGCTGGTTGCCCTGCTGACCCCTATCGTCAAGGCCTTCCTGACCGACAACGGTTTCGAAGCCACCGTGATGTGCCAGCAGGTCTTTGGTGGCCACGGCTACATCAAGGAATGGGGCATGGAGCAACACGTGCGCGATGCCCGCATCAACATGATCTACGAAGGCACGAACACCGTGCAGTCACTCGACTTGCTGGGTCGCAAGGTGCTGGGCAACAACGGCGCCACGCTCAAGAAGTTCGGCAAGCTGGTGGCACAGCTGGTGCAGGAAGAAGGCGTCAACGAGAAGATGGCCGAGTTCATCAACCCGCTGGCGGTGATGGGAGACCAGGTCACCAAGTTCACCATGGAAATCGGCTTCAAAGGTTTGCAAAACGCAGACGAAGTGGGCGCCGCTGCGGTGGACTACCTCCGCGTCGTCGGCCATCTGGTGTTTGGCTACTTCTTTGCCCGCATGGCACAGGTCTCGCTGCAGCAGATTGAAGCTGGCAGCACCGACCCGTTCTACACGGCCAAGCTGCAGACCGCACGCTTCTACTTCGCCAAGCTGTTCCCGGAAACCGCCACGCTGATGCGCACGGCCCGCGCCGGCAGCAAGGTGCTGATGGACACGGACGCTGCTCTGGCCTGAGGCCAGCCGCCCTGTCTGTCTGGCACGCCCCCTGAGACAACACCACGAAAAAACTTCAAGGAGACCACCATGCGCACTTTGGCCATCAAAGCACTGCCCCTGATCACCGCCGCGGCATTGATCACCCCCGCCGCCTGGGCCCAGATGAGCCCCACCGGTTTGTGGAAGACGATCGACGACGACACGGGCAAGGCCAAGTCGCTGGTGCGCATTGAAGAAAAGGATGGTGTGGTCACGGGGCGGATCGAGAAGCTGATCGACCCGGAGGTTGCCGATCCGAAGTGCATTGAATGCACAGACGAGCGCAAGGACAAACCCGTGGTGGGACTGACCATTCTTCGCAACCTCAAGAAGAATGGCGACAGCGAGCCCACCTGGGAAGGTGGCGATGTGCTCGACCCGAAAAACGGCAAGGTCTATCGCGCACGCATCCGCCCGATTGACGGCGGCAAGAAATTGCAAATGCGTGGCTATCTCGGCCCCTTCTATCGAACACAGGAGTGGATCCGCGTCGAATGACGCCCGGCACCTCCTCAAATACCCCTCAGGCATTGCACACACCGCAATGCGTTAAGGAAAACCATTCATGAAACGATTCCAAGTCAAGAAAGTCGCCGTCCTGGGCGCTGGCGTGATGGGTGCGCAAATCGCTGCGCACCTGGTCAACGTCAAGGTGCCTGTGGTGCTGTTCGACCTCCCCGCCAAAGAGGGGCCCAAGAACGGCATCGTCACACGCGCCGTTGACAGCCTCAAGAAGCTCAAGCCATCACCGCTCGGTGTGGCCAGCGATGCATCCCTGATCGGCCAGGCCAACTACGAAGAGCACCTGGAGCAGTTGCGCGATTGCGACCTCATCATCGAGGCCATCGCCGAGCGCATGGACTGGAAGCACGATCTTTACAGCAAGATTGCCCCGTACATTGCCGATCACGCCATCCTCGCCACCAACACCTCCGGCCTGTCGATCACGGCACTGTCCAAGCCACTGCCGGATTCGCTCAAGCCACGTTTCTGCGGCATTCACTTTTTCAACCCGCCGCGCTACATGCCGCTGGTGGAGCTGATCCCGACGCCAACGACCGACCCGGCCATCCTGGACCAGTTGGAGAGCTTTGTCACCACTGGCGTGGGCAAAGGCGTGGTTCGCGCCAAGGACACGCCAAACTTCGTTGCCAACCGACTGGGCATTGCCGGCTTGCTGACCACCATGAAGGAAGTCGAGAAGTTCGGCCTGACCTTCGATGTGGTCGATGACCTGACGGGCAAGCGCCTGGGCCGCGCCTCCAGCGGTACCTTCCGCACCTCCGATGTGGTGGGCCTGGACACAATGGCACACGTCATCAAGACCTTGCAGGACAACCTCAGCGACGAGACCGATCCGTTTTACGGCAACTTCTCGACACCGGAAGTGCTCAAGACGCTCATCGAGATGGGCAACCTGGGTCAGAAAACCAAAGCCGGCTTCTTCAAGAAGGTGGGGCGCGACATTCACCGCTTCGACCTGGCGTCCAAGAGCTACATCCCGCAGGAAGGCGGCAGCCGTGGCAGCAAGGGCGACGAGGTGTATGGCCGCATGCTCAAGCGCCCGGCAGCCGAGCGCCTGAAGCTGCTTCGCAACAGCGAAGGCCCGCAAGGCCAGTTCCTGTGGGCGATCTTGCGCAACAGCTTCCACTACGCGGCCGTGCACCTGGCCACCATTGCCGAGACCGCACGCGACGTGGACCAGGCCATGCGCTGGGGCTTTGGCATGAAGCAAGGCCCCTTCGAACTCTGGCAGGAAGCCGGCTGGCTGGATGTGGCGAAGATGATTCAGGAAGACATCGACGCGGGCAAAGCGCTGTCGAAAGCACCGCTGCCGGAGTGGGTGTTCAAGGGGCCGGTGGCGGATGCGGGAGGCGTGCACACCGAGCAGGGTTCGTTCAACCCCAGCACGGGCCAGTTCGAAGCCCGCCGCAAGCTCCCGGTGTACGAGCGTCAGCTCTTCCCCGAGTTGCTGCTGGGCGAAGGCGGCCCGCGCTTCGAAACCGCTGGCACCACCATCGCCGAAGACAAGAACCTGCGCACCTGGACGCTGGACGGCGAAGTGCTGATCGCCAGCATCAAGACCAAGATGCATGCCATCAGCCCCGAGGTGTGCGAAGGCATGATCGCGGCCATTGAGCTGGCCGAGCAGGAGTACAAAGGCCTGGTGATCTGGTCGGGCGACGATCCCTTCTCTGCCGGTGCCGACCTGCAAGCCATGCTGCCCGCCTTCATGGCGGTGGGCGTGGCCGCCATCGAAGACGCCGAAGGCTTCATGCAGCACATGATGCTGCGCCTGCGCTACGCCAGCGTACCGGTGGTCTCCGCCGTGCGCGGCCTGGCACTCGGCGGCGGCTGCGAACTGGCCGCTTACAGCGCCAAACGCGTGGTCCACATGGAAAGCTATGTGGGCCTGGTGGAAGTGGGTGTGGGCCTGATCCCCGGTGCGGGTGGCCTGACCTACATTGCCCGTCGCGCAGCGGAGAACGCAGAAGACTCCACCGGCAAGGATATGTTGCCCTTCCTCACTGAAGGCTTCACCGCAGCCGCCATGGCCAAGGTGGGGACCAGCGCACTGGAATCGCGCAAGCTCGGTTTCATCCTGCATTCGGACACCATCGTGCCGCACAAGGACGAACTGCTGCATGTGGCCATGACCGAAGCCAAGGCCATGTTCGACGCCGGCTATCGCGCGCCACACAAACGCATGATCCCGGTGGCCGGCCGCGACGGCAAGGCCACCATCATGGGGCAGTTGGTCAACCTCCGCGACGGCGGCTTTGCCAGCCAGCACGACTTCCACATTGCCAGCCTGATCGCCAACGTGGTCACCGGCGGCGACGTGTACCCCGGCACCCTGGTCACCGAGGAATACCTGATGACGCTGGAGCGCCAGGCATTCTGCTCGCTGATCACCCACCCCAAAACGCAGGAGCGCATCCTGGGCATGCTCAACACCGGCAAACCGCTGCGCAACTGAGGACACACCATGAGCAAACAGATTCAAGACGCCTACATCGTCGCGGCCACCCGTACCCCGATCGGCAAATCGCATCGCGGTGCCTTCCGCAACACCCGCCCGGACGACATGCTCGCCCATGTGCTCAAGGCCGCCATGGCCCAGGTGCCCGGCCTCGACCCGCAAGCGGTCGAAGACGTGATTTGCGGCTGCGCCATCCCTGAAGCGCAGCAGGGCCTGAATGTGGCCCGCATCGGCGCGGTGCTCGCTGGCCTGCCCAAGTCGGTCGGTGGCATCACCGTCAACCGCTTCTGCGCATCCGGCCTGTCTGCCGTGCAAATGGCTGCCGACCGCATCCGCGTGGGCGAGGCTGACGTGATGATCGCCGCCGGCACCGAGAGCATGAGCATGGTGCCCATGATGGGCAACAGCCCCAGTTTGTCACCGACCATCTTTGCCAACACCGACAACGTCGACGACTACGGCATTGCCTACGGCATGGGCCTGACGGCCGAGAAGGTGGCGCAGCAGTGGAAGGTCAGCCGCGAAGCACAGGACGCGTTTGCACTGCAATCGCACCAGCGCGCCATCGCAGCCATGGAAAAGGGTGAGTTTGCAAATGAGATCACCCCGGTGGAAGTCACCGACCGCCAGGTGAACCTAGAGAGTGCTGAGGTCAGCACCAGCAGCCGGATCATTTCGCTCGACGAAGGTGCTCGCCCCGACACCACGGTGGAAGGTCTGGCCAAGCTGCGCACCGTGTTCGCCGCACGCGGCTCGGTCACAGCAGGCAACAGCTCGCAAACCAGCGATGGCGCTGGCGCGCTGATCCTGGCCAGTGAAGCTGCGGTCAAGCGCTTCGGCCTGACACCGCTGGCCCGCTTTGTTTCTTACGCCAGCAAAGGTGTGCCGCCGCACATCATGGGCATTGGCCCGGTTGAAGCCATTCCAGCCGCGCTGAAGAACGCTGGCTTGAAGCAGGACGACATGGACTGGATCGAGCTGAACGAAGCATTCGCAGCCCAATCCCTGGCCGTGATGAACACACTCGGTCTGGACCCGGCCAAGGTCAACCCCATGGGCGGTGCGATCGCGCTGGGCCACCCGTTGGGGGCCACAGGTGCCATCCGCTCGGCCACCGTCGTGCATGCCTTGCAGCGCAACAAGCTCAAGTACGGCATGGTGACCATGTGCGTGGGCATGGGCCAGGGCGCAGCAGGTATCTTCGAGCGCGTCTGAAGACGCGCGCCCCCCGCGCCGCTTCGCGTCACCCCCCTCTTTCAGGGGGGGCGGCACTGGCGGACGGGCGGAGCCCGATCCGCGGTGCCCTCGTGTGGGCGGGTCTGGCTTGCCACCTTGGTTTGGCTCTCCGGAAGAGCATGGGAATTTTCTCCCGCGTCGCACATTTGACTGGTCTTGAAGGGTGTCTCCTGCACACTGATGCGCATGAGTGATTCACAGCTTTCTCACGCCATTGACCGCGGCGTGCATCTCACGCCTGCCGGTGATGACCGGTTTGCCGGTCATGCCCAGGCGGAGTGGCAGAACATGGTGGGGCCGTTCGGCGGTATCACGGCTGCTGCCGCCCTCAATGGCGTGCTGCAACACCCCAAGCTGCTGGGCGAACCCATCGCGCTCACGGTGAATTTCGCAGCGGCCATTGCCGAGGGGCCGTTCGAAGTGCGTGCTGTGCCGGTTCGCACCAACCGATCTACGCAGCACTGGAATGTTGAAATCCACCAGGAAGGTTCCGATGGTCCCTTGACCACGGCATCGGTGGTCACAGCTGCCCGCCGCGAAACGTGGAGCACGGACGACGAACCCATGCCCCGTGCACCGGCGCCAGACACCATCGTGGTGCCGCCTTACACGCCGCCTGTGGCCTGGGTCAACAACTACGAGATCAAGCCCGTCAGCGGGACTTTGCCGACGGCCTGGGACGGCAGTGACGGAGAATCCAGCTATTCACTGATGTGGATGCGCGACCGCCCTGCCCGCACGCTGGACTTCGTCAGCATGGCAGCCATCAGCGATTTGTTCTTTCCCCGCATCTGGCGCAGGCGTGCCACGCGTGTGCCGGCGGGCACGGTGTCCATCACGACCTATTTTCACGCTGGCTCCGAGCAGATGGCCGAAGTCGGCACACAATGGTTGCTGGGCCAGGCCAAGGCACACACCTTCCGCAATGGTTTCTTTGACCAGACCGGGCAAATCTGGAGCCAGAGCGGACACCTGCTCGTCACCACGCACCAGATCGTGTACTACAAGGAATAGCAGCAGATCGGTATGGCCATCGCACCCCTTCCGACACTGCCCACATCAGTACGACAACACAACAACGACGAGACAACCCCTCACCACCGAACGAACCGGAATTCACCATGAGCGACATTCTTGTACATGCCGAGAACGGCATCACCACCCTGACCTTCAACCGCCTCGACAAGAAGAACTCCATCACCGTGGCCATGTACGCCGCGCTGGCGGATGCGCTGAAGACGGCAGAAGAAGACAGCGGCACCCGCTGCGTGGTGTTTCAGGGGCACGAGACCATCTTCAGTGCCGGCAATGACATCAGCGACTTTCTCAACCGTCCTCCCTCTGACGGTGAGTCACCGGTTTTTCAGTTCCTGCGCCGCATGGCCACTTTCAGCAAACCGGTGCTGGCATCGGTGTGCGGCCCGGCCGTCGGCATCGGTACCACCATGCTGTTCCATTGCGATCTGGTCTACGCTGGCGACAATGCAGCCTTCTCCATGCCGTTTGCCAACCTGGGCCTTTGCCCCGAGGCGGCATCCAGCCTGCTGGTCCCCCAGATGTTCGGCTACCACCGCGCGGCGGAAGCACTGATGCTGGGTGAGCCTTTCATGGCCGAGGCCGCTCTCGAGGTTGGCTTGGTCAATCGCGTGCTGCCACCGACCGAAGCCAACAACTATGCGCAGTCGGTTGCCAGGAAGCTGGCCACCAAACCATTGTCGTCTTTGGTCGAAACCAAGCGACTCATGAAAGGTGCCCAACAGGAGCGAGTGCTCAAAGTCATGCAGGAGGAAGGCGCGAGCTTCGGGCGCATGCTGGGTGAGCCAGCCGCACGTGAAGCATTTACCGCGTTCATGGAGCGCCGTGCACCTGACTTTTCCAAGCTGTAAGCAAAGGCGCGCTTCGGCACGAACCACGCCACACGACCGCGACGACAAGAAGGGCTCCTGAGAGCCCTTTTTCTTTTGCCCGCACCACCGAACGGAAGAGCAGGAAACTGCACGACCCTCTTCTCTCACCGGCACGGATGTGACTGAACCCAGGCGCGTTCTGTTGACAAACTTGCCGAACATTCAGTATCAGCGCCTTATTTGCACATTTGGTGTGCGCTTGACGCCTTCAGCCAACAGTTGGCACGATTTCGTCTCCCCTCTGTGCACAGGAATGAGGCAAAGGCTTGACCCCCTCCACCGAGCCAAGCATCATGAGGGCATACCCCAACAGAAAAATTGGCATTGGCGGTATCGAAAGAGGGGAGGAAATCATGTCCATTTACTGGTGGATTCTGCTTGGCGTCGCACTGGCCTACTCGATCTATGTCTCGGCCTGTGTGATCAGAAGCGACATATACGATTCCGGACAAAAGCGCCGACAACTGCTGGTTGTCTGGTCGTTTCCCTTGCTTGGGCCATTTCTGGCGCATGGCATGCTCCGCCAGTCGGAGTCAGACGGCGATCTCAGCCAGGATGGCCTGAAAGGCACTGAGGCCCCCCGCGCATTTGAGCGTCGCTCGACTGCAGGGACAACGCCGAGCGCCTTCGCGACCGATTGAGCAGCATGGGTCCTTTCGGGGCCACCGTTCTGCCCTGAGGGCAGAAAGTCACTTCAGCCGCAGCCCGCCGCAGTACCGGCACGTTGGTCAATGGCGTAACATCGGTCCGACCACCGATTCCTCAACGCCAGAAAGAGCCCATCATGTCGTACATGCTCCTCATCCACGAGCCTGTCGGACAGCGCGAAGAGCGCTCCGAGTCCGAGGGGCGCGAACTGTACGCCCGCATGCAGGCGTTCGGAGAAGAGCTGGCGGCACAAGGCAAGCTCAAAGCGGTCGAATCACTGGCCGGCACGGCTGAAGCCACACGCATCAGCCCCAGCGGTATCGTCGACGGCCCTTTTGCCGAAGCCAAGGAAATGGTGGGGGGCTTCTTTCTGCTGCAGAACGTCGAGCGAGATGAGGCGCTGAAGATCGCCAGGCGCTGTCCCGCGGCGCAGTGGGCTACGGTGGAATTGCGGGCTCTGGCGCCGTGCTTTGAAGGATCAAGACCCGACTGAGGGTACTCCCCGGGATCGGTAGAAGCGTTTTGGCGTCTCGCATGTCGAATCTCGCAGGAGGCGATCGTCGTCAGGTCATGCAAGGGCCAGCCAACGCGCACCCTGCCCTTGCGAATCGAACCATTCAGACCCGAGGAGTCCAGTCATGAGTCAAACCATCCCGATGTGCCCGGTGATGCACTTTGAAATGCCCTACAAGGACGCTGCACGTGCAGCACGGTTCTATGCCGAAGCCATGGGGTGGCAAACCCAGATGCTGGGCGAAGAAATGGGCCACTACTTGCTGGTCACAACCGCCACAGCAGAAGCGCCACCGCCCGCCGGGCCTGGCGCTGTCCCGGGTGTCATCAATGGCGGTCTGTTTCCCTTCAAGCCGGACTGGCCCATGCAGCACCCGTCTGTGGTGATGGGCGTCGAGGACATCACCGCCGCCATGGCGCGCATCAAGAGCGCCGGTGGTGAGGTGCTGGGTGAGCCAATGGACATCCCCGGCGTGGGCACCTATGTGGCCTTTGTCGACACGGAAGGCAACCGAAACAGCATTCTCCAGCCTTCGGGCGGCCAGGACTGCCCCGCCGGGTAGGCGCACCTCTTCCTGATCCCTGGAGCCAGGCAGAACAGGGCAGCACATGCGCTTCATGCTGATCGTCAAAACAGGCGAGCCAGACAGCACCGTGCTGGGCAACCAGCTCGAGTGCATGGCACAGGCCGGTGTGCTGTTGGCCAGCACCGAGTTGCCAGGCTCTGACCCGGTGCACGGCAACGCTCTTGACTGCTGGCCCGCCGGGCCAGAGACCATCGCATTGTGCGTACTGATTGAGGTACGTTCCAGCGAAGAAGCCACCGCGTGGAGCCATGGATTCGTGGTCACCGGCTCGTCCGATGCCGCCACTGTCGTCGACATTCGCCACGTGCGCCATCCGTTCGAACCCAGCAAAGTCACCCTGCATTGACACCTCCGCACCCAGCCCTCAACCCCCAACCCAGAAGGAATCCAGAAAATGTTCAAACAGATCTATGTCAACCTGCCCATTCGTGACATGGGCAGGTCTCGCGCTTTCTTTGAAGCCATCGGACTCGAGTTCGACCCGCGGTTCACCAACGACCAGGGCGCTTGCCTCGTTCTCGGCAACGGCTTTGGCGCCATGCTGCTCGTCGAGTCCTTCTTCCAGGGCTTTACCCGCAAGCCCGTTTGCAACGCGCACGAACAGACCGAGGTGCTGCTCGCCCTGGCTGTCGATTCACGCGAGGCCGTCAACGAGGTGGTGAACAAGGCCGTGGCTGCGGGGGCAGATACGCCGATCGAGCCCAAAGACCACGGCTTCATGTACCAGCATGGCTTCACCGACCTGGACGGTCACCAGTGGGAGGTTTTCTGGATGGACGAGTCCGCAGCGCCGGCACAGATGTGACGCCACGCGATATGACCAAGCCAGACAGCTTCACGCAACAGGTGACCGCCATCTGGCGCATGGAGTCAGCCAGCATCATCGCTGCAGTCACCCGGCGCGTCCGGGACCTGGCGGTGGCTGAGGAGATCGCGCAGGAGGTACTGATGACGGCGCTGGAGAAATGGCCACAAGACGGTTTTCCGGACCGACCGGGTGCATGGCTGATGACCACAGCGATCAACCGGGCCATCGATCACCTGCGGCATTTGCAGATGATGCAGCGGCATCATGAATCAATGGCTGCGGACCTGGAGGCTGCTGGCGCGCACCTCGTACCAGATTTCACCGACTCACTGGACGATGCCAGGCTGCATGCCGAAATCAATGACGACCTCCTTCGGTTGATCTTCATTGCCTGCCACCCCTTGCTTCCTCCCGCCTCCCGTGTGGCACTCACGCTGCGGCTGCTTGGTGGGCTCAGCACCCAGGAAATCGCTCGTGCATTTCTCAGCAAGGAAAGCACCATTGCACAGCGAATCGTTCGCGCCAAACGCACACTGAGTGAAGCGTCCGTGCCGTTTGAAGTGCCTGGCGAAGCAGACCGGGCCAATCGGCTGGCATCTGTCATGGAAGTGATCTACCTGATTTTCAACGAAGGCTACACAGCCACCGACGGCGGCGACTGGATGCGCCCAGCTTTGTGCGATGAAGCGATGCGCCTGGCCCGCATGCTCACGCACCTGGCCCCCAAAGAGCCGGAAGTGCTGGGCTTGCAGTCGCTGCTGGAGATTCAGGCCTCTCGGCTGGCCGCACGACATGACGAGAAGGGTCAACCCGTCTTGCTGATGGACCAGGATCGCTCGCAGTGGGACCCTTTGCTGATCGAGTCAGGGCTGTCAGCGCTGAAGAGGGCCCAAGCAGTGAGCAAGAGAACGGCCGGTGGCTATCAGCTGCAGGCAGCCATTGCAGCATGTCACGCGAGGGCGCCATCGGCCAGCGAGACGGACTGGCAACGCATCGCCACCCTCTATGGTGAACTGGCGCAATGCATGCCGTCACCCGTGGTGGAGCTCAACCGGGCGGTCGCCGTGGGAAAGGCAGATGGACCAGAAGCGGCATTGCCAATCGTAGAGGCTTTGCTTGACCAGCATCAATTGCAACACTACCCGTGGCTGCCTGCAGTCCATGGCGACCTGCTGGAGCAAATGTCCAGGCACATTGCCGCAGCCGACGCATACGAGAGGGCTGCTTCATTGACACAGAATCAGCAGGAGCAGCGGATGATGCTCGAACGCGCCCATCGAAATCGATCCAGGAACGATTGAGGCGGACAGGCTTCACGGCTCCAGTGTCAGGAACAGGAAGGCAGCGAACATCACAACGTGAACAGCGCCTTGCATGAAGTTGGTTCGTCCTGCTCCAAGTGTGAAGGCACTCATCACGAAGGTCAGTGTCAGCATGCCGATGTCCTTGGAAGCAAGTCCGAGATTCAGGGGAAGGTCCAGCCACAGTGCGGCGACCACCACCACTGGAACCGTCAGTCCAATGCAGGCAAGCGCGGAGCCGATCGCCAGGTTCATGCTGGTCTGCAACCGATTGGCTCTGGCCGCACGCACTGCGGCATAGGACTCCGGCAGCAGCACAATCACAGCGATCACGACACCGACCACTGTCTGCGGCAAAGCCCAGTTCGAGACCAGTGCTTCCAGCGATGGAGACATCAGCTTGGCGAGTCCCACGACGGATACCAGAGCGACCACCAGCAAGCCGAAGCTGACCAAGGCACTCCGCGTGGTCGGCGATTCGCCTTCGGCATGAGCTTGGTCACCGGCCCCTTCTTCCGGTAGAAAGAACTCTCTGTGGCGAACCGTCTGGAAGAAGATGAAGGCGAGCCAGAGTGCGAGCGATCCCAACGCGACAAACGCCAATTGGGAACCAGAGTAACGCGCGCCTGGCGCGCTGATCGTCAACGACGGCATGACGAGCACCAGGCCAGCCATCACCGCAAGAGCCGCCATGCCGGCATTGGTCCCTTCGAGCCGAAACGTTTGCTCACGATGGTGCCAACCCCCTACCAGCAGGCACAAGCCGACCACCCCCGTGACAATGACCATCACCGCACCGTAGATGGCGTCTCTGGCCACACTGGCGCTTTTCTCCCCGCCAACAATCATCATCGAAATGATCAGCGCCGCCTCAATGATGGTTACCGACAATGCCAACACCAAGGTGCCGTAGGGTTCCCCCACCCTGTGAGCGATCACCTCCGCATGATGAACACCCACGCCAACTGCAGCAATGAGCGCCACCAGACTGACACCCAGCAACACACCGCTCATGGGCAGCATCAAGCCAGCCGCCAGCACAGCAGCGCAAAGCCAGGGCAGGATGTGATATGGGCTAATCTTGAAGGGCATGGAACCATACTAGGATCGAAATCAAACACGCAAAATTCGCATGGTTATCCGCAACCTATACTGATGCTGTCTCATCCAATCCCGCAAATGCATGATTGCTCCTCCAGCATGAACACCGCCACGCGTCGACCAACAACCGCACAGCAAGGACGAGCCAGGTGGGCGATTCTGCTGCTACTGGCTCTGACACTTGGTGCCGCATGGGCCACCAACCCGGATCCGGACCAGCACCGCCAGGCCATCAGGCAAGCCATTGGTGAGCGCAGCCCGCTCTCCGGCCTGCTGGGCCTGGGCGCTCTCACGGCATTCGTCTCTGACTACCACCCGCTTGGCCTGGGCTCATACACCACCGTCAATGGCAAGACTGTCTCCATTGGTGCGTTCGGTCAGGTATTTGTGCTTGACACGGACAAGAGCACTTTCGTCAATCGATAGCTGCAGCCTTGGCTGGTCCATGGGTGAGTGAATGGGCAGGGAAGGCGTGTAGTGCATGTCGTCATTTAAAGGCCATGCTTGCGTCACAGTACTGCCACACAGCGCCCGTAGCATGCACCTTGCATCGCGGCCTTGACCGGCGCAGGCAATAGCCAGGAAGCCACCGCCAGCGCCTGATCGAGCGAGCACCACGCAACGAAACCGACGGCCTTCACAACAGGGACAAGGCAACAGGACCGATTACAGCGTGGCAGCTGCCGGAGTGGATCAGCGCTGGCTGTCAGACGTCAGGCCAGTGATGCGGTTTGAAACCGTGTCGAGGCAGCTCCCCCTCCTGCCTCGACGCGCCACTTTTCAACTCGACACAGACAAGGAATGCTGTCCATGCTCTCTCGAATCCATTTGGGTGCTGCCCTGCTTATCGCTTTTGGCACATTTGCCCACACCAGTGCCTCAATGGCTGCGCCTGACCATGGACATCATGGTGGCAAGTTCAAGGACTGGTTCTCCGAGCGGCCACGCAGCATCCAGGTTGGCGCACGCCCGTTTTTTCTGGCGAACGACATGGAAGAAAGCGCTCTGAAGAAGCAGATGCAGCAGTGCACGAAACGGCCGGCGTTCACCTCGCGTGACTTCTCCATCGGTCACCGCGGCGCCCCCATGCAGTTTCCAGAGCACACAATGGAGTCGTACACGGCGGCGGCCCGCATGGGTGCGGGCATTGTGGAATGTGATGTCACGTTCACCAAGGACAAGGCACTCGTCTGCCGTCACGCTCAGAACGACCTGCACACCACCACCAACATCTTGCTGACCCCGCTGGCCGCCAAGTGCACCAAGGCCTTCACGCCTGCGGTGCTCGACACCGACGGCAAGGTCACACAGCCAGCCAGCGCCGAATGCCGCACCAGCGATATCACCCTGGCCGAATTCAAGAGCCTGCGCGGCAAGATGGATGCATTCAACCCTGCTGCGCAAACTGTCGAGGATTACGTTGCCGGCACAGCCAACTGGCGTACCGACATCTACAGCGGCCCCACCAGTGGCACCTTGATGACCCACGCCGAGAGCATTGCCCTGTTCAAGAAGCTGGGCGTCAAGATGACGCCTGAGCTCAAGAGCCCGTCAGTCGACATGCCGTTCGAAGGCTTCACCCAGCAGGCCTATGCGCAGAAGATGATCGACGAGTACAAGTCTGCCGGGGTACCTGCCCGCCGCGTGTTTGCCCAGTCTTTCAACAAAGATGATGTGCTGTACTGGTTGAACCATGCGCCGGCATTCGGGCGTCAGGCGGTCTACCTTGACGATGCCGAAACCCCTGCCGACCTGCCCGGTGCCGCAGAGCTGGCCGAGTACAAGGCTGATGGCATCAACATTGTGGCGCCTCCGCTGTGGGCCCTGATTGCAGCCGACGGCAATGGTCAGCTGGTGCCCTCGCCCTATGCGCAGCAAGCCCGCTCCGCCGGCCTGGACATCATCACCTGGACACTGGAGCGCTCAGGCATTCTGGCGGACGGCAACAATGGCTGGTACTACCAGACGTTTGACAGCGCCATCGGCCGTGAAGGCGATCAGTTCCGCGTACTGGATGTACTCGCCAAGGATGTGGGTGTGCTGGGTGTGTTTTCCGACTGGCCGGCGACCACCACCTTCTATGCCAACTGCGCCAACCTGCGTTGATCGCAGTGGGAGAGTTTCGGGCCGGTGTTTGCCAATATGAAGGTCACGGCCCAGGTAGGGCAGTCAGACGATTTCGTCTGACCTCCCTGCCGTCCATTCAGGTTCTGGGGGGCAGCCCGGAGGGCACCGCCGGAGCCGCTTCCCACACCCCCGAGGCGAACCAGCTGTCGCCATCCAGATAGGCGCGCAGCATTGGCAGGGCATCCAGCCCCCAGAAGTTTCGCCCATCCACCTGCAGAGTCGGAACGCCAAACACGCCTTCAGCCACTGCGGCTTCCGTGTTGGTCCGCAGCTGCTGCTTGACCGCATCGCTGTCGGGCGCCAGCCAGGGCAGCTTGCGCTCTGCCATGTGCGACTGCATCTCTGCCGTCAGGCTGGCCATTCGGTCTGCATCATCCACAGCGGCCCCACCGCACCAGACGTGATCGAGCAATCGCCCCGTGACATGGCGGCTGGAGACGGCCGGCGCATCCGGATGCGCGCAAGCAAGCGCCAGGCGCATCAGCGGCATGGGGTTGAAAGGGTGCTTTTCCGGCATGGCCATCTCCAGGCCTTGCTGCGATGCCAGCCAGAGACAGTGGCGATAGACCCAGTCGCGCTTGTACTCGACTTCCGCCGGGCCAAGCATGTTCTTGGCACGAAGCAAAACGCCCAGAAGCGCCGGCTTGTAGTCCACCTGATAACTCACGCCCTGCAAGGATTGGGGCAACTGGTGAAATGCCAGGTAGGCGTAGGGCGAGAGTACGTCGTAGTAAAACGTGATCTGCCGGACATCGCCTTGCGTTGACTCGGTTGCCTTCTGTGATTCGTCCATGCTTGTCTCCTTCAATGGTGTGCGCAGGTCGCCTAATCAGAATCGGCAGGCGTCGCTGGCAATGGTGCAGCGCCTGCGTGCCGGATACGCGATTTGATGTTCCCCCAGACCTGAAGCTTCTCCGCATCGCTGATACCTGACCAGGCAGCGATTTCTTCAATGGAGCGCCAGCAGCCCTTGCACAAACCGCTTGAAGCATCCATCACACACACGGAAATGCATGGCGAGGGCACAGGCCTTGTAGAGTCTTGGTCTCCTACCGTCATTGGTCACCTTCTTCCGGCGCATTGTCGGCAGTCACTGTCACATCGGCCACCGGCGCACCCGTCAGCTCCACCAGCTCCTGTGGCGAAAGGCGAAACACGCCATGGGGATGCCCTGCCGCGGCCCACACTTCCTCGAAACGCAACAGCTCCCGATCGATCAGGGTAACCGGAGGGCTTGCATGCGCCACGGGTGAAACCCCGCCGATGGAGAAGCCGGTCATCTCCTTGACGAACTCGGCATTGGCACGGCCCAGCTTGCCGCCATCCGCGCAGACCAGCGCCTGCACTTTCTTCTCGTCCACCCGCAAATCACCCGAAGTCACCACCAGCACCGCTGCATCCACGCCGCTGGGATGATTCTTGCGACGAAAGAGGATGCTCTTGGCGATCTGACCCAGGGCCACGCCCAGTGCATCCGCCGCCTGCTGAGCCGTGCGCGCGGCATCGGACAACATGACAGGCCTGTGAGGGTGACCTTTGGCCGCCAGCGTGTCGACCACGCGCTGCATGGAAGGCGTGAGATGAGTCATGTCGGCGGGCGTGGCCGACGGATGCGAAGAAATGTCAGAAGTTGTTTGTGATGACATGGGCAGGAAGTTCAACTATCGCGTTTTGCCAGAAGCGCGCGCGCCACACGAGATGGCGTACCGCGGCCGAGCTGTTCACTGATGAAGACACCTGCATCCACCAGGGCACCGAGATCGATGCCGGTGTCGATGCCCATGCCGTGCAGCAGGTAAACCAGATCTTCGGTGGCCACGTTGCCGGTCGCACCCTTGGCGTAGGGGCAGCCTCCCAGGCCGGAGACGGAGGACTGGTAGTTCCAGACCCCCAGCTCCAACGCGGCAAGGGTGTTGGACAAAGCCTGTCCGTAGGTGTCATGGAAATGGCCGGCCACCTCATCAATACTGTAGTGCGCCAAGGCGGCCTCAAACGCTGCCTGCACCTTGCGCGGCGTGCCCACGCCAATGGTGTCGGCCACGTCCACCCGCTCCACGCCTATGCCCTTCATCAGGCCGGCCAGATACCCGACGCGTTCCGCGGGCACATCACCTTCGTATGGGCAGCCCACCGTGCAGCTCATGGCCCCGCGCACGGCGATGCCAGCGGCTTTGGCCGCGGCCACCACCGGCGCAAAGCGCTCGATGCTTTCAGCGATCGAACAATTGATGTTCTTCTGGCTGAAGGCCTCGCTGGCTGCACCGAACACCACGATCTCGTCAGGCTTATCCGATACCGCTCCCTCGAAGCCCTTCATGTTGGGCGTCAACACCGAATAGCGCACACCGGGCAAACGGGTGATGCCGGCCATGACCTCGTGGTTATCGGCCATTTGCGGCACCCACTTGGGGCTGACATAGCTGGTGACTTCAATCTCTTTCAAGCCGGCGGCCTGCAGGCGATGCACCAGTTCGATCTTGATGGCCGCTGGCACCGGCTGCTTTTCATTCTGCAAACCGTCCCGTGGACCGACATCAATGATGCGAACTTTCGTGGGTAGCTGGTTCATGGGTTTCTCTGCCAGGGTGTGTACTCAATAGCCTCGGGTTGCATCCACCACGCCCGCGATGGCTTGTCCGCTTTCCAGCGCCCGGATCTTGCTGGCGATCTGTTCAATGGTTTCGTCCCGCAAGGTCCGGGCAGAGGTGTGAGGCGTCAATTGCAGTTTGGGGTGGGCCCAGAATGCGTGCTCTTTTGGCAAAGGTTCTTCCCGGAACACGTCGAGCGCCGCACCCGCCAGATGGCCGCTGTCCAGCAACGCCAGCAAGTCCTCGTCCACCAGATGCGCGCCCCGCGCCACGTTGATCACGTAGCCGCCAGGCATCAATTGCGCCAGGGTTTCGCGGTTGAGAATGTTCTCGGTCTCCGCCGTCAACGGCAAGAGGTTCACCAGCACACGCGTGCCGGCCAGAAAATCCTTGAAGCCTTCATCGCCATGGTGGCAATGCACACCGTCAATGGTCTTGGCGCTGCGGCTCCAGCCGAGCACAGGAAATTCGAACGACTGCAAAGCTTTGGCCACGCGGGTGCCGAGCACACCCAGCCCCATTACCCCCACCGGGAAGTCGCGGCGCAGCAAGGGCTTGCGAAACGCCCATTCGCCGCGCTGCATGGCCGCCTCCACCTGATCGAATTCGCGAAAATGCCGAATAACGGCATGGCACACAAACTCGGCCATTTGCACCGACATGCCGGCATCGTCGAGCCGCACGACCTTCAAGTCCGGCGGCAGCGACAGCTTGAGAATGCCGTCCACGCCGGCGCCGATATTGAACAAGGCCTTGAGTTGCACTTGCTCGTCGATCAAGGCTTGCGGTGGCGACCAGACGACCGCGTAGTCGGCCATCGGCGTTTCGCCCTGGGACCAGATGGAGAACTCGACATTAGGCAGCGCCGCCTGAAAGCCCGCGAGCCAGCCCAGTGGCTTGGGGCCCGGAAAACAAATGGTGATATGCATGTCAGGCAATGTAGCGGCGGGGCAAAGACCGCGCAGTCACACGGGTTGCGCAGCCGCCTCGCTGGCCACCGTTTCCAGACGCAGCAAGTCGTCACCCTCGCCCACCTGATCGCCCGGCGAAAACAACAGCTCAGTGACCACCCCATCGGTGGGAGCGGCAATGGTGTGCTCCATCTTCATGGCCTCCATCACGGCCAGCACCTGACCGGCTTTGACAGCATCACCCGCCTTGACCGCGAACGACAACACCTTGCCCGGCATGGGCGCAGAGAGACGCCCACCTTCGCTGCCGCGCTCACCCGCATGGGCCAGCACATCGAGCTCGTCGATGACCGAGGCACCCAGCCCGCAGAAGACGTGGACCGTCTCGCCACGCTGCCAGGTGTGCACCGTCTGCCGACGGCCAGCGTATTGCAAATCAAACCGGATCCCGCTCTCCGAAGGCAGCAAGTGGTAGCTCAACACTTCATCGTGCGAACCCACCTTGAGCTGCACGCCACCGCCATGCAGATACACCAAGCTCGCCGTCAACGGGCTGCCGTGATAACTGAAATCGAAGCGACGCTCTGCCTGGCCGAACATCCGCCAGCCGTCGCGACGGGAGAACGGGTCGGACGCCGTGGCAGCCGACTCCTGAATCAGGGTCTGCGCCACGGCCGCGGCCACCGTGAACGATTCGCCCACCGGATCGTGGTGGAACAAAGCCGATGCCTCGCGCTGGATCAACGCGGTATCGAGTTCCGCCTGTGCGAACGCGGCACTGTGCACCACCCTGCGCAGAAACTGCACGTTGGTGGACACGCCCACGATGTGGGTCTCGGTCAGCGCAGCGTCCAGGCGCGCCAAGGCTTCCTCACGCGTGTTGCCGTGGACGATGAGTTTGGCGATCATGGAGTCGTAGAACGGGCTGATGGCATCGCCCTCTCGCACGCCGCTGTCCACGCGCACCACACCCCGCTCAAATGCAGAGTGGATGGGCGACCGGTACACCTGAAGTTCACCTGTGGCCGGTAGGAACTGCTTGTCTGGTGTTTCGGCGCAGATTCGCGCTTCGATGGCGTGGCCTGTGAGTGTGACTTCCTCCTGGAGAAGAGGAAGTGACTCGCCACCCGCCACACGGAGTTGCCACTCGACCAGATCGAGCCCCGTCACAGCCTCCGTCACTGGATGCTCAACCTGCAATCGGGCATTCATCTCCATAAAAAAGAATCTGGCCCCCACGCTCCGCCGCTGCGCTGGGTCGCTGCCCCCCGAGGGGGCTGCGCCGACTTGGGGCGGCCCGGCGTCGGCTCCCTGTGCCCCCACGCTCCGCCGCTGCGCTGGGTCGCTGCCCCCCGAGGGGGCTGAGCCGACTTGGGGCGGCCCGGCGTCGGCTCCCGGCATCACGCCCAAACCATACCCGCCCACCTGCTCGACGATGAATTCCACCGTACCGGCGCCCACGTAGTTCACAGCCTTGGCTGCCGCCACCGCCGCCGCGCCCATTTCGGCGCGCAGCTCTGGTGTCATGCCTGGGGCGGGTGCCTCTTCCAGCACCTTCTGGTGGCGACGCTGCACCGAGCAATCGCGTTCGAACAAATGAATCACGTTGCCATGGCTGTCACCAAACACCTGGATCTCGATGTGTCGCGGCCGTTGAACGTACTTCTCGATCAGCACGGCATCGCTGCCGAAGCTGTTGCGCGCCTCTCGCTGGCACGACGCCAACGCCGCCGCAAAATCCTCACTGCGCTCGACCACGCGCATGCCTTTGCCGCCACCACCAGCACTGGCCTTGATCAGCGCTGGATAGCCAATGCGGTCGGCCTCGCGTTGCAACAAGGCAGGGTCCTGGTCTTCACCGTGGTAGCCAGGCACCAGTGGCACACCGGCGGATTCCATCAGGCGTTTGGATTCGGCCTTGAGCCCCATGGCCCGGATACTGTCTGCCGACGGGCCGATGAAAACCAGGCCCGCACCCTTGCAGGCATCGGCGAACGCTTCGTTTTCGCTCAGAAAGCCATAACCAGGGTGGATGGCCTCCGCGCCGGTGGCCTTGGCCGCGTCAATCACCCGTTGCCACTGCAAGTAGCTGTCCTTGGGGGCACTGCCACCAATGTGAACCGCTTCGTCGCAGGCGGCCACATGCTTGGCTTGCGCGTCGGCATCGGAATACACCGCCACGGTGCGCACGCCAAGACGGCGCGCCGTCGCAGCCACGCGGCAGGCAATCTCACCACGATTGGCAATCAGGATTTTCTTGAACATCACAGTCTTTCAGGCTCGGGCTCTGGGTTGAGCCATTGGCGAATGCGGCGCAAAGCGCCTCGCAAGAAACGGAACAGCATCCAGGTCACGACCCACATCACGACCAGAACAAACAGCAGGACCACGCCGAACAGCATGGGGTGGTTGGTGGCCAGCCACACGGCCCCCACAACCGACACGTCTTCCACAAAGCTCATGCCCACGTTAGAGAACGGTTCTGGGGAGGTATTGATGGCTGCCCGGGTGGTGGTTTTGGCGGCCTGGCTACTGGCGGCCAGCGTGCCGCCCATCAATGCGCCCACCAGGGCCATGGTGGTGCTGTCGGCGCCCAGCACGGCGGCCGCCAGCGCCGCGCCGGCGGGCACGCGAACAAAGCTGTTGATGGCATCCCAGACGGAGTCCAGGCCCGGGATTTTGTCGGCAAAAAACTCCACAAACAACAAGGCGCCGCTGACCAGCAGCACCGCTGGGTGCTCCAACATGTGCAGGCCAGACGGCAAAGCGATCCAGTCCAGCGCACCGCAAGCGCCCACAATGAACACCACCGCGTAGAGCCGGAAGCCACTTGCCCAGCCCAGCGCGGCCGCCAGAGCGAGCAAGCTGGGCATGTCCATGTGGTTCATGGCGGTGGAAGCGGCGTCGCCCAGGGTGGCGCCCACTTGGGCCGCACCTTCCGTGGCAGCGTCGCCGCCGACACTCGACCACCACTGCCCCACCTGCTCCCAGACGCCTGGGGCAGTTTCGATACCGTTTGTGTTGTTCGTTGTCATGCGGTGTCCTCCTTGCGCTCAGGCATCAGGCCCCATGCTTCTCGCTCAAGTCAGCCAGCTCGGTTTGCGCTTCTGCAGAAAGCTCTGCACGCCTTCTTTACCGTCGTCGCTGGCGCGAATATCGGCGATGCCCTCCACGGTTTGGGCAATCAAATCTGCTTCAAGTTCCCGGTGTGCCACATCCTGCACCAGGCGTTTGCAAGCGGCCACCGCGTTCGGGCTGGCGCTGCACAAGGCATCGGTCCATGACTGGACTTGCGCATCCAGTGCGGCCTCGTCGGACGCCAATGCATGCAGCAAGCCCACCCGATGGGCCTCGGCGGCATCGAAACGCTCCGCCGTGAGAAAGTAGCGGTGCGCCGCGCGCGCGCCCATGGCGCGAATCACATACGGGCTGATGGTGGCGGGAATCAGGCCCAGCTTCACCTCGCTCAGGCAAAAATGCGCAGTGTTCACACCCGCCGCCATGTCACACGCCGCCACCAGGCCCATGCCGCCCGCATACACATCACCTTGCACGCGGGCAATGGTCGGTTTCGGGCATTCGTAGATGGCGCGCAGCATGCTGGCCAGGCGTCCGGCATCGGCCAGGTTTTCTTCGCGGGAATAGTCGGCCATGGCGCGCATCCAGTTCAGATCAGCGCCGGCACAGAATGCAGGCCCTTCTGCGGCCAGCACCACAGCGCGCACGTCATCCCTTCCGCCGAGCGAAGTAAAGGCGTCATCCAGCTCGCCAATCAGCGCGTCGTTGAATGCATTGCGCACCTGCGAGCGCGTGAGCGTCACGCGGGCCACACCACCTGTCACGTCGAGGCGAAGGTTCTCGTTCATGCCGTGCCCTCGCTTTGCACTTGCTGCAGGTAATAGACCAGATCCAGCTCCGGTGCGGGCTGCCCCATCGCCGTCAACGCAGCAGTGATCTGACCGCGGTGGTGGGTGCCATGGTTGAACACATGAGCCAGCGTGACCGCGAAGGGCAGGCTCACCGCCTGCCCTCTCATGGTGGTATAGCTCAGATCGCCATCGAATTTTTCCGGCGCCCATGATTCGATCAGTGCCTGCCAGTTGGCCGCGCCACCTTTGAGCGCCTGCCCCAGGCGGTCGCGATGCGGCTCCACCTCGGCATCCAGCGGCATCTTGGGTGAAGCACCTTTCGCAAACCGCGGATACCAGATGAAGTGCTCGCCGACCAGCAAGTGGTTCAGCGTGCCATGAATGCTCTTGAAGAACAGCCCCACATCACGGCGGTAGTCTTCGTCGCTCAAGGCATCCACCGCATCGATCAGGCGACGCGTCGCCCAGACGTTGTATCCAGCCAGGTGAAGAAAGTGAGCGTTAGGGTTCATCGCTATAAAAATCTCAGTTCTATTCAAATATGTGGGCAGGCATCCCAACCGAGGCAGACGCAGAGCCGGCTTTGCCGGTCTGCCCACTTGCGCTCCCTTCAAAGGGAAGAGGCGAAGCGTCTCGGGGTTGGGACGTTCCCTACATACGGAAGATGCCGAACTTCGTTTCCGGAATCGGCGCATTCAACGCGGCCGACAGGCCCAGCGCCAGAACGCGCCGGGTATCGGCCGGGTCGATGACACCATCGTCCCACAAACGCGCCGATGCGTAATAGGGGTGGCCCTGCACTTCATACTGCTCCTTGATCGGCGCTTTGAAGGCGGCCTCTTCGTCCGCGCTCCAGCTGCCGCCTTTGGCCTCAATGCCGTCGCGTTTGACCGTGGCAAGCACGCTCGCTGCTTGTTCGCCGCCCATGACCGAAATGCGGGCATTCGGCCACATCCACAGGAATCGAGGCGAATAGGCACGGCCGCACATGCCGTAGTTGCCCGCGCCAAAGCTGCCGCCAATGATCACGGTGAATTTGGGCACTTGCGCCGTGGCCACCGCCGTCACCATCTTGGCGCCATTGCGCGCTATGCCCTCGTTCTCGTATTTGCGGCCCACCATGAAACCTGTGATGTTCTGCAAAAACACCAAGGGCGTCTTTCGTTGGCAGCACAGCTCGATGAAGTGAGCGCCCTTCAGGGCCGACTCGGAAAACAGAATGCCGTTGTTGGCAATGATGCCCACCGGCATGCCTTCGATACGCGCAAAACCGCAGACCAAGGTGGTGCCAAAGCGCGCCTTGAATTCGTCGAACTCGCTGCCATCCACAATGCGCGCAATGATCTCGCGCACGTCAAAAGGTTTGCGCGTGTCGGTGGGGATCACGCCATACAACTCTTCGGCGGCGAATTTGGGTGGGACCGGCTCGTGCAGCGCGATGGGTGGTGCTTTGCGGGCATTGAGGTTCTTCACCGCCTGCCGGGCCAGCGAGATGGCATGCAGGTCGTTCTCGGCCAGGTGGTCGGCCACGCCAGACAAGCGCGTGTGCACATCTCCACCGCCAAGGTCTTCTGCGCTCACCACTTCACCGGTGGCGGCCTTCACCAGCGGCGGGCCGCCCAGATAAATCGTGCCCTGGTTTTTCACGATGATGGTTTCATCGCTCATGGCGGGCACGTACGCGCCACCCGCGGTGCAGGACCCCATCACCACCGCAATCTGTGCGATGCCTTGCGCGCTCATGTTGGCCTGGTTGAAGAAGATGCGGCCAAAATGGTCGCGGTCCGGGAACACTTCGTCTTGATTGGGCAGGTTGGCGCCACCTGAGTCCACCAGGTAGATGCAGGGCATGCGGTTTTGCTGCGCAATCTCTTGCGCCCGCAAATGCTTCTTCACCGTCATGGGGTAGTAGGTACCGCCCTTGACCGTGGCGTCGTTGCAGACGATCACGCAGTCCACACCACTCACACGGCCCACGCCGGCGATCACCCCCGCGCAAGGTGCTGCTCCGTCGTACATGCCGTACGCGGCCAGTGGCGAGAACTCCAAGAACGGCGTACCAGGGTCGAGCAGCATCTGCACCCGGTCGCGCGGCAGCAGCTTGCCCCTGGCCAAATGCTTTTGGCGTGCAGCTTCGCCGCCACCCTGGCTGGCCTGAGCCACTTGGGCCCTCAAATCCTCCACCACCGCTTTCATGGCGTCGGCATTGGCCTTGAATTCGGCCGATCGTGGGTTGAGGTGTGTCTCCAGCGTTGTCATGGGCTTTGCCTGCGTGTCTGTCGCCCGCTTTGAGCGGACTGCGGATGGAATTCGTCCACCAGCATAACGTTTTACGAGGTACGCAGCAGGTCACTTTGGTTGCAAATCGTGCCATTGAAGATCAGAATGACCGGTTTGAACGAAGAGACTGAAACCCCTCGCCTTCACTGCAGCACTTCATGCCATCGCCCTCCAGTTCATCACCGATTCGTGCCACCCCCATGGGCTTTGCGCGTGCCATCGTCCTGGCTTATCAGTCCCGCCAGATGGACCCCGTCCATGCTCTGGCCGCTGCCGGCCTCACTCTGAACGGGTTGAACGCCGCCGATGCCAACGCACGGATGACGGCGCATCAGATGGAAGCCTTGTCTGACGCTGCCATGCGTGAGCTGGACGACGAAGCCTTGGGTTGGTTTGAACGTCCATTGCCCTGGGGCAGCTACGGCATGCTCGCCCGTGCATCGCTTTCATCGCCAACGCTGGGGCTGGCCATTCAGCGCTGGTGCCGCCACCACGCCTTGCTCGCCCGCGGCGTCACCCTCTTCCTGCACACCCGCGGTGAGCTCGCCACGATCGAGTTGGTGGAGCATCGGCCACCCGGAACTGGCGGCCAGTTGCGCGAGTTCTGCCACGTCTCGTTGCTGCGCAACGTGCTGGGTTTGTCCTGCTGGTATGTCGATTCCCGCATTCCGTTGAGGGGCGCACAGATGGCGTTCTCACCACCATCGCATGCGGATGCCTACAGCGTGCTATTTGACGGACCCACACAGTTTGACGCCGCGCACAGTGCCGTGAGTTTCGACGCCGCCTATCTGGCCCTGCCCCTGCGCCGGGACGAAGCCGCCATGCGGCACATGTTGCAACGCGCCCTGCCATTGACCGTTCACCTCTACCGCCGTGACCGCCTGCTGGTGCAACGGGTGCGATCAGCGCTGCGCGACCGGCCGGCACTCACGCACAACGCAGACGACACCGCTACCCTGCTGGGCATCTCGGTGCGCACGCTGCACCGGCAGCTCAAGGATGAAGGCGCCAGCCTGCAAGGGCTGAAAGACGAAGTGCGGCGTCAGCGCGCCATGGAACTGCTGCAACGCACGCAACGCCCGATCAAACAAGTTGCCCAGGCCGTGGGCTTTCAGAACGAGAAGAGCTTCTCCCGAGCGTTCAAGGCGTGGACCGGGAAGACGCCGGGGGAGTGGCGCGGGTGAACCCCCGCCACTGAGCGCTGGCCTTACTTCCCGATCTGCGTCAGCGCTGCCTGCAGGCCCGTCAGGCCACCCACGCGCTGATCGTTGATGAAGATCTGTGGCATCTGCCGAACCGACGGACCGCATTTGGCATAGAAGGCCAGGCGCTCTTCTTCGTCGTCAATCCTGACTTCTTCAAAGTCGAGCGATCTCGACTTGAGCAGCATCTTGGCTGAATCGCACTGCGGGCAGGCGGACTTGGAATAGACAACGATTTTCAGGTTCATGGCGGCAGTTTAGCGTGTTGCCATGGCCTGGCTGAGCTCGTCCATGTGGTGAAAAATCCGCGCCACAGGCAGCCCCTCGAATGCCCGCCCATGACCGGCCGGGCAGTAGCCCCACACCGTGGCACCGGCCTCCAACCCGGCACGCACGCCAGTGGCCGTGTCTTCAATCACCAGACAGTTCGCGGGTGCTACGTTCAGGTGCGAAGCCGCAGCCAGGTACACGTCGGGAGCGGGCTTGGAACGTGGCAGGTCATGACCGCTGAAAATGCCCTCGCCAAAATATGGTGACATACCCGCCATCTCGATCTGCATGATGACTTTGGCCTTGTCGGCGCCTGATGCACAAGCGATGCGACCGCTCGTGTGGCGATGCGCAGCTCTCACGGCCTCCAGTGCCCCGTCCATGGCTTTGAGTTCGGCTCGCAGCCGCTGGTCGCGCCGCGCGTAAAACGCTGTCATCCACTCGTCGGTCAGCGGTGTGCCCGTTTCGGCCTCGATGCGCGCGCGCTCGTCGCGCACCGCTTTGCCGATGAAGATGCGCTCGCAGTCGGCCTGGCTCAAGGCCCACCCCGCTTCGTTGAGCATCTGACACAACACGCCGTTGGTGATGGGTTCGCTGTCCACCAGAACGCCGTCGCAATCGAACAGCACCGCTTCAAATTTCATGGATAAATTCAGGCCCTGACCCGCCGGGATGGTTCTTGTGACTGACTTGTTGACTGACTGGAGGTGCTCAGTCTAGCCCAAGACACGAGGCCCGCTCGCCTGCCGAGGCGAAGGCCAAGCGGCGCCCTCAGTCAGTGACGTCGCCGTCAACATAGAGCCAGCGCTCGACGCCGCCTTCGTCCACCTCACGCACGAAGCGGCTGAGTTCTTCCATGCGTTGTGCCTTGCCGCCGCCTTCCCCCGTGGTTTTGTAACGCGCCACAAATCGCACGTCCGCCGTGTGCTCCCCCGTCATGCCATGGTGCTTCACGCTCAGCCCCAGCCAATGCACGTTAGGGTCGGCGTCGACGGATTCAGGGCGTGTGTCCGGATGCCAAGTTTGCATCAGGTAATCATTCAAGCCCAACACATAGGCGCTGTAGCGCGAGCGCATGAGCGACTCGGCATCGGGCGCAGGGACATCACCCCGGTGGTACCTGCCGCAGCAATCTGCCAGTGCAAGCGCACGGTCACTGCGCCCTGCCGTTCTCCCGCAGGGGCACGCTTCGCTGGCGACGCTCATGCCGCCAGAGGGCGGCGTTGTGAGCTGCGGGCCCGGTGAGACTGCAAAGTCTCTGTCGGTGCGCCCGCCTTGGACCAGGCACCAAAGCCGCCGTCCATGTGGGCAACATTGGTCATACCCATGTCTTGCAGCGTCTTGGCGGCCAAGGCACTGCGCCAGCCGGCTCCGCAGTAGAGCACATACTCCTTGCCTTCATCGCCGAAGGCAGGCTTGTAGTACGGGGACTCTGGGTCAAACCAGAACTCAAGCATGCCGCGTGGCGCGAACAGGGACCCAGGAACGGTTCCCTCTCTTTCCAGTTCGCGAATGTCACGGATATCCACCAATTGCAACTTGGGGTCGGCATGCAAGCGAGAACGTACTTGCCCCACGGTGTAGGTGGTGACCTGCGCATTGGCTTCATCCACCAGTGCTTTGAAGCCTTTGGTGATTGGCATGTTCTGCTCCTCTACGTCTCTTTTTTCGTCCAGCCTGGCGCATGTGCTTGGCCCGCAAGCGGCCAGCCTCCACTGGAAGTGGCCGAACCCCAATAGTAGACCTACCATGCTTACAGGAGCCATACCCTTGACCCAGCAAATCGTGCGTACTTTCCCTCAGTGCTAACGTCCTAAACACGTCCTAAACACGAACCCGTAAGGGGTACAACACAGGCTTCACACACAGGAGGTGACTCCCATGGCTGAATCAGATCTTTCTCGCTTCAATATCACGAGCAAATGGCCTGCGCGCCACCCGGACCGACTCCAGCTCTACTCCCTGAACACCCCCAACGGGGTCAAGGCGTCGATCATGCTGGAAGAGACGGGACTGCCCTATGAGCCTCACCTGGTATCGTTTGGTACCAGCGATCAGAACTCTCCGGCGTTTCTCTCACTCAACCCGAACAACAAGATCCCGGCAATTCTTGACCCCCACGGCCCGGACGGCCAGCCGATGACGCTGTTCGAGTCCGGCGCCATCCTGATCTATCTGGCGGACAAGACCGGCATGCTGCTGGCCAAAGACGGTGCCAGGCGGTACGAAACATTGCAATGGCTGATGTTCCAGATGGGCGGCGTGGGGCCCATGTTTGGCCAGCTGGGTTTCTTCCACAAGTTCGCAGGGAAGGAATACGAAGACAAACGCCCGCGTGACCGCTACGCGGCAGAGTCTCGTCGCTTGCTGGGCGTACTCGAAGGCCAGATGGCCAAAGACAACCGCCCCTGGATCATGGGGCAGGACTACACCATCGCCGACATCGCCATCTGGCCTTGGGTGCGTAATCTGGTGGGGTTTTATGACGCTGGTGCGCTGGTGGGGTTTGAGGACTTTCCTCATCTGGCGAGGGTGGTGAAGGCGTTTGAGGCGCGGCCGGCGGTGGAGAGGGGGTTGATGATTCCTTCTGTGCCGAAGTGATGCTTCTTCTTTGCCTTCTCAAGCTGGGGCCAACTCGCTTGTTCGCTTGTTCGCTTGAAGCGTTCTTTCCTTCGATCTTCCTTGTTCTCCCCCCTATCCCCCCAGCCCCCTTTCCACCCCGCCGGGCGGAAAGGGGGAGCTCTCATTTGGCTTCTGGTTTCTGGCTGCGCTTCTACGGCTCGATGCGTCGCCACCGTGGTTTGGGGTACATGCATTTCGCTGAAGCTGTCGTAGGGGCCTCGGCTTTCGTCTTCACGCCCACGGCGCCCATCTGACTTTGCCGCTTTGCGGCTTGTCAGTTAGGCGCTGACTTCGCGCGTCACAAATCTGCTGGAAGTTACTTGTCTCGCCAGCAGCGTGCCAACGAGCCGCGCAGCGGCAAAGTTGGCAGGCGGCCTTGAGCGAACCATGAGCAGGCGAAGTCTCTACGACAGCGATGGAGAAACCGTGGTGAGCCAGGAGCACTGGCAACCTCCCGCCAGTAGCCACCCGTCCAACTCGCAGAAGCCGAATGTTTAAAGGCTCCCCTTTCCGCCCCGGCGGGGGTGGAAAGGGGCGGGGGGGATAGGGGGGGGGAGAAAAGGAGAGATGAAAGAAGAGACGCTCGGAAGTGATGAATGGTAACTACTGGCTGAAATGCCAATACCAACTCCCAAAAGCAAAAAGCCCCTCAAGTGAGGGGCGCAGCATATCCCAGGTTGCGACGGGTCCGGGTTCCCCGGCCCGTGCGCAACGTCCCTCAGTGGGGGACGGCGCAAAGCGCCGCAGGGGGCGTCCTTACTTCCGCCAAAAGGCCCCGGTGAAGAGAACGAGGACAGAGAGCAATTCCAGCCGCCCCAGCAGCATGGCCAGCGACAGCACGGCAATCTGGAATTCGCTGAGCACGCCGTAATTGCTGGCCGGGCCCACCGCCCCCAGGCCAGGGCCGATGTTGTTCACAGTGGCGACCACGGAAGAAAACGCAGTCACGATGTCCATTCCTGTCAGCATCATCACCATGGTCAGAAACATGGTCACGGCACCATAGATCAGCATGAACCCGAAAGTGGCCGTGAGCACGGACACAGGCAGTGTTTGCCCCCCCAGGGTCACCGGGTTGACCACTCGAGGATGGATGATTCGCACCAGCTCACGCCGGGCCTGCTTGACCAGCAAGACCATGCGAACCATCTTGATGCCGCCGCCCGTTGAACCGGCGCAAGAGACAAAGCAGCCCAGGAACATCAGCAACACCGGTGCAAAGACGGGCCAGAGAGCATAGTCCGTCGAGGCGTAACCGGTGGTGGTGGCCAGTGAGAGCACATGAAAGGTGCTCGATCGCAATGCATCCAGCGGGTGCTCGTACACATCGTGACCGATCAGCAAGATGGTGACCAGCCCAATCGACGCCACCAGCACGAGCACATAGGTGAAGATCTCCCTGTCGCGCACGAGCGGCATCAACGAGCGGCTACGAATCACGATGAAATAGCGCAGAAAGTTGATGCCGGCCAGTGCCATGAAGACCGATGCCACGATCTCCACAGCCGCCGAATCAAAATGACCGATGCTCGCGTCATGCGAAGAAAAGCCTCCCAGACCCATGGTGGTACACATGTGCATGAACGCATCCGCCCAACTCATGCCTGCCCACCGGTACGCCAGCAGGCAAGCCGCAGAGAAGCCGAAGTAGACACCCCACAGACCACGCGCGGTCTCGGAAATGCGCGGAGTGAACTTGGCATCCTTCATGGGGCCGGGGGTCTCGGCCTTGTACAGCTGGTACCCTCCCAGGCCCAGCATGGGCAGAACCGCCACCACCAGCAGCATGATGCCCAGGCCACCGACCAGCTGCAAAAAGCAGCGCCACACATTCACCGAAACGGGCAAGTGGTCGAGTCCGCTGAGCGCTGTGGCGCCAGTTGCCGTGAGTGCGCTCATGGCCTCAAAGTAGGCCCTCGTCCAGGTGATGTCAGGCACGGTGAACATCAGCGGAATGGCAGCAAAGGCTGGCAGGATCAGCCAGACCAGATTCACCAGCAAGAAACCGTCCTTGGCCTGCAGCTCCCGCGTGTGTTTGCGCGAAATCAGCCACAAGACCCATCCGGTGATGGCCGTCAGTGCGCCTGCGCCTTCCCAGACATAGCGATAGCGCTCGTGGTCTTCGCTCCAGGCCCAGCCCAGCGGCACCAAAAACACCAAAGAGAAGGCGAACAACACGCGTGCAAACACGTTGAACACCGGCATCCAGGTATACAAAACCGTCGCTCCGTTCTTGATTTTCTATGGGGTGACTACTTTCGCCAGAACCCCGGGGTAAACAGGACGAGGAAGGAGATCATTTCCAGACGACCCAGCAGCATGGCCACGCAACACACCCAGGACTGAAAAGCGCTGAGGCCTGCGTAATTGCCGGCAGGTCCGACTTCGTTCAGGCCCGGTCCCATGTTGTTCACACAGGCTACCACGGCACTGAACGCCGTATCGAACTCCATGTCTGTGAGCAGCAGCACCATTGTCAGTGATGTGATGGTGCCACCATAGATCAGCATGAATCCCAGCACCGACGAGATAGTGGAGCCCTCCACAAGGTGTCCGCCCAATGTCACAGGGATCACAGCCCGCGGGTGGACCAGGCGTTTCATCTCGCGCCGGGCCTGCTTGAACAGGATCACCATCCGGGCCATCTTGATGCCCGCCCCGGTCGAACCTGCGCTGGTGGCCACGCCAGAGAGCATGATCATGAAGATGGGAGCAAACACCGGCCACAAGGTGTAGTCCACCGAGGAAAAACCTGTGGTCGATGCTATGGAGATCACATTGAACAGCGAGACCCGCAATGTCTCCCAAGGGTCATGCATGGTCCCCTTGGCCAGCAGCAATGCAGCCACGGCCACACTGCTCGCGATGAGAAGCCCGATGGTGGCGCGCCATTCTGCATCCTGCCAGACGCGCATCGGCTGACGCTTTGAGAACGCCACAAAGTACAGCGCAAAATTACAACTGGCCAAGGACATGAAGACGATGGCGATCCATTCCAGTGTCGCCGAATTGAAATAGGCGAAGCTCGCGTCGTGCGACGACAGGCCACCCAGGCTCAGGGTCGCAAACATGTGAATCACGGCGTCCAGTGGCGTCATCCCGCCCCACCAGTAAGCCAGCGCGCATGCCATCGACAGGCCCGCGTAGACCGACCACAGCCCCTTGGCCGTCTCGGTGATACGCGGTGTGAGCTTGTTGTCCTTCATGGGGCCGGTGGCCTCGGCGCGAAAGATCAGGCTGCTGCCAGCACCGAGCATGGGCAAGATAGCGACCGCCAACACCAGAATGCCCATACCGCCCAGCCACTGGAGCATGCATCGCCACAGGTTGATCGACCCTGGCAGGGCATCCAGGCCGGTCAGCACCGTCGCCCCCGTCGTCGTCAACCCGGACACCGCCTCAAAATAAGCCTGAGTGAAGGTCAGTGGCATGCCCTGCTGCCGAAAATAGACCAGCAACGGAATCGTGGCGAAGACCGGCAAGAGGGTCCAGGCCAGCCCCACGAGCAAAATGCCGTCCCGATTGTGGAGCTCTATCTTGAAGTACCTCCGACCCAGGCCAAACCGAAACGCGACCCCCGCAAGAAACGTGACCACCATTGCCAGTGGAAAGGCTCGCTCGGCGCCGTCGTGAATGAACAGCGAAACCCCCATCGGAACAGCCATGGTCAACGCAAACACCATCACAATGGCCCCCAGCAACGGCATCACGCGCCGCACCGGAGTCAAATGGGAGCTGGACATGCGCGTCCTGGGCCAGGCCAGAATCAACCGAAGAAGGTTGCGCTCACCGTGAACAGTTTCTCAACTTCTTTCACATGACGCTTGTTCGGGATGAAGATGATGATGTGATCGTCCGTTTCGATCAGGGTATCGTGATGGGGCATCAACACCTCTGAGGCCTTGTCTTTCCCTCGCACGATGGCGCCAATTCGCGCGCCCGGCGGCAAGTCGATTTCCTCAACCCGGCGCCCGACCAGCTTCGACGTTTTCACATCCCCACGAGCAATGCCTTCCAGTGCCTCGGCCGCGCCGTGACGCAAACTGTGCACGGCTGCCACATCGCCGCGCCGCAGGTGTGCCAGCAATTCGCCAATGACGGTTTGCGAAGGCGAGATGGCGATATCGATCGTGCTTCCCTGCATCATGTCCGCGTAGGCACGGCGGTTGATCAGCGCCATCACGCGGTTGGCACCCATTCGCTTGGCCAGCATGGCTGACATGATGTTGTCTTCGTCATCGCTGGTGAGGGACAGGAACATGTCCATCTCGCCCACGTTCTCTTCCAGCAGCAGGTCTTCGTCGGCACCATCACCATGCAGGATCAGCATGCTCGACGGCAACTGGCTGGCCAGATATTCGCAACGCTCGCGGTCCTGTTCGATGATCTTGACTTCACATTGCCCCACCAGGCTGCGTGCCAGGCGCAAACCCACCTTGCCGCCGCCTGCGATCATCACGCGCTGAACCGGCTTGTCCACGTTATGGATGGCACTGAGCACGGCGCGGATCTTGCGCACATCAGCGAGCACAAAAATCTCGTCGCCCGGCAGAATGCGGGTATTCGGCTTGGCTTCCATTTCGGTATCCAGCCGGTAGAGCGCCACCACCCGCATCTCAGCGTGAGGAAAGCGGTCCTTGAGCTCACCAATGGTGTGACCCACCACAGCACCACCTGCCGAGGCGCGCACCACAATCAGGCACGCGCGCTGCTGCGAAAACTCCACCACCTGCAGCGCCTCCGGGAAGCTGATGAGCTGCCGGATGTACTTGGTGACCGACTCTTCCGGACAGATCACGTTGTCGACAGCAAAACCGGATTTGCCCAGCAGCTCGTCGCCTTCATTGAATTCCGGCGAACGCAGGCGTGCCACCGTGGTGGGGACGTTGAACACATCGTGCGCGATCTTGCACACCACCAGGTTGGACTCATCAGAGGCAGCACAGGCAATCATCATGTCAGCATCGCGTGCTCCTGCCTCGCGCAGCACTGACGGCTGAATTCCGTTGCCCACCACACCTCGAAGATCGAGTCGTTCTTCCAGCTGCCGAAGCCGGTGAGGATCCTGGTCAATGACCGTGATGTCGTTTTGTTCGGATACCAGGCTCTCCGCCACGCTCTCGCCGACTCGGCCCGCACCCAGAATGATGATCTTCATGGGGCGAAATCATACGCCTGACCAGAGACCTGCGGGCAGACTTCAGGCGATAGCGCGCTGAATCAGTATTTTCTGCACATCAGACGTACCTTCATAGATCTGGCACACCCGTACATCCCGATAGATGCGTTCCACAGGAAAATCGCTGACATAGCCGTAGCCGCCATGTACCTGAATGGCGTCACTGCACACTTTTTCTGCCATCTCGCTGGCAAACAGCTTGGCCATGGCCGCCTCTTTCAGGCAAGGCTCGCCAGCGTCTCGCAAAGCCGCCGCATGGTGCACCATGGCTCTGGCCACCTCGATTTGTGTGGCCATTTCCGCCAGACGGAAGCCCACCGCCTGATGCTGGAAGATGGGCTGCCCAAAGCTCTCCCGCTCCTTGGCGTATTGCAAGGCGCATTCGTAGGCGCTGCGCGCCATGCCGACACTCTGCGCCGCAATGCCAATGCGCCCGCCTTCCAGTGCGGAAAGTGCGATCTTGTAGCCCTCGCCTTCCTCACCGATGCGAAAGCGTGCCGGAATGCGACAGTTGTCGAACCGGATTTGCGCCGTATCGCTGGAATGTTGGCCCAGCTTGTCTTCCAGACGGTCGACGACATAGCCAGTGTTCTCGGTGGGCACCAGAAACGCACTCATACCGCGCTTGCCTGCGGCCTTGTCTGTCACGGCAATCACAATGGCCACGTCGCCGTTTTGCCCACTGGTGATGAACTGCTTGGTCCCGTTGATGACGTATTCACCGCCGTCGAGCACAGCGGTGGTGCGAAGCGCGGAAGCGTCAGACCCGACATGCGGCTCGGTCAGGCAGAAAGCACCCAGCAGCTTGCCTTGCGCCAACGGACGCAGCCATTCCTCCTGCTGCTCCGAGCTGCCGTAACGCATGAGAATGGCGTTGACCGGGCAGTTGGTCACAGAGATGACAGTGCTCGTGCCACCGTCACCTGCCGCGATTTCCTCCAGCACCACTGCCAGCGTCACGTAGTCCAGCCCCGCACCGCCCAGTGCTTCCGGCACGCAAATGCCATAGGCACCCAACTCGGCCAGGCCTTTGTGCACGTCCTTGGGAAAAGTGTGGTGCTTGTCCCATTCGGCTGCCTTGGGCCAGAGTTGCTCTTGTGCGAACGCGCGCACCGCATCGCGAACCATTTTTTGATCTTCATTGAGCAGCATGGCTGTCCCTTGTCTCCGGTATCTGTTCAGTGATTCGTTGATTGATTCGTCGTTTGGCCACTGTCGATTGGCCGACTACCAGGTGCTGGCGGCTTGCCCGTCGTGATGGAAGAGGCCGCCACTGTCTTGCAGCGTCAGTCCCGCAATCGTCTTGCGCAAACCGCTTACGCTCTCCTCGACAGACAGCGACGCACCTTCTCCGCCCATGTCCGTGCGAACCCAGCCTGGGTCCAGCGCCACCATGCAAGCCTTGGGGTAGTCAAACCGCGCGCTGGCCACAGCCATGTTCACTGCCGCCTTGCTTACCCGGTACAACCAGCCATCGCTGCCCGGCACATTCCCGATCTGGCTCATGCTGCTGGAGAAGGCGCCAAACACGCCTCCGGCCTCTTCCACCATGGGCATCACCTGCGGAATCGCTTGCATCAGACCCATCACATTGGTGTGCATGACACGATCAAACGCATCCCGGGTCGGCGGGATGGTCGCCGGGTCGCCCACCAGTGCGCCAGCCACATACAGCGCCACATCAAGGGATTCGCCGTCCAGGTGCCAGCTCAGCCCGCTGATGCTCGCCGGACTGGCCACGTCAACCTTCAACACCTTGGCGCCCATTTCTGCCAGGCGTGCGAGATCGTCATCTTGGCGGGCGGTAGCGATGACGCTATCGCCTGCGTCCAGATATTGGCGCACCAGTTCCAGGCCAATGCCACGAGATGCACCAATGATCAACACATGACTCATCTGACCGCCTATATCCGAAGGTAGTTCGATAGGTGGGGTGTGCTGGATGGCGAGTCAGATCAACTCAACCGCCATCGCCGTGGCTTCACCGCCACCGATGCACAGGGTTGCCACGCCCTTCTTTCCGCCACGCGCCTTCAGTGCATAGAGCAGCGTCACCAGGATGCGTGCGCCCGACGCCCCGATGGGGTGGCCCAAGGCACAGGCGCCGCCGTTGACGTTGAGCTTGTCGTGGTCGACCTTCAGGTCGGCCATGAGCGCCATGGGCACCACTGCAAAGGCCTCATTCACCTCCCACAGGTCCACATCAGCGACCGACCAGCCGGTCTTCTTCAGCAGCTTCTCGGTGGCGAACACTGGCGCGGTGGTGAACCAGTTCGGCTCTTGCGCATGGGTGCTGTGCCCCACGATGCGGGCCAGAGGCTGGCACCCTTTGGCTTTGGCAGTCGACTCGCGCATCAGTACCAGCGCGGCAGCACCATCGTTGATGGAAGAACTGGAGGCCGCGGTGATGGTGCCCCCGTCCTTCTTGAAAGCGGTACGCAACGTCGGGATCTTCTCGACATTGATCTTGCCCGGTCCTTCGTCAACCGACACCACACGATCACCTTTGCGCTCCTTGACCGTGACGGGGGTAATTTCAGCAGAGAAGCTGCCGTTCTCGCTCGCCGCCTTGGCGCGGTTCACCGATGCGATGGCGAACGCGTCCTGCTGCTCACGCGTGAACTGGTACTTGGCCGCACAGTCTTCGCCAAAAGTGCCCATCGACCGGCCCGGCTCGTAGGCATCTTCCAGGCCGTCGAGCATCATGTGATCAAAGATGCGGTCGTGTCCCATGCGGTAGCCATTGCGACCTTTGAGCATGAGGTAAGGGGCATTGGTCATGCTCTCCATGCCCCCTGCCACCATCACTTCTGCGCTACCAGCCAACAGCATGTCGTGCGCCAGCATGGTGGCCTTCATGCCCGACCCACACATCTTGGACATGGTCACCGCACCTGCAGACAGCGGCAAGCCACCCTTGAGCGCCGCCTGACGCGCTGGCGCCTGACCTTGCCCTGCCATCAGACAGTTGCCGAACAGCACCTCTTCCACATCCGCCGGCGCAACGCCTGCACGTTCCACCGCGGCCGCAATGGCCGCGCCCCCAAGGTCGTGTGCAGCCAGCGCAGAGAAGTCGCCATTGAAGGCGCCCATGGGTGTGCGCGCAGCGCCAACGATGACGATGGGGTCCTGGGGGGTGCTCATGAAAGATCTCCTTGGGTGGTGGTATGAAAGAGCGCAGGACGGCCTTCGGCCTCAGTCCATCAGGTTTTCACCTGCGTGGACGTGAAAGCGCCGCTCCTGCTCGTAAGGGAACACGTCGTGCACATGGCCCAACGCGATGCGTTCTTTGTGTGCTTGCCAGAAGTCGATGTCCAGCAGGTCCGCGTGATGTTCCATGAACACCTTGCGCACCTTGGGGTTGCCCAGCAGGAAAGGCCCAAAGGTTTCGGGAAACACGTCATGTGGTCCGACCGAATACCAGATCTCGCCCGACATCTCGTCTTCTTCGTTTCGCGGTGGAGGCACGCGACGGAAGTTGCAATCGGTGATGTACTCGATCTCGTCGTAGTCGTAGAACACCACCTTGCCGTGCCGGGTGATGCCAAAGTTCTTCCACAACATGTCGCCTGGAAAGATGTTGGCCGCCACCAGGTCCTTGAGGGCGTTGCCGTACTCCACCACTGCATGCTCCAGCTGATTCGTGGCTCGCTTGAGCGCTTTGTCCGACGACCCCGAGCTCTGCAAGGTGTCAAACGCCTCCTGGAGGTAAATGTTGAGCGGAATCATGCGCCGCTCGATGTACACATGCTTGAGCAACACCTCGGGCTCGCCGTCACCGTCAATATCGGTGATCTGGATCTGGCTTGGCGCGAATTTCTGGATCTCGTCAATCAGCTCTTGCGTGAACCGCTTGAGCGGCGCCCCCACCACGGAGAACTCCAACGTATCGGCCATGCGTCCCACACGATCGTGCTGCTTCACCAGCAGGTACTTGTCGCGGATCTGTTCGCGCGTCGTGTCTTTTTGCGGTGGGTAGTAGTCCTTGATGACCTTGAACACGAACGGGAAGCTGGGCAAGTCAAACACCAGCATGACCATGCCCTTGATGCCAGGGGCAATGCGGAACTTGTCCGTGGAATGGCGCATGTGCGCCAGAAAGTCGCGGTAAAAAAGCGTCTTGCCCTGCTTGGCCAGACCCAGCGCGTTGTAGAACTCGGCGCGCGGCTTGCGCGGCATCAGGCTGCGCAGGAACTGCACGTAGGCACTCGGGATCTCCATGTCCACCATGAAGTAGGCCCGCGCAAACGAGAACAGCATCAGCAGGTCGTCTTCGCCAAACAGTGCAGCGTCGACGACCAGCATGCCTTCGCCGTTGAAGAGAATCGGCAGAGCAAACGGCACTTCCTGGAAACCGTTGATGATCTTGCCGACGATGTACGCGCCCTTGTTCCGGAAGAACAGACTGGAGAGCACCTGGATCTGGAAGTTGGCCCGCAAGCGGCTGTTGTCGAAGTTGTCCTTCATGGCTTCGAGCACATAGCTTGCGTCGCGCCCCAGGTTTTCGAACGGCACCCGCAGATCGAAGTCCTGAATGAGACGCAGCACCTCTTCCGCCATGGTCTCGTCGGTCGGGTAGTAGCAGCGGTACGTCGGTTGCGCGCCGGGCGCGTCGTCCTCGATGTACTCCGTCGACACCGCGGGGCGCACAAAGATGAAGTCGTTGAGGAAGTAGGCGCGCTGCAGAATCTTGGTGGAGACCGAGTTGAAGAAGGTCTCGGCCAATTCTGGCTGATGGTGGTTCACCAGCAAACCGATGTACAGCAGCTTGACCTGGTTCCACACCTCAATCGGCTGCTCGTCGGCCTTGAACTCCTTGAGCAGGCGCTTGGTGCATTCCTTGACGCGCAGGTCATAGAACTCGATACGCTCGCGTTGTGCGCGCTGCTGCCCCGCCCAGTCGCGGGTTTCAAACCGATGCTTGGCCCGCTGAGATTCGGTGCGGAACAGCCGGTAGTGGCGGTTGAAGCCATCCATCATCGCCTTGGCGATGTCGAAGGCGATAGCGGAGTCCAGTTTCTGGGGGAACATGGTCGGGTCTCCTCGCTTCAAACGACATCGCGCGGATAGCGCTTGAGAGCATTGCGGAACTGCTCCATCACTTCCTCCGGCCGGCTCATGCTCACACCCATGTCTTTGACCAGGCCGTCCTTGAGGCCGTAGCACCAGCCATGCACCGTGAGCTTTTGCCCCCGGCGCCATGCATCCTGCACGGTGTTGGTCAGCGCAACATTGCCCACCTGCTCAATCACATTCATCTCGCACAGCACATCCTCCTGGGCCGCCACGGGCAGATGATCCAGGCGTCGGCGATGGCGCATCTTGACGTCGTGGACATGACGCAGCCAGTTGTCCGCCAGTCCCACCCGGGTGCCGCGCAATGTCGCCAGCACACCACCGCAACCATAGTGGCCCACGACCAGAATGTGCTCCACCTTCAGGTGGTCTACCGCGAACTGGATCACCGACAGCGCATTCAGGTCGGAATGCACCACGACGTTGGCCACGTTGCGATGGACAAAAACCTCGCCTGGCTCGAGATCCGTGATCTGGTTGGCCGGCACACGGCTGTCCGAGCAGCCGATCCACAGGTACTTGGGCGACTGCTGCTGGGCCAGGCCGGCAAAGAAGCCTGGGCGCTCCAGCTCCATTTTCGCGGCCCAGCGTTTGTTGGCGTCGATGAGGTGTTTGAGAGATGAATTGGTCATGCCCGAATGTTACCTGTGCCAAGCCGCTGGCAGGCTGACGGACCGGAGATATACCCGGCAACGGCAAACCTGCGCTGTTGACACGCACCAGGTCACACGATCCACAGGTCAGCAGGTCTCTGCAAACAGCTCGCGGCCAATCAGCATGCGCCGAATTTCACTGGTGCCCGCGCCAATCTCGTACAACTTGGCGTCCCGCCACAGGCGGCCCAGCGGGTATTCGTTGATATAGCCGTTGCCACCAAAGATCTGGACGCCCTCGCCCGCCATCCAGGTGGCTTTCTCTGCACACCACAGAATCACCGAGGCGCAATCCTTGCGCACCTGGCGAACATGATCTGTGCCTAGCATGTCCAGGTTTTTGCCAATCGTGTAGCAGAACGAACGCCCTGCCTGCAGAACCGTGTACATGTCAGCCACTTTGCCCTGGATCAGCTGGAACTCGCCAATGCTCTGGCCAAACTGCTTGCGGTCATGGATGTAGGGCACCACGTTGTCCATCACCGACTGCATGATGCCGATCGGGCCGGCGGCCAGCACGGCGCGCTCATAGTCCAGGCCGCTCATCAGCACTTTGGCCCCCATGTTCAGGCCGCCCAGGATGTTTTCGGCCGGTACTTCCACGTTCTCGAAAACCAGCTCACCGGTGTGGCTGCCGCGCATGCCCAGCTTGTCCAGCTTCTGCGCAACGGAAAAGCCCTTCATGCCCTTTTCAATCAGGAAGGCTGTCACGCCACGGGCACCCAGCTCGGGTTCGGTCTTGGCGTACACCACCAGGGTGTCGGCGTCCGGGCCGTTCGTGATCCAGAACTTGCTGCCATTGAGCAGGTAGTAGCCGCCTTTATCCTCGGCCTTGAGCTTCATGCTGATCACGTCCGAGCCAGCGTTGGGTTCGCTCATGGCCAGCGCGCCCACATGCTCGCCGCTGATGAGTTTGGGCAGGTATTTGGCCTTTTGAGCTTCAGAACCGTTTCGGTTGATCTGATTCACGCACAGGTTGCTGTGGGCCCCGTAGGACAAGCCAACCGAGGCACTCGCCCGACTGATTTCTTCCATCGCCACCATATGGGCCAGGTAACCCATGTCAGCGCCGCCATGGGCTTCTGGCACGGTGATACCCAGCACACCCAATGCCCCCATCTTCTCCCACAAGTCCATGGGGAACTGGTCGTCATGGTCGATCTCGGCCGCACGCGGCGCGATCTCGGCCTGTGCAAAGTCGCGCACCGCGTCGCGCAGCGCGTCGATGTCTTCGCCCAACTGGAAGTTCAGGCCTGGCAATTCGGTCATGGATTGGCTCCTTGTTCTGTCATGGACTCCGCCACATGGTGCGGAAAGGTGTTCTGTCAGTATGTCTTGGGCACTGGCACGACGGTCTGTTGCATCACCGCACAGGGGCTGCGTTGGCCGTCAGGCGCTACATGCACCACCTCGGCCTGCGTCACGATGATCCGGCGCCCGGCCCGAAGCACCTTGCCCACAGCCTCCAGTTCGCCATCAGCGTGGGCAGCCAAAAAGTTGATCTTGTACTCCACCGTCGTGACTTCCATGCCTTCGGGTGCCACGGTCAGTGCAGCGTAGCCTCCCGCAATGTCGGCCAGCGCCCCCATCGCGCCACCATGAAACCCGCCTTGCTGCTGGGTCACCTTGTCCGAGTGGGGCAACCCCAGACTCACTTCACCTTTGCCAACGGCAATCAGGCGCACGCCCAGTTGCCGCATCATGCCCTGCCGGTCCAGGCTTTCCTGCACGCGGGCACGCAGCGCCCCATCAGAAGTGGCGTCAGTCAAGTGGGAGGGCATAGAAGCAGTTGATGTGATGTGGAAAGTCGAAACGGCAATTGATTTACGTTTACGTAAACGTCAATTATGAACCAGTCTGCCCCGCGCTTTCAAGCCCGGGGGATTCCCTAATGAGAAGTCGAACACCGGTGCTTCACGCTTCAGGCACTATGCTTACCACCCCATGAGCACATCCTCCATTGCCCAGCCGGTCCAAAGCGAACTCGTCATCAAGAAGAGCCGTTTTCTCGGTCGCGTCGAACCCGTCAGCGATCGCGCGACGGCAGTGGCCAGGGTCGCTCAGCTGCGCGCAGAACACCCAGGTGCCAACCACGTGTGCTGGGCCTTGATGGCGGGTGGGCATTCGGCCGCCAACGACGATGGCGAGCCCAGTGGCACCGCCGGGCGCCCCATGCTGGAGGTGCTGCGTCACCAATCGCTGGAGGGTGTTCTTGCCACGGTGGTGCGCTACTTTGGTGGTGTTCAGCTAGGCGCTGGCGGACTTGTCCGCGCATACACCGACGCCATCGCACAGGCACTCCTGACCGCCGAGAAGGTCCCGATCGTTGCCATGCAAACTTTGTCCTGCCGCATCCCTTATACGCTGGAGGGCTGGGTAAGACGCGAACTCGAAGCTCACGACGCGCAATTGCTCGATGTCGCCCACCAGAGCGATGTGCACGTCACCTTGGTCGTGCCAGTTGACCATGCCCAAACACTCCGGCAACGCATCGACGATGCATCGCAGGGGGCGGCTCAATGGACAAGAGCGGAAGAAGCGTCCGGGTTCAACTGACTCGCCGCAGGAGAACGCTCAGGCCTTCTTGTCCAGCTTGGCCAGCAGTGCCCTGGCCTCCTTTTCGTGGTCCCGCACCTCGGCCAGGTTGGCCTCCAGGTCTGCCAGTTGCTCCTCAAGCTGGCGCTTGTGCTCGGCCAGCACCGTCAGGAACTTCTTCAGCTGCGGCCCCGTGTCGCGTGGGCTGTCATACATGTCAATGATGTCCTTGGCCTCCGACAGCGAGAGGCCGAGGCGCTTGGCACGCAGGGTCAGCTTCAGCCGCGTACGGTCCCGGGAACTGTAGACACGGTTACGACCGCCTGGCCCTTCCCGCCTGGGCTCGAGCAGACCCATGTCCTCATAAAAGCGAATGGCACGAGTGGTCAGATCGAACTCTCGGGCAAGATCGCCAATGCTGTAGGTTGTGGACGAAGAAGTGGAAGCTGCCATGCGTGGTGTCGGGGATTGTCCACTGGTGGACAGGTCGATCAGAAAGCGCGCCCCTAGAATGGGCCGAAGTCGATATTGACGTTTACGTCAACGTCACGCCTAGCGCATCTTAACGGAATCGAACGGCCATGACACCACCCACCCGCGACGAGCTCGAAGCCCGCCTGCACTACCCGCTGGGCGACCAACTTCCCGGTCCTGGCTGCGCCATCGACGTCGCGCCCGGCATACGCTGGTTGCGAATGGGTCTGCCGTTCGAACTCAATCACATCAACCTCTGGCTGGTACGGGACGAAGTCGAAGGGCGACAAGGTTGGACCATTGTGGATTGCGGCATCAGCAACGACGACACCCGGGAACGCTGGAAGAACGTTTTCGCCAGTGCGCTGGATGGCCTGCCAGTACTGCGCGTGCTGGTCACCCACATGCACCCGGACCACATCGGCCTGTGCCAATGGCTGTGTGACCACTGGAGCGCCCCCCTGTACATCAGCGCCACCGACTACAACCTGGCCCGCATCAACAGCCAGAGCACGCTGGGTTTCGGTGGCGAGCCGGCAGCACGGTTCTTTGCCACCCACGGTCTCACCGACGACCAGGCTCAGGCCCAGGTGCGCAACCGCAAGAGCTACTACCCTGCCATGGTGCCCTCGGTTCCAGACACCTATGTCCGCCTGCTCGACGGCATGACGCTCCAGTTGGGCCAAAACGAGTGGACCTGTATTGCCGGCTACGGCCACGCCCCCGAACACATGGCCTTGTACTGTCCAGCGACAGGAGTGCTGATCAGTGGCGACATGGTCCTGCCCCGCATTTCCACCAATGTCAGCGTGTTCCACATGGAGCCTTTGAGCGACCCGCTCAGCCTGTTTCTCAGCTCATTGAAACGCTACGAGGCACTCCCTGAAGACACGCTAGTCCTGCCTTCGCACGGCAAGCCATTCAAGGGTCTGCACGAGCGCCTGCAACAGCTGAACGACCACCATCAGGAGCGCCTGGATGAGCTCACGGAGGCTTGCCGGCACAGCCCACACCATGCGGCGGACGCCCTGGACATCCTTTTCAAGCGGGATCTGGACCTGCACCAGACCACCTTCGCCATGGGCGAATCCCTGGCCCACCTGCACCGCCTCTGGTACAGCGGTCTGGTGGATCGGGTTCAAGGAGAAGACGGCGTCTACCGTTTCAGCGCGGTGGCCTGAAGCCCAAAGCGAGCCCTGGACTCAGGCATCTCCGGCGAGCGCTCGCGCACGCAAGGCCATGCGTCGCTGCTGATGATCGGGCATCACACTGGCGACCACGCTCCAGAACTGAGGGCTGTGATCCATGTGTCGCAAGTGGCTGAGCTCGTGCACCACCACGTAATCGATCATGTCCATGGACAGGTGCACCAGGCGCCAGTTGAGCCGAATCGTTCCGTCCGCACTGGCGGTTCCCCAGCGAGTTGACGCAGAAGACAGTTTCAGCCGACTGTGCTGAACGCCCAGCAATGGCTCGAAGTGCGCGACCCTTTCCTGGAAGATACTCATCGCCTGCCGCATGAGCCAGGCCTGCGCAGCGTCGCGCACCTGATCCTGAGAGGCCGTGTGCGCCAGGCCGAGCCAGAGCACCGAGACATTGTCGCCCGCGTCATCAGGCGCCAAGAGTTGTCCACCAGCGCGGGCCTTCACCAGACCTGGGTCCAGTCGGAGCTGAACCGGCTTGCCCAGAAAATCAAATACGCACCCGTCAGCCCAGACAATGCGGCGTTGCTCCATTTGTGAGGCACGCTCGCGCGCCTCGGTCAGCTTGAGCACCACCCAGGCGGCCTTCTCGTCCAGAAAAGCCTCCACCTCCCTCACTGGCGTCCACTTCGGCGCGCGAACACTCAGGCCATCCGAGCCCACCACCAGTCCGATGGTCTTGCGTTTGGCGCGCTTGAACTCGTAGCCCACTTCGCAACCGGCGAGCAAGGCAATTCGGTTGGTCCGGGGGTGATGCCAGGCAAACGGCTCCAGCACTTGCGACAAAGGCGCAATTGGGATGTCACCTGTCACCTGCTTGGGTTTGGCGGGTGGTTTGACGCGAACAGGCGCCTCCGCCACCGGATCAAACAGGTCAAGCATCAACTGAACAGGAGCCAGCATGGAAAGCAAAGGTTGAAGAAAGCGAGAAAAGAGAGGGAAAGAAAGAAAAGGAAGAAAAGAACAGCGAGAGAGAAAGAAACAGAAACGCGAGGCGCTGCTCCCAATAGCTTCCTGTACCCGTCATCCGGGCAGGTAAACGGAGTCAAGAATAGCGGCTGACCTTCCGCCTGCCAACCGGCTTCGCTTCCGCTCGGTGGTCCGTGGTCATTGGTACGCGTCGGGGTCCAGCCTGCGCATCTCTGCCTCGATCCAGGCTTCAACTTCAACCATCAGGTCGTCAGCCGTTCGCCCCGTGCTGGCGATGGGAGCTCCAATCGAGATATCCACCACGCCCGGCCGTTTGATCAGTGCCTTTCGCGGCCAGCATTTGGCGGACGTGACAGCCACCGGCACGACAGGAACGCCCGTTTCCACTGCCAAGCGTGTACCTCCGGTCTTGTACACCCCCTTTGTGCCGCGGTCAACGCGCGTGCCTTCAGGAAACATGATGACCCACGTCCCTTTGTCAAGCAGTGCCTTGCCTTGTGTCACCACTTTTCCAAAGGCTTGTGTCCGCTTGCTTCGGTCGATGTGAATCATGTCAAGGCGCCCCATGGCCCAGCCAAAGAACGGAATCTGCAGGAGCTCTTTCTTGAACACGTAGGCCAATGGGTGCGGCATGATGACAGGCATCAGCAGTGTTTCCCATGTGGACTGGTGTTTGACCAGCAGGATCACACCATCCGTTGCCCCTTTCGGCAGGTTCTCCATCCCACTCACCCGGTTCTGGATGCCCAGAATCCACTCGCCTGAACGGACGGCAACGGCCAGCCAGTTGGCCGCAACCTTGTAGGCTACGTCACGCCCCATCAACGGTGCTGCGAGCAATACGCCAAACGCCCAGGGCACGACGGTAACGGCCATGACCAGGATGTGGACCAGCGAGCGAATGGCATTCATTTCAGGATATCCGGAGCAAGTACAAATACAAGTAGGGAAGCTGGCGCATCAAGCGCCAGCAGGAGTCGAAGCGGCCGCGTGGCGTGCGGCATCCGGCAGATCCTGCGCCAGCAGCCAGTCGGCAAAGGCAGACAAGTCCTGATGCACCTGAACGCCATCCGGCAAGTCGGGCACCAGGGCCATCAGCTCATTGCGCGAGCCAGCGCCGAGGCGATCGCGCAAATGCTCTGACTGCCCCGTCAGCAGCAAATGGGCCGGGCAACCAGCAGCTGTGGCAGCCTGCACGTGTCGCAGAGCATTACCCGCTGCCGGGACATCCGCCATATTCAAACCGAAGCGCCGGCCGATCTGGTCAAACAGCCCGGTGTTTGGCTTGCGACATGCGCAGCCGTCCTCCGGAGCATGTGGACAAAGAAAGATGGCTTCTACCCTGCCACCGACGGCTGCCAGCGCTCTGTGCATCTTGGCGTGAATCTCGTTGAGCGCCGTCATCTCGAACAGGCCACGCCCTATACCCGACTGATTGGTGGCCAGCACCACGCGCCAGCCACCATGGTTGAGCTTGGCCACGGCTTCCAGCGCCCCTGGTATCGGCTCCCACTCATCTGGTGACGCCACATAGTCATCACGACTGCGGTTGAGCGTTCCGTCTCGATCGAGAATCAGCAGTTTCATGCATTTCTCCAGCTAAGGGATCGCCGAGCAGGATCACCCCCAGGCAGGGTTTCAACCTGCAGAGCAATCGCGCCTGGGTTGGCTGTCATGCAGCAAGGCGGGAGAGATCCGCCACACGGTTCATGGCGCCATGCAGCATGGCCAGCAGGCCCAGGCGGTTGGCCTTGAGTGCCGCGTCGTCTGCATTGACCATTACACCGTCAAAGAACGCGTCCACTGGCGCACGCAATGCGGCCAGGGTCTGCAATGACGCCGTGTAGTCGCCCGCCTCAAACTGTTCATCGGCCTTCGGCGTGGTGCTCTGCACGGCAGCAAACAAAGCCTTTTCAGCATCTTCAACCAGCAAAGACTCGTTGACCGAGGGTGAGACGTCCTCGCCCGATTTCTTGAGGATATTGCCAATCCGCTTATTGGCCGCCGCCAGCGCATCCGCCTCTGGCAAGGCTGCAAAAGCACGCACCGCTGCCAGCCGCCTGGCGATCTCACCCCACATGGGCCGCAATGCCACTACCGCATCCACTTCCTGGGCGTTGTAGCCTTGCTCGCGCAGCATGCCGGTCAGGCGATCGTAGGCAAATGTCAGCAAATCGTCCTTGGCCGAGTCATGGGTCAAGACACCACTGCCATACGTTCCCATGGCCTGGTCCAGCACTGAAGGCAAATCCAGTGGCAGGTCCTTGTCGATCAGCATACGCAGCACGCCGAGTACATGGCGGCGCAACGCAAACGGATCCTTGTCGCCCGTCGGCAGGTTGCCGATGCCGAACATGCCCACCAGGGTTTCGAGCTTGTCCGCCAGTGCAACGCTCACGCCGGTGAGGGAGCGAGGCAATTCGTCGCCAGCGAAGCGTGGTTTGTAGTGGTCTTCAATGGCAAAGGCAATGTCGTCGGACAAGCCGTCGTGGCGTGCATAGTACGCACCCATGATGCCCTGCAGCTCAGGGAACTCACCCACCATGTCGGTGAGCAAATCGGTCTTGGCCAGCTCTGCCGCCTTGTCGGCGCTCGCTGCCAGGGCATCCCCTCCCAGTTGCTGACCAATGGCCCTGGCGATGGCACGCACGCGCTGCACACGCTCACCCTGGGTGCCCAGCTTGTTGTGATACACGACCTTGTCCAGCCCTTCCACGCGTGAAGCCAGACTGCGCTTGCGGTCCTGATCAAAGAAGAATTTGGCATCGGCAAGGCGTGGGCGCACTACGCGCTCATTGCCACCAATCACGGCACCGGCATCCTCTGGTGAGATATTGCTCACCACCAGAAAGCGATTCGTCAGCTTGCCTGCAGCGTCCAGCAGCGGGAAGTACTTCTGGTTGGCCTTCATGGTGAGGATCAGACACTCCTGCGGCACTTGCAGGAAGGCTTCCTCGAACGAGCACGTCAGCACGTTCGGGCGCTCAACCAATCCGGTCACCTCGTCAAGCAAATCCTCGTCCATCAACACCTGGTAACCATCGCCCAGCTTCTCTGCCGCATGAGCCAGCTGCTGTGCAATGGACAAGCGACGATCGGAAAAACCGGCCACCACTGCTCCGTCCACCAGCATGGTGTCCGCATAGCTGTCGGCGTCTGAGATCACAACAGGCGACTTGGCCGCTTCAAAACGATGTCCTTGCGTTGTATTGCCTGCGCGCAGGCCCAGCGCCCGCACCGGCACCACGGTACTGCCGTGCAAGGCCAGCAAGCTGTGGGCGGGGCGAACAAAGTGCACCGAACTCCAGCCTGGCAGCTCGCAATCGGTCTCCAGCTGATAGCTCATCACTTTTGGAATGGGCAGCTTGGCAATGGCCTCATCCAGCGCCTTCTGCAGTCCCGTATCAAGCGTGGCACCGTTGACCACCGTATCCAGGAACAAGGACTCCTTCTTGCCTTCGCCCTCGCGCTTGAGACTGGCCAGCAAGGCTGGCACGTCACTCGTGTCGACACCCATCGCCCCCAGCTTCTTGAGCAGAGCGGGAGACGGCTGCCCTTGCGCGTCCAGGCCTACGGAGACAGGCATCAGCTTCTGCTGTACTGTCTGATCATCGGCCTTGAGCCAGACATGGGAAACGTGAGCCGCCAGACGGCGCGGAGTAGCGTAAGAAGTCAGCGCCGAGTCGTCGCTGGTCAGACCCATGGTCTTGAGCTGCTCAAAAAGCACTGAGGCGAACGCCTCGTCCAGTCGCTTGAGCGCCTTGGGCGGCAGCTCCTCGACAAACAATTCAACAATGAGATTCTGTGTGGTCATGGTGCGTTCTTTTCGCGGCTGGCGTCAGGCGACTTTCTTTTCCTTGGGCTCGATCTGTGCCACCCATTCCCGGGGAGCCATCGGGAAGCCCAGCCGCTCGCGGCTGTCGTAATAACTCTGCGCCACACTGCGGGCCAGATTGCGAATCCGGCCGATGTAAGCGGCACGCTCTGTCACGGAGATCGCACCGCGCGCATCCAGCAGGTTGAAGGTGTGAGCGGCCTTGAGCACCTGCTCATACGCCGGCAGCGCCAGTTGCTCCTTCATCAGGAGTTGTGCCTGCTTTTCGTGCGCCGAGAAGGCAGTGAACAGGAAGTCCACATCGCTGTGCTCGAAGTTGTAGGCTGATTGCTCCACCTCGTTCTGATGGAACACGTCACCGTAGCTCACGCCTTCGGTCCACACCAGGTCAAACATGTTGTCCACGCCCTGCAGGTACATGGCCAGCCGCTCCAGACCATAAGTGATCTCACCAGTGATCGGTTTGCAGTCGATGCCGCCCACCTGCTGGAAGTAGGTGAACTGCGTGACCTCCATGCCATTGAGCCAGACTTCCCAGCCCAGGCCCCAGGCCCCAAGCGTCGGGTTTTCCCAGTCGTCTTCGACGAAGCGGATGTCGTTCTTCTTCAGATCGAAGCCCAGGGCCTCCAGCGACCCCAGATACAGATCCAGGATGTTCGACGGTGCAGGCTTGAGCACGACCTGATATTGGTAGTAGTGCTGGCCGCGGTTGGGGTTCTCGCCATAGCGGCCATCCTTGGGGCGGCGGCTGGGTTGGACATAGGCAGCCTTCCAGGGCTCGGGGCCTATGGCGCGCAGGAAGGTGGCGGTGTGGCTGGTGCCGGCACCCACCTCCATGTCATAAGGCTGCAGGAGCGCACAGCCCTGGGCATCCCAGTAGGCTTGCAGCTTCAGAATGATTTGCTGGAAAGTCAACATAGCGTTCGATTGTGGGTCTCGCCACCACGGGTCGTGATGACGGCCTGCCCGCGCCTTATCTCAGGCGCTTCTCGGCAGGCGGAATACTCGATTTTACGAGGCGCGGCGCTGGCGGCGGCGCGGGAGCTTTCTGAGGACCAAACAAAGGCCCACCACAGAGGCGCAAGCAGCCCAGACCGGAAGCAACCCGAAGCGCGAAGACCAGCTCGCATAAGGCGTCATGCCGACACGACCAGAGACCTTCGCATCGAGCTGAGCCTCCTGCAGCCTGGCCAGCCGATGGGTCACAGCGCCAGTATGGTCGATCACAGCAGTGGCGCCTGTGTTGGTCGCCCTGATCATGGGCCGGCCCAGCTCCATCGCCCGCAGGCGCGAGATAAGCAAATGCTGATCGATAGCGACTGAGTCGCCAAACCAGGCGATATTGCTCAGGTTGACCATCATGGTCGGCGCGTCATCTTGCGATTCAAACGAAGCAGCCAGCTGCTCGCCAAACAGATCCTCGTAGCAGATGTTCGGAGCCAGGCGCTCCCCTTTGACCAGGAGCCGAGGCTGCACCACTTCGCCCCGGGCAAAGTCACCCAGAGGGATGTTCATCATGTCGGTGAACCAGCGAAACAAGGGCGGAATGAATTCTCCAAACGGTACCAGGTGGTGCTTGGTGTACCGGTAGATTCCAAGATCTCGGCTATTGAAAACAGCCTCCAGCGCCGCGCCTGTATCGGCCCGCTCCAGCGGAACGAGGATTTGTTGCGCACTCGACGCAGACAATCCCATGGCAGCGTTCATGTAGCGCTCACCTTCAGCCATCGGCAGGCCCTGCAGCACGGCAAACGACTCCCCGGCGCCGGCCACGGCCACCAGGAAGGGCTTCCAGTACGCCCGATTGAGTTGCTGCGGTAGAAGCGGAATGGATGTCTCTGGCGCGACCACCAGATCTGGCCCGTCAGCCTGTGCTGCCGCCTCCATCACCCAGCGCCGGTAGAGATCCAGCGCCTTGGCCACACCTTTTCCCTGCACAAATTTCTCGTCCTGGGGGATGTTTCCCTGGAGCAGTCGAACAGTCAAAGTACCCGAAGCCTCTGTCTGGCTACGTCCAGCCGCACCCACCGTTGCGGAAAACACGATTCCAGCCACCAAGCCTGCCAGAGCAAGGCCTCCCGAGACGGAAACCAGCAAGCCCATTGCGGTTGGAGGCGTAGCTGCTGCCTGCGGCTGCCCCATCGCCCGGTTGCGCACCGGCATCATCCTGGCCCAGAAAGCCGACCAGCCACCCGGGACCAACACGGCCAGAGCATAGGCCAGGACCGCGGCCACAGCGCCCATGCCATAGACGCCGATCCACGGAGCGTAGCCCGACAGGGTTTCAACGTGAGCGTAACCTGAAGCCCCCCAGGGGAACCCGGTCAACCACTGCCCTCGGGCAAGCTCTGCCGCCGTCCACAGCGCACTGAACAACGCGGCTTGCAAAACCCGGCGACGCGGCGCCCACGAGCAAAGCATTGCCACCGCCGCCGCGTAATAAAGCGCCAGGAATCCGGCCAGCGCCAGCACCGCCAGCGCCGCCAACCAAGGCGCAAGACCACCATAAGTGTTCATTGAAATGAACAGCCACCAGAAGCTTCCAACCAGCCAGGCCGTTGCAAAAACCCAGGCTCGCCAGACACCCTGACCAACCCGGTGCACATGCCTAAGAGACCACACCAACAGGGCAAGTGACCCGATTTGCAACCAACCGCTGGGTTCACCGGCGCTCAGGCCAGGCGGAGCCCAAACCGTCAGAGGCCATGCCAGGGACGCTGCCTGGAGCAAGCCTGCGATCACGCACACCAGAGTCCATGCCACGGCGCTGCCTCGCGCCTCGCGCCCCGGCGCCTGCCCGCTCAGTGGCGAAAAGCTGGAGGGGGAGTGCAGGTTTCCGAACAGGCTGCGCATGGGTGAGGGATGGCTTGCGCCTCGATCAGTCGACGTCCTCTGGCGACTGCATCACCTTGAACCACTTCACGGCCCCCCCTTTGGTGTGAAGCACCACAAGACGCAAATCTTCCATCTGATATTCCTCGCCGCGCTTGGGCACATGGCCCATGTTGTGCGCCACCAGGCCGCCGATGGTTTCGAAGTCTTCCTCGGGCAATTGCAGCCCGAACGATTCATTGATGCGCTCGATCGGCGTATCTCCGCTGACCCGCCAGGTGCGGTCAGCCAGCGCAAAGATGTCACCTTCATCTTCTGCGACGTCGAATTCGTCTTCAATCTCCCCGACGATTTCCTCGAGCACATCCTCGATCGTGATCAGGCCCGCCACCTTGCCAAACTCGTCGATGACAATCGCCAGGTGGTTTCGGTTGCCGCGAAACTCGCGGAGCAGATCGTTCAGACCCTTGCTTTCGGGTACGAACGTGGCCGGCCGCAACAAGGCTCGTATGTTCAGTTCCGGCGCCCGCTGAAGCTTCAGGAGATCTTTGGCCAGCAAAATGCCGATGATGTTTTCCCGTTCGCCTTCAAATACAGGAAAGCGCGAGTGCGCGGTATCGATCACCAAGTGCAGCAACTCGTCGTAGGGTGCATCAATGTCGAGCACATCCATCCGAGGTGCTGCGACCATGACATCACCCGCACTCATTTCGGCGATGCGTATGACGCCCTCGAGCATCACTCGGGACTCGGCGTTGATGACGTCGTTGTCCTCGGCTTCCGCGAGGGTTTCGATCAGTTCGTCTTTGGAATCCGGGCCTGGGTGCAGAAACTCTGCCAGGCGCTGCAGGAAACCACGTTTGTCCTCTTGCCGCAGACTGCGCTGCGGCGACGGACTCGCAGGGGAATCGGCCACTGGGCTAAAGGAATGGTTGCAACAGGAGCACAGCATACCCGATGCATCGGGCACAGTGCAAAACGGCCCTCACGGGCGCCGCACCGCTCAGGCGCTTTCTTTCTCAGCCTTGGGTTTGCGACGCATGTCCTGCAGCCGCCGCAGCACTTTCTTGAACTGACGCACCTGAACCTTGAGGTGATAGTCAGTGCGCGCCCACTGCTCACGCATCAGTTCAGTCACCCTGGAATCAAAGTCGGCCGGCGGCAGACGTAAATGAGCTTCGCTCTCGGCGCCGTCGCGCTCCACCAGCGCACCTGCCCCGCGTGCGATGCGCAGCATGGCCGTGTTTTCGGACAACGCATGGATGAACAGCATCGACACGCCCTCATTGCGTGCATGCATCACTGCACGCTCGAACAGCAGGTGGCCGAACCCCTTGCCCCTTGCAGTCTTGGCCACGGACACACCAAACTCGGCGCAATTGGGCGTCTTGGGGTCAATGGAATAGGCCAGGTGCGCCATGGCCACCAGCTCGAGCCTGCGATTGAAGACGCCGAAGAGCTCGTCCCGGTCAAAGTTCAGACCGTGAACATAGCGGCGAATGTGGTCATCGTTGGCAGCATAGCCAAAACGGAGATAACGGTCCCGCTCAGACAACGCCAGCAAATGGGCCTCGATGCGGGCCAGGTGGTTCGGCCCCATGGACCGAATCGGCACAGCCGTGCGAGGGCGCTCACCGGCGTCCTTGACACCGCCCTTGAGCACACGCTCCTCGGCGGCCATGGCGTCAGGCTGCAGCGGAGCTTTGTGCTTTGCTACACCTTCTACCAACGATCTGAACCATTGCTTGGGATCCAACATGCACCTGAAGATAGGGGTTTCCCCTAGTATCGACAAGTACCGGCCGTCCTGAATCAGGGAAAAAGCCGTCATATTTCGCATTCACGACGCGGAATGTGGCGGATTTGCCGAATGCAAAAGCATTACAAAGGTAAGGCTGTGGTGGATTTGATGGTGTCCATCACAAAGCTGGTCTTGCAGTCTTCAACACTTGGGTGCTTGAGCAAGGTATCCATCATGAAGCGTGAATAGGCTGGCATGTCCGCCACCACCAGCCGGAGCAGGAAGTCCATGTCGCCCGTCAGTGCCACACAATCGACCACCTCTGGCCATGTTTCAACGCTCGCCCTGAACAGGTCCATCGGGGTTCGCTTGGCCGATTGGGCGTGCTTTTCCAGCCGAACGTTCACATAAGCGGTCAGCCCAAGTCCCAAAGCCTCTGGCCGCAACAAGGCCACGTAGCGGTCAATCACGCCCGACTGCTCGAGCCGCTTGACCCTGCGCAGCACGGCGCTGGGCGACAGCCCCACCGATTCGGCGACCTGCTCATAAGTCACCCGCCCATCAACCTGCAACATGCGCAGAATGGACTTGTCGAGGCTATCAAGTGCTTGATCGTTCATTTCACGCATTTTTATTGCATTTAATCAAGATTTCAAGCATCAATATGCAGAAAAACTGCACCGGATCACCGCTACATTGAAGCTTTTCCAGCCTCTTTGGAGACGGCCATGAACGCACGCGACCCCATTGCGAAAGATGCGCCCAGCGCAACAGACTCCTGGGACAACCCCATGGGCACAGACGGTTTCGAATTCATCGAATACGCAGCGCCCGACCCACAGGCCATGGGCGCCTTGTTTGAACGCATGGGCTTCGTCCCTGTTGCCCGCCACCGCCACAAAGACGTGACCTTGTACCGGCAGGGGGAAATCAACTTCATCATCAATGCCGAGCCCGACAGCTTTGCCCAGCGGTTTGCCCGCCAGCACGGCCCCAGCGTTTGTGCCATCGCTTTCAGGGTTCAGGATGCCAAGGCCGCCTACGAACGGGCCGTGTCACTCGGCGCCTGGGGGTATGCCAATACCGCAGCCCCCGGAGAGCTCAACATCCCCGCCATCAAGGGTATTGGCGACTCCATCATCTACTTCATCGACCGCTGGCGCGGCAAGAACGGCGCTCAACCGGGCGATATCGGCAACATCGGCTTTTACGACGTGGATTTCGAACCACTGCCCGGCGCCGAGCTCAACCCCGTCGGCCATGGCATGACCTATATCGACCACCTCACCCACAACGTGCATCGCGGGCGCATGGCGGAGTGGGCAGATTTCTACGAGCGCATCTTCAACTTCCGCGAGATCCGGTACTTTGACCTGGAAGGGCAACAGACGGGCATCAAGAGCAAGGCGATGACCAGCCCCTGTGGCAAGATCCGCATCCCCATCAACGAGGAAGGCAACGACAAGGCCGGTCAGATTCAGGAATACCTCGACCGCTATCACGGCGAAGGTATCCAGCACATTGCCTTGGGCTCGACCAACCTGTATGACACCGTGGACGCGTTGCAGCTCAATGGTGTCAAGCTGCTGGACACCAGCGACACTTACTACGAGCTGCTTCCCAAGCGCATTCCCCAGCACGGAGAAGATCTGGATGCGCTCAAGACCCGCAACATCCTGGTGGACGGCAAGCCCGGTGAGTTGCTGCTGCAGATCTTCAGCGAAAACCAGTTGGGCCCCATCTTTTTCGAGTTCATCCAGCGCAAGGGCAACGATGGTTTTGGGGAGGGCAATTTCAAGGCCTTGTTCGAGACCATGGAGCTGGATCAGGTTCGCCGGGGTGTACTCAAGTAAGTGAGGCTTCCCACATGGGAGGGGCCAGCCTCAGGCGGCCTCTCTCATGGCCAGTGTTTCCTCGATGACGACCGGCTCGAAGCACATGCCAACGTGTGCGTATCCTCTGAGCAGGCGGTTGTCCGCTCCTGGCAGCGAGCCCGTGGATGCGGGGAAGACGATGTTGTCCGTATTGGCATACCAGCAAGTGAAGTATGCGTATGGTTGCGCTCCCCGCTGCTCGCGCTCGCGCTGACTCAGCTGACGTTGCCATTCGCTGCCTTCCCGCATTTGCTGGCCGTTGGGCGAGATACTCCATTGCCCTAGCCAGGTTCCGCGATGCGGGGTTCCAATGGTGACGATCCGGCTGGCCCGGCTCATGTTGTCTGGACTTGACGCCAGCCAGGCGCGCACAGCCAGGCCGCCCATGCTGTGACACACCAGCATCGGCGGCCTGGTTCCCTGGACCTCGGCCCGCTGCACCGCCTCTTCAATCAAGACGACATAGTCATCGATATTGCCGAACACTGGCTCCAGATTCACGGACGTGTAGGGAACGCCACGCCGGCACAGACGCTTCATCCACGGCAGCCAGAACCCACGGTTGCAAACAAAGCCGTGAACAAAAACAACGGGGGCACCAGGGAGCTTTTCCCTGGCGGTCGTATCAGGGTAGCTGCGCCACATGAACGGCTGCCGAAACATGAAGACTCGAGGCGCGACATGGAACTCCTGCCACCAGGCGCGCAAAGACTCTGAGATGCTTGGCTTCGGTGCGGGGTCGTCCTTGTGGACCACCGCAACAATCCACCATTCCAGGCCCAAAACAGTCCCGTATCCAGCGATGATCAACACCCATCCGCCCATCCACCAAAGCCCACCGGCGTCGAGCCACCAGCCCGCCCAGGCAAGCCCCGCCAGCAAGATGGCGACAACGATGGCTTGTTGCATGCGTGCCAGGCGCGAATGTCCATGGGCATGGCGTCGTGGCGAAAGGGTAGCGTTCGGCTTCGTCATGTCAGTGCTGAATATGACACAAAGCCCGCGTCGCTCTTAGGGGCAACTGCCCAACCGAACGTGTCACCACGCTCTAGACTGGAGCCATGTCGCGTCAAGAGAAAAGCACCGCCGGCCGCATTCGAGACGAGTTGGCAGCAGTCAGCTGCTTGCGACAAGGTGCTGGCGACGTGCATTTCATCAAGTCACTGCAAGCGGCCAGGTTCCGGGGGACATATTCGGACTTCCTCGCGCACCCGGCTTATGCTGCAGCCACCCGCTTCTTTCTCGATGAACTCTATGGAGAGGGGGACTTCAGCGGCAGAGACGAACAGTTCGCCAGGATCGCGGGCGCCATCGAGCGCCTTTTCCCGCCCGAGGTCGGCGATCTGGCGGTGGATCTGGCGACAACCCATGGTTTGACGGAACGGCTCGACCACGCCATGGCCAGGCAACTTCCGCCTCAGACCGGGACTCTCTCGGATGGCGAGCTCGTCCGTGCCTACGTTCATGCATGGCGCCAGGTTGGTGAGGCGCAATCCCGGGCCCGACAGTTGTCCGTGGTGATACACATGGGTCAGGAGTTGGACCGCTTGACCCGCAGGCGCAGCCTTCGCATGGCGCTCCGGTTGATGAGAGGGCCTGCCAAAGCAGCTGGCCTATCCGAGCTCCAGCGTTTTCTTGAGGCGGGCTTCGACGCATTCTCGGGTATGCGCAGCCCTCAAACCCTGCTCGATGCCATTGAGCAGCGAGAACGCGACTGGCTGGAAGCCTTGTTTCACGCCCCCATGGACGATGTCACGGCACGCCTGGAGGCAGAATGCCGTTTCAACGACGACCGGTCAGGGGTGTAGCCATGGCGACAGGAACTAGGGGCAGGCCCGGTATGAGCCCGTCCTGATTCGCTCCAGAATGCGCTTTGGAATCACTTTCACCATTGAATTGCATCCATGACCCAACGTCCTTGGCTTTCCAGCTACCCAGAGAAAGTACCCCACGAGATCGATCCTGACGCATACCGGTCGGTGGTTGACCTGTTTGATCAGTCCTTCCGGGATAACGCCGAGCGAACGGTCACTGTTTGCATGAATCGCAAAATGAGCTACCGGCAGCTGGATGAGTACAGCACTGACCTGGGTGCCTGGCTTCAGTCTCAGGGTCTCCCGGCCGGCGCCCGGGTTGCCATCATGCTGCCCAACATTCCGCAGTTCATGGTGGCGATGGCTGCTGTGCTTCGCGCCGGCTACACGGCCGTGAACGTGAATCCGCTTTACACGGCACGGGAGCTTGAGCATCAGCTCAAGGACTCCGGCGCAGAAGCCATCATCATTCTTGAGAATTTCTGCGTCACCCTGGAAGAGGTCATCGATCACACCCAAATTCGGCAAGTTGTGGTGGCCAGCATGGGTGACTTGCTGGGCGGCTGGTACGGCAAGTGGATCACCTTTGCTGTGCGCCATCTGGCACGCATGGTCCCTCCTTACAAGCTACCACTCACAGGCGGTGTCGGCCAGCGCACCATCGTCAGCTTCCGCAAGGCATTGAGCCAGGGATCCAGCCAAGTGTTCAGGAGAGCCGCACCCACGGGTGAGGACATCGCGTTCCTTCAATACACGGGTGGCACCACGGGCCTGTCCAAAGGGGCTGTCCTCACTCACCGCAACATTGTGGCGGCCATGCTTCAAGCCGAAGCTTGGTTCAGCCCTGCCCTGAGCGATGTCGATCGCACCGAACAGACCAACAACATCGCGGCGCTGCCGCTGTATCACATCTTCGCGTTGACACTCAGTTTGCTCAACCTGCGCTGGGGCGCCTACATGACCTTGATCCCCAACCCACGGGATATCAAGGCTTTTGTCGCCGCCCTTGCGGCCCGGCCATTCCATCTGCTGCCCGGTGTGAATACATTGTTCAACGCCTTGCTGCAAAACCCGGACTTCCGTCGACTGGACTTCAGCCAACTCAAGTATGCCCAGGCAGGCGGCATGGCCGCATCTGAAGGTACGGCTCTGCAATGGCAAAAGGTGACCCGGACCAACATGGTTGAAGGGTGGGGGATGAGCGAGACCTGTGCCATCGGCACCAACAACCCTGTGACCAGCAAAGAGTTCAGCGGGACGATTGGTCTGCCTTTGCCAAGCGTCGATATCGCCATCAAGGACGACGATGGAAATGATGTTCCCCTGGGTGAGAACGGTGAAATCTGCATCAAGGGTCCCAATGTGATGCGAGGCTACTACAACAAGCCGGAGGAGACCGAGAAGTGCTTCACCGCTGACGGTTTTTTGCGTACCGGAGACATCGGGGTAATGAATGAGCGCGGATTCACACGCATTGTCGACCGCAAGAAGGACATGATCCTGGTCTCAGGCTTCAATGTCTTTCCAGCCGAGCTGGAGAACGTCATTTCGACCTGCCCTGGCGTGCTGGAGTGCGCTGCCATCGGCGTGGAAGATGACAAGCAAGGCGAAGCGATCAAGGTATTTGTGGTACGCAGTGACCCCACGCTGAAGGAAGATGCCGTGGCTCGCTTCTGTCACGACAACCTCACCGGCTACAAGCGACCGAAGTACATTGAATTTCGGGATGACCTGCCGAAGACCAACGTAGGCAAGATCTTGCGCCGTGCTCTCCGGAGTTGAGTTTGGTAAGTGCTCGGTCCGCTTCGTTCAGGCGAGCTGGACTTCTGGTCCTTGAACGTGGCTGGCTTTCCGCCAACAGTATCTTCTTCCCTGCGTTCGAAGAGGCTGGTGCTGCTCTGGTCGACTCCGGCTACGTGACGCACGCGCCGCAGACGCTCGCTCTCGTACGGCAAGGTCTCCATGCAGGGGAAGATCTGACGCTCCTGCTCAATACCCACCTGCACAGTGATCACTGCGGTGGCAATGCAGCGCTGCAAGCCGCCTTCCCTCACTTAGTGACGGCGATTCCCCCTGGCGAAGCGGAAGCGGTCGCCGAATGGGACACAGAGCGTCTGAGCTACGAGGTCACCGGGCAGTCGTGTGCACCATTCCGCTTTGAACGACTTCTGGTGCCCGGTGACACCATCCAGTTGGGGCCCCGAGCTTGGGAGATACATGCAGCTGCTGGCCACGACCCCCATTCGGTCATCCTGTTTGAGCCGATAGACCGGATTCTGATATCGGCCGATGCGCTTTGGGAAAACGGATTTGGCGTCGTCTTTCCGGAAATTGAAGGCATCGACGCGTTTGACGAGGTTGCGGCCACCTTGGATCTGATTGAACGTCTGAAACCTCAGCAAGTGATTCCTGGCCATGGTGCCGTCTTCCAGGACGTTCAGAGAGCACTTGCCCATGCAAGGCGCCGTCTCGACTCCTTTTGCTCACAGCCCGAGAAGCACCAACGGTATGCAGCCAAGGTTCTCATCAAGTTCAAACTTCTCGAGTGGCAAGCCATTCACCGGGACTCCATGTACTCGTGGGCCATGGCAACACCGTACTTCAGCAAGTACCTGATGCCAACAGGCTCGGCCAAAGACAGAGCGAATTGGTTCGCACTACTACTGGATGAGCTTCAGTCGGCAGGCGCTATCGAAATTGCAGGTGAACAGGTGCTCAATCGAGGCTGAGCAGCCTCACTTGCCATGAACTGCTGAGCGACTCCGCCAAAAACAAAACCCCCACACACGAGAAGTGCATGGGGGTTTTGAGGTGTAAGAGCCTGACGATGCCCTACTTTCACACGGGAATCCGCACTATCATCGGCGCAAAGGCGTTTCACTGTCCTGTTCGGGATGGGAAGGAGTGGTTCCACCTTGCTATGGTCGTCAGGCATAACGGGTTGTCTGACGAGGCTTTGCCTGGTCAGACGAATTCATAGAGTCTGATGAATCAGCGTATTTTGATTGCTGCCAACGCTGGCATACGCAGTGGATAGATCCACTGACATTTGAATGCTTTGACGTTCCGTCAAAGTTATAGGGTCAAGCCGCACGAGCAATTAGTACTGGTTAGCTTAACGCATTGCTACGCTTCCACACCCAGCCTATCAACGTCCTGGTCTTGAACGACTCTTTAGGGGGCTCAAGGCCCCGGCAGATCTAATCTTGAAACGAGTTTCCCGCTTAGATGCTTTCAGCGGTTATCTCTTCCACACTTAGCTACCCGGCAATGCCACTGGCGTGACAACCGGTACACCAGAGGTGTGTCCACTCCGGTCCTCTCGTACTAGGAGCAGGCTTCCTCAAATCTGCAGCGCCCACGGAAGATAGGGACCAAACTGTCTCACGACGTTTTAAACCCAGCTCACGTACCTCTTTAAATGGCGAACAGCCATACCCTTGGGACCGGCTACAGCCCCAGGATGAGATGAGCCGACATCGAGGTGCCAAACACCGCCGTCGATATGAACTCTTGGGCGGTATCAGCCTGTTATCCCCAGAGTACCTTTTATCCGTTGAGCGATGGCCCTTCCATACAGAACCACCGGATCACTATGTCCTGCTTTCGCACCTGCTCGACTTGTCAGTCTCGCAGTTAAGCACGCTTATGCCATTGCACTATTAGCACGATGTCCGACCGTGCCTAGCGTACCTTCGAACTCCTCCGTTACGCTTTGGGAGGAGACCGCCCCAGTCAAACTGCCTACCATGCACTGTTCCCGACCCGGATAACGGGCCTAGGTTAGAACCTCAAACAAATCAGGGTGGTATTTCAAGATTGGCTCCACCGAAACTAGCGTTCCGGTTTCAAAGCCTCCCACCTATCCTACACAAACCTGTTCAAAGTCCAATACAAAGCTACAGTAAAGGTTCATGGGGTCTTTCCGTCTTTCCGCGGGGAGATTGCATCATCACAAACATTTCAACTTCGCTGAGTCTCTGGAGGAGACAGTGTGGCCATCGTTACGCCATTCGTGCAGGTCGGAACTTACCCGACAAGGAATTTCGCTACCTTAGGACCGTTATAGTTACGGCCGCCGTTTACTGGGACTTCGATCAAGAGCTTGCACCCCATCAATTAATCTTCCAGCACCGGGCAGGCGTCACACCCTATACGTCCACTTTCGTGTTTGCAGAGTGCTGTGTTTTTAATAAACAGTCGCAGCCACCTATTTTTTGCAACCCATTCATGCTTCGATGTTCTCTACACATTACTAGGGCACACCTTCTTCCGAAGTTACGGTGTCAATTTGCCGAGTTCCTTCTCCAGAGTTCTCTCAAGCGCCTTAGAATACTCATCTCGCGCACCAGTGTCGGTTTGCGGTACGGTCAATTACAAGCTGAAGCTTAGTGGCTTTTCCTGGGACCCCGTTCAGTTACTTCGCGAGCAAGCTCACTCGATCGACAGCCTCGGTATATGACACGCGGATTTGCCTACGTATCGCCTACATCTGTCTAAACCGGCACTTCCAACCGCCGGATAACCTATTAAGATCCGTCCCCACATCGCACTTGTAATCGGTACAGGAATATTGACCTGTTTCCCATCAGCTACGCATTTCTGCCTCACCTTAGGGGCCGACTCACCCTACGCCGATGAACGTTGCGTAGGAAACCTTGCGCTTACGGCGAGCGGGCTTTTCACCCGCTTTAACGCTACTCATGTCAGCATTCGCACTTCTGATACCTCCAGCAGCCTTTACAAGCCACCTTCACAGGCTTACAGAACGCTCTCCTACCACTCACAGTAAACTGTGAATCCGCAGCTTCGGTAACTGGCTTAGCCCCGTTACATCTTCCGCGCAGGACGACTCGATCAGTGAGCTATTACGCTTTCTTTAAATGATGGCTGCTTCTAAGCCAACATCCTGACTGTTTTAGCCTTCCCACTTCGTTTCCCACTTAGCCAATTTTAGGGACCTTAGCTGGCGGTCTGGGTTGTTTCCCTCTTGAGTCCGGACGTTAGCACCCGGTGCTCTGTCTCCCAAGCTGTACTCATCGGTATTCGGAGTTTGCCTTGGTTTGGTAAGTCGCCATGACCCCCTAGCCAAAACAGTGCTCTACCCCCGACGGTAATACTTGAGGCACTACCTAAATAGTTTTCGGAGAGAACCAGCTATTTCCAAGTTTGTTTAGCCTTTCACCCCTATCCACAGCTCATCCGCTAATTTTGCAACATTAGTCGGTTCGGACCTCCAGTACCTGTTACAGCACCTTCATCCTGGCCATGGATAGATCACTTGGTTTCGGGTCTACACCCAGCGACTGAACGCCCTATTCGGACTCGGTTTCCCTACGCCTTCCCTACTCGGTTAAGCTTGCCACTGAATGTAAGTCGCTGACCCATTATACAAAAGGTACGCCGTCACCCTTGCGGGCTCCGACTTTTTGTAAGCATGCGGTTTCAGGATCTATTTCACTCCCCTCCCGGGGTTCTTTTCGCCTTTCCCTCACGGTACTGGTTCACTATCGGTCGATGATGAGTATTTAGCCTTGGAGGATGGTCCCCCCATATTCAGACAGGATTTCACGTGTCCCGCCCTACTTGTCGTTAGCCTAGTACCACACGAATCTTTTCACGTACGGGGCTATCACCCACTATGGCCAGCCTTTCCAGACTGTTTCGTTAAGAATCGTGCTATCACTAACAGGCTTTTCCGATTTCGCTCGCCACTACTTTCGGAATCTCGGTTGATGTCTTTTCCTCGAGCTACTTAGATGTTTCAGTTCGCTCGGTTCGCCTCAATATCCTATGTATTCAGATAAAGATACCTATTACTAGGTGGGTTTCCCCATTCGGAAATCTCCGGATCAAAGCTTATTTGCCAGCTCCCCGAAGCTTATCGCAGGCTATCACGTCCTTCGTCGCCTATCATCGCCAAGGCATCCACCACATGCTCTTATTCACTT